>JAWQNE010000011.1:0-196579 GCA_033741175.1 Mycolicibacterium sp. 120270 | reverse complement strand
ACCACCACCGGCACCCGCCAACCACTACACTGACCGCTGCTCACAGGTGGGGAATTTCAGCGAGCACACCTGGGGACTTTCGATGAGCGCCGTCAGTTCAAAGCAGTGGCGTTGGAGATGAGCTCGTCGGCGATGTCGGTGTACTTCACACAGACCAGTTTCGCATCGCTGTACGGCATGGTTAACCACAACGTGGTGGGAATTCATGCGCATCGCCGCACGTCAATATGCTCGAGCGGCCTTGGGTTTGTGTCGGTGCGCGACGCTATCGTCGGGACCGTGAGTGCAGGTTTGAAACGCCCCTACGCGTCGCTCGACCGGGTGGTCCGGCTCGCGAACGTGCCCGTCACGCAGTACAACGGCCCAGCCCCGAGGGCTAACTGTCCGTGTGGGTCGGGCAGGCCGGCGCGCCGGTTCCATCGTGGCGAAGACCACTCGTGGATCGCGGCGCGTCCACCAGCCTTACTGGCCGATGCCCGTACCTGCTACGCAAACCCCGGCTGCTACGGCCGCGCGAGCAACGACTGCAGCGAAGATCTGACGCTGGAGCATTACATCAGCGACGACCTACTCGAAAGCATCGCATGGGACGGCAAGGCGGTATTGGTTCGCGGGGCAGCATGGTTGCCTTCGGACACGGGCAAGCCCGTCGGAGTGAACTCGCTGTCGTCGCGGATGCTCTGCGGCCGACACAACCGAGCCCTGTCGCCGCTCGACCAGGTGGCTACCGACTTCTTCCGCTACTTCCTGGAGGACCAGCTTGACATCTTCAAGTTCTTGGGCAACGACTTCCGGCAGGACTTCGCGCGGAGCTTCATCATGGCCAGTGGCCCCCTCATGGAGCTGTGGATGCTCAAGGCATTGTGGGGAGCGATCGAATCCAAAGCCCTGAACGTCGAGGGTCGGACCGCTTATCGGTTTCGGCTCGGCGTTACCACGAAGCAGCTGGCCGAGATCTTGTGGCGTGGTGCTGACTGGCCGCCGCACTGGGGTATGTACGTGCTCCAGGACCGCGACCATGACCAGCCGGTCACGCAGAGAGCGGTGCGGCTGCGCCTCGCGAGCGTGGGCAGCGAGGTTCTCGGCGGGTACATCCAGATCGCTGGGTTTGAGTACCTGATCGCGTTTGAGCGTCCACCTGTGGACCATTTCTTTCGACCGGGCGGTATGGCATTCAGGCGTGTCGGGTTTCCTACTTACAGTTGCAAGTTGGCCGCCTTCGCATGGCCGGAACTAGGCCATCCGATTCTTGATGTGATCAGTGCGGTTCCACCAAGCGAGGACTTCACGACGCCGTCCAACCCACGAGCCTCGGCGCTGCGGAACCAGATCCTGCCCGGCTCACTGAACGTCACCAGCGGCGCCGTCTTTCCCACGCAGGCTTAGATATGTGCCCTCGCAGTCAAGCGGCCCTCGGCAAATCCGCTCCAATTCGAGTAAGGGAGCGTGATCATCGCGCTGCCCATAGCCGAATCTGATCGAATAGTCCACCTGTCCCACGACACAAGTCGGGCCAAACTTCGAGCTAGTTGGCGTCGCCTTCGGCGCAGGCATACGAGCTCCTCGTCATGGGGCGACAGAACTTCTACCAGTCTTCTCGTTTGAGCTCATGGGGTCGTCCGGATTCAAACCGCCAGATCGCGTGGTCAAGCGCGATGACGTCCCAACCTTTCGCTCCGGCTGCTGCCTTCACAAGTGCGGCGGCCTTTCGGTCCGAGAGGCCTGCTCCGCCGACCCCGATCGCGTTCGCGACGTAACGTTTAATCATTCGATCGGGCTTCACGCCCGCCACGGCGTCGTCAAAGTCGCTGGTGCGCCCCAGCTGTGGCCGCTTGTCAGTAGACGCCCTAGGGACGTCATCTTCTGGAAGCACCCGAGCTAGCATCAGGAAGTAACTCCACGAAATGGCAGACCGTTGGCCGGGCACTGCGCACCAATCGGCTTTGATGTCGGAGAGCCGCCCGGCTTGCCGCGCAGCTAGCAGATCGCGAACCGTCCAAATGCCATGTCTTGCGAGAATGTGCGCCTCCCGCAGGACGGCCTCGGACTTGAGAATGCCGCTCTTGGTTGAAGTGCGTTGCTTGTTTTCAAGCTTCGCCGCCCAGCCCTCCGGTCCATCAAGGTGTTCGAAGGTACCCATCAGCTCGAGTCCGCCATCGGCGTCTGCATTGCCTGTCTGCCCTACTCGATATGCCCGGTACCGCCTCACCAGATTAACGACCCCTACGTACTTCACACCGATGGAGAAAACCGCGTCGATGATGCACAGCGCCAAGCTAGCGGGATACCCGTCGGGGGAAAACCACAGCGCATCGTCCCCCAGGTCACGCTCACACGCATTGACCAGCGACTCCAGCTCGCGTGGGGTGTGGTAGTACATCTCTTTCCTTCCGCGTGCGATTTCGTCCCGGGTGAGTACAGCACTGATCTGTGACATGCGCGTCGATGAATGGGCAATGGGCCGCATCGACCTGACGATGTCCTCGGATCGATCAGCGCCCTGATCACGCGGCGAAGCAGTTGACAGTCACCACAGTCGTCGTATCGGCTGGGACCGTCCCGGTGGCCTGGGCAATGGGTACGCATCATGAATAACGTTGACGGCCTCCACAATCGCTTTGTCGCACTCCACGCGGTCGATGGTTTCACCGTCGTGGACAGCCTTATTGCGCTTTCTTACAAGATTGTCAAAGAACGACTGCGGCACTGGATAATCAAGTTCCTTGAGCTTGTTGGCTTTTCGCCCAAGTGTCATCTTCGTTATCGACTCCCAGTCGTTTGCACTCCGCTCGTCGAGTAAGCGGGTGATCGCGAGTTCAGCAGCTGTGGCGGCATCAATCACGGCGCGGCGATACTCAGCACCTTCATGTAAAGACCTAGCGCCACAAAGGAAACTCCATGCGAGCGGAGGCGTTACTTCGGCAAGTGCGAGGCAGTCCTTAAGCACATCAGAGTCCACCCCGTGAACAGGATCGAGCGTGAGCGGAAGTTCGGAGGAGTATGTAATCATTTCCCGCTGCGAACCGTGCCTTGAAACACGCCAGATGGGAGTCGTCTTGGGGGAAGCGGTTTTTGCCTGTGAGCCGAACTTCGTCATCCGTTGCCCCGTGACAATCTCGGCCCATGTTCGCACGTTGTCCCACCAGCCATCCATCGCGTCGACAAGTGTTCGTGCAACGACGAATTCGCCTAAGTGGCCTGGGTCCACGTCGGCCGTTAAGACGAGTCGTCGAACGATGACTCCAATGGGCTCATGCTTGTTTGAGACCATGTAGACAGTGCCCCACTCTTCCGAACGGGTGTCGATCGGCTCGGCTTCAACGATCGGAGGCGCGAGAAAACTGGCAAGACCCCCAGGGTGGGCTAGCGCAGGGAGAAGAACCGTCGCCTCATAACCGCCGACACGCGTATGGAAGCTGCCGGCGAGTAGGTCGGCTGGAGCGACAAACCCCGCACCAAGGTCATACCACCATTCGAAACTAGTCATATCTCCGTCCTAAAACTTTCTTCACGACTACGCATGGCACGGCATCGCGTCTGCCTCGGGTCTAGTGAGTCGCGTCGGGAAATGTCCGCTGCCGATCCCGGCGCCCTCGCCCGTTACGAGCGGAAAAACAGCTGCGCGGCGCCAAGTCTGACAAGGTTCGCCTGATGCAGTCCCACGCGTGGCGCGGCAGTCATTCCACTCACAACCTCTCTATTGGGCATCGATCCAAGCTCGTGGCGGTTACCGGCTTGGCGATTAAAGTCCCAGCTCGAAGTCAATGCGTACTTCCGATACAAACTGAACGTCCCGCTTACGCTTTCGCGTTAGACGCCACCGCGGAGGGCGGCCCCTGGCCAATAAGCTTCTAGCTCATCGAGAGTGACAATCCGCCGTCGTAACCCTTTCCCGATGCTTGGCCCTGCCGCTAGCAAGTTGAGCAAGCGTTCATAACCGGAATCGCCGGGCATCAACGTGCGATAGCGATACGTTAGGTACCCGCCCTCGACCACAACTAGCAACGGACGGTTGGGCGGAGGTGGGTAATCTGTTACAGATCCGAATGAGAACTCAATGCGAGAATTCCGATTCGACTCAGGGATGACAAGCTGTCGGCTTGTCCGCTCAAGGACGCGACCGGCGGGTGAGATCCTCTCCAACGTGATCGAGCGGTTCATCCCCGGCTCGAGGTTGAAGAACTGCCGAGCAATATCGAGATTGAAATGCACCTGTTTCCAACGGTTCCCGGCTCCAGGAACTTCCGCTACCAAACACAGCTCCGTTCCTGTGAGCAGATCGGGAACTCGATCAGACATTCCAAACTCGATCAGAGATCAGCATGTTCACGAATCTCGCGACGGCACCCGCATGATGTCGTCGTATGGGAGGACCGTCTTTCCGGTCGACTTCTTCGCTGGAGGCTTGGCCGCGATAATGATGTACTCGTGAACGTTCTTGAAGAGTAAGTTGGGCGGATATGGGTAGCTGCCGAAAATTGGCCGCTGACCGTTAGCTGATCCCCACTTCCCCCCAGTTCCGTCCTTATTCCAGATGATCTCGTTGACCAGAACGAAGCCAAGCTCGCGAAGGAGAAGGATGAGGTCGGACGCGAGCGGGAACGTGAGGAGCCCATGCTCCGTGTGCTGGTTGACATTAGCGGTATTGACGCAGAACTTCCGGCCCGGCGCAAGCACGCGGAAGACGGCTGCGAAGGCCGGCCGCAACGACTCGACGAATTCTAGGTAACCGCTGGCGTTTCCGAGGTTAGTGCCACCGTCGCCGTAGTCAGCCTTGTTCCAGTATGGCGGGCTGGTGATCGCCAGCCCGATCGAGTTGTCCTCTATGTCTAGAAACCGAGCGTCACCGAGCGATGGCTCGAATAGATTTCGGGCGCCGTTCAAGAGCGCCTTCTCGCGAAGCATTCGCTCGACGTAGGCCTCGTTCTGGTCGACGCAGAGTCCATATCGGTTGAGCTCGGCAGCGACGAGTCCTGTCGTGCCCGTACCGGCGAAGGGGTCGAGCACAGTCTCGCCGACGAAGCTGAACATTTTTATGAGGCGGCGCGGGATTTCCGGAGGGAAGACAGCCGGGTGCTCCGGGTCAGACGTGTTCGCAATGTTCCACACCGTCTTGGTGTACTCGCGCCACTCGTCCTTGGTGATAGCGCTTGCATCCCGTTGTTCTTTGCTCACGACGAGGCTCAAGGTGTCTTCCTTCGAATCAGGTTGCGTCGCTCGGAATCGAGGTCAACGACGACGAGCTGTTCATGCCATTCGGACAATCGCTTCGTGTATTCCACGCCGATGAAGGCTCCTACTTCGTTATCGATCTCGTCGACCAAGCTGGAGTAAATCCACGTAGGGTAAGCCACTGTGGTGCGGCCACGATTCGTGCTAACTAGCGGGTTCTGAAGCGCCGCCTTCCAGAGTCGATCCCCAAGATCGGCTAGCCGCTCAACGTGACCTGCATCGCCGGTTGGGACAGGGATACGCCGGTGCATCGTGCCGGTGACGTGGAAGCCGTCTCCCGTCACATGCCAGATCCAGAAGGCGAGGCGACTGCTGAGCAGGGCGTAAGCAGCTGAGGCATGCAAGTCAGAGTCGAAGTGCAGGATTGAGAACCCGTTCTGCGAGTTATGCCCTTCAATAACCGCGCGGTACGGGTCGCGCAGCACTCCGAGAAAGTTGTAAGCAGTCGGGGCTAGAGCTAGCACGTTCGCCCGCTCGTCATCTTCGAACCTTACGATGCTCGTCAGCGGCAGGAGGCGGCGTTCGGTGTGCCAGTGCTCTAGGTACCGCTGGCGGCCTCCACATGCAATAAATAGGTCGCGCTCCCAATTAGTACCAATCTTGGGGATCGCATGCGGCACGCCTTCTAAATCAGCGATCGACGTGACTGGAATTTCGGCGAGCGCGTTGTTGCGCGTACGGCTTGTCCAGCGGTAGAGCGGGCTGGCGGTCAAGCTTCGCGGAGCGCACTTGTCGAGATGGACGATCGCGTTCCGCGTCTTAATGTCGTCACCGAACAGGGCGTCCGGTACGCGGTCGAACGAGAGGAATTCAAGTGATCCGGGTTGCTCTGCCAGGTGCTGCCGAAGGTCCGGGAATGGTGCTCGGGTTGACGCGACCACCGATAGTGGCAGCACGACCGCGAGTGCGCCGTCGTCAGGCAGCAAGCCCACACACAGCTCAACGAACACAGGTGAGATGTCCTGGCGCGCCGTCGACCCGGTCACCGGGTGGAGTTTAGGCATTTGGCAGGCGGCGACACTCTGCTGCAACGGCGCGTACGGCGGATTCGCTATCACGCGTGCGAAACCCGAGGTCGCGATTTCCGGAAAGACTGATTCCAGGCGCCAGGGCTCGAACCGCCCGAGCGGGTGGCCATCGACAGGCCGGCCGTCAGACTCCGACGTGAGGGTGGGCTGGTGGAAGGCCGACCCGGTGTCGATCAGCAGCGCATTGCCTGTCGCGAGGTTGCGGCGGAATTGATGCCACCGCTCCCACGGCGCCGGCCCGCTAGGACTGTAGAAAATATCTTCAGCCGTCAGTACGAACGAAGAAGTCTCCGCCGCCAGCGGGTCGAGATCGACGCCATAGATGCGGTCGCGACCCCCCGGCTCCTCATATATCGCGGAGAGCACCGCCCGCAGGAACACTCCGCTCCCATGGGCAGGATCAAGCCACACGTGGCGATCTGATGTCTCGTTAGTCGATAAGACCCGTTGCACCATCGAATATGCGACATCACCCGGGGTGTAATAGACGCCGGATGCCTTCCGAGTCCGACGCTCCTGTGCCGTGCTCTGGGTGTTCAGGACATCGCGTCGCGTGGCAGCGGCCATCGGATCGAGAAGGTACGGCAGAAGCGCACGAAGTTCGATCGAGTTCGTCACGTCGATCGACACCTCCATGTCAGGAACCGCGCCGAGCGTTCGGCCGCTACCGGCCCAGAACCACTCATGCGCTGCCAACAATCCTTCGGCTGCGCATTCTGCTCCGACCGAGGCCGCGACGAGCCACTCGCTCACCAGCGCCCAAGCTGCCCGACGAGTCTCATCGCCGCTGGTGATAGTGAAACCAAGACCGATACGAGACGGCCGGTAAAGGTGTTCGAACGGCAGGTCAACCCTTCGTTCGACCTGGACAGCAACTGCGCGCACTGCACGGGCCAAGCGCTCAACGCGAGGGACTAGCGGACGGTTGTGCCCGGGAGATGATGGCGCGACCCAGTCGGGTTGGGATCCTCGGTGCGTCACGTCGTAAAGATACGGGCTTGGGCCGACAGTACCTGCGTGCACGCGCCGTAATCCCGATAGCTTATTTGCGTGACTGACTACGCCATGTTCGCGAACGCTCGCGCCTTCGCGCATGTCATGAGGGGCGAATTGGCCGCGAAGAGTGGAACCGCGTCGGCAGACGCCCTTCGGCGAATGTCAATTGGTGATCGCGTCGTTCCGCTGTTCGAGTACGCACCCACGCATGGTGAGGACGACCTCCGATCGCTTGACGCGACCTGCGAGGCACTCGCCCTCGACCGCGACGAGCTGCTTAGCGCCTACAACACAATCGCCGGTTCGGTCCCGTGCATACTGACGGTAAATGCGACCTCGCAGGACCGCCAAGACAACGGCGACAACATGGTGGTCGTTTCCGTCGACCGTGATGACTTGCTTACGCCCTTGCCGTCAAGCGACTTCCTACGGCTTCGCGCATTGAGCGACACAGTTGCGTCTCAGTTCAAGGGCTCAGCGCCCGCACGTGCCATACAAGAAGTGCCCCGCAGTCTCATTGCCAGCGTGCACCTGGCGGCGGCGTCAGACCGTGAGGACGCCGCGCTGTTTCGTCGGTTCACACTGGTCGAAGCGCAGAGCGTCGAAACCGCCACAGGGCTACTTTCGAATGCAGATCGCCCACCACGCGAGGGCGACATGGCCTTCCTCGTTACCCGAGCAACTATGCCCG
The DNA here is from genome assembly GCA_033741175.1 of Mycolicibacterium sp. 120270. Lineage (GTDB taxonomy): Bacteria > Actinomycetota > Actinomycetes > Mycobacteriales > Mycobacteriaceae > Mycobacterium. The sequence continues at coordinate 188,632 of JAWQNE010000011.1, read as the reverse complement.
GTCTGGTTACGGCGGACGCTAGCGGGAAGCTTGGGCAAGTACAGCAGCCGATAGCACGCACACCAGAGGGGATCAAGGAACTGTTGATTGATGCTCAGCGCAAGGCTACGGCTGCGGATCCCTTCAACGCTGAGTCAGCTATCGCGGCAACAGAAGAGCTAATTGGGCTTCTGAGCTCCGATGAACAAGTCAAAGCCATTGACGACTTCGCTGACTTCTATGAATTTCGTCTCCTGAGCCGAGCGGTCACACAAGCCATAGAGCTTGCCAAGCGTCCACTGCCTGATGACGCCAGCATTACCGTCGAAGTCGAAGAGTCGATCGACGACAGCGATGCCGCAGCTGCTCTGCAGGGCTTGTCGGTGGAAGCCGTTCTAGCCGAGCTTCCGGATGGCTTCACCATCGAACGAAGCGTCGTAGCTTCTGCGGTGGCATCCCTTCGGGCCGGGAAACATCTCCTCCTCGGAGGACCGCCGGGCACCGGCAAGACCACCCTGGCGGAGGCCCTATGCCGGGCCGTGGTGGGGACGAACTACGACGTCACCACCGCCACCGCCGACTGGACCACGTTCGACACCATTGGGGGATACCTCCCTGACAATAAGGGCCTCGCGTTCGTGCCCGGCATCGTTCTGCGGTCGCTACGCACGGCAGGTTGGCTCATCATCGACGAAATCAATCGAGCGGACATCGATAAGGCCTTCGGCCCGCTGTTCACTGTGCTATCCGGTGGCGAAGGCACGGCCGGCCGCACTTCTGTGCTGCCCTACACCACCAGCGACGGCAAACCGGTGACCATCGAATGGTCTGCTAGCGCCGGAAGCTCCGAGGGCACGTACGCCATAACCCCGTCGTGGCGGTTAATTGGAACATTGAATGTCTCCGACAAGGCGAGTTTGTTCCGTCTCTCCTTCGCATTCCTGCGCCGTTTCGCCGTCATAGACGTGCCGCTCCCGGCGGTCGAGGACTATCGCGAGCTCTTCACCCGATGGTTCGGCGCGCTCGGCCGGGGCGACACCGATAAATTCGTTGACATCGCGATGGCTATCTCCACAGGACCTGTTCCAATTGGGCCAGCGATCGGGCGGGACTTCGCGCATCTAATTGTTGAGGGCTTGACCGAAACCGCGAGCGGTACACCTACTTTCGCGAACGAGGTCGAAGCCATCCTGACCGCTGCGCGTCTACTGGTTGCACCGCAGTATGAGGGACAGCCGCTGAACGCGGGTGAGACGCTCCTAAGCGTCATCGATACAGCTATCCCCACAACCAATGAGCCTGCCCGCGCCGGCCTGTCCGACGCGCTCCGCGAAGTCGCGCTTTCGTGAGCCAGATCGACACCAGCATGTCCCCGGCGCTCCGGGGCGTGATGCTGTCAGAGATAAAGTCGCTGCTCCCGGCTTTTCTTAGCGCCGCAAGCGTCGAGCGCGAAGGAGCGGTGAACGCCGCCGTCGAACTGCTGGGTCTGCCTGAGTTCGAACTCCGACGCATACTCGCCGTTCATATAATGCTGTCGACCCCTATTCGAGAGCTGGTCTGTGAACTCCCAACTGCCGTAAGGCGTCCGTTGACGTCATCGGTGCGTCCTCGGATTGCTGGCCGCACAGTGACCTCGGGGATTGACTGGGCAGCGACGGCACGACATCGGGCGACTTCCAGTCCGCTAGGCGACATTTGGGTCACCCGGCCCGCCAACCGCATCTTCGACATTCCCGAGAATCGTGCGCTTGCGTGGGTGCTCCGCGTCCTCGAGGAGCGCGGCATCATGGCCGTACCGCCGACAGGCGAGGCGCCAGGGGCATGGGGAGACGAGATTCGCCACATGACCGGAGTGGTCCGCCGCACACGACGGACGGCGTGGCTAGAAGGCGTGCCTGACACCTGGCCCGGCGATGATGCTTACCTACGCCTCAAGGCAGATCGCATGGGCTTCTACAGGATCCGCGTCGCAAACGCAGCGCGTTATCTACGCCATATCCTAATCGCGCCGTCACCAGTCGACATAGTTCAGGCACTCAGCGAGAGATACTTTGAGCCGCGGCAGGATTGGAAGCTATTCGAAATTGCTGTACTGATGAGAATCAGCCGGGACCTCGCCGAGGTAGGTAAGCGTCTAAGTCCAACTCGCCTTTTTCAGGAGGGTAGGGGGCGCCCGTTTGCGCGCTTCAGCACCGGCCCTAGCCGCGAAATTCGGCTCTGGTATCAGATGTGGCCATTCAGCACTCGCCCGTCGGAACTGGATGACGCCGTCCGGTACTACGGGCTGCCATCAGGGGGCAACCGCCCGGACATCGTCATCGAGCTGGTTGAGGACGGCAAGTCAGTACGAGCGATCGTGCTGGAGTTGAAGGCATCGACGTCCGGCTCCTATCTCAGCAGCGGGTTCTCCCAGCTTCTTGGCTATCTTCGAGACCGTCGGCGATTGTTGACCAAGCCGGCATCGGGTTGGCTCGTCGCGCCACCCGGTACGGGGTACACATCGAAGGTCCCGGACGGACGAGCGCTCTGGGTAACTTCTTCTGATGAAGTGTCCTCGGCTGTGAGGGCGGTGGCTTTAAGTGCCACATACGCTGGATGTGCTTGACGGACTTGGCTGTTGGAAAGCACTGCTCGACGTCGGAGACCACCGCGGCGGTTACCATTCCGCCGTGACGGCAATGTCGCCTGGATGAACAATCACACGCCGATTCTGAACCCTGCCACTGCGCGCCCAACGGGGCAAATTCCAATCGCTGAGCGCGACGGGCTTACCGGCGCGCAACGCCGCCAGCACTGGGCCCGGACTAGCGATGATGACCATCTTGTCGCCAACTAGCACGCGGCGGCCTCCGAGCCTGGCGAACTTGTCTTCCTCGGCGATTAACAGCTCGGCGTAGAGGTCCGCGCCGACCGTCGCGTCATGGTCTTCGAAACGGGCCATCATCTCAGGCGTTCATGTCTCGCTGCCGCTGCCAACGTGCGTTAACCGCGCGTTGGTGTCGCTCCGACTTGGCGACGCCCGGGCCTATCCGCACGCGACTAAGGTGGTCGGCAACGGCCTTATCGAGAAGGCGCAGCTCGGTGCTGAGTTTGACCAGCACAGCTGGCCGACGTTCACCGGCCAGCTCGTCGCGATACACGCGCTGTAGCTCGTCCCGCCGGTCGGCAGCGCTGGAGGCAGCGGTAAGCGCTTCAAGCTCGTGCTCATCCCACGCCATGCGCTTGCCGAGCTGTTGAGAGGCCCGATCGAGGGCCTTATCAAACATTCCGCGTAGTTGTTGACCTGCTGTCTTTGTGCTCACCCTATTTCCCCCTCCAAAATTACGTCGTAATACAGAAAATGCGGGAGCGCCGGTCTACCGCGCCGAGCACCCCCGGGTGGGGGTCATCCCCCTGGGGCCCCTGGGGCCGGGCTGCTGACCGGCGTGGGTTCGGTCAAGGGAACATCGCGCTCGTACGGTTCTCCTGGTGGTAGGGAGCACTTTGACCGGTCGTCGGTTCCGACGCCCGCGCGAGCGCGATCGGGTCGGGCTGGAGATCGTGACCGACGCCGAACACTAAATCCGCGATGTCTCCGCTGCCTGCCGTTCCGGTGAGGTCCCACAGCTCGTTTGCGGCGTCCTTATAATTGGGGCTCCGTGCGATGAAGGTGTCGACCACGTCTTCGAGGCGCCAGTCGAACGCAATTCTTAGCAGCGCCTTCTGGAGCGGGATATCACCGCTTTGCAGCGCCCAATCCATCAGTGCGAGAGTCTTTTTTGGAACATCCTTCCCATCCTCGGCTACTTCACTGGCGCGCTGCGCCGCGTCGCGGTAGGAGATCGCGAGAGCCGGGTCACTGCGTTCATTCGCGCTGCGGCCGAAGAGCTTCTGCTGCAGGTTGGTGATGCGCTTCTCCCGTGCCGCGCGATGTTGGGCCTCGGCGTCTTTGATGACCGCACGCGTGCGTTCGCGGAGTTCATTGAGTGCTTCCTGCTTTCCAACCGTGGTGAGGCGCGGGTTGTCTCTAATTGCGGCGGCTTCGGTGTGAAACTGTTCTTTGGCGTTCGCGGCGACCTGTTGAAACCGGCTCAGGGTCAACTCCTGGGTGTACGGCGGCATTAGCGGGGTGGAAGTCATGGTGGGTCCTCCTTGCGTATTGACCATCTTTCGTGGCGTATAGGGCATTTCGGTGGATGAGCCAGCGCCCGCCGTGCCGGGTGGCGGGGAGTCGCCCCTCGGCAATCCACCTGCGGATGGACCTGTCGGTGACATTCGCTTGTCGGGCGGCTTCGCTGGTCGTTAACCACACTGTTGATTTTGTTGTATTTCGTTGAGGGAAACCAACTTTGGGTCCGCAAACGGATCTGTGCAGCGCGCCCAGGTGTAGAGCTGCCAGCACCTCATACGCCTCCGGGTCGACCCCCCGCATTCGGGCTCGCCGATCGGCCGTGACCCCGGCCTGCTGTTCGAGCCAGGCCGCAATACGCGGCGGCACGATTACTGACCCGTCCTCGGTTATTCGTCTCCGGATGCGTATCGCCTGATCATGCTGCGCTGCCACGTCTCTCACCCCCAACCGCGGTTACGCGCGGTGGATCCTTTGTGCAGGGCGGCGGGCAGCAACCCGGGGTCGGCGCTGATGCCCAGCATCCCGGCCTGGATTTCGCCGTGTGCGCCAATGGGCTGCAGGTAGCGCAGTATCGAGGCTGTGCGGTGGTGACGGTCATGCTGAGGCCTCCGCTGTCGTTGGGTCGGGCTCGCACCAGGGGCACAGATCGCCGTTTGCTGGGGCACCGCACTGGCTGCAGCGGGGTTGGCCGTCGCTGGAGGGGCTGCTCGGGGCGGCCCCTGAAACGACATCACTTGCGCCATATATTCCGGATGTCGTTTGTGGCGCTTCAGGGTCAGACCCCCGCTGACCTGCTTGAGTGGACATATCAAAGCCCCCCTGGGGCTCAGAAACGACATCTGCATATATGTGTCGCTTGTGGTCGGGGTTTGCTGCCTGCTCCATGCCCGCGGCGGGCAACCGCCACATCCACACGCCGGGGAACCCGACCCGCTGGCGGTCCACGCCGATGCTGCTGGCGTTGCGCTCGATGGTGCGCCAGGCCCAGGATGTCTCGGCCTCGGCGGCGGCCCGCACATCGGTGGCGGGCACCTGCTTACCGTCGTAGCGGCCCAGGTATTCACGCAGCCAATCCGCGGCGGTGTAATCCTTGCCACCGGACGGGCGCAGTAGGTCGCCCACAGTGGTGGCCGTCTGCCGGCCCAACACGAACTTGCCCACCTCGCTGCGGCCCATGTCGCTGTTGGTGACCGTAACCGTCTCGATGCCGTACTCCAGGGACAGCCCTTCGGGGCCGGTGCTGTTCTTAACCTGGGTCAGCACCCGCAGGCTGGACTCGGGGTCCTTGGCGAAGCCGAACACCGACCGCGGCACCTCGCCGAACGCGCTGGACCCGTTGATACCGGCCAGCACGTCGGTGGCGTTCTTGTTTAGGTGTGTCAGCCCATGCACCACGCCGTCGATCCGCCCGGCGATGCGTGCCCACGGCTCTAGGTGGTCGCGAACCTCGTTGTTGCGGTACACATCTGCCTGTCCGCTGATGGCGCTCATCACCGGGTCCACGATCACCACGGTCACCTTCTCGGCCAGCAGCCACTCGGTGAGCAGCTGCTCGTCGCGTATCGATAGCAGCCGGGTGGGCCTGCCGTCCTCGCCGCGCAGGTCGGGGAACACCACGCGGCTTAGGTCAGCCCCCGCGGCTTCCAGCCCGGGCACCACGGTATAGACCAGCGACTCCTCGAAGAAGATGCAGGCCACCGTTTGCGGCTTGCCCTGCCAGCAGCCCTCCAGCTCTCCGCGGGTGTAGCGCGCAGCCATCCACCGCGCCCAGGACGATTTACCGGCACCCGGCCGCCCACCACTGACGCTCAGCGTCCCCCGCTGAACACGGCCGTGGCCGCCGTATGCCCAGACGTACTGGGCGGTGCGGGTCTGCACGTTGTCGGCGCGGATCGTGCGGAAGTAGCGTTTCGTAGGCGCCTCGGCGGCAGGGGCACCGGATCCGTCGATCTGCTCAGCCGGGCCTGTCGTGTTGGCCTTGACCTTGGCCTGGACGGCATCGATGTTGGCAACCCTGGCGCAGCCCACCGCCCAGGCCAACATGCCCAGGAATTCACTCTTGGCGTTGCGAGAGGGGTTGTCTGCCACCGCATCCCGGAACACCTCCCACAGGCGCTGTGCGGCTACCGGGGCGGGGTAGAACCCCGCCGCAGCCTCCTCCATAGCCCACGCGGTGGCATCGCGGGTGCTGTTGTGGCGAGACTGCCCCGCCTCGATGCACCTACGCTGCTTGGTCAGCACCATGTCGAGCAGCTCCAGCCGGTCGCCGGATGCGTGCTGCGCGAGAAATTCTCGCACCTGATCATCGGAGGCGGCGTCCTTGGCGTTCCCGGCCGCGGGCAGCAGCTGTGCCAGCTCGTCGGGCAGTACCGGCACTGGACCGGTTCGCTGCCAGCGGTATTCGCCGCCATCGGCGTGGACGGTGGGCTCGACCACGATCACGCCATTACGGCCGCGGACCTCGCCCCAACCGTGGCCCAGCTGCCCGGTGCCGTCGCCTTGAATAGTGGATACCAGCGGGCGCTTAGTCCCGCGGCACGGGCGCGGGCGCGGGCGATTTCGGGTGCGACGTTTCGGGTTGCCACTTGGAGCCTCCATGGACAGGCGGATCTGAACAAGTGGCGGCGCTGGTGCAGCGGCTCATTGTTCGGTCTCCTGCCTGCCCTTTCACAGGACCCAGTGGTCGGGAGGTCTTACGGTATATGCCCTCGCGGACAGCCTTCGGCGTGTCGTGTTGGGTGTTACTTCCAGGCGATCTGCACGCGCTCGGGGTCGAAGCGTTCGCCGTTGGCGACGCGGTGGCCCTTGCCCACGGGCAGCACCGTGGCGGTCAGAAGCACGTCGAGCACCGCGCGCAGCCGATCCGGCGATAGCTCGTCCACAGCCGTGGCCACCTCGTCAGTGCCCAATGGCAGTCCATCGAACACCCGCAGCCGCTCCTCATCCTGCTGCTGGCGCTCAAGCACAGCCAGCTTCGCCGCGATGTTGTCGGCGGCGATCTTGACCTGCTTGCCGGTCAGCAGGTCCGCGGCGTAGTCATCGGCCAGCGTGTCCATGCGCGCCCGTAATGCGGCGGCTTCCATGCTCAGCTTCTCGGCCGCGGCGCTGTCAGCATCGCTGGCGCGCAACAGGTCCGCGGCATCCGGCCGGGCCAGCCGCTCGGCTACGATCCCGCGCAGCAGCGGCTCGACGTGTCCAGCGCGGATGCTCACGCCCAGGCACTTCCAACACCGATAAGCGCGCACCCCGCTCCCGGGAACGTGGTACCCGCCCAGGTGGCCGGTGCAGCCCTCGCCGCCACACTGGAGCACCCCCGTCAGGAGGTGACGGCGCACCGTTTTGCGGCCGGGTTTGCGGGCGGGGGCATCCAGCACGGCCTGGGTGGCGCGCCAGGTGTCTTCGTCCACCAGCGGCTCCCAAGCACCCTTGCCCACGATCTCGCGGTTGTGGGTGCGCAGCCCGGCGTTGCGCGGCGAGCGCAGGAATAGGCTGGCGGTGCTCGCGGTCCACGGCTGGCCATTGAGCCCGATCGCCCCGGCACCGTTGAATACCCGGCACACTTCACCCAGCGATGCGCCCTGGAGAATCAGCCGGTAGGCCTCGCGTACCAGCGGCGCAGTGGCCGGATCGGGCACCGGGTGGGGGCTGGTGCACTTAGCGGGGCACTCGGCCGGGTGGGGCCCCGGCTGGTAGCCGAACGCCTTCCTCCACTTCGGAATACCGCGTTCGGCGCGCTGGCGGGCTGCGCGGCATTGACGCACCCGCATCATCGCGATCTCGTGCTCTGACACTGCGGTCTTGATCTGGGCAGCCAGGATGCCTGTAGGCGAGTAGAGGTCGATGTCGCCCTGCCCGGTGGTGGCCAGCGGCACCGGGCGTCCCAGCCCGGCGAAGAACTTTCGCAGCTGCTCCAGCTCGGCCATCATGCGCCAGCCGCGGTCCTGGTCCCAGGCGGCGATTGCATCCACCTTCCCGGCCTCAACGTCAGCGAGCAGCCGGTCCCATTCGGGGCGCTCCTTACCGCTCGACGCCGACTTGTCGTTGTCGACGTAGTAGCCCACCGGCTGCCACCCCTTGATCTCGCACAGCGCCGTGGTGTCTTCGCGCTGACGCTCGACACCCTCGCGCTTGTCGTTGGGGTCGGAGCTGATGCGCAGGTAGCAGGCGGCTCTGACCTGGTCTTTCGCGGGTAAAGCAATGCTCATGCTCAGAGGGTAGCTCGGCCAGCCGATAATGAAAACCACACAGACACTTCAGGTTTGACGGATGCGTCGGCCCCACCGGATAGGGCACGGTGTGGTCGATAACACAGACCTGGGCGGGTTTGTCACAGCCGGGGAACCGACACGTCAGATCCCGACACCGCACGAACTGACATACCGCCCTACTCGGGGTGTAACGCGGCTCCGGCGGTGAAGCATCACCGGGATGGCGGACTCGCGGATCGTGGCGCGCTCCAACAGGGCGCCCAACAACGCCGTGGGCATGATGCCCGCGCCGAACACATACGCCGGCGGAGCCTTGCATTCCGCCGACTTCCGCGGCGCTGTAGCGGCGGCGGGCTCGCTGTCGCTCTCGGACTCGTCGTCAGCTTCGCGGACGCTGTCGTCCTCATCGGCGTCGCCATCGGGCTCAGGCTGGCGGTGTGGTTGACCGCCGCGGCCACCAACGCACGCGCGAGGCGCTGATCAGCCGAACGCGGATCGGCCTCACACACTGTGGGCCATCTCGGTGACGGTGTGCTCCATCAACGCCCCATCGGCAGCATTGAGCCGGGCGAAGATCGTCATGGTGCCCGGCACATCGGTCGGCGCGCCGAACTCCACCTTCTCCTCGGCGTTGGCCTGCTGGGTGCGCCGCAACGCCCCCGGATCATGCTGTTCGACCAGCGCGTCGATGGCGATGATCGTCTTTTTCTCCGACAACGCCCCCCAGTGGGTGATCCGCTCGCCCAGATCGGCGTCCACGGCCGCCAACGCGTCGGGATCGTCGATCAGATAGGTGCGCGACACGATCGCACGCACCACCAAATCCGAAATCAGGCCCTGCTCATACAGCGCGCCCACCGCCGGCAGCCGATCGCGTAGGGCCAGGCCGCGGTTGGTTTGATGCAGCGCCAACCCCGAAGTCACGTTCAGCGCGGCGGCCAACTCGGCGGCGACCGCGGCGTCGGGGTCCAACCACCACAGCTCGCGCTCACTCTTGTCGGCCAGCCCGGTGCGGCGGGTGAAGACCTCACCCATCACCGCCAACTTGCGCGCCCCGCGGCGTCCTCCGTCCGCGCCCAGCCCGCGGCGGCATCCACCAACTCGGCGTCGGTCAACGACGCCAGATCGGCGATCTCGGGCAACGAACCATCAAACACACTTCGAACTACGTGCGAAACCCGACAGAACCCGCGGAGAAGTCGCAGCTCAAGCCCAACCTGAGGATGAAGTCGCAACTGTGGACAACTCACGCCATCCACTTGACAACGAGCTAGAACAGCACCCGCACAATCGTCTCGGCCACCGCAGCAGGCTTGCTCGAGCCTTCGAGTTCGATGGTGTTCTTCACCGTCAGGTTCACCGTGTTGTCGTCGACCTTGGCGGCGTCGATGAGCTCGGATCGCGCCCGGATCCGCCCGCCCGAGGGCACCGCGGCGATGAACCGCACCTTGTTGGACCCGTAGTTGATGGCCATCTTCGCGTTCTCGACGCGGTAGTTGTCTTTCGTCAGCAACGGGATCATCGACAGCGTCAGGAAGCCGTGCGCGATGGTCTGCCCGTAGGGGCTCTCCTTCTTTGCGCGCTCGGTGTCGATGTGGATCCACTGGTGATCGCCGGTCGCATCCGCGAACGCGTTGATGCGGTCCTGGTCGATCTCCTGCCACTCGCTCACACCGAGTTCCTGCCCCACCGAAGCGATGGCATCGTCGATCGACGTGATCACCTTCATCAGAATGCTTCCTCTCGTAGATCCATGATCGTCAAGTCCACACCTTCGACGATCGACCGTTCGGCGGTCAACCGCGGCAACACATTACGCGCGAAGAAATTCGCCGCCGCAACCTTGCCCTCATAGAACGCCCGCTCGCGCTCCGGCACCCCGCCAGCCAGCGCGTTGAGCGCGATCTCGGCGTGCTCCAGCAACAGCCAGCCGATGAGCAGGTCGCCGACGGCAAGCAGGTACCGAACCGACTCCAGGCCGACCCGATACAGCTCGCGCGCGTTCTCCTGCGCACCGAGCAGATAGCCGGTCAACGTCGCCGTCATCGCCTGTGCGTCCGCCAGCGCCGTAGCCAGATGCGCACGGCCGTCCGCCAATTCGGGTCGCGCGTTCTCGCTCCCGAGGAACTTCTGTATCTGCGCGACGACGTGCTGCAGCGCCACGCCCTGATCGCGGGCGATCTTGCGGAAGAAGAAGTCCTGGGCCTGAATCGCGGTCGTGCCCTCGTAGAGGCTGTCGATCTTCGCGTCGCGGATGTACTGCTCGATCGGATAGTCCTGTAGGAACCCCGAACCGCCGAACGTCTGCAGCGACTCGGTCAGACACTGGTACGCCCGCTCCGAGCCGACGCCCTTGACGATCGGCAACAACAGATCGTTGACCCGCTCGGCGAGTTCGGCATCGGCCCCCGACACGATCTGGGCCACCACGGGATCCTGATGCGCCGCGGTGAACAGGTACAGCGCCCGCAGCCCTTCGGCGTACGCCTTCTGGGTCATCAATGCGCGCCGGACGTCGGGGTGATGGATGATCGTGACGCGCGGGGCGGACTTGTCCGTCATCTGCGTCATGTCGGCGCCCTGTATCCGGGTCTTCGCATACTCCAGCGCGTTCAGGTAGCCGGTCGACAGCGTCGCAATGGCCTTGGTGCCGACCATCATTCGCGCGTACTCGATGACCTTGAACATCTGGACGATGCCGCGATGGGTGTCCCCCACCAACCAACCGACGGCGGGCACACCGTGCTGACCGAACGTCAGCTCACAGGTCGCCGACGCCTTCAGCCCCATCTTGTGCTCCAGGCCGGTGACGAACACCCCGTTGCGCTCACCTGGCTCACCGGTCTTGAAGTCGGGCAGGAACTTCGGAACGAAGAACAGGCTCAGACCCTTTGTGCCCGGACCCGCCCCCTCGGGTCGTGCGAGCACCAGATGCATGATGTTCTCGAACATATCGTCGGTGTCACCGTTGGTGATGAACCGCTTCACGCCGTCGATGTGCCAGGTGCCGTCGGGTTGTTGGACCGCCTTCGTCCGGCCCGCACCGACGTCGGAGCCCGCGTCGGGTTCCGTGAGCACCATCGTTGCGCCCCAATTGCGTTCCACTGCAAGCGATGCCAGATGTCGCTGCTCGTCGTTACCGAGGTGGTAGAGGATGTCGGCCATGATCGGCCCTGCCATGTACATGAACACCGGCGGATTGGCGCCGAGCGGCAGTTCGTTGATCGACCACGCGACCATCGCGGGCGCAGGCACACCGCCGAGGTCCTCATCGAGCCCTACACGGAACCATTCACCCTGACGCCAGGCGTGCAGAGACTCTTTGAACGGCTCCGGAATCGACACCGTGTGTGTCTGCGGATCGAACGTCGGCGGATGTCGGTCGGCCTCGGCGAACGACTCGGCGACCGGTCCCTCGGCCAGCTTCGACGCCTCGTCGAGCATCTGGCGGACGGACTCGCCGTCGAGGTCGCCGAACTCACCGGTCGCCAATGCCTTCTCGAGCTGAAGCACCTCGAACAGGTTGAATTCGAGATCCCGCACGTTGCTCTTGTAATGACTCATGGCCAGCCCTTCTCACAGCGACTTGGCCGAGCGTAACCCCTTCTAAGAGCCCTGGAACCGAGCTTCGCGACGCTCGATGAACGACTGGACGCCCTCGGCGGCATCGGCGGTGCCGAACAGCCGCGTCATCTCCGGCCGCAGACGGTCGATGGCCACCGTGTCGCCGTCGGTGCGGGCCAGGTGCGCCGACGCCAGCACCGCCTTCACGCCCAGTGGGGCGGCGCGGTCGGCGATGGTGTGGGCGATGCCGCGCGCTGTCGACTGCGCGTCGGCGGCGTCACCGGCGATCTCCTGGATCAGCCCGATCCGCTTGGCCTCCTCGGCGTCGAACTCCTCGCCGGTCAGCAGCCAGCGCATGGCGTTGCCCCACCCGGTCTGCTGAGGTAGCCGGATCGTGGCCCCGCCGAACGGATAGATGCCCCGACGCACCTCCATCTGCGCGAACCGGGTGCCTGCGGCCGCGACCCTGATGTCGGCGGCGAGCAGGAGTTCGATCCCCAGCGTCATGCACCAGCCGTGCGCAGCGGCGACGACGGGCTTGGTCCACGTGCCGTCCAATCGCCACGGATCGCGCCCGTCCTCGGGAAACGGCACCTCCCCGTTGACGATTGCAGGTCCCACGTCGACGAGGTCAAGCCCCGCCGTGAAGTGGTCGCCGTGCGCGAAAAGTACGCCTGCACGCAGGGAGTCGTCGGATTCCAGCAGCCCGTATGCGCGCGACAGATCGGCCAACATCGCGAGCGTGAACGAGTTGCGCTTCTCGGGTCTGTTCAGACCGATGGCGAGCACGTGGCCGTCACGTTGCAGCGTGATGGTGTCGAGGTTCAGCTCCGGCGCTGTCATGCGAGCAGTCAATCGTGTCCAACAAAATTATGCAATGCCCCATAATCAGACTCACCTTGTGCCAAACCTCTGACCTGCAAATTGACATATGTCAACTGCATGTTAGCGCATTTCAGCGCCCGAATTTGGCGGTCCGGGAATTGCGTCACAGTGAGCAGCGTTCTATGCTCCAACTCATAATTCGGCGAGCGGCAACGGCGCCGCTCACCAGTCGGGAGGCACATGATGTGGGTCATCGAGATCAACTTCGCAGGGCGAAGGTTCAGCCATCGTGTGTTCGACAAGCAACGACCGCTCTACCGTTTGGCGACGCGCACCGCGGGATGGCGTCCCGCGCATCTGCGGAACCACCAAGCGGCGTGAGCATTCTTTAGAACGTGGTAGCTGCAAAAACTCGAACCAAACGCGGTTCGACCCGCGACAACATGCTCATCAGCGCCGCCGAGGTGATGCGCGAGCGCGGTGCTGCCGGCGTGACGATCGATGAGGTGCTCGCCCGAAGCGGCGCTCCGCGCGGATCGGTGTACTACCACTTCCCCGAGGGCCGCAATCAGATCCTGGCCGAGGCCCTGCGCTGGGCCGGCGACACGATCACCGACAACATCGACGCCGCAACGGGGCGCGGCGCACTGGCGCTCGTCCGCGGTTTCAGTGCGTTCTGGGAGCGCACGCTCGTCGAAAGCGACTTCGGCGCGGGCTGTCCCGTCGTTGCGGCGGCTATCGGCTGCGCCAACGACGAGGCCGGGCTGGCAAGCATCGCCAGCGACATCTTCGCCAGGTGGCGCGACGCGTTGACGCGTGCCTTCGTCGCCGACGGTTTCGACGACGCCGAAGCAGAGTCATTGGCGGTCACCTGCATCGCATCGCTGGAAGGCGCCGTGATCCTGTGCCGCTCCATCCGTAAGCCCGAGCCACTGCGCCAGGTAGCGAGCCAGATGGAATTCCTCATCAAGAGTAGGGAATTCGTGCGGCGAAACGGCATACCGACCAGCGACCGCTAACTCTTTCGCCAACGGGCGCACAGGAAGTCGCCGTTGATATGGGATTCGATCAGCTGCCACTCCGTCTGTGCGGGCAGCAGCCGTCCGCCGGTACCGAGCGTGCACGGCGCATAGCTGACGATCAGCTCATCGATCAAACCTGCTGAGGCGAACTGAGCCGCCGCCTCACCGCCGCCGACGACCCAGACGTCCTGGTAGCCAGCCGCTTCCACCAACAGCGGATGCAGCTGGGTTACATCACCGGAGAACGCCTTCACCGAATGTCCCGACTGCACGATCTCGGGGCGGTGCGTCAGCACCCAGGTCGGCTGCTTGTACGGCCATTCGCCGGGATCGTTGGCGAGGATCCACTCATATGTCGTCGCCCCCATGACCAGGGCGCCGACCGAGTCGGCGAACGCGCGGTAACCGAACGGCCCGTCGGCGTCGATGTTGCGGGATATCAACCAGTCCAGGCTGTCTCGGTTGTCGACGATGTAGCCGTCGATGCTGGCGGCCGTGTAGTAGATGGTCGCCATGTCAGTTGCCTCTCATCCATTCCAGCGGATCCCCGATTCGGGTTTCGACGCCGCAGCGCGCAAGCATCCCGCGCGCCACTTGCCTGCGATGCGCGGAATACGTCAGGACGTGCGCGATGATCCCGTACAGCTGGAAGGACTCCGGCGGATCGCACAGCGCGTCGATGATGGTGTCACCCAGACGGCCCTCGGCTGTGTAGTCGGAAATCATTGCACTCCAACGGTTCCCGAGGTCGGCGTGATGCGCCGCCAGCTGCTCAGGTGTTGTCGACTCCGGTTGCGTTGGCTCACGCCCGGGGAAGTCGCGGCCTTCGATCGTCGCGAGCCAGACCTCCTTCGTCCAGACGATCGCGCCGAGCACCGCTCCGACGCTGGGTTCTTCACCGTCCCAGTCGAGGACGACCTGCCCGGGCGAGATGTGCTCCTGCCATTGCTCTTTCGAGAGTGTGGTGGACGTGTCGATCAGGTATGCGGTGTCGGCGATGTCGTGCGCGACCATCAACTGTGAAATATCGGGCTCCTTCTTGTCGCCGTCGCTGTCCAGCCACAAGGACTGCGGCGGATGGAAGTGCAGACCGTTGGGGGCGGGCAACCGGAATTCGACGTTGTCGGCCCGCGACGGCGGCACACCGTACGAGCGGCGAAACGCCCTGGAGAACACCTCGGCCGACGACCAGCCTTCGTCGGCGGCAACCGCCGTCACGCGCTCGCCTCCGCGCAGCCGCCACGCGGCGCGCTCGAGCATGATGCGGCGCCGCAACGCGGCTGGCGACTCGCCCGTCAACCGCCGCACCTCGCGCGAGAAGTGGAACTCCGACGCGAAACTGCTGCGCGCCATGTCGCCGACATCGGTGTTGTCGGCGTCGACGACCGCGTCGAGGAGTTCACGCAGGCGGTCGCGGCGGGCGGGATCTGTCACGTTCACCGAGTATGGTCGGCCGCGGCCTGGTTGGACATGACAATTCCTGCTGCGACCGGCCTCACTAGACTCCCGCCTCGGTGAGCGAATACGAGGCGCTGTGCGCCGATGACGGCGATCTGGCTGATCTGCGTGCGTCGGTCCGGGCGTTTTTGGCGGCTGATCGCGCCACCTACGGATGGGAACCCGCCGTCGACTGCTGGCTGGCCAAGTGGGACCCGGAGTTCTCCGCTCGGCTTGCAGACGCCGGGTTCGTCGGCCTCACCATCCCGACCGAATACGGCGGACACGGCCTCGGGTACCTGCACCGCTACGTGGTGACCGAGGAACTGCTGGCCCACGGCGCACCGGTGGCCGCGCACTGGATCGCCGATCGTCAGGTGGCCCCTGGGTTACTCGCCTACGGCAGCGAGGACCAGCGACGACGGCTGCTGCCGCGCATCGCCGCGGGCACGCTCTACTCGGCGATCGGCATGAGCGAACACGGCGCCGGCTCCGACCTCGCCGCGGTGCAGACGCGCGCGGTCGCGACCGACGGCGGCTGGCGGCTGAGCGGCACCAAGGTGTGGACAAGCGGTGCGCACGTCGCGCACCAGATCGTGGTGTTGGCGCGGACCAGTCCGCTGGATCCCGAGCACCGGCACGCCGGTTTCAGTCAGTTCATCGTGCCGACCGACGCGGCGGGCATCACGATCAGCCCGATCGAGCTGATGAACGGCGAACGCCATTTCAACGAGGTCACCTTCGACGACGTCTTCGTCTCCGATGCCGACGTCCTCGGTGAGATCGGCAACGGCTGGCATCAGGTCACTGCCGAACTCGGCTTCGAACGCAGTGGGCCGGAACGCATTCTGTCGACCGCGACGCTGGTGTTCACGGCGGCGCGGGCGTTGGCCGCCCATGGCGTCGACGACCGGACCGCCGCCGAATTCGGTGACCTGATGGCGCGCATGGTGTCGTTGCGGCAGCTGTCGGTGTCGGTGGCCCGCGCACTGTCCGATGGTGACGATGCCGCAGGCCGGGCCGCACTGGTCAAGGACCTCGGCACGCGCTTCGAACAGGACTCGGTGGAACTCGTTGCCGACCTGATCGACACCCTTGACCCCGGCGCCCCGGACACATTGGCGCTGCGCGGACTGCTTGCGACCGCTCGGCTGCATTCGCCGCTGTTCACACTGCGCGGCGGCACCAACGAAGTGCTGCGCGGCGTGGTCGCCAAGGGATTGGGGGCGAGGTGAACGAACTCGCGCAGCTCGTCGACGACATCGGCCGACGGTCGTTCGAAGCTCGGCTCGGCAAGCGCCGTCTTCCCGAAGACTTCGACGAGGCACTGTGGTGCAATCTCGAGCAGGCCGGGCTGGCCCGGCTGACCAGCAGCCAGGAGGCAGGACCGGCCGAGGCCGCAATCGTGCTGTCCGGTTTGGCCCGCCACGCAGGCGCGGTGCCGGTCGCCGAAACCGATCTTCTTGCCGCGTGGCTGGCCGGTGAGGCAGGTCTCGACGTTCCGGCCGACGGGCCGCTCAGCGTCGCGGCCGCCGACGCGGTCGACGTCGACGGGCGGATACACGGAACGGCGCGCGATGTGCCGTGGCCGCGGGCGTCCGCAGTGCTGCTCGCCGCGCGCACGGCCGAGGCGCTGCACGTCACTGTCGTCGACGACTCGGACGTGACCGACGGCCACAATCTGGCCGGCGAGCCGCGCGGGTCACTGTCGTTCGATGTGCCTGTCGAAAGCGCGACACAGCTGGACCTGTCCGTCGCCGACGAGCTCGGCCGCCGCGGGGCGTGGGCGCGCTGCGTGCAGATCGTCGGTGCGATGGATGCCGCGGCGGATCTGACCGTCGCGCACACCCGCGAGCGCAAGCAGTTCGGCAGGCCGCTCAGCGCGTTCCAGGCCGTACAGCATTCGCTGGCCACGATGGCCGGTGAAATCGAAAGAGCCCGTACGGCAACGGCATTGGCGATCGCTGCGGCATCCGATTATGGATTCGGAAGCGCGCAGGCCGACTACGCCGTCACGGTGGCCAAGGTCGCTGTGGGACGCGCCGTCGAACCGGTCACCACGATCGCGCACCAATTGCACGGCGCGATCGGGGTCACGCGCGAGCACCAGTTGTGGCTGGCCACCATGCGGGCGCGAAGCTGGGTCGACGACTACGGCAGCACAGCGCAGTACGCGCGCCGACTGGGCCGCATGACGCTTGCGGCCGCCGACCCGTGGGACGTCGTCGTGGGCGGCTCGCGCCAGATATCAGTACCCGACTACTGACGCCACTGCCGCCCACCCGACCGAGACTCCTCATCACGCCCGAATTGAGGAGGACTGACGATGACCAACAGCAGGGGCAGGGCTCTCAGCGGCTCCGTGGCTTTGGCCGCCGGATTCGCGCTTACCGGTGGGGTGTTGGCAGCGCCTGCCTATGCGACGTGCAGCCCGCAGGCTCGGCCGTGCATCACCGACGTGGTCATGAAAGACCCGACCACCTTGGTGTTCAACTGGACCAGCCCGGGCGCCAGGTACTACCAGGTTCGATACCACTCCACATCCGATCCCACCTTCCTCGCAATCCCCGGCGGATTAATCCCCGAGAACCAGTTCGAGGCGTTTGGGACCAGCTGGGAGATCCGCGACGTGAAACCGGGTGCTACCTATGTGCTCAAGGTGCAGGGCTGCTTACCCGCCGTTCGATCGATTTTCGAGAACAGTTCCACCTGTGGCGAATGGACGGAGTGGGACGAGCGGACGTTCACCGTTCCTGGGCCGCAGGACGATCCTCCGCCCCAGGAGGATCGCGGCCGGACTCTGGGCAAGCGCCCCCTCACCGGCGCTGAGACCTCGCCCCTACAAGAGAAGCAGATCGACCTTCCCGAACTGAACGTGCCCGCGCCGACTGCCACTGTGGCGGCGGACGTCGACGTCTACAACGCGAAGAACGAACCGGACGGCGCCGGACAGGTCGTGGGGATTCTGCGCCAGGGCGGCACCGTGACGTTGAAGGGCGACTGCGCACCGGAGTCGTGGTGCGAGGTCTCGGGCGACACGGTCCCCGGCGGGCAGGGGTGGGTGTGGGGGCACCTGAACCTGACGTGATCAACAGCCGTCAGCTGTCCAACACCTCGTTGACACGGGCTTCGACGTCGCCGAGGCCGGTGAGGTCGAGGCCGAACCGCTCGGTCAACGCCTCGACGACGTCCGCGGCGGTGTCGAAGCGGATCCGATCGCTTCCGTCCCTGCCGTGGATGGCGAGGTTGCGGCCGCGCAGGTTCCACCGCGCGTCGTCGGTGACCAGCGCGACCGACAGCCCGTAGACGAAGTGCGAGCCCGGATACGTTGACACATACCAGCTTCCGACCTGGCGGTCGATCATCGGGAACGGTCGCAGGCTGAAGAGGTAGAGCGGCTCCCACTTGCCGCGGATCTCGCTCTCCAACACCAATCCGTCGCCGCACTCGCGAATCCGGTACGGCTCGTGTCGCGTCTGCTGCACGGTGTCAGTCTCGAGCCGGATCGGCGACGACAGTGTCTGCCCGCCGAAGCCGACGTCGACGAGGTAGCGGCCGTTTTCGCCCGGCACCGTCACCGCGAGCGCTTGATGAGTCTGGGCGGGCAGCTCATCGCTTTCGCTCATCCAGACCACCCGGCCACCGAGGATGTCGACACCGAAACCCAACTCCGACAGGACATGTGCCATGACACCGTTCTGTTCGAAGCAGTACCCGCCGCGGCGGCGGTGCACCAGCTTGTCGAAGAGCGCCTCGGGGCTCAGGTCGATCACGGGCTTGCCCATCAACGGGTCGAGGTTCTCGAACGGGATCGACCGGTTGTGTGCGGCCACCACCGCCGCCAGCACATCCTGCGTCGGCTCCGCTGGCCCGCTGTAGGAGACACGGCGGAAGTACTCGGCGATAGCGTCGGCGGTCATGTCTGCATGGTGCGATATGAACCCTTGTTCAGGTCAAGCACCCGCTAGGGCTTACCGCGCGCAGGCGTCTGACCCGCCACGCCGTGACGCAACGGCGTGCTCGGCTCCGCAGCCGTCGCCTCGCCCACCGGTGATCCGGCGGGCGTATGACTCACCCCAGGAGCGTTCGACTGGTCGCCGCCGGACGGCTCGGCGCCGTCGTGCAGTTCCTTCAGCCGCGCGTGCAGCACCTCGAGCACCGGGATGCGGTTGCCGTGCTCGGTCTCGTGGTCGAACAGCAACCGCAGCGCAGGCTCCTCCAGCGAGCGGACCCGGTGCCGCAGGTCGGGCAGGGACAATTGGTCGTAATCCGGGATCGGCAGTTCGTCGCTTTGGGCCATGCCCTACCGATTGCCCACCGCGATCCCGCCGAAACGTCGCGTCAGCCCCGCGCGGTCGCGACGACCACCGGCAGGTCGACCACCGACGTGCCGTCGACGACATGGGGCTGCGCCTCTTCGACAAAGACACTTTCCAGCGCCGACCTCGCCGTTTCGGGTGCCTGCTCGATGAACGCAGCCATCGGTGTCAGCCCGATGTAGCGCCACAGGAATTCGGCAGGCTCGGGCAGTCTCAGCCGCGTCGTGACCACCGACGACGACGCGTCACGCAACCCGGCCGCCGACAACAGAGCCGTGACGCCGTCGGGGTCGTGCATGGAGAAGACCACGCTGACGAAGCCGCCGAGATCGGGACCGATGCAGCTCACCAGCGCCCCTTCGAGCGCTTCGAAGAACGGCGGTATCCGCCCCGGCGTGTTGATCGCCACCCGGCCCGAGGGTCTCAGTACCCTGCGCATCTCGGCGACCGCGGCGGTCCCGTCGGTTATGAACATCAGGCCCATCTGGCACAACACGACATCGACGGAGGCGTCGGGAATCGGCAGCGCGGCGGCATCGCCGATCTGCCAGTCGATGCGCGCCCCGCGCGGCACGGCAACGGATTTCGCCACTTCGATCATGTCTGGCGCGATGTCGACTCCGGTGACGGTGCCGGTGTCGCCGACGGCCGCCGCGGCGGCGCGCGTGACGTGGCCGGTACCGCACGCGACGTCGAGAACACGCTCCCCGTGTCGAAGGTCGGCCGCACGCAGCAAGGTCTCCGCTACCGGTGTGGCGATCAGGGGTACGAAGTCCCGTTGATAGTTCTCGGCTGCCCGCCCGGTGAAGTGGCGGTAGGAAACGGTGGACATGGCGCAACGGTAGGTAGTTGCCGGCCCGTCACACATCGGTCGAACGACCCATTTCGGCAGATGGGTTGGATGGCCGATCAGACCAGGTGGTGTTCGTACGCGTAGGCGGTCGCCGCGGTCCGGTTCGAGACGCCGAGCTTGGCGTAGATGTGTTCGACGTGGCGAGCCACCGTGTGGGGGCTGACCACGAGCACCTCGGCGATCTCGCGATTGGATCGGCCCACCGCCAACTGCGCCAGCACCTCCAGTTCACGGGCGGAGAGCGCGGTTTCGCGGGGCGCGGGTGCCGCTTCGGCGAGTCCCGTCGCCAACTGCTCAACCCGCTCCAGATCCGGCTGTGCTCCGAGCTGTCGGAAAAGTGTTGCGGCGGTGTTGAACTCGACCTCCGCGCCGCCCCGGTCACCGAGCTCAGCGTACCCAAGCCCGAGCAGCACCGCCGTACGCGCCGTCTCGTAGGGCATGTTCGCGGCGCCCCATGTAGTGGCCGCACTCCGCAGCACAGGCAGGGCGGCAGTGGCGGCGCCCGACGCGATCAGCACCGCCCCATGCGCCTCGGCGGCCATTGCACCCAGCAGTTCCGACGTAGACCTGCCTGCGATCTCCGAGAGCCCGTCGGCTGCATTGCGTGCGCCCGCGATATCCGTTGCCGCACGGTTGATTTCGACGGCGGCATACAGCAGCTCGGCACGCGATGCCGAAGAACCCTCTGCCAATGCACGTCGGATCGTCGCGCGGGCCGCCGCGGCGTCACCCTTGGCCAGTTCCAGCAGCGCCAGACCCGGTATCGGGTGATGGCCGTGCCGACTCGCGTCGCGGTAGCACTGCTCTGCGGTAGCGAAGTCGCCTCTCAGGCGGCATATCTCACCGTGTTGGTAGTGCGCCAGGCCGAGAGCCGGATGCGGCGGGTCGGCGAGCCGCACGCACGCGCCGACGGCGCTTTCGACGGCAGCCGGCCAGTCGCCCTTCACCTGCTGCAGCTGCGACCGGTGCACCAGGCACTGCCCGCGGAACGGCACCAAGCCGGGTTGCGCGTCACACCAGGCGCTGAGCGCGTTCGTCCATTCGGCCGCGCGCTTGAAGTCGAAGAGGTCGACGCACTCGAGAATGACCGCGCAGTACGCGATTCCCGTCGTGATCGGACCGAGTTCGCCCGCCGTCGCCGCCAGCATGACGTCGTCGAGCTTGTCCACCCCGGCGACCGTTTCGCCAAGCGCTATCAACGCCTGCCCGTGGCACAGGGTCCCGAGACACCGCAGATCGGCGTCGTCGTACCGCAGGCCGATGTCGGCCGCCCGGGCACCCAGCTCGCAGGCATGCCGCGCCTCGCCCGCCTCCAGAGCTGCGAGGCCTCGCGGAATGAGCAGATAGCCCGATGCCCGGCACTCGGCCCCGGCCGACACGAGCAGCGAGTCGCCGCGGGCCAGCCATCCGTTGGCCCGTGCCGACTGACCACCCATCAGCAGAAGCAGGCACAGCCAGAACGCATAGCGGGCGGCCTCGTCCGTCCTCCCGGCGCGCAGCGCCGCGTGGTGCGCGGCCTCCCACTGCGTGATGGAGTCGTCGTCCGCGCCGAGGAGAAACGCTCGGATCGCGGCCGCTTCGCAGGTCGACGCGTCGGCAGACGGCGTCATACCCCCAGTGTCAGGTGCCCGTCCACTTCGGCGCCCGCTTTTCGGCGAAGGCCACCGCACCTTCCCTGGCGTCGTTCGACATGAACACCGGGGCCAGGATCTTGGTCTGCTTCTTCCACATCTCCTCGGGGCTCCAGCCGCGCGATTCGACGATGATCTTCTTCGTCGCGGCGACCGCGAGCGGCCCGTTGGCGCTGATGCGCTCGGCGAGCCCGATCGCCGCCTCCAGCGCGGAGCCGGGTTCGGCCAGCTCGTTCACCAGCCCGAGCTCGTGGGCGCGCTCGGCGGAGAGGTTCTCACCGGTCAGCGCGAGCTGCATGGCGACGGCATACGGGATGCGCTGCGGCAGCCGCAGCAGGCCGCCACCGCCTGCGACCAGGCCGCGCTTGACCTCGGGGATGCCGAACGCCGACTCCTTGGACGCCACGATCAGGTCGGTGGCGAGAGCCAACTCGCAGCCACCGGCCAGGCAGTAGCCCTCGACGGCCGCGATCAGCGGCTTGGCGGGCGGGCGTTCGGTGAACCCCATCCCGCGTCCTTCGACCACGACGTTCTCGCCGCGGGCGAAGGCCTTGAGGTCCATGCCGGCCGAGAAAGAGCCGCCCGCGCCGGTCAGGATGCCGACCGAAAGGCCCTCGTCGCCGTCGAGTCGGTCCATGGCGTCGGCGAGCCCTTGGCTGACCGCGGCGTTGACCGCGTTCCTGGCCTTGGGCCGGTTGATGGTGATGATCAGGATGCGGTCGCGCTGTTCGACCAGCACAACCTCTTCGTTGTTGGCTTCTTCGCTCACGCGGGTGATGCTAGCGAGCGGAGTTTGGCACGCTACACCGACTGGGTACTATGTAAAACTAGAACACGTTCTAATTCAGTGAGGGGACCCCATGGCCGCCACGACCGATACCGAGCCGTCGGAACTCACCAAATGGGATCCGGGCCTCACCGAGCGCATGGTGGGGGTCCTACGACCGTTCCTCAAACGGTACTTCCGGTCGGAGGTGCGCGGCCTGGAGAACATGCCGCCGGGCGGCGCTCTGCTGGTGAGCAACCACTCGGGCGGCATGTTCCCGATGGACGTACCGATCCTGCAGGTCGACTTCTACGACAAGTACGGCTACGACCGGCCGCTTTACACACTCAGCCACGACATCCTGTCGGCGGGGCCGACGGCCGACTTCTTCAAGAAGACCGGCTACATCAGCGCCAACCACGAGAACGCCGACGCGGCGCTGCGGTCCGGCGGTCTGGTCGTGGTGTTTCCCGGCGGCGACTACGACGTGTACCGGCCGACGCTGTCGGAGAACAAGATCGACTTCGGCGGTCGCACCGGCTACGTGAAGGCGGCGATCAACGCCGGGGTGCCGATCGTCCCCACGGTCGGTATCGGCGGCCAGGAAACTCAGCTGTACTTGTCCCGCGGGACGTGGCTGGCTGAGCGGCTCGGTCCGCTCGCCCGGCTCGTCCGCACCAAGATCATCCCGATTTCGTTCGGCTTCCCGTTCGGGCTGAGCATGGCGATCCCGCCGAACATCCCGCTGCCCGCCAAGATCGTGATGACAGTGCTGCCCGCGATCGACATCCGTGCCGAGTTCGGCGAGGACCCCGACATCGACGAGGTGGACGCCCACGTCCGGCATGTCATGCAACGGGCACTCGACGAACTGGCCGCCGAACGCCGCCTGCCGATCCTCGGCTGACCATCGCGATGCTGGACAGACTGAACGACACGCTCGGCCTGGTCGCCACGCTGCGCCGGGCGGGCATGATCGCGCCGCTGCGGCCGGACAAGTACCTGCGGATCGCCGCGGCGATGCGCCGCGAAAACGTGTCAGCCGTATCGGGTTTCGCCTCCGCCGCGCAGCGCTGCCCCGACCGGCCCGGCCTCGTCGACGAAGTCGGCACCCTGACGTGGCGCGAGATCGACCAGCGCTGCGACGCGTTCGCGGCGGCCCTGCAGGCGTTGCCCGGTGGACAACCGCGCGTGATCGGGGTGATGTGCCGCAACCACCGCGGCTTCATCGAGGCCGTCGTGGCGGCCAACCGCATCGGATCGGACCTGCTGCTGCTGAACACCTCCTTCGCCGGTCCCGCGCTCGCCGAGGTGGTCGCCAGGGAAGGCGCGGACGCCGTCGTCTACGACGAGGAGTTCACCGACATCGTCGAGCGGGCCCTGGCCGACCAACACGGCGTCACCCGCATCGTCGGCTGGACCGACGACCCGGCCGCACTCGGCGAGCCACCCACCGTCGAGACGATGATCACCGCGCATTCGGGGCGGACGCCCAGGCGTGCGTCGCAGAAGCCCCGCACGATCCTGCTGACGTCGGGCACCACCGGCACCCCCAAGGGCGCCACCATGACCGGCGGCGACCCCAGCGCGCTGAAGGCCATCCTCGACCGCACCCCGTGGCACACCGAGGAAGCCGTCGTCATCGCCGCACCGATGTTCCACGCATGGGGTTTCTCACAGATGATCTTCGCCGCCACGATGGCGTGCACGATCATCACCAGGCGCAAGTTCGACCCCGAGGCGACGCTGGAACTCGTCGACAGGCACAAGGCGACCGGCCTGGCCGTGGTGCCGGTGATGTTCGACCGGATTATGGAATTGCCCGACGGGGTACGAAACCGCTACAGCGGACGGTCCCTGCGGTTCGCCGCGGCATCGGGATCGCGGATGCGCCCCGACGTCGTGACGGCCTTCATGGATCAATTCGGTGATGTCATCTACAACAACTACAACGCCACGGAGGCCGGATTGATCGCGTCGGCCACCCCACAGGATCTGCGGGCGGCGCCGGATACGGCGGGCAAGCCCGCGCCGGGCACCGAGATCCGCGTGCTCGACAAGGAGTTCCGCGAGGTCCCAACCGGCGAGGTCGGCCAGATCTACTGCCGCAGCGGCACGTTGTTCGGCGGCTACACCTCGGGCCAGACCAAGGACTTCCACGAAGGCTTCGTGGCCTCCGGCGATATGGGCTACGTCGACGCCGACGGCAGACTGTTCGTCGTCGGCCGCGACGACGAGATGATCGTCTCCGGCGGTGAAAACGTCTACCCGATCGAGGTCGAGAAGACGTTGGCGGCGCACCCCGATGTGGCCGAGGCTGCGGTCATCGGCGTCGACGACGAACAGTACGGCCAGCGGCTGGCGGCGTTCGTCGTGCTCGCCGACAGCGCGGCAGCCACCCCCGATACGCTCAAGCAGCACGTCCGGGAGAGCCTGGCCAATTACAAGGTGCCACGCCAGATCATGGTGCTCGACGAGCTGCCACGGAGCATCACCGGAAAAATCGTCCGCAAGGATCTCGAGGCTTTGGTCGACAATGGGTAAGCGCAGACCGCTGCTGCGCGCAGGCATCGAACTCGCCAACGCCGCCAATGGCGTGCGCCCCTTCGGGCGTGACGGCTACCCCACCATTCCCGCGTTCTTCGCCGGCTGGCCGACGACCGAGATGGCGCCGCTGTACATGGCGGGCTCGATGGCCGGTGCGGTGTGGCGATGGCTGAGGGGCGACTACAACACCCGCAACGGCCGAATCTCCCTGCTGCTCAAGGCGATCACCTGGGCACTGCTGTACCTGATCCACCGCCGCAACGTGGCATCGGAGCCGTATTTCGAAAGCCCGCTGCGGGAAACCCTCGGCGACGACTACGAGGCCGTCGCCGCGCAGTCGCAGCCCAGGTGGCGCCCACGGCTGAGCCGCGTGGTGCCGAACGACCTGTTGCGTCGGCGGTATGTGGAGAAGAGCGACATCGTCCGCTACGGTCCACATCGCGGCGCCGACCTCGCCGACATCTGGCGGCGCCGCGATCTGCCCCGCGACGGCAAGGCCCCGGTGCTGCTGCAGGTTCCCGGCGGCGCATGGTCGATCGGAATGCGGCGCCCACAGGCCTATCCGCTGATGAGCCGGATGGCTGAGCGCGGCTGGGTGTGTGTGTCGATCGACTACCGGGTCAGCCCCCGCCACACCTGGCCGGCCCACATCGTCGACGTCAAGCGCGCGCTGGCCTGGATCAAGGAGAACATCGCCGAGTACGGCGGCGACCCCGATTTCGTCGCGATCACCGGAGGCTCGGCGGGCGGGCACCTGTGTGCGCTGGCCGCACTGACGCCCGACGACCCGCAGTATCAGCCAGGCTTCGAGGACGCCGACACGTCCGTCGCGGCGGCCGTGCCGATCTACGGGCGCTACGACTGGTTCACCACCAAGGGCCCCGGCCGCTGGGAGTTCGTGCACATCCTGCTGCAGCGCTTCGTCGTCAAGAAGCGGCTGAAGGATCACCTGCAGATCTACCGCGACGCGTCGCCGATCACCCGGGTGCGACCCGACGCGCCGCCATTCTTCATCCTGCACGGCGCCGACGACTCGCTGATCCCCGTTCCCGAAGCGCGGGAGTTCGTCGCCGCCATGCGCGACGTCTCGAAGGAGACCGTCGTGTACTCCGAGATACCGCACGCGCAGCACGCCTTCGACTTCTTCGGATCACCGCGCGGCTACTACACCGCACATGCGGTCGAGAAATTCCTGTCCTGGGTGCACGCGCAGCGCAACGAGAAGTAGTTACTGCGCCATCGCCTTCTCGACGACCGTGAGCTTCTCGGAAAGTCCTGCGGCGCAGCGGATTTCGACGAACGCCTCGATCATCGCATCGGTCAGCTCGTGGGCGTCGGCGAGGGTGGCGCCGTCGGACAGCACCGAGATGTTCAGCTGGTCGACGTAGCTCCACACCGTGATGTTCAACCCGCTGCCGGTGGTCAGCGGCCCGACCGAATAGATCTCGGTCACCAGCGCGCCCCCGACCCGGCCGTGCTCGCGCGGCCCGGGCACGTTGGAGATCGGGATGTTGAGCACCTTGTTCTGGCCGTCCTTGTCGGCGAGCCAGTGAAACAGCTTCTCGGCGGGCGCGGGTGGGAAGTAGGCCGACCATCTGCTGACGAGTTCGGGGCCCATCATCTGATGGGTCTCCTTCGCCTCGACCGCGGCTTCGTGCACGGCCTGCACGCGCTTGCGCGGATCCTCGAGTTGGATCGGCACCACCATCATCACGCCGCTGAAGCGGTTGCCCGAGATGCGATCGCGGGAGAAGTCGAAACTCACTGGGACAGAGGCCAACAGCGGATGGTCGGCGTGCCCGTCGTACTTCAGTGAGAGCTTGCGCAGCGCGCCCGCGGAGATCGCGAGCACCATGTCGTTGATCGTCACGTTCAGGTGCTTCGCCGTCTCCTTCACATCGGCGAGCGCCAGCGTGGCGGTGGCGAACCTGCGCTGTGCGTCGACGCGGTGGTTCATGAACGACGGCGGCGGCGTGAACGGTCGCGTCAGCTCCGGCGACAGCTTCTTGTCGCTTCTGCGGACCCGACCGATGCCCTGTGCGGTGTAGCGCACGACGCCGGGGAAGCGGCCGATCTGCCGCATATGGTCGGCGAACGCGGTCCGGAGCAGCTCGGTACGGGTGGGCGCGGGATTGGGTGCATACGAACCCTGTTCGGTCTGTGGGCCGGGCTGCAGGTCCATCCCTCGCGCGAGCAGGTTCGCCGATGCCACACCGTCAGCCAACGCGTGGTGGATCTTGCCGAGCACCGCGATCCTGCCGTTGGCCAGGCCCTCGATGAAGTACATCTCCCACAGCGGTTTACTCCGGTCGAGCGGCGTGCTCGCGATCTTGCCGACCGCGTCGTCGAGCTGGCGGCGCCCACCGGGGCTGTCGACGCGGTACGGACGCACGTGGTAGTCGAGGTCGACGTCGCAGTTCTCCCGCCACATCGGGTGGTGGAACTTGAACGGGATGTCGACGAGCTGATAGCAGAATGGTTCGAGCTTGTGCAGCCGAGCGCGGATCACCTCGCGGAACTCATCGATGCCGAAGGAGCGGCCCTTGAGGTCGTCGAGCTCGATCACCGCCAGCTTGAGGGTGTGCATGTGCACCGTGGGCGTCTCTGAATAGAGCAGTACCGCGTCCCACCCGCTGAGCCTCTTCACCCCGCACCTCCATGGTAGGAGGCTATATAACCTCTTTGGCCTTCAGCAGCGACCGGTTTCGGTGAATCTGGTTGAGGAACAGTCCGATTGCCGTCGCCACCGAACCGGTGCGGGAGCCGTCGGTCAAGTCGAAGCCGTGCCCCGCGCCGGGCAGCTCGACGTAGCTGACCACGGAGCGAGACACCCCGCGCAGCCGTTCGACGAAGCTGCGTGCCTGCGCGACCGGGATGATGGAGTCGCCCGAGCCGTGGATGACCAGGAACGGCGGGGCATCGGGATGAACCTGCGCGATCGGCGAGGCCTTGCGGAAGATCTCCGGATGGCGGTCGATCTTGCGCTTGACCACCACGCGCTCCAGGAAGTCGACGAAGCGGTCGCGCTCGGGGGTGGAGCGGTCCTCCCAGTCGTAGCGGCCGTAGATCCCGACGACGGCGTCGACGGAAGTGTCCGCGCCCTCGGGCAGATCCACCTGCATCTCGGGGTCGTCGGGGGTCAGGCCGGCCAGCGCGGCGAGATGGCCACCGGCCGAGCATCCCGCGATCGCAACGAAGTTGCGGTCTCCGCCGAATCGGTCGACGTTGGCGCGGGCCCACCCGATCGCCGTCTTCACGTCGATGATGTGCTGCGGCCAGCGGTGATGGGGAGCCACCCGGTAGTTGACCGAGAGGCACACCCAGCCCTGCTGGGCCAGATGCGACATCAGGGCGTAGCCCTGCAACTGCCTGCCACCGTGAATCCACGCGCCGCCGGGCACGAAGATCATCACGGGGGCCGGTTCGACCGGCAACTCCTTCGGCCGCCACACGTCCAGCAACTGCGACGGGTGGTCGCCGTAGCGCACCGACGCCCGGTGCAGGCTGCGGCGGTGCTGCCGCATCTTCAGCACCGGTGCCGAACGCTCCGGGGCCGGCCACTGGATGTCCATGTTCGTCGCGGGCAGGACATCCCGCAGGGCCGCTTCGATGGCGGTGGTCGTCGCGGCGGGGTCATGCTTGATGTTCGCCGGTTGGTCGGCGGGTTTCTGCGGGCGTGCGCTATGTGAGAAGAAGTCCGGCACGTGGCGATAACCCCAGATGCCCATCGCGGTCGCAGCCCCAAGGGGCTCAAGGCGTTTCCCGATGATCGGCAGCGACGCGGACGCGACGCTCATCGCCAACAGGTAGTCGGAAGGACCCGCGCGGAGAAACCAGCGTGCGCGTTTGGCCAGCGAGGCCGCGGAGTACCGGGTGTCCGGCCGTACCGTCATTGCGCGAGCGTACCCCGGCTACCGATTCTGAAACGACAACATTCGAGACTTGTCTAGTAACTACACGTCGACCGCCTGATTGTGATCTAGATCACAATCAGGCACCTGCCAGAATGCGGATTAACATCCCGCGACACGCGTCAACAGGCAAAGGACTTCCACCGTGAGCAAGTCAGCGCTGGCCATCACCGAAGAACACACCGCACTCGCCGACGCGGCGATCGGGCAGTTGACACGGTTGTCGACGCGGGCGGCCGCCCGGGCTTCGCTGGAAGGCGGTTCGTCGCACCCGGAAAACGTGTGGCAGGCCGCCGCGGAGTTGGGCTGGCTCGGCCTGGCCGTCGCAGAAGAGCACGGCGGTTCGGGGTTCGGGTTCGAGGAACTGGCGGTGGTGCTCGAAGCGCAGGGCCGTGAGCTCAGCCCGGGGCCGTTCCTGCCTACCGTCACGGCGTCGCTGGTGATCGACCGTTGTGGCGCCGATTCGCTTCGCGCGCAACTGCTTCCCGGCTTGGCCGATGGTTCGACGGTCGGCGGGTTCGGCGCGGCGGGCAGCGTGGTCGTCGGCTTCGACCGCGACGTCACGGGTGAGGCGCCCGCTGTGCTCGGCGCGCCCGACGCCGATGTCCTCGTGCTGATCGCAGGTGACGACGTGGTCGTCGTCGACGCCGCGGCCGATGGCGTCACGGTGACCGCACTCGAACCGCTGGACACGTCGCGCAGCGTCGGGTCGGTGGCGCTGCGGGGCGTCACGGTGGCCGAGGACAGGGTGATCCGCGGCGCGGCGCGGCAGGCCCGCACGGTGTTCCGGATCCTGGCGTCCGCCGAGGCCGTCGGGGTCGCCTGGGCCAGCCTCGAGATGGCGGTGGAGTACGCCAAGGTCCGCGAGCAGTTCGGCAGGACCATCGGCACGTTCCAGGCCGTCAAACACCACGCGGCCAACATGCTCGTCGACGCGGAGCAGACCACCGCGGCGGTTTGGGATGCGGCGCGCGCCGACGATCTCGACAGTGCCTGGTTCCCGGCTGCGGTCGCGGCTTCACACGCGATCCGATCGCAGGTCTTCAACTCGCAGAACAACATTCAGCTCCACGGCGGCATCGGCTTCACGTGGGAGCACGACGCGCACCTGTACCTGCGTCGGGCCAGAACCCTCGCCGCGCTGATCGGCGACGGCGCCGACCCGCTGCTGGACGTCGTCGAGGGCAAGCGCAGCGGCCAGGCGCACAGCGCCACGTTCACGCTGCCCCCCGAGGCCGAGGAGTACCGCAAGCAGGCCCGCGAGGTCGTCGAGCAGGTGCGCTCGCTGCCCGAGGAGAAGCGGCGCGACTTCCTCGTTGACTCCGGATATTTCGTACCGCACTGGCCCAAACCCTGGGGCCGCGCGGCCGACGTGCTCGAGCAATTGGTGATCGAGGAGGAGTTCGCCGACGTCGAGCGCGCCGACATGGGCATCACCGGGTGGGTCGCCCTGACCATCGCGCAGGCAGGCACCGACGAGCAGCGTGAGCGCTGGGTCGAACCCGTGCTACGGGGCGAGGTGATGTGGTGCCAGCTGTTCTCCGAACCGGGCGCGGGTTCCGACGCCGCCGCGGTGCGCACGGCGGCCAAGAAGGTCGATGGCGGCTGGCGCGTCACCGGGCAGAAGGTGTGGACGAGCCTCGCGCAGCACTGCCAGTGGGGGTTGGCGACGGTGCGCACCGATCCCGACGCACCCAAGCACGCCGGCGTGACGATGATGGCGATCGACATGAAAGCCGAAGGGGTGACGGTCAATCCGCTGCGCGGCATCACCGGCGACGCCCACTTCAACGAGGTCTTCTTCGACGACGTCTTCGTGCCCGACTCCGACGTCGTCGGCGACGTGAACAAGGGCTGGCTGGTGGCGCGGGCCACACTGGGCAATGAACGCGTCTCGATCGGCGGCGGGTCCGGCGGCACCGTCGGGTTCAACGCCGACGACCTCATCAAGCTGCTGGACAGCGCGCCGTCCGACCTCGTTTCACACCACATACGGCGCGCGGGTGAGGTGATCGCCGAACTGCACACGCTGCGGCTGCTGAACCTGCGGCGGGCCAGCCGCGCCATCGCGGGTGGCGAGCCGGGTCCCGAAGGCAACGTCACCAAGCTGCTGGTGGCCGAATCCATCCAGCACCTCACCGAATTGGCCTTGGAGTTGGCGGGTTCGGCGGCCATCGTCGGCGCGCACAAGGAACTCATCCGCACCTACATGGGCGGGCGCGCGATGACGATCGCCGGCGGCACGTCGGAGATCACCCGCAACACCATCGCCGAGCGCATCCTCGGCCTGCCCCGCGACCCCCTGTTGAAGTAGGGCTAGGCGGGCACCGTGAGGTTGGGCACCTCACGGATATCGGGCAGTTCCAGCAGCCGCCAGCACGTCGCCGCGACATCGTCGGCGCGGGCGGCGCCCAGTACCGGGGCGGCGAGGCCGACGAACTTCTCCCCGAGTTGCTCGTCGCTCATGGGGTTGTCGGGCGTGCCGAGGTTGTGCGCGACGCGGCGTTCGAGGGTGCGGCCATCGGCCAACGTCACCACCACGCGGGCCGAATCCTTGCCCTGCGCGGCGTCGGTGTGGACGTGAATCCTGTTGCGCAACTTCGCAAGTGCCGGATCGGCGACGCGTTCGTCGGTGAACTGGCCGAGCAGCGCCGCGCCGTCGGCGAGGGCGACCGCGAGCACGTGGTAGATGCTGAACTTGCCCTGCAACCCCGTCTGCGGGTCGGTCAGCCCGGTCGTCGTCTTGACGTAGTCGTGCACGTAGGCGTCCACCGCCGTGACGTCGTCGGGGGTCAGACCGTGCTCGGCACGCAGTTCGATCAGTGCCTGCGCGGGCGGGTGGGTAAGCGATCCGCATGCGTAGGGCTTGAAGCCGTCGCGCGGCAGATACCAGGTCTCCCCCAGGCCGTCGAGCGCCTTCGCGGGCACCGGATCGGGCGAGAAGAGATGCAGAAACCCGCGATGCCCCTCGATGGTCGCCCGGTTGGACGTGAATCCGTCGCGCGCCAGGAAGCCCGCCAGCAGGCCGTCCATGGCGGCCTTGCCGGGGTGTAGCGACTTGCCCATCGACCCGTAGACCACCTTCATCCCGGCCGCCTGGGTGGCGCCGGTGCCGATCGCCGCCGAGGTCTGCTCCGGCGAGAGGCCGAGCAGTCGCGCCGTCGCCGCGGCGGCGCCGATGTGGCCGACGGTCCCGGTGACGTGCCAGCCCGCGTCGTAGTGGCCCGCCCCGGCCGCGACGGCCACCCGCGTCTGCACCTCGAAGCCTGCGACGAACGCCTCGACGGCGGCCCTGCCCGACACCCGAATCACCTCACCCGCGGCGGCGATCGCAGGCCAGAGCGGCGCACTGCCGTGGATCGTGGTGCGGTCCGGGTTGAAGGTGTCGTCGAAATCGAGCACGTGCGCGGCGATGCCGTTGGCCAGCGCCGCGTACCCCACCCCGGCGCGCCGACGGGTCCCGACGATCGGCGCGGTCCGGGTACCGTCGCCGGCATCGAGCGCGGCGATGCCTGCGCGAACGCCTTCACACTCGGGGGTCGCCGACCCCGCTATCGTGCAGCCGAGGTGGTCGACGAGGCAGCGGACGGCCTGGTGCACCACATCGGCGGGAAGGTCGTCAATCGTCAGCGCGGCCGCGAACTCGGCCAGCCCGCGAGTCACCGCCTGCTCGTCGGTCACGGGCCGACCCCCTTCGATTGAGTCTGTATTACGGAAAGTATTTCTGTTATACAGATTACATGGCTGGATCTCACGCGGACTACGACGATCGAACTTCCCCCGAAACGCGGACGCTGCTCGACTTCGTCTCGCGTACCCCGGCCGACGCCATCCCGGCCGACGTCCTGCACGAGAGCACCCGTTGCCTGCTCGACCACCTCGGCCTCGCCATCGCGGGCGCCGCTGAACCCGCCGCGGCCATCGCGAGGGCGCAGTGCCTTCTGCTCGGCGGCGAACCCCAGGCAAGAGCGCTCGGCACCGATGACCGGCTGCGGGTCACCGACGCCGCGTTGGTGAACGGAATCGCCTGCCATGCACTGGATTTCGATGACACGCACGTCCCCACGATCCTGCACCCGACCACGCCGCTGTATGCGTCGGGCACGGCGCTCGCCGAGTGGCGTGGCAGCAGCGGCACCGACCTGCTCGCCGCGCATGCGCTCGGCTACGAGCTCGCCGCCCGCGTCAGCAACGCGCTCTACCCCGAGCACTACGACGCAGGCTGGCACATGACCGGGACCACGGGAGCGCTGGCGTCGGCGACCGTGGCCATCCGCCTGCTCGGCCTCACCGGTGTCACCGCGACGCACTGCCTCAGCATCGCAGCCACACAGGCATCCGGTCACCGCGAGCAGTTCGGCACGATGACCAAACCGTTCCACGCGGGCCACGCGGCCCAGGCCGGGGTATGGGCCGGCCTGCTCGCCGCGGGCGGGTTCACCGGGGCGCCCGACCCTCTGCAGGGCCGCCGCGGCATGTTCGCGGTGATGTCGGAGGCCAGCACGCCCGCCGACCTCGTCGACGGCCTCGGCGAGCGGTGGCAGATCTTCGACAACGGGGTTAAGCCGTACGCGTGCGGTGTGGTCATCCATCCCGCCATCGACGCGGTCCGCGACCTCGCTGTCCGAAAGGGCTTGACCGCCGACCGGATCGAGCACATCAAGCTGCACGTGCATCCGCTCGTCCGCGAGCTCACCGGAAAGGCCGATCCGCGAACGGGTTTGGAGGGGAAGTTCTCGGTGACGTTCGCCTGCTCCATCGCACTGCTGGACGGCAGGGCGGGCGAGGCGGAGTTCTCCGATACCGCCGTGTACCGCGACGACGTCCGCGCGCTGATGGCCAAGATCGAGCTGGTGCCCGACTCGAACGTTCCGCATACGCAGGCCGGTGCGAGCGCCATCACCGGCGACGGCCAGACCGTGGAGACGTGGGTCGATCATGCGCGCGGCACCCCGGGTAACCGGCTGACCGACGACGACTTGAGGGAGAAGTTCCACGGCCTCGCCGACGGGGTGATCGGCCGGGGCCGGGCGGAAAAGCTTGCCGATGCTGCCTTTTCGCTCGGATCCACCGGCGATGTCGATGCGATGCTGGAACTCACCACGCCTGAGAGGCGCTGACGACTTCAGCGCCGTCGCAATCGACATGCACGACCGTTCCGGTCACCTCGGCGGCGTCGGCGAACGCCAGCCGGGCCACCTGCGAGGCGATTTCGTTGCGGCACCGGTCCAACCCCTCGCCGTCGGATTCGACGCCCGGCGAGACCGCGTTCACGGCGACCCCTCGGTCGCGTAACGCCTCCGCCAGCGCAACGGTCAGCCCGAGCAGGCCGTACTTGGCCGCCGAAACATGTACCCGCTCAGGATCACCCGCCAGCGCATTGCGCCCGAGAATGTTGACGATGCGACCGCCGGGGATCAACGCGGGCAGCGCGTGCCGCACGCAGCGAAACGCGCCGTCGAGCGTGACGGCGCGGACCTGATACCAGTCGTCCTCGGTGATCGTGTCGACCCGCTGACGGGGTCGGTACGACGCGTTGTTGACGAGGACCCGTAGCCGACCGCGGGCGGCGATCGCGTCGAACATGTGGCGCACCGATGCCGGGTCGGTGACGTTCGCCGTCACCGAGAACGCACACCCGCCGTTCGCGCGGATCGCCGCAGCCACCGCGTCGGCCCGCTCGGTGTGGGACCTGGTGTTGACCGCGACCGTAAGACCCTCTGCGGCAAGGCGTTCGGCGATGACTGCGCCCAGCCCGCTGCCCGCCCCCGTGACAAGGGCGATCTGCGCCGTGGAATCAACCATCGCTCGGCACGGTCTGTGCGAGCAACGTGGAGACGTCGGCCAGTTCGTCGAACCGCCAGCAGGTGGCGAGCAACTGTTCGGTGCGCTGCACGCCCAGCACCGGGCCGACGAGCTCGCGGAACTTCGCGTCGAGTTCGTCGTCGTCGAGCGGCGCCGACGGCGTACCCCGGTTGCCCCGGACCTCGGTGGCCAGCGACTGGCCCGACGCGAGTGTGATCTCCACGTCGGCGTCCTGCTTGCCCAGCGCCGGATCGCCGACCACCTTGACGCGGTCACGGAGGTCGATGACGTCCGGCCGGGTCAGGATCGCCGTCGCCAGTTCGTCGGGTCCGAGCCGACGGAAGATGGCTGCCGCAGCCGCGCAGTGGCGCAGGCTGAACTTGGCCTGCAGAGGGGTGGACGGCTGCGGCAGGTCTGTGAAGCGTGCCGCCGGTGCGGACACGCGGATATCGATCACCCTGACATCGCCGGGTGACACATCGTTCTGCGTCATCAACGCGATCACGCCGTCGATCATCGGATGGGTCAGCGAACCGCTCGGATAGAGCTTGTAGCCGTTACTCGTCAGGTTCCACGACTCGCCGAGGCCCGCGCTGATCTTCTCGGGTGCGGGCGCGTCGCTCATCACGGCCAGGTAGCCGAAATCGCCTTCGAGGGCCTTGGCTCCCGCGGTCAGCTGGTGCGCGGCAAGCGTCGCCGCCAGCACACCGTCCATCGCGGCCTTGCCGGGATGCATGCTCTTGAGGTCGCTGCCCGCCATGATGCGCAGACCGGCGGCCTGCGTCGCGCCCGCGGCGATCGCGTGCTCAACCTCCTTGTGCCCCAACCCCATCGTGCGGGCGGCCGCGGCGGCGGCGCCGACATGGCCGGACGTACCGGTGACATGCCAGCCGACGTCGTAATGGGTCTGGCCCGCCGCGTGCGCGACCCGCGTCTCCACTTCGAACCCCACCGCGAAGCTGGCCAGCGCCTCGCGTCCGGTCACCGTCCTGGTGTCCGCGATAGCCAGGATCGCCGGCCACACCGAGCAGCTGCCGTGCACCGTCGTCCCCGGCGGGTTGTACACGTCGTCGAGGTCGAGCACGTGCGACGAGAACGCGTTGAGGAAGGCGGCGAACGGCGGCGACACCCGCATGTTCACCCCGACAACGCTTGCCGCTCCGCCGCTTTCGCTTGCCGCAATGGCATCGCGTGCGCGGCGGGTGGCATCGTCCGTCGAACCGCTCACCGACACTCCGATGTGGTCCACCAGTGACCGTCGCGCGGCGTGCAGTACCGGTTCGGGTATCTGCTCGGATCCGTGTTCGGCGACGAACCTGGCGAGAAGCGCAGTGGGGTGGGTTGTCACTGATCCTTCCTCAGACCGAGTCCCTGCAGCAGACCGCCGACGATGTCGGTCTGTTCTTTCAGGTACGCCTCGAACTTGTCGTCCTGCAGGTTCTGGGTGACCAGGCCGTCGGTCTTGGTCAGGTTCTTCCAGTCCTCGGTCTCGACCATCTTCGACAGGTCGTCCTGATAGCGCTGCACCGCGTCCTCCGGCATGTCCGGCGCGCCCATCACGGCGCGGAACTGCACCGGCACCTTCGACGAGTCGATGCCCTGCTCGGTAGTCGTGCTGACATCGGGGAAGATGTCCAGTCGCTGATCACCAACGACGGCAATCACTTTCAGCTGTCCGGCCTTGACCTGCTCGCTGACGTCGGAGGCGCTGCCGAGCATGATGTTGGCGTCGTTGCGGAGCAGAGCGGTGATCCTCGACCCGGTGTCCTCGAACGACAGGAACTTCCACTTGGCGCCGAGCGTGTCCTGCAGCACCAACCGCGTCAACGCGTCGTTGGCCGTGCTGGATCCGCCCGCCTGCACCAGGGTGTCGGGTGCGGCCTTGGCTGCGTTGACGAAGTCGGTGAACGTGTTGAACTGCGACTTCGCATTCGTCACGACCACCTGGGGTTCAGTGGCGACGAGCGTGATCGGCGTCAGGTCGGCGAGGCTGACCTTGGCGTTCGCCACCGTCATCGGGGTGGCCAGCCAGGTCGGCGTCACCTGGGCGATCAAGCCCGCGTTGCCTTTTCGGTCGACCATGTAGGACATCGCGCCGATCGAGTCGCCGGCGGGGACGTTTCGGACCGGCCAGTTGGTGTCGATGATCTTGTTCTCGTACATCACCTTGATCATCTGCCTGGTGAAGACGTCGCTGCCGCCGCCGACGGCGTTGTGGGTGACGACTTCGACGGGGCCGCTCTTGCCTCCGCCGCCACCTCCCCCACTGCCACACGCCGCGAGCGCGACGAGTGCGACGGCAGCCAGCACGACGGTGAGCAGTTGCCTGATCCGGATCATGATCCGATTCCTTCCTGAGGGGTGATGGGGTTGAAGGTCATGCGTCGATCTCCAAAACCTGTTCGCGAACCTTGCGGGTGCGGCGACCGAACGTCAGCAGGAGCAGCAGCAGCACTGCGACGCCGATCAGCACGGCCGAGATGGGCCGCTGGAGGTAGATGACCGGGCTGTTGTCGGACAGCAGAAGCGACTGCCGGATCGAGTTCTCCGCGATCGGGCCGAGCACGAAGGCCAGAACCAGCGGCGCGGGCGGGATGTCGAGCTTGCGCATCGCGTAGCCGAGAAGGCCGAACACCACGAGCAATCCGACGTCGAAGATCGAGAAGTTGACGCTGTACACGCCGACGACGGAGATCAGCAGGATCGCGGGATAGAGGACCTTGTACGGCGTGTTGAGCAGCTTGGCGAAGAACGGCACCATCGGCAGGTTCATGATCAGCAGGGCGAGGTTGCCCAGATACATGCTGGCGATGATCGGCCACACCACATCGGCGTGCTCGTGGAACAGCAGCGGCCCCGGGTTCAGCCCGTACAGCACCAGAGCGCCGAGAAGCACTGCGCCCGTGCCGGATCCGGGGATGCCCATCGTGAGCAGTGGCACCATCGCGCCGCCGGTCTCGGAGTTGTTCGCCGCCTCCGGCGCCGCGACGCCCTCGATGGAGCCCTTGCCGAACTCCTCCGGCGTCTTCGACGTCTTCTTGGCGATGATGTAGGAGACGAACGACGCGACCGTCGAGCCTGCACCCGGCAGGATGCCGATCAGGAAGCCCACGATGCCGCCCTGCAGCATGGCAGGGGTGGACTTCGTGATGTCCTTCCTGGACGGCAACAGTTCGCGCAGCTTCTTCGGAACCTCGAAGAGTTTCTTCTCCGACTTGTCCTCGATGTTCACCAGCACCTCGCCGATTGCGAAGATGCCGACCGACAGTGCGATGAACTCGATCCCGCCCGCCAGTTCGATCTGGCTGCCGGTGAACCGCTGCTCACCTGAGAACAGGTCGGTGCCGATCGTGGCCAGGAACAGCCCGATGAACATCGAGATGAAGCCCTTGAGCATCGAGTCGCCCGCCAGCATGATCACCAGCAGCAACGCGAAGACCATCAGCGCCGAATACTCGGGCGGGCCGAAGTTGACCGCGACGTCGGCGGCAAGGGGCGCAAGGAATGTCAGACCGATGACACCGATCGTGCCCGCGACGAACGACGCGATCGCCGCGATGCCCAGCGCCTTGCCCGCCCGTCCCTGCTTGGCCATCTCGTAGCCGTCGATGCACGTGACGACCGACGAGGACTCACCGGGAATGTTCAGAAGGATCGAAGTCGTCGAACCGCCGTACTTCGCCCCGTAATAGATGCCGGCCATCATGATGAGACCGGTGGCCGGGTCGAACCCGGTGGCGATCGGCAGCAGGATCGAGATCGTCGCAGGCGGTCCGAGTCCCGGCAGGATGCCGACGAGCGTGCCGAGTAGACAGCCGACGAGCAACCAGAGCAGATTGGTCGGGGTGATGGCGGCCTGCAGGCCGTGCAGCAATCCGTCGAGCGCGTTCACCGGCGGGCTCCCGTTGGCTCACCAAAGTCGTTCAGTACCACAGGGTTCCTCCGGGCAGTTGCACCTCGAGCAAGGTGTCGAACAGGAAATACATTGCGGGCGGCAGCAATAGCAGCGTGACGATGAGTGGAATGGACCGGATGCGCTCGATGACCAAGATCACCAGCAGCACAAGGATCTCGCCTGCCAGCAGGAAGCCGAGCGGTTCGATGAGAAATGCGCTGAGCGACAACGCCAGCCACACCAGCAGCGCACGCCCCATGTGCCGAAGGTCGAACGACAGCGTCGGCGCGTCACCGTGGCGGGCCCTCGACCCGAAGACCCAAACTGCGGTGAGCAACAGCCCGAGTCCGATCAGGCAGATCGTCAGCAGCACCGGTAGATAGCCGGGGCCAGGCTCCCCGTTCGGACCGCGGAATGCCAGTTCGGTGCGGCTGCGGTAGAGCAACCACGCGCCGACGGCGGCGATCACCAGGCCGAGAACGACGTGCACGACCCGGGTGATGCGTTCGTCCCTGGCGTGGTCGTCGCGGGCCGGCTCCGTCTCTGAGGACTCGGGAACGTCTGACGCGTCCACCTCGACCTCCTGCGGCGCGGGGGATTTCTGCGCGGGCCGATCGACTTCGTCGGTCACGGCTCTCGCCTTCGGTTGAACGTCCTGATCCATGCAGAACCTCTTTGCGGGCTGTCTTCTTCAAGAAGGAAAACTTTTCTGGCTGTAGGAAAAGCTAGGGCTATTGCCGCTCTGTGTCAAGCATCACTTTGGCCGGCAAAGAAGTGTGGCGATGTCGCAGACACCTGCACAGATGACGGTAGGCTTCTTCTATGCAGAAGTCACGACCGGAGAGTGAAACCGGACCCGCCTATCCCATAGCGTCGGTGAACAACGCGCTTCTGCTTCTACTTCTGTTCCGCGAACAGCCCAGGGTGCGGCTCACCGACGCCTGCAAATACCTCGGTGTCGCGCATTCCACGGCACACCGCCTTCTGGCGATGCTCGCCCACCACGGCTTCGTCCAGCAGGAGCCGGTCACCCGGGCCTACATCGCGGGGCCTGCGCTCGTCGAGGTGGGGCTGGCCGTCGTCGGCTCGCTGAATGTGCGTGAGCAGGCCCGGCCGATGATGGAGGAGCTCGCGGCCGAGACCGGCGAGACGGTCCACCTCGGGGTCCTGGAAGGCGATCAGGTCCGCTACGTCGACGCGGTGGAGTCCGAGCGGGCGCTGCGGGTGGTGTCCCGTACCGGCACCCTCGTGCCCGCGCACTGCACGTCGTTGGGCAAGGCGCTGCTGGCGCAGCTGACCGATCAGCAGGTGGCCGAGCTTTACCCGACGTCGGCGGAACCGTTCGCGGCGCGCACCGACAAATCGATCACCACGCAGGCGAAGCTGCTCAAAGAGGTCTCGAAGGCACGGGCACGCGGTTACGCGGTGAACGCGGGCGAGACTGAGGACGATGTGGGCTCGGTCGCGGTGGCGTTCCGCGATTTCGCGGGCCGGCAGGCGGCCATCGCGGTCGCGGCGCCGACGAGTCGCCTTACGCCGTCGCGGATTTCACACATCGGCGACCTGATGATCCAGACGATCTCCCGCGCGCCCGAGTCGCCGGTGAGAGCTCAGGTGTCCGCGGACTGAGGGCCGCGACGCGCGCTGAGTGCGCCCGCGGCCGCCGTCACCAGCATGACGAGCGCGAGCAGTGCGAACGCGGCCTCCACGCCCAGCCACTGAGAGGCCACCCCCGCTGCGGCGAGGATGAACGTCTGCCCGACGCGGTTGGTCGCCACCCGCATGCCCAGCGCGGACCCGCGACTGGTGTCGTCGACCAGGTCGACGACCCAGTCCATGGTGGTGGTCTGGGTCAGCCCGATGGCGAATCCGAGCACGGACATCGCGAACATCATCGGCGTCAGGTTGTGGCTGAGCCCGACGATGAGCAGACACAGCGCCGCGATCGCCGTCGCGACCACGGTGAGGTTGACGCTGGGGATCCTGCGGACGAACCACGGTGTGGCGGCGCGCGCGAACAGCGCGCCGCTGCTGCTGATGCCGAGCAGGATGCCGACCTGCGACGAGCTGAGTCCGACCGACGCGCCGAGCAGCGGCACATAGACAAGGAGTAGGTCGTTGCCGCCCTTGGCCGAGAAACTCGTCATCAACGCCGCGGGCATACCCCTGATGCGCAGCAGGCCCCACACCCGCTCGGGCTTGCCGGTGCGAACGGTCGACGTCTGGATCGTGGTGGTTCGGATCGCGATCAACGCGGCGGGCAGACCGGCGACGAAGATCCATGCCGCGGCCTGCAACGCCGACGAGGTCGAGGCCAGGCTCGGGTTGTCGCTGTGGCCGATGATCACGCCGCCGAGGACCGGGCCGATGATCTGGCCCAGTGCGGAAATCGTTGTGAGAGCGCCGAATCGGCTGATACGGGTGAGGCCGCTCTGGGCCTGCGCCATGATGCTCTGGCCACCGATCGTGCCCGTCGTGTGGCCGATGCCGAGCGCGGTGGTCGCGAGCGCGAAGGCCGGGATGGACTCGATGAACACGAGGGAGAAAGCGCCTGCGGCGGCGACGACGAAACCGAGCACCAGCAGTATCGCCGGGTGGTGCTTCTCGGTCCATCGGCCAAGGCTGACCGCGAACAACATCGGCGGGATGGCAAAGCACGCCGCCGTCAGGCCGAGTGTGGTGCCGTCGGCACCGAGCGCCAGCAGCCGGTAGGTCGATACCGGCCGGGCCAGGGTGACCGCCACCTGTAGCAGGAAGATGCTGGCGACGGTGCCGACGAGCCACGTCGGTGGAAGGGAACGCTCTTTGGTTGCAACCACGGCGTCGCCGTGGCGATCAGAACTTCCAGCCACGCTCCGGCGTGGCCACATCGACCTCAACGCCGTCTGGATCGCGGAACTTGAAGAACCGGGGCGGGTCGGCCTGCTCGGCGCCGTAGACCTCGATGCCGCGCTCCTTCAGTGCGGTGACGACCGCGCCGGTGTCCTCGATCGTCACACCGATGTGGTTGGGGCCCATGGCGCCGTAGGTCCATTCGGAGCGCTCGATGTCCGGGTTCGGCTGCAACAGCGAGTAGTTCACCTCGCCGTCGCTGAGGTCGAGCGCCTTGCCCGGGTAGTGACCGGGGGTGCGGGCATCGCCCAGGCGTTTGAAGCCCAGAACGTTTTCGTAGAACTCGGCGGTCCGCTCGAGGTCTTGCACGACTATTCCGAGGTGTCGGATGCGCACTGCTTTCTCCTCTTTCTGCCGTTCTTGTCCATCTTCCGTAAGGTAGAAAATGTTTCTGCAAATCAGACTCTACGTCTGCAGGGCGGCGGGAGTCAATCGGCGCGCACAGATATCACCGCCGCTGAACGCAGTGTTCGGCGGCGGTGAGGTAAGAGAGAAGCGCTACGCGGCCCTTGGCGTGCGCGTCTTCACCGGTATCTTGTCGCTGTCACGTCGAGTTCTGAAGGCGGAAACGATCTCGAAAATCCCCAGAGCAATAAGGCATGCTCCCGTCACGACGGCGAGCGTGACGATCGACGTGAATGGCACCAGCAATACGATGATGCCGGCGAGCACGGACATGATTCCGAAGAAGATGTCCCAGCCACGCTCGCTCACGCTACTGCTGATCGCGTCGACAGTGATCGCGACTCCTCTGATTATGAAGCTGATCCCGATGTAGATGGCGAACATCAGAATCGCGAACGCCTCGCCGAAATACCGGAAAGTCAGCACCGCCAGGATCATCGACACAGCGCCGCTGATGAAAAGAAGTGCGCGACCCCCACCCGATATCTCGGATGCCATCGCGATGAACAGTTGTGCGCTGCCAACGACCAGCAGATACAGGCCGAACAGGGCAGTGGCGACAAGGACTGTTTTGCCCGGCCAGACCAGCATCAGCGCACCGAGGATGATCGCGATCACCCCGGTGCCGAGCATCACCTTCCACTTGTGCGGCAGAAGTCTCGAGGGGTCGACGACCGGTATTTCCGGCTGCCCTACCGAAGTCACAGGAACCTCCCGTATTTGAAGCGTTGTCTCCGACAGCAGTCTTCTCGGCTGACGCAGCCACCGCGTGCGCCCGTCAGCACGAAAATTGCACTTCCGACTCGTCCCCTGGGGATGACTGACTATGGGTCTGGTCCTAAAACTGCAGGGCGGTGAAGCGCCAGTCCAGGACCTGACGGTCCTCGGCGCCGTCGCCGACGGCGTAGACCAGCGAGCGCAGCTTCAGCACACCGCCGCGGTTGTCGGGCAGTGGGACGGCGCCGTCGACGTGCAACTCGCTGTAGAGGGTGTCGCCTTCGTGCACGGGGCCGGTGTGGTCGCATGACTCCCAGCCCAGCACCGTCGCGATGTTGGGCAGCAACCGCGTAGCCTGCGCGAAAGCCAGCCCGATGGTGTGCCCGCCGTAAACCAGGCGCTGCCCGCCGGCGCGCGAATCATGGTGAGTGGCAGCGATATTCAGCGTCAGACGGGCGAGTTCGGGGGCGCTGCTGACGACGTCGGCGGTGCTCTGCAGAACGCTGCCCACGATGTCGGAGTCGAAATGCGTGCCCGGGACTTTTGCGCGGAACGCGCCGGCGTCCCAGTCCGCGGTCGGATCGGGCGTGGGCGCGGAGTCCGTCCCGATCGCAGACATATCGTCGGCATGACCGGTGTCGGCGGCCCCGTCGCGCAGCGGCAGCATCGCGCAGCGGTGGAAGTCCAGCACCAACCTGCCGACCTGGTCGATGGTCGTCATCCGCATCGCCGCAAGGCCGGTGGGCGCCCTGCCGGGCTTGGCCGAGTTCTGCTTCAGCGCGACGATCTCGGTGCGGGTGAACAGGGTGTCGCCGATGACCGGAAACCGGTGAAACGACAGCCCGCGGTAGAACAGGTTGGCCTTCACCCGCTGGGTGACCAGTGTGGTCTGCCCGATGGCGACGTCGCAGACCAGCTGCGGATGGGCGAGCGCCGTCGTCGAACCGGTGACCGCGCCTGCGAGGTCGGCATCGAGCGCCAGCCGCAGCCGGTCGCCGACGATCGCCTGGTGCACAGCGGCTGCGCCCGCCGTCAACGTCATCGCGGGCGCCCAGTCGAAGACCTGACCGACCGCGAGATCGTCGAAATAGGGGCCGCCGGGCTCGTGTCCGCGCATCGTCACGGTTGGCAATCTTGCCCTACGAGTACTTCGCGATCAGTTCGTGCTTGTACAGCTTGCCGGTGTCGGTACGCGGCAGCTGCGCCTCGAAGGAGATCGTCCTCGGACACTTGTAGTGCGCCAACCGATCCCGGAGCCAGCCGAGCAGCTCGTCGGCGAATTCGTCTGTCGCGTCGGCGGGGTCGACAGTCTGCACGACGCCCTTCACCCGCTGGCCCATCTCGTCGTCGGGGATGCCGAACACCGCGGCGTCCATCACCTTCGGATGGGTGACGAGCATGTTCTCGGCTTCCTGCGGGTAGATGTTCACCCCGCCCGAGATGATCATGTGGTGGCGGCGGTCGGTGAGGTAGAGGTAGCCCTCCTCGTCGAGATATCCGATGTCGCCGACGGTCTTCCAGCCCATGGCATTGCGCGACTTGGCGGTCTTCTCGTCGTCGTTGAGGTACTCGAAGTCGTTGCCGCCCTCGAAGTACACCTCACCGGCCTGCCCTGGCGGCAGTTCGTTGCCGTCCTCGTCGCAGATGTGCACGGCGCCCAGCATCGGCTTGCCCACCGATCCCGGATGCTTCAGCCACTCCTCGGCGGTGATCAGCGTCGATCCGATCGCCTCGGAGGAGGCGTAGTACTCGTCGACGATCGGCCCCCACCAGTCGATCAGCGCCTTCTTGATCTCGACGGGGCACGGCGCGGCGGCGTGCATGACCCGCTTGAGACTGGACAGGTCGTACGAATTGCGGACGTCCTGCGGCAGTTTCAGTATCCGGGTGAACATCACCGGCACGAACTGGCCGTGCGTCACATGATGGCGCTGGATGGCGTCGAGGCA
Organism: Mycolicibacterium sp. 120270; assembly: GCA_033741175.1. Taxonomy (GTDB): domain Bacteria; phylum Actinomycetota; class Actinomycetes; order Mycobacteriales; family Mycobacteriaceae; genus Mycobacterium. The sequence goes on along the minus strand of JAWQNE010000011.1, from coordinate 143,796 downwards.
GCCTTCGGCATCGAACTTCTCCATCACCACCGTGGTGATGCCAGCGGCCTGAATCGTCATCGACCACACCGACGGCGCGGTGTGATACAGCGGCGCGGGGCTGAGATAGATCGCCTCCGGTTCGAGCCAGAAGCTCACCAGCATCGACATCATGCCCGGCGCCTCCGACGGCGGCAGGTGCGGCAGTTCGCGTTTGATGCCCTTCGGCCTGCCGGTGGTGCCCGACGAGTACTGCAGCAGGTCGCCTTCGATCTCGTCGTCGATGGGCGTATCCGGTTCGTCGGCAACACATTCGGGGTAGCGGTGCCAGCCCTCGATGTCGTCGTTGGCGACGATCAGCAGCTGCGGGAGGCCGTTGGATGGTTCAGCGGCGAGACCCTCGAGGGTCTTGCGCAGCGCGGCCGAGCCGACGATGGCCTTGGCGTTGCAGTTCTCGATGATGTAGGCCGCCTCGGCGGGTGTCAGATGCGTGTTGATGGGGACGTAGTAGAGGCCGCTGCGGCGCGCCGCCCACATCACGGCGTGGTAGTGCTCGTTGTTCTCCATCAGGATCGCGACGGCGTCGCCCTCACGCAGGCCGTGCTTGCGGAAGAAGTGTGCGAGCCGGTTGGCGCGGGCCTCGAGCTCGCCGAACGTCACGGTCAGCCCCGAGGGGTGCATCACGACGGCGGGCTTGAGGGGGTGCGCTTCGGCATGCTCACGAATCTGCATGGCTGAACTCTACGATGGCCCGATTTGACACGTGTCAACAGGTTGCCCAGTAGGCTTTGCCGATGTTCGGTGGACTGTTCTGCATCGGCTTCGGGCTCGCGATGATCGCAGTGGTCATCTACGGCGACCGAGCCGTCAAAAAGGCCAAGCACACCGGAGTGAGGGTGTCGGCACGGGTGATCGGCCATGCGGTGGACTTCGGCGCCAATGGCTCACGCTTCTACCACACCAAGGTCGGGTTCCCCGGCCCGAACGGTCAGTGGCAGTCACACGTTTCGATCCAGGGGCATTCCAAGCCGCTGGACCGGGAGACCGTCGACGTCTGGTACGACCCTACCGATCCGACGCAGGTGACCGTCGACGAACCGGGTGGCCAAAGTCGCCTCTTCGCCGGCGTCGCCATCGGGTTGCTGGCAATCATGCTCGGCGTGTTCTTCATCGTGAGCGGGTGAACAGACGCTCGCGAGTGTTACTCCGCTTCGAGGCGGTGCTTCAGCGCGTCGAACTCGTCCTTGATACCGGTCGGCAGCTTCTCGCCGACGAACTCGAACCACTCCTCGATGAGCGGGATCTCCTGGCGCCACTCCTCGGCGTTGACCTCCAGCGCGGCCTCCACGTCGGCGGGGTCCACGTCGAGGCCGGACAGGTCGAGATCCTCAGCGGTCGGGACGATGCCGATCGGCGTGGTGCGGCCGTTGGCCCTGCCCTCGATGCGGTCGACGACCCACTTCATCACGCGGCTGTTCTCGCCGAAGCCGGGCCACAGGAAGCGGCCGTCGTCACCGCGGCGGAACCAGTTGACGAAGAAGATCTTCGGCATCTTCGACTCGTCGGACTGCTTGCCGATATCGATCCAGTGCGCGAAGTAGTCGCCGACGTTGTAGCCGAGGAACGGCAGCATCGCCATCGGGTCGCGGCGCACGGTGCCGACCTTGCCCTCGGCGGCCGCGGTCTGCTCGCTGCCCATGGTGGCGCCGATGAACACACCGTGCTGCCAGTCGCGGGCCTGCGTCACCAGCGGCACCGTCGTCTTGCGGCGCGCACCGAACAGGATCGCCGAGATCGGCACACCCTGCGGGTCGTCCCACTCGGGCGCCAGCGTCGGGCACTGCGACATCGGGGTGCAGTAGCGCGAGTTCGGGTGCGCGGCCTTCTCGTCCGAGTCCGGCGTCCAGTCGCGGCCCTTCCAGTCGATGAGGTGCTGCGGGTCGCCCTCCAGGCCCTCCCACCACACATCGCCGTCGTCGGTCAGCGCGACGTTGGTGAAGACGGTGTTGCCCGCCGAGATGGTCTTCATCGCGTTCGGGTTCGACGACCAGTTGGTGCCCGGGGCGACGCCGAAGAAGCCGAATTCCGGGTTGACCGCGTACAGGCGGCCGTCCTTGCCGAACCGCATCCACGCGATGTCGTCGCCGATGGTCTCGGCACGCCAGCCCGGAATCGTGGGCTGCAGCATCGCGAGGTTGGTCTTACCGCACGCCGACGGGAACGCCGCCGCGACGAAGTAGGCCTTGTTCTCCGGGCTGATCAGCTTGAGGATCAGCATGTGCTCGGCGAGCCAGCCCTCGTCGTGCGCCATCGCCGAGGCGATACGCAGCGAGTAGCACTTCTTGCCCAGCAACGCGTTACCGCCGTAACCCGAGCCGAAGCTCCAGATCTCGCGGGTCTCCGGGAAGTGGGTGATGTATTTGGTGTCGTTGCAGGGCCAGGGCACGTCTTTCTGGCCCGGCTCCAGCGGTGCGCCGATCGAGTGCAGCGCCTTGACGAAGAAGCCGTCGGTGCCGAGCTTGTCGAGTGCGGCCTTGCCCATCCGGGTCATCGTGCGCATCGAGACGACGACGTACTCCGAGTCGGTGATCTGCACGCCCAGCTTCGGATCCTCGGCGCCGAGCGGGCCCATACAGAACGGGACCACGTACAGGGTGCGGCCGCGCATCGAGCCGCGGTACAGGTCGGTCATGATGCGGCGCATCTCGGCCGGGTCCATCCAGTTGTTGGTCGGGCCTGCGTCGATCTCCTTCTCCGAGCAGATGAAGGTGCGCGACTCGACGCGTGCCACGTCGGAGGGGTCGGAAAGCGCGAGGTACGAGTTCGGCTTCTTCTCCTCGTTGAGCTTCGTGAAGGTGCCCGCCGCCACCAGCTGCTCGGACAGCCGGGCGTTCTCCTCCTCGGAGCCATCGGCGAAGACAACCCGGTCGGGCTGTGTGAGCTCTGCGACCTCCTGGACCCAGGCAAGCAGCCCTGCGTGTTTCGTCGGTGCGGTGTCCAGACCGGGGATGGTCGCTGAGGTCATCAAAATCTCCTGCGTAGGTTTGTCTGCCGGGACGCAGTTAAAAGCGTCACCGGTGCTTATCGCCCTCTTAACAAGGTTAACGCGGGTGACATACCCGGGGAAATTCGGATCCATGTCCGATCACTCACAGGAACGATTCAGAAAGACCTGATCACTGCCCTTGACGGGTGTCCAACTCCGCGCGGACGATGTCCAGCGCCTTCTGCAGGGGCGGCAGCCGCCGGTCCCGCAGGGCCGCCGCCCGCGCCGTGGCGACCGCATGCTCGCGCAATTCGGCGTCGATCTCGGTCACGGCAGCCGTCGCCGCCTCGGCCTCCGCCTCGTCGCGCCTTGCCACATCCGCGGTCAAGGCGGCTTCGGCGACCACCACCCTGGTGGCCACCCGTTCCTCGAGGAAGCCCTGCAGCAGCCCGATCACCACCCCGACCCAGCGATCCAGGGTCACCCGGTCGTTCAGCAGACCCCGCATGCTGACCACCCAGACCGTGAGCACCAGGCCGATGACGCCGCCGGCGACCAGCCCGGCGATCGTCAGACCCGGCGCCAGCCCCGCGAACAATCTGCTGACCCCCAGCGCCACGCCCAGGCCGAAGCCCGCGCCGAGCACCATCATCAGCCGGGTCTCCAGCCGGCGGGACTTCAGCGGCGGCGGTGCGAACGCCGGCGGCTCGGACGGCGCCGGTGTCTCCGGCGGGGTGAGCCCCAACTCGGTCGCCATGTCGGTGAGGTGTTTGGTGACGCCGGCCTCGACCTCGTCGACGACCTCGACCACCCGGGTGCCGACATAGCCCTCGAAGTCCCTTAGCCGCCGCCTCGTCATCGACGACGCGTCCTCCTGCAACTCCGATCGCACCGAGGTGCAGCGGTTGCGGGCGAAGTAGGCGAGCTGCACCTTCGCCTGCTGAATCTGACTGCGCAGCGCGATGGTTCGTTCGGACTTCGACACCCTGCGCTCGCGCAGGACCTCTTCCCGTCGCTCCCGCAGCGCCGTCACCCGGGCCTTGCGGTCACCTCCCGCGCCGTCCTTGTCGTAGCGCGACATCACGGTGTGCAGTCGAGACTCCCACGCCCGCAACCGGTTTCGTCGCTTGGTATCGACGTCGGCCAGGCGCGTGCGCAGCAGTTCGACAAGGTCGTCGACGTTCGACTCGCCGAGGTCGGGCGCCGCCGCGACACCGACCCAGGACACATCGCGGTACCGCTCGGCGTGCGCGGCCAGGCGGGTCCGGTCCTCGGCGAGCACATCGCGCCAGTTGCGGTGCACGTCGATCTTGGACACCGCCCCGATCACCAGATCGGTGTGCTGAGCGGCGAGATCGATGAGGGCGCAATCGGATTCGGCGATCGGGGCCACAGCCGACACCACGAACACCACCGCTGCGGGCGCGTCGGCGGCCTTGACCTCGTCGGCCTCGACGAACTGGTGCTCGGGCAGCCTTTCGCGCAGTGCGGCGATCAATCCGGTCGAACCGGCCAGCCACGGCCCGGTGACCAGGACGACATCGCGGTTGTCCACGCCCGGTGAGCTCAGCCCCGGATCGACCGCGGCGACCAGAGCGTCCACCTGGCCGACCGGGTCGCTCACGTGCTCGACGTCGGTCACAGCGCCGCCCGCTGCATGAGCCGAAGCGAGCCACGGCAGATGTCGAGGCCGCAGTGCTGGTGCAGCCGGTTGACGGGTCCTCGGCTGTAGCGATTCCACACCACCGCACGCTGCAGGTGGGCCGATCGGTCGTCGGCGTCGTCGACAGGCAGCCCGGCCGCCTCCACGACATCGACCGCGGCAGCCATCAACGCGAGAACCGGCTCATCGCCGGACAGGTACTCGGCGACGGCGGGCGCACCGGCCGCCGCCAGCGCGCGCAGCGACACGAGCGCCGAGCGTGTGCGCTGATAGCGCACCTCCGCGCCGACCGCCGTCAGCCGGGACATCACCCGGTCGACCTGGCTGAGCCGCCGCAGCGTGGCTTCCAGCGCCTCGGCGGGCGTGCCCTGGCCCAGCGCGAGGACGGCATGGGCGATGCCGAACAGATCGAGGGTGGCCAGCAGCCGCTCGCGGACGCCCCGCGGCAGGCTGTGCTCGGCCGACACGAAGCCGTCGGTGGTCGTCAGGTCGCAGGGTTCGGCGGCCAGCACGCCAAGCGCCGCGATGAGCTCGTCGTCCAGCGAGGCGACGGCCAGCAGGGCGACCATCGGAACCGTCGGCACCCCGGTCCTCGCCTGGAGATCCGCCGCACGGCGGTCGGCCACGGCGATCGGTCCACCCGCACCGAAACCGGCCAGATCCGCCTTGTTGAGCACCACGAGGGTCGGGCCCGGCGCCGCCACCATCGCCCGGTCCTCGGGTTTGAGGGCCTCGGCCACCACCACGACCGCGATATCGGCGTCGGCGCCGTCGGTCACGGTCAGTCCGGCCTGGGCAAGTGCGGCCGCCGCGGTGGCCCGGCCGACGCCGTCGCGCCCGCGAACCGCAACCCTCAGTGGCCCGCGCAGGCCGTCGACGAGCTCCGATATCCGCGAATCACAGCTACGTTGCGCCAACCGCCTCAGCTCATTGGTGAAAATGTGATGGCCTTCCCTGATCGCCGTTTCGACCACGTTTTCGCCCCCACCGCAAATGGTGGCATCTCCGCGGCCCCTGTGCGAGCGCTCATTTTGGCGGGCCAGGTCACATTTCCTAGGCAACTGTTGGGTATCAATCTGCACTGCGATGCGGGTTCATGGCCGTCGATGCGCGACCATGGACCAATGCATGCGCAACGTCGGGGTAGCAGCATGCCGCCCGCCGTGAGGTGGCGATGACGCGGTCAGCATCGCATCTGTATCCCCGGGTGACGGCCTACCGGTCCAGGAGATCGCACGTCTCCCCCGGTCAGCAGGAGACCTGGGACCGGCTGTGGCCCCAGGTAGGCACCAACGCCGGGTCCGAAGACGGCCCGGCCGGACTCCTCGATACCGAGGCGTGGTTCGGCAGGTCGGCGCCGCTCGTGCTGGAGATCGGCAGCGGAACCGGCACCTCGACGCTGGCGATGGCCAAGGCCGAGCCCGATGTGGACGTGATCGCCGTCGAGGTCTACCGGCGCGGGCTGGCCCAACTGCTCAGCGCGATGGACCGCGAAGGCGTGACCAACATCCGGCTGATCCGTGGTGACGGCGTCGACGTCCTCGAGCACATGCTGCGACCCGAATCGCTGACCGGCGTTCGGGTGTTCTTCCCCGATCCGTGGCCGAAGGCCCGACATCACAAGCGCAGGCTGCTGCAACCACCCACCGTGGCGCTCATCGCCGACCGGTTGCGGCCCGGCGGCATCCTGCACGCCGCGACCGACCACGCGGGCTACGCCGAGCAGATCGCCGAGGTCGGCGACGCCGAACCCCGCCTGCGCCGGGTCAGCCCCGACGACGACCTGCCCGTCTCGGTATCCCGCCCGACCACCAAGTACGAGTCGAAGGGGCGCGACGCGGGAAGCGCCATCGCAGAACTGCTCTGGGAGAAACGCTGACCATGAGCATCGCCGAAGAGATCGTCGAGACGCCCAGCCTGTCGCCTGGCGCGCGGCGTGTCCTGCTGGTCTGGGATGCACCCAACCTCGACATGGGCCTTGGCTCCATCCTCGGCGGCCGCCCGACGGCCGCTCACCGGCCCCGGTTCGACGCGCTGGGCCGCTGGCTGCTGGCGCGCACGGCCGACCTGTCGACCGCACACGCCGACGACAGCGTCTCCGTTGAACCCGAGGCGACGGTTTTCACCAACATCGCCCCCGGCAGCGCCGACGTGGTGCGGCCCTGGGTGGAAGCCCTGCGCAACGTGGGTTTCGCGGTGTTCGCCAAACCCAAGATCGACGAGGACAGTGACGTCGACGTCGACATGCTCAACCACATCGCCCTTCGCCGCAGCGAGGGGCTGGCCGGGCTGCTGGTGGCCTCGGCCGACGGACAGGCTTTCCGTCAGCCGTTGGAGGACATCGCCCGCACCGGAACCCCTGTTCAAGTGCTCGGATTTCGCGAACACGCGAGTTGGGCGCTAGCCTCGGATACTTTGGAGTTCATCGACCTGGAAGACATCCCAGGTGTGTTTCGGGAACCGCTACCGCGAATCGGCCTAGATTCGCTGCCCGAGCAAGGGGCTTGGCTGCAGCCATTCCGGCCGCTGTCCTCGCTACTGGCCTCTCGTGTGTGAAGAATAGAAACGCGCTTTGGCGCATATAGAGACTTTGTGAGTTAGGAGCTCAGGTGTTCGCCTGGTGGGGCCGTACGGTCTACCGCTACCGATACATCGTTATCGGTGTGATGGTCGCACTGTGCCTTGGCGGCGGCGTCTACGGCATCAGCCTCGGCCAGCATGTTACCCAGAGCGGTTTCTACGACGAGGGCAGCCAGTCGGTGCACGCCTCGGTGATCGCCGACAAGACCTACGGTCGAGACACCTCGGGCCACATCATCGGCATCTACACCGCGCCCGAGGGCAAGACGGTCGACGACCCGGCCTTCCAGAAGAAGATCCTGGACAACCTCGCCGAGGTCGAGAAGACCCACCCCGACCAGGTCCTCCGCTCGATCGGCTATTTCAAGAGCCCCGAAGTGCTCAAGAACATGGCCGACGAGGACAAGCAGCATGCGTTCATGTCGATCCAGCTCAAGGGCGACAACGACGACGCGATCCTGAACAACTACAACAAGAACGTCGGCGAGGACGGCAAGACCGTCAAGGAAGCGCTCAACATCGACGGCGTCGACGTCCAGCAGGCCGGCCTGCAGCCACTGGCCAGCGAACTGACCGGCACCATCGGTGAAGACCAGAAGCGCGGTGAGCTGCTCGGTGTGCCGCTGGTGATGGTGGTGCTGTTCTTCGTGTTCGGCGGCGTGATCGCGGCAAGCTTGCCGATGATCGTCGGCGGCCTGACGATCGCGGGATCGCTCGGGATCATGCGCCTGCTCGCCGAGTTCATCCCCGTGCACTTCTTCGCCCAACCGGTGGTGACGCTGGTCGGCCTGGGTATCGCGATCGACTTCGGGCTCTACATCGTCAGCCGGTTCCGTGAGGAGATCGCCGAGGGCTACGACACCGAGGCCGCCGTTCGCCGCACGATGATGACGTCCGGCCGCACGGTGACGTTCTCCGCGGTGATCATCGTCGCCTCGGCGCTGCCGCTGCTGCTGTTCCCGCAGGGCTTCCTGAAATCGATCACCTACGCGATCATCGCCACGGTCATGCTGTCGGCGATCCTGTCGATCACCGTGCTCGCAGGCGCGCTGGCCATCGTCGGACCCAACATCGACGCGCTCGGCGTGCGCACCCTGCTTCGGGTGCCCTTCCTGCGGGACTGGCCGTTCTCCCGGCGGATCATCGACTGGTTCGCCGAGAAGACGCAGAAGACCAAGACCCGCGAAGAGGTCGAGAAGGGGTTCTGGGGCAAGCTGGTCAACCGCGTGATGAAGCGGCCGATCGCCTTCGCCGCGCCGATCATCATCGTGATGATCCTGCTGATCATCCCGCTGGGTCAGCTGTCGCTCGGCGGCATCAGCGAGAAGTACCTGCCGCCGGACAACCCCGTGCGCCAGGCGCAGGAGCAGTTCGACAAGACCTTCCCCGGATTCCGCACCGAACCGCTGACGATGGTCCTCGAGAGCGACAACGGCGAACCCGTCACCGACGCGCAGATCGCCGAGGTCCGCAACAAGGCGATGGCGATTCCGGGGTTCATCGACGCGAACAACGACCCGACCAAGATGTGGCAGGAACGCCCCTATCTCGACGGGGCGTCGAAGGATCCGTCCGTCCGGGTGATTCAGAACGGTCTGGAGAACCGCAACGACGCCGCCAAGAAGATCGAGGAACTGCGCGCGATACCGGCGCCGCACGGCCTGACCGTGTCCGTCGGCGGCACTCCCGCTCTCGAGCAGGACAGCATCCACAGCCTGTTCGACAAGCTGCCGTTGATGGTCACCGTCCTCATCGTCACGACCACGATCCTGATGTTCCTCGCGTTCGGTTCGGTGGTGCTGCCGATCAAGGCGGCGGTGATGAGCGCGCTGACGCTCGGGTCGACGATGGGCGTGCTGACGTGGATGTTCGTCGACGGCCATGGCGCCGGGCTGATGAACTACACGCCGCAGCCACTGATGGCGCCGATGATCGGCATGATTATCGCGATCATCTGGGGTCTGTCCACGGACTACGAGGTGTTCCTGGTGTCCCGCATGGTGGAGGCGCGTGAGCGTGGCATGTCCACCGCCGAGGCCATCCGCATCGGAACCGCCACCACCGGCCGGTTGATCACCGGCGCCGCGTTGATCCTCGCGGTCGTCGCGGGCGCGTTCGCGTTCTCCGACCTGGTGATGATGAAGTACCTGGCGTTCGGTCTGTTGATCGCTTTGTTGTTGGACGCCACGGTGATTCGCATGTTCCTGGTGCCCGCGGTGATGAAGCTGCTCGGCGACGACTGCTGGTGGGCGCCGAAGTGGATGAAGCGGATCCAGGAGCGGCTCGGCCTCGGCGAGACCGAACTGCCCGACGAGCGCAAGCGGCCGGTGGCTCGTGAACCGGGCGAGGAAGCGGCGCTTGTCGGCGCTGCCGCCCCCGTGCCGCCGCGGCCTCGGCCGCCGCACGACCCGACGCATCCCGCCGTCGAGGGCTCCACACGGCCCGGGGCGGCGACCACCCGCATCCCGGCGGCCCAGGCCCGCGCTGGCGGACCGTCCGTGGCAGGCACGACCCGCATCCCCACGCCGCGCGCCGCGGCGCCGCCCGCCGGCGAGCCGCAGACCACCCGGATGCCCGCCCCTGCCGGCCGTAAGCCGCGCAACGCGGTCAACAACACCAACCCTGCGCCCGCGCGCAGGCGCGCCACGCCGCCGCCGGTCCGCGAGGATCGCGAGATCGAGTCGTGGCTGGGCGAACTGCGCGGCAACGGGCCGGCGCCGAAGCCCGCGACACGGCCGCGGCCGCAGCCGCAGCCGCCTCAGCAGGGTGCCGAGCCGACCACCGCCATCCCCGTCGCCCGTCCGCGGGCCAGCCGCCACTCCAACGGTGGCCCCGCCGATCCGACGACCGCGATGCCCGCGCAGCGGCCGCAGGATCCCGAGGCGACGGAGAAGCTCACGGCACAGCAGGCCGAGGAAGAGAACCGGCGCCGCGGCGCCGCCGGTGGCCTCAGCGCCGCCGACCTGCTGCGCAGGGAAGGCCGCGGGCGCTGAGCTAGTCGCTCGTAGCGGTTTGCACCTCGTCGGGTTCGGCCTCGATGACCTTGCCGTCCTCGGCCTCCTGAGCCTCCACTTCGGCCTCGGGTTCGTTGGCCAGCAGCACCCGGATCGCGCTGTTGAGGAACGCCACGATCGGCACCGCCAACAGTGCGCCGACGATTCCGGCGAGCACGCTGCCCGCCGCGATCGCCAGCACCACCGCCAGCGGGTGCACCGACACCGCGCGACCCATCACAAGCGGCTGCAGCACATGGCCTTCCAACTGTTGTACGGCGATGATGAGCGCCAGCGTGATCAGCGCGTAGACGAAGCCCTTGGCGAACAGCGCGACGACGACGGCGAGGAAGCCCGCGATGACGGCACCGACCAATGGGATGAACGCGCCGAGAAAGACCAGCGATGCCAGTGGAAGCGCCAGGGGCACGCTCATGATCGCCAGACCGGTGCCGATGCCGACGGCGTCGACCAGGGCGACGAGGAACGTCGCGCGGACATAGCCGATCAGCGAATTGAAGCCGGCGCGTCCGGCATCGCGGACCCGGTCCTGGACGCTCGACGGGAAGATCTTCGTGACGAACTCCCAGATGTTGCGGCCGCCGTGCAGGAAGAAGATCACCGTGAACAGCGTGAGCAGTGCGCCGGTGACGATTTCGGTCACGGTGGCCGCGGTGGACAGCGCCCCGCTGGTCACCTTCTCCTGGTTGTTGCGGATCGCTTCGATCGCCGCGTTGCCCGCGTTGTTGATCTGGTCCCTGCTCAAGTGAAACGGGCCCTCGATCAACCAGGTTCGCGCACTGTCGATCGAGTGCGTGACCTGCTCGACGAGGCCGGGCATGCCGGTGATGAACTGGCTGACGACGAACGTCAGCATGCCGCCGACGATGGCCATCCCCGACAACAGCACCAGGGCGACCGCACCGCCGCGGGGTGCACCACGGCGGTCGAGGAAGTCGACCGCGGGGATCATCAAGGCGGTCACCATCAGCGCCAGCGCGACCGGCACGACGATGACCTCGAGTCGCCTGATCACCCACAGCACCGCGACCGCGAGAGCAATGATCGCCAGCAGGCGCCACGACCATGCCGCGGCTTTACGGATGAGTGGCGGGACCGCCTCGTCGTGAGCTGAACTCGAGGCGACCATGCCGGTAGCGTAACCGCGGGTAGGAAACCCAAACCCTTACCCTGTAGGGCGTGTCCCAGGACGCGCCGGCAAATAACGCCAGCGGCACACAGGGAATCACCCGCGGCAGGTACTGGTGGCTGCGGTGGGTGATCATCGGCGTTGCCGTCGTGGTGCTGACGGTCGAGGTCACGCTGGTGTGGGACCAACTGGCCAAGGCCTTCAACAGCCTGTATGCCGCCAAGTGGTTGTGGGTGCTCGCCGCGGTGGTTGCGGCGATGGGATCGATGCACAGTTTCGCCCAGATCCAGCGCACGTTGCTGCGGTCGGCAGGTGTCACGGTGCACCAGTGGCGCTCCGAGGCCGCGTTCTACGCGGGGAACGCGCTGTCCACCACGATGCCTGGCGGACCGGTGCTTTCGGCCACGTTCATGTACCGCCAGCAGCGCATCTGGGGCGCCTCCCCGGTGGTCGCGTCGTGGCAGCTCGTGATGTCCGGGGTGCTGCAGGTGGTCGGCCTCGCGCTGCTCGGGTTGGGCGGCGCATTCATGATCGGTGCGTCGAAAAACCCGCTCTCGCTTATCTTTACGCTCGGCGGGTTCGCCGCGCTGCTGGTGCTGGCGCAGGCCGTCGCATCGCGTCCCGACCTCATCGACGGCATCGGTGTGAAGGTGCTCGCGTGGTTCAACTCGCTGCGCGGCAAGCCGTCGGACGCCGGCGTCGAGACCTGGCGCGAGCACCTCAACCAGTTGGAGTCGGTCAGCCTCAGCCGCCGCGACCTGTCCACCGCGTTCAGTTGGTCGCTGTTCAACTGGGTAGCCGACGTGGCCTGCCTGGCGTTCGCCGCGTACGCCGCAGGCGGTAGGCCGTCTCTGGCGGGGTTGACCGTCGCGTATGCGGCGGCACGCGCGGTGGGGTCGCTGCCGCTGATGCCGGGCGGCCTTCTGGTCGTCGAGGCAGTGTTGGTGCCCGGCCTGGTTTCCAGCGGAATGACGCTGGCCGCGGCGATTTCCGCGATGTTGATCTACCGGCTGGTCAGCTGGATCTTCATCGCGGCCATCGGCTGGGTGGTGTTCTTCTTCATGTTCCGCACCGAGAAGGACGTCGACCCCGACGCCGCACTCGGCGAGCCCGCGCCCGAGTCCTAGGAGCCGCATGACATCCGGAGCCCGCACCGTCGCCGCCGTTCTGGGTGGCCTCGCGCTGACGCTGGCTTCGTGTTCGTCCGCCGGGCAATCGCACGACGCGCCGCAAACCTCCTCCCCCGCAGCCGGTTCCACGCCCGATGTGCCGGTGGCCGTAACGCCCGTGCTGGCAAGCGCCGTCAACTCCCCGGTGCCCGCACCGGCCACCGACGGCAAGACACACCTCGCATACGAATTGCAGTTGACGAACGTACTGAGCCAAGACGTCACGATCACGTCGGTGAACGTCGTCGCCGACGAGCAGAAGCTGCTCACGCTGACCGGCAATCAAATCGCCGACTGGCTGCGTGTCATCGGAACCCAAACGCCGACAACCAAATTGGGACCCGGGCAGGCCGGCTTCGTGTGGCTCGATGTCGCACTGGACAAAGGCGCCGCCGTGCCCACCGAACTCGTCCACACAATCGGCATATCGATTCGGAACCCGTCGCCTCCGCTGATACCGGCGACCATGGAGGAAAAGGTCGCACCGCTCGCCGTTTCGACGCGTAAGCCCGCGGTGATCGCACCGCCGCTGCGCGGCCCGAACTGGGTCGACGGCGACAGCTGCTGCGAATTGGGGGCACACCGCAGCGCGCTCAACGCGCTGAGCGGAAGCATATGGGCCGCAGAGCGATACGCCATCGACTACGTGCAGCTCGGACCGGACGGCAGACTCTCGAACGGCGACGTGACCAGGCTCGAGAGCTACCCGTATTTCGGTGCCGACATCCACGCCGTCGCCGACGGACCCGTCGTCGGCGTACTGGACGGCCTGACCGAGCAGGTGCCCACCAAGAGCCCGACAGGTCTGCCGCTCGAAGAGTACGGTGGCAACCACATCGTGCAGGACATCGGCGACGGCAATTACGCGTTCTACGCGCATCTCGAGACCGGCAGCGTGAAGGTGAAGGTCGGCGACCGGCTCACCACCGGCCAGCTCATCGGCTCGCTCGGCAACACCGGCAATTCCGATGCGCCGCACCTGCATTTCCACGTGATGAGCACACCGGACCCGCTGCGCTCGGACGGCCTGCCGTTCCTGTTCGACTCGTTCCGGCTGGACTCCCGCCTGGCCTCCCCCGACGGCCTCGACGCGTTGCTTGCCGGCAAGACCGCGCCGATGCAGCCGAATTTCACCGCCCGTGACGAATCCGATGTCAGCCCGCTATCGCTCGATGTGATGACCTATGAATCGCAATAGTGCCCTCGCCGCCGTCGCCGACATCGTCGGCGTGCTGTTGTTCTGCGCCATCGGCCGCCGCAGCCACGCCGAAGGGCTCACCTTGGCAGGCATCGCCATGACCGCATGGCCGTTCCTCGTCGGCGCCGCGGCCGGTTGGGTCCTCAGCCGCGCGTGGCGGCGCCCGAGTGCCATCGTGCCGACCGGCGTCGTGGTGTGGCTGTGCACGGTCGCGATCGGAATGCTGTTGCGCAAGGCCACATCCGCCGGTGTGGCCGTGAGCTTCGTGATCGTGGCGGCTGCCGCGACGGCGGTCGTGCTGCTCGGGTGGCGGGTCGTTGCGGCGGCTATCCGTCGCAGACCCCATCAGTCCTGATCGCGTTCGGACGGCGGCTCGCCCACCGACACCGTGAGGGTGGCGCGCAGCCCACCGAGCGGGCTGTCGGACAGCACGATGCTTCCGCCGTGCAGTGCGGCCTGCTGCGACACCAGCGCCAACCCGAGCCCCGAACCGCCTGGCGCAGCGGTGCTTCCACGCGTGAACCGGCCGAGCACCTTGTTGTGTTCCTCCGCGGGGATGCCGCGGCCGTTGTCGTCGACGGTGATGACGATCGAATATTCCACCCGCCGGGCGGACAGCAGAATCCTGGTCGCCGGTCCATGGTTGACGGCGTTGCGCACCAGGTTGTCGACGGCCAACCGGAGACCACCCGGCCAACCCCAGATGGTGCCGACGTTGTCATCGGCCTCGACCACCACCTCGACCGGGCTGTCCGGGCGCATGTTCTCCCGCGCCACCCTGTCGAGAAGATCGGTGACATCGATGATTTCGCGGTCCTCGGCCTGTGCGAGCTCCCCGGAGGCGAGCTGACCGAGCGCGGTGATGATGGCCTCGACGCGGCGCTGCGCCCGCGACAGGTCGTTCACCACTTCGGCGAACTCGTCGGCGGGCAGATTGTGAATCCGCAACGTGTCGAGGTCGGCCCGCATGGCCGTCAGCGGGGTGCGTAGTTCATGTGCGGCGTTGGCGGCGAAATCCTGTGCGGCCTGAAGGGAGTTCTGCGTGGACTGCTGGGCGGCGGCCAGCCTGCTCAGCATTCCCGTCATCGCCTCGGAGAGCTGCTCGGCCTCGCGGACGCCGTGCACCTTCGGCATCTCCTGGGTGCCCTTGCCGAGCCTGCGGGTGTGTTCGGTGAGCCTGCGCAGCGGCCTGATCGCCGGCCCGGACAGCAGCCAGCCCATGCCCGCGGCGATCAGCACGGTCACCAGCCCGACCGCGACGTAGAACGGGATGCGGGCGCGGCTCAGCAGGATGCTGTCGGCGCGGATGCCGATCGACATCAGCACACCGCCCTGCTGTTCGACGGGAATCGTGCGCACCCGGTAGTCGACGCCGTTCACCACGACGTCCGCGGTGCCGGGCTGCAGCGGCGGAAGCTGAAGCCCGCGCTGGAATACCACCTGTCCGGTCGACTCCATCCGGCCCGTCGTCAGCACCCCCTGCCGGGGGTCGGACAACTGCTCGGGATACATGCTGGCCTCCACGATGGAGTCCAACCGCCGATCCAGTTGTGCGGCATCGTTATTGGCCAGCACCACCGATGTCAGGATGGTGAACACGGCGACGACGGCCGCAGCCGCGGTGGCGGCGGCGAGAGCCACCCTGGTGCGAAGCGAAGGGGAACGGACGATCCGGCGCACTCGCTACGCTTCGTCCCGCAATACGTAACCGATCCCACGCACGGTGTGGATCACACGCGGCAGCCCCTCGCGTTCGAGCTTGCGCCGCAGGTAGCTGATGAATACGTCGGCCACGTTGGTGTCGACGTCGAAGTCGTAACCCCAGACCAGTTCGAGCAACCGCTGCCGGCTCAGCACCACGCCCGCGTTCTCGGCGAGCACCGCGAGCAGATCGAATTCGCGTTTCGTCAGATCGACCCGCTCACCGTCGACGAACACCAGCCGCCGCGCGGTGTCGATCGTCAGCGGGCCGACCGACATGGTGTCGGAGGACTGGTCGCCGTGGCTGGTTCTGCGCAGCAGCGCGTGCAACCGCGCGACGAGCTCACCGAGATCGAACGGCTTGGTCAGATAGTCGTCGGCGCCCGCCTCGAGGCCCGCGATGCGGTCGTTGACGGTGTCGCGGGCTGACAGCACGCAGATGGGAATGTCGTTACCCAACGCGCGCAGCGCGGTCACCACCGCGACGCCGTCCAGTTCGGGCATCTGTACGTCCAGAACCAGGGCGTCGTGCTTCTCTCCTGCCAGCAGCCGCAGCGCCTCTTTACCGCTTGCGGCGACCCGCACGTCGAAACCGGAGTGCCGCAGACCGCGGGCAACCGACGTTCTGACGTCCGGGTCGTCGTCCACCATCAGCACCATTCGACCGGTGCTCTCCTGCGACGCGGGCGGCTCTCCCCCGACCCGCACGCCGGCTATGGCGTGTCTGCGATGCCGTCGCCGTTGGTGTCACCGCAGCGGTTCTTGATGTCCACCAGCGGCTGGCGGATAGCGGACAGCTCGCCCTTCACGATCGGGTTGTTGTTCATGTAGGTGTCCACATCGGCGCGGATCTCGTCACGGTTCTTACCCTCGAGGCTCGTGAAGAAGAAGTTCACGTCCGGATGGCTGAACAGATAATCCGACGTCGCCTTGGAGACGCCTGCGGCCGTGAAGGCCAGGTCGGCGGCGGTGCAGTTGGGCGGCTCCTCGGCCATCGCCGTGGGAAGGGCGCCGAACAACATCACGCCGGCGAGCGCACCGGTTCCGATCGCGCCAGCTACCGCACGCCGCGCCGTACGGGCAGAGAGCAACATCTACAGGCTCCTTCATCGAATGAGTTGTGGCAGTAACCATTGCGGTTACAGACACTACGAAGCTAATCAGAATCGCCGCCCACTTGCCTGCCTTGCGGAGAAACGAATACTAGAAAATTCAAAAATCCCAGCTCAGCGTCGCGGCCATCGCCGCTGGGTGGCACGGGTCAGCTACCGCGTGGCTACCGTCGCGGGACCGGGAAGCGGTCCTGTGCCCTGCACGATCGCCGACGCGGGTGAGGACTGGGCCGGCAAAGCAGAACCGGGTACCCCGACGGCCTGAGCCGTCGGCAACGTTGCTGGCAAACCGCCCGGCAGCCCGCCGCCCTGCTGAGCGTTCTGCATCAGACCGAGCACCTGCGGGACGGTGATGGGCAGTTTGCACTGGCCCGCGAGGTCGGTGAGCGGCCTCTGCAAAGTCTGCATGTCCTTGGCGACCGCAGGGTTGGCATCCAGGTAGCTCTTCATGGCGGCCAGCGACTGCGGCCCGCCCTGCTGCTGAGAAATAACGGTCAGCGCCTGGTTCGTCTGCGGGTGGGTGTCCAGGTATGTGCCCGTCGAGGTGGCCACCGACCCGATGGTCTTGGCGACAGAGCTGGCAGCACACGGATCGGGCGCGGCACCTGCGGAGGGGCCACTCAGCGCGGCGATCGTGGCGCCGCCGGCGGCACAGACGGCGAATGCGGTGAAGAGGCCGCGGCGGGCGGTGGCGTGGGTCGGGCTCAAGGGACAACTCCTTCCGGCCAAGGTGACATAATGCCATCGGCCACATAGCACAACCAATTCAGCAACTGAACCCGCAGGTGAGAGCCAGGCACTTGGGAGCCACCAGCAAGGGGCTGCGGAATTCCCAAGGGCGTGGTTAGAGCAGGTTAAGGCGTTAGTTAGGCCGCATTCGCGGCCACGCACGCTGAGATATCCTCTCGCTACGTAACGCGAGCCGGGGAGAAAGCGGGACAGAACAATCCAGCAGTTCATGATGCGCTTGAGCAGTAGCCTGCGCAGGTTCCGCTGGGCGGTGTTCGTGGCGTGGCTACTGCTGTTGGTGCCTGCGGTCTATCTCGCGATGACTCAGTCCGGTCATCTCACCGGCGGCGGCTTCGAGGTGACCGGGTCCCAGTCGCTTTATGTTCAGCGAGAACTTGAGCAGCAGTTCCCCGATCAGGGCGCGTCACCGCTGGCCCTCGTCGCGGCCCCGAGGGCCGATGCGTCGTTCGCGGACATGGACGCGGCCGTTGCGCACCTGGAACGGCTCGCGGGCGAGGTGCCCAGCGTCAAGGTGGTGCCCAACCCGCAGCAGCCACCGCCGCAGCCCGACCGGCCCTACGTCGTCACGCTGCAGCTGGACTTCAACAACACCGGCGCCGTCGACGTCGCCAAGCAGCTGCGCCAGAAGGTCGGAATCGACGGTGAGCAACCGGGCGAGTTCGCCGACGGCAAGGTCAAGCTCTACGTCATCGGGCAGGGCGCGCTCGGCGCGGCGGCGACCGCCGCCACCAAACACGACATCGCCCAGGCCGAGCAGTGGAACCTCCCGATCGTCCTGATTGTCCTGCTCGCGGTGTTCGGCTCGCTGGCCGCCGCGGCGATGCCGCTGGTGCTCGGCATCTGCACGGTGGCCGTCACGATGGGACTGGTCTATCTCCTGTCGATGTACACGACGATGTCGGTGTTCGTGACGTCGACGGTGTCGATGTTCGGGATCGCGCTGGCCATCGACTACTCACTGTTCATCCTGATGCGCTTCCGGGAGGAACTGCGCGCAGGCCGCGAGCCGGATCAGGCCGCCGACGCCGCGATGGCCACGTCGGGGCTTGCCGTGGTGCTCTCCGGTTTGACCGTCATCGCCTCGGTCACCGGCATCTACCTAATCAACACCCCGGTGCTGGTGTCGATGGCGACGGGCGCGATTCTCGCCGTCGCCGTCGCGGTGCTGACCTCGACCACGCTGACGCCGGCGGTGTTGGCGACGTTCGGGCGGGCGGCGGCCAAACGGTCGTGGCTGCTGCACTGGTCACGTCGGCCCGAGACCACCCAGTCGCGGTTCTGGACCAGGTGGACCGGTGCGGTGATGCGCAGGCCCTGGGTGTCGGCGCTGGGCGCGACACTGCTTCTGCTCACGCTGGCCGCCCCGGCGTTCGCGATGGTGCTCGGCAACAGCATGCAGCGCCAGTTCGAGCCGACCCACGAAATCCGGGGCGGCGTCAACGCCGCGGCCGACGCGCTCGGCCCCGGTGCGCTGGGCCCGGTGCGCGTGCTGGTGACGTTCCCCGACGGCAACTCGGCGTCGGCGCCTGCGAAGGAACCGCTGCTGCAGCAGGTGCAGCAGCGGATGTCGCAGGCCCCCAACGTCGTAACTGTGCAGCCCGCGGTGTTCGGCAACGACTACCGCAGCGCCCTTGTCTCCGCGGTGCTTTCGGTCGACCCCGAGGATATGGCGGCCCGCGAAACCGTCGACTGGATGCGCTCGCAACTGCCGCCGGTGGTAGGCGACAACGCCAGGATCGACGTCGGCGGTCCGACCGCATTGATCAAGGACTTCGACGACCGGGTCTCCCAAACGCAGCCCGCGGTGTTCGGGTTCGTCGCGCTGATCGCGTTCGTGATGCTGCTGGTGTCCATCCGGTCGGTGTTCCTGGCGTTCAAGGGCGTGCTGATGACCGTGCTGTCGGTCGCCGCGGCCTACGGCAGCCTCGTCGTCGTCTTCCAATGGGGATGGCTGGAAGAGCTTGGCTTCCGGCAGATCTCGTCGCTGGACAGCACGATCCCGCCGCTGGTGCTGGCGATGACGTTCGGCTTGTCGATGGACTACGAGATCTTCCTGCTGACCCGCATCCGTGAGCGGTTCCTGCAGACCAACAACACCCGCGACGCCGTCGCCTACGGCGTGAGTACCAGCGCGCGCACGATCACCAGCGCGGCGCTGATCATGATCGCGGTGTTCATCGGGTTCGCGTTCGCGGGTATGCCGCTGGTCGCCCAACTCGGTGTCGCGTGTGCGGTGGCCATCGCCGTCGACGCCACCGTGGTGCGGCTGATCCTGGTGCCCGCGCTGATGGCGATGTTCGACCAGTGGAACTGGTGGCTGCCACGCTGGCTGGACCGCATCCTGCCGTCGGTGGACTTCGAGAAGCCGCTGCCCAAAGCCGACATCGGCGATCTGGTCATCATCCCCGACGACATCTCCACGCTCGCTGCGTCGGGCATCGACATCCGCAACGTGGTCAAGTCGGCGGCCAAGCTGAAGCACATGGCGCCGCACACGATCTCCGTCGCCGACCCGCTGGCGTTCAGCGGCTGCCTGCCCTCGAACGGCTCGGACTACGTGAAGGCCCTCAACGGCCACACCAACGGCCACGCACACATCCGAGGTGCGGGTAACGGCAAGACGGTCAAGCTGAAGCGGGGACCGCGGCCCGTGCACCCCGTCACGATGTGGCGCGGCCGGCTCTCGGTGGCGATCGACGCCCTGGAAACCGAGGCCGAGGTGGAGCGCCCGCCCGTCGAGCGCAACAGCCCGATGGAGACGACGAACGTGCAACTGCCCACCGGTGACCGGTTGTCGATCCCGACCGGCGCGGAGACATTGCGTCTGAAGGGCTACCTGATCATGTGCCGGAACAGCACGAAAGACTTCGCAGAGTTTGCCGAATTGGTCGACTCGATGGAGACTCAAACGGCCGCTGTGGTTCTGGCCGGAATGGATCGGTACTACTGTGGTGACCCATCCGGGAAGCAATGGGTCGCCACGCAGCTAGTCCGCCGACTGGCCGATCCGCATCCGTCGGACGAGTTCGACATCCCGATGTCGGGCCCGGACGCGGAGGCTGACTGGGCCAAGGTCAGGGCGCGGTGTCTGTCGGTGGCGGTCGCGATGCTGGAGGAGGCGAGGTGACGGTGGCACCCGAGATCCGGGCCGCGCGTTCCGACGCCGCGACCGCACGGATACCTGCCGGTGCGCCGAGGCGTGCACGCCGCCCGTCCTACGACGACAAGCCCGTCGAGTTCTGGCCGACGGCCGCCATCCGCGAGGCGCTGGAAACCGACGATCTGACGGTGTGGCAACGCATCGTCACCGCCATCAAGCGTGATCCGTACGGTAGGACCGCGCGCCAAGTCGAGGAGGTGTTGGAGTCGACACGGCCGTATGGAGTTTCAAAAGCGTTGTCCGAAGTGCTGACCCGCACCAGGGAGAATCTGGAGGCCGACGAGCGCGCCGAGGTCGCCAGGCAGATCCGCGTGCTGTTGGGCCGGTCGGGGCTCAAGCCGCAGGAGTTCGCGTCGCGCATCGGTGTCCCCGGTGAGGAGCTCGCGAGTTATCTCGAGGGCAAGAGCAGTCCGCCCGCGTCGCTGATGGTCCGGATGTGCCGGCTGTCGGATCGCTTCGCGAAGATGAAGGCGCATCGCACTGAGCGCTGACATCGAGAAGATCCTGCGCGAAACCCGAACCGTCGCGATCGTCGGCGCGTCCGCCAACCGGTCCCGCGCCGTCTACGGCGTGTGGCGCTACCTCGCAGCCGCCAGCGACTACGACCTCTATCTGGTCAACCCGACGATCGGTGACGTCGAGGGCACTCCGACGTATCCCGATCTGGCGTCGCTTCCCGTGGTGCCCGACCTCGTCGACGTATTCCGCCGCCACGAACACCTGCCCGAGGTCCTCGACGAAGCGATCGCGGTCGGCGCCAAGACGCTGTGGCTGCAGTCGGGGCTGTGGGACGAGAAGGTGGCCCGCGACGGCGAAGCCGCCGGTCTGCAGGTCGTGATGGACCGCTGCCTGAAGGTCGACTACGCCAGGCTCAGCGCGAGTTGATCGGCTCGACGTTGTCGGCGAGCCAGCGCCCGCCGTCCTTGGACAGCGTCACCCGAAGCGCGAGCACCGCGACGTCCGCCGGCTTGTCCGGCACGTTCTGCGTGCCGCGCATGATAACCGCGACGCTGGCGTGCTGCGGGCCGATCGCCTCCACGCCCGCCGAGATCGTCTCGGCGTGAGCTGACACATTCTTGGCCGTCAATTGCTTTGCCACAGCCGAGAATTCGGTCTTGTACTTCTCCGCGCGGTCCGGCGTCATCAGCTCGGTGGCCCTGTCGATGGCCGCGGTCGGACTCGAAGGGGTGAACGTCGCGCTCGCCTCGGCGACGCTGCTGGCGATGCCGACCACCTCTGCGCTGTCGTTCCGGAAGGTGCGGTCCTTGACCGTCCACTGCGTGTAGCCGATCGCCACCGCGGCCACCAGTGCGACGGTGGCGACGCCGACGACCGCAAGCCGGAGCCCGGGCCCGTCGTCGTCGGTGCCGACCGTCACGCCGTCGCGGCGCGCCAGCACCACGTTGACAATCACGCCCTCGACGATCAACAGACCCAGCACCGAGGCCACCGACACCCACCACAGCGGCCACGCCAACGCCATACCGATGTAGATCAGCGCGGCGATCGCCGCCAGCGGTGCGGCGACGTCGAACGCCAGCACCCGGAGGTTGTTCCTCACCGAACCTGCTCCAGCCGGGAGATCAACAACTTGCCGTCGACATCGGAGACGTCCATCCGCAGCGTCCAGCGCAGGGTCTGCGGCTTACCGCCGATGTTCTCGCTGATCGAGGTCGCCACCACCATCACGGTGTCGGTGCGGTTGACCATCTCCTCCAACGCGGGCTGCGGCGTCGGCGCGGGCGCCGGCCTGCCGTCGGGCAGGGTCTGCGGACGGTGGTAGATCGATTCGATCGCCACCGAATCGACCTGGCCCCTGGTCCGCGACTGCAGCGTCTCGACGACCTTCTTGTAGGGCTCCAGCGCCGACTCGAACTCGTTGTTGAGTTCGCCGACCGTGCCGTCGTGCAATTTCAGCAGGCTGGCGTCGATGTCGTCTTTGTTCATGTTGATCAGAACGGTGGTCCAGTCGGCGGCGGCGTTGAGCACCTTGGTCTGGTAGACGCGCTCGTCGACGTCGGACTTGTGGTTCGACCAGATGATCAGCGCCAATACCACCGCTGCGACCGACAGCAGGCCGAGTGCCGCGGACGCCACACCGAATCCGGAGATGACGGGACCGTCGTCGTCGCTGACGTCGTCGGCGCGCTGGTCGTCGGGCATGGCCGTGAGGGTACCGAACGACATCTGGCAACCTGGTGGGGTGACAGTGGAAGCCATTCGCTCGGGTATCGACCTGAGCCACGTCGACCCGCAAGCCCGCCCGCAAGACGACCTGTTCGGCCATGTGAACGGCCGCTGGCTGGCCGAGTACGAGATTCCGGCCGACCGCGCGACCGACGGCGCCTTCCGCTCGCTGTACGATCGCGCGGAGGAGCAGATCCGCGAGCTGATCAACGAGGCGGCCGCCGCGGGCGCCGCCAAGGGCACCGATCAGCAGCGCATCGGCGATCTGTTCGCCAGCTTCATGGACGAGGCCACCGTCGAGCGGATCGGCGTGGCGCCGCTGCTCGACGAACTGAAGGCGATCGACGACGCCGCCGACGCCGATGCGCTGGCCGCGGTGATCGGTGGCCTGCAGCGCGCAGGGGTCGGCGGAGGCACGGGCGCCTACATCGACACCGACTCCAAGAACTCGACGCGCTACCTGCTGCACCTGACCCAGTCGGGCATCGGGCTGCCGGACGAGTCCTACTACCGCGACGAGCAGCACGCAGAGATCCTGGCCGCCTACCCGGGCCACATCGCGCGGATGTTCGGGCTGGTGTACGGCGAAGAGCCGCAGCCCGGGGAGTGGCAGGCGACCGCGCAGCGGATCGTGGCGCTGGAGATGAAGCTGGCCGCCGCGCACTGGGACGTGGTCAAGCGGCGCGATGCCGACCTGACCTACAACCTGCGCAAGTTCACCGACCTGCCCGAGGAGGCGCCGGGCTTCGACTGGGCCGGCTGGATCACCTCGCTGGGCACGACGCCGGAGAAGGCCGCTGAACTCGTGGTCCGCCAACCGGATTACCTGACGGCGTTCGCCGAGCTGTGGGCGAGCGAGGACCTCGAGGACTGGAAGCGCTGGGCGCGCTGGCGGGTCATCCATTCCCGCGCGTTCCTGCTGACCGACGACCTGGTCGCCGAGGACTTCGACTTCTACGGGCGCACGCTGTCGGGCACCGAGTCCATCCGCGAACGCTGGAAGCGCGGCGTCTCGGTGGTGGAGAACCTGATGGGCGACGCGCTCGGCAGGCTCTACGTCGAGCGGCACTTTCCGCCGGATGCCAAGGCTCGCATGGACGAACTCGTCGCGAACCTGCGCGAGGCCTATCGGGTCAGCATCAACCAGTTGGAGTGGATGACACCGCAGACCCGGCAGCGCGCGCTGGCCAAGCTGGACAAGTTCACGGCCAAGATCGGCTATCCGGCGAAGTGGCGCGACTACTCGTCGCTGGTCATCGAGCGTGACGACCTGTACGGCAACTACCGCCGCGGCGCCATCGTCGCCTCCGAGCGCGAGATGGCGAAGCTGGGCGGCCCGGTGGACCGCGACGAGTGGTTCATGACGCCGCAGACGGTGAACGCCTACTACAACCCCGGGATGAACGAGATCGTCTTCCCCGCAGCGATTCTGCAGCCGCCGTTCTTCGACGCCGAGGCCGATGACGCCGCCAACTACGGCGGTATCGGCGCGGTGATCGGCCACGAGATCGGCCACGGCTTCGACGATCAGGGCGCCAAGTACGACGGCGACGGCAACCTCGTCGACTGGTGGACCGACGAGGACCGCACCGAGTTCGGCGCACGCACCAAGAAGCTGATCGAGCAGTACGACGAGTACGTGCCGCGCGGCCTGAACAACGGCCATCATGTGAACGGCGCGTTCACCGTCGGCGAGAACATCGGCGACCTCGGCGGCCTGTCGATCGCGCTGCTGGCCTACCAGCTCTCGCTCAAGGGCGAACCGGCGCCGGTGATCGACGGGCTGACCGGTGTGCAGCGGGTGTTCTTCGGCTGGGCGCAGGTGTGGCGCACGAAATCCCGTGAGGCGGAGGCGATCCGGCGACTCGCCGTCGACCCACACTCTCCCCCGGAGTTCCGCTGCAACGGCGTGGTCCGCAACATGGACGCGTTCTACCAGGCGTTCGACGTCGACGAGGACGACGCGCTCTATCTGGAACCGGAGCGACGGGTCAGGATCTGGAACTGATCCGCGCGTCGCGCTCGGCCACCTTGTAGAAGGGGCGGGTGGCGAGCACGTAGATCCCGAACACCGCCAGCGGAGCCAGCAGCGGCAACCACGGCACTGTGAACGGGAACGATGCGGCCAGCACGCCGACGAAGGTGAAGCCGAGCGCGGCAAGCATCGTCGGGGCGGACGCGCCGATCAACCTCGCCGCACCACCCTCGGTGTAGCGCAGCACGAGGTAGCACGCCGCGGTCAGCCCGGCCAGCGCCGCGAGCATAGGCGGCGCCTCCGAGACGACGACGGCCGCGGCTGCAAACAACACCGCCACCGTCGCGGCGGCGCGAACGACGATGCCTGTCAGCACGCCCGCCGCGGCGGCCACCGCGAAAACGAATGCGAGCCCGGTGGTTGGGAAGCCCGCGGCGGCGACCATCACCAACCCGAACGCAGTCGACAGCAGATGGGCCCTGTGCAGCAGTAGCGTCATCGCCGCCCCTGCACCAGCCTGCGCCGCTCCGGCACCAGCTTCATCGACTGGTCGAGGGTGTCCGTCGGAGTCCAGGACACGATGTCGACGCCGACTGTGCCCATGTCGCGGTACATGAACGACCTCTGCATCGTCCACATGCGTGTGAACAGCGGATCCAGACCCTCGACGAAGGGCGCGCCCTCCAGGACGTCGACGGCGACGACGGTGTGCCCGCGCCTGCGCAGGTCGATCAGCGACAGCGCGAACTCGGTGTCGAGCATCGTGGAGAACGCGACCACGATGGCCCCCGGCGGCAGCGCGGCCCGCGGCGCCAAAGTACCTGTCGTGGTTTCGAATTCGTCGCCCGCACCGAGCAGTGTGTCGAGCACCCGGTAGAACTGCCGTCTGCCGATGTCCGCGCCGAGCCAGCGGGGCCGTCCGCCACCGAGGGTGACGACGCCGGCGCGGTCGCCGCTGCGCAGCGCGCTCTGCACCACCTGCACCGCCCCACGCAGCGCGCGCTCGGTGGCCTCCGTCGCGGGGCCCGGTGGCTGCGTGTACATGTCGACCAGCACCACAACGTCGGCGGCCCGGTCGGTCAACCGCTGCGTGATGTGCAGGCTGCCGCGGCGCGCGCTCACCGGCCAGTTGACCGTGCGCAGTTGGTCGCCGGGCACGTACGGCCGGATGTCGGCGTATTCGACGCCCGGCCCGATGTGGCGGGTCAGATGAGTACCGAGCCGGTCGAGTAGTTCCGTCTTCGGGATCGCCGTCGACTGCGGCGGGGCCAGCGGGAACACGAAGACGTCGCACGCATCGACGGTGGCCGTGCCCGTCAGCAGCCCGCCCGGCGCGACGACCTCGACCCTGGCGCGGATCGGATAGCGGCCCCAGCGGTCGGCCGCGACGGCGACGCTGTGCCTGCCCGCACTCGTCTCGGTGACGTCGAGCCGCATCCCGTCGACACCGGTCAGCCGCACCGCCACCGGGACATCGTCCGGTTCCGCGGTGGCCCACACCGTCACCCGGGTCTGCTCGCCCTCGAAACACCGCTGCAGACCCGGCTCTGCGTGTACGTGGACCGTCGGCACGCCGCGCTGCCACCCGACCGAACACAGCACGCCCACCAGCGGCGCCGCGAAGGCGATCAGCTGCCACCACGACCCGATCAGCGCGACCGCGAGGACGACTGCGGCGCAGGTGGCCACCGCGCGCGCCAACGACGAAGCATGCCAACGCAACTCCGGTTCGGTACGTCTGGTTTCGATCATCCGCGGGTCCGCGGTACGGGCAGCCTGCGGAGCAGTTCGTCGACAACGTCGGCGCCGTGTACGCGGCGGACCCACATCTCCGGCTTCAGGCTGATCCGATGAGCCATCGTCGGCACGGCAAGGGATTTCACGTCCTCGGGGATGACGAAATCGCGACCGAGCAGCAGCGCCCGCGCGCGGGCGTGCTGGACGAGGTCGAGTTCCGCGCGTGGGCTGGCGCCGACGGCCACCTGCGGGTGCTGCCGCGTCGCGTTCGCCAGCGACACCACGTAGGCGAGCACGTCGTCGTGCACGGTCACCTGCTCGACGGACTCGCGCATAGCGACCAGATCATGGGCCTTGACAACCTGATTCACGATCGGCTGTGCGGATCCGCGCTCCAGCCGCCTTCGGAGCATCGACGCCTCCTCGTCCTCGGACAGGTAGCGCAGTTCGAGCCTGATCGCGAAGCGGTCCAGTTGCGCCTCCGGCAGCGGGTAGGTGCCCTCGTACTCGATCGGGTTGTCGGTGGCCAGCACGATGAACGGGTCCGGCAGCCGGTGCGTGGCGCCGTCGATGCTCACCTGGCCCTCGGCCATCGCCTCTAGCAGCGCAGCCTGGGTCTTGGGTGGGGTGCGGTTGATCTCGTCGGCGAGAAGGAGGTTGGTGAAGATCGGACCCGAGCGGAACTCGAATCGGCCCGACTGCATGTCGTAGACCGTCGACCCGAGGAGATCGGCGGGCAACAGGTCAGGGGTGAACTGCACGCGGGTGAACTCCAGCCCGAGCGCGGCCGCGAAAGACCTTGCGATCAACGTCTTTCCGAGGCCGGGCAGGTCCTCGATCAGCACGTGTCCGCGCGCCAGCACCGACGTCAGGATCAACGTCAGCGCCCACCGCTTGCCCACCACCACGCGCTGGATCTCGTCGAGCACCGCTTCGCAGTTGGCGGTGGTCGTCGCCGCCGGCAGTGACGCTCCGGTCATACCTGCTCCAACCTCTTGAGGATCTCGTCGAGCGCAGCGCGGCCCGGGCCGGGCACGTGCTTGTCCGTTCGTGCGACGTTGTCGGGATCCACCCAGGCCCACAGTTCTTCGCCGAACAGCATCCGCCCGGTGGCCCGGAACCCGTCCGGGTTCTTGCTCTGCTTCTGGCCGGTGGCGATGCCGAACTGCCGGGCCAGCATCGGGCGCAGGTGCCGGTCCCAGTCCGCCCTGGTGGACTCCGACCACGAAATCAGCGTTTCGGTACGAGAAAGCCAGCGGCGCAACGACTCCTCGGCGTCGTTGGCGCGGACCGACGGACGCTCGTCGGCCGACGCGCGGGCGAGATACCAGCGCAGCGCCAGCAGGGCGGCCGCAACGGCGACCCCGACGACGACCAGCACGAACTGCCGGTCGGGCATCAGCATGGCGAGGATCTGCACGCCGATCACCAGGCACAACCCCGCCGCCACCAGCTTCTTGCCCGTCATGCCACGCTCCTCAGCTCGGACAGCACCAACCGGAGCACCCGCACCGCGGCCTCGCGGTGTTCCTCGGTCATCACATGGGGGCTGAAGCGCGCCTCTTCGAACAGTTCGACGAGTTCGATTGCGCTCTCGGCGTGCAGCGCGCGGTGTTCGACCGCGCGGGCGAGCACCTCGCTGGGCGTATCCGATTCGCGCGGAACGACATCGGGCGAGTTCGCCAACTCGCGCTCCATCGCGGCGTAGCACGCGATGATGGCCTCACGCGGTTCGCGGCTCAGGTCAATGGCCTCGGCGAGCCCCAGCTCCGCCGCCCGGGCGAGCGGGTCCGGTGCGGAACCCGTTGCCACGGTTGGATATTCGTCACCCGGGTCGATGACGGGTTGGGGGCGTCGCCGCTGCATGCGACCCGCGATGGCCGCGGTGACGAACAACACCATCATCAGCAGCACCATCGAACCGGCGAGCAGTGAGAACACGGTCGACGACGGCTGCGGTTGCTCCGGCGGCTCCTGAGGCGGCTGCGGCGTGCCCGGCGGTTGGGTACCCGCCTCCGGCGGTGGCGCCTCCGCCCCCATCTGCGCGTTCAGCCTCGATAGCAGCGCGACGATGAGCAGCCACGCGAGGATCACCGCGACGGCGACGAGAATCATCCGCCAGGTCACCGGCCGCCTGTCGCCCGCCCGCTCCCGCGGCAGGTCGCCCATCCCGTACCCGACGGGACGGTTGCGCGATTGCGTGACGATCGCGATGACGATGATGGCCAGCGAGACGGCCAACATCGCGATGACCGCGAACATGCTGCCGAGACCCGACGTCGGCCGCTCCTGCGGCGGGTCTTCCCCGCCCGGCAGGTATCCGTGCAGCGCGGCGGCGGCCACGATCAAGAGCACGATCACGGCGCCGACACGCGGCCGATGGGCCATAACCCATCCTGTGCGCGGTCAGGTCACGACCGCAACGGTATGGCTGGATCTAGATCTGCCAGTCCTGGGCGCCGTCGTTCTGGTTGTACGTGCCCTTGGAGTTCTTGATGACGATCGGGTCGCCGCTGCCGAAGTTGTCGTAGAACCACTGCGCATTCGCGGGGCTGAGGTTGATGCAGCCATGGCTGACGTTGCGCTTGCCCTGGTCACCGACCGACCACGGCGCGCTGTGCACGAAGATTCCGCTGTTGTCGATGCGGACGGCGTCCTGCACTTTCAGCTTGTAGCCCTCGGGCGAGTTGTTCGGCACGCCGTACGTTGCCGAGTCCATCACGATGTCGGCGAACTTCTCCAGCACGTAATAGGTGCCGTTCTTGGTCTCGTGTTTGCCGTCCGGCTTACCCATCGACACCGGGAAGGTCTTCTCCACCTTGCCGTTACGGGTGATGGTCATCTGGTGCGTCTTGTCGTCGATGGTGGCGACCAGCGACTCGCCGGTGCGGAAGGACGACTTGGTGCCGCTCGCGTCGATGAGGACCGTGGTGTCCTTGGGCCAGAAGTCGAGCGGGCGCCAGCGCACCTGCGTATCGCTCATCCAGTAGAACTTGCCCGGCACGGGCGGATTCGACGAGATGTGGATCGCCTGTTCGGCCATCACGCGGTCGGCGATGGGCCGCTGGAAGTTGATGATGATCGGTTTGGCGACACCCACCATCGAGCCGTTCACCGGGTTGAACGACGGCGGAAGAAACACCGGGTCGCCGGTGTACGGCGTCGGGTTCTGACCCGCCGGGGTGCCTTCGGGGATGGTCGTCGGCCGGTTGGCGAACGGGTCGGCAGGCGCGGCGGGCGCGTTCGGGTCCGCCGGCGGGGCCGCCGGATCGGCGGGCGGCGCGAAGGGATCGACGGGAGCGGGCGGCGGCGGCACGGCCAGCGGATCTGCAGGCGGTGCCGGAGGTGCGAACGGGTCGACGGGAGCGGGCGGGGCAGGTGCGACCGCGGCCGCCGGGTCAACAGGGGCCTCAGCCGCCGGAGCGGGCCCTGGCGGTGGGCCGAAGGGATCGGGAGCCGGTTCGGGATCGGCGAACGCCAACGGCGTCGAGAAAGCCATTCCCCCGATGAGACCAACCGCGATAGTCGTGCCGACGAGCTTCCGCATCTTGCGCTGCGGCATGCGTACACCTCCAGTCAGAGCTTCGTCCAGTCTCGCACAGCGCGCGGACCGGCTAACGCCGTTGACGGGGTTCCCGACCCGGACAGCTGTCCAGTAAATGGCGCTGAGCTGGTCGTTCTATCGGCGGCGGGTGGGGAATGTTACTTCCTGCTGGTTACCTGGTCGTCGCGACGAGTCCCCGGGTCGCCGCCGCGCCTGCGAGCGCCACCGCGACAAGCACGGCCGAAGCGCCGATCATCGTCGGAAGTCCGGCCTGCTCGTAGCACAGCCCGCCGAGCAGCGAGCCGGCCATGATCCCGATCTGAAACGCCGTGACGTAGAGGCCCGAGGCGCCGTCCGGGTCGTCCGGGGCGCTGCGCATCACCGCCGCCTGCAGGATCGGCGCCATGGCCGTCGACGCGGCGCCCCAGACGATGATGGCCGCGGCGCCGACCGCGATCGTCGCCACGCCCCAGGTATGCGCGCCCGCCAGCGCCGCCAGCACCGCGAACGCGGTGACGAGTGCGGCGAGGCACCCGACCACCGACGCTTTCGGGCGCCGATCCGACGGCCGGGCCATCAGCGCCATCGCCGTCAGCCCGGCGATGCCGAAGCCGGCGAGCAGCCAGGCCAGATGCGGGCCGCGGACCCCGATCACGTCGCGGATGATCACCACGATGAACGTGTAGGAGATGAAGTGGCCGGTGACCCCGATCAGGGTCAGCGCGCTCAATGTCATCAGCCCGCGGTGGCGGTGGTGTCGTCCGTGGGCGCGTACGGCGTCGACCTCATCGTCCGACAGCGGCATCGGCGGCAGCGAGATCCACGCGGCGGTGGTGACCGCGGCCGCGGCGACGGTGACGACCGCGACGGCCTGCCGCCAACCCCACAGTTCGCTCATCGCCGCCGTCACCGGGTTGCCGACGACGAGCGCGAGCGTGGTGCCCGCGTAGATCGCGGTGGTCGCGCGTCCGGTGTGGGTCGCGGGCACCAGGCGCGCGCCGATGGGCGCGATCACCGACCACATCAGCCCGTGCGTCAACGCGCACAGCACCCGCCCGCCCGCCAACACGGCGAAATTAGGCGCAAGCGCCGAAATGAGTTGGGAGGCAGTGAGACACACCAGCGTCACCATCAGCGTGCGCCGCCGCGGCCAGGACGCGGTGAGCCGCACCAACGGCATCGTCGCGATCGCGGCCACCAGCGCGTAGCTGGCCAGCAGGGTGCCGACGACGGCCTCGCTGACGCGAAGGTCGGATGCGATGGCGGGCAGCGCGCCCACCGGAACCATCTCGGCCGTGACGTAGACGAAGGCGGCGGCAGCCAGCACCGCCAGCTGCAGGGCGATGCGGGGTGTCCATGCCCGGGTTGGCATGACGGGTTTGACGATGGTCATATCGGCTACATCACGGTATCCGCAACGGGAGGAACTTCATGGCCGACATTCCCGAGGGCTATGCGCATCTACTGGAGCTGCCGAACTACGGGCACTTGGCGACCGTGCGGCCGGACGGCCGCCCACAGGTGAACCCCATGTGGTTCGCGTGGGACGGCGAGCGGCTGCGTTTCACGCACACCACCAAGCGCCAGAAGTACCGAAACATCAAGGCGAACCCCAACGTCGCGATGTCGGTCATCGACTCGGAGAACCCGTACCGCTATCTCGAAGTCCGAGGCGTGGTCGAGGAGATCGTGCCGGACCCGACGGGCGCGTTCTACCTGGAGCTCAACGACCGCTACAGCGGGCCGCTGACGGAGCCGCCGCCGGACAAGGCCGACCGTGTGATCATCGTCGTGCGCCCGACCGGTTACACGAAGCAGTAGAGATGTTGGTGGCGTTCAGCGTCAGCCCGACGTGCGGCGACGAGTCCGGCAGTGTCGGCGCGGCGGTCGCCGAGGCGGTGCGCGTGGTGCGCGCCTCGGGCCTGCCGAACGAGACCAATGCGATGTTCACCAACATCGAGGGCGAGTGGGACGAGGTGATGGCGGTGGTGAAGCAGGCCGTCGACGCGGTCGCGGCGGCTGCCCCACGGGTGAGCCTGGTGTTGAAGGCAGACATCCGGCCCGGCCACACGGGCCAGTTGACGGCCAAGGTGGAGCGGATCGAGGACGCGCTACGCGAGTGACCGCGTCCCGAGTGACTCTCTAAGAGCGCACGAGACGCGCGATCGCGGCCGATGCCTCGGCGAGTTTCGCTTCGGCCTCGCCGCCACCGTCGGCGACCGCCTGCGTCACACAGTGGCCCAGGTGCTCGTCGAGCAGGCTGAGCGCGACGGACTGCAGGGCGCTGTTCACGGCGCTGATCTGGGTGAGGACGTCGATGCAGTACTTGTCCTCGTCGATCATCTTGGCGATGCCGCGTACCTGGCCCTCGATGCGACGCAGTCGTTTCGCATAGTTGTCCTTGTTGGACGTGTAGCCGTGGGTGGCTGTCATGACTCCAGCGTACCGGTACCCCACCGGGGTATGCATATTGGTTTGGCCGGGGGAAACGCAGCGAGCATACTGGCACCCATGCCCGCAGATTCTGGTCAGATCGACATCAAGCCCCGCAGCCGCGACGTCACCGACGGCCTCGAGAAGAGCGCCGCTCGCGGCATGCTGCGCGCCGTAGGCATGGGCGACGAGGACTGGGCCAAGCCGCAGATCGGCGTCGGCTCGTCGTGGAACGAGATCACCCCGTGCAACATGTCGCTGCAGCGGCTGGCCCAGTCGGTGAAGGCCGGTGTGCACGAGGCCGGCGGCTACCCGCTCGAGTTCGGCACCATCTCGGTCTCCGACGGCATCTCGATGGGCCACGAGGGCATGCACTTCTCGCTCGTCTCGCGCGAGGTCATCGCCGACAGCGTCGAAACCGTCGTGCAGGCCGAGCGCCTCGACGGGACGGTGCTGCTGGCCGGTTGTGACAAGTCGATCCCCGGCATGCTGATGGCCGCCGCCCGGCTCGACCTGGCGAGCGTGTTCTTCTACAACGGCTCGATCATGCCGGGCGTCGCGAAGCTCAGCGACGGCAGCGAGAAGGAAGTGACGATCATCGACGCCTTCGAGGCGGTCGGCGCGTGCGCCCGCGGGCTGATGTCCCGCGAGGACGTCGACATCATCGAACGCGCCATCTGTCCCGGCGAGGGCGCCTGCGGCGGCATGTACACCGCCAACACCATGGCGTCTGCCGCCGAGGCGCTCGGAATGTCCTTGCCGGGCAGTGCATCTCCGGTCGCCATCGACAAGCGCCGCGAGGATTTCGCGCGCAGGTCCGGCGAGGCCGTCGTCGACATGCTGCGGCGCGGCATCACCGCCCGCGACATCCTGACCAAGGAAGCGTTCGAGAACGCGATCGCGGTCGTGATGGCCTTCGGCGGATCGACCAACGCGGTGCTGCATCTGCTGGCGATCGCATGGGAGGCCAACGTCAAACTCGGCCTCGAGGACTTCACCCGCGTCGGGCAGAGGGTCCCGCACCTGGCCGACGTGAAGCCATTCGGCCGGCACGTGATGAAGCACGTCGACGAGATCGGCGGGGTGCCCGTGGTGATGAAAGCGCTGCTGGATGCCGGTCTGCTGCACGGTGATTGCCTCACCGTCACCGGACAGACCATGGCCGAGAACCTCGCGCACATCGAGCCGCCCGATCCCGACGGCAAGGTGCTGCGCGCGATGAACAACCCGATCCACCCGACCGGCGGCATCACGATCCTGCACGGGTCGCTGGCGCCCGAGGGTGCCGTGGTGAAGTCGGCGGGTTTCGACTCCGACGTGTTCGAAGGCACCGCAAGGGTTTTCGAGCGCGAGCGGGCCGCGTTGGACGCGCTCGAGGACGGCACGATCACCAAGGGCGACGTCGTCGTCATCCGGTACGAGGGCCCCAAGGGCGGGCCCGGCATGCGCGAGATGCTGGCGATCACAGGCGCGATCAAGGGCGCGGGCCTCGGCAAGGACGTGCTGCTGATGACCGACGGCCGGTTCTCCGGCGGCACCACCGGCCTGTGCGTGGGCCACATCGCGCCAGAGGCTGTCGACGGCGGGCCGATCGCGTTCATCAAGGACGGTGACAGGATCCGTCTCGACGTCGCGAACGGCACGCTCGACATCCTGGTCGACAAGGACGAGTTCGAGGCGCGCAAGGTCGGCTTCGAACCGCTGCCGCCGGTCTACAAGACGGGCGTGCTGGCGAAGTACACGAAGCTGGTCGGCTCTGCCGCCGTGGGGGCGGTCTGCACGTAGTTGTCGTGATGGCCGTCAGGCGTCACCACACGCATTTCCACGGGCTCTTCCAGCATTTCCCAGGGCTCGGGATCCACTTCCCCGGGGTGCCGATCCACTTCCCCGGGTTGGGAGTGGGGATCCACGGTGTGAAGTGGAACGGTCGCAGCGGTGCGTTGAGATCGTTGGCCGCGCCCACCGACGCGGGAGCGGTGCCCGCGGATTCAGGTTCTGCCTGTGCGGCCCCAGCGCCCGCGACACTCAACCCAGCGAGGGCGACGCCAACCGTCACGACTTTCCAGGTGGCCGGTCGATCCATTGATCTGCCCCCTTCCTTCTTGTCCTCTCCCCGGCCTGACCCCAGTCTTGCTCGCGGTGTGAACGCCTGCAAGGTGCGACGAACTCGTATTATTTCGCTCTTGCCAGCCACGTCATCGCACGATCCAGTACCGCGATGGTGCGCTCGGGCCACCGGGGATGCCGCAGGCGAAACGGCCCGGTCGCCAGCCCGAGCAGCGCCGCAGCCGACCGTGCTCGTAATTGGATGGCTGGAACCCGACGCTCGGCGTGCGCGAGTATCGCGGCTGCATAACCGTCGGCCGTTTCCCGGCCCCGGCCTGTGGTCTCGAGAGCCAGAGCCGACAGGTGCGCGAGCATCGTCGCCCATTCGTCGGATCGCTCACCAGGCCCTGCGGCATCGATATCGAGAACAGCCGTCACCCGCCCGTCGTCGGCGAAAAGCTGCGCTTCGTGAAAGTCGCCGTGGACCGGTACGACCTCCTCCGTGTGGGCTTCCACCGCATGCAGGCCTTCCACCACCTCGGCGAGCCGGGTCAGCACCGTGGGCTCGTCGGCCGCTACGCAGCGCAGCACACCGGCGTAGTAATCCACCATCGGCAGATGCGATGGCTCGCGGTCCAGCGCCAGAAGCCCGGCTGGTAGCGCGTCCAAGACAGACTCGAGCGCCTCGGGCGAGGGCAGCGCGGCATCGCCGTCGACGATCAGTGTGCGCAGTGGCGCTCCCTTTGCCCCGGGCATCACGATGACCCCCTCCGGGGTCGCGGCAAGCACTGGGGGCACAGGCACGTCTCGGCAGGCGATGTCATGACGATGGCGGAGGTCGGCGACCGCCGAGGGCTGCACGACTTTGGTGAACCACTGGAATCGGCCGTCGCTGACCTCGAGAACGGCATGGCGCGAGGGTAGATAGCTGCGGGGCCGGACATCTAGGGCCTCTGCATCGCTCAGCCCGAATTCGCGAAACAACTCGGCCATTAGGACGGGGTCGCTGGCAGTCGGTAGGGCAGGTAGCGCGGGATCGCGAGGCCACGCCCAGATTCCAACCTCGACCGGCTCACCGCCGTACTCGCCCGCCACCACAGCCGCACCGGCCGGGATCCGGCTCCCGGTCGTCGCGCCGAGAAATTCCGTCGTACGGGTGCCGTCTGCCCGACACACTTCGCCGACGTACATGACGATGGCTGCTCCGGATGGGTCAACATTGACCTCGGCAGGACGCAGCTCTTCCAGCCGGGCGCCGTATTCGGCAACTGCAGCGCCAAGCACATTCGGGCCTTCGGGACCCAAGAGCAGATCGAGCGCCGGGGTAGCCACGTTCCCGAGGCTAAGCCGACCAGGGTGCGTCGGCTATCGGCTACTCGTCGTCGTCCGGCCAGAGAATTCGGCCACATCGCGCCGGAGGCCGTCGACGGCGGGCCGATCGCGTTCATCAAGGACGGTGACCGGATCCGTCTCGACGTCGCGAATGGGACGCTCGACATCCTGGTCGACAAGGACGAGTTCGAGGCGCGCAAGGTCGGCTTCGAACCGCTTCCGCCGGTCTACAAGACGGGCGTGCTGGCGAAGTACACGAAGCTGGTCGGCTCTGCCGCCGTCGCGGCTGTCTGCACTTAGTTGTTGTTTGGTGGTGCTTTGGGTTCAAACGGTGTGTACCACCACCATTGGGCGCGTTCGCCGCTGGTGCCGTGCCAGGGCGCCACGTCTGGTGGGGGTTTGGTGGGTGGGCGGGCCAGGGAGGCGTTGGTCAGTACCTGGCCGTTGCGGTCGGTGACGATCAGTTTGTCGGCGGGGCCGGTGATGGTGATCTCGCCTTTGTGGTGCATCCGGTGGTGATAGGGGCAGACCAGAACCAGGTTGTCCAGTTCGGTTGCCCCGCCGTCTTCCCAGTGCCGGATGTGGTGGGCGTGCAGGCCGCGGGTGGCCCCGCAGCCGGGCACCGCACACGTGGGATGACGGTGCTCCAACGCCCGGCGCAGCCGACGGTTGATCAACCGCGTCGTGCGCCCGGCGCCGATGGGTTGGCCGTCGCGTTCGAACCACACCTCGCAGGTGGCATCACAGGTCAAATACTGGCGGTCACCATCAGGCAGCAGCGGCCCCAGATGCAGGGCGGCGATGCGGTCTTTGAGGTCCAGATGCATCACCACGGTGGTGTGTTGGCCGTGCGGGCGCGCGGCCACGTCGGCGTCCCACCCGGCCTCGACCAGCCGCATGAACGCATCCAGGGTTTTCGGCACGGGTGGGCGCTGCCCGCGGCGCACCGCGGCGCTGTTGTCACCGCTCTCGTCGGTGGCCTCGTCGATGCCCTGGTCGCGTTTCCACTCCGCGATCAACGCATCGCGGTGCGAATTCAGCGCCGCCTCGAACTTCGCCGCGTCGTGACCGGCCAGCTTGATCCGCCAGCAGGTGAACTCGCCGTCGCTGGCCTTACTGATCGAGGGCTCGGGCGGCGGCCCGGGCTTCGGGTCGGGGCGCGGCTCGAGTTTGACCGCGGTGCGCAACTGGGACACCGAGGCGGCACGCGCCAACTTCGCATAATGAGCATCAGAGCCGTCGGCGGCGCGGGTGGCGATGACGCCGACCTGATCCAGCGACAGCCGGCCCTCCCGCATCGCTTGTGCGCACAGCGGGAACTCGCCGATTCGGTGGGCCACCGCGGCGATGGTGGCAGCGTTGGCCGGCGAGGCACCGGTTTTCCAGGCCACCAGCGCCGCGACCGAGCGGCATCCGGTGTTGCTCCACAGGTTGTCGTGGTCGATTTCGGCGATGATGTCGACGATGCGGGCATCGATGGCGTTGCGCTGCCCGGCCAACTCCGCCAACTCCTCGAACAACACCTCCAACCGCGCCTCACGAGGCGGCGAAGCAACGAACGACGGAGCCGACGAGGACATAACCCCATCAAAGCAGCGGGGTACGACAAGTCCGGGTCCCTCGCGAGCGGTGAGAACCCGGCTTACTCGTCGTCGTCGGGCCAGAGGATGAAGTCGTCGAAGACACGCAGCGCCGGTTCGGCACCGACCTCGTCCAGCGCGGCGCGCACCGCGTGCAGATGGGCCACGGTCATCTCCAGCGGCGGCTCATCGGGCTGGTAGGTGGTCCGCACCGGATAGTCGATGCCCGCCCTGCGCGTCATCTCGATGTGGCACCCGATGACGTGGGTGACGGGATGCGTTGCGGCGAATTCGATCAGCCGGTCGATGCTGTCCGAGAACGCGGCCCAGTCCACGATGTACAGCCGGCCGCGGTAGACGGTGTCGCCGGTGAACAGGATGCCCGTCCACGGGTCGTAGAACGTCACCGCGGCGGCGTGATGTCCGGGCGTCGCGAACGCCTGCAGCACGCGACCGCCGAGGTCGACGGGTCGGATCGCGTCGGGCTCGGCGGTGAAGCCGAAGAAGTCCCACGCAACCTCTTTGTCGGCCTTCACCAGGAAGGTGTCCGGGCGGTCGGCGAACTGATCATCGCCTGCCACGTGGTCACCGTGCCCGTGCGTGTGCAGGACCAGGAGCTGGTATCCGTTGCGCGGGTTGCGGCCAAGCCATGATTCGATGAGTTCGTCGACGACCCGGCGGAGCGGCAGGTACTCCGGCGAGGCCGTCGCACCCGTGTCGAGGAGAATGGCGCGCTCCTCACCGAACAGCAGGAACAGGAACGGCGCCTCGTAGTCGATGGCCTTGTTCTGCCGCAGGATGACGGTGTTCTCGTCGTACCAGTACGTCTGCAGGTCGGGATCGGTGTTGTGTTTCGACGACGGCGAGCCATGAATCCATTGCCCCGGAAGCGGTTTGGCTACGGGTGCGGGGCTGTGGTGGCTGACAGTGGACATGACCTGGCTCACAACAGCGCGGTGGCGCTAGGTATTCCGGCCGCCGTTGACGCCGAGGATCTGGCCGGTGATGTAGCCGGCCTCCTCGGACACCAGGAACGCGCAGGCGGCCGCGATGTCCTCCGGCCTGCCCATCCGTCGCACCGGCGTCGCCGCGATCGTCTTCTCGACGTCGGTGAACCCGCGCTTCTCGGCGCTGCGCAACATCGGGGTGTCGATGAAGCCGGGCGGGACGGCGTTGACGGTGATCCCGCTCGGGCCGTATTCGAGCGCCAGCGACTTGGTGAGGCCGTTGACGGCGGACTTCGCGGCGACGTAGTGCGCCATACCCGCAACGCCGGAGTGCGTGCTCGAGGAGCTGATGTTGACGATCCGGCCCCAGCCCGCGTCGACCATGTCGGGCAATACGGCCTGACAGCAGTGGAAGACGCCGTTGAGGTTCACATCGAGCACCCGCTGCCACACGTCGAACGAGATGTCGGCGAAACGCGAAAACCCGTCCAGCCCAGCCGCATTCACCAGGACCGACACTGGGCCCAGTTGGCTGCGGATCTTGTCGAGAGCCGCGTCGACCTGTGCGCGATCGGTGACATCGGCGGTAAAGGCGAAGTCGGATCCCGACGGCTGCAGATCGAGAGTGGCGACGTGGTGGCCGTCTGCTTCCAGGCGCTTCGCGATGGCGCGGCCGATGCCCGATGCTCCACCGGTGACGACAGCTGTCTTCATGAGCCGATCGTAAGCCTGGCTAATTGGGACCGATCACACGAGCCTGGCTATTTGACCAGGGCCACCGCGAAGCCGTCCCAATTCTTGGTTCCAACCGTCTGTATCGCGGCAGCATCCAGTCGCGGGTGCGAACCGATCATGTCGAACATCGCCCGCACGGCCTTGGCCTGATGGTCGTCGTCGGCCGGGTTCAACACCCGTCCCATCCGCGCGATGTTGTCCACCACGATGACCGAACCCGGATGGCCGAGTTCGACCGCCCACTCGACATAGGCGACGTTGTTCTCCTTGTCGGCGTCGATGAAGAACATGTCGAACGTCTCGCCGCGCTCGGCCAGTCGCGGCAGCGTGTCCAGCGCGGCGCCGACAATGATCTCGATGCGGTCGGCGACACCGGCGCGCTCGAAGTTCTGCCGCGCCACCTCCGCATGCCGTGGCTCGAATTCGAGGGTGACGACACGGCCGTCGGGCCCGACGCCGCGGGCGAGGTTGATGGTGCTGTAACCGGCCAGCGTGCCGATCTCGAGCACCCGCTTCGCGTTCGACATCCGCGCCAGCAGCGACAGCAGCCTGCCGTGTTGGGCCGACACCTCGATCGGCGGCATGTCGGCGGCCGCGGCCGACTCCCGTGCAGCGCGCAGCGCGTCGTCTTCGGTGTGCAGGACCTGCGTGAAGATCTCGTCGAGCGCCTTGGGGTCCGGTTCACTCACCTGGCCGACGTTACTCGGTTAACGCACACCCTCTTTGGCGTAGACGACCCGCAGCACGTGCGCGGCCTCGGGTCCCATGACGGCGCCCGCGAGGTCGCAGAACGTCGCGACGAACTCGGGGCCGTGCGGCGGTGCGGCATCGCAGAGGTGGTGGGCGATCTCGTGCAGCACGACGAGCTCGCGCAGCGCCCATGTCGTCCGTCGCTCGGGCACCGCGATCGCGGCGCCGTGCTCGTCGCGCTCGTAGTGCGCGGCGGTGACCCCGCGCCTGGGCCGGACGGCCAGCGCCGCGACATCGGGCCAGCGTTCGCGAACCGGTCCCAGCGCCAACACGTCGTCGACATAGCTCTGCACTGACTCGACGGACGCGAACCGGGCCTCGGGTGGCAGAGTGAGGTTGGTGCCGAAGAACTCGATCGTGCGGCTGCTGTGTTCTGCCGCGCGGTCGAACAGGGTCCGCACGAAGCCTTCTGCGGCGTAGACCTTCGATCGCTGGGAGTCGCGCGTCACCGGTTCAATGCGGTGCGCGCGCCGTTGATCTCGGCGCTGTTGCCCAGCCGCGCCCGTCGGGCCGCCTTGTCACCCGCCCGCCGCGCCGCCGACGAGTAACCCGCCGTCGCGCTGGTCGGCCGCCAGGTCCCGCGGGCCTCCGACGTCTGCCGATAGAAGTCTCTCAGTTCAATGTCCTTGTCCCGCAACGCAATCGCCGTACCAGGTTCCCGAGTCTTGCTCTTGGTGGCCTCGCGTCGCGCCTCCTCGCGGGCCTCCGCCAGCCGTTGACCGATGCGGGCGCCGAAGGCCAGCTGGAAGTTGATCCGCGCGGTGATCGTCGGGGTGGGCCGATGCTTACCCGACGCGATGTAGGCCTCGGACGCCTTGACCATCTGCATCACCAGGCTGGCGTAGAGCGCGTGGCTGGCGTCGATGTCCTCGGCGAACCCGTAGGCGTAAACGAACGTCGAGTTCGACGCGATGTCGCATTTCACGTCGTTGGCATGGGCGATCACGGTGAACAGCTGCACGTAGGTCCGCAACCCCCTGGTGCCTGCATTGCCGATGGTGATGGTGCGCTGCACCGGCGTCTGCGCCTTGGTGCGCTCGTTGGAATGCGAACGGGCGACCGCGAGGTCGATCGACGTCGCCGTCGCGAGGCGCTGCGCGGCGGCCATGAAGGCTTCGGCTTCGTGCGGGTTGTCGGTGCCCTCGGCCTGGCGCAGCAGCGCGGCGATGCGGGCAAGCATCTTGTCGTCACTCATCGCCGACCAGACTAAAACTACTTTGTGACAAACCCGTCGAGTGCATTCACAAGCTGTGGAGAAAGCGGCGCTTCCTTGGCGAGGTTGGCGATGCTGTCGGAGGGGTCGTCGCGCAGCACGTGGTTGACGCCCTTGAGTTCGACGACGGTCAACGCGGTGTGCGCCAGCGCGTCGATCAGCGGCTTCATCGTGTTGCACAGCGCCTGACGATCGGTGTCCGAGCACGTCAACAGCACCGACGTACCCGCGGGGATTTTGGCCGCGAGCGCGACCGGGTCGATCTTGTCGGCCTCGACGATGGCCTTCGCGTTGCCGGGGTTGAGGATCGCGCCGAGCCCCTCGGGCAGTTCCTTGGGCACGGTGCCCTTGGTGCGGACCTCCTCGACGGCGGCAAGCCAGGTGGCCAAGGTCTCGGGGCTGGCGTCGGAGCGCACCCGGTTGGTGATGATGTCGAGGTAGCGGCCGGACAGCGGCTGCAGCAGGCCCAGCGAGTGGATCTTCGGTGCGCCCGGCGAGGTGTCGTCTGCCAGCGCCATCGCGTGCACGGTGCCCTCCCCCAGCGCGTACACCGACAGCCGGTCCTTGTCGGTGCTTGGCTGGTCGGCGAGGAAGCGCGCGGCGGCCTTGGCGCCGGAGGTGTAGACGGCGCTGACGACGTCGTTCGGCTTCTGCTGGAACGGGCCGAGGCCGGTCTTGCCGGTGCCGATCTTGTCGTAGCGCAGACTCGCGACGCCGCGGTCGGACAGCGCCTCGGCCAGTTGGCGCATGTTGCCGATCTTGCCGACGACGACGTTGTCGCCGTTGCGGTCGGTGTTGCCGCTTTCGGAGATCAGCAGCGCGGCAGGTCCAGGCGGCGCATCCTTCTGGTGGCGGTATGTGCCGTGGATGGTCAGGCCGTCGGCTTCGAAGCTGACGTCGTCCTCCACCCACTGCTGCTGGGTCTTGTCCTCGTCCGACGAGCATCCCGCCGACAGCAGCACCAGCAGCGAAAGCATCAGCGCGGCAAGCGCTTTCACAGCCGCGCCTCGATCCACGAGGTGACGTCGTCGAGCACCTGT
This sequence comes from Mycolicibacterium sp. 120270, assembly GCA_033741175.1. Lineage (GTDB taxonomy): Bacteria > Actinomycetota > Actinomycetes > Mycobacteriales > Mycobacteriaceae > Mycobacterium. The sequence goes on along the minus strand of JAWQNE010000011.1, from coordinate 101,836 downwards.
GCGCGTTCGGGCTCGTTGAAGACCTCGTGGTAGAGCCCGGGGTAGACCTTGAGTTCGGCGTCTCTCGACCCGACGCATTCCATCAGACGCCTGCTGCCTGCCACCGGGATCAGCTTGTCCGCCTCGCCGTGCACGACGAGCAGCGGCGCCGTCAGGGCGGGGGCGCGCAGCGGCATGGTTTCGCCGACTCCCATGAGCGCGCGGGCCACACCCGCGGGCAGCTTGCCGTGGTGGACCAATGGGTCGTTCTCGTAGGCGGAGACGACGGCGGGATCGCGGGACACCGCGTCGGCGGGCAGATTCCCGACGGGCAGGCCCGGCGCCAGCCGACCGAGCACCTTGGCGACGATCTTCAGCATCGGCGACACGCCGTCCTGAGCAGCGACGGCCGGTCCCGACAGCACCATCGCCGCGTAGTCGTCGGGGTGTTCGACGCCGTAGGCGAAGACGACGCCGCCGCCCATGCTGTGGCCGAGGACGACGCGCTTGAGCTCCGGGTATTCGGCGGCGGCGATGCCGACGAGGGTGTGGAAGTCGTCGGTGTACTCGGAGATGTCACGCAGGTAGACCCGTTTACCGCCGGAGCGGCCGTGGCCGCGCAGGTCGAGGGCGTAGACGGCCAGCCCGGCCTCGCCGAACCGCTTGGCGACGTGGTCGTAGCGGCGGGCATGCTCGGCGTAGCCGTGGCACAGCACCACGACACCGCGGCAGTCCTCTTCGTCGGGCTCCCACACGTCATAGACGATGCGGACGCCACCGACCCCTTCGAAGGAGCGCTCGTGTCGGCTACTGACCATCAGCGCAGACTAGCTAACGGGGCAAAAACGGTCAGGGCCAGTTGGCTGAAGTTGTCGGTGCTCCTCGCGTCCGCGCACCCTGCGTAAGCTCGACGGCGTGAGCGTGCTCGCAGAAAGCCTGGAACCCGCTGACGAGGCGGCCGCCGCAGATGCCTTTCTCGCCGATGCCCAGCGCTATCGACGTGAACTGCTGGCCCACTGCTACCGGATGACCGGCTCGGTGCACGACGCTGAGGATCTGGTTCAGGACACCTACCTGCGCGCGTGGAAGTCGTACAAGAACTTCCAGGGCAAATCCTCGGTGCGGACTTGGCTGTACCGGATCGCGACGAACACCAGCCTCACCGCGCTCGAGGGACGGCAGCGACGGCCATTGCCGTCGGGGCTGGGGCAGGCCGCCTCGGATCCGAGGGGCGATATCGCCGAGCACCGGGAGATCACCTGGCTGGAGCCGCTGCCGGATTCGCCGAAGGAGGATCCGTCCGACCCGTCGGTGATCGTGGAGTCCCGCGAGTCGGTTCGGCTGGCGTTCGTCGCGGCCCTTCAGCATCTGTCGCCCCGGCAGCGGGCCGTGCTCGTGCTGCGCGAGGTGCTGCAGTGGAAGGCGGCCGAGGTCGGTGAGGCCATCGGGGCGTCGACGGCCGCGGTCAACAGCCTGCTGCAGCGGGCGCGGGCGCAACTCGACGCCGCCCAGCCGACACACGACGGTGAGGCGTTGACCCCTGAAACACCGGAGGCCAAGGACCAGCTCGACAAGTACATCGAGGCGTTCGAGACCTACGACATGGACAAGCTGGTTGCGCTGTTCACCGAGGACGCGATCTTCGAGATGCCGCCGTTCGACGGCTGGTATCAGGGGCCGGCCGACATCGTGGCACTGTCAAAAATGCACTGCCCCGCAGAGGGGCCAGGCGATATACGTTTCACGGCCGTCACCGCGAACGGCCAGCCCGCCGCCGCCCTGTACATGCTCAACAAGGAGACGGGTAAGCACGAGGAGTTCCAGCTGCACGTGCTCGATGTGCGGCCGGGCGGTGTCGCGCATGTGGTGGCGTTCCACGCGGATGGGTTGTTCGCGAGTTTCGGGCTGCCACCCGCCCTGTAGATCGCGAGTGGCCACTTATGCCACGCAATCGCCCAAAATGCGTGCGATAACTGGCCATTCGGCACCCGCAGCGCGCAGCGCGGCACACGTGCGCTCCACGATGACTTCTCGCCGATAGCGCAGCATGTCTGCGCTGACCCTGATGATGATCCATCCGCGCGCAGACAGCTCGGCGTGCCGGTCGATGTCGTGGCTTCTTCGACGCGGGTCAGTCCAGTGTTGTTCGCCGTCGTACTCGACGCCGACCTTGAACTCCCGATAACCCATGTCGATGCGCCAGCGGCCCACGCAGATCTGTGTTTCCGGCTTCGGCAGATCGGCATCAACGAGAACCAGCCGCGTCCTGGTCTCCTGCGGTGACTCTGCGCCACCATCCATCAGCTCTAGTACTTCGCGAAGCTGCCGCAAGCCACGCACGCCCGGGTGCGTCCCGATGAGCTCGTGCATTGGGTCCGGTGATAATTCCGTCGCGTTTGCGAGGGCATCGACGTAAACGACCGCCATCGTCCGACCTGGGCGGCGACCGAGGTCGAAGGCGGTCCGCGCAGGCGTCGTTGCCGATATGTCGCGGACGAGCTGACATTCATCGGGGAGCAGTTCGTCGCGGTGAATGAGGATGCCCGTCGTCGGCTTACCGTTTCTCCGGTACAGCTCAGCCGGCTTGTTCGGGTCGATCCATTGCGTGCCATGGAGGGCTGCCGCTGAAAGGCCTGCCATAGTGGCCTGCCGTCCCGACCACAACCAGGCGGCGACGGCTTTGTCGGCAGAGGTCAACACCCTGCCGTTTGGCGCATAGACGTTGCGAAAGATGCGGTCATAGCCGGACTTCAATGTCCGCGGGCTCAGTTCGCCGCTGCTGATCGCTTCGGTCCCGATGAACGGCCATATCTTCATGGCCACACCGTCGTGGCCGTGAGTGACAAATTCCGCCGCGGCGGCGGAGTTATCCACAGGCTCGCTACCCTGGGCTGGGTGAGCGCCTCCGTCGACATCCGCCGAGCGGCTGACCGGGGCGCGAGCACGACCGAGTGGCTGAACTCCAAGCACTCGTTCTCCTTCGCCGGCTACTACGACCCCGACAACACCCACCACGGGCTCCTGCTCGTCAACAACGACGACTGGGTCGCCCCCGCCGCGGGATTCGATACGCACCCGCATCGCGACATGGAGATCGTCACCTGGGTCTTGCAGGGCGCGCTGGAGCACCGCGACTCGATGGGCAATTCCGGTGTCATCTATCCCGGGCTCGCGCAGCGCATGTCAGCGGGAACCGGCGTGCTGCACTCCGAGAACAACGCATCCGCAAACGAGCCAGTGCATTTCGTTCAGATGTGGGTTGTTCCCGACGAGGCGGGCATCGAGCCCGGTTACCAACAGGCCGAGATCGACGACAGCCTGCTGGCCGGCGGGTTGACCACGATCGCGTCGGGCAGGGGCGGCGATGCGGCGACCCGCATCCACAACAAGAACGCGGCACTGCACGGCGCGCGGATGCAGGCAGGCGATTCCGTCGAACTGCCCGACGCGCCCTATCTGCACCTGTTCGTCGCCCGCGGCGCCGTGACGCTCGAAGACGCAGGCGCATTGCACGAGGGCGACGCCGCCCGGCTCATCTCCGCAAGCGGTCGCCGACTCACCGCGACCGAACCGTCAGAGATCCTCGTCTGGGAGATGCATGCCGATCTGGCCTCCGCGTAACGGGTTCGCCCTCGGCCTTATCGGCCTTGTTCTGCTGGCTGGATGTTCGACGGTGTCGCCGCAGCAGGCCCCCGCGCCCCCGTCCCCGACGACCCCCGCCGCACCGGTGCTCGGTTCACCGAAGCTGGTGTCCGTGCCGCTGGACGTCCCCGGCGACTTCGCACAGTCACCGCTCGACGAACCGCGGCAGGCGTTGATCCCCGAGGGCTGGACGATCAGCGTGTGGGCCCGCGTTCCGAAGGCCCGCCTGTTGGCCTGGACGCCCGACGGCGCCCTGCTGGTATCCGTGCCTTCGGCCGGACAGATCGTGAAGTTGACACCGAAACCTGGCGCTGCGCCGGAACAGTCGACACTGCTCGACGGCCTCGACCAGCCGCACGGGATGGCATTCGCGGATTCGACCCTGTACGTCGCCGAAAGCGATCAGATCGACAGGTACGACTACATCGACGGCGCTGCGGTCAATCCGCGTACCGTCGCCGCCGATCTTCCCGACGCGCGCAGTCCCGACCTTCGCGGCGCCTACGCGCACGCGCTGAAGAGCGTCGCCGTCGGTCCCGATGGCGCGGTGTATTTCTCGATCGGCTCGACCGGCAACATCTCCGCCGCCGACCGCGACGCCGATCCGCCCCGCGCGACGATCATGCGGATCCCGCCCGGCGGCGGCGCTGCTGAACCGTTCGCGACGGGCGTGCGCAACGGCACCGGCCTTGCCGTCGCACCCGACGGTTCGATCTGGACCGCGGTCAACAACCGCGACAACGTGCCCGACCCGAGCGGCAACGTCGACATGCAGTACGTCAACGAGCATCCGCCCGAGTCGTTGGCGCGGCTGACTCCCGGCCGCGAATTGGGTTGGCCCTTCTGCAATCCCGACGGCGGGCCGGCGAACCTGCCGTTCATCCGGGATATGTCGACGAACGCGGACGGCTCGCGGATGGACTGCGCTGCTCTGCCGCCCGTCGAGCAGAGCATGGGCGCGCACTCGGCACCGCTTGGCCTCGCGTTCACCACCGGGGTGCTGCCCGAGCCGTATACCGACGGCGCGCTGGTCGGCATCCACGGCTCATGGAACCGACAGCCGCCGCGCGCACCCGAGGTGTCGTTCTTCCGCTATCGCGACGGCGCCCTCGGCGATCAGCAGACGCTCGTCGGCGGCTTCCAGGACGATGACGGGTCGCGCTGGGGTCGCCCGGTCGCGGCCGTGACCGGACCGGGCGGCGCCGTCTACATCAGCGACGACTACGCAGGTGCCGTCTACCGATTGGCTCCCCCGGGGCGTTAACGCACCGTCGGCGTCCTGGTGTTCTTGCGACCCGTCACGGCGACGTAGATGGCGATCAGGATGATCGCGACGACGATACCGACGAGGAACGGGATGACCTCCCACCCGCCGTTCGAATTCTGATACCCGAGTTGGTAGGTCAGCCAGGATCCGATGACCGAGCCCAGCACACCGAGCACGATCGTCATGATCACCCCGATGCTCTGCTTGCCAGGCATGATGAGCCGCGCGAGTGCGCCGACGATCGCGCCGACGACCAACGCACTGAGGATGGTTCCGATCATTTTCCGCCCCTTTCCGAAAAGGTGTGTCCGACCGGAATCGGACTACCCACTCCGCGGCTGAATTCACTCCTTCTGCGGCCGATATTCAATCGTGACAGTGCTGTTACTGAAGTTGACTGTGAGGTTGGTGTGATGGACGTTGTCTTGTGTCCTGGTCTTTTGCTCGAGAGGCAGTGTGTCGATGGGTGCCGCGTTCGGTCGGCGGTTGGCTGCGCACGCGAGGAGCAGAACGCTCCTGGCTTGTGCCGCGGCGCTGACGCTGTGCGCTGGGCTGACGGCGACGGCCGCTCCGGTCGCCAAGGCAGACGGCCGGACGTTGCTCGCAGGCGCGATCGCGAACACGCGCGGGTCTTATCTGGTCTACAACTTCGGCGATGGCCATCCCGCCCCGATGCTCAATGCCGGCGGCGGCTGGTACGAGATGAACAACGGCGGTCACTTGATGACCATCAAGAACGCCTCCTCCCGGCTGCAGCCGCGACTGCTGGTCGACAGCCACCAGGGCTACCAGGGTCGGTGCGAACGCACTCCCGGCGCACGTACGGGCGAGGGCCTGTGGCAGGCGTCGGAGATCTACGCGCCGCTGGAGGCGTGGCAGGCGCTCGGCCAACCGACGATCGCCATCAACGCGAACTTCTTCGATGTGCGCGGGCAGAAGGGCGGGTCGTGGCGCGACACCAAGTGCAGCTCGCCGCTCGGTGCGTACGTCGACAACACGCGCGGGCAGGGCAGAGCCAACGCCGCGGTGACCGGCACGCTGGCTTACGCGGGCAAGCAGGGGCTGTCGGGCGGTAACGAGCACTGGTCGTCGCTGGCGACCATGATCCTGCCGGCGGGCGGCGCGCCGTATGTCGTCATGCCCAAGGGGCCCGACGACTATGACTCCGCAACGCCGGTGATCCAGAAGCTGCTCGACCAGAACGCGCGCTTCGTCGCGGTCGCAGGCATCGGCCTGCTCGCGCCCGGTGACACCGGACAGCTCAACGACGGTGGTCCGAGCGCGGCACGCACCGCTATCGCCTACAACCGGACCAACGACCAGCTGTACGTGTTCCAGGGCGGCAGCTACACCCCCGACCAGATTCAGGATCTGTTTCGCGGCCTGGGCTCCGACACCGCCGTGCTGCTCGACGGCGGTGGCTCGTCGGCGATCGTGCTACGGCGCGATACCGGCGGAATGTGGAGTGGCGCGGGCGTTCCCAAGGGCAGCTGCGACACCAGGCAGGTGCTCTGCGATTCGCGTGAGCGCGCGCTCCCCAGCTGGCTCGCGTTCGCCTGACACGCGGATGGGAGAGCTGACGCGCCGCACAGTCCTGCGGCTGGGCGCCGGTCTCGCCGGAGCATGCGCGTTCGACCCGATACTCCAGCTGGGCCTCGCGACCGCATCGGGCGCGCCGCCGGACCAACCGACGCCGTCATCAGCCAATGCGACGACGACGATGGTGACGGGATCGTTCGTATCCGCAGCGCGCGGCGGTGTCGAAACCAATTGGGCGATCGCACTTCCGCCCGGTCGCTACGCCCGACCGCTGCGTCCCGTCATCGCACTGCACGGCCGCGACATGACCGCCGAGGGCGTGATGAACATGGGCGTCGAAGCGGGTCTGGCCGAACTGGCGAGGGCCGGCTATCCGCCGTTCGCGGTCGTGGCCGTCGACGGCGGGAACGGATGGTGGCACCGGCGCGCGACGGGTGAGGACTCCGGCGCGATGGTGCTCCGCGAGCTGCTGCCCATGCTGGCGAGCAAGGGTTTGGACACGTCGCGGGTCAGCTTCATCGGATGGTCGATGGGCGGCTACGGGGCGCTGCTGCTCGGCGGGGCGCTGGGTGCCAGGCGGACCGCGGCGATCTGCGCCGTCGCCCCAGCGCTGTTCACTGACTACGCCGAGGCGATCCAGGAGCGGGCCTTCGACGGGCCGGCGGACTGGTTCGCCTACTCGGTGTACGGCACCCCGGCATTGTCGGAGATCCCGCTGCGGATCGACTGCGGCGCCAACGACCGGTTCTACGAGGCCACCAAACAGTTCGTCGCGTCGTTGCGCCGACCACCGTCGGGCGTGTCGTTCGTCGGCGGCCATGACGTCGCCGCGTGGGAGGAGAAACTGCCCCGCGAGTTGGCTTGGCTCGCCAGGTAGCGCGTTGATCCCGGGATACGCCTGGGCCTCGTGAGACGATCGTTGCTCGAGTGAACAGAGTTGCGACTGCGCCCCGCCCTGTTTCCCGCCGCGAATCCCCGGCGAGCGGGCGGACGGTTCTGTCGCGGACACACTTTCGGCCCGACATCGAAGGACTGCGCGCGGTCGCGATCGTCGCGGTGGTTCTGTTCCACGCCGATGTGCCGGGAGTCGGCGGCGGCTTCATCGGGGTCGACGTGTTCTTCGTCGTCTCCGGCTTCCTGATCACCGGGCTGCTGTGGCGCGAGGCGTCGGATTCCGGGACCGTGCGACTGGCCCGGTTCTACGGTGCGCGGGCGCGGCGACTGCTGCCCGCGGCGGTGACGGTTCTGGTGGCGACGTGCGCGGCATCGGCGTTGCTGTTGCCGCCGCTGCAGGCGCGCAGTGTGCTCGGCGACGGCATCGCCAGTGCGCTGTACATCGGCAACTACCGGTTCGCGATCGAGGGCACCGACTACCTGGCGGCCGATGCGCCGCCGTCGCCGCTGCAGCATTACTGGTCGCTGGGCGTCGAGGAGCAGTTCTATCTGCTGTGGCCGGCATTGATCATCGGCGCGGCATGGCTGGTGACGAGGTTCGGACGGTCGGTCGCTCCGTACGTCGTCGCGCTGGGGTTGGTGGCCGCGTTGTCGTTCGCCCTGTCGATGGCGTGGACGCAGAGTTGGCCGTCGTGGGCGTTCTTCTCGCTGCCGACGCGGGGTTGGGAGTTGGCGGTCGGTGGCCTGGTGGCGTTGACGGCCGGTGCGTGGCGGCATCTGCCGAGGCTGTCGGCCACGATGGCCGGTTGGGGCGGCTTGGTGTTGATCGTCGTCACCTGTACACAGATCGGCACGGGCACGCCCTATCCGGGCACGACGGCGCTGCTGCCGGTGCTCGGCACCGCGCTGATCATCGGATCCGGTTGCGCCACACCGGATCTGGGTATCGGACGGTTCTTGTCGAAGCCGGCGATGCGGTCGATCGGCAGGCTGTCGTACTCGTGGTACCTGTGGCACTGGCCGGTGCTGCTGCTCGCGCCTGCGGTTCTCGGCCATGAACTCGGCCTTGCAGGCAAGTTGGCGATGGTGGCGGTGTCGCTCGGGCTCGCGGCCCTGACGCTGCATCTGATCGAGAACCCGGTGCGGTTCGCGGCGTCGATGAAGGGTTCGGCGCAGCGGAGTTTGGCGGTGGGTGTGGCCCTGACGGCCGCTGCTGTGGCCACCTGCCTGGTGTTGTTGGTGGTGCGGCCTGTTCCCGTCGGTCACGGGTTGGCCGCGGCGCCGGTCGCCCCGGGGCAACCGGCCGGGCCGTCGTCACGCGAGGCTCCCCCGCCGATGTCGGTGCGAGATCAGGTGCTGGCGGCAGTGGCGAAGTCGACGCAACCACGTCCGGTGCCTGCGAACCTGACACCGGCACTGAATGCGATCGCGCGGCCGGAGGTGTTCGTCAACGGCTGCGTGCTGTCGTGGGAGGACGTGGCTGCGCCCGAATGCGCGTCGGGCGACGTCGGGTCATCCACCACGGTGGCGCTGGTCGGCGATTCCCACGCGGCGATGTGGCAGCCTGCGCTGGAACCCATCGCGCAGGAACGGCATTGGCGTCTGGAGACGATGAGCAAGGTGCTGTGCCCGTTCCTTGACATTCCGACCGACAGCCCATACCTCGGCCGAAAGTTCACCGAATGCGATCAGTGGCGCGGCTCCATGATGGCGCGGCTGTATCGGGAACCGCCACAGGTGATCGTGCTCGACATGTCACGCCGGTACGGCGCGGACTTCGGATTCACGAGCTACGACAAGGAATGGCTGGACAAGTTGACCCTGGTGGTGAAGACGCTACGGGCAACGGGCGCAGAGGTTTTGGTGCTGAGCCAGGTGCCGGATCCACATTCGACGGTGCCGACGTGCGTGTCGGCGCACATGGACGACGCGGATGCGTGCGCGCCGTCGCGAGCGGAGGGCCTCAACGACGCCGGCATCGCGGCGGAGGCCGCGGCGACGGCAGCGGGCGGCGGTCAGTACGCCGACCTGTCGGAGTTTTTCTGCACGGCGCAGCGGTGTCCTGTGATCGTCGGCAACACGTTGGTGTACCGCGACGACAATCACGTCACGACGGAGTACGCGGGGGTGCTCGCGCCGGTGTTGTCGGAGTTGGTCGAGCGGGCCCTAGCCCTCAACTAGGGCCCGCTCGCTGGCTAGGGTGCCGTTTGGTCTTTGCCGACCGCGCTGACGTTCTGGTTGTCCACGTTGTTCGCGGTCGCCGTGTTGTTGATGCCGATCGCTTTGACCTTGTTGGCCACGCCGTTGAGCGTCGATGCCACATTGTTGATCCCGGCAGCGATGTTCTTGTTCAGGTCGCCGAGTGTGGTGGTCGCGACGTTGTCCTTGCCGAACGCGAAGTTCTTGTTCTTGTTGCCGGTCGGGTTGAAGAGTGTGTTGCCGTTGAGTTCGACGCCCGGCGTCCCGATGGTCGCGGCCAAATTGTTGAGTCCGGCGGCGATGTTCTTGTTCTCGTTGCCGAACACCGTGCCGGTGGTGTTGCCGATGCCGACACCGGTGTTCTCGTTCCCGTTTCCGGTACCGGTGACGGTGGCGTCGACGAGGTCGAGAACGTTCGCCGCGATCTCCGGGGTGCCGACCGTCACCGCCTGGTTGAGCGCGCCGAGTGCGGTGTTCTTGTTGTCGTTGCCCAGCAGGGTGGCGGTGGTGTTGCCCGCGCCGACACCCCAGTTGTTGTTGCCGTTGCCTGTTGCGCTGGCCTGAACATTGGCAAGCGGCCCAAGAATCGAGTCGGCGATGAGGCTGATGCCCGGCGTGCCGACCGTGATCGCCTGGTTGACCAGACCCGCCGCGATGTTGTTGTTGTTGTTGCCCAACAGGGTTGCCGCGGTGTTGCCCAGGCCGAGACCGATGTTGTTGTTGTTATTACCGGTCGCCTCTAGGTTCAACGCCGCCTCGAGGACGGTCGCCGGGTTACCGATGGGGGGATTCAAGACGGCCGTCAGTAAGGCCTCGATGCCCGGCGTGCCAACGGTAGCGGCTTGGTTGAAGATGCCGCCCGCGATGTTGTTGTTGTTGTTCCCGAGGACCGTCAGCGCCGTGTTGAGCACCCCGACGGCAAAGTTGTTGTTGCCGTTGCCTGTTGCGTCGGCGTCGAGTCCAGCGGTCACATCCACAAGGTCGAGTGGGAGGTTGTCGGGGAGATCCAGGCCGAGCAAGCTGGCGAGGGTCGCAGCATCGAGGGCGGCTTCGACGTCGACCCCAGGGGTGCCGACAGTCGCCGCTTGATTGAGCAGGCCCGCCGCGAAGTTGTTGTTGTCGTTGCCGAGCGCGGTGAGCGCGATGTTGCCGATCCCGAGCGCTGAATTGTTGTTGTTGTTGCCGGTCGAGTCGATGGCTCCCGTGATCGATCCGACCGTCGCTTCGATTCCGGGCGTGCCTATCGAGCCGGCGGCGTTGAACAGGCCGGCGGCCGTGTTGTTGTTGCCGTTGCCGAGCAGCGATGCCGCCGTGTTGCCGATGCCGAATGCGGTGTTGCGGTTGTTGTTTCCGCTCGATTCGACGTAAACGGGATCACCCTCGGCCCCGATGCCGATCAGGCCGGTCGACGAGGCGTTGTTGTTGATCCCGATCGCACTGTTCCAGTTGCCGTTGCCGGCGATCAGGGCAGTCGCGGCGTTACCGATGCCGAGCGCCGTCGAGACGTTGCCCGACCCGACCTCCGAAGACGCGGCGTTGTTCCAGCCGATCGCCAGGGCGCCGTTGTTCACGCCGTTCGCGTGGGCCGTGCTGCCCGGGAGGAACGAGATCGCCCAACTCCCCTGTCCGGTCGCCGAGCAGCTGTTGTCACCGAGGTGTCCGAGACCGCCTATCGCGGCGCACGCGGCGTTGGCGGTACCTGCGGATGCACCCATGAACGCGGTGGCGCACGCACCGCTTGCAAGCGCTCCGACGACGACCTTGCCCGCCGTCGACGTGGCCGGTGTTCGTTGCGCGCGATGCTTGCCGCGAGAGCTAACGCGTTTACGCGACTTCGAACTCCTGTGCTTCGATGCCATCGGACCGGCCCTTCCCCTCAGTGGTCTCAGGTTGCTCTCAGGCACCGTAACACGTTTGTGATCGCTGTCACAAAATTGCTGATGATTTTCTCCTCTGTCCATCGAGCGCAGAAAGCAACAGGTTGCTGAAACGTGCGTCAATAGATATTCGCTGCTAGTAGTCATCGCAGCGGCATTTGTCACTTCTGGCAGCAACTGTCACTTTCTCTCCGGCGATACGTTGCTAGAAGTCGATGTGGCCGACATGGTTGCCGGGTGCGACATGATCGAATGGAGCTTCGGATTCCGCACCAGCCTGTCTATGGCGAAACATGTGTCCCATCTGCGGGACACCGACTGAAATGGGCACCCTAGTTAATTAGATTGCCCGTAGCAAACGGCATCTCGTCGTTAGCTGGCTACCGATCAACCCTCCGCATACGCCAGCGCGCTTTCCGCCGCCGCCTCCGCCTGCCCTGCATAGCCACCGCCGAACAGCACGACATGCGCGAGCAGCGGGTACAGCTGATGCAGCCCGACCCGGTCCTGCCATCCGGCCCTCAGCGGCCTCACCGACTGGTATCCCGTCATCACCTCATCGCGATACGGGCAGCCGAACAGGGCCAGCATCGCCAGGTCCGTTTCGCGATGCCCGCCGTGCGCCGCGGGGTCGATCAACACGACTCCATCAGGCGTCCACATCACGTTGCCGCTCCACAGATCGCCGTGAATCCGCGCGGGCGGGTCACCGTCGTCGAAGTCGCCTGCACGACAGCGCTCGATCACCGCCTCTACCGAGCGAACCGTCGCATCGCTGAGCCGGAACTCCGCGAGTCGCACCATCGGCAGTAGCCGCTCCTCGGCGTAGAACTCGCCCCACCTCTCGTGTCCCCACAACGACATCGGCAACGGCTCGGCGAGCGGGCCGAAGTAGCCGTCCTTGTTCCAGCCGTCGGGGCCCGACCCGAACAGCGGTGCGCCCGCATGGTGTGTCGCGGCCAGCCGGGATCCGAACTCCCTCGTCGCCTCCCGTGTCGGCGTCACCGACAGCAACCGCCCCAGCGTCAGCGACCGCTCGTCGTAGCTCACCACCCGAGCGCACGGCACGCCGCCGTCAACGGCGAGCCAGCGCAGCCCGGCCGCCTCGAGTGCGAAGAACCCGCTCGGCGCGGCGTCGTTGGTCTTGACGAAGTCAGCCACGCGGCCGGCGCGGTAATCCGACCACCATGGTCATCAGCCGATCGCGAAGCGCCGCAGGAAGATTCGTCAGCAATACGGTCTGGATCTTCGGCAGGAAGCCGACCACGTAGCGAGCCCGCGGCCTGCGGGCGGTCAGCGCCTCCTCAACGACCGCGACGACCTTCGACGTCGGCGACGCCATCTTCCGTGCCCGCGGGACGAACTTCTTCATGCCGGCGATGTGCTTGGCGTACAGGTCGCGGTCCTGCGGTGACAGGTCCGCTTCGATCTGCTCCACCATGTCCCCGGCCGTTCGCCACATGTCGGTGTCGGTCTGCGCCGGTTCGATCAGCACGACCGAGACACCCCACGGTCGCAATTCGACCCGCAGCGCATCGCATCCCGCCTCCAACGCGAACTTCGACGCCGAGTACGGCCCCAGCATCGGCATCGCGAGCCGACCGTTGACACTCGAGATGTACAACGCCCGACCGTGTGACTCCCGCAGCTTCGGCAGCACCGCGCGGGTCACCGCGAACTGTCCGATGACGTTCACGTCCAGTATTTTTCGCCATTCCTCGGGCGTCACCGTCTCGACCGGACCGCCGACCGCGACGCCCGCGTTGTTCACCACCGCGTCCAGGCGGGGCGGCAGCGCATCGGCCAGCTTGGCGATGTGGTCGGCGTTGGTGACGTCGAGGATGACGGCCGACACCCGTTGCGGGTTGACGTGGGTGATCGCGTTGGCATCCTGCTCGTTGCGCACGCCGGCGATCACGTCCCACCCGGTCGACGCCAGATGCTCGACGATGGCCTTGCCGATGCCCCGGGCCGCGCCGGTGACGAGAACTGTTGGCATAGTCGTGACCCTATCCGTCGTCCGGCTCCGGCGGCCCGAACCAGAACAGAACGGCGGTCGCCGCGACCAGGGCGGCCACGATCGCGATCACCGGAGCCACCATGAACCGCGACAGCGTCGCACCCACGACCGCGCCTGCGCACATCGTCAGCACCACCGAGAGACGCAGCCAGCCGCGCTCGCCCTTACCACCTGCCAGCCTGCTGTCCACGCCCAATCCGACGATCGTCGACGTCAGCACCGTCGTGCTGAGTTCCTGGATGCCGAACTGCCGCGCTGTCGCGTTCTGACTGCCGAACGCCACCGCAAGACCCGCGATCAGGATCAGCTTCCTGTCGTCGTGATAGTCGAGGACACCGGTGCCCGCCAGTATCGACAACGTCACCAGCAGAAGGCATTCCACCCCGAGGGACACCGCCATCCAGTGTCGGGTGTCGTGCTGGAGGTGGCGGGAGAACCGCCCGCCGAGTACCGCACCCGACAGGAAGCTGACGAACGCGACGACCGCGGCCGTCATGTCCACCACGGTCTGCTGCGCAAACCAGAAGCCGAGGAATACGACGTTACCCGTCATGTTGGCGACGAACACGTGGCCGAGCACCAGGACGCTGATCGCGTCGATCATGCCGGTGCCGAACGTCAGCAGCAGCAGGCCGATCACCGTGAGCCGATGAGAGATCGGAGAGGTGACGGGCACGGACCGGCGGCCTTACAGCTGCGGGGTGAGGTCCAGCGTGGTGATCGTCGTCATCCGTGTGATGCGCCAGTCGGATCGGTCCCGCTTCATCTCCAGGCGATACGAGAGGTAGCGCAACGACGGGATGTTCTTCGAAACCGGGCTGGTCGCAATCGAATTGGTATAGACGATGGCCGATGCTTCCGACTGGTTCACCGACTCGACCGCGGTGCCGAGCACCGACGTGGTGTTGGTGACCTGCGCCTGCTTGTTCGTCGCCGCGATCGAGTCGATGAACTTCTTGTACTGGAACGCGAAGTCACCGGACAGATACTTGGCCGAGCGCTCGCCGAGCGAATCCATGTTCTCCGGCGTGTACGACCACAGCGTGGTGATGGCGTTGGCCGCCGTGCGGGCGATGTTCAACTTGGTCTCGACGAGTGCGCTGTTCGCGATCACCGGTTGCGCCGTCGCGCCGACGAACGCGCCGCCCGCGACGAAAAGGACGGCAGCCGCCGCGGCGGCGATCTTCAGCCGCTTGCCCGCCGGCTGGTGCGGGACGAGAACGGGATCCTCTGCCGCGGCCTCGCCGTCCGCCGGCTCCTGCTCTTCGGGTGCGTCCTCGGTCGGCGTCTCGACCTCGACCGTCGCGTCGTCGACCTTCTCCTCGGCGGGCACAGCCGCCTCGGCGGGCTGAGTCTGTCGGCGCCCGAAGAACTTTCGGCGAGGCTTCTTCGTCGGCGACGCCTCCTCGGGGGCAACCTCCTCGGCGGGTGCTTCTTCGGTCGCCGCCACGTCTTCGGATGACTCCTCAGCGCTGGACGTCGTCGGTTCGGCGATCTCCGACGCCGACGTCTCGGGCTCGGACTTCGCGGACCGGAGTTTCTTGCCGCTGGGCATCCGGTGCCGTCCACGTGGGCTCGACGCGGCCGCATCCGTGGTCAGATCACCTGAATCAGTTGGCTGATCTTCCACAGCTGCCCTTCCTTCTTTGCCGTTACCACCCAACGGTTTCCACTCTCGATGGTCTTACCGCCGGGGTCCTTGCTGGAGATCTTCGTGGCGACCAGGACGTCGACGCTGCCGTCGTCCTTCCAGCGCTGCACTCCGGCATCCAACACGGTGCCTTGGGTGGGCTCCACACGCGCCACCTGAACGAGGATCTCGTTGATGCGCTCCTTGAACATCTTGGCGAAGTCGCCGGTGGCCTGCGACTGAATGCGGTCCCCGTAGTAGTTCGCGTGATACGGGTCGAGTGTCGTGTACGTCGTCATGAACGACTTCACGTAGCCGAGGACGTCGGCGTCGCGCACCTGGGTCCTGCGATCCGTCTCGTGGGATATCAGCATCAATGTGCTGGCGGTGACGGCCGCGGCGATCAACACCCCCGCGAGGCTCGCGACCAGCGGAAGTCCCCACCGCCGTGGCGGTTTCGGCGGCGGCGCGGTGTAGAGCTCGGGCTCTGCGGCGTCGATCTTGCGGCGTGGGCTCATTGCGGCGCCTGTTCGATCAGGGGTTTCTTCAGCACGCTCAGGCCCGCCACCCGCCACTTGCCGTCGCTGCCCTTGTCGAAGTCGACCCGCAGCGTCGCGGTGATGAAGCGCAGTTCCTGTGGGTTCGTGCCGCGCTGGCCCTGCATCGCCAGCAGCATCGTGGCCCGCTCGGCATCCGTGTTCAGCACGGCGCTGCTCACCGCCCAGTACTCATTGGACGTGGCACCGGCCTTCTCCACCGCCTCCTGCTGAGCGACCAGCTGCGAGCGGTAGCTGTCGGTGGCCAGCGACTGGGCCCTGTTGAAGTCGTCTTTGAGGGTGTCGACGTTGTAGCTCAACATCTGCTCGACGATCCTCGGACCCTGATCGGCGATCTCGGCGCGCGCCTGATCGACCGCACGCTCGTGGCGGTACACCACGAAGTAATTCAATGCCACGCACGCCGCACACACCACGACAGCCAGCGCGAGGATCTTCGCCGCCAGTCTGCGCATGTTCCGGTCCGGCCGGTCGACCCGGTGAACCTCGGTGCGCAGCAACAGATCTGCGAATGTCCGATTGCGCGAATCCCACAGCGGCCATAGCCACCCGATGAACAACGCCGCGGTGTCGAGCAGGTGCGCGACGTCGCGGAGCATCAGCCGAACGAAGCCGGCCGGCTTGCCGTCGGCCCGGCGCACCACCCCGATGCCGCACACCGCGCGCCCGAGGCTCCAGCCCGTCGCGGTCGGCAGCAGCCACCGATTGGCCAACAACAGCAGCACAACGATCCCGGCCGTGACGATGTACACCCACCACAGCCAGCCGCGTTGAGGAGCGGTCACCACCAGGGGACCCAGCACGGCGAGCACACCCACGGGAAGCAGCACGTCCAGCGAAAGCGCGCCTGCCCGCGCCGGCCACGACGCCAGCTCCTGCGCCGACGACGGTTCGTCTGCCGCCGGCTGTGTGCTCGCGTCGAGAACAGCCGTCACGACGTGACCTGTTCCAGCTTGTCGATCCGGTAACGACCCTGATCCGGCGTCATCGTCACCCGCAGCCGGTAGCCCGACTCCTGGTCTGCCACATCGGAGTTGGTGACCTTGACGCGCAGCGCCACCAACACCTGCACCGATCCGTTCGGGTCGTGGCGCTCCACGGCCGCGCGCATGTCGGACACCGCGACCTTGACGTTGGCCGCCTGATACGCCTCTACGAGGATGCCGCCGAAGGTGGCCGCCTGTGCCCCGAACGCGCCGGTGGAGCACTCCATGATCTTCATCTGCGCGGCGGACATCGCGGCGGTGTCGGGGGCCTGCAGCGCGGCCACGCACTCCTTGGCGGCCTGCAGCGCGGCCGCATCGTTGCGAGCGACCTCTTCGATGCTCCGGTTGTCACGAATCAACAGGATGCCGCCGACGACGGCTGCGACGGTGAGCACGAGCAGGCCGGCGCAGATCGAAACCACCCACCCGCGGCCAAGCCGCGGTGGTCGGCGATCGACATCCAGCGCGATTGCGAGTTCCTCGACACCCTCCGGCGCCTCTGCGTCCGGGGTTGTCTGCTCGGCGGCTGTGCTGTCCTGGTCCTGGTCTGTCTGCTCTTGTTCGGATACCGCTACCGAATCGTCTGGCGCGTCCTCAGCATCGGTGGGGTTCAGCTGGCGGGTGCCAGCATCTCCTTCCATCCGTCGTCTCCTGGGTTCTTCGAGTTGCTGACGGAGTACTTCACGCCGTCGGGCCCAACGACCTCGCCGCTTGTCGGGCTGTAGACCGCACTGCCTGGTGCCGGAGTGTACGTGCAGGGGTTGGGCTGCTGTCCACTGCACTGCACGGTGCCCTGGTTGGGCGGGGTCAACGGATCGCTGACCGGTTGTGGTGACCCACCGGGAGGCAACTGGTCGGCGGGCAGCGGGTTGGTCCCGCTGTTGACGGTCGGCGCCGGGATCACGTAGCCGGGCTTGACCGGTTGATCGCAGCGGGCCGCGGGGGCCGGGCAGTTCACGATCTGGTTGGGGTCGCCGTACCACGGGTTTGTGCCCAGCGGGATGTACGGCTTGTTGTCGCGGCACTCCTTCGGCGTCGCCGCCCGCTTACCCGGCACGTCGGCACACGGGTAGTTGCGGGCACCGCGGACCACGTTCTGCACATCCTTGGGGATCTTGCAGTAGGTGCCCGACGGCAACGGCGCCATGCTGGTGTCGGCCGGCGACCGCCACTCCGAGGCGGGCAGGAAGCCCGTCAGGCACGGCGGCGGCTGGTTGATCGACAGCCCGAAGTGCAGCAGACCCTCGTTCTCGAAGATCGTGCCCGCCTGGGCCACGGTGGCGCCCTGCGGCAGGATCACCATCGCCTGCTCGAGACCCTTGTTGTAGCGCTTGAGCATGTCGATGACGACTTCGAGGTTGGCCAGTGTCTGCGGCAACGACTCGCGGACGTCGCTGAACGTCGCCGTCACCTGATCCAGCGTCGGCGCCGCCTGCTGCAGCCCGCTGCGCAACGCCTGATCCTCCGACGCGGACTGTGCGGCGAGGATGTTCAGGTTGCGCGACCACTGCTCGATGTTGTCACCGGAGTCGACCTGGCTCTGCAGGATCGGGGTCGCGTTCTGAATGATGTCGTCGACCTGTGGCAGATTCTCCTGGAAGCCCTGCGCGAGGTTCGTTGTACCGTCGACGAGCCGCTGCAGACCCGGACCCAATCCGCCCACGGCCTTTGAGGTTTCGGTCAGCAGCGAGTCGATCTTCTCCTTCGGCAGCACTGCGAGGCCGCGGTTGGCCGCGTCGAGCGCGGGGCCCACTTCACTGGGCACCGTGCTGTCTTCCATCGCCTCCGGGCAGACCTCTTTGCCTTCCTCCACCAACTGCTTGGCGCGGTCGCCGGGCACCTCCGGGCATCCCATCATCTGGCCGTTGCTGAGGAACCGGCCCGGGTTACCCGTCGACACCAAGTCGAGATACTGCTCACCGATCGCCGAAACCGAGTGCACGTTGGCGGTGGCGTCGGCCGGGATCTTGAACGAGTTGTCGATGCTCATCGTCGCCCGCACACCGCGCTCGGTCGGCTCGACGGCGGTGACCTTGCCGATCTGTGTACCGCGATAGGTCACGTTGGCCGTCGCGTACAGACCGCCCGACCGCGGCAGGTCGGCGAACAGCTTGTACTGGCCGATGCCGACCAGGCTGGGCACCCGCAGGTAGTACCAGCCCAGCACGACGAGCGCCAGGATCGTGAGGATCGTGAACAGGATCAGCTGGAACTTGATGAACCGCGTCAACATTGCTCACTCACCCCTTTCCACTAGTGGTCCGCCGGGCGCGTCGTGCGGGTTCGGCGTGTAGCGCAGGTCGGGCATCATGGTCGCCGGGTCGCGGCCCCATGCCTGCTCGAGTGCGCGCAGCATGCCCGCGACACCGGTGCCGCTCAGGAAGCCCTGGTCCAGTGAGCTCAGCGTCAGGTCGACGTTCAGCGACACGTTGATGTAGTCACCGCGAACCACCTTCGGCAAGTTCTCGATGCTGAACGGCGCGGTGAGCAACAACTTCAGCGCACCGAGCAGGTACGGCGACGCCTTGCTCAGCTGCTTGAGCGGACGCTGCAGGTTCTGCAGGTTGGTGTGCAGGTTGGCGCTTGTCGGGCCCAACGCGTCGTCGGCCGCCTTGCTGATCCGGCCCAGCGACTCCACCGCGTCGGCGAACAGATCCCTGGTATCGGCGAAATGCTTGATCAGCGGCGGAAATTCGGTCAGCACCCGGTCGAGGGTGTTGGTCCGCTGACCGACGATGTTCAGCAACCGGTTGGTCGAATCAATTGCCCGGGTGATGTCGTTGCGCTGCTGGTTGAGTTCGTCGGTGAAGGTGTCCAACCGGTTCAGGAACTCACGGATCTGATCCGCGCGTCCGGTCAGCAGATTGTTCACCTCGGTCTGGATCACCTCGAGGTTCGGGATACCGCCGCCGCGCACGATCGTGGAGATGCTGGCCAGCACCCGCTCCGTCGTCGGGAACGCCGACGCGTTCTTCAGCGGAATGGTGTCGCCGCTTTTCAGCTGCTGCGACGACGGGTCCGGCGGCAGGTCGAGTTGCACATGCTGGCTACCCAGGAGGCTGGTCTGGCCGATCTTGGCCAGCGTGTTCTCCGGCAGCTTCACCGACGGCTCGAGGTCGAGGGTCAGCGTGGCAATCCAGTTCTTCAGCTCGATCGAGCGGACCCGGCCGACGTAGACGTCGGCAACACGCACGCGGCTGTTCACGTTGAGCGCCAACGTATCCGGCATCTGCACGTAGACCGTCATGTGGTCCGGTCCGGTGCCGGGGCCACCGGGCAGCGGCACGTTCGAGATGCCGCGCCAGTTGCCGCAGGATGTCGCGACGAGGGCGACAGCCAACAGCCCGGCGGTGCGCCGTGCGATGCGGCTCCACTTACGGCGGGTCATTAGCCCCCTCCAGCTTCAGCGGGCAGCGGCGGTCCCGGCGGTGCCGGAGCGACTGCGGGTGCGGCGGGCGGTGCCGGAGCGATGGCGCCGAGTGGATCGCCGGGGATGACGCCCGGTGCCGGACCCGGCGGCGGTCCCGGCTGCGGGTACCACGGCGGCGGCAACGGGTTGGTCTCGTCGTAGGCGTTCGGCGGCCCTGGCAGCCTGCCGTTGTTCACGCCGAATGCAGGTGGCGCAGAGGGGATCACGCAGTCCGGTCCACCGAGCAGCTCGGCGAGGCACTCCGGCGTCAGGTTGCGTTCGGTGTGCGGCTGCACCTCGATGCCCTGCATACCGGGTGCGGCCACCCAGCCCGGCTCGTGGTTGCCGTGCGAGAACAACGTGTCACGCGACCAGATGCCCGGCACGGTGGTGTCCTTGTAGCCCGGCGCGGGATGCAGCCGGTCCTCGGAGTACGAGATCTGCTTGGGCAGCGTCATCGCCGTCACGAACTGGTTGATGCCGATCGGCGGGAAGTTGAACTTGATCGCGTCGAGGATCGGCGCCAGGTACTGCGCGCACAGTTCCGCGGACTCCTGGTAGCCCAGCCGGCTGCCTGCCTGAATAGAGCTGCAGATGAACTGGATCGGGTTCGCGAAGTTCGCGATGGTCGGCAGGCCGACGATGCCGCCCGCGTTCGGCGACGAGATGTTCATCAGGTTCGCGCCCAGGTTCGGGAACACGTGCAGACCGGTCTCCAGACCGTCCAGCGGTTCCGGCTGCAGGATCGCGTTCGTCACCTCGGCGAGGTTGTTGATGTCGTGGGCGAGCACTTCCCCGTTCTCGCCGATGAACCGGCGTGTGGTCGTCAACAGCTCGTTGAGGTCACGCAGCGCGTCGGCGAGTTCCTGGTCGGTGTTGGTGAACGAGTTGGTGAACTGCGCGAGGTCGTTGTTCAGCGCGACGAACTGCTGATCGCTTTTGTAGAGCGCGTTGACGAACAGCGCAAGGCTCTTCACCACCGCGAAGAAGTCGCCGCGGCCCTCGTTGAGCGTGGTGACCGCCTCCGAGAGGCCGGTCAGCGTCTTGTTGATCTGCTCGCCCTTGCCTGCGAGGCCGTCGGAGAACGACTCGATGACGTCGCCGAACGGGCCCTTGGGCTGGTCGGGCGTCGGTCCCAGGTCGGTGAGGATCCGGTTGATCGAGTCGCGCAGTTCGTCGTATTCGACCGGAACCTGCGTGCGGTCGATCGGGATCGTGGCGTTGTTCTCCATCACCGGTCCGCCGGTGTAGGGCGGAGACAGCTGGATGGTGCGCGACGCGACGAGGCTCGGGTTGAGCACCGACGCGGTGGCGTTCGCCGGGACCTTGTACTTGTTGGCGTAGTTGAAGGTGACCTTCATCTTGTCGCCGGCAGGCTCGATCGAATCGATCGTGCCGACCTTGACGCCCATGATCTGGACCTTGTCACCGGGATACAGCGCCAGCGTCTGCGGGAAGTACGCGACGACGGTGTTGTAGGTCAGCTTCTTGTACAGCTGCCAGCCGACGATACCGGCAATCAGCGCCAGCACGACCACCAGCGCTCCGACGATCACCGCTGTCCGAGAAACGTTCGGCAGCTTCAGGTTTCGCACATTGAAGATCGTTGACATGTTCTACCCTCCCGATCCGCTCTGCGAACCCGGTGGAAGGTACGGGGGATTGCCTGGCAGCGGCGCCGTTCCGGCGGGGCCCGGATCGGGACCGGGTCCCGGTGGCGGCGGCGGACCGGTCAGCGCCGGCGGCAGCGGTGCGATGCCGGGCGTGAAGTCCGGTCCCTCCGGAGGCAGCGGTCCGACCGGCACGGTGCGTGCCCCCGGCGGCGCGGGCGGCAGCGCCGCGGGCACGCCACCCATGTCCGGCGGCAGTTGGCCGGGGACGGCGGCGGCGGGCACGCCAGGCGTGAAGCCGGGGCCGTTCGGGTTCGGCGGCGACGTGATCACATCCGGCAGCGTGTACCCCTGGCCCGG
Source organism: Mycolicibacterium sp. 120270 (assembly GCA_033741175.1). Taxonomy (GTDB): domain Bacteria; phylum Actinomycetota; class Actinomycetes; order Mycobacteriales; family Mycobacteriaceae; genus Mycobacterium. The sequence continues at coordinate 79,867 of JAWQNE010000011.1, read as the reverse complement.
TGGGTTCGAATACGGGTTCGGTCCGAACGGGCCGGTCGACAGGTGCGAGCACGGCAGCGGGTCGCCCGGTCGCGGCAGGTTCTCCGGTGTCGGCGTGTACGAGCACGGGTGCCCTGCGACCACTGCGGGTCCGGGATGCTCCGGCGTGCCTTCGAGCACCTCGGGTCCCGGCGGCGGTGCACCGTTGGGTTGACGCGCGCCGTTCGGATCCGGGAACCGCCACGACGGCAGGCCCGCGTTGCGCCAGAACTCTTCCGGGTCGATACCGCGCTTCTTGAACGCGGAGTCGACGAAGGGCTGCAACAGCCACGGCGGCAGCAGGTTGACGAGCATGACCTTGAAGAACGGGCCCGACGCGATGGCCTCGGCCAGCGATGCGGTGAACTTGCTCAGCGTGGACAGCACGTCGACGAAGTCGAACTTGCGGTCCCGCAGGATGTCGCTGATCACCCGCAACTGCTCCAGCACGCGGTTGAGGTTCGGGTTGTCGTTCACGAAGCCCGCCACTTGCGCCGAGAACTGGCTGACGCGCTCCAGCAGCATGGTGACGGCGTAGCTGCGCTCGTTGACCGCGGCCAGCAGGGTCTGCGCGTTGACGAGCAGCGCGTTGATCTGCTCGGAGCGGTTACCGAGGACGCCCGCGATCTTGTTGGCGTTGGCCAGCAGCTTGCGCACGTCTTCGTCGCGTTTACCGATGGTGTCGGAGAACCGGGCGACCCCGTCGAGGGCCGCGCTCAGGTGCGGATACGTCTGGTCGATGGTCTCCGAGAGCACGTTCAGCGACCGCTTGACGGTTTCGGTGTCCCAGCCCGACGCCGCCTTCGTCACGTCGAAGAACGCGTCGTAGATCTGGTACGGCGTGGTCGTCTGGCCCAGTGGCAGAACGCCGTTGGCCCTCAGCGCCTCGGTGCCACGCGGCTCGATCTCGAGGGTCTTGCGGCCGAGGATCGTGTCGGTCCGGATGGCGGCGCGGCTGTCGGTGCCGATCTGCGTGCCGCCGAGCGTATAGCCGATCTTGACCTTGTCGCCGTCGATCGCGAACGACTTCACCAGCCCGACGTCGACGCCGGCGATGCGGACCTTGTCACCGCCGTTGAGGCCGCCGGTGTCGGAGAACTGCGCGTAGTACGTCGGCTCCGCGAACAGCATCGGCACGCTCGTGAAGCTCTGTCCCACACCGATGACGAGCAGGGTGATGAGAATGCCCATCAGCCCGCTTCGAAGGCGGTCCGACCCCTCCAGAACTCTCATTGCGGCGTGCACCTACCCGTGGGCTGCGACCACACCTTCACCGTGCGCACCGGTCCACCTGGCTGCAGACCGGGCAGCTTGAGCGTGACGTCGCAGGCGTAGAAGTTGAAGAAGTCGCCGTAGACGCCGCCCGCGCGGCCGATGATCTTCAGCGCAGTCGGCAGGCGCGTGAGGATGTCGTTCAATTCGTCCTTCTGGTCGACGAGCGGCTGCTGGATCACCTCGAGGTTGCCGATGGTGCTCTGCAACAGCGGGCGGTTGTCGGCGAACAGGTCGCCGATGGTGCCCGCCGCATCGCTGATGTCGGCGACCGACGTCGCTATCGGGTCGGCGCGGTTCTTCAGCCCCGTGATCAACTTCTCGAAGTCGACGACCGTCTCGTCGAACTGCTGCTGGTGCTTGACGGTGGTGTCGAGAACGGCGTTGAGGTTGCGGATCACGTCGCCGATGGCCTGGTCGCGATCGGCCAGCGCGGAGGTGAGCTGCGCGGTCTGGTCCAGGATGTCGTTGATGGTGCCACCCTGGCCCTGGAAGATCGTGATGATCGACTGGGCGATGTTGTTGACCTTGTCGGGGTCCAGCGCCCGGAACAGCGGGCGGAAGCCACCGATCAAGGCGTCCAGGTCGAGCGCGGGCTCCGTGCGCTCCAGCGGAATCGTGGAGCCGGGAGGCAGGCGCTTGTTGTCGTCGCCGCGCTTGAGTTCCAGGTAGCGGTCGCCGATCAGGTTCAAATAGCGGATGGACGCCGTCGTGCCCTGGAACAACTCGAGGTCACGTTCGACGTTGAAGTCGACGCGGGCGAGGCGTCCGCCGTCCTGGAGCTCGACTTTGGACACCTTGCCGACCTCTACACCAGATGCGCGGACGAACTGTCCCTCGCGCAGACCGCTGGCGTTGCTGAAGATCGCCGAGTAGCCGTTGGTGCGGTCGAACCGGATCTGACCGAACACCACGATGATGACCGCGGTGAACAGCAACAGCACCAATGCGAAGATGCCCAATTTGATGGCGGTTCCGGTGATTTTCATGGGTTGATCGTGTGCTCCCCAAGCTGACGGCCCCAGATGTACTCCGATCCCGGGAAGATCAGCGGAACCACGAGCGGGATCGCCACCAGCGGCGGGGGCCCGGGCAACGCTGCGGGAAGGAGGCACGGCGGAAGGCCGGCGCAACCGAACGGTGATGCGAGCTCGATGTGGTTGTACGGGGCGATCGAGGCGCCGGTGTCCATCACCAGGTACGGGCTCGGCCACAGATCCTTGGTGACGGGCTGCCAGCAGCCGGGCCTGCCCTCGGGTCCGCCCTTGGCGTTCACGCGCGGCAGGTTGTCCGGATAGACGTAGGCGTTGCTCGCACCGAGTACCAGCGAGTGGGTGTTCAGCGAGTAGCCGTTACCACCGAGGACGGACGCGAACTTCGGCTCGACGTCGTGGTAGTTGCGGATCGTGCAGAACAACGCGGGGCTGTACTCGTCGAGCAACGCCGAGGTCGGAAGCAGGTCCTCGGCACCGCGGATCAGATACGGGCCGCCCTTCTCGAAGATCTCGGCGCCGGTGTTGCCGAAGCCGATCGAGGCCATCAACGCCTGGTCGATGTTGCCCTGTTGTTCGTTGAGGGTGCGCGCGGTCGTGACGGCGTTCTCGAGGCCGTCGAACAGGTCGGGCGCGGCGTTGGCGTACGTCTCGCCGAGGTCGGCGAGCAGTTGGTTGTCGCGGCGGATCTGTGGCATCCGCGGGTTCAGGTCGGCGAGGATCTCGTTGCCGTTGATGATCGACTGGCCGAACCGGTCGCCGAGCCCCTGCAGGGCCATCGCCGTCGCGCTGAGCGTCTGGTTCAGCTTGACCGGGTCGACCTTCTCCGAAATCGATGTCACCGTTTCGAACAGGGTGTTGAACTCGGTCGTCACATGGCTCGCGTCGACCACATCGGATGAGGTCAGCCGTTGCGGCGACGGATTCTTCGGCGACGTGAACGAGATGTACTTGTTGCCGAACACGGTGGTCGCGTTGATCTTGGCGTCCACGTTCTTCGGGATCAGCTCGAGGTATTTCGGCTCGATGTCGAGGATGATCTTCGCGCGCGGTTGGTCACCGACGGTGGTTTCGCTGACGGCGCCGACGCGGCCGATCTCGACACCGTTGAAGGTGACCTTGGCGCCGGGGTCCATCGACAGGCCCGCGCGGTCGGACATCATCGTGATCTGCTCGCGGTCGAGGAAGTCGCCGCGGAACTGGAAGTAGACCAGCACGACAGCGACGATCGTCAACAGCGTCAGCACAAGGCCGGCCAACTTGTAAGGCGGGGTGCGTGGTTCGTTCAGTGGGGCCGTCATGCGCTACACCGTGAGGTTGAAGTTCGGGTCGGTGCCGTAAAGCGCCAACGAAGCGAACAGGACAACGCACACGATGGCCACCAGCGAGGCGCGCATCGATCGACCGACGGCCTCGCCGACGCCGACCGGACCGCCGCTGGCGTAGTAGCCGTAGTAGCAGTGGTTGAGCATGACGATCACCGAGATGATGATCGCCTGCACGAAGGACCAGAACACGTCGTCCGGGCGAAGGAACGTTCGGAAGTAGTGCTCGTAGGTGCCGATCGACTGTCCGTAGAAGAACGTCGTGGTCACCTGTGCCGACAGGAACGACATGATGATCGCCATCGCGTACAGCGGGATGATCACCACGAAGCCGGCCATGATGCGGGTGGACACCAGGTAGGAGATGGACTTGATGCCCATCACCTCGAGGGCGTCGATCTCCTCGCTGATCCGCATCGCGCCCAGTTCGGCGGTGGCGCCCGCCCCGACCGTGGCGGCCAGGGCCTGACCGGAGACGACGGGTGCGGCGATGCGCACGTTGATCAGGGCCGCGAAGAAGCCGGTGAACGCCTCGACACCGATGTTGCCCAGTGAGGCGAAGCCCTGAATCGCCACCAGCGATGACCCCGAGAGGGTGACGAAGCCGACGATGGCCACGGTGCCGCCGATGACGGCCATCGCACCGGTGCCCATGCCGATCTCCGCGATCAGCCGCAGCGTCTCCTTGCGGTAGTGGCGCAGCGCATGGCCGATCGAGCCGATCGAGGTGACGACGAACCAGGCGACGTGCCCGACACTGTCCAGGAACCGCGCCGGCGCCCCGGCCCATTTCTCGGACTGGGCATACGCCCGCGGGAAGCGGGACCTGACGACGTTTGTAGTACTCATGTCACGTCCCCGTACCGAACCGGACGCCGATGGTGGTCAGGACGACGTTGACGGCGAACAGGGCGACGACGCAGAGCACCAGCGTCTCGTTCACCGCAGTACCGACGCCCTTGGCGCCCCCCGCCACGGTCAGGCCGCGGTAGCAGCCGACCAGGCCGGCGATCAGACCGAAGGTGCCCGCCTTGATGATCGAGATGATGACCTCGGGCAGGCCGGTGATGAGCGTCAGCGTCGATACGTACGCACCCGCGGACACGTTCTGCAGGTACACACCGAATATGAAGCCGCCGACGAGGCCGACGGTGATCACCGCGCCGTTGAGAAGCACGGCGACGAATGTAGAGGCCACCACACGCGGGACGACCAGGCGGTGGATCGGGTCGATGCCGAGCACCTCGAGCGCGTCGATCTCCTCGCGGATGGTGCGGGCGCCCAGGTCGGCGCAGATGGCCGTGGAGCCTGCGCCCGCGACCACGAGCACGGTCACCAGCGGGCCCAGCTGGGTCACCGCGCCGATCGCCGCGCCTGCACCCGATACGTCGGCCGCGCCGAACTCGGCGAGAAGGATATTGAGGGTGAAGATCAGCAAGACGGTCAGAGGGATGGAAACCGCGAGCGTCGGCAGGAACGCCACCCGCATCAGGAACCAGCCCTGAAGGATGAACTCGCGCCACTGGAAGGGCGGGCGGAACAGCGCCTTACCGGTCAGGACGCACATGCGCACGAAGCCGCCGACTGCCTGCAGCGCGGGCCGGGCCTGATTGGCGACGTAGTCGCCGAGCCCCTGCTGCGTGGCCGTCACCGGCGCGCTCCTTCGCCCAGGCCGACGTGGCCGTACGGCAGTACCTGTCGCACGCCCCCTCCTTGCGCTGAACCCGTCTCTGTGACTCCCGTCTCCCTACCCGCGGGTAGTAAGACGGACCACAGGACTGTACCCGATGGCCCCCTCGAGTTGCAGAGCATCCGGCGGATTGAGCCTACAACTGTTAGCAAACCCATCTCCCCCGGTTAGCTTTCGGCCTGTCCGGCAGAAACCGTTGCGGCAGTGGAACTTTCATTTGCGTCAACGGGCTTCTGATCTCCGAAGCGATTTCTCAGTTCTGTTTTCAGTACTTTGCCGGCGGGGTTGCGGGGCAACGCGTCGACGATTTCGAGGTGCTTCGGATGCTTGTACCGGGCCAGCCGTTCGGTGAGGAAATCGTTCAGGTCGGCCAGATCGAGGGGCTTATCGGACACCGCGCTGCGTTCAACCACGACGGCGACGGGCACCTCACCCCACTTCTCGTGGCTTCGCCCGATCACCGCGACCTCGACGATCGCCGGGTGGGCGGCCAGCACGTTCTCCACCTCGGCGCAGTAGATGTTCTCGCCGCCGGAGATGATCATGTCCTTCTTGCGATCGACGACCCAGATGTAGCCCTCCTCGTCCTGGCGGACCAGGTCGCCGGAGTGGAACCAGCCGCCGGCAAACGCTTCCGCGGTGGCCTGCGGGTTGTTCCAGTAGCCTTCCATCAGCGTCGGCGCGCGGTACACGATCTCGCCGACCTGGCCGACGGGGACGTCGTTCATATCGTCGTCGACGATCCGCGCACTGACCGTCGGAATGACCTTGCCGACGGAGCCGAGTTTGCGAATTGCGTCGTCTCCCAACAACATGCACGTCACCGGCGACATCTCGGTCTGGCCGAACGCCGCGAGGATCTGGGTGCCGGGGAACGTCTCGGACATCGCGCGCAGCAGTGTGTCCGACGCAGGCGCGGCACCCCAGGACAGCACCCGCAGGCGCAGCTTGCGCGGATTGTTCTTCTGCTCGGCGCAAACTGCCTGCCATTGCGCGGGCACCAAAAAGATGCTGGTCACCTTCTCGGCCTCGAGTACGTCGAGCAGCGCACCCGGCTGGAAGTCGCCGAGCGGATATATGACGGTCGGGCGGCCGAGGAGCAACCCGATGATCATGTTGCCGATGCCGGCGATGTGGAACAGCGGGACGCCGATGAAGCCGACGTCGTTGTTGATGTCGGCGCCGTTGGTGAACAGGAACGTCATCGCCTGGCCGGCGAGGTTTGCGTGGGTCAGCACCGCGCCCTTGGGGCGTCCCGTCGTGCCCGATGTGTACATGATCAGCGCGGGTGAATCGTTCGGGATATCGACCAAGGGCGGCTCACCCGGTTCGGTCAGCAGGTCCTCGTAGCCCAGCACCTCGTCGTCGGTCGGCGCCCCCGCGACGATGATCGTGCCCAGCTTGGGTTCCAGGGCTCGGACACCGGTCGCCACCTGCGCCAGCACGGGTTCGGTGATCATCACGCCGGCGTCGCAGTCGCTGACCAGGAACGCGATCTCGGGCGGGGTCATCCGGAAGTTGACCGGAACCGCTATGGCGCCGAGCCTGTTCGCACCCAGGAACGACTCGATGAACTCGGTGCGGTTCAGCATGAGGATCAGCACCCGGTCGCCGAACGCGACCCCGCGACGACTCAACGCGGCCGCCAGTGCCGACACGCGGCGGTCCAGCTCAGCCCATGTGGTGGTGCGGCCCAGATGCCGGAGCGCCGTCGCGTCGGGCTGCATCGACGCGTGCCGAGCCAACTGGTTGGACCAGTTGTGCCTTCTCGCGAGATACGGCTGATCGGTCGGCGGCTGCTGAGCGGTCAACGGCGTGTATCTCCCGGTTGCATGGGATTGATATTTGATCAAACATTGAAGTTGCGAGGGTCACACTATGGCCTCGGCGGTCATGGGACAACCCCACAAATGGAGGCCGAGTGAACGCTCCGGCGAAGGCCGTTCACCGCAAGCGGCGCGCAGTGCGGCGCGAGCAGATGTCCGACGAGGTCGCAGGCCATCTGCGGGCCGCGATCATGTCCGGCACGCTGCTGCCGGGCACCTTCATCCGGCTCGACGAAACCGCCGCTGGGCTGGGCGTGAGCATCACCCCGGTGCGGGAGGCGCTACGGACGCTGCGCGGTGAGGGCATGGTGCTGCTGGAGCCCCATCGCGGGCACGTCGTCGCCCCGCTGAGCCGACGCGACGTCGCCGACATCTTCTGGCTGCAGTCCACCATCGCCAAGGAACTCGCGGCCGCGGCCGCCGAGCGGATCACCGGAGACGAGATCGACGAGTTGGAGCGGCTCAACGAGGAACTGGCCGCGACGGTGGAGACGGGTGAGGCCGAGGCCATCGCGGCCGCCGAGTTCAGGTTCCACCGCTCGCTGAACCATTCGACGGGCCGGATCAAGCTGGCATGGTTTCTCCTTCACGTCGCGCGCTACATGCCGCCGCTCATCTACGCCGCCGACCCGCAGTGGGGCGCGCAGGCGGTGGCCAACCACCGGCAGCTGATCGCCGCGCTCCGCCGCCGCGATGTCGCCGAGGTGGTCCGGTTGACGGGCTGGCAGTTCGACGACGGCGCGCGCCGGTTGACCGAACGCCTCGAGGAAACCGGCATCTGGAACTGAGCGGCACGGCCTAGCGGAGGTGCCGTGAGCCTGTCCGACGGGTACCGCCGACGGCAGACGGGTATCCCATGGAAACGACCGGTCTACAAGGAGGCGACATGGCCAAGGATCACGGCCCCAGCGTCAAGAACGACAAACAGTACGAGGGCCTGCGCAAGAAGGGCATGAGCAAGTCCCGTGCCGCAGCGATCGCCAATACCCCTGACGCATCGAAGAAGGGCGGCAAGAACTCCGGCAAGAAGAAGTCGAGCTGACCCGTCAGCCGGCGGCGAGCTGCTCGGCGCGCGCCTTGAGGTTGTCGGCGAGGTAGTCGAGCGTGTCGGAGATCGCCTTCTTCACCATCGTCTTCGGCAGCGGCAGCTTGGTCTCCACGTCGAGGTCGACGGTCAGCAGCGAGGTCGGTCCCATTGCGACCACCGAGAACTTCTGCTCCTGCTTGTCGAAGTGGTCGCCCTGCTGCAGCACCGTGTAGATCTCGTTCGGCGACGGGTAGTAGACCGCGGTGATGAACGTGCCGGACTGACCCTGCACGGTCACGTCCAGCCGCAGCTGGCTGGGCCTGCCGTCGTTGTAGCGGGCCAGCACCCAGCAGCCCTTGATCTCCTCGTTCCACTCCGGATAGGCCTCGAAGTCCGCGACGATCGACAGGATCGATTCAGCGGACGCGTCGACCTCGACGGTCTTGCTCACCAGCGGCATCGGCTCAGCCTATCGACCCTGTTAACCCGTCTCGGCGGTCTCGCCGAGCGGTGAGTCCACCCGCACCGCCTCGTCGCGGATCAGGCCGCGGAGAAGCGCGGTGCTGAACTCCGCCGCGATCTCCTGCGCGGTGCGCCTGCCCTGCGGGCGCAGCCAGCGGTAGGAGCCGAGCGTCATACCGATATAGCCCAGCGCCAGCACGTGGGAGTCGCAGTCGAAGAACTCGCCGCTGCCGATGCCGCGGTCGATGACGTCGCGGACGTGCTCGTAGACCTGGGTTTCCTTCTCGCGGATGTAGGCCACCTGCTCGTCGGTGAACCACTCCGTGATGTAGGGCCCCTCCTGGAAGTAGACAGCCGCGCGCTCGAGGTCGCTCGCGATGCCGGTGAGCAGCCTGCGGGTGAAGTGGTAGATGGTCTCGCGGGCCGACGCCGACGGGTCGTCGTGCAGGGCGGCCACCGTGAAGTCGGCCGCACCCTTGTAGATGTCGTAGAGGATCAGCGACTTGCTCGCGTAGTAGTGGTACACGGTCGCCTTGTTCAGTCCGACCGCATCGGCGACATCGTCCATCCTGGTGCCGTGGTAGCCCCGCGCGGCGAACAATTTGGTGGCGACGGCCAGCAATTCCTCGCGGCGGGACATCCCGTTCGAGGTCTCCGAGGACATGGCTACTCACTAACGCAGGCCCGGACCGCGTCCGGGGTTACCAATCAACTGGTTGGCAGTCTAGGGGTTCGGGGTGTCCTCGCCCCGCAGGCGGGTCTAGACTCTGCGAAGAGACGATCGCTACGCGAGAGGGTGGGCAGATGGATCCGAACCCGGACTATGACGCCAGCGACGAAGTCGAGTATGGCGCTAACTGGTTCGCTTGGATCCTGCGCGGCGTTTATCCCCCGCCCTCGTATCCGCCGGTTTAATCCGCCGCGATGATCGTCCGCCGGGCTACCACGTGGGCCCGGTGAAGTACCCGTCGAAACGAACGCGCTCCTGACGCAGCGCCTCGAGTTCACCGTCTTTGGACAGCGCCTCGACGGTGGCCTTCTTCAGTGTCGGCGGCCGGCCCTGCATCACCCGGTCCGGTTTCTCCTGCATGGCCCCATCGTCACCGGCCGCGGCGCCGACGGCGCGAGTAGTGAACTACCCCTTTTATTTACCTGCTCTGCGCGTCGTGCCGGGCGGCCTCGCGCGCCTGTGCTTCCTGCGTGCTCACGTCGTGGCGACCGTCGCCGTACTTCTCGGCGTCGGCCCGAACGTCGGCCTGGTCGGCGTCGTCGCGCACCTGCATCTTCGGATCGATCCTGTCGGCGTGCCTGCGGCGCTCCTCGATCTCCTCGCGCGTCTCGGCGACCGCGCCGCGGTGGCTCTCGGCCTGCTCCTTGAGCCTGGCCGCCTCGGCGGCCTTGGCCTGGGCTTCTGCCTCGGCGGCACGGGCACGCGCTGCGGTCTCGTCGGCGATCGCCTCTCGCTTCTGCACCTTCTCGGTGTGGGTGGTGATGTCCTCGCGGATGCGCTCCGCCTCGATGTGCCTGCGGTGATTGCGCCTGCTGCGCGCCGCGAACACCAGCGCCGCGATGATGATGACGGCGATTACGGCGGCAACGATCCAGACGACAGCCGTGCTCTCCATGGCGGTTCCCTTCGTAGGAGATTTCCCGGGTGGTCGTTGACGCACCCGCCAATTCCGGGTTCCCTCCCACCCCACCGCCGAAACCACGCCCCGAGGCAGGCCTCTTACACTGACGTATTCCACTCGTCCCACGACGAGCCGCGTCGGGGCGCCTTCTCACGCTTCGACCGGACCGTGACAAGAACCTAGATCGGATCGAAATCGATGATCATCGGGATTCCGAGAGAGTCGCTACCTGGCGAAACACGCGTCGCCGCGACCCCGCAGACCGTCGGCCAACTGATCAAGCTGGGCTATGAGGTAGTCGTCGAGTCCGGCGCGGGTGCGGCGTCGAGCTTCTCTGATGATGCGTTCACCGAGGCCGGCGGCAGCGTCGCACCCGCCGAGCAGGTCTGGTCTGCCGACGTGGTGCTCAAGGTGAATGCGCCGGACGAAGCGGAGATCGCCGCGCTGCGCGATGGTGCAACGCTGATCAGCCTGATCTCCCCCGCGCTCAAGCCTGAGCTCGTCGAGCAGTTGGGTACGCGGCCGATCACGGTGCTGGCCATGGACGCCGTTCCGCGGATCTCCCGGGCGCAGTCGCTCGACGTGCTGTCGTCGATGGCGAACATCGCGGGCTACCGCGCGGTCGTCGAGGCCGCCCATGAGTTCGGCCGCTTCTTCACCGGGCAGGTCACCGCGGCAGGCAAGGTGCCGCCCGCCAAGGTGCTCGTCGTCGGTGCGGGCGTGGCCGGGCTGGCTGCCATCGGCGCCGCGGGCAGCCTCGGCGCGGTCGTCCGCGCCACCGACCCACGGCCCGAGGTTGCCGACCAGGTGAAATCGCTTGGCGGTGAGTATCTTTCGATCGAGTCCCCGGAAGCCGAGGTATCCGCCACCGGCTACGCCAAGGAGATGGGCGACGACTACAAGGCCCGCGAGGCGCAGCTCTACGCCGAGCAGGCGGCCGATGTCGACATCATCATCACCACCGCGCTGATCCCCGGTAAGCCCGCGCCGCGCATCATCACCGCCGACATGGTGGCCTCGATGAAGCCCGGCAGCGTCATCGTCGACATGGCCGCGGCCAACGGCGGCAACGTCGAGGGCACCGTCAAGGACCAGGCGATCGTCACCGACAACGGCGTGAAGATCATCGGCTACACCGATCTTGCGGGGCGGCTGCCCGCGACGGCCTCCCAGCTGTATGCCACCAACCTCGTGAACCTGCTGAAGCTGCTGACCCCGGAGAAGGACGGCAAGCTCACGCTCGACTGGGACGACGTGGTGCAGCGCTCGATGACGGTGGTGCGCGACGGCGAGATCACCTGGCCGCCGCCGCCCGTGCAGGTGTCGGCCGCTCCCGCCGCCGCGGCGACCGCGCCCGTCGTGGAGCCGCCCAAGAAAAAGCCGTTGACCACCGGGCGCAGGCTGGGCCTGACCTTCGCCGCCGCAGCGGTGCTGTTCGCGCTCATCGCGCTCTCGCCGTCCGCGCTGCAGGTGCACCTGACGGTGTTCGCGCTGGCGATCGTGATCGGCTACTACGTGATCGGCAATGTGCACCACGCGCTGCACACCCCGCTGATGTCGGTGACCAACGCGATCTCCGGGATCATCGTGGTCGGCGCGCTGCTGCAGATCGGTCCCGGCCTGGAATCCGGCTCAGTCGTCATCACCGTGTTGGCGACCCTGGCGACGCTGCTCGCCAGCATCAACGTCTTCGGCGGCTTCGCCGTGACCCGCCGCATGCTGGCCATGTTCTCGAGGAGCTAAAGAGTGTTCACCCTGGAAACCACTGCAACCGCGGCGTATGTCGTCGCGGCGATCCTGTTCATCCTCGCCCTGGCCGGCCTGTCGAAGCACGAAACATCAAGGGCGGGCAATACTTTCGGCATCGCCGGGATGGCCGTCGCCCTGATCGCGACCATCGCATTGGCCTTCGCCCGCCACATCGAACCCCTCGGCGTCGCGCTGCTGTTCGGCGCCATGGCCATCGGCGCGGTGATCGGGCTGTGGCGGGCCAAGGTCGTCGAGATGACCGGCATGCCCGAGCTGATCGCCCTGCTGCACTCGTTCGTCGGCCTCGCCGCCGTACTGGTCGGCTGGAACGGCTACCTGCACGTCGAAGGCGACCTCGCCGGATCCGAGGCCGCGACGCTGGCCGGCGAGGGCATGCTCGGCATCCACTCCGCCGAGGTCGTCATCGGCGTCTTCATCGGCGCCGTGACGTTCACCGGCTCGATCGTCGCCAACCTGAAACTGTCGGCGCGCATCAAGTCCGCACCGATGATGCTGCCCGGCAAGAACCTCCTCAACGTCGGGGCGCTCGTCGCGTTCGCCGTGCTCACCGTGTGGTTCGTGATCGACCCGCAGCTGTGGGTGCTGGTGGTGGTCACCGTGCTGGCGCTGCTGCTCGGCTGGCACCTGGTCGCCTCCATCGGCGGCGGCGACATGCCCGTGGTGGTGTCGATGCTCAACAGCTACTCGGGCTGGGCCGCGGCGGCATCCGGCTTCCTGCTCGGCAACGACCTGCTGATCATCACCGGCGCGCTGGTCGGATCCTCGGGTGCCTATCTGTCCTACATCATGTGCAAGGCGATGAACCGGTCGTTCATCTCGGTCATCGCGGGCGGCTTCGGGATCGAGGCGGGGCCTGCGGGCGACAAGGACTACGGCGAACACCGCGAGATCGACGCGGAAGGAGCGGCCGACCTGCTCGCGTCGGCGCACTCGGTGATCATCACGCCCGGCTACGGCATGGCCGTGGCCCAGGCCCAGTACGGCGTCGCCGACCTCACGCGCAAGCTGCGCGACCGTGGCATCGAGGTGCGGTTCGGCATCCACCCCGTCGCGGGCCGCCTGCCCGGCCACATGAACGTGCTGCTCGCCGAGGCCAAGGTGCCCTACGACATCGTGCTGGAGATGGACGAGATCAACGACGACTTCGACAGCACCGACGTCGTCCTCGTCATCGGCGCCAACGACACCGTCAACCCGGCGGCGGCCGAAGATCCGAGCAGCCCGATCGCGGGCATGCCGGTGCTGCAGGTGTGGAACGCCGCCAACGTCATCGTGTTCAAGCGGTCGATGGCCTCGGGCTACGCGGGCGTGCAGAACCCGCTGTTCTTCCGGGAGAACACCCAGATGCTGTTCGGTGACGCCAAGGACCGGGTCGACGCGATCAACGCCGCGCTATCGGTCACCGAGAACGTCTGACGACCATGCCCGTGGACCGCCTGCTGCCCTCCGACGAGGCCGTCGAGCTGATCGCGCTCACCCGCGACATCTGCGATAAGGTGCTCGACCCCATCGTCGACGAGCACGAGAAGGCCGAGACCTACCCCGAGGGAGTGTTCGCCCAACTCGGCGCGGCCGGGCTGCTGAGCCTGCCACAGCCCGAGGAGTGGGGCGGCGGCGGCCAACCCTACGAGGTGTACCTGCAGGTGCTCGAGGAGATCGCGGCGCGCTGGGCGGCCGTCGCGGTCGCGGTCAGCGTGCACAGCCTGTCGTCGCATCCGCTGCTGGCGTTCGGCACCGACGAGCAGAAGAAGCGTTGGCTGCCCGACATGCTGTCCGGTGAGCAGATCGGCGCCTACAGCCTGTCGGAGCCGCAGGCCGGTTCCGACGCCGCGGCGCTGCGATGCGCGGCCACCCCGAAGGACGACGGGTACGTCATCAACGGCTCGAAGTCGTGGATCACCCACGGCGGGCGTGCGGACTTCTACACGTTGTTCGCCCGCACCGGTGAAGGGTCGCGCGGCATCTCGTGCTTCTTGATACCCGGCGATCTTCCTGGGCTGAGCTTCGGCAAGCCCGAGGAGAAGATGGGCCTGCACGCCGTGCCCACCACGTCGGCGTTCTACGACGACGCCGTCGTGGAGGCCGACCGGCGGATCGGCGAAGAAGGCCAGGGGCTTCAAATCGCGTTCAGCGCATTGGATTCCGGCAGGCTGGGGATCGCCGCCGTCGCGGTCGGGCTGGCACAGGCCGCACTCGACGACGCGACGGCCTACGCCAACGAGCGGACGACGTTCGGTCGCAAGATCATCGACCACCAGGGTCTCGGCTTCGTGCTCGCAGACATGGCCGCGGCCGTGGCCAGCGCGCGTGCGACGTATCTCGACGCGGCGCGCAGGCGCGACCTCGGCAGGCCGTACTCGACGCAGGCGAGCGTCGCCAAGCTCACCGCCACCGACGCCGCGATGAAGGTGACCACCGATGCGGTCCAGGTGCTCGGCGGCGTCGGCTACACCCGCGATTTCCGCGTCGAGCGCTACATGCGCGAGGCGAAGATCACCCAGATCTTCGAGGGCACCAACCAGATTCAGCGCCTCGTCATCGCCAGGGGGCTCACTTTCTAACGCGAGCAGACGCAAACTCGCACGAAATAACCTCAAATTGTGCGACTTTACGTCTGCTCGCCGAGAGGGGTGAGGGGCTCCGGAGGCGACGTGACAGTGACGACCGTGCCGCCGCCGGGCCGCGATTCGATGTCCATCGCGCCGCCCATCGAGTCGAACCGTGCCAGCAGCGAGCCCAGCCCGATGTGTCCGTCGGCGACCGACTGGCCGACGACGCCGGGATCGAAGCCGGTGCCGTCGTCGGCGATCGTCAACACGATCCGATCCGCCCTGCGGTGCAACCCGACCCGCACCTCGGTGGCACCCGCGTGCTTGCCGACGTTGGTCAGAAGTTCGCGCGCGGCCCGGTGCAGCAGCTGCTGCGACTCCGGCTTGCCGACGTCCTCCAGATCGGCCTCGACGGTGACCTGCGTGCGAGTCTCGAACTGCTTCACCATCTCTCGCAGCGCCGGCGTGAGTCCCAGCTGGGCGAGCACCTGCGGATGCAGTTCGGTGACAGTGGACCGCAGACCGGTGGCCGTCTCCTGCAGCGCCTCGTACACCATGTCGAGCGCGGGGTCAGGGTTGCGCTCGCGGGCCTCGTCGAGCTCGAGCCGGGCGGCCAACAGCGTCTGCAGTGGACCGTCGTGCAGATGCTCGGCGACCTCACGGTTGCGCCGCTCGTCGGCCTGCATCGCCTCGGACACCAGCTGCCGACGCACCTCCTGTAAAGCCTTGACCCGCATCGACCTTCGGGCCAGCACGAAGCACAGCGCCGTCGTCGCGACCGCCAGCCACAGCAGGAAGCCGAAATGCGTGTAGACGATGTTCGGCAGCCCGATCCGGTCGTCGCGTTTGGAGTAGAAGATCCACACCGCGAGATAGCCTGCCGCCGTGATGGTTCCGAATATCGCCGTCAAGGCCGGCCGGTCACCGAACGCCACCGATATCGGCAGCAGGAAGAACACCGGAAGCAGGGCCGACGTCGCACCACCCGACACCAGACACAGCGCGACGATCACCAGCAGGTCCACGATCGTCGACGCCCAATCGGCCCACCGCGGCACCGGCCCGCGCAGCACGGCGACCAACCACAGCACCGCGGCCACGGCGTAGGCCCCGAGAATCACCGCGTACAACTCCGGCAGCCAGTGGTCGACCTCCCAGATCCACACCAGGATCGCGATCAGGCCGATCAGCGGTAGCCGCAGGACCGCCGACACCCGGACGGGCTCGGCGGCGAGATAGTCGACGATCCGGCGCAGCGAGGGGTTCACGCTAGTCCAGCAGCTTGCGGCGCATCGCTTCCGCCACCGCGGCCGCGCGGTCGCTGACGCCGAGCTTCTCGTAGAGCCGCTGCACATGGGTCTTCACCGTGGACGGCGCCAGGAACATCTCCTTGGCCATCGCGGGGATGCTGCTGCCCGCGGCGATCATCTTGAGGACCTCCCGCTCGCGGGGGCTCAGCGCCGGCACGTCAGGCTCATTGCGGCGCCGGATCTCCGACGCCAGCCCCGCGGCGAGTTCCGGTGCGATGACGTCCTTACCCTTGGCGCACTTGACCACCGCGCTGACCAGTTCGCTGCGCGTCGACTCCTTCGGCAGGAAGCCCGCCGCACCCTCCTGCAGCGCCTTGTAGACGATCGCCGACTCGTCATGGGCGGACACCAGCAGCACCCGCGTCGGCAGTTCGTCACGGGTGACCGCGGCGGCGACCTCCGCACCGTCCATTCCGGGCATCCGGTAGTCCAGCAGCGCCACCTGTGGCTCGTGCTCGCGAATCAGTTCGAGGGCCTCCACGCCATCCTCGGCTTCGGCCACCACGTCGATCTCGCCGCTGGACACCAGTGCCCGCACCACGCCCTCCCGGAACATCGGGTGGTCGTCACCCACCACCACCCGCACCTTCTCGGTCGCCATGCGGTTCAGCTTCGCACAGCAACCTGCCCGGTTCCCCCGATCGGGGGACATCGGATTCCCCCGGGTGATCAGCCGTTCGACGGACATCCAACCGCCGCGGTCTTCGGCATTCTTGAGTCATCGCCGAACAACCCCGGCGGACAAAGCGAAAAGTCAACGCAGACAAAGGAAATAGAAATGACCACCAAGCTCGCCCGCTACATCGCCCTCCCCGCCGTCTCGGCAGGCATCCTCGCCGGCGCCGCCCTGGGCCTCTCCGGCATGGCAAACGCCGCCGTGACCACGACCCAGAACGGTCCGAACACCGCGATCGTCGCCACCCCGGACACCCATGCCACACCGGCGCCCAGCGCCATGCCGGGCTGGCACTACCACCACGGCCACGGCCACAGCTACTTGGTCACCCAGTAAGCCCCCCTCCACAGAGGCCCTCCTGGGCTTGACCCCGTTTGGTGGACACAGGGTCAGGCGGCTTGTGCCGTCTGAGTGAGTCGGTTCTCGTATTCCACCGGAGGGATCATCCCGATGGCGGAGTGGCGTCTGCGCCGGTTGTAGACCCGCTCGATCCAGTCGCCGACGGCCAGCGTAGCTGCCGCCTTGGTGGGCCACAAGTACCGGTCGTAAAACTCCACTTTCAGTGTCGCCCAAAAGGATTCAGCCGCAGCGTTGTCCCAACACACCCCGGTGCGACCGACCGAACGGAGCAGATTGTGCTCCACGGAGAACCGCGCCAGCTGCGCGCTGGTGTACTGGCAGCCACGGTCGGCATGCAAGATCACCTCATCGGCCAACTCGCCGCGCATCGCCACGGCCATCGCCACCGCCGACTCGACCAGGTCGGTGTGCAAGTGGTCATCAACGGCCCAGCCGATCACCCGCCGGCTGCAGCCGTCGCGCACGGCACATAAGTACAGCCAGCCCTCCCCGGTGCGCAGGTAAGTGATATCGCTGGTCCACACACGGTCCAGGCCACCCATGTCGAACTCCCGCTGCACCAGGTCTTTCGGCACTGGGGCATCCAGGTCGACGACCGTGGTGGCCGGGGCGAAGGTGCGGGGGCTGATCCCGGCCAGGCCTTGACGGCGCAACGAGGCCGCCACCGTCTTGCGCGACACCGTCTCTCCGACGGCGCGCAGATCGGCCAGGATCCGGGGCGCCCCGTACACGCCATCGGAAGCCTCGTGGAATGCCGCCACCTTGGCGTCCAACTCGGCACGGCGCTGCTGGGCCGGTGTGGGTCCGGCATCGCGGGTCTTGCGCCACTTGTAGAACCCCGAGCGCGAGACCTCCAGCAGCTCGCACATCCGCTTGACCGTGTAGTTGGCCTTCTCCTCCTCAATCACTCGGTAGGCCTCTACCGGTTCTGTTCGGAGGCGAAGAAGGCCGCGGCTTTTTTCAAAAACTCACGGTCCAAACGTAATTCGGCGTTCTCACGGCGCAGATGCTCCAGCTCCGCGCGTTCATCAGCTTCAAGCACCGCGCGAGTATCCCCGTCATCAGCCGCTTCACGAGCCAGGCGCACCCAACGCCCCAACAATTGCTCACCAACACCGATCTCGGCCGCGACATGAGCGATCGGCCGGCCAGTCTCGATCACCAGGCGGGCAGCCTGCTCCCGAAACTCGGGAGTGTACTTCTTCCGCTTGCCCGACATACGGACATCCTTCCCGCGGGACCAGCAGTCCCACCAGTCAGGTGTCCACCATCAAGGGTCAATCCCACTCCCCAGGCGGCGTAACCAGGGGAGGGCCTCACTGGTTTCGGCTGCCGACTACCGTCGGCGCCATGTCGAACATTTCGAACGGCCGCATCGACGACGTCGCGCCCGGCGACCTGATCACCGTCGAGAACGGCAGCGAGCAGACACAGGCGGCCAAGGTGGTGTTCAAGGACTTCGACGAGCAGACCGCCGTCTTCACCATCACCTTCGAAGGTGAGGACGGCGAGACATTCCAGCGCGACGTCCCCGCGGGCACCGTCGTCACTCACGCCATGCAGTCGAAATGGGAATCGGGCGAGAGCCCGACGCCACACAACCGGGACGCCCCTGCCTAGCTCGTCACCAGAGCGGGATTTCCAGCCCGTGCTCCGACTCGGGGCGCGGCCCGAAATACCGCCGGTCCGACTCGTCGATCGCAACGTCGTTGATGCTGGCTTCCCGCCGGGCCATCAGGCCGTCCGGGGTGAACTCCCAGAGCTCGTTTCCGTAGCTGCGGTACCACTGGCCGGCGGCGTCGTGGCTCTCGTATTGGAAGCGCACGGCGATGCGGTTGTCGTGGAAATCCCACAGGCTCTTGCGCAGCACGTAGTCGAGCTCGCGCTGCCATTTCTGGGTGAGGAAGGCGACTATCTGCTCGCGGCCCACGATGTGCTGGTCGCGGTTGCGCCACTTCGAATCGGGGGTGTAGGCCAGGCTGACGCGCTGCGGGTCACGGGTGTTCCAGGCATCCTCGGCGGCCTGCACTTTCTGGCGCGCGGTTTCGAGGGTGAACGGCGGGAACGGGGGGCGGCTCTCGGTCATCACTCCATTTTCCGCACCGTTTAGTGTGGCTACATGGACTTCGCGATGTCTGCCAAGGCGCAGGACTACCACAAGCGTCTCTCGGCGTTCATGACCGAATTCGTCTTCCCCGCCGAGGCCGCCTACGACGAGTACCGGCGGGCGGCGGGCCCCGACGACCACACCGTCCCGCCCGTCGTCGAAGACCTCAAGAAGCTGGCGAAGGAGCGGGGCCTGTGGAACCTGTTCCTGCCCGCCGAGTCCGGCCTGACCAACCTGGAGTACGCCCAGCTGGCCGAGCTGACCGGCTGGAGCATGGAGATCGCGCCGGAGGCGACCAACTGCGCGGCCCCCGACACCGGCAACATGGAGACGCTGCACCTGTTCGCCAATCAGGAGCAGCGTAAACAGTGGCTCGAGCCGCTGCTGGCGGGCGAGATCCGCAGCGCGTTCGCGATGACCGAGCCTGCGGTCGCGTCCAGCGATGCACGCAACATCGAGACGACCATCCTGCGCGACGGTGACGACTACATCATCAACGGCCGCAAGTGGTGGATCACGGGCGCGGCCGATCCGCGCTGCAAGATCATGATCGTGATGGGCCGCACCAACCCGGACGCGGCCAGCCATCAGCAGCAGTCGATGATCCTGGTGCCCACCGACACCCCCGGCGTCGACATCCAGCGCTCGCTGCCGGTGTTCGGCTGGCAGGACCAGCACGGGCACTGCGAGATCGTTTTCGACAACGTCCGGGTGCCGGCGTCGAATCTGCTGGCCGAGGAGGGCAGCGGCTTCGCGATCGCCCAGGCGCGGCTGGGCCCCGGCCGCATCCACCACTGCATGCGGGCCATCGGCGCCGCTGAACGCGCCCTGGCGCTGATGGTCGACCGGGTGCAGAAGCGCGTCGCGTTCGGCAGGCCGCTGTCCGAACAGGGCGTGGTCCGCGAGTCGATCGCCAAGTCGCGCAACCAGATCGACCAGACCCGGCTGCTGTGCCACAAGGCGGCCTGGACGATCGACCAGCACGGCAACAAGAGCAAGGACGCCCAGCTGCTGGTCGCGCAGATCAAGGCGGTGGCGCCGCAGATGGCGTGCGACGTCATCGACCGCGCCATCCAGGTGCACGGCGGGCTGGGAATCTGCGACGACGTGCCACTGGCCCGGCTCTACGCCTGGCACCGCGCCATGCGGTTGTTCGACGGGCCCGACGAGGTGCACATGCGCACGATCGCCAGAGCCGAACTGGGCAAAGAGAAGTCGGCGTTTGCAGCGGCGGTGACCAGCTAGTGCCGCAGCTGTCCGGGGCGTGGAACTTCCGCGACGTCGCCGAGAACGCCGGCATCGCGCCGGGCAGGCTTTTCCGCTCCGGTGAACTGAGCAACCTCGACGACGCCGGACGTGAAACGTTGATCACCGTCGGCGTCACCGATGTGGCCGATCTGCGCTCGGCGCCGGAGTTGGAGCGGCACGGCAAGGGTCTGGTGCCCGACAGCGTGACGATCCACCATCTGCCGTTCGTGGAAACCCTTGCGTCGGACGGCGATGCTCCGCACGAGAACGCCTTCCAGAAGATGCTGACCGAGAAGCCCTCCGACGAGTCGGTCGGCACTGCGGCGGCCCGCTACATGACCGAGGAGTACGGGCGCATCGCCCGATCGGTGCTCGCCAGGCAGGCGGTGCGCAAGGTCATCACGATGCTCGGCGACGACGGCCGGGTGCTGGCGCACTGCTTCGCGGGCAAGGACCGCACCGGTTTCACCGTCGCGGTGGTGCTGGAGGCCGCCGGTGTGCACCGCGACGCCGTCATGGCCGACTACCTGGCCAGTAACGCGGCGGTGCCGGAGTTGCGCGCCCACATCGTCGAGACCATCCGCAACCGCATGTCGGATACGCCCGAGGTGGCCGAGGTGGCCGAGGCCCGCCTGACCGACGCGGTGCTCGGTGTGCAGGAGGCCTACCTGTACGCCGCCCGGCGCGCGCTCATCGAGGATTTCGGCTCGATCGACGGTTACCTCGACGCCGCCGGGGTCTCGGCAGAGGACCTCGCGAAGTTGCGCGCCGCTTTATTTGGGTAGCGCTTGGGGTAGTTGCCTCGCGAGTGTATGGGCTAGGGACAAGATTTCGGCGATCCGCGTCCATAGGCCATACGGTCGCGGGGCTGGCGGCCTAGGAACCCTTTTCGGCTTCGTACTTTTTCGTCATGTGGTCAATGGCGTTCATCGCGGACTGAGCCAGGTCCTCGCGCGCACCGCTGGCCCGTGATGCGGCGTCCAGTGTCGGCTGGGCCTGACCCTGGAAGTGCGGAATGACCTCGGCGGCAAAGAGTTCCGCGGATCGTTTGGTGGCGGCGGGGTTGGCCCACTCGTGGCCCATCTGCAGCATGCAGCCGAATCCACCGGACTGATCCCACAGCCGCTGCACCTGCGCCCGTGCCGTCTCCGGCGTGCCGATCACGCCCGCGCCCGCGTCGTTGATGATGCTGATCATCTCGTCGACCTGATCGCCGGGCATCGTCATCTGCGGGAAGGCCGCGACCTTCTGGAAGTACCGGAACCACGGCGCGATGCCGAAGCGGACGTCCTCGCGTGCCTGCTCTTCGGTCTCCGCGATGTGCATCGGGCAGACCAGCGACCAGTTCGTGCGGTCGACGGTGGTGCCGAACGCGGCGGCGCGCTCCTCGGCGATGCCCCAGTGGTAGGCGAGCGCGTCGAACCCCTCGACGATCAACGTGGCGCCGATCGACAGCAGCCCGATGCCGTGCTTACCCGCCAGCCGGGCGCCGGTCGGTGACGCGACGGCGGCAACCGCGAGCGGAATGCCGTCATCGGAGTATGGCGCCAGCTGCAACTGCGCGTCGTGAAGCTCGTGGGTGGCGGTCTTGGCCGTGACGACCTCGCCGGCCAGCAACCGCACCAGGATGTCGAGGTTGGTCTCCAGCAACTCGCGGGTGTCGGTGGGCGTCAGCCCGATCATCGACGAGTCCGTCGGCAGCGAGCCGGGGCCGACGCCGCCGATGATCCGGCCGTGCGTGAGGTGGTCGAGCAGCATCAGCCGGTCGGCCGCCCACAGCGGGTTGTGGTACGGCAGCGAGATGACACCGGTGCCGAACCGGATCCGCTTGGCGCGTTCGGCCGCCGCGGCGATGAACACCTCCGGCGAGCTGATGATCTCGCTGCCCGCGGAGTGGTGCTCACCGATCCACACCTCGTCGAACCCCACCCTGTCGAGGTGCTCGACGAACTCCAGGTCGCGCTGCAGCGCGAGCGTGGGGTTGGTGCCTGCGCGGTGGAACGGCGCGATGAAATAGCCGAAGCGGAGCTTGCCCATGTGACGAACCTAGTCAGATCCGCTGTGCTTTTACTGCGTTATGTACACCCCGACTGCCCACGCCGCGGTGGCCAGCAGTGCGCCGGTCAACTCGATGAAGATGGACAACGCCACGCCCTTGAGCGCGTGCTTCGTCGACGTCCACGCCTGGCGCTGATCATGTCGATTGGCCAACTCCGCCAGGTAGATGCCCGCGACGAATCCGATGAACAGGCCCAGCACCGGGATGACGAAGAAGCCGATGATGCCGAGGACCCCGCCAAGCACGAGGCTCGATGTGCGGACCTCGGCCGCGCGCATCCGCTGCACCGGCCAGGTGTACTTGATGATCGTGCTGATGGCGATGAGGGCCGCCGCGACCCCGAAAGTCACCCACGCTGTGGCGTTGTTCTCCACGACTGCCCACACCAGGATCGCCGCCGCGACCAGCAGCGCACCGGGCAGGATCGGCACGACGATGCCGATGAGGCCGACGAGAATGGCCAGCGCGGTGAGGACGATTCCGCCGGTGCTCACCGCATCAGCGTATTGCTCGGCAGCGAGGCGTCGCGCACCTTGTGCGCAGTTTCGACGCCTGCGACGGGAAGGCCGTCGGCCTCCAGCAGCCCGAGTTGGACCAGCACGCTGGCCTGATCCCAGTAGATGTGCTCGTTGGCGAGCTTGTCGCCGTCGAACTGGACGATCGCGACCAACGGGATCTCGACCCTGCGCCCGGTCGGTTCGATGCCGGGCAGCATCCAGTCGATCACCGTCGTGTGGGTGAACCGCACGATCATCTCGTCGACGACGGAACTCTCACCGACCGTCCGGCTGACCGGAACCAGCTCGAAATCCGGTGGGTTCACCCCGACGAAATGGTTGGCGTAGAAGTCGCGCAGTGCGTCGAACCCGACACCGCCGGTCATCGTGGGGATGTGGTTGACGTACGGCTGCGCCACCATCGTCGCCATGGTGGCGTCGACGTCGCGGGTCTCGAACTCGTAGCGGCAGTGGGCATCCCACAGCGCGGCAAGGTCATGTTCAGCCATCAGGGTTTCCTGGCTCGCACCCACTGGATGTTGGCGAGGGTCTTCGTACGCACGCCGGTGAGGCCGAGGTCCTCGAACGCGTCGCCGAGTTCGTCTTCGGTGAAGAAGTGCACACCGCCGTTGGGCAGCAGGCGCAGCAGCTGACCGCCGCGCCCCGCGGTCGGCACCATGATGGCCACCCGGCCGCCCGGCTTGAGCACCCGCGCGATCTCCGACAGCGCGGCCTGCGGGTCCGGGATCAGCTGTAGCACCGCCAGCGACGTCACCGCATCGAAGGTCTCGTCGCGGAACGGCAGCCGCTGCGCATCCGCCCTCAGGAAGCCGACGTTCGGGCCCGCCTCGGCCTTGACGGCGCGGGCCAGCATCGGCTCGGAGATGTCGACGCCCAGCGCCAAGCCGTCGGGGCCCGCCGCCCGGGCCAGCGAGGCGGTGACGTTGCCCGGTCCGCTGCCGACGTCGAGCGCGGTACCACCCGCCGGGATGTCCAGCCACTCGACCGGCAACTGCCAGGCGCCGATCAGCTTGCGCGCGAACGCCTGCGCGTTGTCGTAGAGCATCGAGCCGAGCCCGGACGCCCACACCGCCTGGATCGCGCCGGTGTTCTTCGGCGATGCGTCCGCGTCGGGTGAGTCGCCGAGCAGGTCCAGATACCCCTTGCTGACGTCGGGTGCAGCGGGCGGATCGGCCATGAGGTCGATCGCCCTGCTCAATGCGGGTGGCAGTTGGGTCGTCAATCGATCGGTCACCCCTTCAACGCTACGCCGGTTTCTCAGGTGCCCAGCTGGTCGGCGAGGTCGAGAAAATCCGTTGCCGTGAAGTCGAATTCGCCGTCGTCCAGCCTGGGGGGTGGCTGATCGGGGCCGTACTCCCTGGGCCGGTACACGAACGCGGTTTGCAGGCCGACGCCGCGGGCGGCGCGCAGGTCGGAGGGATGGGCGGCGACGAGCATCAGCTCCTCCGGCCGTAAGCCGAGCAGATCGGCGCAGCCGAGATAGGCCTCGGGATCGGGCTTGTAGTGACCGAACAACTCCGCCGATATCACGCAATCCCACGGCAGCCCTGCGCGCTTTGCCATGTTCGTCAACAGCGATACGTTGCCGTTGGACAGCGTCGTGATGACGAATTTGTTCTTCAAACGGGTCAGCCCTTCGACGCTGTCGGGCCAGGGGTCGAGGCGATGCCAGGCCCGGTTGAGGTGGTCGAGATCGTCTTCGCTGAGCGACGAGATGCCCGCCGCGGCAAGCAGTTCGTCGAGGATCATCCGGTGCAGGTCGTCGATGCGCGTCCACGGCAGCTCACCCGTGCGCACCCGGTGCATTGCCGGGGCGTAACCCGAACGCCACCGGTCGGCCATCGCCGGCCAGTCGCCGTCGACGCCGTGCCTGCGGCCGAACTTCTCGAGTTCTGCGATGATGCTGGAGCGCCAGTCGACGACGGTGCCGAACACGTCGAACGCCAACGCTTTTGGCATTAGGGCTCCAGCACGACCTTGCCGAGCACACCGCCGTCGGCCAGCGCCTGCAGCGCCGCACTGCCCTCCGACAGCGGATAGCGCACCGGCGGCGGCGGCCTCAGCCCCGCCTTCACCAGTTCGCCGACGCCGAACTCGAACACCGACTGCGAGCCGGGCTTGCGGTTGACGTACTCGCCGTAGCCGACGCCGACGACGCTGATATTGCGCAGCAGCAGCCGGTTCACCTTCACGGTCGGAATGCCGCCCGCCGCAAAGCCGATGACAAGCAGCCTGCCTTCCGTGTCGAGCGCGCGCACGGCGTCGTCGAACGCGGCGCCGCCGATGGGATCGACGACCAGGTCGACACCTCGGCCGTCGGTGTAATCCTTCACCGCCTGCAGCCAGCCATCGGTCAACGGGAGCACGACGTCGGCGCCGAGCGACTGCACGAAGTCGAGCGCCTGCGGGCGGTGCACCATCGCGATCACCCTGGCGCCCAATGCCTTTGCGATTTGGATGGCTGCCGTCCCGACGCCGCCCGCCGAGCCGAGCACGAGCACCGTCTCGCCTGCCCGCAGCGCGCCGCGCTTGGCCAACGCGAAGTACATCGTCTGGTAGTTGCCCAGCAGCGCAACGGCTTCGGCGTCGTCGAGGTCGTCCGGCGTGCGCGTCAGACGGTCGGGCGTGACCGCGACCTGCTCGGCCCATCCGCCGAGCATCGACAGCGCGGTGACCCGTTGCCCCGGTTTGAACTCCGACTCGTACGGCGCCGACCGGACGACCCCGGCGACCTCCATGCCGGGGACGAACGGCGGTTCGAGCCGCAGCTGGTACTCACCCTTCAGCAACAGCAGGTCGGGAAAGCTGACCCCTGCGGCTGTGACGTCGACGACGATCGCGTCGTCGGTGGCTTTGACGTCGTCGACCTCGGTGTAGTCCAGCCCGGCCGGCCCGGAAAGCTCCCGGGCGACAAGCGCTTTCATGTGAGAGCGCTCAGCCCAAGCTGAAGGTGGCCCGCTTGGCGGCGGACAGATCGGTGATCTCGCCCCACTTGGCAGCGACATCGTCGACCGACGGCACACCGTCAGAGAAGGTGACACCGTCGTTCTGGAACAGCGCGGCACGCTGCACCTTGCCGCCGCCGACGATGAACACCGACGCGGTGTCGGGGTTCTCCTCGGTCATCAGGTAGGCAACCACCGGCGCGACGTACTCCGGTGTCAGCTTCTCGAAGACCTCCGGCGGCAGGATGTCCTGCGTCATGCGGGTGGCCGCGATCGGCGCGACGGCGTTGGTCTTGATGTTGTACTTCGCGCCTTCTTGCGCCAGCGTGTTGATCAGCCCGACCAGGCCGAGCTTCGCGGCGCCGTAATTGGCCTGGCCGAAGTTGCCGAACAGCCCGCTGGTCGAGGTGGCGACGACGACGCGGCCGAAGCTTTGCTCACGGAAGTGCGGCCAGGCGGCGCGGATGACGTTGTAGCCGCCGTAAAGATGCACCTTGATCACGGCGTCCCAGTTCGCGAACTCCATCTTGTGGAACGTGCCGTCGCGCAGGATGCCCGCGTTGCTGACCACACCGTCGACCTTGCCGAACTCGTCGAGCGCGGTCTTGATGATGTTCTCGGCGCCTTCCGGTTCGGCCACCGAGTCATAGTTCGCGACGGCACGCCCGCCCGCGTCCTTGATCTCCTTGACGACCTCGTCGGCCATGTTGTGGCCTGCGCCCGTTCCGTCGCGCGCACCGCCGAGATCGTTGACGACGACGCTGGCGCCCTCCTTGGCGAGGGTCAGCGCGTACTCGCGCCCCAGTCCGCCGCCGGCTCCGGTGACGACGATGACGCGATCCTGCACTCCTGGCACGTGGTGTTCCTTTCTAGAACAGGCGTTTGGCGAGCTTCAATGCCTTATCTGTATACGGGGGATAGATGAAAGCTCCGACGTCGGGTCGAGTCGGCTTGGTCATCACGGTCTTCTTGTGACTGAACTGCTCGAACCCGTAGCGGCCGTGGTAGGCGCCCATGCCCGAGGGTCCGACACCACCGAACGGGAGCTTGTTCGTCGCGAAGTGGAACAGCAGATGGTTGATCACCATGCCACCCGCGGCGACCTCCTTGATCACCCGCTCGCGGATGTCCTTGGCCTTCGTGAACAGATATGCCGCCAGCGGCTTGGGCCGCGCGTTGACGAAACCGATCGCCTCATCGAGGGATTCGACGGTGACGACCGGCAGGATCGGACCGAAGATCTCGTCGGTCATCAGCGGCTCGGACGGATCAGGATCCACGACGACCGTCGGTTGGATGCTGATCTTGGCCGCATCGGAGCCGCCGCCGACGGCGATGTTGCCCTTGGTGGCCGCCAGCGCACTCGTCAGCCGATCGAAGTGACGCTCGTTGACAATCCGCTTACCGGACGGGTTTTCGGCTTCGAACGTCGTGACCGCGTCCTTGATCTTGTCGACCAACTCGTCGCGGATCTTCGCGTCGGCGAGCACGTAGTCCGGTGCGATGCAGATCTGGCCCGAGTTGATCAGCTTGGTCCACGCGATGCGCTTGGCCGCGACGTCGATGTCGGCATCGGCCGCGACGATCACCGGGCTCTTGCCGCCCAACTCCAGGGTCACCGGCGTCAGGTGCGGCGCGGCGCCCTCGTACACCTTGCGGCCGATCTCGGTGCCGCCGGTGAAGCAGATGTGGTCGAAGCCCTGTGCGATGAGCTCCTGGCTCACCGCGCCGTCGCCCTCGATCAGCGCGATCGCATCGTTGTCGAGGTATTTCGGCACGAGTTCGGCCATCAACGCCGACGACGCCGGGCAGACCTCCGACGGCTTGAGCACGACGGTGTTGCCCGCCGCGATCGCGCCGATCGCAGGCCCCAGCGTCAGCACGAACGGGAAGTTCCACGCCCCGATGACGAGCACGGTGCCGTACGGCTC
Source organism: Mycolicibacterium sp. 120270 (assembly GCA_033741175.1). Taxonomy (GTDB): domain Bacteria; phylum Actinomycetota; class Actinomycetes; order Mycobacteriales; family Mycobacteriaceae; genus Mycobacterium. Next base: position 52,151 of record JAWQNE010000011.1, on the reverse strand, counting down.
GTACTCGATCCAGCCCCGGCCCGGCAGCTGCGACAGCTCGAGCAGCCGGTAGCGCCTGCGGGCCCACTTCTTGACGTTCTTCGCGGCGTCCTTGGCTTCGCCGACGGTGCTGGCGATGTCGGCCAGCCAGGCCTCGAACCGGTTGCGGCCGAGGTCCTGCTCGAGGGCCGCGGCAACCCGCTCCTCGTTCTCGGTCATCAACCTGGCGATGGCGTTCAGCTGCTGCTTTCGCCATTCGATGCTGCGGGTGCGGCCGCTGGCGAAGGTGGCGCGCAGCCGGGCGACGGTATCGGCGATATCAGGTGCGACCGGGGCGGGTACCGCGGGCGCAGTCTGGGGAATCGAATCGGTGGTCATGGTGGACGTCCTTCCTGACCCGAGGAGGCGCTGGCATCCCGCTTCTCGCGTTCGCCCCGATCCTAACCAACCGGTTGGGACGCCCAGTAGTGCCCGTCACACCGCGAGCAACACGCTCGAGGTCAGAGCTTCTCGGCGGTGACGAATGTGGCAAAGGCGTCGTCGTCCACGGTCTCGAACTCGACGTAGCGGCCGAGCCTGCGCATCTCGTCCTGCGAGGTGATGCCGTCGGCGCGCCAGCCGTGCGCGCGCAGCCACTCGGCGACGTCGGCGCGGTCGTGGTCGTTGTACATCAGCTCCTGCACGTCGACGTTGCGCTCGATGCCCAACTCGTCGGCGATCTTCTCGAACCGCTGCTGCATCTCCGCGCGACGCTCCTCGGACCGGACGCCGACCGTCTCGGCAGCAATGCGGCTGCCGGGCGCGCTGAGCGCGGTGATGTTCTCGAATAGCCGGTCCTGTGCATCGGCGGGCAGGTACATCAACAACCCCTCCGCCAGCCAGGCGGTCGGCGCGGCGGCGTCGAAGCCGTCGTCCCGCAGCGCCTGCGGCCAGTCGTGCCGAAGGTCGATCGGCACCTGATGAAGCGTCACCCTCGGCTCAACGCCGTTGGCGGCCAGCGTCTCGGCCTTGTACTCCAGCACCTTGGGCTGGTCCAGTTCGAAGAGGGTCGTGCCTGCGGGCCAGTCCAGCCGGTAGGCCCGCGAGTCCAGGCCGGAGGCCAGGATGACGATCTGCCGGATACCCGCGGCGGAGGCCTTGGTGAAGAAGTCGTCGAAGAAGTGGGTGCGCACGGCCTGGTAGTTGCGCATGTGCTTGAAGATCGCCGCGACTTCCGGGTCGATGGCCGCTGCCCTGGCGAGGACGTCCTCGTCCAGCATGGTCGTCCACGGTCCGGCGCCGGCATTGGCGACGAGCATCTGGGCGTAGGGGTCGCGAATCAGCGCGTCGTCCTGCTCGGTCTCCGCGGCGCGGGCGGAGGCGACCATGACGGCGGTCGTGCCGACGCTGCTGGTGATGTCCCAGGTGTCGTCGTGGGTGCGCAGCGAGCTCATCGGTTCTCCTCGGTCAACTCGGCGCGCAGCAGCACGCTGGAGGCGATCGCCTCGGCTTCGTAGTCGGGCGCCGGCCTGCCAAGCCGGGTCATCTCGACCTCGCTGGGCACCGCGTCGACGTCCCAACCGTGCTCGGCCAGCCAGGCCCCCGCGTCGGCCCTGTCGGCGTCGGCATACGTCAACGTGTCCACGTCGATGTCGATTCCGGAGCGCTCGCGCATCCGCGCGGTGCGTTCCCGGCGCGCGATCCGGTCCTGCTCGGCCTGGTCGGACAGATCCATGCTGAACGATTCGACGGCGATGCGACTGCCCGCGGCGCTGTGGGCGGTGACGAGTTCGAACAGCCGGTCCTGCGCGTCGGGTGGCAGATACGGCAGCAGCCCCTCGGCGAGCCACGCGGTCGGTTGGGCGGGGTCGAAGCCCGCGCCGATCAGCGCGGCGGGCCAGTCCTCGCGCAGGTCCACCGCGACCGGTATGCGGCGCGCTCGCGGTTCGGCGCAGTGCGCATCCAACGTCGCGGTCTTGTACTCGAGCACCTTCGGCTGGTCGATTTCGAAGACCGTTGTGCCAGTGGGCCAGTCGAGCCGGTAGGCGCGGGAGTCCAGACCGGCGGCGAGGATTACGGCCTGCTGGATACCCGCCCGCATGGCGGCGCGGAAGAAGTCGTCGAAGTAGTGGGTACGCACAGCCTGGTAGTCGCGCGACGTCTCGTGGACCCGGCGGAACTCTTGGTCGTCGGCAAGCCACTCGGGGTCGGCGCTGGCCATCTGCGCCCACTGCGGGCCTGCGGCCGACACGAGCAAATAGGCGTACTCGTCGCGGATCAGCGCGTCCTCGCGGGCGGTTTCGACGGCCCGTGCGGCAGCGACGCCCAGTGCGGTGGCGCCGACGCTTTCGGTGATGTCCCAGCTGTCGCCGTCGGTGCGGGCCGTGGCGACCTCATGCAGATCAGTCATTTCATAAGCCATGCTACAAAACAACTTAGCTGATCTACATGCACATGTGGCAGACCTCACCCCGGGTCACACAGCAAATTGCCAGGGAGGGTTATTCGGCGAGCTTCCAGAGCTTGTTGGCCAGCAGCAGTTCCAGCTTGTCGACGATCGCCTCGAGTTCGGAGTGCGATCCGACATAACCGGCGTAGAAACCCATCCCCCACATCACCGCGACGAGCATCTCGACGAGTTGCGGGACGTCGGTGTCGGTGGTCAACTCGCCCTTCTGGATGGCGTCGTTGACGGCCCACGACACGAACGCCCTGGAGTTGCGCATCGAGTCCTGATCGTCGCTGCGAAGCTCCGGGTGTCGCTGACCCTCGAGCACCGAGGTCACCAGAAACGCTGCGGCGGAACGGTCCTCGCTGTCGGCCTGCATCGCGGCGGAGAAGAACGCCGACAGCCGGCCGAGCAGGGTGGTCTGGCCCTGGGCCTTCGCCATGCCTGCGGCAAACACAATTTCGTTCGTCTGCTCGACTACTTCGCGATATAGCAACCGTTTGCTGGCGAAATAATGATTGATCGCCGGCCGCGTGAGGTCAGCGCGGATCGCGATCGCTTGAAACGTGGCGGCGTCATAGCCGAGTTCGCTGAACACCTCGCGTGCGGCACGCAAAATGCGTTCACGGGTTTCGGCAGCTTTCGCTGCTGGTGGACGACCTGGCCCCCTGCTTGCCGTATGCGGCATAGTCAATATCTTGCCATACGTGATCAAGGGGCTTCACAAAACACCCGTTTTGAACAGCGAATCAGCAAACAACGCGGGAATAAGTGCCTTTCACCACCGTCGCTGGTGGAAAGGCATAACAGTTGCCCGACCCCACGCCGTATTCCGCATCAGGGGTTAGGGTTCGGTGCCATGGCGGGCGTCGTGACACGCGAGGCTTATTTCGAGACGGGCCTCGACGTGCTGTCCGACCTGGGGTACGGCGGCCTGAAACTGGCCGAGGTGTGTAACCGCCTCGGGGTCACGACCGGATCGTTCTATCACTACTTCTCGGGTTGGCCGGCCTACACCCGCGAGTTGCTCGAGTCCTGGATGAAGGAGCGAACAACTCTCGTCATCGAGTTCCTCAAGAACGAGACCGATCCCCGCCGGCGCATCGACAGCCTGATCCAGGTCGGCCTCGCACTGCCACACGGCGCGGAAGCCGCGATCCGGGCATGGAGCTCGCTCGACCCCGATGTCTACGACATTCAGGTCAAGGTCGACCAGCAGCGCTACGACATCATGTACTCCTCGGCGCTGGAGATCCTGCAGAACCACAAGCAGGCAGAGATGTTCGCCCGGTGGGGCGTCTATCTGCTGGTCGGACACGAACAGGCCACCCTGCCGCGCGACACCGCCGCATTGGAGTGGATCGCCAGGCAGCTCACCGACGCGCTCGACAGCGGGCGCTTCGCCTCCGTTCCCACAGATGACTAGCTCGCCGGCCGGTCCTCTGCGCCGGGCGGTCAACCATATCCACGAACGCGATCCCGAGTTCGACGCGCTGCGGCGCGCCGTGCGGGCAGCGATCGTCGTCCCGCTCGCGGCCGCGGTCAGCTTCGCCGTCGCGGGCAATTCCCAGACGCCGCTGTTCACGATCTTCGGGTCATTCGCGCTGATGGTGCTCGCCGATTTCCCCGGCAACAGGCAGACCAGGGCGGTGGCCTACACCGGGCTGGCCATCAACGGCGCCGTCCTCATCACGGTCGGGACGCTGGTGGCGCCGCACCCGTGGCTGTCGGTCGCGCTGATGTTCGTGCTCGGCGTCGCGGTGATGTTCTCCGGTGTGCTCAGCGAGACGATCGCCGCGGGCCAGCGTCCGACGCTGCTGACGTTCGTGTTGCCTGCCTGCACTCCGCCCGGCCCGATCGACGAGCGCCTACTCGGGTGGGCGATCGCGCTTGCGATCTGTGTGCCCGCCGCGCTGTTCTTCCTGCCGCCGCGCCACCACGACGACCTGCGTCGCCACGCGGCGGGCGCGGTCGCCGCGCTCGCCGACCGACTCGAGGGCAAGGCCACCCGCGACGATGTGGTGGCGTCGATGCTGGCGCTGCGGGAGAACTTTCTCGGCGCGGATTTCCGCCCGGTCGGGTTGTCCGCGGGCAGCCGCGCGCTGGTCCGGGTGGTCGAGGACCTCGAGTGGCTCGCCGACCGCGTCAGCGACGAGGCGGGTCCCGCCCTGCTGGACATGCAGGAGCCAGGTGTGCGGGTGCTGCGCTGCGCCGCGGCGGTGCTGCGGGAAACCCGCGCCGCCGACCGCACCCTCGATCGCGCCCGTCTCGAGGCCGCGCTTGTCCATCTGCGGTCGGTCGCGCGCGGCCGCTACCGACAGGACGTCGAAGCGATCCTCGGCGCCCCCGACGACGAGGCCGCCGTCGCGATCGGGCAGCGGCTGCTGAACCGCCGCACCCTCGCGGCGACCATCGGCGCAACGGGCCGGGTGATCGCGGCCGCGGCGGCCGCCGACGCCCGCCCGGTGTGGGCGAGGGCGCTGGGGCTGCGGCTGCCGCCGACCACCGCGACGGATCGGTTGATACCGGCGTCGACGGCGGTCACGGTGGCGGCGTCGGGCTTCCTGTCCGGCCGCTCGGTGGCGGTGCGCAATGCGCTGCGCACCGGCGCCGGCCTTGCGCTGGCGGTCGCGGTCACCCATCTGTTCCCGGTCGAGCACGGGTTCTGGGTGGTGCTCGGCGCGCTGTCGGTGTTGCGCAGCAGCGCGCTCACCACGGGGACGAACGTGCTGCGCGCGGTGCTGGGCACCAGCATCGGGTTCGTCCTCGGCGCGGTGTTGATCGGCATCGTTGGTGTCGACCCGACGGTGCTGTGGATTCTGATGCCGGTGGTGGTCTTCGGTTCGGCGTTCGTGCCCGAGATCGCGTCGTTCACCGCGGGTCAGGCGGCGTTCACGATGATGGTGCTGATCTTCTTCAACCTCATCGTCCCGACCGGTTGGAGCGTCGGCCTGGTCCGCGTCGAGGACGTCGTCGTGGGCGCCTCGGTCGGGGCGATCGTGTCGGTGCTGCTGTGGCCCCGCGGCGCGACGGCCTCGGCGGAGGCGGCCGTCGAGAAGGCCCGCGACGTCTTCTCGCGCTACCTCGAGGCGGCGGTGCTACGGATCACCCGCGGCGAGGACGAGCACATGGCCGACACGCTGGCCACCCTGAGCCACGAGGCGATCGGCGCATCGCGGGTGGCCGATGATGCTGTGCGGCAATACCTTTCCGAGGGCGGCGGAAAGACCGACTTTCGCGGACCGATCGTGCGTGCCTTCAACCGGGCGATCCGGGTGCGCGCGGCGGCCGACTTGATCACCGATATCCCGACACCGCCACCGCTGGGCACCTATCCGCGCGTGCGCGAGGTGACCGAGCACCACGTCGACGCGATCCGCGAGCGGCTGTCGGGACGGATCGGGGAGGGCGGCGACTGGACGCCGATCGGCGCGGAGTTCGTCACGGCGCTGCGGGCCGAGGCGAGTGCCGACGACATGGCCATCGCGGCCGCCATGCCCTTGGTGACGGCGGCGGCCGCGATCGGCGAACTGGAACTGGTGTACCCGCATCCGGTCGAGATGGAGCAGGCGCACCGCTAATGCATCAGATGCGGTGCGGCATAAGCGCATTCGGCGGGATGGTGCCGAACTTGCCCGCGTTGTAGTCCTCGAGCGCCTGAACGAGTTCGGACTTCGTGTTCATCACGAACGGGCCGTAGGCGACAACGGGTTCGCGGATGGGCCTGCCGCCGAGGACGAGTACCTCGAGCGCGGGCCTGCGCGACTCCTGCGTCGGCTCGGCGGCGATCGTGATCCGGTCGCCGGGTCCGAACACCGCGAGTTGGCCCTCGTGGATCGGATGTCCTACCGGGCCGACGGCGCCGCGACCCGACAACACGTAGACGAGTGCGTTGAAGTCCCGGTTCCACGGCAGGCTCAGCCGAGCACCCGGCTCGATAGTGCTGTGCGCCAACGTGATCGGAGTGTGGGTGGCGCCTGGTCCGCCATGACCGTCGACGTCGCCCGCGATGACGCGAACGAGCGCACCACCGTCCTCGGACGACAGCAGCTTCACCTGGTTGCCCTCGATCGCCTGGTACTTCGGTGCGGCGAACTTGTCCTTGCGAGGCAGGTTCACCCACAGCTGGATGCCGTGGAAGAGGCCGCCGCTCTCGACGAGTTCAACGGGCGGGGTCTCGATGTGCAGGATGCCGGAGCCCGCGGTCATCCACTGCGTGGCGCCGTCGGTGATCAGGCCGCCGCCGCCGTGGCTGTCCTGGTGGGCGAAGCGGCCGTCGATCATGTAGGTGACGGTCTCGAAGCCGCGGTGGGGATGCCAGTCGGTGCCCCTCGGCTCGCCGGGCTGATATTCCACCTCGCCCATCTGGTCCATGTGGACGAACGGGTCGAGGTCGGCGGCGCTCACGCCCGCGAAGGCACGCACGACGGGAAAGCCCTCGCCTTCGTAGCCGCGCGGGCCGGTGGTGATGGAGCGGACGGGCCGGTCGGAGTCGGCTGCCGCAGGCGCTGTGAGCCGCGGCAATGTCAGTGTGTCAGCGGTGATAGCAGGCATGTCACATCTAACCGGACTAGGGTCCGCTTTGTTCCCTGGGCACGTTTCCTCGCGAGCAGACGCGAACTCGCACTTTTGCGGGCCAATTCGTGCGACTTTGCGTCTGCTCGCGGAAGAGACTCAGCCTAGGACGGCCAGGGCGGCGGCGCGGGCCTCGGCGGCACTGCCGGTTGCGAGCACGGCATCGGCGGCGTCGCGGCACTGCTGCAGCGTCACCTGCGAAAGCTTGGCGCCGACGCCGTTCACCGCGGCCGACGCCGCCGAGAGCGATGACACCCCGATCCCGGTCAGCACGCACGCCAGCAGGGGGTCGGCGGCCGCCTCACCGCATACGCCGACCGGCTTGCCCGCGGCGGCACCGGCCCGCACCGCCATCGCGACGAGGGCAAGCACGGCGGGCTGCCACGGGTCGGTCAGTGTGGCGAGGTCTGCCGACATCCGGTCGGCGGCCATCGTGTACTGCGCGAGGTCGTTGGTGCCGATCGACAGGAAGTCGACGTGGGCAAGGATCTTCTCGGCCAAAAGGGCCGCGGCGGGCACCTCGATCATCACGCCGGGCGTGAGGCCCCGCGAACGTACCTGGGCGGCAAAGCGTTCGGCCTCCTCAGCGGTCGCGATCATCGGCGCCATCACCCACGGCCGGTTGCCGGTGGCCTCGCTCGCGGCGGCGATGGCGTCGAGTTGGCGCTCGAGTATCCCCGGGTTGCCGACGGCGATCCGGATCCCCCGCACTCCGAGCGCGGGGTTGGCTTCCTCGGCGTGCCCGGCGAACTTCAGCGGCTTGTCGGAGCCGGCGTCCAACGTCCGCACGACGACCTTGTGACCGGAGAACGCGTCGAGCACCTCGCCGTAGATCCGGGCCTGCTCGTCGACGCTCGGTTCGGCGTCGCGGTTGAGGAAACACAGCTCGGTTCGGAACAACCCCACGCCTTCTGCCGGGGTCTGGCGCGCGCTGCGCGCGGCGGCGCCGTCCTGCACGTTGGCCAGGATCGCGACCGCGTGGCCGTCCGACGTCGCGCCGGGACCCGACCACTGCGCCGCCACTTCGGCGGCCCGCTTGGCCGCGGAGACGGCATCGGCCGCGGCCGCCGGATCCGGAGACACGGTGACCGTGCCGTGGGTGCCGTCCACGAGCACCAACGTGCCCGCGCCGACGGCGTCGAGGCCGTCGACTGCCACCACGCACGGCAGCCCGAGCTGGCGGGCGATGATCGCGGTGTGGCTGGTCGGCCCGCCGAGGGTGGTGGCCAGCGCCACTACCAGCGTCGGGTCCAGGCCCGCGGTGTCGGCCGGGGCCAGATCGTCGGCCAGCAGTATCGACGGGACATCGGGCATCGGCACGCCCGGCTCCGGCAGCCCGCTGAGCTCGGCGAGGACACGGTCGCGGATGTCACGCAGATCGGTGACGCGTTCGGCCATCAGGCCGCCCAGTTGGGTGAAGAGGTCGACGAACTGATCGACGGCCGCGACTACCGCGCGCGCGGCGGGTGCGCCTGCGCTGATCAGCTTCTCGGCGGCGCCGATCCACGCCCGGTCCTGCGCGAGCGTGGCCGTGGCGGCCAACACCTCCGACGCGGCGCCGGTGGCGTGGGCGGCGCGGTCGCGCAACCGGGTGGCCACCGCGTGGGCGGCGGCCGTGAAGCGTGCCGCCTCGGCGGGCCGTTCCTCCTCGTCCACCTCCGGTGCGATGTCGACGTCGTCGAGGACGGGCAGGCGGCCGGGCCGGATCACCGGGCCGTACTGAACGCCTGCGACGACGGGAACGCCGTGCAGAACGGTGCTCGCGGGCGGCCCGGCGGCGCCTTGGCCGGCAAGTGACGTGGACGGCGATGAAGCGGTCATGTGAAGCAGGTTACAAACCAACCATTGACAAGTCAACACGTTCAAGAGTAAAACAACAACTATCAACATTTATCCGGGCCTGAAACCACACAAACGGAGTGCCATGTATGCCGAAGAGCGTCAGCAAGCGATCGCCTCGCTGGTGATCAGCAAGGGCCGCGCCTCCGTTGCCGAGCTGGCCGAGGTCTATGACGTCACCACCGAAACCGTGCGCCGCGACCTCGCTGCGCTGGACCGCGCCGGCCTCGTGCGTCGCGTGCACGGCGGCGCCGTGCCGGTGCGGGCACTCAAGCTCGTCGAGTCCGGCGTCGGCGAACGCGAGAACACCCGGGCCGAACACAAGGACGCCATCGCCGCGGCCGCCGCGGAGTTCCTCCCCCTCGGCGGAGCCAGCGTGCTGCTCGATGCGGGCACCACCACCAGCCGCATCGCGGCGACCCTGCCGTCCGACCGCGAGCTGACCGTCGTCACCAACTCGGTCCCGATCGCGGCGCGCGTGGCTGCCATGCCGTCGGTCTCGCTGCAACTACTCGGGGGACGCGTCCGCGGCCTCACCCAGGCGGCCGTCGGCGAGCAGGTGCTGCGGGTGCTGGACACGCTGCGCGTCGACGTCGCCTTCATCGGAACCAACGGCATCAGCGTCCGGCACGGCCTGTCCACCCCGGACAGCGACGAGGCGGCCGTCAAGCGTGCGATGATCGCGAGCGCCAATTACGTTGTGGTCGCGGCAGATTCGTCGAAGGTGGGCCGCGAGGATTTCGTCAGCTTCGCACCGCTGTCCAGCGTCGACGTGCTCATCACCGACTCCGAGCTCAGTGGCGCCTACCGCGAGCAGCTCACCGAGGCGGGCATCGAAGTGGTGCTCGCGTGATCGTCACCGTCACACCGAACCCGAGCCTTGACCGCACCGTCACGCTAGCGACGCCGCTCACCCGCGGCGAGGTGCACCGGGCCACGTCGGTGACCACCGAGCCGGGCGGCAAGGGTGTCAACGTCGCGCGCGCACTGTCACTCGCAGGGATCGACACCGTCGCAGTGCTGCCCGCCGCAGGCACCGACCCGATGGTCGCCGCCCTGCAGGCCATCGACGTACCGTTCCGTTGCGTGCCGATCACGGCACTGGTGCGGACCAACATCGCGGTCACCGAAATCGACGGCACCACAACCAAAATCAACGAACCCGGCGCCGAGCTGAGCCCCGCCGCCGTCGACTCTCTCACCCGTTCGGTGGTCGGTAGCGCCGAGCACGCGTCCTGGGTGGTGCTGTCGGGATCGCTGCCACCGGGGATGCCCGATACCTGGTACGCCGAGGTGGTCGCGCTGCTCGCGGGCCAGCCCTGCAAGGTCGCCGTCGACACCTCCGACCGTCCGCTCGCCGCCTTGGCCGACGGACTCGATCGCGCCGCGCCCGACTTGATCAAACCCAACGCCGAAGAGCTTGCCGGGGTCATCGGCCTGTCCCCGCACGCGCTGGAAGCCGCGGTGGCCCAAGGAGATCCGGAACCCGTCGTAACCGCCGCGCGGCGGCTGGTCGACCGCGGCATCGGCGCGGTGCTGGCCACCCTCGGCGCGTCGGGTGCGGTACTGGTCAACGCCGCGGGCAGTTGGCTGGCCACCCCGCCGCCCACCGAACCCCGCAGCACCGTCGGCGCAGGCGACGCCAGCCTGGCCGGCTACGTCCGCGCCGACATCGCGGGTTCAGCGCCCTCGGAGCGGCTGCGGATGGCCGTCGCCTACGGCAGCGCCGCAGCCGCACTTCCCGGCTCCGCCCTACCGTCCCCCGCCGAAATCGACCTCGATGCCGTTGCGGTGAAGGCGATTTCGCTCAAGACCGCCCGTTCGTAACAACCAACCGAAAGTACCGCCATGAAAAGCACCGCTTCCCGACCGATCATCGACGCCGACCTGGTCCTGCTCGACGTCGACGCGGGCGCCGACAAACAGGCCGTCATCTCCCGTCTCGTCGGCAGACTCGCCGACGCCGGACGCACCGATGATGCCGACGGGCTGACCGCCGCGGCGATGGCACGCGAGGAGCAGTCGGCGACCGGCCTACCCGGCGGCATCGCGATCCCGCACTGCCGCTCGCCGCACGTCGACACGGCATCGATCGCGTTCGCCCGGCTGACGCCGCCGGTCGACTTCGGCGCCCCCGACGGTCCCGCCGATCTGGCCTTCCTGATCGCGGCCCCCGAAGCCGGCGGCGCCGAGCACATGAAGCTGCTGTCCAGCCTGGCCCGCGCGCTGGTGCGCAAGGACTTCGTGCAGGCGCTGCGCGACGCGTCCACGCCGGACGAGGTCGTCGGACTCGTCGGCGAGGTGCTCAGCCCCGCAGAGACGCCGAAGCCCGCGGCGCCGGCCGAGGCGCCCGCCACGGCCAAGCCCAAGACGTTGGTGGCGGTCACCGCGTGCCCCACCGGCATCGCCCACACCTACATGGCCGCCGACTCCCTGGCCGCCGCGGCCAAGGAGGCCGGCGTGACGCTGCACGTCGAGACGCAGGGCTCGTCGGGCAGCACCCCGCTGGACGCCTCGACGATCGCCGGCGCCGACGCCGTCATCTTCGCCACCGACGTCGGCGTCAAGGACAAGGGCCGCTTCGCGGGTAAGCCCGTCGTCGCATCCGGCGTCAAGCGGGCGATCAACGAGCCGGCCAAGATGGTCGCCGAAGCGCTTGCCGCGGCCGATGATCCGAACGCCGCCCGCGTCGAGGGTTCCGGCTCCGCCGCGCCCGCCACCGCGACCGCCGGCGGCGTCGGGTGGGGTACCCGCACCAGGCAGATCCTGCTCACTGGCGTGAGTTACATGATCCCGTTCGTGGCGGCCGGCGGCCTGCTCATCGCCTTGGGCTTCCTGTTCGGCGGCTATCAGATCTCGGACTCGGCCAACGACATCGCCTTGGAGAACTCGCTGTGGAACCTGCCGCCGGGCGGGTTCACGCAATACCTCGGCGCGGTCCTGTTCAGCCTCGGCGGTCTTGCGTTCAACTTCCTGGTCCCCGCACTCGCCGGCTACATCGCGTTCGCGATCGCCGACCGGCCCGGGATCGCCCCCGGCTTCACCGCGGGCGCCGTGGCCGTGTTCGTCGGCGCCGGCTTCATCGGCGGCATCGTCGGCGGCCTCATCGCCGGGTTCGCGGCCCTGTGGATCAGTAAATGGACCGTGCCGCAATGGTTCCGGGGTCTGATGCCGGTGGTCATCATCCCGCTGTGCGCCTCGCTGATCGTCGGTCTGCTGATGTTCATGCTGCTCGGCCGACCGCTGGCCGCGGCGACGACGGGCCTGACCAACTGGCTCAGCGGACTGTCCGGGACCTCGGCGGTGCTGCTCGGCATCATCCTCGGCCTGATGATGTGCTTCGACCTCGGCGGTCCGGTCAACAAGGCCGCCTACGCGTTCGCCACCGCCGGGCTGACCGCAGCCACCACGGCCTCGTTCGAGATCATGGCGGCGGTGATGGCCGCGGGCATGGTGCCGCCGCTGGCGATGGCGCTCGCCACGTTCATCCGGCCGGGGCTGTTCAGCGAGCCGGAGCGGGAGAACGGCAGGGCCGCAGTCCTTCTCGGTGCATGCTTCATCTCCGAGGGCGCGATCCCGTTCGCGGCTGCCGATCCGTTCCGAGTCATCCCGTCGATGATGTTCGGCGGCGCGATCACCGGCGCGCTCTGCATGGCGACCGGCGTGACGTCGCGGGCACCGCACGGTGGCATCTTCGTGTTCTTCGCGATCGGCAACCTCGTCTGGTTCATCGTCGCGATCCTCGTCGGCTCGGTGGCGGGGGCGCTCGCCGTCATCGCCGCCAAGCAGTTCGCGAGGCCCGCCGTCGCCCCCGCCGAAACGCCGGCGCTGGCGACCGCCTAGTCCGCACAATCGACCCAACAACTCGAAGGAGAACCCCATGGCAGCCAAGACCGTGACCGTCGGATCGGCGATCGGCCTGCACGCGCGGCCCGCGGCGATCATCGCCGAAGCCGTCGTCGACGCCGGTGTGCCGGTATCGCTTTCGATGGACGGCGGCGAGCCCGTCGACGCAGGCTCGGCGCTGATGATCATGACGCTCGGCGCAGGCAACGGCGCGCAGGTGACGGTGCACTCCGACGACGACGAGACCCTGAAGAAGATCGCCGAGCTCGTCGAGGCCGACCTCGACGCCTGAGCGGGTTTGCTGCCCGCCACACCCCAGCCTCGAAATTGCCGCAGAAAGGCCTCCGTACTGCGGGTTAGGCTGACGGGCGAGGAAAGGGGCGGACGTGGACGGATGGCTGCTCGGGCAGGTCAGCACCGTGCTGACGGCACTGTCGCACGCCCAGGAGCTGTATGACGGCACCGGCCGGCCGACGTTGCCGTCCGAGTTCGCACCGCGTCCCGACCTCATGGACAACCTCGGCGGTGGGCTGCTGTGACCCACCCCGCCACCGAGTCGACGCAGTCGGGCCAGGCCGCCGACGCCGTCCGCACCCTTCAGAACGAACTGGCCGGCGAGTACTCCGAAATGCGTTCGGCGGAAATCCAACTGACCGAAGCGATCCTGAGTGCCCATGCGGTGACGGTGACCGGACGCGCACAGCTGCAGGACATCCAGCGTCAGCTGATCGAGGCCATCACCAACCCCGCCGCAGCGCTCGATACCCCGGCTGGCGAACGTCAGTTCCTGATGTTCTTGCGCAGCAAGGTCGCCGAGATCCAATCGGTCATCGACGCCGGTGCGCTCACCGACGAAGACCACGCCAGGCTCACCCGCGCGCTCGGCAGCGGCTATCTGCTGCCCACCGGCGAACCGGCCGCGCCGGTATCGCAGCCCTCGGCGGGTGTTGCGGCTGACCAGGCGGCGGGCATGGCGCCCGCGGTCGGTTCGGCGCTCGGCGCGTTGCCCCAGGCCGCGCAGGGGGCGGCAGCCGCGCCTGCGCAGGGCGCGGCCGGCCTGGCCGGTGCCGCGACACCATTGGCAGGCCTGGCGTCGGGGCTGCTGGACCAGGCCGGCCAACCGCAGGACGACGCGACCGGGCGACAGCCTGATCGAGACGACGCGTCCGACATCGAAGACAACCCCGAATCCGATGCGGACACAGAATCGGAGTCCGACACAGACGCCGATGACGACGACGCGGCGGACCGTCCTACCGAGCCTCGCCCGCACGGCGATCGCGATGCGCCGGACAATGGTCGCGCGCAGACGCGGCCCGCCCGTCTCCTCTAGGAACACATATGACGAACATCCGCATCACCCCCGAGCTGCTCGATCAAGTGGCCCAGCAGCACGAGAGCGTGGCCGACGAGATCGCGGTGGCCCGCAAGGCATCGTCGGAGATCCTCGCGTCGGTGGCCACACACGGACCGATAATGCATCAATTCAAGGCGGCGGCCACCGATGTCGTGCAGCGCCGGGAGTCGGCGTTCGCCGATCACGAGGCCGCGCACCGCGCCGCCGCCGAGAACCTGCGCCGGATCGCGAGGCGGTTCGCCGACCAGGAGGAGATCAACGCCGCGGCGGTCCGCCTTGACTGAGGAGTCGTTCACCGCCTCGACCCCGGACAACACGATCTTCGTCCGGGTGGCTCTGGCGGGCCACACACTCGGTGTGCAGATCGAGCCCGCCGCGATGAAGCGGCCGGCCATCGAGATCGCGCGCGGCATCATGGCGTGCAACGATGTCGCATACCTGAGGGGGCAGCTGGTGATCCGCGCCGAGCTGGAGGGGAGGTCGATTCCGGTGGACGATATGCCCACCGAGCAGGACCTCGCCGACGCCGAGCGGAAGCTCGCAGAGCTGTAGGCGCCGATGATCAAGGTCAACACACTGGGCCTGATATTCGCGGCGATGCGACTCCAGAGCGCTGCGAACAGCCTCACGACCCTCACCAACGCCGCATTTGCCCAGCCGCTGGCCGCCGACGGCACATCTGCAGGTGCCGCGGCCCGGCTGGACGCCGCCTCGACAGCGCTGATGGCGTCCACGGCCGCCCACATCGCCAGCCTCAACGAGGCGGCGCTTCACCTGATGCTGATCGCCGCGAAGTTCGCCACCCAGGAAGAGATCAACAAAGCGAACCTGGCGTACCTGCACATGCAGGCGACGGCGCTCGACGACACAACGCTGGCCACGTTGAGTCCGTGTCCTCCGCTGGCACCCGATGTACGCATTCCGATTCCCGTTGTGCCGACGGTCGCAGGCGAGGTGTTCGCGCAGCAGATCCACAACGGGTCCGCTTCCCGGGCAGAAGCGTTCAACACCGCCGCAACCAAAGCCGGCTCAGCGGCCGACGAAGTGGCGACCACCATCCGCTCGGTGGCGGCGGCGGTGCCCGACTATTGGGAAAGCCCCATTGGCACCGCGGCGTTGGCGGGTCGCCTCAACGAACACGTCGCGGCGCTCAACACCATCTCGGAACGGTGGTTCACGCTGGCCGAGCAGTCGCGCAGGCACGGCGACGACTACAGCGAGACAACGGGCGCGACACCGAAGCCGACGGAGTTCACCGAGGCCCGCGACAGGCTGAACCAGGCGATCGCCGCCAAGAACCCTGTTGCCGCGTCGCAGGCAAGCACCGACCTCGGCAGGCTCGAAGCGAAAGCCGCGGCCGAGGCGCTCCGATACGCCGGAATCACCGAGGCCACCACAGGATTCGGCACCCCGGACGCACCCGCGGCACCGAATGCACCCGGGGCGCCCGGCAGTCCCACGCCTATCGGGACCGGGGCCCCGGGACAGGCACCCGCGGCGGTGGCAAGCCAAGGCGAGCAGTTGACCAAGTCGGGCGCCGCCGAAGCCGCTCAAGCCGCCAAGGCCCCCGGCGCTGATCAGCTGGCACAGATGCTGCCGCAGGCACTTCAATCCATCGGCGGGATGGCTGGTGGTTTGGCCGGCATGGCCGGACAGGTTCCGCAACAACTCATGCAGGCCGGTCAGGGCTTGGCACAGACAGCCTCCGGCCTGATGGGAAAGGGCGCCACCGACCCCGAACTCACCAAGAAGGCAAGCGGCCTCAAATCCGACGAACTGTCCAAGGAGGCCGGCGCCGGAGCGGGCGGCGGCGGAGGCGGCGGTGGCATCGGCGACACCCATCCCGCCGGTGCGCTCGGGCCGCCGGTCACGCCCTCGACATCGCATACGGTGCCGACCTTGCCGTCCGGCGCCCCCGCGCCCCCGCCGACGACGCCCACCGCATCGGGGGGTACGGCGATGGGCGCCATGCCCATGGGCATGCCGATGGGCGCAATGGGCGGCTTGGCCGGGCACGGACAGGGCGGCGACGGCGCGGACAAGGTGCCCAATGACAAGAAGGTCGTCACCCCGCCGCAACCGCACACCGAGGCGGTGACCGGCCGGGTGCCCGACCGCACAGCGGCGGCCGCCGAGGCGTCGCGGACCCGCGCCGAGTCGGAGTCCGGCAGCGACTCCGACGACGATCCGCCGCCACGCGGGCCGATCATGCGCCGAATCACGTTGGCGCCGTTGAACGATGAGCGGTCGTGACCGGTTTCGACGATCTCGACGACGCGGCCAAGGTCAAATACAGCCAGGCCGAGTTGGCGGCTACCTATGACGAGCTGACGGCCATCCTGGATCGTCTCGCCGCGCTGCGCACCGACGCGACCGACCCCGACGGCGACATCCGGATCCAGTTGGGCCCCGACGGCCGTCTGCTCAGCCTGGCCATCGACGAGTCGGTCCCGGGCAGGCTCACCCACCTCGCCCTCGAGGAGAAGCTCAACGATTTGCTTGCCAGGGCCAATGTGGTTGCTCAAGAGTCCTGGAAGGCCAACCGCTGAGTGTGCGAAAAAAGTTGCCGGCCTGCGCACGGTCTGGTCTCGGTTAGGGTTACCAAGTGACCACCCGCCCGTTCGTGCCGCCGCCGCGCGTGCCACCTCCCGAGGCCGGTGGGGGCAAGATCGCGGTCGAGCCACCGATCGCCGCACCGGTCCCGCCACCACGAAGTATCTGGGGCATCGTGCTGCCGATCGGCCTCATCGTCGGCGTCGTCGGGTTCATCATCGCGATGTACGTCTCCGGTCAGCGTTCGCTTGCTACCGGGTTTGCTATCTTCCCACTGATCATGCTGATGAGCATGGGCGGAATGCTGTTCCGCGGCCGCGGCGCCGCCCAGAAGATGCCGTGGAGCCAGCTCGAGCAGTATCGCCGCGAGTACTTCGCTCGCCTCGACGAGGTTCGCGACGAGGTGCAGGAGGCGGCGCGCAAGCAATGGCAGCACCGTCAGCACAGCCATTGGGCGCCTTCGGAATTGATCAGCGTCGCCGGTTCGCCCCGGATGTGGGAGCGGCGCCCCGGCGACCCGGAGTTCGGTGTCGTGCGGCTGGGCACCGGCCGCGTCGAGCTGGCCATGACCATCGACAAGCCGCAGATCGCGGCGGCCTCGAAGATCGAGCCCGCAACCGGCCACGCACTGCGCAAGTTCCTGATCGAACAGCGTCACGTCCGCAATATGGCCCGCGTGCTGTGGCTCGAGCGCAGCCCCGGCATTTCGATTGTGGGCCAGATGGATTCGGTGCGCGGTGTCGCGCGATCGATGGTCTGCCAACTCGCCGCCTTTCACAGCCCGGCGGATCTGCAGATTTTCGTCGTGACATCGGCGCCGGAGAGCTGGGACTGGCTGAAGTGGCTGCCGCACTGCCAGCATCGCGAGGCCCGCGACGGCTGCGGTGAGCGCAGGCTGGTGTTCACCTCACCCACCGATCTGGAGGCCTTCGCGGGCGACGAACTGCTCGACCGCAAGGAGTGGACGCCGCCCGCCAGCGGCCTGCACGGCGGACCCGATCCCTCGGCGCCGCCGCTCTGGGTGATCGTCGACGACAACTGCGGTGCGGCCGAGGACTGGGCGGGCGCCACCGGTAAGCGCGGCGTCGGCCGGGTGTGCTTCGTCCGGTTGGCGCCCGACGTCGGCGTCGGCGTCGGCTTCGACCCCGACACCACCTACCGGCTCTCCAACGGCGTGCTGCGCAAACGTGTGGGGGTGGGCTACCGGTGACGTCGCTGCCGGAGGAACTCGACGACGCG
The DNA here is from genome assembly GCA_033741175.1 of Mycolicibacterium sp. 120270. Taxonomy (GTDB): domain Bacteria; phylum Actinomycetota; class Actinomycetes; order Mycobacteriales; family Mycobacteriaceae; genus Mycobacterium. The sequence goes on along the minus strand of JAWQNE010000011.1, from coordinate 34,335 downwards.
TTCTACGCCGTCGCCGACTCGATGAGCATCGCCGAGGCGGAGCGGTTCGCGCGCAGCATGGCGCCGTGGCGCCCGGCAGGAGCCGCCTCTGCGGCCGCAGCGTCCGACGGCCCGGCCCGAGACTTGTTGGAAGTGCTGGGAATTCGCGACGCGCGCCATCTCGACGTGGACCGGCTGTGGTCGGCTCGTCGCACCCAGAACCGGCTGTGGATGCGCTTCCCGATCGGCCTCGACCCGAGCGGCGAAGTCGTCGAACTGGACCTCAAGGAGACGTCCCAGTACGGCATGGGCATGCACTCCGTGCTGATCGGCTTCTCTGGCTCGGGTAAGTCCGAGACCATCATCACCGAGGTGGCGTCGCTGGCGTTGACGCATTCACCCGAGACGGTCAACGTCGCCTTCCTGGACTGGAAGATGAAGTCGGCAGGCATTGTGCTGGAACGCTTTCCACACGTCGTGGCCAGCGTCAGCAACCTCGGCGACGAAATGCATCTGGTCGAGCGCATGCTCGAGGCGCTGGAAGGCGAACTCGACCGCCGCGGCGCGCTGTGTGCGGCGACCAACTGCAAGGACCTCAACGTCTACAACGAGAAGCGGATGGTCGACCCGTCGTTGGAGCCGGTGCCGGGTCTCGTGGTGATCATCGACGAATACCAGGAGCTGTTCCGCAGCGACCTGGGTGCCGAGTTCGTCGACCTCTGTTGGCGCATCGTGCGTCAGGGCCGCTCGTTGCACGTCTTCCTACAGTTGGCCGGCCAGACCGTCGACTCCCATCGCCTGATGAAGATCCGCAGTCTCATCGGCTTCTTCATGGCGCTACGCACCGGCACCGAAGAGGACTCGCGCGAAGCCATCGGCAGCTCGATCGCCGCCCACCTGCCGGAGAAGGGCAAGGAGGGCACCGGATACCTGCGCGAGGGCATGCGACCGCCCCGCGAGTTCCGGGCGTTCTACATGTCCCCGCCGTTCGTGCCGCCGCCCGAGGACGGCGGACGCGCGCAGGTGGCTCCTGCGGGCACCTGGTTCACCCCGCGGACGTTCACCGCCACCGAGGTGCCCGACGTGGAAGGTCTGCTGGCGCCGCCCGAGACGAACGGTCAGGAACGCGAGCCCGCGCAGGAGCAGGCGCCCGTCGCGCTCGCGCCGGGCGAGCTGCCGCCGACCGTGGTCGACACGATCGTCGACTCGCTGCGGGGCACCGGCGCCAGGCCGCCGCGCCAGCTCTGGCTGCCGCCGCTGGAGACCTCCGCCACCGCCGACCAGCTGGTCCGGCTGTGGCGGGGCAAGCCGTGGGATGTCGACTACGGCAAGAATCCCGGCCTCACCTTCCCCGTCGGCATCGAAGACCGCCCGCGACAGCACCGTCAGGACGTGCACACCCTGGACATGCTGGGCGCCAACGCGTTGGTGATCGGCGGACCGCAATCCGGCGTGACCACCACGCTGGCCACGATGATGACGACCGCCGCGCTGATGTACCGGCCGGAGCGGGTGCAGTTCTACTGCGTGGCCGCCGGCGGACCGAGCCTGGCGGCGGTCGCCGGGCTGCCGCACGTGGCGGGGCTGGCTCCGGCCGTGGACCGCGAGGGTGTCGGCCGCATCATCGCCTCGGTGCAGGGCATCGTCGCCGAACGTGAGGCGGTGTTCGCCAAGACCGGGTTGGACATGGAAGAGGTTCGGCGCCGCAAGTTCAGCGACAAACCCGAGCCGGTGCCGATCGCGGGCGGTGACGTCATCCTCGTCATCGACGGCTGGGCGACCTTCGCCTCCGAGTTCCCCCAGTACGTCGACCACATCGTGGCGTTGGGGCGCAGCCTCGGCTACGGCGTGCACATCGTGGTCTCGCACACCAGTTATCTGCAGGGCTTCAAGCAGGCGCTCAAGCCGTTGGCCACCGAGCGCATCGAGCTGCGGCTGACCGATCCCGGCGACTCCGAGATGAACCGCCAGCTCGCCAAGAAGGTCCCGAAGGGCATGCCGGGCCGCGGATTGACCAAACCCGGGATGCACCTCCTGATCGGCGTGCCGGAACTCGGCGAGCGCCCGGACGGTGGCCGGGTGGCGACCCGCGATATCGGCACGCTCATCGCCGAGGTCTCGGGTGTCCAGAAGGCCGCGACGGTCAGCAGGCTGCCGGAGTCAGTGCCGTTCGAAGAGGTACAGCGGCTCGCGCAGCCGGTCACGCGTCGCACCCTCATCCCCTTCGGCCTTTCCGAGGCCGACCTCGGGCCCGCCTACGTCGACATCGCCGACCACCCGCACGTGGTCGCCGTTGGTGCGCCGCGATCGGGTCGGTCCAACTTCCTGCGGGTCATGTGCCGGTCGATCACATCGCTCTACCGCCCGGAAGAAGCTCAGATCCTTGTGCTCGACCCGCGCCGGACGCTGCTCGGCGTCGTCCAGGGGCCACATCTGCGCGACTACGCCTACACGCAGACCGCTATCCGCGAAGCGATCCGCGAGCTCGTTGCTGAGCTCGAGAGCCGTCAGCCTCCTCCCGGCACAACGCAGGAGGAGATGATGACCAAGAAGTTCTACGAGGGTCCCCAAATCTTCGTCGTGGTAGACGATGCCGGGGTGTGGTCGTCGATGGACAACCCGTTGATGAACCTGGGTCCACACGTCGAGGGGGCCAGGGACACCGGTCTGCACATCTTTGCCGCGACAGCGGTGGCGAACTGGAATCAGGTCGCGATCGGAAGCTCGGTGCTTGGCAAACTCCGCGCCTCGCTTGCGCCCATCCTGATCATGGACGGCCGACGCGACGCCGGCAAGATCGTCGCGGACATCTACGCCGAGCCGCAACGCCCTGGCAAAGCGATCTACTTCACACGAACCGGCACGTCAGGCGCTCTCATCGGGTGGAGCACTCCCCCGACACCACCAACCCCGGCAAGCCCGCAAACTTAGGCGTAGAGTATGGGCACTGTTCAAATTGGCGTCCGAGAGTGGCCCGTACCAGCCTTAGACTGCATACTGCAGCTACGTAGTGGGGAGAGAACATGCTGATTAACGTCGATCCGGCGATCTTGGCGGCGCAGGCCGCTTCGGAGAGCGGCGGGGCCGCTGTTCTCGCGGCCGCGGCAGCGGCCGCAGCGGGCCCCACCTCCGCGGTCGTGCCGCCGGGCGCCGACGACGTGTCAGTGCGGGCAGCCGCTGCGTTGATCGCCAGGAGCGCCGCGACCACGGGCATCCTCGCCGAGTACATCGCCATGCGCGAATTGTTCGCTGGCGCAGTTGGAAGCAGCGGCGCCACCTATACCGCGGTCGAGGCCATCAACGTCGCCGCTACCACCATCGGAGGGGCTTAGCCACTCGTGGCAGGCCAATGGAGCGCGTTCCCACCTGAGGTGAACGCCGGCCAGTTGATGGCTGGTGACAACGGCGCCAGCATCGCGGCGGCAGCCGCCGCATACGAGGCCCTGGCCGCGGCCCTGACCGCAGAAGGCGCGAAAATGGCCGCCACCGCCGGCGTCACCGCATCGACCGGATGGGTCGGTGTCGGCGGAGCGGCGATGATGGCCACGGCGATGCCCTACGTCGCCGCCCTTCAACTGCTCGCGGCGTGGGTGCAGGAGTCGGCGATCGCAGCCGCGGGCATCGAGCAGGCGTACGTCACCGCGAAGACGGCGATGATTCCGGTGCCGGTCTGCACGGGTAACCGCGTCACCTGGACCGGTCTGGCCATGACGAACTTCTGCGGCATCAACTTTCCCCCGATGGGAGTCCTCGACGGCCTCTACGAAGGTTATTGGCTGAACAACGCGGGGCAGATGGGTGGATACGAAGGCGTCGTGATGGCGATCCTCGCCACCCTGCTCACTCCGCCGCCACCGGCGCCGCTGACCGCCAACCCCGCCGGCCAGGCCGGCCAGGCCGCTGCGATCGCGCAGGCTGCGGCCCACGGCGCCACCAATGCAGCAATGACCCAGAGCCTCAACGGGGTCAACCAAGCGTCCAGCGCCGTGCAACCGGGCGCCCAGGCGGCGGCGGCACCTGCGGAGGGGATGGCGTCGATGGCGCCTCAGATGCTCGGCCAACTCGGTCAGCTGCCGCAGATGATGGCCCAGCCACTGCAGATGCTCGGCCAGTTCCCACAGATGCTCGGCCAGATGCCGCAGATGGCGATGGGCATGCTCGGACCACTGTCCCAAGGCATGGGTCAGGGCGCACTCGGCGGCATCGACAAGGTCGGCCAGGTCGACTCGACGACGCTGGCGGCCGCCACCGATACCGCAGCCCGTGGCGGCGGTGGCGGCGGCGCGGGCGGCATCGGCAGCGGCGCAGGCGTGATGTCCAGCTTCACGCGGCCGACCGGAAGCTTCAACGCTCCGGGACCACCCAAGCTGCCGACGGGTTGGACGCCGGGCACCGCTGTTCCGGAAGTCGCGACATCGGCCGGCCCGGCAACGGGCGCGGGCACCGGCGGTTTGTACGGCGCCCCCGCCGCGGCGGGCGCCGCGAACCAGATGGGACGCGACGAACGCAGAGAAGGCTCCGCCGAGGGAAGGACCATGCAATTAACGGTTGGTCCGCGCTCCGGAAGGGAGGACTGACCAAGAAATTGGTGCAAAGACCTCCGCACACGCGGAATTAGGCTCTAGACATCCCGTCAGCAAATTTTGAGGAAAAGGAATACCAAGTGGCATCCACCATCATCGTCGGCGCCGACAAGCTGCGCGCCGCAGCCAGCCAGCTGGAAAACCTCCGCAATGAGGCCGAGGGCGTTCTCACCAACTATCTGCAGGCCTCGCACAACATCGCCGGCGGCGGATGGCAGGGCGACGCGGCCATGGCCAACGTGGTCACGACCGAGGAGATCCACAACGCCCAGATGAAGCTGAACACCCAGTGGGGCGAGCTGATCCATGCCCTGCAGGCCGCGGCCACCCGCTACGAAGAGCAGGAAGCTGCTGCCCGCGCCGCCATGCAGGGCGTTTCGCAGGCCTGATCACCCGACTTTTCGAAAGGACTATTCAATGTTTCAGTACACCCCTGGCGAGATCGCTGATCTCGCGCAGAGCATCGGTGGGGCCGCCAGCCATCTCGAGAACATCCGGTCCTCGGCGACGAACGCCCTCGTGGCCGTTCGCGAGGAGTTCGAAGGCACCGGCGGCGGGTCGTTCGAACACGCCCAGATGCTGATCAACTCCGGCATCGACGAAGGCGTCGAGGTCTGCAACCGGCACTCCAGCACCGTCACGCACGTGCTCGACGAGATGGTCAACACCGACGTCGCCGCGGGCAATTCGTTCGGGATGTAGCACGACCGCCGCTTCCGTGTTCGCAGGGGAGGCCGACCCACGCGTTGGCCTCCCCTGACACGTCTGGACCGAAGGAGGGAAACGATGGCTGATCTGACAACGACACCGAATGGGATCTGGATACTCCAGGCGCTGCTCGGCGTCGAGAAGATGCCGACCGCGCTGCGGCTACGTCCCTTCATCCCGTCGGTCGACGGCGACGGTACCGTCGCAACCGAGATCGGCGATGTGCCGTGGTCGCAGACCGCCGAATATCAGACGCATGTCGCGGCGGGAGTGATCGACCGGGACGGCCGCGTCGACGACGCCGTGCGGGATTGGATGGCCGTCGTCGGCAGGCCACAGCGCGAGGTGTTGGTGGTGATCCGCAGGCCCAAACCACTCGACGGTCCCGTGCCGGACGACGAGGACGTGCCGGCGCTCATCGAGGAGCGCGTGATGTCGATCTGCCAGCGGGACCGTTGGCTGGCGATGATCGCGCGCAGCGGCGAGGAGGTCGTGCTCGCCCCGCTCGGCGAGGCCGCGAGGGGTGACGAACAGATCGACCTGATCTGCGACACGGTTCTGCATGCCTTTTCCCACGGCCAGGCAGCCCAGATCTCCGGCTTCAACGTGCCCAGCGCGACCTTCGAGAGCACGCTGAAGGAGAACGTTCCCAAGGGGCGGCCGGTAATGGCGGCGGCGCTGGCCCGGTTGGGTCTGTCGCCCGACCAGGTCGCGGTGCTTTCGGCCGCCTGTCACCTCGACGAGTCAGCCATGGGCGTCGTCTCCGTCATCGACCACGGCATCGAGAAGCACTTCCACCCGGACGTCATCTCGGTCATCGATTCCGAACACGGCCGCATCACCATCAGCCACACCACCGGACCAGACGGCACCCGGTGGACGAGCGTCTGGCCCACCACTCCCGACGCGCTGCGGGCGGACCTCGCGAAATTTCTCAACTCGGCGAAGGCGCCCGCTGCGCCCGCCGCCCGATAAACGCTTCAGCAAACGCCATTAATCGCACCGATGAACGCCACCTTCGCTCCCCGAATCTGCGATTCGACGCGACCGGACCCGCAAGTAAGGTATTGAGTCATGGCTTTGAACCTGGCCAGCGGACTTCAGGTGTCGGCGCACTTTTTCTGGAACCGGCGAAACGCCGCGGCGCTGTCGCATCACGGCGTGCGAATGGAGTTCGACCCCGTCCAGCGTCAGCGCGCATCGCTGATTCTCGGCTTCGTCTTCGCGATTCTCGCCGTCGCCCTGATGTTCGTCCTGTCCTGGTTCAAACCGGCCGGACAGGTCGGGCAGTCAGCGATCCTTGCCGACCGTGACACCGGTGCGGTCTTCGTGCTCGTCGACGGCCGGCTGCACCCGGCGGTCAACCTGACCAGCGCGCGGCTCATCGCCGGCCAGGCGAACAACCCGACCTTCGTCAAGGCCAACGAGCTGGCCAAGTACCCGCAGGGCCCGTCGGTCGGCATAGCGGGGGCGCCCACGACGATGCCGCTTCGTACCGGCGACAGCTCGCAGTGGACGGTCTGCGACAGCGCGCCCGAGAAACCGACCGCCGCACCCGTCGTCACCGCGATCGCCGGACCGTTGTCGGTCGGGTCGCGCACCACGCCGCTGGACTCGTCGAAGGCGGTGCTCGCCGAGCACGGCGGCAAGACGTACGTCGTCTGGAACGGGCAGCGCTCGGAGATCGACCTCGACAACAAGGCGGTCGCGCTGGCGCTCGGCGTGGACACCGACGCACCGCCGCCGGTGAAGATCTCGACGCCGCTGTTCGACGCGCTGCCTGCCACCGAACCGCTGAACTCCCCGGTCATCCCCGGCGCCGGCGCCCCGTCGCAGTTCAACGTGGCGCGCGGGGCGGTGATCGGCTCCGTGCTCTCGGTTCGCGATCTGCAGACCGACGCCGACAACTTCTATGTACTGCTGCGAAACGGTGTGCAGCCCATCTCACCGTTCGTCGCGTCGCTGCTGCGGTCGGCCAACTCGTTCGGCGACGAGCTCCCAGTCGTCGTCGCGCCGGACCGCCTGGCCAGCGTCCCGGTCGTCGACACCCTGCCGATCGACTACTACCCCACCACCCGCCTCGAACTCGTCGACACCGCCACCAACCCCGTCACGTGCCTGAACTGGTCGAAGGGCTCGACCGATCGCACCTCCGAAACCGTCGTGCTGTCCGGTAAGGGGCTGCCGATCCCGATCGGGTCGGACAACCGGCTCATCCACCTGGTCAAGAACGACCGGTCACCTGAAAGCATCGAGGCCGACCAGGTATATATGTCTCCCGGGGCGACCAACCTGGTGATGACGACCGGTGCGGCGCCGGACGCCACGAGCCGCGAGTCCATGTGGTGGATCAGTGACCAGGGCGTGCGGTACGGAATCTCGCTGGAAGACGACACCCTGCGCGCGCTCGGCATTTCACCGGCCCAGGCGCGGCAGGCGCCGTGGCCGTTGATCCGGGTGTTCGCCCCCGGCCCAGCGCTCAGTCGCGCCGATGCGATGACGCAACACGACACCCTGGCACCTCCGGCGGAAGCCGCCCCGCTGGCGGAGGCGAATGGACCGCAGTGAACTCGACGATCGAGCCAAGACCACCCAAAGCACCGGAGGACACCATGGACACGCAGTCAGGATCGACGCCGTGACCGATCGCGACGACTTCTTGCGGGAACATCTCTCACCGCCGTCGGATGACACGCCGCCGGCCCGGCCGATCGAGCCGCGTCCGCCCGTCACCGACGACGGGCCCACCCGCAACGGGGTCGACGACGCACCACGGCCCGGCTCGGACGCCGACGGGCGCCATGTGCCGGATGACGCAGTGCGCAGGCCGCCGGAAGAGGCCGGCCGCCCGCCTGGCGCCGACGCCCGCCCGCGCTGGACGACCGAAGCCGGCCGCGGTCCTGCCGGAACGCAGCGCATCGCGCCCGGTGGCTTCCGCCAGGCACCGCCACCTGCGTTCCGTCCCGGCGAGCCGGTGACACCACCGGCGCGGGGCGGCGACGCTGGTCCCCCGCGCGAGGCCACCGAGGCCGAGCACACCCGGGTGATGCCGCCGACCGGTCCCCGCCCGGGCTGGCAGCCGGACGCATCCCGGGGCGCGCAGCAGCCGCCGTCGACCTCCCCGAACTGGGCTGCCGCACCCGCGACGGCGCCACCGTCGACGGGCTACTCCTACGTCGACAGCATCCGCACCAGCGAGTTGGTGCCGAGCAAGAAGGTGCCGCCGCGAAAAGGCTGGCGGCGCTTCATCTATCGCGGATCGTTCGGGCTCATCAACCTTGGGCCGTCGCCCGACGAGCAGCGGCTGGCCGATCTGGAGAACAAGATCCGCTCGCTGCTGCGCGGTCACTACAAGATCGGCGTGTTCGGCAAGGGCGGCGTCGGCAAGACGACCGTGTCGGCCAGCGTCGGCTCGATCTTCGCCGAATATCGTCAGGACGACCGCGTCGTCGCCATAGACGCCGACACCGCCTTCGGCAAGCTGGGCAGCCGCATCGACCCCAACGCCGCGGGCTCCTACTGGGAACTCGCCGCCGACGAGCACCTCGACTCCTTCGCCGATGTGCGCAGTCGGGTCGGCAACAACTCCGCGGGCCTGTTCGTGCTCGCCGGTGAAGCGAGCACCGCGCGGCGGCGGGTGCTCGACCCCGCGATCTACCGCGAGGCCACCAGCCGGCTGGACCGTCACTTCACCATCTCGATCATCGACTGCGGTTCGACGATGGACTCCGCGATCGCCCAGGAGGTGCTGCGCGACCTCGACGCGTTGATCGTGGTGTCCTCGCCGTGGGTGGACGGTGCGTCCGCCGCGGGACAGACCATGGAGTGGCTCGCCAACCGCGGGTACACCGGGCTGCTGCACCGGACCGTCGTGGTGCTGAACGACTCCGACGGGCACGCCGACAAGCGCACTCGCTCAATCCTGGTGCAGCAGTTCGCCAGTCGCGGCCAGGTCGTCGTCGAGGTGCCGTTCGACTCGCACCTGCGTCCCGGCGGTGTGATCGACGTGCAATCGGAGATGTCGTCGGTGACGAGGCGGCGGTTCATCGAGATCACCGCCGCGCTCGCCGAGCACTTCGCCTCCACGACAGACGGACCGCGGGACCGCCGGTGACGACCGTTCGCGAACCGGCTTCCGTCCCCGCGAGCCGCACGGACACCAAGGTCGAGGTGCCGCCGTCGTGCCGCGTGTCGATTCTCGTCGGTGATTCACACCAGATCGATCTCGTGCTGCCGTCGGCAGTGCCGCTGACGACGCTGCTCGACCCGACCGTCATCGCCATCAACAAGGTGCTACGCGGCCGCGGCGCCACCGAATTGCCGCCCGCGGCATACGAATTCGCCCGGGCCGCAGGCATGACGGCGCTGGCTTCGGATGTCTCGCTGGCCGGCCACAACGTCGTTGATGGCGATGTGCTCGCCATCGTTCCGTCCGGTACGGCCGAACGCTACGGGCCGGTGGTCGAGAACGTGTCGACGGCTCTCGCGCAGTACGCGTCCGACCACTTCGTCCGGGTGACGGCGCAGACCGCGCTTGCCGTCGCGGCGGTGATCATCGGCGGTGCGCTCGGGGTCGCCGGCGCGCTGCTGTGGCGCCTGCGCTGGGCGCACGAGAGCGCGCTGCTGGTGCCGATCCTGTTCGCCGCCGCCACGCTCGCGTTGCTCATCACGGTCGGGATCGGCGCGCGGGTGGGCGCGGGTCGCGTCGTCACCGACGGCGCGGCATGGGCCGCGCTCGTCACCGCGACACTGACCGCCGCGACGGTCCCGCCGGGCGGTTCACCGGGCGCTCCGCACGCCTTCCTGGCCGCCGCGACCGCGCTGGCCGGGGTGTGGCTGCTGGTGCGGTTCACCGGGCGCTACTGGACCGCTGCTGCGGCGATCATGACGGCGGGCTTCGGCGCCGCGGTGGTCGCGCTGGTGAGGATGTACTGGGACGTGCCCGCACCGCGGATCGGTGTTGCGGTGCTCATCGCCGTTCTGGTCGGCGTTTCGAGCGCGCCGACGATCGCGCTGCGGATGGCCAACGTTCCCCGCCAGACGTTCGGCTCCATCACCGGCCGGGACATCTTCGCCCGTGCCCCCGGCCAGCCCGAGGACACCGTCTCGCCCGTCGAGGACGGGCCGCCGTCCGACGTCACGCTCACCGGCGAGCAGGTCGCCGCCGCCGCACGGAAATCGAACACGGTGCTGACCGGAGTCCTGCTCGGCATCGCCGCGGTGGCCGTACCCGCCGCGTGGGTGACCGTCACGCCCCACGGCGAGCGGGAGTGGGCACAGCTGGTGGTGCTCGGCGCGGTCGCCGCGATTCTCATCTTGCGCGCCAGGGCATTTCGCGACCGGCGGCACGCGATCACTCTTGTCGGCATCGCGGTCGTCGGGCTGATCGGCGCGGCCGCCAAGTACGGGCTCGAGGCTCCGGCCGACGACACCACCATGACGCTGATCGCCGCGGGCGCCGCGCTCGGCATCGCCGCACTCGGGTTGGTGGCCGCGACGGTCGTGCCGCCGCGCATCTTCTCGCCGCCGATCCGCAAGGTCGTCGAGTACACCGAATACATCCTGTTGGCCTTGGTGATTCCGTTCGCCGCATGGGCGCTCGGCATCCTGCAATACGTGCGCTACCACTGATGCGCCCACTGATCCGCGGTGCGCGGACCTCGTCTGCGGCGGCAGCAGTGGTCGCGCTGCTCGGTGCCAACCTGATGATGCCCGCGGCGGCCGTGGCGATCGAACCGCCAGGCGTCGACCCGGCCGCGTTGCCGCCGGATGACACCCCCGGGCCCGATCAGGAGATGAAGCAGCAGAACACCTGCGCCGATCCGTTGACCGTGGCCGTTCCCGATGTCGCGCAGCCCGCGCCGGGCAACGTCATGCTGGACGTCACCAAGGCGTGGAAGTACTCCACCGGCGCAGGCGTGACGGTCGGGCTCATCGACACCGGCGTGACGCCCAACCCGCGGTTCCCGGCGTTGTTCGCCGGTGGCGACTACGTGATGGGCGACGAGAACGGCGGATTGTTCGACTGCGATTCGCACGGCACCGTCGTCGCATCGATCATCGCCGCACAACCGTCCGACCCGGGGGCCAAGCCTCCGCCGATGCCGCCGAATGTCGGACCACCGCCGCCACCGCCGGAGGTCGAGGCGTCGCCGTTCCCGACCACACCGCCCCCTGCACCGCCGAAGCCGAGCACGGTCACGGTCACCGCACCGCCGCCACCCCCTGCCGAGCCACCGCCGCCCCCCGAGGAAGTCGCGCCTGCCGCCGGACCCGGTGGCGGGGAGATGCCGCCGGTGCCTGGGCCGCCGCCGGGAAGTCCTGACGGTGTCGTCGGCGTCGCCCCCGATGTCTCGCTGATCTCGGTGCGCCAGTCGTCGTCGGCCTTCGGGCCCGCCCGACCGCAGCCCGGCGACAACGACGAGATCCGCCGCAAGGCAGGCGATATCGCGACACTGGCGCGCGCCGTCGTGCACCTCGCGAACCTCGGAGTGAAGGTCATGAACATCTCGGTGACGGCTTGCATCAACGCCGCACAGCCCATCGACCAGGCCGCACTCGGCGCCGCCATCCGCTACGCCGCCGTGGAGAAGGACATCGTGATCGTCTCGGCCGCGGGCAACGAGGGCGAGGGCTCGGCGTGCGGGCAGAACCCGGTGTTCAACCCGTTGCGCGCCGACGACCCCCGCGACTGGCAGGACGTGTCGACCATCGTCACCCCGGCGTGGTACTCGGACTACGTGCTTGCGGTGGGCGCGGTGTCGCCGGACGGCCAACCGCTGCCGCAGAGCATCGCGGGCCCGTGGGTCGGCGTCGCGGCGCCCGGCCTCGAGGTGATGGGTCTGTCCAGCGTCAACGGCGCACCCGTCAACGCGCTGCCCGGCCGCGAGCCAGGCAAGGCAGTCCCGTTGTCCGGCACCAGCTTTGCCTCAGCCTACGTTTCCGGCGTTGCGGCGCTGGTGCGGGCGAAGTACCCGCAGCTGTCGGCGCATCAGGTCATCCGCCGGATCACCGAGACCGCGCACAACCCGCCGCGCGGGGTCGACAACAAGGTCGGCTACGGCGTCATCGATCCGGTCGCCGCGCTGACCTTCGACGTGCGGCCGGGTGACCGGCTGCCGCCGGAGCACTTGACCAAGCTGCTCAACGTGCCGGAGCCGCCGCCGCCGCCGGACCTGCGGCCGCGGCACACGGCGCTGATCGGTGCGGCGGTCGTCGGCGGGCTCGCCGTGGTGGTGGCCGGGGCCGCCGCCGTGCGACGGAGGCGATCGTGAAGGCGCGCACCCTCGGGGTCAACGCCTCGATCCCCGTCGTGGTCGGGGTCGAGGTCGCGGTGCTCACCGCGATTCTGGTCTTCCCGCCCGGTCGGTGGTCGTGGTGGCCGACGGTCGCGACCGCGGTGGTGGCGATCCTGCTGCTGATGCTGACGGTGTACCGCCGCAACGCGGTGCAGTGGTGTGTCGACCGGTTCCGCTGGCGACGTCGGCGGCGGCGCACCGACGCCCCCGCCCCGAGCATCGACATCCCGCACGGCGCAGCGCTTTACGGCGTGCGGATGCCCGACCGGATCGACGGCGACGCGATCACGATGGTCGAGGTGACAGGTCAGGCGTACTCGCCGACGCTACTGACCGGTTCGGCGACCGCGCTCACCCCGAACCGCCTGCCGCTCGATGCGCTCACCGGCCTGCTCGATCAGCCCGGTGGCATCAAGCTGTCGGGGATCGATGTCGTGTCCAGCGGCCTGCGGGTGCGACGCGGCACCGGTTATCCGCCGCTGTACTCGACCCTGCTCGCGGACCGTCCCGCGGCGGGGCAACGCAGGACGTATCTCGTTGTGCGCCTTGACGTCGCGAACTCGGTGCGGGGTCTGAGCTACCGCTCGACGGTCGGGGCCGCCGCGGCCGCGGCCACCGAGCGCATCATCAACGCGCTGCTCCAGCGCGGGGTTCGCGCGAAGCCGTTGACGGCCAAGGACATCGACACCGCCATGGTGGATCTCGGCGCGAACCTGGCGGTCGTGCCCGACGAAGCCGAGCCCGACAACGCGCCCGTGGGGCCGCGCATGCCGACGCCGGTGCCGCCGACCGAGTCGTGGAAGTCGATCCAGGCCCACCCCGGCTACCTGACGTCGTACTACTTCTCGCCGGAGGACATCACCACCAACACCCTCAACCAGATGTGGGCGTTGCGGTCCGACGCTGTGGTGCAGACGATTTCGTTGACCAAGCGACGTGGGGCCACCGCGCACGTCAGGAGCGGAGAGGATACCGACGGCAGGCCGTGGGTGTCGGCGCTGGTGCGGGTCAACGATCCCCAGGCACCGACGCAGCCGCCGACGCTGTACCTCAACCCGCTGCCGGGCAACCAGGGGCCCGCCGCGCTGCGGTCGGCGCCGCTGCCGCGCACGTTCGACGCCATGCCCGCGCGCCCACTGGACGCGGCGCCCCTCGAACTGCCCGTCGGCTCCTCCGGTGTGCTCATCGGCACGACTCAGCGCGGCGATCTGCTGCTGCTGTCGTTGACCGACCCCGACCAGGCCACCCGGATCGCGCTGCACACCGGCATGCCGTACGCCTGCCAGTTGCTGGTCCGCGCAGCGGCGGTCGGCGAGCGGATCGCGATCTACACCGACAAACCGGCACGGTGGCGGCAACTGGAACAGCCGTTGATCGCGGTCGTCGACCGCAGGCATCCGCCGGAGTTCGTGCCGTCCATCATCGTCAGCGACCGCGCGGGCGGACCACCACCGGCGGGTCTGGCGTCCACGGTGATCACGATCGGCGACGCCGAGCGCAACGCACCGACACCGGATCTGTCGTTCACCCAGATCTCTCCGTCGACTGTGCGCATCGCAACGTCGGCGTTCACCACCGATGTCCAGATCGCCACCTTCAAGGCCGAGCAGCCCTTCCTCGGCTCCGTAGGCCAGAGCGCGTGAGGAGTAGCAATTGACCGCAGCGACCGACCAGCGCCGCTCGTTCGACAGCGCCATCGAACGGTTCAAGTCAGGCGATACGCGCGGAGCGTTGTCCGGTTTCGTTGCGATCACCTCGGCGCAGCCCTCGATGTCCGATGCGTGGCTGGGCCGGATCGCCTGCGGGGATCACGCCATCGACGTGCTGGAGGCGGCACACCACAATTCGCGGTCCCTGTATCGCGAGACGCGGCGGATCGGGCTGGTCGACGGGGATCTACACGCCCGTCTCGATGCCCCGCTGTACGTGACGATGCCGGTGTGGTCGCGTTCGACGATCGCGCTTTCGTATGCGGCCGCGTTGGTCGCCGACCGGCGGTTCGCCGATGCGGTCGCGGTGCTCGACGATCCCATCGTCGCGGGGGACGCGATGGCGGCGCAGTGGGCGCAGTTCATCGGAGCGTGCGCCTACCACCTGTCGCAGCGTTGGCCCGACGTCCTCAAGCTCACCGCCAAGTCGCCGCCTGCGCACGCCACCCACGTCGTCGACGACCTCACCGCGGCGGTCGACACGCTCGCGGCCGCGGCGGCGGCCAGCCTCGGTCAATTCCAGTCGGCGCTGGATCGCGCGCACACCATCGCGACCAAGAACCAGTACATCGCCGCCGACGCCGCGCTGACCAGGGGCTGGTGTCTGCGTGAGCTCGGCCAGGAGGATGCCGCGCGGGCGTCGTTCGAGCAGGCCACCAACAACGGGGTGCTGCTCGACGCGGCCGCAGAGGCGCTGAACAACCCCGGGTATCGGTTGATCGTCACCGACGCCGAGACCATCGCGACCCGCACCGACCCGTGGGACCCCAGCACCGAGACGTCCAGGGCGCAGCGGGCAGCCGTCGCGCTCGAGGAGCAGAAGGACGCGGTGCTCGCCGAAGCGCAGCGCAAGCTCGACGAGCTCATCGGGCTGTCCGGCCCGAAGGAGCAGATCACGGTGTGGCGCACCGAGATTCAGATCGACCAGATCCTCGCGTCACGCGGCGAGGAGACGTCGATGACCAACGAGAACCACATGGTGCTCGAGGGTCCGCCCGGTACGGCGAAGACGTCGTTCGCGCGCATCGCCGCGGAGATCTTGTTCGGGCTGGGCAAGATCGAGCGCCCGACCGTCGTCGAGGTCACCGAGGAGGACCTCGTCGTCGGCTACATCTCCCAGACCGCTGCCCGCATGAAAGAGGTGTGCGAATCAGCTTTGGGCGGTGTGCTTTTCATCGACGAGGCGTACCGGCTTGCGCCCGAGCAGGAGGGCCATTCGTTCGGCAAGGATGCGATCAACACCCTGCTGAAGTACATGGAGGACTTCCGCGACCGGCTGGTGGTGATCGTGGCCGGCTACCCGAAGGAGATGCGGCGCTTCATGCAGGCCAATCCGGGCCTGGCGTCGCGCTTTCACCTGACGCTGTCGTTCACCAGCTACACCCCCGAAGAGATCGTGCAGATCGGGCAGATGATCGCGCGCAAGGAGAAGATCGCGATCGCCGATACGGCGTGGCCGCTGCTGCGTGAGGAGGCCGCGCGATTGCGGGAGACGCCGATCGAGCAGGGCACCGCGCTGGACACCGCGGGCAACGGCCGGTTCGCGCGCAAGGTCATCGTGCACTGCAAGCACGAACGGGCCCGCAGGCTGAGCACGACGCCGCCGCAACTGCTGGCCCAGGCCGACCCGGCTGATCTCGTCGTCAACGACGACGACATGCGGCGCGCCATCGCGGCCGCCCTCGCCATCAATTGAGGTACTTTTCGTCGCGAGCAGACGCAAAATCGCACGAATTGCACCCGCAAAATGCGATTTTCTGTCTGCTCGCGGTGGAACCGCTACCAGGTGTCGACGAAGCGTCGCGGCGGTGGCGGCTCGGCGTGCGCGGTCGCGGCGGTCAGCGTCTCGGCGATGATCCGCCGGGTATCGGCCGGATCGATGACGTCGTCGATCTCGAACATCTGAGCCGCATTCAGCGCCTTGGCGTTCTCCTGCGCGGCCGCCGTCGCCTGACGCACCCGTTCTTCGCGCTCGGCGGTGTCGGCGATCGCCTCCAGCTCCTTGCGCAGCCCCAGCCGCACCGCGCCCTCGAGACCCATCGGACCGAGATGCGCACCCGGCCATGCCACCGTGAGCACCGGCTCGTGCAGGCTGCCTCCCGTCATCGCCTGTGCGCCAAGACCGTAGCCGCGCCGCAGCACGACCGCGACCAGCGGAACCCGCAGTGCGGCGCCCGCGACGAGCATCCGCGACGCCCGGCGCACCAGCGCTTCGGCCTCGGCGGCGGGCCCGACCATGTAGCCGGGGCAGTCGATCAGCGACACCACCGGAATGTCGAAGCAGTCGCACAGTTGCAGAAATCGCGCCGCCTTGTCGGCCGCGGCGGCGGTGATCGCGCCTGCCATGTAGCGCGTGTCGTTGGCGATGATGCCGACCGCGCGGCCCTCGATGCGCGCGAACGCGGTCACCATCTCGCGCGCCCACCGCGGTCGCAGGAACGTTACCGACCCGTCGTCGGCCAGCGTCTTGATGACCGGGCCGACGTCGTAGGCGCGCCGCTCGCGTTCGGGAACGACTGTGCGCAAAGCGGTTTGGTCACCGGCCTGGCCCGCGGGCAGGGAGCCCTGGAAGTAGCCGAGCAGCTGCTTGGTGACCGCGACGGCTTCGGCCTCGTCGGCGACGACGACGTCGACCGTGCCGTTGGGCTCCTGCACCGAGATCGGCCCGACCTCGTCGGGGTGCACGTCGCCGAGCCCGCCGCCCGCGATCATGGCAGGCCCGCCCATGCCGAGCGACGTGTCCTTCGTGGCCACGATCAAATCGGAGGTGCCGGCGATGACGGCGTTACCTGCGAAGCAGCGGCCCTTCACCACCGCGATCCGCGGCACCAGACCCGACAACTGTGCCCAGAGCTTGAAGGCGCGCGTCTCCAGCGAGGACACCGTCGGGTAATCGGTGTCGCCCGGCCTGCCGCCGCCGCCTTCGGCGAAGAAGACCGTCGGCAACCGCATCCGCTCGATCAGCTCGAACAGACGATCCTTCTTCCGGTGCCCGAGATAGCCCTGGGTGCCCGCGAGGACGGTGTAGTCGTAGGACAGCACGGCCGCGGCGCTGCGCTCAACGCCGAAGTGCTCGCCGTTGATTCGTGCGGTGCCCGCCACCAGGCCGTCGGCCGGGGTGCGGGCGATCAGGTCGTCGAGGTCGCGGCGGAAGCGTTGCGCTGCGATCGCGAAGCGGCCGTATTCGACGAACGAGCCCGGGTCGACCAGGTCGTCGATGTTCTCCCGCGCCGTGCGCCCGTTCGCGGCGTGCCTTTTCGCGACGGCGTCCGGCCGTGCCGCATCGGCTGTCAGCGCACGGCGGCGCCGCAGCTCTGCGAGGTCTTCGCGGATGGGTTCGTCCGTCATGCCCGCTGGTCCAGCTTGGCGATTGTCGCTTCGACGTCATCGAGGAAGGCGTCGACCTCGTCTTCGTCGTAGCCCCGCTTGAAGAGCGCCGGCTTGGAGAACTCGACGCGGTGGACGTCATCGACCGTCAGGTTGCCGCGGCCTTCGAGGCGCGCGGCGACCCGTTCGACGAAGGCGTCCACCTCCGACTCGTTGTAGCCACGCTTACCGATCGGCGGCCTGCCGAACGTGATCTCCTGCACTTCGTACGCGCGCAGATCGTCTCTCATGGCGCTGAGCCTAACAACGCGGTGGTGACGCTCATCACCATTTAGTTAGTGCCCTAACTATTAGGCTACGATCGAGCTATGACTGCCCTCGACGAACGCGTCGACCCGCTCGCGCTGGAACACCAGGTGTGCTTCGCGCTGGCCATCACCCACCGGGCGGTGCTTGCAATTTACCGGCCGCTCCTCGAGCCGCTGGGGCTCACCCACCCGCAGTACCTGGTGATGCTGGCGCTCTGGGACCGCCACCGAAGCGATGAGAGCGGCCGTCCGCTGACGGTCAAGGAGATCGCGTCGGCCCTGCAGCTGGACTCGGCCACGCTGTCGCCGATGCTCAAACGACTCGAAGCGCTCGGGCTGATCACTCGGACGCGTTCGGTGTCCGACGAGCGCGCGATGGACGTCTCCCTCACCAAGGCCGGCATCAACCTGCGCCGCAAAGCCCTCAAGATTCCGCCCGCCGTCATCGAGCGACTCGGTGTCGGGCTCGACGAACTCGAGCACCTTCACACGATGCTCACTCGTATCAACCGCGCCGCGCTCGCCGGCGGCGCACTCGAAGGAGACCGCGCATGAAGCGTCCCAACGCAATTCAGTACCTCGGCTACGTCTTCGGCCGCAGGCTGCCCGCCGAGTTCCGCGACTGGGTGCGCAACGATCTCGCGGGCCCGGGCGCCATCCGGCGCCACATGATTCGGTATGCCATCCCGCCGTTCCTGGTCCTTGCGCCGTTCTGGCTGCTGCCCGCGAGCTTCTATGTGCACCTGGAGATGACGGCGCCGATCTACATCTGGTCGCTGTTGATGGCGCTGGCGCTGAACAAGGTGTGGCGCAGGCATCGCCTCGCGCAGCACGGACTCGACGCGAACCTGGTCGACGAATTGAACCGCCAGAAGAACGCCCACATCCACGACGCCTACATCGCCAAGTACGGGCCGCGGCCCGAGGAGGCGAAATGGCAGGCCAACAGCAGCCCGTTCTAGCCGCGTCGGGGCTGGCAGAGCGTATCGGGGTGTGATTCAGTTCGACCATGGGCGCACCCATCGCCGAGCGGATCATCGAGACCAACGGCGTCGCGCTGCGCACGCTCGAGGCTGGCCGCCCGGGTGATCCGTTAGTTGTGCTGGCCCACGGTTTCCCGGAACTCGGCTATTCGTGGCGCCACCAGATCCCGGTGTTGGCGGCCGCCGGCTATCACGTGCTGGCGCCCGACCAACGGGGATACGGCGGGTCGTCACGCCCGTCGGCCGTCGAGAAATACAGCATCGTCGAACTGGCCGCCGACCTGGTGGGGCTGCTCGACGACGCGGGCGCCGAGCGGGCAGCCGTCGTCGGCCACGACTGGGGCTCGATCGTGGCATGGGCGATGCCGCTGCTGCATCCCGACCGAGTGGCCGCGGTCGCGGGCCTGGCCGGACCACCCACGCCGCGCCCGAACCGCCCTCCCACGGCCGGCTGGCGCCGTCGATTCGGCGACAACTTCTTCTACATCCTCTACTTCCAGGAGCCGGGGATCGCCGACGCCGATCTTGCGAGGGATCCTGCGACGACGATGCGGCGGACGCTCGGGGGCCGGCCGCCGGCCGGCGCCGAAGTTCTCCGGCTGACACGGCCGGGTCCGGAGGGCTACGTCGAGCGGCTTCCCGAACCCTACGACTTGCCGGACTGGCTCACCGAAGACGAACTCGACTACTACACAAGCGAATTCACCAGGACAGGCTTCACCGGGGCATTGAACTGGTACCGCAACTTCGACCGGAACTGGCAACTGATGGCCGACCCGCCCGCTGCCACCGTCACGGTCCCGTCGCTGTTCCTCATCGGCAGCAGGGACCCCGTGCTGTCGTTCGCCCCGACCGACCGTTACGCCGACGTGGTCAGCGGGCCCTACCGGCAGGTGCTGATCGACGGTGCAGGGCACTATCTCCAGCAGGAGCGGCCTGCGGAGGTGAACGCCGCCCTACTCGACCTCTTGGCCGAGGCGAAGTGGGAGTCGAAGAGCTAGCCGTAGAGCGAGTCGATCACCTTGTTCGCCGTGGCCAGGTCGACGTTGGCCTCGTTGCGGTAGGCCTTGATGGCCGCGATCTTGTTGCCCGACGCGGCGAGTTGCCGCACGTTGTCGGACACCTCGGTGCTGACGAGCGCCTGGAGATCAGGCATCGGGACGCCTGTCTGCTTGTAGAGGTGCCGGACGAGTCGCTCCAGTTCGCCAAGCCGTTCGTAGACGTCCCTATCGGTCATGGCGTGAAGTTTCGCATCCGTTCGAGTTATCCACAGGCTGATCGGTGGACACCCGGATCTGTCGGACCCGCGACTTAGCGTGCAAAACATGACGAACTGGATCAACACCGTCAGCCGCGACCACGTCGAGCGTGGTGTCCGCGGCCGATTCACACAGGCGAACCACGGTAAGCCGCACATGCTGAACAAAATGGCCCGGGGCGACTGGATCGTCTTCTACTCGCCGCGGGCCGTCCACCCCAAAGGCGAACCGCTGCAGGCGTTCACCGCCATCGGGCAGATCGTCGACGACGAGCCGTATCAGGTGGAGATGTCCGAGGACTTCCACCCGTTCCGGCGCAATGTCGACTTCCTACCCTGCACCGAGACGCCGATCAGACCCTTGATCGACCAACTCGACTTCATCGAGGACAAGCAACGCTGGGGGTACAGGTTCCGCTTCGGGGTGTTTCGCATCGACGATCACGACCTCGACGTGATCCGCTCCGCGATGACCGGTTAGCGCTAGACCTCGTCGGGCCAGGCGCCTTGCGGGTCGAGGCCGTCACTGTCGCCGCGTGGGCCTGATTCACCCCAGTCATCCCACGTGTCCCGGCGTCGGTCTCGCGGGTCGATGATGCGGCGTCGCAGTTCGAGCAACAGCTCCTCGGTGGAGAACTGCGACAGCACATGCGGATTCGTCGCCCGCAATGCGTATCCGTGAGGCGGCGTGTCCGGATTGGTCCGGCGTAAGGTCGATACGAGCTCGTCGGGTTCTCCGCCCGCGAGGATCTTCTCGACGCTGCCGGGCGCCCACGCGAGCTTGTTCTCCAACATTGCGTACGTGCCGGGGCTCGCCTTACGCACGCCGTGCTCGATGTCAGCCAGTGTGCGCACGGTGAATTGCAGGCTGTCCGCGAAGTCCGTGCGACTGCGGAAACCGAGCGCGACGCGTCTGCTGACGACATGGTGGCCGAGCCGTTCCAGAGCTCGCCTGTCCATGGGGGCATCATGGCGCACGGCCGGCGCAAAGTCGAGACGCCATGCGCAGTTCTTTCCACTCGCAGCGCCAGAAATGGAAACTATTTCCGCTGCAGGCCTGCGAGGTCGGCCCGAACCTGGGTGATCGTCTCCCAGAACATCTCTTCGACCTTGTCCTTGGACAGGCCCACCACCTCGACCCTGGGCGCCCCGGCCAGTTCTCGGCGCACCACTTTCGCATCCGGCAGAGCGTCTCCGGTCCACCATTCCTGGCGGATGGCGAAGTCGTCGAAGCGTTCACCCTTGTCGGTGTCCCGCAATGCGGCGCGGCGCTTGCTTGCAGGAACGTGCGCCCACCACTCGGCACGCCAGTAGGGGCCGTCGTAGGCGGCCGGCGGGGCACCTGTCTGCCACTCTTCGACGCTGACTGGCTCGGCTGGGCCGATGCCGTTGTAGGCCTGGGCGAAGCCCGCGGCCTCGTCGGCGTCGAGAAAGACTCGCTCGATGCGGTAGGTGTCGCCGCTGCCCGCTGTGGCCACGTAAACCGTCGTCATCGCCGCCTCCGAAGTCGCTGGTAGCAGGCCTTCAGTGTGACAGCAGCCGGTGGTCGCGTCTGACAAACGGCACGCTTCTGCCGTCCAGCGTCACCGGAAATCTTTTCCGTTTTATTGACACTATTGCCGGTTTTTGCCTAGCATTGCGGTCACTTCGGCAACGGTGCCGGGGATGTTGAAAGTGGGAATTCCATGAAGGTTCAAAAGGTCGGCGCCGGCGCCGTGTTCGTCGGGGCTGTGCTCGCGGCGGTGTTCGGTGCCGGGAACGCCGCGGCAGACGCGGGCATCTCCTTCTCGGCAAATGGAGGCGAGGCCAACGGCTTCGGCGACAGGGGTCCCGGCGGTGCTCAAGCCAACTCGGGCAAGGAGGGCAACTTCAATACCGCCCTGGCGATCAGCACGGGCCTCTCGCCCGCAGGAGCCGTCGCCCAAGCGGGTGGTCATCACAACAACCTCGTCTCCATCGACGGGGTCTCGATCACCGGCCCCGGCACGGGACACAACAACGTCGTGACTGCGTTCGGGGGCACCCTGCTGGTCGCGAATGAGCACGACAACAACGTCGTGAATGCCGGCAGCCTCGTTGTCACCAATCCCCTGAAGCTGCAGAACGACAAACCTGGTGTGACGAACATTTCGGTGTGCGGCAGCACGGTTTCGGGCCAGGCCGACCACATCACCGTGAGTTCGGTGCCCGGCGGTCTCTGCTGACGCCTTGAACGACCCGGGTGGGTGCCTTTGATGACCGACCGCTCGGGGCACCCACCCCAATACCTGAAGGAACACACCACGTGCGACTTGCAACATTGGCGGCGGCCACGAGCGCCGCGCTGGTGGCGACCACACTCTGGGGGTCGCCACAGCAGGTCCATCTCGCCGCTGACGCGACCGCCCTGATCATGGGCACAAGTGGCGTCCCGACGCCCGACGGATACTACGTCGACCATGTGATGGATCAGTTCATCGACCCGACACATCCGGGAACGAACTCGGTCGCGAAAGTGCCGACACCCGAGGGGTTGTGGCCACTTGGAGGGGTTGGCCGCGTCCTTTCACTGCTTGGTTTCGGCGGGGACCCGAAGATTTTCGGGCCCGGCGGCCCCGCGTGGGACGTGCCGTGGTGGCAACTTCACGGGCTCTTCGACCCCACGCTCGATCAGTCCGTCCGGATTGGGGTGGGCAATCTGGAGGGTGCGGTTGCGGATGAACTCGCAGAGAACCCGGATCAATCCGTTGTCATATTCGGCTACTCACAGAGTGCCGTCATCGCCAACCGGGTGAAGCGCGGCCTGGCCGCACAATATCCCGACGATCCTCCCGACATTGACTTCGTGTTGTACGGCGATCCGAATCTGCCCAACGGTGGTTTCTTCGCACGGGTGCCGGGTCTCTATATTCCGATCCTGGACTGGACGGCGAACGGTGCCGCGCCGACGGACACCGGCTTCGACACCGTGGAGATCATCCGGCAATACGACCTGTTCGCCGACTTCCCGCTGTATCCGCTCAACCTCGTTGCCGTTCTCAACGCAGTACTGGGATTCACCTATGTGCACCTGGTCCCGTTCGACGTCAGCCTGAAGCCCGATTCATCGACACCGCCGCCGATCAAAACGGAGCATGGCGACAACACCTACTACTTCTTTGAGACGCCGGACCTGCCGTTGTTTGCCCCGCTGCGGATGGTGGGGTTTCCCGAGCCGGTGATCGACGTGTTCGAGCCGTTCTTCCGCGAGGTCGTCGAACTGGGGTACGACCGCAGCATCCCGCTGTGGAAACCGACTCCGGCGCGACTGATCCCGCGCCTTGACCCCGCGGAAGTTGCCACCAAACTCGTCAATGCGGTCGGCGAGGGTATTGAGAACGCCGCAGCCCTCGTCTCGCCACCGCCGAACCCGCCCGCTCCGGTAACCCTTGCGGCCGACGAACCCGAGGAGCGGGCCGCCAACATCGAGCAAGCGGTGGGCAACCGGTCGACGGCAACAGCGAGTGATCCGGTCGCAGAACGGCCGACGAGGCTGGCTCGACCGGAACGGCCGCTGGTGCGCAACTTCCTACGGGCGCAACCAGGTAAACCGTTGGCGCAGAACACCTCTCAAAGCAGGCAGTCCGACAAAGACGATGTCGAGGTCATGGCCGATATTGTCAAGCCCACCGGCACGGCAGATGGCTCGGACAACACCGGGGATGCGGGCCAGGACGCGCCCGAGGATGCTTCGCGGGCCGACTCGCCCTCAGAGGCGAATGGCTGATGTCGCGGAACGAGCGGCAACATCACGACGAGCCCAAACTTCTGCGGCTGACAGGAAGAGACCGGGTGGGTGCTCGGTGCTGGGGCGGGGACCCCGGGCACCCACCCTCTTCCTGACAACGAACACTGCGGGCAGGCCCGCGGGCGGTAGCCTGAACAGGTGAGCAATACCGATACCGCGCCCGCCGAAGTGGTATGCGCGACATCGGGATTCACCGGCGTCCTGCATCCGCGGGAGGTTCCGCTCGGTGGTCCGAGGGCCATTCGGGTGCGACGGACCCTGCCGCAGCGCGAACGCTCGCTGATCGGCGCGTGGTGTTTCGCCGACCACTACGGCCCGCACACCGTGGCCGACGGCGTCGGCATGGACGTGCCGCCGCACCCGCACACCGGGCTGCAGACCGTCAGCTGGCTCTTCGAAGGCGAGGTCGAGCACCGCGACAGCGCGGGCGTGCACGCCTACGTCCGGCCCGGTGAACTGAACCTGATGACCGCGGGCGCGGGCATCTGCCACTCGGAGGTGTCCACCGCCGCGACGACCGTCCTGCACGGTGTGCAGCTGTGGGTGGCGCTGCCGGACTCCGATCGGAACACCACGCGCGACTTCGCCCACTACGTTCCCGAGCCTGTCCGTATCCCCGGCGCGGTGCTGCGGGTGTTCCTCGGCGCTCTTTCGGGTAGCCGGTCCCCCGTGCACACGTTCACGCCGCTGCTGGGAGCCCAGGTCGACATCGATCCCGGCGCGACCGCGGTCCTCGACATCGACCCGGCGTTCGAGCACGGCGTGCTTCTCGACCAGGGCAGCATCGAGGCGGCGGGCACCCCGCTCGACGTCGCCGATCTCGCCTACCAGCCCGTCGGCTGCGAGGTGCTGACCCTCCGCAACACCGGCGACGGGCCGGCGCGCGCGATCCTGCTGGGCGGACCGCCGTTCGGCGAGGAACTGGTGATGTGGTGGAACTTCGTCGGCCGCAGCCACGACGACATCGCCACCTACCGCAGGCTCTGGCAAGACCACGACGACCGCTTCGGCGCCGTCGACGGGTATCAGGGACCCGTCACCCGACTGCCCGCACCGCCACTGCCCAACGCCACGCTGCGGCCCCGACCCAACCCGAAGGGAACCCCATGAGCGCACCAGACAAGACCGGCGCACCGACCACCGTCACCGCAGAAGACGGGCAGTTCACCATCGCCGTCGACGGCACGAAGGTCGGCAAGGCCGAGTTCCTCGACCGCGGCGACAAACGCATCTTCACCCACACCGAGGTCGACAAGGACTACGAAGGACGCGGCCTGGCAACGATTCTCATCGGCGAAGCGCTGCAGCAGACCCGCGACGCGGGTCTTCGGATCAAGGCGCAGTGTCAAATGGTCGCCGGCTACCTCGAGAAGCACGACGAGTACGCCGACATCGTCGAAGATTAGACCCGCTATCGTCTTGGTCGATGACAAGTCATGACCAGGCGTTCTTCGCCCTCGACGGCGACCTGTTGGTGCCGAGACCGCTGGCCCGGGGCCCATGGGGTTCGACGATCAGCGGGACCTACGTCGGCGGCCTCCTCGGCCGCGCGATCGAACTCTCCGGTGGCGACGCCGGCCTGCAACCCGCCCGATTGACCGTGGACCTGATGCGGCCGGTCGCGCTCGCCGACCCGGTGAGCGTCGACACCGCCGTCGAGCGGGAAGGCAAACGGATCCGGCTGGTGGACGCCACGATGCGCCAGAACGGCACCGTCGTGGCCAGGGCCAGCGCGCTGTTCCTGCGCCGGGGCGAACAGCCGCCCGACCCGGCATGGACGCTGCCCGTCGAGATGCCGCCGCCGCCGACGCAACCGGCCGCCGTGTCCGGCGACTTGACCATGGAACTGTGGACCTACAGCGCCAACTCGGACCTCGCCGCGCCCAGTAACGACCTCAGCCAGTGGCGGCACGGCGGTCAGAAGTTCGCCTGGGTGCGCGACATCAAACCGTTGGTCGACGGCGAAACGGTCTCGCCGTTCGTGCGCGCCGCGATGGCAGGCGATGTGACGAGCTCGCTGACCCATTCCAGCGCAGGCGGATTGAACTTCATCAACGCCGACTACACGCTGACCTTGAGCCGGCTGCCCGACGGCGATCTGATCGGGCTGGCGGGCCTCACGCACTACAGCCACGCCGGCGTCGCGACCGGCACGGCTACGCTGTTCGACCACCTCGGCCCGATCGGCTCCGGGATCGCGACCGGCCTGGCCAACGCCGGCTTCCGCCCGCCCCGCTCGGCTAACGGGGTTGGAGTATGAACACCGGGATGTCGCGGTCGGTCCACGACTGGTAGGCGTCGAAGTCGGCGTAGGCGTCGACCAGCTTCGGCCAGAGCCGCTGCTTCTCCTCCGGGCTGGCGAGCACGGCTCGCATCGCCCGCCGGTCGCGGCCGATCTCGATGTGCACGTCGGGATCGGCGACGAGGTTGTAGTACCACTGCGGGTTCTCGTCGCGGCCGCCCATCGACGCCACGATGATCACGTTGTCGCCTTCGGTGATGTACACCAGCGGTGAGACGAACACCTTGCCGGACTTGCGGCCCCGGTGTTCGAGCAGCAGCGTCGGCACCGGCTTCTTCGCACCCGCGCCGACGCGCCAGTTCCCGCCGATCTTGCCGCCGCTCTTCCGGTAGACCCAGGTGTGCGCCCGGCCCGCGTACTTCATCGCCGTCTTCACGAACGGCGCGTTGAGCTGCTTGGGCTTCTTGTCGGCATCCATGAGATCAACCTAGGTATTTCGCGGTGCTGCCGCCGATCGGCATCGGATCCATGCCCAGCTTGCGGTGGTCCCAGCTGCGCGTCCGGCTCGGCACCACCCGCACGCAGATCCGGTTGTGCATCATCTGCTCGACGAACGGCTTCATCTCGTCGGTGTAGGGCCCGGTGTAGCGCTCCCACACGCTCTTGCCGACGCGCAGGTTCGTTTCCGGGTCGTCGATGATCTCGGCGGTTCCGTCGATCGACACCCCGCGCAGGGTGTCGTAGCTGTGCCCGTCCTCGATCATCACGGTGATGGTCGGGTCGCGACGCAGGTTGACCGCCTTCTGCGACTTGGCCTTCGTCTCGAACCAGATCTCCCCGTCGACGACGGCGTACCACATCGCGACCAGGTGCGGTCGCCCGTTCGGCAGCACGGTGGCCATCGTGGCCGTGCGGCTGCGCTCGATGAATTCGGCGATCTCCTCGTCGGTCATGACGATCTTCGCCCGTTCGTTCTTGCCCACGGGTGAATACTTGCAGGTCCGCACCGCGGTGACCGTCACCGGGATGCCGTTGAGCGCTCCGTTGCCTGAAGGTTCGTCGATGAACGTCGGCGGGGACAG
The DNA here is from genome assembly GCA_033741175.1 of Mycolicibacterium sp. 120270. Lineage (GTDB taxonomy): Bacteria > Actinomycetota > Actinomycetes > Mycobacteriales > Mycobacteriaceae > Mycobacterium. The sequence continues at coordinate 7,092 of JAWQNE010000011.1, read as the reverse complement.
CACGTTGGTGTTCACCCCGGGCGATCCGTTCGCGACGGACATCCGCGTGCCCTCCTTGCCGTGGCCCCAGCCGTGCGGCATCGACACCACACCGCGCATGATCGCGTCGGTCACCTCGACCGGCACCTCGATGCGGCCGCCCGCCGACGAGACGATGACCAGGTCGCCGTCGCGCACCTCGCGGACCTTGGCGTCGTCGTCGTGCATCAGCAGCGTGCAGCGGTCCCTGCCCTTCATCAGCGGGCCCACGTTGTGCAGCCACGAGTTGTTGGAGCGCAGATGGCGCCTGCTCACGAGCACGAGTTCGTCGGGGTCGCGGTCCAACCGCGCCGCCAGCCGCGGCAGGTCGTCGAGCAGGTACTTCGGGGCCAGCCGGATCTTGCCGTCGGCGGTGCCGAGCACCTCGGGCACCCGCGGAACCATCGGGCCGAAGTTGATGCCGTTGGGCTGTGCCTTGAGCTTCTCCAGCGTCACCCCGTCCGGCTGCGCGCCGTATCCGTCGCCGAAAGGTCCAGTGCGCAAAGTGAAGTCGAGGATCCGCTCCGGCCCGCCGTGGTCATAGAGCTTACGGATCTCGGCGCCGTCGAGGCCTTTGGTGAACGCCATGTAGTCGAAGAAGCCGTCGTCGATCGCGGCCACATCGACGTCCTCTGCCGGCGTGCCGGTGCACAGCCCGGTGAGCCGGATCAGGATCTCCCACTCCTCCGGCGCGTCGGGGTCGGGCCGGGTGAACACCGGCGGGGAGTAGTTGGCGATGCTGTTGATCGCGAAGTTCAGGATCAGGTCGTCGTGGTGCGGCTGTTCCAGCGGCGACGGGGCCGGCAGGATCACGTCGGCGTGCCGGGTGGTCTCGTTGAGCCACAGGTCGACGGCGATCATCGCGTCCAGCGTCGGCAGCACCTCATCGAGCTTGTGGCCCGCCGGCGTGGACAGCACGGGGTTGCCCGCCACGGTGATCAGTGCCCTGATCTGGCCCTCGCCGGGGGTGGCGATCTCCTCGGCCAGACACGACACCGGTACCTGTCCCAGCACTTCCTTGGCGCCGCCCACCCGGGTGCGGAACCGGCCGAACTCCGGGGCCCCGTCCTCCAAGCCGGGAATCGGTTGCACGGTGACCGACCACGCCGCCGCACGCGGGAACATCGCGCCGCCCTCGACGTCGAAATGCCCCGAGAGGATGTTGACGACGTCGACGAGCCAACTGGCCAGGCTGCCGAACTCCTGGTTGCACGTGCCGATGCGGCCGTACACCGCCGCACGTGGCGTGGCGGCGAGTTCGCGGGCCAGTGCACGTATCCGGTCCGCGTCGACGTTGGTGACAGCGGCGACCCGCTCAGGCGGCCAGTCCGCGGCGACCTCACGCATCCGGTCCAGCCCGTCGAGGTGGGGCCACAGGTGGCCGACGTCGACGAGGCCTTCGGCGAACAACGTGTGAGCGACCGCCAGCAGAAGGGCCGCATCGGTGCCCGGCGTGATCGGCAGCCATTCGTCGGCGCGGGCCGCGGTCGCCGTGCGGACCGGGTCGATGACAATCACCTTGCCGCGCTTGCGAATTCCGTCGATGATGCCCATCACGTCGGGTGCGGCCAGCAGTGAGCCCTGCGACGCGGCCGGGTTCGCGCCCATCACGACGAGGAGATCGGTGCGCTCGATGTCGGGCACCGGGAAGGTCCACCAGCCGCCGTACATCAGGTGCGACGACAGGTTCTTCGGCCACTGGTCGACGGTGCCGGGCGAATAGCTGAGCGGGATGCCCGACATGCCGAGCAGCACGCCGGTGTAGCGGCCGAGCGAGAACGAGTGCGCAAGCGGGTTGCCGGTGTAGCAGGTAACCGCGCCGATGCCGTGCTCGGCGATGACCGGTGCCAGCAGTTCGGTGCAGCGGCGGAACGCCTCATCCCAGCTGACCTCCCGCCACTGCCCGTCGACCCTGATCATCGGGTGGCGGATTCGGTCGGGATCCTCGTGCAGGTGCCCGAGCGTCGCGCCCTTCGGGCAGATGTGCCCGCGGCTCCAGGTGTCGTCACGGTTGCCGCGGATGCTCGCCACGTGGGCGTTTTCGACCTGAATCTCCAAGCCGCACATGGCTTCACACAGCGGACAGGTGTAGAGGTGGCGCCCGTTGGCACCTGGCGCGCGAGCGAGAACCGGTGGTCGTGATTTCGCCGAGGTCACGACCAGGAATGCTATTTCGCGGTTGTCGTGACAGGCAGGGAGTTGACCGATCTTGGTTTTCGCGGTGTGCTGAGCAAGTGCTCAAAGACATCAGGGAGCTGACGAACAACCCAGACGCATACGCCGCCGAGCTCAGCAGGCGCTGGGGCGGGCTGCTGAGCTACCGCTACATCGGCCGCTTCCACGCCTCGATGGACAACGGCGAACCCGACGAGACCGTGACGATGCGCCGGGACATGCGCAATCCCAGCGGAGGCCTGCTGCTCGCGGTGCTCGGCATCGCCTCGCCGGACAGCGGCGGCGTCTCGGATCTGGAGGCGGTGCCCAATCCCGTCATCTGGTCGGGTCAAGTCGTCGACCCCGGTCGCGACGTCAAGCGGTTCGAGGTCAGGACCGAGGTGCTCAAGCAGGGCAGGCAGATGGCCTACAGCCGCTCGCAGATCGTCGACGCCGACAACCCCGCTCGCGTGCTCGCGCTGACCGAGGGGCAGGGCGTCAGCATCGGCGTCCCACCCGAGGGGCTGCAGAAGATGGAGCACGTCCCACTCGAGATCGTCGACTCCCCCGACCTGCCGCCGCTGTGGCAGGCGTTCGGCGGCGCGCGCCGTCCGGACGGCCACTGGGTGCTGCCGGAACTGTCGGCGGAGGTGGCGTCGCCGGACGCCGCACTCCACATCGGCCCGCAGTTCGTCATCCTCGAAACGGCCGCGTTCGACGTCGCGTGCGGGGCGGCGGGGACCGACCAACTGCAGGGCATCTCCGGGCACGTGATGTTCCTGGCCCGTGGAAAGGTCGGGCCCTTCCGCGTCGAGGCGCAACCGATCGTCGGCGCCGACGGCACCGTCGCGGCGCGTGCGGTCCTGCACGACGAAGGCAACGGCGACAAGGCGATCACCGCCGCGTCATACGTGTTTCGGCACTGAAGCCTGAAATTGGGCTTTGTCGAACGACACGGCTGTCAAGGCATCGGTGATCTCTTGACGCATCTGGGGCTCGCGCCAGTATTCGCCGTGTCCGCGCAACGTCGCAGAGATGTCTTCGGTGACGTCCCGATTCTCTGCGAAAGGAACCGGGGTTGCGATCGGGTCAGTCAAGCGCCAGTAGTTGTACCAGCTCGACCCTGCTGAGTTCGACGCAACCCGTTCGAAGAATTCACGCCCGAAGTAAGCCGGAAAGAACGTCGCATATAGCGACCACAGCGGAGATCCGCACGTGAATAGCGTTATGCGTCTGCGGGTTTCGTCCAGCTCACCGATATACCAAGCGCAGACCACCGAACCCTGGCTGTGACCGACGAGTGCGATCGGCTTCTCCTCGTCCTGCTCAGCAGCGGAATCAAGCGCTTCCATCAGGATGTCTCGGTAGGAGGCACCGGCCAGCGGCACGTTGCGCGGCGGCCAGAACCCCGCAATGTCGGCGACCATTTGGAAGATGCCTTTGATCCACTCACCCGCCCTCTCCGGCCGTCGTACTACCAAGAACGCGATCACGATCAGGCCAACGAACGAGATCACCCGACGCGACAGCGAGACGGCACCGGGGTCCATGCCATCGAGCTGCAGGGCCATTACAGTCCACGCGATCGCCGTCAGAGCCACTGTGGAGAGCACGACGAAACTCAAACAAGCCGGTGCGTAGCCGAGAATGCTGTGCCACGACGATGTCGGATGCTTGCCACGATCTTGACGGCCAGTCGCTGAGTTTGTGTGTGACCGCGCGGCCACGTTGATACCGGCGGCGCCCACCACACTGGCACCGAGAATCAGTACGAAGACACCGAAGAAGCCGAAAAGTAGATCCATTCGCAGCGCTCCGGCGAGATCTTCGGATTGCGGTAACAGCATGTGGCCCACCGAGTCGGCCTGGCCGACCGCGCCCCGACGGATATCTTGAACGACACCCACGGCCTCGCTCATGACGAGGCGGATCAACGACGCCGCGGTGTGAAGCACCGCTGTCGCGACCAACAGGATCAGTGCCGCCGCTGCGAGAGCTGACCCGTCTCTGACCCCCCATTTGTCTCGCGCAGCACGGCGAAGCCCGACCGCAATAGCCGTCAACGTCAACGAAACCGTCAACACAACGGCCGTGCTCGCCATGAGCAAGTAGGCCATCGGATCCACGGTGCTGTCTCCCGCGTCGCGCCACCACTGGGGCCGGCCGTCAGTTGCATAGTGCCAATCCGCTGGATGGAAGAAGCACGTGACAGCCAGGAGTCCCAGCGCCGTCAGATGTGCGATCGAGCAGAGTCGCCCGGACTGGTTGAGTCCCGCATCGCGGCCCACCATGCGCTTGACGATCACCGCACCAACTACGGCAGGTCCCGATGCACACAACAGCAGACTCGCAAGACCGCTGTCCGCGGTGCTCGTAACGCCGCGCCAAGCGGTTTCCACAATCACCGTGATCCACGCGGCCAGTGCGGCGGTCAGAATGAGACTGACGAGTCGCACGCTCACACGCAGCATCCGAGCAAGGCCGGATCGTCGCGGCGTCATATAGCCAGCGACATTGAGCAGCGTGAACGGAAACAACAGATACCAGGAAACGGTTCTCGTCAGACGGCGGTTCGCACGGCTCCAGCCGACCAACAGCAACCTGTGTAAGGGTAGTTGCGGTGGTTCACTGATGACGACTTGGCTCGTGCGCCTGCTTTCGAAGCCCGGTCGGCCGAGCGCGCTGAACGGTGCATGATCGCCGACTCCATGTACTCGGATCTCGGTGCCCGGGCTTGTCGGACGATCCGGTTCGACGTTGTCGATGAACTGAATCTGGGAATCCATGACTGTGCCCTTCCTTAGGCTTCAGGATCAGCGGAGCCTTTTCTGGTAGCACGTGTCGACATAGAGCTTGAAGACTCCCTCGCCGTGCTGCGCAGCCGAGATAACGCTTGCCGCTCGATCGGCGGCCACGTTGATTGCCCACTCGGCAAGCGGGTTCTCGAACGCCTCCTCGTCGACGTTCGCCAAGATGGCGTTCTCCCAGAATCCGTGCTGGCCAGTGCCAAGGAAGGCGGCTTGCATCGCTCGACACGCCGCGTTTGCAACAATCTTCTCTTCCTTGCTCACTGCGGGTTTGCCGAGGAGCCGGCTCATATTGATCGCCTTGGTCGTATCAGCTAGGGCGGGAAGTTCGATGGTCGGCGTCGCCGGCATGCGGATCTCGCCGATGGGAAACTTCGGGGGCTTGATAGGAATCCGAGGCACCCGCGGCCAGAGGGCAAAGTCATGCATCGACGGGTCCCCGGGTGGCGTTGCAGCGGCGGGTACCACCGCGCCGGCACCGAGAACCAACGCGCAGGCAAACAGAAGCGCCGTAACGGGCCTACTCTTAAGGTTCATAGTTGTCCTCCCACGGGTTCGCTGCTGGTGTTCTGGAAACTAGGTCGGTCAGGGCTGGGGGGCACGCGTAGTCCACTACGCCTGTGCCGATCGCCTGTTACTCAGCCTCGCGAGCATGTGAGGACTTTTGTCCCTATCCCCGATTCGTATGCGGGCAAACACTTGTGTGTGCATGACGGTGCGTGGAAGCTGCGATTCGCTGAGGAAATGTAGCCGCTGGCTACCCCTGAGCATGCTGACGGGGTGGCGCTGGGGCGAACCCGTGATATCCACGGCCGCAGAACATCTCGCGAAAGCGGTGACGAGATCATGGCCTGGTGGTTTTCTGAAACGGTGAACACGGCAGGCACGCCGCGCACCAGCACCGGGAGAACGGTCAACCTGGTGTTGGCCACGTGGGTGTCCGCCATCAACTTCTGGGCCTGGAACATGATCGGCCCGTTGTCCACCACGTACGCGGGCGACCTGTCGCTGAGCAGCACCGAGGCCTCGATGCTGGTGGCCACACCGATCCTGGTGGGCTCGATCGGGCGGATCGTCGTCGGTTCGCTGACCGACAGGTTCGGCGGGCGAACGATGTTCATCGCGATCTCGGTCGCCTCGATCGTGCCGGTGCTCGCCGTCGGGGCGGCCGGTGCGGCCGGGTCGTATCCGCTTCTGCTGGTGTGCGGTTTCTTCCTCGGCATCGCCGGAACGATCTTCGCCGTCGGCATCCCGTTCGCCAACAACTGGTATGAGCCCGCGCGGCGCGGCCTCGCCACCGGCGTGTTCGGCATGGGGATGGTGGGCACCGCGCTTTCGGCGTTCTTCACGCCGCGCTTCGTGCGCTGGTTCGGCCTGTTCACCACCCACGTCATCATCGCGGTTGCGCTTGCGCTGACCGCGGTGGCGTGCGTCCTGGTGATGCGGAACTCCCCCGAGTTCACGCCGAACCGCGACCGTGTGGTGCCGAAACTAATTGCCGCCGCCAAACTCCGGGTCACCTGGGAGATGTCGTTCCTGTACGCGGTGGTGTTCGGCGGATTCGTGGCGTTCGCGAACTATCTGCCGACCTACATCAAGACGATCTACGGCTTCTCCGCCGTCGACGCAGGCGCTCGCACTGCGGGCTTCGCGCTGGCGGCCGTGCTGGCCCGACCCGTCGGCGGTGCACTGTCCGACCGGTTCGCACCCAAATACGTAGTGCTGGCGTCGTTTGCGGGAACGGCCTTGATGGCGTTCATCGCGGTGTTCCAGCCGCCGCCGGATGTGTGGTCGGCGGCGACGTTCATCACGCTGGCGATCTTCCTCGGCATCGGCACCGGCGGCGTGTTCGCGTGGGTGGCCCGCCGTGCGCCCGCCCAGTCCGTGGGATCGGTCACCGGGATCGTCGCCGCGGCAGGCGGCCTCGGCGGTTACTTCCCGCCGCTGGTGATGGGCGCGACCTACGACCCCGTGGACAACGACTACACCGTCGGCTTGCTGCTCCTTGTCGCCACGGCGGTCAAGTCCAGGGACGTGGTGTACGACGTCGTCGTGTGATTCTTCGAGGTGATGGTTCAGGTGGTCAGTGCCGCGGGGGTGGCCTCCTGTTCGG
>JAWQNE010000010.1:0-227067 GCA_033741175.1 Mycolicibacterium sp. 120270 | reverse complement strand
AGAGTTCGAAGCAGCGTTCTACGATGCCCAACGGACCGACCAACCCCTGGTCGCAATCCAATAGTTCGAGTCTCCGTCAGAACCAGGGCGATTCACTTGACGACGTAGCGGTACGCCTCGATGCCGCCGCGAGAAAGGCCATCGGGGACCAGTGAACGCCACGTCGTGTTATTGGCTCACCGACCAGGCACCGACCACGAATCGCACCGGCACGTGGATCGGAATCACCTAAAGCATCGCTGACCTGCAAGAATACGAGTGCCCCCGGCAGGATTCGAACCTGCGACACCGGCTTTAGGAGAGCCGTGCTCTATCCCCTGAGCTACGAGGGCGGGGACGCTGGGAGCTTACCGTGACGCGATGTTTCTCCTCGCTGGGCAGCGGAAACACTGCGTCCATGACTGCATCACGCAAGGCCAGGAATGAATTCGACCGCATAGTCGGCCGGGCCAAGGAGGAATTCGGCGCGGCCACCGGGGACGCGCGCCTGCGCGATGGGGGCGTCACCGACCAGATGCGGGCGAAGCTGCGCAAGACCGGCGAACGCGCGAAGGACGTGCTGCGCGGTCGGGGCCGCCGCTACTGAGCGGTACTAACTGGCCGACCGCGGCCTGTGCTCGACCAACGACCCGTGCTGGCCGCACAGCGAGATGAGCGCCACGTGGCCGCGCTTGGGTGCCCAGTCGGGGTAAAAGCCCCGCATCCAGCAGCACACGTTGTTCAGCAGTTGGGTCCTCATTGCGTCACCACCTCTGATTGCAGCAGCAACCCCCACTCATACCGGGCCGCCGCGATCGCCGCATCGTCGCTGGTTCGCGGGTCGCTCTGATCGGCGAGCGCGACGAGTGCACGGGCCACCGCCAGCGGCGGCAACCGGTGACGCTTGGCGGCATCGAGCAATTCATCCGACGCCTCGTCGAGCCCGCATCGCCGCAGAGCGACCAACACCCCCACTGCGCGATCGATGTCCATGACGCATTGCTGTTCCCGCGCCGGGCCATTTCAAACCCTGCGCCGCATGATCAGCGCAGTTCAGCGATGACTTTGGAGAACGCCTCCGCGTGCTTGTCCTGAACGATCACGTAGCTGATCCCGTAGGTGTCGCGGTAGCCGCGCAGCGTGTCGGCGATGTCCGTCGTCGAGCCCGCGAGCACCGCCGGAGTGGCGAGGAGTTCGTCGTCGGTCATGTGGGGGAGCGCGCGCCGCGTGATCGAAAGGTCCGGTCGGCCGGACTCGTCCCGCGGCAGGGCAGTGACGGCGATGTTCAGCTCGAGTTCGTCGAACCGGTCCCCGGCCGCACGCCGCACGAAGTCGATGCGCTCGGCCAGCGGATCGGCGGTTTCGGTGATCGGCTGGCCCCCGGTGAGGCCGATGATGTTCGCCCGCTGGGCCGCCACGGTCAGCAGCCGGTCGCCGTTGCCCGCGATCAGCACCGGGACATCCGGCAAGTGCTCACGCATGTACTCGGTGACGTGGCCGAGATAGTCGACGCGCTCGCGGGCGCTCGGGTAGCGCAGTTCGGCGGCCGCGAACTCGTGCTCGGCGTAGCCCGCACCCAACCCGAGCTCGAACCGCCCGCCGGACAGCTCGTGCAGCGCCTGCACGTCGCGCGCCAGCAGCGCCGGCTTGTAGAAGCACGCGTTGAGCACGAATGTGCCCATCCGCAGCGCGGTGGTGGCCGCTGCGGCCGCCATCAACGTCGGAAACGGTGCGGGCGCGCCGATGTGGTCGGGCAGATGCAGGACGTCGAAGCCGAGGTCCTCCGCGCGGCGCGCCTCGTCCTGCACCGACGACAGCGATTTCGCGGCGCGCAGGCCCACGCCGAACCGGAATTGCTTGGTCACCTCGCGATCGTATGCCCGCACAAATCGATGTTTGGCCGGCGCCGGTTCGGGCAACTAATGAGCCGCCAGACTTGTCGGCCACCGCGGATTAGACCGCACAGGAGCCATCGCGCGATCCGGCCCGTCGTGAACCCCTTTCCGGCGGGCCGGATCAATCTTTGGAGGAATTCGTGGCCAGTCATCCCACCGTCGGTGTCGAAGAGGAGTTCCTGCTCGTCGATCCCGATTCCGGCGAGCCGGTCGCCCGCAACGAGGCGGTCGCCCGCAACGCCGAAGCGCGCGGGGTCGAGCTGCAGCTGGAGTTGACCAGCTGCCAGGTCGAGACGGCCACCGACGTCGCCGACACCACCGAGGACCTGCGCTCCGAACTGCGCCGGCTGCGGCACGTCGCCGCGCAGGCCGCCGAGGCCGACGGCGCACGGCTGCTCGCCGTCGGGCTGCCGCCGACGGTTCCGCACGAGTTCCCGATCACCGCCAACCCGCGCTACCGCCGGATCGCGGAACGGTTCGGCATGATCGCCCACGAGCAGGGCATCTGCGGCTGCCACGTGCACGTCGCTGTGCCCAACCGCGACGCCGCGATACAGGTGAGCAACCGGCTGCGGCCATGGCTGCCGCTGCTGTTGATGGTGACCGCCAACTCGGCCATCTATCGCAACACCGACACCGGGTACGCCAGCTGGCGCAGCATCCTGTGGCAGCGCTGGCCGAGCGCGGGGCCGCCCCCGCAGTTCGAGTCCGCCGACGACTACGACGCGGTGGTGCGGATGCTGCTGGACAGCGGCGCGATGCTCGACGACGGCATGGTCTATTGGGACGTCCGGCCGTCGGCGGACTTTCCGACCGTCGAGGTGCGCGTCGCCGACGTCCCGGCCACCGTGGCCGAGACGGTGCTGCTCGCCGCCCTCGTCAGGGGCTGCGTGATGACGGCGTTGGACGACGAGCAACGCGGTGAAGCCGTCACGCCGCTCGCGCCGCACGCGCTGCGTGCCGCCTACTGGAAGTCCGCCCGCGAGGGACTGGACGGGCACGCGATCGACCTGACCGAGAGCCACGCCTCGGTGCCCGCCGTCGAATTGCTCGACGGCCTCGTCGACCGCATCCGCCCGGCCCTGGACGCGGTCGGCGACTACGACATGGTCCGCGCCGAACTCGCTCGCATCGCCGAGTGCGGCAACGGTGCGATGCGACAGCGACGGGCGTGGCAGCGCAGGCACGACATCGACGACGTGCTCGCCGAGGCCGCCGCAGCGACGCTGGAATAGCGCGGTCAGGTGAGCGGCAGTTCGGCGAAGATCGGCGTCGTCGGCTGCTCGGAACCGCTGCCCGGTTCGACGGTGAACGCCAGCGTGCGCGACGTGCCCAGGTCCGGCAGCACCGCCGTCGTCGACGGCGCCACCGCCGCGGCGTCCATCGTTCCCGCCGACTTCGGCGACCCGTCGCCGACCAACCACATCTGATACACCGTGCCCGGTTTGGGTGGCGGCACGTTGTTCATCATCAGCACGCCCGCATCCTTTTCATGCGAGTACACCAGCGTCGCGGTGCCGCCGCTGGGGATGGCGCCCGACACGGTCTGCACATCGGGTGCGGCGAAGATCTGTTCGGCGGTCGAAACCTGCGGTGCGGGCCGAAGCGCGATACCGACACCGAGCGCTCCGAGGCCGACGGCAATCACCGCTGCTGCCGCCAAAATCGTTGTGCGCCAACGATGTACGCTCTTCGTTGGCACGGGGCGCACTTGTGTGGCCTCGTCGGCGACGGTGGCCAACAGCCGGGTGCGCATGCTCGGCGGCGGCTCGATCGCGGTGGCGGCCGATATCAACGCCATCGTCTCGTGCACGGCGCGCACCTGGGTGAAGAACGCCTCGGCCACCTCGGGCGGCGCGTCGGCGAGTTGGCGTTCGATGTCGACGCGTTCGGCCTCGGTCATCGCGTGCAGCGCGTAAGGCGTTGCCAGCGTGACGATGTCGGGAGTCATCGGTTCTGTCATGGCAGCCCCAGGCATCTGCGAAGGCCGCGGATGGCGTCGCGCATCCGCGACTTGATGGTGGCCAGGTTGGCCGACAGCCGCTCGGAGACCTGAACGTAGGTGAGCCCGTCGTAGTAGGCGAGCTGGATTGCCTCGCGTTGCACATCGGTCAGCGAGTCGAGGCAATCGGTGACCTGCTGACGTTCGTCGCGCAGGATCACGGAGTCGGCGACGTGGTCGGACGGCGGGTCGATGTTGGCCGCGCCGTACCGCGACTCGCGCTGCGACGCCGCCTGCTCGGCGCGCACGCGGTCCACCGCGCGCCGGTGCGCGACCGTGAGCAACCATGCCAGCGGCGAGCCCGCACTCGGGTCGTAGTTCTCCGCCGACCGCCAGACCTGTAGGTAGACGTCCTGCGTGGTCTCCTCGCTATAGCCGGGATCGCGCAGCACGCGGGTCACCAGACCGAACACACGGGCTCGGGTGAGGTCGTAGAACGTGGCGAAGGCGTCGACGTCACGCTGTGCCACCCGGCGCAGCAGTGCGTCGAGTTCGGTGCTCACGGGCATGAGCCTAGAGGCCGGAACAGTCTCGAGGGTCATAGCTGACCAACCGGCTGCCGTTGGGGGACGGCCGCCTCCGGCATCACCGGCACCCGCCGCAGCCGCAGAGTCAGTCCCTGCATCCGCATCGCGAACCTCGCCATCAACGGTGCCAGCGGAGCGACCAACTGCATGCGGACGAGTTGGGCGACACTGGCGGGCCGTCGCTCCCCGCGCAGCGTCGCCACGAACGCCGGTTGGTCGTCGCGGTGCAGCGAGATCGTCACGTCCAGATCGGCTTCCGGCCGGGGTGCGCGCACCAGATAGTGGCCACCCTGGCCATTGAAAGGCGAAGCGTACAACCGCTTTTGGACGATCATGGGCTCGCCGAAGTCCGGTGGCAGAACATACACGTGCCGGCCGCCGCGGGCATTGTGCACCTCTGCGACGACATGGCGCAGCGCGCCGTCGGTGTCGTGGCACCAGTACAGGCTCAACGGGTTGTAGACGTAGCCCAGCACCCGCGCCTGCAGCAGCGCGGTGACGGTGCCGCGGGGCGGGTCGACGCCGCGGGACACCAGCAGCGCGTCGATCCGCTGACGCAGCGTCGTCCCCGGCGCGCCGTCGAAATGATCGGCCGCGTCGATGCGGGCGAAGGCACGCAGCCAGGCGGGCAGTTCGGGCAGTGCGTCGACGTCGACGTACCAGCTGTAACCGCGGTGCTCGAAGTAGTGATGCACCGGCGCCCGCCGCAGGTGGGTGACCCGGGTTCGGTACAGCGCCGGGGCACCGGCAGACCAGTCGTGTTGCTCCACATCGGTGATTCGGAGCCGACGTCGGCGCGGATGGGGTCGTTTTCGACGGGTTACAGATCCCAGCTGTGGGCGGCCGCCACCAGGCCCTGGATCAGCGCCGATGTGGCCGGCGACAGCCCGTCTTCGTCGGCGGGAGCGCTGCGCGGGCTGATGCCGCGCAGGCGCGGGGACAGCTCGAGCTGCGCGCCGCCGCCGCGGACCCTGTTGACCGGGTTGTCCGGATGCAGACCCCGCAGTTCGCGCGGCATTTCGTCGAGGTCGGTGATGACGTGATAGCCGGGCACGTCGAAGTGGTCGGCGACATGTTCGGCGAGTGCCCGGTTGCCGCCGCCTGCGAGCATCTGGGTGCTGCGGCCCAGCCGGCCATAGCCGTGCAGCGAGATGACCACGTCGACATGGTCGAGGAATTCGGCGAGCCGCTCGGACTCCTCCGGGCGGTACAACGCCGACGGTAGGTGGTGCGGGTAGTCGTGGGGATGGCGAACCAGATACACCGAGGCCCCGGCCGCATCCGCGGCCCGCTCGGCGATGACGTCGGTCATCTGTTCCAAGCCGCCGCCGTGGATCGCCATGAAGCCGAAGCGCGACCGCAGCGTGCTCTCCTCGAACACCGCGGGATCGGCGAGCAGTTCGGAAAGCGATTGCGGCGCACCGACACTCGAATTGTCCTTCGGTGTCGGCCAGTTCGCGGGATCCCATCGGTGGAGGAAGTCGACCCATCGCTGCGGCAGCTCGTGATGCAGTGCGCCGGCGATGATGCGCTCGAGGTAACCGGGCCGCGGCGGGCCGGGATCGACGCGGTGGTCGATGTAGACCCAGGCTTCCGACGGCCCAGCGTCGGTGTGCACCGTGAGCCGGTCGCGGCGGTAGCGCACCGGAACGCCCTCCGCACTGTCGAGGGTGGCGAGGTCGTGGTCGTCGAGTTGCCACACCACGCCGTGGACCGAAGACCCGTCGAACGGTTCGACGGTCGCGACACCGCGCTCGTTGATCAGCCAGTCGTGGTCGGCCAGCGTCGCTGGACGCGGGTCGGTGGCGTTGGGGCAGCGCCGGGCCATCTGGTCGACGCACAGGTTCGACCCATACGCGAAGTAGCTGTGGCGTCCGACAAGCATTGCGGCCATTTTATCTATCCCCGCGTTCGCGGGATCAGCCGCGGATGGTCAGGTAGATCAATACGACGTTGAGCGCGATGATCATCGCGGCGACGATCCAGCCGAGCGCGGTGGTGACGCGGTGGTTGGTGTCGTCGCCCATCAGGGCGCGGTCGCTGGTCAGCCGCACCAGCGGGATGAGGGCGAACGGTATCCCGAATGACAGCACGACCTGCGAGATCACCAGCGCACGGCTGGGGTCGAGGCCGACCGCGAGGATCGCCAGCGCGGGTATCAACGTGACGAGGCGTCGCAGCAACAGGGGATAGCTGCGGTGCAGGAGCCCCTGCATGATCATCGCCCCGGCGTAGGCGCCGACCGATGTCGACGCCAGGCCCGATGCCAACAGCCCGATCGCGAACAGCAGCGCGACGGTGGGTCCGAGGGTGTCGCCGACGGCGGCGTGGGCGCCCTCGATCGAGTCGGTGTCGTCGCGGCCCTGCAGGTTGGTCGCGGCGACGAGCACCATCGACAGGTTCACCGTGCCCGCGACCAGCATCGCCAGGCTGACGTCGACGCGCGTGACGCGCAGCAGCTGGTTGCGGCGGGGACCGGGTTCGGGGTGTCCGTGGCGGTCGCGGGCCAGGCCGGAATGCAGATACACCGCGTGCGGCATGACCGTCGCGCCGAGCATCGCGGCGGCCAGCAGCACGCTTTCGGCGCCCTCGAAGCGCGGCACCAAGCCTTCTGCGGCGGCGCCCAGCGGCGGCGGCTCGACGAAGAGGCTCGTCAGAAAGCCGATGGCGATGACGAGCAGCAGGCCGCTGATCACCCGCTCGAACATCTGTTGCCCGCGGCGGTTCTGCACGGCGAGCAGCAGCAGCGATACGGCTCCGGTGATGACGCCGCCGACGAGCAGCGGGAGGTCGAACAACAGGTACAGCGCGATCGCACCGCCGACGACTTCGGCGAGATCTGTTGCCATGGCGACCATTTCGGCCTGCAGCCAGTACGCGATCCGGGTCGGGGTCCGAGTGTGGTCGGCGACGGCCTCGGGCAGGGTACGACCGCTGACCAGGCCGAGCTTGGCCGACAGATACTGCACGAGTCCGGCCATCGCGTTGGCCAGGAAGATGACCCACACCAGCAGGAAGCCGAACTGCGCGCCCGCGCTGATGTTGGCCGCGACGTTTCCGGGGTCGACGTACGCGATCGCGGCGACGAATGCCGGGCCGAGCAACAGCCAGCTCGGCCGCAACCGCGTCTCGGGATCGCGCAGCACCTACCCCCGCCTTCTATTCCGGTTAGACGAATAGAAAAGTTAGGGTAACCGAAACCCCTGTCCGGTCGCTAGACCGGTGTCACCACCCGATGTCCCAGCCGCCGAAGCCGATGATCGGGAAGCCCCAGTAGTTGTAGTAGTTGTTGGGCGGTGGCGACGTGACGATCTGCGCGTTGCCGTTGCTCTGACACTGCGTGGTGTTCGGGCCGGTGTTCACGCATTCCGGCGCCGCTGCCGCGACGGGCGCGGCGACAACCGCAGCGGAGATGCCTGCGGCTGCCAGAAGTGTTGTGGCATAACGAGCTTTCCAGCTCATGACTGGCCTCCTCGATGGGCCAAGACGAAAGTGTGGATGCGGGTCAGCGGTGGCCGCCGCCACCGCCACCACCCATGCCGTGGTTGCCCCAGGCGCCGCCGCCGATGATCAGGGCGGGACCGTAGAACTCGTCGTCCCACGGGTAGGCGTAGGCGGGTACGTCGGGAGCGCTGGCGTTGATCTGGACGTTGCCCGGCGTCGCGCATTCGGTTGTCGCGGTGCCGACGTCCTGGTCGCCGCCGACGGTGGTGCACTGCGGCAGGGTCGAATTCGTCGACTCAGTGGAAGTCGACTCAGTCGAATTTGTCGAATCTGGATCGGCTGCAGCGGTGGGCGCTGCGGCGACGGCCGCTGCGGCGCCGGCTGCCAGTACGGGGAGCAAATAGCGCAGGGGCGTCCGCATAGGCATCATCCTTTGATCGTTCAGCCCAACTTACCGCCAGCGTACAGCCCATTCCCAGTAATCAGGGGCAAGTCGAGCGTCGTCCGCACACCCGGGGGAGCGGCAATGACTGCGGGGATGGCGTTGACGACGCGCGCGGCGGTTGCCACGAGTCCGGCGTGGTTGTGATCGCCGCCCCGACTGCTCAGGCAGAGGTCCATCGCGTACGTCGGCTCGCCGGTGATCTCGATGCGGTAGGACCCGCCTTCCTGGGCGGGTTGGGGCCAGTCCGGGCACAGGTCGTTGCGCAACCGGGTGACGTGTTCGAGGACGACGGCGGCCTTACCGTCGACCATGCCGCGGACCTCGAAACGCAGCGCGGCTGCACTGCCCTTCGGGATGTGCCCGGATGCGATGTCGAAGTCCTCGGGCGCCGGCTCGCGCACATAGGTCTCGCTCACCTCGTCGAGCGAGACGCCGAGGCCCGCGGCGAGCTGGCGGACCACCGAACCCCACGCGAGGCTGAGCACGCCGGGCTGCAGCAGCATCGGGATCTCGTCGAGCGGTCCGCCGAAGCCCATCACGCCGAACATCACGTCCGCGCTGTCGTAGGTGTCGTAGTTGATGATCTCCATGCAGCGGATCTGGTCGATGCTCTGGCACGTGCCCGCAAGGGCAAGTGGCAGAAGGTCATTCGCGAAGCCGGGGTCGATACCGTTGACGAACACGCTGGCCTTGCCTGCCGCCGCGGAGTCCTCGATCGGCTTGAGCAGCTCCTCGGGGATGACCTGCCACGGATACTGCAGGAACACCGCGCTGCTGCCGACGACGTTGATGCCCGCGGACAGGATGCGTCGGTAGTCGTCGAGCGCCTCGGGCAGCCGGTTGTCGGCCAGCGCGGTGTAGACGGCGCACTCGGGCCCGGTCGCGAGCACCGCGTCCAGGTCGTTGGTGGCCGTGACGCCTGTCTGGCCGTCGAGACCGGCCAACTCCGCCGCGTCCTTGCCCGCCTTGGCCTCCGAGGAGACCCAGACGCCGGTCAGATCGAACCGCGGATCGTTGATCAGCTGGACGAGTGCGGGCTTGCCGACGTTGCCGGTGCCGATCAGCGCGACGCGTATGGCCACAAAGGTCTCCTCACAGGTCCGGGATGGGGATGTCGAGGTTGGGATAGGTGAGCCCGCCGTCGACTTCGAGCGTCTTACCGGTCAGGAAACTGCCCGCGGGCGAGGCGAGATAGACGGCGGCGGCGGCGATGTCGAGAGGATCGCCGAGCCGCCGCATCGGCGTCGCCTTCTCCATCGGTTCGCGCAACTCGTCGTTGGATGCGACGACGTCGAGCGCGGAGGTGAGGATCGAACCGGGTGCGATGGCGTTGACCCGGATCCTGGGACAGAGGTCGAGGGCGGTCAGCCGGGTGTAGTGGGCCAGGGCTGCCTTCGCAGTCCCGTAAGCCGCGAACCCGCGCGCCGCCAGGCGGCCCATGGTGGACGTGATGTTGATGATGCTGCCGCCGCCGGAGTGCTCGAGCATCAGTGGCACCGCGGCCGTCGTCAGCGCGTGCGCGGTGGCCACGTTGAAGGTGAAGGCGTCCCGGAGGTCCTTGGTCGACGTGGTCATGAGCGTGTTCGGCATCGTGCCGCCGACGTTGTTCACGACGATGTCTAGTTTGCCGAACGCCTCGACCGCGGTGCCTGCGAGCGTGGCGGTGTCCTCCGGATGCGCGAGGTCGGCGGCGACGATGTGCGCACGCCGCCCGGCGCGGCTGACCTGCTCGGCGACCTCTTCGAGTTGAGACTGCGTTCGCGAGGCGATGACCACGTCGGCCCCTGCTTCGGCGAATGCCACCGCCATCGCCGCGCCGAGTCCGCGGCCCGCCCCCGTCACCACGGCGACTTGGTCGTCGAGCCGGAATCTGTCCAGAATCACGTCGGCCTCTCTTCCCTTGCCGGGCGACACCGTAACAAGGCTGCGCGGCCGACATGCCGCATTTCTGAAACACGTTCTAGTTGGTCTCAGCACGGTCGCGGCGCCTTGCCGTGCTCGGGCAACGCGCGCAGAGGCGCAGGTCGACGCGCAGTCGATGACCGCATGTGACAAGCGATTCAGTCGGATAGCAAAGTTATTTTGGTCACAAGCGGTCGAAAACGACCAGCTCAGCCAATTTCGAGCACGAAATTAGTGCTAACGTAAAAATAACGCAACTGATTTCGTACTTTCGCAATCCGGATAGGAGCCTTTCGCGTGGCTGAGCAAGGAAAAACCGCAACCGCTTTACGGTGGGTCACCGGGGTGTTCACCCTCGGCGTCCTGTCCGCCGCGGCGACCGGACTTGCGGCGCCCGCGTCCGCCGACTCCAGCACCTTCCTGCAGACCCTCGCGCCCAGGTACACGTTCCTCAGCGACCAGCAGCTGCTCTCGGCAGGCAAGCAGGCCTGCGCCGCCGCACGCAGCGGCGTGCCCGCGTCGGACAACGTCATTCTGGTCAGCAAGCAGCTCGGCATCTCGACGTCGGCGGCGTGGGAGATCGTCCTGGCGAGCATCAACCACCTCGGCTGCTGACGGCGCTGATCACTTCTTGGCGGCAGCCTTCTTCGCCGCCTTCTTGGCAGGTGCCTTCTTAGCGGCCTTCTTGGCGGGCGCCTTCTTGGCCGCTGATTTCTTGGCGGGCGCCTTCTTGGCCTCGCCGTCGCTCGATGAGCTGCCACCGCCGCCGCGCCTGGCCTTGACGCTGGCTTCGAGCTTGGCCAGCAGATCCGAGACGTCCTCGGTTTCGTCGAGCTCCTTGGGTTCGGTGTCTTCGGTGGTAAACGCTTCTCCACCTTCGAGTTTCGCCTCGACGAGTTCCCGCAGCTGCTCCTGGTAGGTGTCCTCGAAACGCTCGGGATGGAAGTCGTCGGTCATCGACTCGACCACCTGTCCGGCCATCTTCAGCTCAGCCGGTTTGATCTCCACTTCCTTGTCCAGCACCGGGAAGTCGGGATCGCGAATCTCGTCGGGCCACAGCAGCGTGTGGATGATCATCACGTCACGCTTGCCGAAGTCCTTGACGCGCAACGCCGCAAGCCGCGTCTTGTTGCGCAACGCGAAGTGCACGATCGCCACCCGGTCGGTCTCGGCAAGGGTCTTGGCCAGCAACACGTAGGACTTCGTCGACTTGCCGTCGGGTTCCAGGAAGTAGCTTCTGTCGTACATCAGCGGATCGATGTCGCTGGCGGGAACGAACTCGACGACCTCGATCTCGCGGCTGCGCTCCTCGGGCAGCGTGGCGATGTCCTCGTCGGTGATGACCACCATGTGTCCGTCGTCGGATTCGAAGGCTCGGGCGATGTCGCGGTACTCGACGACCTCACCGCAGACCTCACACACCCGCTTGTAGCGGATGCGTCCGTTGTCTTTCGCGTGGACCTGGTGAAACTTCAGGTCGTGGTCCTCGGTAGCGCTGTAGACCTTGACGGGAACGTTGACCAGTCCGAACGAGATCGAGCCCTTCCAAATGGACCGCATTTCCCCAGTATTCCCCAATCACCTACCCGCGATGCGTACGCAGGTTCGGAATTTCTGCGGCGGCCGCATCTCGTGTCGCCCTGTCGGGCAGGTCGGCGCCCGCCTTCGCCACCGTCAATGCCGACGACAGCACCGCGGTCTCCAACACCAGCGTCAGCGCATCGGTGCTGATGTTGCGTAGCTGCTTGCGGTGATTGGCGCCCAGCAGGCTCAGCGACCACAACGCGTCGATCAGCCCCGTCATGAACGCGTCGCCTGCGCCGACCGTGTCGACGACGTTCACCCGCTGCGCCTGCACGCGCACGGTCCCGGCCCGGCCCATGGCGAATGCGCCACGCTCGCCGAGCGTGACCGCGACGAGCGCGGGCCCGAGGCTGAGCCAGGTCTGCGCGACGTGTTCGGGTGCACGGTTGGGGTCGATCCAGTGCAGGTCCTCGTCGCTGGCCTTGACCACATCGCATTTCTCGACAAGCCGCTCGATACGGGTGCGCGCCTGCTCCTCGTCGCTGATCAACGCCGGCCGTACGTTCGGGTCGAAGCTGATCGTCGCTGACACGTGGTAGGCGTCCAGCAATGCCGCCGTTGCGCGGCATCCCGGCTCGAGGATCGTCGCGATCGACCCGGTGTGGGCCACCAGCGGCGGCGCCACCTCCGGTGTGCCCGACAGTTGCCAGTCGATGTCGAAGACGTACTGTGCCTTCCCGTTCTCGTCGAGCGTCGCCAGCGCGGTAGGAGTGCGGTTGGCGGTGCCGCTGCCCGAAACAAGTTCGGCGCCAGCGTTTTTCACGTAGTCGGTGATACGTCGGCCATGTGCGTCGTCGCCGATGTGGGTGAGGAAGTCGACCCCGCGGCCGAGGCGCGCCAGCCCCACCGCGACGTTCAGCGGGCTGCCGCCGACGTGCTCTCCGGTGATCCGGCCGTCACGTTCGACGATGTCGATCAGCGCCTCGCCGATGACGAGCGCGCGTTCGGAGCTCATGCCGAGTCCTCTTTCATCAATGCTTCCAGTGTCGCCCTCGCGCCGTCGCGGTGCAGCGACTCCAGCGCCCACACATACGCCTCGACGAACCGGCCGGATGACGCGAGATCGCCGAAGACATCGGTGTTCTCGATGAACGCGGTCGGATTGTCGCGCTGTGACCGCGCCAGCGGAACGAGCGTGTCCGCCAACTGGTCCTGTACGTCGATCGGCTCACCCGCCTCGTCGACCCCCTCGGCGTAGCGCGCCCAACTGGCCACCGTCGCCGCCGACAGCCGGACCGGCCCGTCGGAGGCCAGGTTGGCCCGGATCACCGGCAGCAGCCACTTCGGGATGCGGTCCGAGGAGCCGAAGCAGAGCCGGGCGATGGTGTCACGCACGCCGGGGTTCGCGAAACGCTCGATCAGCGTCCGCTTGTACTCGGGCAGATCGATTCCGGGAACCGGCAGCAGCGTCGGCGTTGCCTCGGTGTCCATGTAGCGCATCAGAAAGTCGGCGAACAGCGGGTCGGCGGCGGCGTCGTGCACCAACCGGTAGCCGGCGAGATAGGCGAAATAGCAGAGACTTTGGTGGCTGGCGTTGAGCAGCCGCAGCTTCATCAGCTCATAGGGCCGCACATCCTCGACCAGCAGTACGCCGGCGTCCTCCAGCGGCGGTCGGCCATCGGAGAAGTCGTCCTCGAGCACCCACGAGGTGAACGGTTCGGCGACCACCGGCCACTGATCGACCACCCCGAACTCGTTCTTCAGGTTCTCGGTCACCTCGGGTGTGGTCACCGGCGTGATGCGGTCCACCATCGAGTTCGGGAAGCGGGTGTGGGTCGAGATCCAGTCCGCCAGCCCGGGATGCACGCGATCGGCGAAGCTCGCGAAGGCCTGCCGGGCGACCTCGCCGTTGCCCTCGATGTTGTCGCACGACACGATCGTCGGCGAGGCGATCCCGCGGTCGCGGCGCCGCGCGAGCGCCTCGGCGACCAGGCCGAAGACGCTGACGTCACCCGGTTTGACGGAGTTGACGTTGTAGCCGCCCTCGGTGATGGTCAACGAGACGACCTTGGTGGTGGGCGCGGCCAGCAGTTCGATCACCGACTCCGGGTCGTCGGGCGCGTAGCGGTAGTCGACGATCGAGCCGATCACCCGCGCGTCGCGGGTGCCGTCCGGGTTTTCCAGCACCAGCGTGTACAGCCCGTCCTGCGCATCGAGGACGTCCTTCATCCTGCGGTCGGACGGCATGACGCCGACGCCGCAGATTCCCCATTCGCTGGCGCCGCCACTTTCCAGAAGCCGGTCGATGTACATCGCCTGATGCGCGCGATGGAACCCGCCGACCCCGAAATGCACGATGCCGACGCCGACCTCGTCGCGGTTGTAAGTCGGTTTGGCGATGGGTATCCGGTCGAGCGTGGTCCGGGAAAGTGTTGTGTGCGTCACATTCACCATGCTAACGTGATGAGCATCTACTCGCACCCCTGAGCAAATGCTCACCAGCCAAGAGATAGGCGGGCCACACGTGTCGACGTCGACCGAGAGCTTGGCAGCACCGTCTGCCGCGCCTGACGACCTTCGGCTGGCACTGCGCGCGGCGACCCTCTACTACCTCGACGGCCTGACGCAGGCCGAGATCGCCAGCAGGCTCGGCGTTTCCCGGCCGACGGCGGGACGCCTGATCGCGCGCGCCAAGGCCAAGGGCCTGGTTCGCATCGAGGTGGTCGTTCCGCCCGACATGCGGGATAACCTGCACGCCGACGAGGAGCGCGAACTCGAACAGCGCTTCGGTCTCACCGAAGCCGTCGTCGCGGGCAGCGGTATCGACGTCGGCGCGCCGGGCCGGCCTGCCGCTTATGCGAGCGTCGGACGCGCCGCCGCCGCGCTGCTCATGCGCCGCCTCGTAGCCACCGATGTCATGGGTTTCACGTGGGGCCCCGAGACGGTCGCGGTGGCGACCGCGCTGTCGCCCGGCGTGGCGAGTTGCCGCGCCGTCGTCCAGCTCGACGGTGCCATGTCGACCGCCGCGTACCAGACCGGCGCCGAGTTCATCCTCGGCCGCTGCGCGGATGTCCTTCGCGCCGAGACCATTCGGCTGCCTGCGCCGCTGTACGCCGACCCGTCGACGGTGGCGTCGATGCGCAGCGATTCGGTGATCTCCCGCACGCTCGAGGCGGGCCGCCACGCCAACGTGATGATCTTCGGCATCGGCGCGGCGTCCACCGCGGGAACACTTTTCGAAGGCAGCTACCTCGACACCCGGATGCTCGACGAGCTGGTCTCGCTCGGTGCGGTCGGCGAGATCGGCGGCCGGTTCTTCGATGCCGACGGCGAGCCGGTCAACACCGAACTGGCTCAGCGCGCCGTTTCCGTTCCGCTCGAGGACGTCAAGGCATGTCAGAAAACGATCCTCATCGCCAGCGGCGTGGCCAAGCACCACGCCACGCTGGCCGCGCTGCGAGGCAAGCTCGCACGACTTCTGGTTTGTGACATTGACTGTGCCCGTTGGCTATTGGCGCAGCGTTAAGGGAGGTTGAAATTGAAGGTGCCGAGAAAAGCGATCAGCAGAACACTGCACCGCCTTTCCTTGTGCGCGGCCGCTGCCGGTCTGGCCCTCACCGCCGGCTGCGCGGGGGCGGGCAGTCTGGGGGCGTCGGAAAACGAAGTGACGATCGCGCTGGTGTCCAACTCGCAGATGACCGACGCCCAGTCGCTGTCGTCGGACTTCGAGGCCAAGAACCCCGGCACGAAGCTGAAGTTCATCACGCTGTCGGAGAACCAGGCCCGCGCCAAGATCACCATGTCGACGGCGATGGGCGGCAGCGAGTTCGACGTGGTGATGATCAGCAACTTCGAGACTCCGCAGTGGGCCAAGGACGGCTGGCTGGTGAACCTGTCGGAGTACGCCGAGAACACACCCGGATACGACATGGACGACTTCATCCCGTCGCTGCGGGAGTCGCTGTCCTATGAGGGCAACATGTATTCGGTTCCGTTCTACGGCGAGTCGTCGTTCCTGATGTACCGCAAGGATTTGTTCGAGCAGGCCGGAATCAAGGTCAACCCGGACCCGAACTATCAGCCGACATGGCAGGAGGTCGCCGAGTGGGCCAACAAGGTCAAGACCGACGACCGTGCCGGCATCTGCCTGCGCGGTAAGCCGGGCTGGGGTGAGGTGCTCGCGCCGCTGGACACCGTCATCAACACCTTCGGCGGACGGTGGTTCGACGAGAATTGGAACGCGCAGCTCAACAGCCCAGAGGTCAAGCGGGCCGTGCAGTTCTACGTCGACCTCATCGGCCAGGCCGGCGAGTTGGGCGCCTCGTCGGCGGGGTTCCAGGAGTGCGCCAACCTGTTCGGCCAGGGCCAGACGGCGATGTGGTACGACGCGACATCGGCGGTGTCCGTCCTGGAGGACCCGAAGTCGTATCCGGAACTGCAGGGCAAGATCGGCTACCTGCCCGCACCGATCGTCGAGAAGCCGAACGCCGGATGGCTCTACACCTGGTCGCTGGGCATCCCGAAGGGCGCCAAGAACCCTGATGGCGCTTGGAAATTCATTTCGTGGATGACCAGCAGGGACTACCTGAAGATGGTCGGGGAGAAGCTGGGCTGGGCCCGCGTCCCACCGGGCAGCAGGACCTCGACATACACGGATCTTCCTGAGTACGAGGCGATCTCGAAGTCCTATGGACCCCTCACATTGCAGTCGATCAGGAACGCGACACCGGACAAGCCGACGGTGCAACCCGTTCCGTACACCGGCGTGCAGTTCGTCGCGATCCCGGAGTTCCAGGATCTCGGCACCCGGGTCAGCCAGCAGATCAGCGCCGCGATCGCCGGCCAGAAGTCGGTGGACGACGCGCTCGAACAGTCACAGCAATACGCCGAGGTCGTCGGCAAGACATATCAGGAGAAGTGATGACTGCTACTGCAGAAACCGAGGCTGACATCAGTCAGGCCGCAGTGGCCGAACGGGTCCGCAAGATCCGGGAGCGCCAGGACGTCGGCGTGAGTCGCGCCGAGGGTTGGCGGCGGCGCGGGCCGTTGCTTCCGGCCCTGATCTTCATGATCGTCGTCACCCAGATTCCGTTCCTGTTGACGCTCTACTACTCGACGCTGTCCTGGAACCTGGTCCGTCCCGGCTCGCGGGAGTTCGTCGGATTGCAGAACTACGTCACGGTCGCCAAGGACAGCCAGTTCTGGCGGGTGGGTTTCAACACCGTTCTGCTGATCGTCGTGGTGGTGTTCTTCTCGGCGTTGCTCGGGTTGATTCTCGCTCTTCTGCTGGACCGGGCGTTCCTCGGCCGCGGGGTGGTCCGAACGCTGTTGATCACGCCATTCCTCGTCACACCCGTTGCGGCGGCGTTGATTTGGAAGACGACCATCCTCGATCCCGTGAACGGCATCTTGAACTGGGTGCTGTCACTGGTCGGCCTCGGCCCGGTGGACTGGATCGGCGAGTTCCCGCTGACCATGGTGATGGTCGTACTGATCTGGCAGTGGACACCGTTCATGATGTTGTTGATCCTCGCCGGCCTCCAGTCGATGCCACGCGACATCCTGGAGGCCGGTCGAGTCGACGGTGCGGGCGCGTTTCAACTCTTCCGTGAGTTGACGCTGCCCCACCTTCGGCGCTTCATCGAACTGGGTGTCGTGCTCGGCGCCATCTATCTGGTCAACACGTTCGACGTGATCTACATGTTGACCCAGGGCGGACCGGGTATCGCCAGTGCGAACCTGCCCTTCTACATCTACCAGCGCGCGTTCCTCGGCTTCGATATGGGCCAGGCCGCCGCCATGGGCGTGGTGGTGGTGATCTTCACGATCATCATCGCGAACTTCGCCCTTCGGTTGATCTTCAAATCGTTCACCGGCAAGGAAGAGGCCGCATGATGACAACCACAGTTGAAAGGGATACGGCCACAGCCACTCCCGGCACCCCTTCGAAGAAGAAGCACCGCAAGTTCAGCCCATGGGGCGTGGTGGCGTGGCTCGTCGGCCTCGGCTTCTTCTTCCCGGTGTTCTGGATGGTGTTGACGGCCTTCAAGTCGGAGTCCGACGCCGCGACCCGACCGCCGAAGCTGTTCTTCACCCCGACGCTGGATCAATTCAGGGCGGTCTTCGAACAGGGGATCGGCCCGGCGTTCCTGAATTCGGTTTTCGCGACGGGGATCTCGACACTGCTGGTGCTGCTGCTCGGTGTGCCTGCGGCGTTCGCGCTTTCCCTGCGACCGGTCCGCAAGACGCAGGACGCCCTGTTCTTCTTCATGAGCACGAAGATGCTGCCGGTCGTCGCGGTCATTCTGCCGCTGTACGTGATCGTGTCCAACATCGGCCTGCTGGACAACATCTGGGCGTTGGTGATCCTGTACACGGCGATGAACCTGCCCATTGCGGTGTGGATGATGCGGTCGTTCTTCCTCGAGGTGCCCGGTGAGTTGCTCGAGGCGGCCAGCCTCGACGGCGCCAGCCTGTGGCGGGCGGTTCGCGAGGTGATCCTGCCGTTGGTGTCACCCGGCATCGCAGCGACCGCACTGATCTGCGTGATATTCGCCTGGAACGAGTTCTTCTTCGCGGTGAACCTCACCGCGGTCAATGCCCAGACCATGCCGGTGTACCTCGTCGGCTTCATCGCCGGTCAGGGTCAGTACTGGGCCGTGCTGTCAGCGGCGGCGACGATAACTGCGCTTCCCGTGATTCTCTGCGGGTGGTTCGCCCAGAACAAGCTGGTGCGCGGACTTTCGTTCGGTGCGATCAAGTAGACGAATCCACTAGGCCCACACAAGAAGACGGAGTACACCAATGGCATCAATCACCTACAAGAATGCGACCTGCATCTACGAGGGCTCGGACAAGCTCGCGGTCGACTCGCTCAACCTCGACATCGAAGACGGCGAGTTCGTGGTGCTGGTCGGGCCGTCGGGTTCGGGTAAGAGCACGGCGCTGCGCATGCTGGCGGGCCTCGAGGACATCGACGAGGGCGCCATCGAGATCGGCGGAAAGGACATGACCGGAGTGCCGTCCAAGGACCGCGATATCGCGATGGTGTTCCAGAACTATGCGCTATATCCAAACAAGACTGTCGCCGAGAACATGGGCTTCGCGTTGAAGCTGCGCGGCGTACCGGCCGACGAGCGGCGCAAGAAGGTCGAGGAGGCCGCCAAGATCCTCGACCTCACCGAGTTCCTGGACCGCAAGCCCGCCAAGCTCTCCGGCGGTCAGCGGCAGCGTGTCGCGATGGGTCGCGCCATCGTCCGCGAGCCGCAGGTGTTCTGCATGGACGAGCCGTTGAGCAATCTGGACGCCAAGCTGCGGGTGCAGACCCGCACCCAGATCGCCGCACTGCAACGGCGTCTCGGCACTACCACGGTCTACGTCACCCACGATCAGGTGGAGGCGATGACGATGGGTGACCGGGTCGCGGTGCTGCGGTTCGGCAAGCTGCAGCAGTTCGCGTCGCCGAACGAGCTGTACGACAGGCCGGCCAACGCGTTCGTCGCGGGCTTCATCGGTTCGCCCGCTATGAATCTGGTGACGCTGCCGGTCGTCGCCGACGGCGTGAAGGTCGGCGACAACACGTTGGAGTTGCAACGCGACGACATCGCCAAGATCAGCGATGCCGGGCTCGACGAGGTGACCATCGGCATCAGGCCCGAGTCGCTCGAGATCTCCACCGACGGCGGTGTGGACGTCGTCGTCGACCTCGTCGAGGATCTGGGCAGCGAGGCGTACGTGTACACGCATGCGGGTTCCGGTTCGGGCGTGGAGTTGGTGGCGCGCTGCAATCCGCGGACGGCGCCTCGGCTGGCTGACACGGTGAAGCTGCGCAAGTCTGCGGAGGGAGCCGTTCACCTGTTCCATCCGAAGACTGGCGAACGTCTGAATTAGCATGCAAGCACCGGAGTTTCGGCTTCGGACTCCGTCTGCGGGTCTGCTGGCGTTGCCGTGGGACCGGCCGCTGTCGCAGTGGAACGTTCCCGATGTGCCGTTGCGCGACATCGCGGTCGGCCCCAGCAGGCACCTGGTGAAGTTCGTCGAGGCCGACGGTGCGCTGTGGGCGGTGAAGGACATGCCCGCACGGGTCGCGGCCAAGGAGTACGAGGTGCTGCGCAGGCTCGAGGAGATGGACCTGCCTGCCGTGCGCCCGGCCGGTCTGGTGCTGCAACCGGAGTTCGACACCGCGATCCTGGTGACCCGTTACCTGGAGGGGTCGTGGCAGTACCGCCGCCTGTTCATGCGGTTGCCGCCGGACCAGCCCAAGCACCGGGCCCGACTGCTCGATGGAATGGCAGGGCTGTTGGTGGAACTGCATCGCCACGGCGTGTTCTGGGGCGACTGCTCGCTGGCGAACACGCTGTTCTCGCGCGACGGGCAGACGCTGCAGGCGTGGCTCGTCGACGCCGAGACCTCCGAGGTGCACCCGACGCTGAGCCGCGGACAGCGTCAGCACGACATCGAGATCATGGTGGAGAACGTCGCGATGGGGCTGGTCGATCTCGCCGAGCGGCTCGAAGACCCGGAGGAGTTGCAGGACACGCTGATCGCCGAGGCCGAGCATCTGCGGGATCGGTACCACTCGCTGTGGGACGTCCTGCACGCCGAACCGGTGTTCGGCTTCGCCGACCGCTATCGCGTCGAGGGCACGGTTCGACGGCTCAACGACTTGGGCTTCGTCGTCGAGGAGGTGTCGCTACAGCCGGTATCCGATGACCCGAGCCAACTGAAAATTCATGTTGCCCTTGGTGATAGGCGCTACCACGCGCAGCGTCTGCAGGAGCTGACCGGTCTCGATGTCGGTGAGGGGCAGGCGCGCATCCTGCTCGGGGATATGCAGGCCTACCGGGCGCAGTTGTGCCGCGAGGCGGGCCACGACGTCGACGAGTCGACGGCCGCGCGGCTGTGGGTGATCGAGGTGGTGACACCGACCGAGCATCTGGCGCACGAAGCCGTGAACAAGCGGGGAACCCCCATCCAGGCGTACTGCGATCTGCTCGAAGTGCGGTGGCTGCTCAGCGAGCGGGCGGGCCGCGACGTCGGCACCGCTGCGGCGCTGGCGGCGCTGCGTCGCGAGGCCATCCCCACCGACTCGGCCGCCAAGATGGCGATCGCGGAGGTGCCGACAGCGCCGCTACCGGTCACCGAACTCGAGGATTAACGCTTCGTGGCGAGGCCACCCACCCGCGAGATCTGCATGAGGGCTGTTCTTTTCGCGGATTCACGACCCTGATGCAGAACTCGGCGGTGTCCACCCGCGCCTGGCGAATGCTTCGCGGACGCGGTGCAGGTTGTACCGCCGACTGTGCTCCTTGACGACGCGGATGTCGATCCAACCCTCGCGGTCTATCAGATCGGCACGGCCGATGTCGTAGACGTACTGGCCGCGGTCTTCGCTGTGGTGTGAGCCTTCATAGTCGAGACCGACTTCGGGGTCGTCGTAACCCATGTCGATGAACGCCTCGGCGAAGCCGTCGCTCACCCTGATCTGCGTCCGCGGCGCAGGCAATCCATCGTCGATCAGCTGTAGGCGCAGGCGCGTTTCCCCCGGCGACTGGGCGCCGCCGTCCATCAGAGCAAGCGCTACGCGGGCTCGACGGGTTCCGCGGGCACCTCGGTACCGCTCGGACAGGGCGATCACGTCGTCGAACGTCACACCAGTTGCGGCAGCAAGCGCGTCCAAGTGCTGCACTGCGATGTCGCGCGGCAAGTGTCGGGCGATGTCCAATGCTGTGCGTGTCGGTGTCGTGACGGCTAGTTCACCGACATGGGTGATCTCGTCGGGCGCAATTCGTTCTTCGCGGACGATGATTCCCTTCCTGCGGCGAGTGTGTTCGGCGATGATCTCGATCGGCGTTGATGCGTCGACCCATCTGGCGCCGTGCAGCGCAGCGGCTGCCCGTCCGGCGACTACACCTCTGCGGTTGGTCCAGAGCCAGGCGGCAAGGGTGTTGACGTGCAGCGTCCGCTCGGCGTCGTTCGGCACGTAGACCCCGGGTAGCAGGGCGGTGTGGCTCCAGCGCAGTTGACCGCGAGTCAGTTGGCCCGAATTGATGGCTTCTGAGCCGACGAATGGTTGTGACATGCCCGGATCGTCACTACCACCACCGACGAATAGGCCCGGGCCGACGCGAGTTCTGCAGGAGGGTTGTGGATAACCCCTCGATCGCGACCCTGGTGCAGAAATCGCTGAGTCAGGTGGCGGGTTCGAGGCCGGGATTGGTGCCGTATCCGACCTGCGGGTTCGCGCCGCCGGCGTCATGGGTGAAGATTTGGTGGGCCATCGGCTTGCAGTTGTTGTCCATCGGGGTCTGATCGCCCGAGCAATAGGGCACCAAATCCTCGGGATCCGCCGACGCCATCGGGCTGCACACCGCCGCCGCGGCGACCGCCATCAGGCAGCCAGCGAGAAATCGCCTCATTTCTCAACGGTACAACGGGTATTACCTTGGCGTGGTGGATCGATTCGGCCGGGTCAAGCTGACAAACCCGGACAAAGTGCTGTACCCGGCGACGGGTACGACCAAGGCCGAGGTGTTCGACTACTACATCAATGTCGCGCCGGCGATGATCCCGCACATCGCAGGCCGGGCCGTCACCCGCAAGCGCTGGCCCAACGGCGTCAACGAGCCGTCGTTCTTCGAGAAACAGCTCGCCAGCTCGGCGCCCGACTGGCTCGAGCGGGCGTCGATCACCCACAAGTCGGGCACCACGACATACCCCATCATCAACACCGCCGAGGGTCTCGCCTGGATCGCGCAGCAGGCTGCGCTGGAAGTCCATGTGCCGCAATGGCGTTTCGTCAACTCGTGGAGCCGCGAGGGCGGCGCCGAGCTGCTACCCGGGCCGGCCACCCGCGTGGTCTTCGACCTGGACCCCGGCGAGGGCGTCACATTCCGCCAGCTGTGCGAGGTGGCGCACGAGGTGCGCGAGCTCATCACCGGAATCGGCCTCAAGACGTTTCCGTTGACCAGCGGCAGCAAGGGTCTGCACCTGTACGTGCCGCTGGAGAAGCCGATCAGCTCGCACGGCGCGTCGGTGCTGGCCCGGCGGATCGCGGTGCAACTGGAGAAGTCGATGCCCAAGCGGGTGACGGCCACCATGACCAAGAGCCAGCGCACCGGCAAGGTGTTCGTCGACTGGAGCCAGAACAACGGCAACAAGACCACGATCGCGCCGTACTCGCTGCGTGGTCGCGATGAGCCGACGGTCGCGGCGCCGCGCACCTGGGACGAGATCGAGGATCCGAATCTTCGCCACCTGCGCTTCGACGAGGTGCTCGAACGCCTGGAACGCGACGGTGACCTGCTCGCCGAGATGGACGCCGACGCCCCGGTGGCCGACGCGCTGTCCACCTACCGCAGCATGCGCGACGCGGGTAAGACGCCCGAGCCCGTTCCGAGCAGCGCGCCAGCGCCGGGCAACGACAACTTCTTCGTCATCCAGGAACACCACGCCCGACGGCTGCATTACGACTTCCGGCTGGAGCGCGACGGGGTGCTGGTCAGTTGGGCCGTGCCGAAAAACCTGCCCGACACACCGGCGGTCAATCATCTGGCCGTGCACACCGAAGACCATCCGCTCGAATACGGCACCTTCGAAGGCGAGATCCCCAAGGGCGAGTACGGCGGCGGCAAGGTGATCATCTGGGACTCCGGCACTTACGAGGCCGAGAAGTTCCGCGACCCCGGCGTCAACGGGGAGAAGCCCATCAAGGGCAAGGGCGAAGTGATCGTGACGCTGCAGGGCAAGAAGATCAGCGGCCGGTATGCGCTGATTCAGACCGACGGCAAGAACTGGCTGGCGCACCGCACGAAGGAGCAGCCTGAGCCG
The DNA here is from genome assembly GCA_033741175.1 of Mycolicibacterium sp. 120270. Lineage (GTDB taxonomy): Bacteria > Actinomycetota > Actinomycetes > Mycobacteriales > Mycobacteriaceae > Mycobacterium. Next base: position 203,520 of record JAWQNE010000010.1, on the reverse strand, counting down.
CAGGTGAGCGACCTCGCGCCGATGCTGTCCACCGAGGGTTCGGTGGAAAACCTGAAGCGGACCCAATGGGCGTTCGAGGGCAAGTGGGACGGCTATCGAATTCTGGTCGAGGCCAACCACGGCAAACTGAGTCTGCGTTCGCGGCGCGGGCGTGACGTCACGAGCGAGTTTCCTCAATTCGCCGCGCTGGCAGCCGATCTCGCCGACCACCACGTGATCCTCGACGGCGAGGCGGTGGCACTGGACAAGGACGGGGTGCCCAGCTTCAGTGAGATGCAGAACCGCGCCCGCTCGACCCGCGTCGAGTTCTGGGCGTTCGACGTGCTCTATCTCGACGGGCGCTCGCTGTTGAAGGCCAAGTACTCCGACCGCAGGCGGATTTTGGAGGCGCTCGCCGAGGGCGGCGGGCTCATCGTTCCCGACACGCTGCCCGGCGACGGGCCCGAGGCGCTGGAGTACGCGCGAAAGCGCCGGTGGGAGGGTGTCGTCGCCAAGAAGCGCGATTCGACGTATCAGCCCGGCCGACGGTCGGCTTCGTGGATCAAGGACAAGATCTGGAACACCCAGGAAGTCGTGATCGGTGGCTGGCGGCGGGGTGAGGGCGGACGGTCGAGCGGCATCGGCTCGCTGATGCTCGGCATCCCCGACGAGGGGGGACTGAAGTTCGTCGGCCGGGTCGGCACCGGCTTCACCGACAAGGAGCTGAAGAATCTCAAGGAGAAGCTCAAGCCGCTCGAGACCGACGAATCACCGTTCAACGCACCGCTTTCCAAGCAGGACGCCAAAGGCGTGACGTTCGTCAGGCCGGAGTTGGTCGGCGAGGTGCGCTACAGCGAACGCACATCTGACGACCGGTTGCGTCAGCCGAGTTGGCGGGGACTGAGACCGGACAAGTCGCCGGACGAGGTCGTCTGGGTATAGTTCGGCCGAGGGGGTAATCAATGAGCATGAACCGGATCCACTTCGTGATTGTCGCGCTGGTACTGGCGCTGGGTGTGCCGGCGTGCAGCACTGCCGAGCAGCCCCCGTCGAGCGATACCACCACGACGCCCGCCCCGCCGGCCGCCGTCGACTCTGCCGGCTTCGCCGACGTGGTGGAGCGTCTCAGCCCCAGCGTGGCGACCGTGCAGCGGCGCGACGGCATCGGCAGCGCGGTCGTCCTGCGCGACGACGTCGTCGTGACCAACGCACACGTGGTCGGCACCGACCGCAGGGTCGCCATCGAATTCGCCGACGGCACCAGTTCGCCGGGCGAGGTGCTGGCCACCGACACCGTGACCGACCTCGCGGTGGTGCGCACGGAGCGGAAGAACCTCCCGGTTCCGGAGTACCGCCCCGAACTGCCGAGGCCGGGCGAGATCGCCATCGCCATCGGTAGCCCACTGGGATTCGAGAACTCGGTGACCGTCGGAGTCATCTCGGGTCTGCACCGCGATATCCCCGGCGCGGCCGCGCAGAGTGCATCGCTCGTCGATCTGATCCAGACCGACGCGTCGATCTCTCCGGGTAACTCAGGAGGCGCCCTGCTCGATGTGAACGGTCACGTCATCGGAATCAACGAAGCGTATATCCCGCCCGAAGTCGGCGCGGTGTCAATAGGTTTCGCGATTCCGGCGGCCACGGTTATCGATGTGGCCGACCAGCTGCTGAAGAATGGTGTGGCCAGACACCCCTACCTCGGGCTCTCACTGAGTCCGCTCACCCCGTCGGTGCGACGCAGTCTGGGCGTACGCAGCGACGAGGGCGCACTCGTCCTCGCGGTGGATCGGGGCGCGCCGGCCGAGGCAGCGGGTGTACGGCCCGGCGACGTCATCGTCGAGTTCGCGGGTAAGCCCATCGGCTCGGTGGAGGACCTACTGGCCGCCCTCCGTCAGACAACCCCCGGTTCGCAACAGCAGCTTGTGTTCGAGCGCAGTGGTCAGCGGCAAGAGGTGACGGTCACCGTGGGGTCGCGCACCGGATGATCCGCGTGAACATGTCGAGCATGTGCTCAAAGGTGTCGGCGGCGTCGGGTGTCTGATTGATGCCGGCCTGTTCGATCGTCACCGCGCCATGCACTGCGCTCCAGACGGCTTGCGCATCCTGCGCCGACTCCTGTTCGGAGGCTGAGCTTTTCATTGCGCGGATCAACTCGACGAGGACGGCGAACACCGCATGCCCAGCGCGGGCAACCTCGGACGACTGGTCTTCGAGCGGACTGCCCGCGCCGAAGATCAACGCGTATCGGGCGGGATAGCGCAGGGCGAATTCGCGGTAGTTCCGGCATGCCTTGGCGAAGCGCTCAACCGGCTCAACGTCGCCCGGTACGTCGATGGCCTCGGCCAACTGCTCCAAGGTGCGCATCGCCAGTGCGACGGTCAGACCTTCTTTGTTGGTGAACCGGTTGTAGACGCTCATCGGGGACACTTCGGCGTGGTGCGCGACGGCGCGGATCGTCACACCGTCGACGCCGTCGCGATCCAGCACGGCCTCGGCCGCGTTGAGCAACGCGACCGAGACCTGGTGGCTGGCGGTGCGGCGGCGAGGCGTCATGCCGCGATGTCAGCCTTCCGCTGGGCCATCCACGCGAGCGCGGTGTCCGCGACATCGCGCCATCCGTGATCGATGGTCAGCGAGTGCCCGCGGCCCTCGAACTCGTGGAAATCGGTTATGGCCGAAGACTTCTCGTACAGCGCGTAAGCCGCTTCCGCCGACACCAGCGGCACGGTGTGGTCGACGGTGCCGCCGGTGATCAGCAACGGTCCGCGGGTGTGATTGGCCGTGTCGACCTTGGCCGGTGAGTTCGGCGAGAAGTTCGCCGTCGCAGCCTCGAACAGTGGCTTGCCAGGTGACGGGATCGACCACTGCTCCCAGAGGGCGTCGGACTCGTCGACGGTCAACGCGTTGCCGAAGCCGTAACGCCACTGTGCCTGCGTCAGTGCCTTGGCGCGGCCCTTGTTGAGCGGGTTGCCAAGGACCGGGAAGGCCGACCGCAGCTGGGCGAAGGGCAGCGGCTTCACGCCCTTGATCGGAGCCGGGTCGATCGCGATCGCGGCGGCCGCCTTGTTCTGCCCCAGCAGCTTCTGGGCGATGAGGCCGCCGAACGAGTGGCCGATCACCACCGGCGGGGCGTCGAGATCGGCGAGGACGTCGGCGAAGTGTTCGGTCAGCTCGTCGATGCCGTACCCGGCTTGCTCTGCGGCGCCGCGCCGCGTCTCTTTCGCGGTGGCGAATTCGCCCGGCCAGGCCGGGGCGATCGCGTGGTGGCCGTGCGCGGCGAAGTGCTCGATCCAGGGCTGCCAGGCGGTATGGGAGATCCAGAGCCCGTGGATGAAAACGACGTTGGTCATGACTGTCCTGTCTGTCGGGGCGATGACGGATCTTATGGAACAACGTTACATAAGCATCGCAAGCTCTAGAACCAGCCGCCGGTCGGAAATATTTCCGCCGGCGCGTCGATTACTCTGCGACCCACACCGAGGAGGACGACATGGCCGGACCCACGCGAGCATGAGATTCGAGGACTACAACCAGTTGTCGTTGAGCCGTCGGCCCAACGGGGTCCTGCTGATCACGATCGACCGGCCGGAGAAATACAACGCCGCCGACGAGGAGATGCACACGGAACTGGCGCGGATCTGGACCGACGTGGCGGCGGATCCGGAGACGCGGGTGGCGGTGATCACCGGTGCGGGCAAGGCCTTCTCGGCGGGCGGCGACTTGGCCATGGTCGAACGGATGGCCGGCGACTACGACAAGGTCTCCCACATGCTCGGCGAGATGAGTGACCTCGTCTACAACATCATCAACTGCGACAAGCCGATCGTCTCGGCGATCAACGGCGTCGCGGTGGGCGCAGGCACCGTCGCCGCCCTGCTGGCCGATGTCTCGATAGCCGCCGAGGATGCCAGGATCGGTGACGGCCACGTGAAACTCGGTGTCGCCGCAGGCGATCACGCGGCGATCATCTGGCCTCTCCTGATCGGTATGGCGAAGGCCCGCTACTACCTGCTCACCGGTGAGATGGTCACCGGCGCCGAGGCCGAGCGCATCGGTCTGGTGGCCAAAGCCCTTCCCCGCGAACAGGTTCTCGACGAGGCGTTGCGCGTCGCCGACGCGTTGGCAACCGGGTCACAGCAGGCGATTCGACTCACCAAACGCACACTGAACAACTGGCTGCGCACGATGGGGCCGACCTTCGACCAGTCAGCGGCCTACGAGATGTTGACCTTCCTCGGCCCCGATGTCGTGGAGGGCTACACCGCGATCCGGGAGAAGCGCGCACCGCGATTCCCGTCGGCGTACGGCAGCCCCGACCCGACCTGACGGCCGCCGCGCTCAGACGGTGGCGCCGAGCGCTTCCTGCAGGCCCCGCGTCGCCAACACATCGGCCAACTCGTTGTCGGCGATGCCCGAATGCCCCTTCACCCAGAACCACTCGACTTGATGTCGCGCGCAGGCGATCTGGAGCCGGCGCCAGAGATCGGCGTTCTTCACGGGCTGCTTCGCGGCGGTCAGCCAGCCGTTGCGTTCCCAGCCGAACACCCACTTGGTGATGCCGTTGCGGACGTACGTGCTGTCGGTGTAGAGGTGCACCGACACGGGCCTCGTGAGCGCCTCGAGCGCCATGATCGGCGCGGTCAGCTCCATGCGGTTGTTGCTCGTCAGGCCCGCTTCGCCGCCGCACATCTCGCGGACGTGCTCGCGCATGCGCAGCACGGCACCCCAGCCGCCGGGGCCGGGGTTGGGCCTGCACCCGCCGTCGGTGTGGATGACGACGACGTCGGAGCTCATGGGCGAAAGGATAGGCAACCCGTCGCGGCGTCGGCTCAGCGACGCGCCGAGATCATCGCCGTGCGGACCGACATCCCGAAGTCGTGATGCCGAAGTGTGGTGATGCGCCGTCCGGGCTGAACCGCGTCCTTGACGGGTGAGGTGAGCTCGCCGAAGAACGCTGCGGTGGCGTCGATGTCGGCCACCACATATGTCAGGCCCCACAGCGTCGACGGGCCGTCGCCCAGCGCATCAGGTGAACCGACGACCTCGACGATCACCTCGCCGAACCGGAAGAAGATCTGTCGGATCGGCCGGCCGCCGAGTTCGGCGTCGCGTTCCCGTCGCGGTTGCGCCCCGACCCCCGCCAGCGACTGGACCGTCCGAGGCAGGTTCGGTGACATCAGCACGACGTGGTCGATCGCGGTGACGCCGTTGGCATGCTCGGCGTGCTGTGCGACCGCGGCGTCCGATCGCGTGGTCGGGATGCCGTCGACGTCAGACAGCGCGCCGGGAACACCACGCAGCGACCACCCGACGATTCCCGTGCCCGTATCGCGCCCCAGCCTGATGCGCACACCGCCGACACGGCAGACACCGTCGGCGTCGACGGTGAACCCGGCCCGCGTCCACGCCTCCGCAGGGTCGGCAACGGCGAACTCGTCGACGGAGATGGTCATGCGTCGTTTATACGGTCATGGCGGTCGGCTGAACCATTGCGCTGGGCAGTCGCATAGCATCACTGCCCATGAGCAGAGTGGCTGTCATCACCGGGGGCGCAGGCGGCATGGGCCGCGCAACGGCGAAGCTGGTCGGTCAAGACCACACGGTCGTCCTCGCCGACGTCCGTCAGGACCGCCTCGATGAGGCGGCGGGCGAACTCGACGGCCTCGGTGTCACGTACAAGGCCGTCAACTGCGACGTCACCGACCGGCAGGCGGTCGACGCACTGCTGGACACCGCAACCGGACTCGGCACGCTGGCGTCGGTGATCCACACCGCGGGCGTGAGCCCCAGCATGGGCTCGGCCGAGTACGTGATGCGGACCAACGCGATCGGCACGCTCAACGTGAACGAGAGCTTCTTCGCCCGCGCGGGGGAGGGGTCCGCGATCGTCAACGTGGCCTCGATGGCCGCGCACATGCTGCCCGAAAACATTGTCCCGACTGAGCAATTCCCGCAGGCGCTGACCGACGCGGCCGCCTTCATGACGGACATGCTCGCGGCCTGCGCCATCGTGCCCGAGGAGATGCAGTCCGGCATCGCCTACGCGGTGAGCAAGAGTTTCGTGCGGTGGTACTCGGTGGCGCAGTGCGAACGGTTCAACGGCAAGGGCCTGCGCATCCTGTCCGTGTCGCCCGGGTCCTTCGAAACGGAGATGGGCCTGCTCGAGGCGGACGCCGGGGCCGGTGCGATGGTCGCCGACGCCGCCGTGCCGCGGTGGGGCAGGCCCGAGGAGATGGCGAACCTGCTCGCGTTCTGCGCCAGCGACAAGGCCGGCTACCTCACCGGGACCGACATCCTCAACGACGGCGGGGTGATCGCCTCGATGACCGAACGGGCGCGGGTCGCCGCCGACAACACCTAACTGAACGCCGCGGTCGCGAGCACTTCAAGTTCGCCGTTCGCATCATCTATTATCTACGTATGAATGCAGATAATGCGGATCGCGGTCGCATCGACGACGACCACGTGGGTCTGATCGTCGAGGTGTTCCGGATGCTCGCCGACCCGACGCGTGTCCAGGTGCTGTGGGCGCTGGTGGACCGTGAACTGTCGGTCAACGAGCTCGCGGAGTTCGTCGGCAAGCCTGCGCCGTCGGTGTCACAACACCTGGCCAAGCTGAGGATGGCCCGTCTGGTGCGCACCCGAAGGGCGGGCACCACGATCTACTACAGCATCGAGAACGAGCACGTCCGCCAGCTCGTCAGCGACGCGGTGTTCAATGCCGAGCACGCAGGTCCCGGCGTCCCCGCACATCACCGATCCGACGCCGCGGCGCTCGCCGAACGCAGGTCGGCCAGCCGATGACCCACACACTCACTCCGCACAGCCACGACGCCGCCGACAGCGTCGACGACGCGCTCGAGTCGAGCGCGATCGGCATCCGCGCGGTCAAGATCAGCCTGGTGGCGCTCGGCGTCACCGCGCTCGCGCAGGCCGCCGTCGTGGCGCTGTCCGGCTCGGTTGCCTTGGCGGCCGACACCATTCACAACTTCTCCGACGCGTTGACCGCGGTGCCGCTGTGGATCGCATTCGTGTTGGGTCGACGCGCCGCCACCCGGCGCTACACCTACGGCTTCGGCCGTGCCGAGGACCTGGCCGGGCTGTTCGTCGTCGCGATGATCGCTCTTTCGGCGGCCATCGCCGGGTACGAGGCCGTGATGCGGTTGATCCACCCGGTTCCGATCCAGCACGTCGGCTGGGTGGCCGCCGCGGGCCTCATAGGGTTCATCGGCAACGAGTTCGTGGCGCTGTACCGCATCCGCGTCGGCCGCCGGATCGGCTCTGCCGCGCTGGTCGCCGACGGTCTGCACGCCCGCACCGACGGCTTCACGTCGCTGGCGGTGCTGGCGAGCGCGGGCGGTGTCGCACTGGGCTTCCCGCTCGCCGACCCGATTGTCGGCGTGGTGATCACCGTGGCGATCCTTGCCGTGCTGCGCACCGCGGCGCGAGATGTGTTCCGACGCTTGATGGACGGGGTCGACCCGAGCCTCGTCGAAACCGCCGAGCGCGCGGTCGCGACCCGGTCCGGCGTGCGAGCGGTGCGCAACATTCGGATGCGATGGCTAGGCCACCGGTTGCACGCGGACGTCGAGGTGGACGTCGATCCGGATATCACGGTCGAGAATGCGCGCAGCATCGCGCACGACGCCGAACATGAACTCATGCACGAGGTTCCGAAGCTGGCTCAGGTGCGGGTCCACTGCTGCGTGAGCCGCAGCAGGTAGACCAACGCGGGAAGCACCACCACGGCCGCGAGCGCCACGACGATCAACAGGCCGAGCAGAGTCGCGTCGGCGCCCGCGCCCTCCTCGATGGTGACCTCATCCACCAGCAACCACGGGTACTGGCCGACGCCCCATCCCGTGACGACGGACCCCACGGCGGCCACCGCGGGGATGCGCGCGAGCGAGAAGCGCCTGCGGTACAGCAGCACGAGCGTCGCGACACCGGAAACCGCGGCCAGCACCAGCAGTGGCGCCGCGGCGGTCCGCAGACCGTGGCTGAGCGTCGGCGCATCGTGGGAAACCGGATACAGGCCCGCGAAGACCACTATGCCGGTCACGATTCCGACGGCGAGCGTGCGCGTGCGGAGCCGTTCCGCCAGCCCGGCGTCGCCCGCGCGGTCGGCGTCGGCGGTGAGGAAAACCCCGGCAAGAAAGATGCACGTGACGACGGCCAGGCACCCGCCGACCAGCGATGTCGGGTTCATCCACGATGCGATGCGGTCGCCGTAGCCCTCGGCGGGCACCCGTCCGGACGCGATCGCGCCCGCCGTCGCGCCGAGGAAGAACGGCGTGATCACCGACGAGGACGCGAAGATCACACCGAACAGCCGAGCCTGTGCGAATGTCTCCGAGTACTTGCGGAAGGCAAAGGTGGCTCCGCGCAACACGATTCCGGTCAGAGCCAAACCAAGCGGGATGAACAGCGTCGTGGTCGCAGCCGCGAAGGTGGAGGGAAAACCGGTCCACCACATGACGAGGACGTAGATCAGCCAAACGTGGTTGGCCTCCCAGACCGGCCCGATGCTGGTGTCGATGAGGGTGCGCAGTTCGCTGCCTCGCTCGTCGAACCCCGCGGTGAGATCGTAGAAGCCCGAACCGAAGTCGGCCCCTGCGAACAATGCGTACAGGACGACGCCGAGAAACATCGCCATCGCCACCGCGGTCGCGAGCGTCACGGCACCGGCTCTTCCCGTGGCGGCGGCCCGTACGGGCTTGGCAGATCGGTCTCACCCGCCCGCCACCGTCGTGCCATGGACCGCAACACAAGCCACGCGCCGACTGTCATGCCCGCATACACGATGAGCACGACGAGGTAACTCCACCACAGACCTGTCGACATGCTCGCGGCCTCGGAGGTGCGCAGTACATGCCACACCGTCCACGGCTGCCTGCCCACTTCGGTTGCGGTCCAACCCAATTCGACAGCGAGGATGGCCAGAGGGCCCGCAACCACGGCGAACCGAAGAAACCAGCGGTTCTCCCGCAGGTCATACCCGCGCCACCGCAACAGCCAGTACAGTACGACGGCTGCGGCGAGCACTGTGCCGATGACCACCATCGACTGGAACGCCAGATGCGTGATGTTCACCGGCGGCCAATCCTGCTCGGGCACGGTGTCCAATCCCGGCACGGGTGCGTCGAACGAGTTACGGGCGATGATCGACCCGAGTCTCGGAATCTCCAGCGCCCCATGCACTTCGCCGTCCACCAGCACCCCACCGAGGCGGAACGGAGCCGGGCTCTCCGTGGTCTCGGCGAGTTCGAACGCGGCCAGCTTGGCCGGCTGGGTGTCGTGGATGCGCATACCGAGAATGTGTCCGACGATCGGCTGTGCGATGGCCGCCGACGTCGCGAACACGAAAGGCACCGTGAAGCCGAGGCGGTGGTGGGCATCGTTGCGGCCGCGCAACAGGCCCGCGGCGTACACGCCCGAGACGACGAATCCGACGACCATGAACGCCGCCAGCCACATGTGCAGGAACTGCATCCACACCCCGTCGTTGAACATCGCCCGCCACGGGTTGACGTCGGTCACCTCGCCGTCGCGGATGGCGAACCCGGCCGGATGGTTCATCCACGCGTTCACCGACACCACACAGAAGGTGCCGACGACACCTGCGACGCCCATCGGGATGAGCATCGCGAGATGGCGCCTCGGCGGCATGCGGCCCCAGCCGTAGAGGTAGATACCTAGGAAGATTGCCTCGACGAAGAAGGACAACCCCTCGAACGCGAACGGCAACCCGAGCACGTCGCCGAACTCCCCCATCAGGCCCGGCCACAGCAGCCCCATCTCGAAGCTGAGCACCGTGCCCGACACCGCGCCGATCGCGAAAAGGACCGCCGACACCTTCGCCCACCGCTTCGCCAGGCCGAGCGCGACGGGGTCGTCGCGGACGATCCCACGTCGGTGGACCACGTAGATGATCGTGGGGAAGGCCACTCCGAAGCAGGCCAAGACGATGTGGAAGCCCAGCGAAACCGCCATCTGCTGGCGCGCAGGCAACAATCCGGGCGGTTCTGTCGCCAGCAGTGACACCGCCTCGTAGAGGCCCACGACAGGAACGCTACCCTGGCCACGGTCGGGGCAAACAACGCCGGAGGGCACGGATCCGGTACCCGCGGGGTAGTGTGAGTCGAATCGGGGGCTGAATACCCAAGCCCCGTGGCTAACCGCCTTTAGCAGGTGAGTTACATCGACAACGCAATGGCAACCCACGGACCCCAACGGAGCAGCCTGGCGGTATCGGATACCGCCGAGATAGGCGATGTTCTCGAGGAGTTGTACGGAGTCTGCCTACGTCCCCAACAGATCCGCGTCGATGACACCGGGCAAGCCTTTACACACGAACGCGTCGATGTCGGCGTGTTCGCCATCGAAGACGTTCGCATACCGGGAGAGATCGAGTTCTCGCCCGACCCCCTCGGTCGGGTGGTCGCGCTGTCGGCGACCGACGGCCGGGTGGAGGGCCGTTGCGACGGGCTCAAGGGTGAGGCCTCGGCCGGTGAGATCTCGATGGTGTCGCAGCCGGACCGCCCGCATTACGCGCGCGTCGAGGACCTTGCGGTGACATCGCTGCTGCTCGACCCGGCGACGGTGGCGAGCGTGGCCCGCGGCGTACCGGTCAGCCAGGCGCCCAGTACGATCCGGTTCGACGACTTCCGGCCCGTCAACGCCGCCTCGGCGCGGTTGTGGATGTCCACCGTCGAATACGTGAAGTCCAGCGTCCTCGCCGACGACGCGGTGGCGACGCCGTTGGTGGTCGGCCACGCCAGCCGGTTGCTCGCCGCAGTGACGGTGTCGACATTCCCGACGGCCGCGCGGGTCGAAGAGTCACGTTTCGACCGCACCGACGCCAAGCCGGTCCTGCTGCGGCGTGCGGTCGACTACATGGACCGCAACGCCGACAACGACATCGCACTGGCCGACGTCGCGGAGGCCATCCACGTCACCCCTCGGGCGGTGCAGTACATGTTCCGCAAGCACCTCAACACCACGCCGCTGCAGTACCTGCGAGAGCTGCGACTACACCGGGCTCACCAGGATCTGATCAAAGGCAACCGGATGGACGACACGGTCACCGCCGTCGCCGCGCGGTGGGGGTTCATGCACAGCGGCCGGTTCGCGGTGCTCTACCGCGAAACCTTTGGTCAGAGCCCTCATACAACTCTGCGGGGTTGAGCGCCGTAACCCGGTGCGCGCCGCTCCGGCGCGGTATCTTTGACCTGTAGCGAGGTCATGTGAGTACCACCCCGAAACCGCTCGATCCGCTTGGCGACTCTGCGGCGTCACGCGCGGAAACGGCGCGGGCGCGGGCCGATGAACTACGACTGCGCCGCGACGAACTGGCCCGCGGGGTTCCGGTGGACGATGTGACCGTCGCACAGGCCCAGCGCCGTGCGCGGGAAGCCCTGTCGCGTTCCAAGGTCGCACACCACGCCGCCGCGGAGCAGCATGTCGCCGCGAGCCTCGCACACCGCCGCGCCGCTGCGGCCCACGAGCAAGCGGCCATCCGCGCGAGTGACAGGGTCGGCGACCTGCACCAGAGTGCCGCCGCATATCACCGCGACGAGGCGTGGCGGCACGAAGACGCCGCACAAGTCGACCTCGAACTCGAGCAACGGGAACTGGAACTCGAAAAGGAGCGGCACTGACCGGGTGGGTCGCCCTAGGGCACGACCTCCATCAACAGCAGCGCGCCCTTCACCGAGTTCTCCTGAGATCGAAATGCGGTGCACGTCACGCGGATTCGGGTGGCTCGTCCCCGTCTGTTCACGGCGTCTACCGCCGTTTCCTCGACGGAGTCGCTGTCGACGAAAGCCTTACCGATGAGCGGCTTGATCTCATCGAGCGGCAGGCCGATATCCAGTGACTGCAAGGGCGTTCCGATGATCTCGTCGGAGCGTAGCCCCCAGAGCTCCTCGCAGCCGCGGTTCCACAGCACCACCCGCATCTCCCGGTCCACCACCGCCATTCCCAACCGGATGGAGTTGACCAGTGAGCTCGCGAACGTCTTGGCTTCAGCGAGTTCCACACTGCGCTCGCGAAGGGTGTCGTTGATGGTGTGCAGCTCGTCGTTGGTCGACTGCAGCTCCTCGTTCATCGTCTCGAGTTCTTCGTTGGTGGACTGCAGTTCCTCGTTGGTGGTCTCCAGCTCCTCCACCGTCGACTGGAGTTCTTCGTCGGTGGTCTCGAGTTCTTCGTTGGTGGACTGCAACTCCTCGTAGGCCGCCTCGAGCTGACGGTTCGTCTGCACCACCTTGTCCAGCAGCGCCCGCGTCGCCGTCACGTCGAAGAACACGATCGACGTGCCGAGCAGCCCGTTCTCGGCATCGACGAGGGGATTGATGTGGATCTCGAACCAGACGACGTCCGCGCCGGGGCGCTGCCACTGGACGTCCTGGATCCGCGCGGATCGCCGCTCTACCTTCGCTTGCTCGAGGTAGGCACGCAGTTCCACCGGACGGTAGGAGATCTCCAGGTCACGCAGCAGCCTGCCGATGTCGCGCGCCGAAAGGCCGAATGTCGTCTCCGCCTGCTGGTTGATCATCGCGACGGTGTCCTCGCCGGTCACCACTATCTGGGCCACCGGGCTGGCCCTGAAGGCCAGCTCGCGGATCGGTGACAGACCGGGAAGCTCGCCGTGCCGCTCGAACATCGTCGTGTCGTTCTCGTAGCGGTCGATTCCGTTGTGTGAGCCCGCGGCCTTGCGGAAAATACGGTTCTTCAGGTTCATCGGGGTGAACCGGTCGGCATGACTCAACAACATCTCGGCGTGCCCCAGGAACAGCATGCCTTGAGGACCGAGAGCAAAGTGTAAGCGGCCCAACGCATTACGTTGTGTCTCCGCGTTGAGGTACATCAGGGTGTTCCGGCACACCAGCAGGTCGACACGCGAGATCGGCGCATCCTTGACCAAATCGTTGCGTCCGAAGATCACCGCCCGCCGGAGGTCCTTGCGGAAGATGTAGCGGCCGTTCACCTGTTCGAAGTATTTCCCCAGCAGTTCGGGCGGGACAGACTCCACTGCTTTGGCGTCATACGACGCCGCCCGCGCCTCGGTCAGCGCGTCCTCGTCGATGTCGGTCGCATAGATCTTCACGCGCTGACGGAAATCGTCGGCGCCCATCGCCTCGGCCAGGATCATCGCCAGCGTGTACGCCTCCTGGCCGGATGCACAGCCGGCGCTCCACACCCTGATGGGATCGCTGGGGCCCCGCTCGGCAAGCATCGTGGGGACAACCTCGTCGCGGACGTAGTCCCATGCGGGCGGGTCGCGGAAGAACGCCGTGACGTTGATCAGGATGGTGTTGAACAGTGCCGCGAACTCGTCGGAGCCGGCTTGTAGGACGTCGAGGTATTCCTCGAACGTCTCATAGCCTGCGCTGTCCATCCGGTGCCGGACGCGGCGCATCAGTGACGTGCGCTTGTAGCCGGTGAAGTCGAAGCCGCGGGAGTCGCGCATGTAGCGCAGCAGGGCTTCGAAAGCCTCGTCAGTCTGGCCGTTCAAAATGTTTCCGTTCCGGCGTCGGTTGAAGCTGCCAGACCGAACATACTCGCGGTCACAGGCGATTTTCTGGACCTATGACCGCCCAGACCGTTTTGCCCGACGGCGTCGGCGCGGTACCCCACACCCGGCACAGCGTCTCGACCATCCGAAGGCCGGTCTTGTCATCCGTGGTCATCCGCGCCTCGGAGTGGGTGGGCCGGAAGCGGCTGCCGTCTTCGACGGCGACGGTCACCGTGTCACCCTTGGCCTCGAGGCGCAACCCCGGCGCGCTGTCCGTGTGCTCGAGCACGTTTTCCACCAGGCTTGTGACGATGACCTTGGCGACCGGGATGAACTCCGGTCGCGACCATGCCGTCAGCCACTTTTCCACCAGTTGCCTGGATTGAATGACGCTGTGCGGGGCGGCGACCAGGTAGGCCCGCGCGCGCCGACGATGGTGCTGCGGGTACGTGGCCAAGGCGTTGACCGCGGCCTCGACCGACCTGTGGACCGGTACGTAACGGTCGACGCCGTTGCGCGCAATGGCCGACCGGCCCGCAGCCTTGTCGCAGACGAGCATGATCGGCACTTCCGGCCAACTGGAGATATGCCATCGTGCGCTGGTGAAGACGGCCCACGCCGACTCGGCGGCCGCGTACATCGCGGACACGTCGACGAGGACGGCGTCGGGTTCCTCCAGCGCCGCCTTGATGATCTCGTCGCGCAGTGTCGAGTAGGTGGTCGAATCGAGAACGCCTTCGACGGTGAGGAGCGTGGCGCCGTGGTGCGGTGCGGTGCTTACCGACAACCCCGCGGATGGCTCATCCGGCATCGGAGGCCTCGTCTTCCTCGTTCACCCCGCTCAACCGGGCGCTGAGGACGTGCATCGCATGCTCGGCTTCTTCGGCCATTTGCACGTAGCGCCGCGACATCATCCCGGGACCCACCGTATCGGCCATCTTCCGCGACAGGTTGGCCTTCTCCCTGAGGCTGCGCAGTGCGACTCACAGGGCGCCCTCGATCTCGTGATCGCGTGCAGCGAGCATAGAGTCGGCGGTCCACGCGTGCCCGACCCTGCATCGATAGTTGTTCTCTCCCAACACAACAAGCGATCCGTTGCAGTCCGGACAGGTGTAGCCGGAGTGCGGGCCGAGCGCCTCGGAGTCGATGGCAATGTCGAACCGCTTGCCCTTCGCGATGCGGTTCTCGGTTTCCATGGTGACGTCGCGTTCCATTTGTCGTTCCTCGATATCGCGTTCGCTCAAGGTCTTGAGCAGGGGGCCGATCTCGGCGGCGGCGACCTTGTGGTCGACCACCCCGGCGTTCAGTGCGTTTGCGGGCATCGACGAGAACAGCGCCTCTTCGGGGTCCTGGACGATGACGGTGCCGCCCCTCGCACGGATGGCGCTTGCGCCAAGGACGCCGTCGTCGAGCACACCGGAGAGCAGAACGCCGATGGCGTTGGGGCCGAAGTTGAGCGCCGCCGCACGGAACAGCGCGTTGATGGCGGGCCGGTGGCCGTTCTCGGTCGGGCCCTCGGACTGCACGGCGAGGTGGTCGTGGACCATGAGATGACGGTCGGGCACGGCGACGTAGATGTGGCCCGCCTCGAGTCGCGCGCCGTCTGAGGGCGCGGTCGCCGGCAACGGTCCGCTGCGGTCGATGATTCGGGCCAGCACGCTGGGGCCGCTCGGGGGCATGTGCAATGCGACGAGGATCGCGTACGGCAGATCCGGCGGCAGTTTTTCGGCGAACGTCGTCAACGCCTCCACGCCGCCCGCGGAGGCGCCGACCACCACCACGCCGCGCGGCCTGCCGTTGCCAGCTGCATTCGCCATTGTGTGCGGGATACCCAGGCAATCCCTGGGCAACCCGTGCGGAGGTCACACTTTGGCCATCACCTTCTCTGCGAAGGTTTCGAGGTGGCGGATCTTGGTGTCCAGCGGTTCGGTGTCGTTGCCCATGATGTAGGGGTTGCGGAAGCCGACGATCGCGTCGGTGACGCCTTTGTCCTCCAACCGCTTGATGCCGTCGGGCGTGTAGGCGTCGGCGGACATGACGTGGATCTCGAACGGGCCCGTGCGGCCCTCTTCCGCGCGGATCTCGTGGAGCCGGGCGATGAGCCGGTCGAGTTCCTTGCGCCTGCTGCCACCGTGCATCCAGCCGTCGCAGCGCGCTGCCCGCCGCAGCGCGGCCTCGGCGTGCCCGCCGATGAGGATCGGGATCGGCTCCGAAGGGGCTGGCGTCATCTTCGTCTTCGGGATGTCGTAGAACTCGCCGTGGTACTCGAAGTAGTCGCCAGTCGTGAGCCCTCTGATGATGTCGATGCATTCATCCATTCGCTTGCCGCGCTTGGCGAATGGCACACCGAGCAGTTCGTAGTCCTCAGGCCACGGGCTGGTGCCGACGCCGAGGCCGAGCCGGTTGCCGAAGACGGCGGCCAGCGATCCGGCCTGCTTGGCGACGAGCGCAGGCGGCCTGATCGGAAGCTTCAGCACGAAGAAGTTGAACCGCAGCCTCGTGGTGACCGCGCACAGCGCACCGGCGAGGACAAATGCCTCGACAAACGCCTTGCCGTCGAGGAATTCGCGGTTGCCGTCGGGTGTGTAGGGATATTTCGAGTCCGATTCGAAGGGGTAGGCGATGCTGTCGGCGATCGTCATCGCGTGATACCCGGCGTCCTCTGCCGCCTTGGCCAACGGCAGATAGAACGTCGGGTCTGTCATCGCCTCCGCATAGGTGAACCGCATGATCGCGATACTAGAACGTGTTCTAGTTGACGCGGCTGCGTTTCGGGCGTCTCCAGTGCGGGAACGCGGAGGCCATGAGCGCGTCGAAAGCCCTTTACAAGCCACTCTCCATCGCCACGAGCGTGGCGGGCGGCCTGATCGCAGGCAAGATCTTCACCGAGATCTGGCAGCGGATCAGCCCCGACGACCGGGAGCCGCCCGAGCCCGAGGACCTCAACCGGTCCACCCGGGAACTGATGCTGGCCGCCGCCATCCAAGGTCTGATCGTCGGCCTCGTCCGCGCCGCGATGGCCCGAGCCGAAGCGCATGGATACCGCGCGCTGACGAACGAGGACCCGTCGTAGAGCGGGCATGATGTAGCGCGTGGCGCGCAGCTGGCTGACCCGTAACGTGCGGGTGCTGTCGGCCGTTTCGTTCCTGCAGGACACCGCCAGCGAGCTGCTGTACCCGCTGCTGCCCATCTACCTCACGACGGTGCTCGGCGCGCCACCCGCCGTCGTCGGCGCCGTCGAGGGGGTGGCCGAGGGCGCGGGGTCCCTGACGAAGCTCGCGGCGGGCCCGCTCGGCGACCATTACTCGCGCCGGCCGATTGTCGCGGCCGGCTACGGGATGGCCGCCCTCGGCAAGATCATCGTCGCCGCCGCCACCGCATGGCCGGGTGTGTTGGCCGGACGCGTCGTCGACAGGCTGGGCAAGGGAATTCGCGGCGCGCCGAGGGACGCGCTGCTCGTCGACGGCATCGACGACGCGGCGCGCGGTCGGGTGTTCGGGTTTCACCGGGCGATGGACACCTTCGGTGCCGTGATCGGCCCGCTGCTCGGGTTGGTCGGCTATGAACTACTCGACCATCAGATCGCGCCGCTGCTGTGGGTCGCTGTGGTGCCCGCCGTGCTCAGCGTCGCGCTGGTCTTCCTGTCGCGGGAGGTGAAGCGGATCGCGCCCGCGCAGCGCAAGGCGATCTTCGCGCGGGTGAAGGATCTGCCGAGGCCCTACTGGCGGGTGACGGCGCTGCTGGTCGCCTTCGGCGTCGTCAACTTCCCCGATGCGCTGTTGTTGTTGCGGCTCAACGAGATCGGCTTCTCGGTGGTCGAGGTCATCCTCGCCTACGTGGGCTACAACCTGGTGTATGCGCTGTCCAGTTACCCGGCGGGGATGCTCGCCGATCGTGTGCCGCGGCCTGCGGTGTTCGGCATCGGGTTGGTGTTCTTCGCGGTCGGTTACATCGGACTGGGCCTGACCACCGACACCGTCACCGCCTGGATCCTGATCGGGGTCTACGGCCTGTTCACCGGGTGCACCGACGGCGTTGGCAAAGCGTGGATTTCGTCGCTCGTCGGACCGGATCTGCAGGGCAGCGCACAGGGTGTGTTTCAGGGTCTCAGCGGGTTCGCGGTGCTGGCCGCCGGTGTGTGGGCCGGGCTGTTGTGGGGCGCCGACGGCACGCTGCCGCTGTTGGTCTCCGGTGTGGTCGGCGGTGTGTTCGCCGTTGCGCTACTGGTCGGCGCGCTCGTTCACCGAAGCGGTACGACGACCTCGACATCGTCGAGTTCATAGGGCGGGGTTCCCGCGCCTGCCACCGAGCACCCGCCCTGCTGGGTGCGCTCGCTGATCCGGCCTTGCGCGGACTGCTCGCCGATGGTAACTGTCACCGCACTCGACGTGGCGGCATCGGGTAACACGCCGAAAATCGTGCCCTGCCAATGGTATCGGCCGTCGATGGGGTCCAGGCGGCCCGACAGCCGCACCCGGACCGAGCGCTCGTCCTCGCCGATCCGAACGGTTGCGAGTCCGTCGTATACCTCGTCGTAAACGCCGACATGGGAACTGAGGTCGAACGACGTCGGCACCGCCTTCACCATCCGCGCCCAGTACGGCGGGTCGGCACGGTCGGCCTTTTCGGGTCCGCGCATGCAGAACATGCGCTGCGTGCTGTAGAGCACCTCGATGCGGGTGCTTCCGGTGCGTCGCATGAGCCGGAGGCATTCCGCGATGTAGTCCAACTGCGCTTCGGCGACATCGTCAGCGCCGGTGACCATGAAGTAGTTCGGTGCCCCGTGGACGGCCACCCCGAGGTAGGGCGCGAGATCGTCGCGGCCGGAACGGATCTGGTCGGTCACGAGGATCCTGGCGCGGGCCGTGGGCAGCATCCAGGTGTGCGTGGCCTCATCGAAAACGGCGTCGGTGAGGTCGACGTCGTGCAGCACCGCGATGTCGCCGAGACGATGTTCGGCACGCTCGACTCCGACGACGGCGACGTCGTGGACGGTCATTGCGGCAGGAAGCCGGTGCGCCGCCACATCCGACGCGAGACGCGCCCCATCAGGCCGACCTCTTCGAGGAATGCGGCCAGCGGTGCGAAGCCGCTGATCTGGACCTGGCGGCGGTGCGGGCTGGTGCGGGCAAGCCTGCGGGCGCGGTCGGCGTCGAGACCGACGCGCAGGTACGGAATCCTGTTGGTGAACAGGTAGCGGAAGAAGTAGCCGCCGAGGCCGTTGATGCTGGACACCCACAGCCGCGTGATCGGGCCGAGGGCCGGCGCCCGCTTGCGCAGGCCGTCGCGGGCGAACTGGATGTGCCTGGCTTCCTCGGTGACGTGAATCCGCATGAGCCGCTGGACCATCGGCTGCAGGTCGTCGTCATCCATCATCTGCCTCTGCAGCGAGTCGAAGATCTCCTCACCGATCAGCGCGGCCACCCACAGCACGGACCCCTTGAAGCCAAGCGGCAGCGCGTTGATGACGACGCGGTGCCACCACCGCGGCCGCACCGGCTTGGCGCCCACGAGCTCGATCGCCTTGCCGAACATCACCATGTGGCGGGTCTCGTCGCCGAGTTCCGTCAGCTCGTAGTGCACCGACCGGGCGGTGGGATCCTGGTGCATGATCTTGCGCAGCAGCGCCTGGTTGAGGATGTTCTCGAACCAGATGCCTGCCGACAGCGTGTTGACGAGTTCCTGGCGCGACAGTTCGATCTGCTGTTCGCGGGTCATCTCGTCCCACATCGGGGTGTCGTACAGGGATACGCACCTCGGCGGCAGGAAGAACTTGTCCGGCTCGAGCGGCGCATCCCAGTCGATATCGACGACCGGCGCATAGGACTTCTTCACCGACCCTTTGAGCAGGCGTTCTGCGAACTCCTGGCGGGTAGGTGCTGCTGCTGGCTGCTGCCTCATCGAGGCGGTCATCCGCGACTCCCTTGTGCGTAGACGCTCCTGACACAAAGTAAAGGAGCGCAGCGCAAAGAAGTCAATACCCGCGGTACCGGATACTTTGCATTCAGGTCTCGTTTTGACGACTTTGTCGCCGGGTAACGGTCGGTATGACCACACAACGGGCTACCGACTTTTCTGCGCCGGATCCCGACGATCCGCGCAAGCCGGACTCGCCGACAGACCTCACCAAGCCGTCGCTGTTGTTCGTGCTGCGCAAGACCGTGCGCGAGTTTCAAAAGGACCAATGCACGGATCTCGCGGCGGCACTGACGTATTACGCAGTGCTGTCGCTGTTTCCGGGGCTGTTGGCGTTGGTGTCGCTGCTGGGAGTTTTCGGCCAGGGCCGCCAGACCGTCGACGCTGTCCTCGAGGCCGCCTCGGGAGTGGTGCCAACGGACGCGATGGAGTTGTTACGGCCGTCCATCGAGCAGCTGGTTCAGTCGCCGTCGGCGGGCATCGCATTGATCACCGGCGTGCTGGGAGCGATCTGGTCGGCGTCGGCATACGTGGGCGCGTTCGGCCGTGCGATGAACCGGATCTACGAGGTCGACGAGGGCAGACCGGTGTGGAAACTGCGCCCGCTGCAACTCCTGCTCACGTTGGCGGGTCTCGTGCTGGCCGCCGCGGTGGCGGTGATGCTCGCGGTCAGCGGGCCGATCGCCGAAGCGGTCGGCGATGCCATAGGGGTCGGATCCTTCGCGGTCACAACCTGGAACGTGGTGAAGTGGCCCGTCATCGTCGTCTGCATGGTGCTGGCGGTCGCCGTGCTCTACTACGCGACGCCGAACGTCAAACAGCCGAAGTTCCGGTGGATCAGCGTCGGGGCAGGGTTCGCGATCGTGATGTGGCTGGCGGCCTCGCTGCTGTTCGGCTTCTACGTCGCGAACTTCGGCAGCTACAACAAGACGTACGGCGCGTTGGGCGGCGTGATCGTGTTCCTGCTCTGGCTGTGGATCACCAATCTGGCATTGCTCTTCGGGGCCGAACTGGACGCCGAACTCGAACGGGGCAGACAGTTGCAGGCGGGTCTGCGGGCGGAGCGTGACCTCCAGTTGCCGCCACGCGACACCAGAGTGCTCGACAAGAACGAGGCGGCCGAGGAAAAGGACATCGAGCGTGCCGAGGAACTCCGGCGCAGCAGGGGACAACAGGGCTAGCGCATACTCACGGCGTGACCCGGCACATCCACGTCATCGGTATCGGCGCAGGTGACCCTGATTACGTGACCGCGCAGGCCGCGCGGGCGCTCAACGACACCCAGGTCTTCTTCGCGATGGACAAGGGCGAGACGAAGAGCGATCTGGTCGCCCTGCGGCGGCAGATCTGCGAGCGGTTCATCACCGACCCCGGCTATCGGTTCGTCGAGTTGACCGATCCGCCCCGCGCGAAGGACACCGAGTACCGGCAGGCGGTCACCGACTGGCACGCCGCGCGGGCGGCGGTCTGGGCCGAGGCCATCGAACGCGAACTCGGCCCCGACGGCGTCGGCGCCTTCCTGGCGTGGGGGGACCCGTCGCTGTACGACAGCACGCTGCGCATCCTCGACGCGGTAGCCGAACACGTGGAGTTCGACTACGACGTGATCCCCGGCATCACCGCGATCCAGGCACTGACGGCCCGACATCGCATACCGCTCAACGAGATCGGCGAACCGGTGCTGATCACCACGGGCAGGAAGTTGGCCGCCGACGGGCTGACAGGCAGCGCCGTGGTCATGCTCGACGGCGACTGCGCCTTCCGCACCTGCCCGCCGGACACCCGGATCTGGTGGGGCGCCTACCTCGGCACCCCCGACGAGCTTCTGGTGTCGGGCACCGTGGCCGACGTCGGCGAGCGGATCGTCGAGTCACGGACCGCAGCGCGGGCGCGCCACGGTTGGATCATGGACATATATCTGCTGCGTGAAAGCTAGACTCGGTAGATGGCATTTCTGCTGCGTGTGGCACTGACCGGATTCGCTTTGTGGATAGTCACCCTGCTCGTTTCCGGCATCGACTTCGTCGGCCGCGACACCACCCTGCAGCGGATCGGGATCATCCTGTTCGTTGCGCTGATCTTCGGGTTGGTCAACGCGATCATCAAGCCGATCGTGCAGATCATCTCCATTCCGCTGTACATCCTGACGCTCGGCCTCATCCACATCGTCATCAACGCGCTGATGCTCTGGATCACGTCGTGGATCACCGAGCACACCACGCACTGGGGCCTCTACATCGACGACTTCTGGTGGACCGCGATCTGGGCGTCGATCGTGCTGTCGATCGTGAGCTGGGTGCTGTCGATTGTCGTGGGGGACACCAAACGGCTCACGCGCGCATGATGTTTCGCTAGCGGGCGAGCGCCGCGATGGCCTCGTATGTGCCGATCAGGGCCTCGAGTTGCAGCTGGTGCGTCATCGCCGCCAGCGTCGGCGTGCTGAGCAGGGCGCCGCCCGCGTTGTTGAGGTGGTTGCGGTGCTGACAGCCAGGGGTTTCGGCGCGCAGTTCGGCGATGTTCAGCCCGTCAGACGTCATCTGCCTGAGGTTAGGGCAGACTGGATTCATGCCGGAACTGCCCGAGGTCGAGGCATTGGCCGACCATCTTCGTCGGCACGCGGTCGGCCTCAAGATCGGACGCGTCGACGTGTCCGCGCTGTCTGTCCTCAAGACGTTCGACCCGCCGACCACGGCGCTGCACGGCACGGAGGTCACCGGCGCCAACCGGTGGGGAAAGTACCTCGGGCTGCAGGCAGGCGATCTGCATCTGATCACCCATCTGTCGCGGGCGGGCTGGCTGCGGTGGTCCGATCAGTTGGCCGCCGCGCCGCTGAAACCGGGCAAGGGGCCGATCGCGCTGCGGGTTCATCTCGGAAAACCCGGCGAGGCACCGGGTTTCGACCTCACCGAGGCGGGCACGCAGAAGCGGCTCGCAGTCTGGCTCGTCGACGATCCGATGAACGTGCCGCAGATCGTGTCGCTGGGCCCCGACGCGCTCAGCCTGGACCGGGACGGGCTCGCGTCGGCGCTGAAGGGCAACACCGGCCGCATCAAGACCGTTATCACCGACCAGAAGGTCATCGCGGGCATCGGCAACGCCTACAGCGACGAGATCCTGCACGTGGCCAAGCTTTCGCCGTTCGCGACGGCGGGCAAACTGACCGACGCGCAGCTCGTTGCGCTGCACGACGCCATGATCTCGGTCCTCAACGATGCGGTGTCGAGATCGGTCGGGCAGCAGGCCGCGACGCTCAAGGGGGAGAAGCGGTCGGGCCTGCGGGTGCACGCCAGGACGGGGTTGCCGTGCCCGGTGTGCGGCGACACCGTTCGCGAAGTGTCGTTCGCCGACAAGAGCTTTCAATACTGCGCGACGTGTCAGACCGGCGGCAAGGTGCTCGCCGACCGCAGGATGTCGCGGCTGCTCAAGTGAGCGTGCAGTAGGACCTGGTCGCCGACGTCAACGCCTGCCGGTAGAGCGGGTCGAGCCCGCGCGCATTGGCCACCGCTTCCGTCGCGTCGCGGAGATCGGCCGCGCATGCCGGGCTGTGCAGCGAATTCCATTGCAGCGCAATCTCGTCGACCATCGCCTTGTTGAACCCGTCGATCGCCGAGCGGGAGCTGGCGAGGTCGGGCGCGGACGTCGGAGCCGCGGCCGGTGCGAACTTCCACTGGCCGAACAGCGTGTACTGCACACCTTCGGTCGCCGCGATCTGGTCGGTGAAGACCTTCCGCACGTAGTTGGGGTCGACGCCGTGGGTGGTGGCGTCGGCGCCGACCGCGTCGAGCACCTGGCCGGCGCGTGCCGCATCGGTGATCGGTCCGCCGTCGATCCACTTCGAGGCCGCCACCGGCTCGGCGGTCGCCAACCGCTGCGCGGCGGTGTCGACGAGGCGGTACAGCGGGCCGGCATCGGCATTGGCGGTTGCAGGAAGCCCGAGCAGGCAGGTCAACAGGGTCGCGGCCGCCAGCGCGGCGACGGCTCGATTACGGCTCATCCCCCCATCATGCTTAGGCTGTCCGGGTGACTCGGCAGAAGATCTTGATCACGGGTGCCAGCTCGGGCCTGGGCGCGGGCATGGCCAGGGCGTTCGCCGCCAAGGGCCGCGACCTCGCGCTGTGTGCCCGCCGGCTCGACCGCCTGGAGGAACTGAAGGCGGAGTTGACCGAACGACACCCCGGCATCACGGTGGCCGTTGCGGCGCTCGACGTCAACGACCACGACCAGGTGCCGAAGGTGTTCGCCGAGCTGGACGACCAGCTCGGCGGCATCGACCGCATCATCGTCAACGCGGGCATCGGCAAGGGCGCGCCGCTCGGCTCGGGCAAGTTGTGGGCCAACAAGCAGACCATCGAGACCAACCTGATCGCCGCGCTGGTGCAGATCGAGACGGCCATCGAGATGTTCAAGAACTCCGGCGGCGGGCACCTCGTGCTGATCTCGTCGGTGCTCGGCAACAAGGGCGTGCCTGGCGTGAAGGCCGCCTACGCCGCGAGCAAGGCGGGCGTCTCGTCGCTGGGGGAGTCGCTGCGCGCGGAGTACCCGAGCGGCCCCATCAATATCACGGTGCTCGAGCCCGGGTACATCGAGTCGGAGATGACGGCGAAGTCGGCGTCGACGATGTTGATGGTCGACAACGAGACCGGAACCAAGGCGATGGTGAACGCGATCGAGCGCGAATCCGGCCGTGCCGCTGTGCCGTTCTGGCCGTGGGCACCGTTGGTGCAGTTGATGCGGGTGTTGCCGCCCAGGCTCACCAAACCATTTGCTTAGCCACACTTAAGGTTTAGTCGCGGTATGCCGGTGGTAGCCCACATGCATGAACGCGAAATTGAGAAACCTGACGCCATTGCTGTTTGCGGGCGCATCGGCCGCCGCCATCGCGCTCGCCCCGCTCGCTTCCGCTGAGCCGCCACCGCCGTGTGTGAATCCCGATGGCACAGCCTGTGAAGTTGCTGGACCCGACGGCGCCACTGGCGAGCTTCCCGGCGGTGTCCAGGGCGGCGCATCGCCCGACGGCACTGCAGGCGGCAGCCTTCCCGGCGGTGTGTGGGGCGAAGCCGGTCCCGACGGCGCCGAGGGCTGCGTGCCCATCTACGGCTGCCGTAGCTTCACCCCGTAGCTGGGCAAACATCTAGTCCGACAACCGAATACGTCTTGCGACAAGCGCGGCATTGGCGTCGGCGGACGTCGGTGTCGCGTTCGTCGTTTTCGTGGTAGACCAAGATCATGAAGGCGACGATCGCGCGATTGACAACAGTGTTCGCCGGTGCCGCAGCGGGTGCTGCGATTGCGTTGGCCCCGACCGCTCATGCCGCACCGCCACCCCCGCCGTGTGTGAACGCCGACGGTTCACCGTGTTCGGGCATCGCCGACATCACCGCCGGCGGCGCGGACATCAACGTCCCCTACGGCCCGAGCGGAACGGCCGACCGCGGCGGCGCGACGGGTTCGATTCCGTACGGCCCCTTCGGCAGTGCCGATGGCGGGGGCGCCAGCGGCGGAATCTGGAACGGGCCGACCGGCGCAGCCGACCGCAGCGGAGTCAGCGGTTGCCTGCCGAACGTCGGCTGTCTGAGCATCCCCGCGCCCTGATTACTCGCGAAATTGCATTCCGGCAGGGCCTCTCTCGCGATTTGTCTGCCGGAATGCAATTTCGCGGGGGGTTAGGCCGATCTGCCGCGCTCGGTGCGATATTTGCGGACCAATGCGTCGGTCGAGCTGTCCGACTGCTTCGGCGGCGACGCGTCAGCCGTGATCACCGGAAGCAGGGCCTTGGCCTGAGTCTTGCCCAGCTCGACACCCCATTGGTCGAACGAGTCGATGCCCCAGATCACACCCTCGGTGAACACCTCGTGTTCGTAGAGCGCGATCAGCTGGCCGATGGTCGATGGCGTCAGCTGTGTTCCCAAGATCGATGTCGACGGCCGGTTGCCCGGCATCACCTTGTGCGGCACCACTTCTGGCGGTGTCCCTTCAGCGGCGATCTCCTCGGCGGTCTTGCCGAACGCCAGCACCTGCGTCTGCGCGAAGAAGTTGCTCATCAACAGGTCGTGCATGCTGCCGGTGCCATCGGCGGTGGCCAGATCGTCGGTGGGCCGGCTGAAGCCGATGAAATCGGCGGGGATCAACCGCGTGCCCTGGTGCAGCAGTTGGTAGAACGCATGCTGCCCGTTGGTTCCCGGTTCACCCCAGAAGATCTCGCCGGTGTCGGTGGTGACCGGTGAGCCGTCGGCGCGCACCGACTTCCCGTTGGACTCCATCGTCAGCTGCTGCAGGTATGCCGCGAAGCGGTTCATGTCGTTCGAATACGGCAGCACCGCTCTGGACTGCGCGCCGAAGAAGTTGTTGTACCAGACGCCGATGAGGCCAAGCAGCGCAGGCGCATTCGCCTCCAGCGGGGCGGTCTTGAAATGCTCGTCGACGACGTGGAAGCCGGCGAGAAACTCGGCGAACCGCTCCTTGCCGATTGCCGCCATCACCGAAAGCCCGATCGCCGAGTCCACCGAGTAGCGGCCGCCGACCCAATCCCAGAAGCCGAACATGTTGTCGGTGTTGATACCGAAGTCGTCGACCAGCTTCTTGTTCGTCGACACCGCGACGAAGTGCTTGGCCACCGCGGCATCACCGAGTGCGTCGGTGAGCCAGCGTCGCGCCGCCGTCGCGTTGGTCAACGTCTCGAGGGTGGAGAACGTCTTCGATGCGACGATGAAAAGCGTTGTGGCCGGGTCTAGTCCGTCCAGCTTGACGACCAGGTCGGCGGGATCCACGTTGGACACGAAGCGACACGAGATGCCCGCGTCGGCGTAGTGGCGCAGCGCGTTGTAGACCATCACCGGCCCGAGGTCCGATCCGCCGATGCCGATGTTGACGACGGTCGTGATCCGCTCGCCCGTCGCACCCGTCCACTCGCCGCTGCGCAGCCGGTCGGTGAACTCGCCCATCCGGTCGAGCACCTCGTGCACGTCGCTCACCACGTCCTGACCGTCGACGATCAACTCTGCGCCGCGCGGCAGGCGCAGGGCGATGTGCAGCACCGCGCGGTCCTCCGAGGTGTTGATGTGCTCACCGGAATACATCGCGTCTCGGCGCCGTTCCAGATTTGCGGCTTTCGCCAGGTCCACCAGCAGTTTCAGCGTTTCGCGGGTGATCCGGTGCTTGCTGTAGTCGATGTACAGGTCGCCGACCGTCAGCGTCAGTTCGGTGCCCCGGGCGGGGTCCTCGTCGAACAGTTCGCGGAGGTGTTTGTCGCGAATCTGATCATGATGTCGCGCCAGCGCCTGCCATGCTGGAGTGGCTGAGATGTCGGGGATCTGCTGGGTTTCGACGCTCATGCCTCGACCCTAGTGCGGGCGCTTGACCGGAGGAGTAAAGAGAAGCTATGGATACCACCGCTCTGCTGAAGTCAGTTCCCACCGGCCTGTGGATCGGCGGTGAGGAGCGGGCAGGGTCGTCGACGTTCGACGTGCTCGACCCGTCCGACGACTCGGTGCTGACGTCGGTCGCCAACGCGACCGCCGAGGATGCGATCGCCGCGCTCGATGCCGCCAGTGCGGCGCAGGCGGAGTGGGCCGCCACGCCGCCGCGCAAACGCGGCGAGGTGCTGCGCGCGGTGTTCGAGATGATCACCGAGCGTGCCGAGGACCTGGCCACGCTGATGACCCTGGAAATGGGTAAGGTGCTGCGCGAGAGCATGGGTGAGGTGACCTATGGCGCGGAGTTCTTCCGCTGGTTCGCCGAGGAGGCCGTGCGCATCCACGGCCGCTACACCCCGAGTCCCGCGGGCGGGGGCCGCATCGTCGTCACCAAGCAGCCCGTCGGACCGTGCTACGCGATCACGCCGTGGAACTTTCCGCTGGCGATGGGCACCCGCAAGATCGGGCCTGCGGTGGCGGCGGGTTGCACCATGATCGTCAAGCCGGCGCAGGAGACCCCACTGACGATGCTGCTGCTGGCCAAGCTGATGGACGACGCCGGGCTGCCCAAGGGCGTGCTCTCGGTGCTGCCTACCAATGACCCCCGCGAGGTCACCACCGCGCTGATCGACGACGGTCGGCTGCGCAAGCTGACCTTCACCGGGTCGACCGGCGTCGGCAAGGCACTGGTCAAGCAATCGTCGGATGCGCTGCTGCGGACGTCGATGGAGTTGGGCGGCAACGCCCCGTTCGTCGTGTTCGACGACGCCGATGTGGACGCCGCCGTCGAGGGCGCGATCCTGGCCAAGATGCGCAACGGCGGCGAGGCCTGCACGGCAGCCAACCGCTTCCACGTCGCCAACTCCATCCGTGAGGAGTTCACCGAGAAGTTGGTCAAGCGGATGAGCGAGTTCCAGCTGGGCAAGGGCATCGATGAGTCGTCGACGCTGGGCCCGCTGATCAACGCGAAGCAGGTCGCCACGGTCGCCGACCTGGTGTCCGACGCCGTGTCGAAGGGCGCCAAGGTCGCCATCGGCGGCGTCGCGCCGAGCGGTCCTGGCAACTTCTACCCCGCGACTGTGCTCGCCGACGTGCCCGCCGACGCGCGCATCCTCAAGGAGGAGGTGTTCGGGCCCGTCGCACCGATCACCGGCTTCGACACCGAGGAGGAGGGTATCGCGGCCGCCAACGACACCGAATACGGGCTGGCTGCCTACATCTACACCCGTGACCTTGACCGGGCGCTGCGCGCGGCCGAGGGCGTCGAGTCCGGCATGGTCGGCGTCAACCGCGGCGTGATCTCCGATGCGGCCGCACCGTTCGGCGGCATCAAGGAGTCCGGCTTCGGCCGCGAAGGCGGTTTCGAGGGCATCGAGGAGTATCTCGACACGAAGTACATCGCGTTGACGAAGTAGGTCTTTCGCCAGCAGACGCAAAAGGTCCCCGGCGCCCGGCGTGTCGGGGACTTTTGCGTCTGCTCGCGCGGGAAAGATTTTCCCGGTGAGTGGCCACCGATGGGTCGCGGCGCCCGAACGCGCCGTCAACCGGGGCGCGCCGAGGGCATCTCCGCGGCGCAGACGCGGTAACGGCATCCCCGCGCTCGACGGCATCAGGGCCGTCGCCGTCGCGCTGGTGCTGGCCGATCACGGCGGCATCCCGGGGGTGCCCGGCGGTTTCATCGGCGTCGATGTCTTCTTCGTGCTGAGCGGTTTCCTGATCACGTCGCTGCTGCTCGACGAACTCGGCCGCACCGGCGGGCTGGATCTATCGGGCTTCTGGGTGCGACGGGCCCGGCGCCTGCTGCCCGCGCTGATCGTCATGGTGCTCGCCGTCGTGGTGCTGCGCGAGTTGTTCCCGTCCGACGCGGTCGCCGCCGTGCGCGACGACGCCGTCGGCGCCTTCTTCTGGGTGGCCAACTGGGTATTCATCTTCCGCGAGACCGACTACTTCACCCAGGGCGATCCGCCGTCGCCGCTGCAGCACACCTGGTCGCTGGCGGTCGAGGAGCAGTACTACGTCGTGTGGCCGCTGGTGCTGCTGGCCGTGGCCGTCGCGCTGGCCTTGGCGACCAGGCGCCGCGCCACCAAGCCGAGGCTGCGCACGGTGCGCATGGTGGTATTCGGTCTCGCGCTCGCGGGGGCGGCGGCCTCCGCGGTCGAGTCGTGCCTGATGGTGTCGGAAGGCTCGCTCAACCGGGTCTACTTCGGCACCGACACCCGCGTTCAGGCGCTGCTCGTCGGCGCCGCCGCGGCCGCGGTGCTGGTGGCCGACTGGCCGGCGCTGGCCCGCTACGGCTCGCAGATCCGGACGCGCTGGGGCCGCGTGATGGCGCAGGTCCTGCCGGTGATCGGGCTGACGATGCTGGCCGTCGTCGCACACTTCGCGACGGGCAGTGCGCCGGAGTTCCGCCGCGGGCTGCTGATCGTCGTCGCGCTCGCCGCGGTCTTCATCGTCGCGCCGGTCGCGCTGGAGCAGCGCGGGCTGGTGGCGCGGGTGCTGGCCTTCCCGCCGCTGGTGTGGCTCGGCGTCATCTCCTACGGCGTCTACCTGTGGCACTGGCCGATCTTCCTGGCGCTCAACGGTGAGCGCACCGGCCTGACGGGTCTGCCGCTCTTCGCGATTCGGGCCGTCGCGACCGTGGCCGTCGCCGCGATCTCGTGGTGGCTGATCGAGCGGCCGATCAAGCGCTGGCGGCCCGCACACGTTCCGCAGTTGCGGCTCGCCGTCGCGACCCTGGCCACCGCCGCGGTCGCGACGACCGTCGTCGTACCGATCGGCATTCGGCAGGGCGAGGAGCCGTCCGTCGGCCCCGATGTGCTCGCCGCAGCCGTGCATCCGGAGGTACCGGTCGAGGTGGGCGGGACCGCGCGGGTGGCGCCGGGGACCCGCACCGTCGCGGTGTTCGGCGACTCGATGGCGTGGACGATGATGCGCTACCTGCCGCCGACGCCGGGGTTCAAATTCATCGACTTCACCACCATCGGCTGCGGTATCGCGCGTGGCGGGCCGTACCGCTCGACCGGTGAGACGCTCACCCAGAAGCCCGAGTGCGAAACCTGGCCTGCCCGTTGGGCGCAACGGATCAGCCACGCCAAGCCCGATGTGGCGCTGCTGATCATCGGCCGGTGGGAAACTGTCGACCGGGTCAACGAGGGGCATTGGACGCACGTCGGTGAGCCGGGGTTCGACGGCTATATCGCCGGTGAATTGCGTCGTTCCCTCGACATTCTCGGCTCGACGGGCGCCCGCGTGGTGGTGACGACGACGCCGTACAACCGGCGCGGTGAACAACCTGACGGTTCGCTGTATCCGGAGGACGAGCCGGACCGCATCGACGCGTGGAACGCCTTGCTACGGCGGGTGGTCGGCACCCGCAGGAACGCGACGGTGCTCGACCTCAACGAGAAGCTGTGTCCCGACGGCTATTACACGAACAGGGTCGACGGCATCAAGATGCGCATGGACGGGCTGCATCCGACGCCGGAGGCGGTGCGATGGCTGACGCCGTGGCTGCAGGACGCGCTGCGCAAGTAGTCGAGAATCAGTGGCCGAGGCGGCCGCGGCCCAGGCGAAGCAGCAGCATCGCGAGGTCCTTGCCCTCGGGACCGAGCTCGCTGTAGCGCTCGATGACCTTCATCTCGCGGCTGTGCACCAGTCGGGTGCCGCCGGACGCCATCCTGGCTTTGCCGATCAGCTTGGATACCTCGGTGCGACGCTGGACAGCGGCCAGTATCTCGGCGTCGAGTCGGTCGATCTCCTGGCGCAGATCGTCGATGTCAGCCACGGGTTCCGTTTCGATAGACATGTTGGGGACTCCTCATCGTGTGGGCCCTGGTCCGTTCCGTTCGGGCCTCACACAAGAGACGAGCCCCGGATCCGGATGCGGACCGCGGGGCTGAAGGGAGGCAGCTACAACGCGGGCACCGCTGGCCGGTACCCGTAGAAAAATCGGCGATGAGCCGCTTGCGCGAAGAGCATCGACGGTAGCTGCCTTGTGAGCACCAAATAAGTGTGCCATCCATGCCGCCGCCAGCGCAAAGAATGTCCCCACACAGCGGTAAGTTGGGGCAGGACATGACTGTGCACGTAACTGACTCGCCGGCCGACCAGCTTCTCGACGGCCTCAACCCTCAGCAGCGCCAAGCGGTGCTGCACGAGGGCTCGCCGCTGCTCATCGTGGCCGGGGCGGGATCGGGTAAGACGGCGGTGCTGACCCGTCGGATCGCCTATTTGCTGGCCGCCCGCGACGTCGGCGTCGGCCAGGTGCTGGCCATCACCTTCACCAACAAGGCCGCCGCCGAGATGCGCGAGCGCGTCGTCGGGCTCGTCGGCCCGCGGGCCCGCGCGATGTGGGTGTCGACGTTCCACTCCACCTGCGTGCGGATCCTGCGCAACCAGGCGTCGCTGCTGCCGGGGCTGAACTCCAACTTCTCGATCTACGACGCCGACGACTCGCGGCGGCTGCTGCTGATGATCGGCAAGGACATGGGGCTGGACACCAAACGGCATTCGCCGCGGTTGCTGGCCAACGGCATCTCGAACCTGAAGAACGAATTGATCGGACCCGAGCAGGCCGCCGCCGAGGCGTCCGAAGCCGAGGACGATCTGGCCCGCATCATCGCCGAGGTGTACGGCGAATACCAGCGTCGGCTGCGGGCGGCCAACGCGTTGGACTTCGACGACCTCATCGGCGAGACCGTCGCTGTGCTGCAGGCGTTTCCGCAGATTGCCCAGTACTACCGGCGGCGCTTCCGGCACATCCTCGTCGACGAGTACCAGGACACCAACCACGCTCAGTACGTGCTCGTGCGGGAACTCACTGGAACTGAGGCCGCCGAGTCCGACGAGTCAGGGATCGCACCCGCCGAACTGTGCGTGGTGGGCGACGCCGACCAGTCGATCTACGCGTTCCGCGGGGCGACGATCCGCAACATCGAGGACTTCGAGCGCGACTTCCCCAATGCCACAACGATTCTGCTCGAACAGAACTACCGCTCGACGCAGAACATCCTGTCGGCGGCCAACTCCGTCATCTCCCGAAACGCCGGGCGCCGCGAGAAGCGACTGTGGACCGACGCGGGCGAGGGCGAACTGATCGTCGGCTATGTCGCCGACAACGAACACGACGAGGCCCGGTTCGTCGCCGAGGAGATCGACGCGCTGGCCGACCGCGGCGAGATCAGCTACAACGACGTCGCGGTGTTCTACCGCACCAACAACTCGTCGCGCGCGTTGGAAGAGGTGTTCATCCGCGCCGGCATCCCGTACAAAGTCGTTGGCGGCGTTCGCTTTTACGAACGCAAGGAGATCCGCGACATCGTCGCCTACCTGCGCGTGCTCGACAACCCCGGCGACTCGGTGAGCATGCGGCGCATCCTGAACACCCCCCGCCGCGGCATCGGCGACCGCGCCGAGGCGTGCGTCGCCGTCTACGCCGAGAACACCGGAGCCAGTTTCAACGACGCGCTGCAGGCGGCGGCCGAGGGCAAGGTGCCAATGCTGAACACCCGCGCGGAGAAGTGCATCGCGGGCTTCGTCGAACTGCTCGACGATCTGCGCGGCCGTCTCGACGGCGAACTGGGTGAACTCGTCGAAGCGGTGCTCGACCGCACCGGGTACCGCGCGGAGTTGGAGGCGTCAAACGACCCGCAGGATCTTGCCCGGCTGGACAACCTGAACGAATTGGTCAGCGTCGCACACGAATTCAGCACCGACCTGGCCAACGCCGAAGCGCTTGGCACGGATCTCGACGATGAGGACATCCCCGACACCGGTGTGCTGGCGCAGTTCCTCGAGCGGGTGTCGCTTGTCGCCGACGCCGACGAACTACCCGAGCACGGCGCGGGCGTGGTGACGATGATGACGCTGCACACCGCCAAGGGCCTGGAGTTCCCCGTGGTGTTCGTGACCGGCTGGGAGGACGGCATGTTCCCGCACATGCGGGCACTCGGCGATCCGACCGAGTTGTCGGAGGAACGGCGGCTGGCCTATGTCGGCATAACCCGTGCGCGCCAACGGCTTTACGTCAGCCGGGCGAAGGTGCGCTCATCGTGGGGCCAGCCGATGCTGAACCCGGAGTCGCGGTTCCTGCGCGAGATCCCGCAGGAGCTCATCGACTGGCGACGCACCGATCCCGCGCCGTCGTTGTCGGCGCCCGTCAGCGGGGCGGGCCGCTTCGGCACGCCGAGGCCGTCGCCGGCGCGGGCGTCGGCGGGCAAGCGGCCGCTGATCGTGCTCGAACCCGGCGACCGTGTCACCCACGACAAGTACGGCCTCGGCCGCGTCGAAGAGGTGTCCGGTATGGGCGAATCGGCGATGTCGCTGATCGACTTCGGCAGCTCAGGGCGCGTCAAGCTGATGCACAACCACGCGCCGATCACCAAGCTCTGACCTCTCGCCGAGATGGACGAAATGGCGCAATCTACTCGCACTTTTGCGCCCAAATGTCGGTTTGGGCGGTAGTCAGGGGCGCGCCCAGCGCGCGGTCGCGGGCAGCAGCGTCAGCACGATCGTGATCACCGGCAGCGCGGGGATCGCGTAGACCACCGGGGCGAGCTTGGCGCCCGCGACGAACAGGCTCGCGAAGATCAGCAGCGCGATCACCGAACCCACCACGATCAGCACCCGCGCCATCCGCCTGCGCAGTAGCAGCGCGATCAACCCGCTGATCAGCGCGGCCCCCGAGACCACCGTCAGGAACCCGACCGCCACACAGAACAGCCGGTCCGACGCCCACCAGCCGGTGATCAGATCGGTGGCGATGACGGCGGTGGCCCAACCGCTGAGGATCGCGAACACCGCGGTGGCGGCGGCCGTCTTGGGCCGGACCGCGGCGCGGCCGCCGATCGCCTGCGGCCTGGCCCGCGGAATGTAGGTGGTCTGCGACTCCGGATGGGAGTGGGTGTCGATGTGAGTGGTGCGCGGCTCGTCGAGCGCGGGCAGCGGACCCGTCGGCGCACGGCGGATGATTCCTGTCTTGGGCGCGGACAGCCCATCGGACGGAAGGTCCGGATCACTCACACTTGCCGAGACTAGCTGCCGGGGCTGAGACCCCGCTTGGACAGCCAACCGACCGGGTCGATGCGGTCGGTGCCGTTCTGCAGCACCTCGAAGTGCAGGTGTGGACCCGTCGAGTTGCCGCGGTTGCCCATCTGGGCGATCTGGTCGCCGGCCCAGACGCGCTGGCCGATGGTGACGTTCCAACTGTTGATGTGGCCGTAGAGGGTGACGGTGCCGTCGGCGTGCCGCAGCTTGACCCAGGCGCCGTAGCCCGCGGTCGGGCCCGCGTCGATGACGACGCCGTCGGCGGCGGCCAGGATCGGGGTGCCGATCGAGTTCGCGATGTCGATGCCGGCGTGCAGGACACCCCAGCGGTAACCGAAGCCCGAGGTGAACGCGCCCCTCGTCGGCATCGCGAACAACGGGCGCTGCAACCGCGCCTCACGCTCGGCGCGCTCCTGGGCGAACGCGGCGGCCTTGGTGATCTCCTCGGCGTGCACGACCGACTCGGTGGCCGACGCGACGGTCACCACCTGCATACCGTCGGTGGAACCCGAGATCGCACCGGCGGCCAGCGCCGACTGGTCGGCGGCGAGAACGGTGTCGGAGGCCGCGGAGTCGGAGTTGTTGACGACCGAATGCGCAGCGGCCGCGGTGGCGCCTGCGGCCATCGCCGCGATCATCAGCCTGCCCTTGACCGCGCTGGCGGTTTCCTTGCGGTGCTGGGCTGCCCGACGCGCGCTCAGGTCGAGGATGTCGGTGGCCGCGACGCCGTCGCTGACGTCGGTATGGCTGTCGCGGTAGGCGTGTGTCTCATTTCGCGCTCGGCGCGAGGAAGTCGAGCGGCGCTCGTCGCCGACGTCGCGGCGGAACTCGGACGGCACGGCGAGGCGCAGCGGGACGAGGTCGTCGGTGTCGTGCAGGTCGTCGAGCTCGGGGGCGTGGACGACCTGGACTTCGCGATCGAACGCCGAACTGTGATCAAACTCCAGGTCAGACAGCTTGCCGAACTCATTGAAAGGAATGATGTCGGTGACTTCAGTGGCTTCGGGATCCACCCACCTGTTGCGGGCGTTCGACCTGGCTCCGAGAGGAGGATCGAACGTACGCTGCCCCGCCAAGCTGAAATATCCTTCTAGTCGTGACCAGAACGTTATCTAGACCAAGAGACGTTAACCAAACCCCAATGTTCTCGGCAACCCGAGAGACTATTCCAAGGATGATTGTGACTTGTATCACGCTCACCCCTCGGTGAGATCTGCCACATGAGTGGTAGGCGGTGCGGGAGTTCTCGACTGCTGTCGATAAAGTGCCCCCGAGCCCGTGGGGTGCATTAAGTCAGAGTCAACAGACAGTCTCTTCTAACAGACAGCGAGCTGATGGATCTTTTCGAGTACCAGGCGAAGGAGCTGTTCGCCAAGCACAACGTTCCCACCACTCCTGGCCGGGTGACCACGTCCGCCGAAGACGCCAAGGCGATCGCCGAGGAAATCGGCAAGCCCGTCATGGTGAAGGCGCAGGTCAAGACCGGCGGCCGGGGTAAGGCCGGCGGCGTCAAGTACGCGGCCACCGCCGACGACGCGTTCACCCACGCACAGAACATCCTCGGCCTGGACATCAAGGGCCACGTGGTGAAGAAGCTGTTGGTCGCCGAGGCCAGCGACATCGCCGAGGAGTACTACATCTCCTTCCTGCTCGATCGCGCCAACCGCACCTACCTGGCCATGTGCTCGGTCGAGGGCGGCATGGAGATCGAAGAGGTCGCGGCGACCAAGCCGGAACGCCTGGCCAAGGTGCCCGTCAGCGCGACCAAGGGTGTCGACGTCGCATTCGCGCGCGAGATCGCCGAGAAGGGCCACCTGCCCGCCGAGGTGCTCGACGCCGCCGCGATCACCATCGCCAAGCTGTGGGAGGTGTTCGTCGCCGAAGACGCCACCCTGGTCGAGGTCAACCCGTTGGTGCGCACCCCCGACGATCAGATCCTCGCGCTCGACGGCAAGGTCACCCTCGACGCCAACGCCGACTTCCGCCATCCCGAGCACGCGGAGTTCGAGGACCGCGATGCCACAGATCCGTTGGAGCTCAAGGCAAAAGAGCACGACCTCAACTACGTCAAGCTCGACGGTGAGGTCGGCATCATCGGCAACGGCGCGGGCCTGGTCATGTCGACGCTGGACGTCACCGCCTACGCGGGCGAGAAGCACGGCGGCGTGAAGCCGGCCAACTTCCTCGACATCGGCGGCGGCGCCTCGGCCGAGGTGATGGCCGCGGGCCTCGACGTCATCCTGCACGACCCGCAGGTCAAGAGCGTGTTCGTCAACGTGTTCGGCGGCATCACCGCGTGCGACGCGGTCGCCAACGGCATCGTCAACGCGCTGAAGATCCTCGGCGACGAGGCGAACAAGCCGCTGGTGGTCCGGCTCGACGGCAACAACGTCGAAGAGGGCCGCCGCATCCTGGCCGAAGCCAACCACCCGCTCGTGACCGAGGTGGGCACGATGGACGAAGCCGCCGACAAAGCCGCCGAGCTGGCGAGCAAATCTTAAGGAGATATGACCTATGTCCATTTTCCTGAACAAAGATTCCAAGGTCATCGTCCAGGGCATCACCGGCGGCGAAGGCACCAAGCACACCGCGCTGATGCTCAAGGCGGGCACTCAGCTGGTCGGCGGCGTCAACGCCCGCAAGGCGGGAACGACGGTGTCGCACAAGGACAAAGACGGCAACGACGTCGAGTTGCCTGTGTTCGGCACCGTCGAAGAGGCGATGAAGGAGACCGGCGCGGACGTTTCGGTCGTCTTCGTTCCGCCGAAGTTCGCCAAGGACGCGATCATCGAGGCCATCGACGCCGAGATCCCGCTGCTGGTCGTCATCACCGAGGGAATCCCGGTGCAGGACAGCGCATATGCGTGGGCCTACAACCTAGAAAAGGGTGGAGGGAAGGGTCCAAAAATCCGGATCATCGGCCCGAACTGCCCCGGCATCATCACCCCCGGCGAGGCGCTTGCGGGCATCACCCCGGCCAACATCACCGGACCCGGCCCCGTCGGCCTGGTGTCCAAGTCAGGCACGCTGACCTACCAGATGATGTTCGAGTTGCGTGACTTCGGCTTCTCGACGGCCATCGGCATCGGCGGCGACCCGGTCATCGGCACCACCCACATCGACGCCATCGAGGCGTTCGAGAAGGACCCCGACACCAAGGTCATCGTGATGATCGGCGAGATCGGCGGCGACGCCGAGGAGCGTGCGGCCGACTACATCAAGGCCAACGTCTCCAAGCCGGTGGTCGGCTACGTCGCGGGCTTCACCGCACCGGAGGGCAAGACGATGGGCCACGCGGGCGCGATCGTGTCCGGCTCGTCGGGTACCGCCGCGGCGAAGAAGGAAGCGCTCGAGGCGGCAGGCGTCAAGGTCGGCAAGACCCCGTCGGAGACGGCGAAGCTGGCCCGCGAGATCCTGCAGAGCCTGTAGCCGAACGCCCGCGTGTGACGGGCGTCGCTGGATTAGGAACGTGTTCCAGTTTGCAGTTAGCCTGACGAACTAACAGTCGCCAGGAGGTCTGTAATGCGGGTTGACGCGCGTACCCCGGTCATCGTCGGCGTCGGTCAGTTCACCGAGAACATCGACGACCCCGCCTATCGCGGCATGTCCGCGGTGGAACTGGCGACCGAGGCGGCGAAGGCGGCGCTGGCCGACACCGGCGTCGACGCCGATGCCGTCGCCAAGGCCGTCGATGTCGCCGTCGGGCTGCGGCCGTTCGACATCTCCTCGCCGTTCCCGCCGAAGTTCGGCGCGTCCGACAACTATCCGCGCTCGATCATGCGCCGCATCGGCGCCGACCCCGCCCGCGCGGTGCTCGAGCCCGTCGGCGGGCAGGGGCCGCAGAAGCTCGTCGTCGAGTTCGGCACCGAGATCGTCGACGGCAACGCCGACGTCGTGATGATCGTCGGCTCCGAGGCCGGGTCGACGCTGCGCTACTTCGCCAAGCGAGGCGAGAAGCCCGACTTCACCGAACACGTCGACGGACAGCTCGAGGACCGCGGCCACCAGATCTTCAACTACATCAGCGAGTACACGGCCAAGCACGGGCTGACCGGCGCGCCGTCGCAGTACGGGCTGCTCGAGAACGCGCGCCGCGCCCGGCTCGGGCTCAGCGTCGCCGACTACCGCCAGAAGATGGCCGAGCTTTTCGCGCCGATGTCCAAAATCGCTGCGAAGAACCCGTTTTCGGCCTCTCCGGTCGAGCGTTCCGTCGAGGAGATCGCGACGGTCACCGACGAGAACCGGATGATCTGCGACCCGTATCCCCGCCTGTTGGTGGCCCGCGATCAGGTCAACCAGGGCGCGGCGGCGGTGTTGATGTCGGTGGAGGCCGCGCGTCGTCTGGGCGTGCCCGAGGACAAGTGGGTGTTTCTGCACGGCCACGCCGACATGGTCGAGCAGCAGCTGCTGGAGCGCGCGAACCTCGACACCAGCCATGCCGCAACACATGCCGCACGCGAAGCGCTGCGGGTCGCGGGCCTGCGTGTCGACGACATCGCCACCTTCGATCTGTACAGCTGCTTCCCGTTCCCCGTGTTCGTCATCTGCGAGGCGCTCGGCCTCGACGGGGACGACCCGCGCGGGTTGACCGTGACCGGCGGGCTGCCGTACTTCGGCGGACCGGGTAACAGCTACTCACTGCATGCCATCGCCGAGACGGTCGTGCAGATGCGCGACCAGCCGGGCAAGTTCGGCTTTGTCGGCGCCAACGGCGGAATCGCGAGCAAGTACTCTGTCGGCATCTACTCGACCACCCCGGTGCAATGGCGCGAGAGCCGCAGCGCGGAGCTGAACACCGAAATCGATGCGCTGCCGAAGGTTTCGGTCACCGAGGTGGCTGACGGCCCCGCGACGATCGAGACTTACTCTGTGCGCTACGACTGGCCGGTTCGTACCGGGATCATCATCGGCAGGCTCGACGCCGATGGTTCCCGGTTCATGGCACTCACGAAAGACGAGGATCTCGTCGGCCTGATGACCGACGGCGATCCGCTCGGTGCGCACATCGTGGTGACGTGGACCGAAAAGGGCAATCGCGCGCGCCTGGCCTGAACCCACGCAGGCAGTCGAAAGTCGAAATCGACCGTCGCGGGGCCCGCGTCAGCGGGACCGACGTCGGAACACACGCCCTTTGGTCTCGGTGCGGGCGCGATTCGGACGCCTGCCCTGTCGGTGGGTTGCATGCGGGTCGTCGAACGCTCGGATGATGAGCGGGCTGATCGAAGCCATGAGATGTCCTCTCGTCGTCATTGGCGAAGCTCTGGTGCCTACGACTGTCGCTGCCCACTTTCCGCGCGGCACGCGTAGTGCACTACGCCATAATTGATGTACCATCTGGTACATGATCACCGACTGTGCCATCGACATCGACGCTCCCGCGAAACTCGTGTGGGACGTCTTCTCCGACGTGGAGCGCTGGCCGGAGTGGACAGCGTCGGTAACCAGCCTGAGAGCGCTCGACGGGCCCGGCCTGGCGGTCGGCAAGCGGTTCGAGATCAAGCAGCCTCGGCTGCCCAAGCTGGTCTGGGAGGTGACCGCGCTCGACGAGGGCAGGTCGTGGACGTGGGAGCAGCGCGCGCCCGGCGGCCGCACCATCGCCGCACACGAGGTCCACGCCGACGGCGACCGCACCCGGGTCAAGCAGCGCCTCGACCAGCAGGGGCCGGTGGGCTCACTGGTCGGCCGGATGATGCGCGGCACCACCAAGCGCTATCTCGACCTCGAGGCCGAAGGGCTCAAGGCGCGCAGCGAGCAGCTGAGTGGCAAGGCCTCCTGACCTCGAGCGGCGACGGCAGCTGCTCGACGCCCTGCTCGAGGCATTCGCCGGCGGCGGCATCGGCGACCGGTCGCTGCGCGAGATCGCCGAAGCTGTCGGTACGAGCCACCGAATGTTGTTGCACCACTTCGGATCCCGCGACGAGCTCCTGCTGACCATCGTCGACGAGGTCGAGCGGCGGCAGATGTCGACGCTGCCGGACGCCGACGTAGAGCCCGCCGACGCGATGACCCAGATGTGGGACGACGTCCGCAGGCTCGAGTTGCGCCCGTTCGAGCGGTTGTTCTTCGAGTGCTACGCGCGAGGTGCGCAGGGGGAGCAGCCGTTCGCGCGCATGGTGCCCGGCGCCGTCGATTCGTGGCTGGCGGAGGTCGACACGAGAACGGGCGGCGCCGCCGACCCCGCGTTGGCCCGACTCGGGCTGGCCGTCATCCGCGGACTGCTGCTCGATCTGGTCGCGACCGACGACGACGAGGGCGTCGACGCGGCCGCGCAGGCGTTCGCCGGATTGTTGCGCGCGGCTCAGACCAGCGCGGCAAGCTTGCCCGCGAGCCGTTCGACGTAGGCGGCTACCTCGTCTTCGGGCTTGTCGGGCAGCCCGAACAGCACCTCGGTGACGCCGAGGTCCTGCCAGTGCGCGAGCTTCTCCGGGTCGGGCTTGAAGTCCAGCGCGACGATCTGCGGTACGCCGTCGCGGCCCGCCGCGGCCCAGGTGTCCTGCAGTAGCTTGACCGGTTCGTCGATGTTGAAGTCGCGCGGTGTGGTGATCCAGCCGTCGGCCGAGCGCGCGATCCACTTGAAATTCTTCTCGGTGCCCGCGGCGCCCACCAACACCGGGATGTGCGACTGGATCGGCTTGGGCCACGCCCACGACGGGCCGAATTTCACGAACTCCCCGTCGAATTCGGCTTCCTCCTGCGTCCACAGTGCGCGCATGGCCTCGATGTACTCGCGCAGCATCGTGCGCCGCCGGCCCGGCGGCACGTTGTGGTCGGCGAGTTCGTCGGTGTTCCAGCCGAATCCGACGCCGAGGCTGACGCGGCCGCCGGAGAGGTGGTCGAGCGTGGCGATCGACTTCGCGAGCGTGATCGGGTCGTGTTCGACGGGCAGCGCCACCGCCGTCGACAACCGCACCCGCGACGTCACGGCGCATGCGGTGCCGAGCGACACCCACGGATCGAGGGTGCGCATGTAGCGGTCGTCGGGCAGGGAGTCGTCGCCGGTGGTCGGGTGAGCGGCCTCGCGCTTGATCGGGATGTGGGTGTGTTCGGGCACGTAGAACGTGGTGAAGCCGTGGTCGTCGGCCAGTTTGGCGGCCGCCGCCGGGGTGATCCCACGGTCGCTGGTGAAGAGTACGAGCCCATAGTCCATACGAGAATTAGAACGTGTTCCAGTTTGGCGGTCAAGGGCGGGGTACCGGGGCGGCCGCGAATAGGCGTCCTGAGCAGTAACGACGACGTACTTTACAAAGCGACAATTTGCGCG
Source organism: Mycolicibacterium sp. 120270 (assembly GCA_033741175.1). Lineage (GTDB taxonomy): Bacteria > Actinomycetota > Actinomycetes > Mycobacteriales > Mycobacteriaceae > Mycobacterium. The sequence goes on along the minus strand of JAWQNE010000010.1, from coordinate 162,392 downwards.
AATTGCACTGCGGTGTAACGACGTACGCAGCGGGAACGACAAACTCCTACGAGCAAGCAATTTCTCGACTGCTTATTGGTGCCCTAAAACTGAGGCACATTGCATGCGACAAAGACGACAAACACGACTTTGAGGCAATTTCATGCCCCGTATGACTCGTGGCGGCGTCCTGTTCGGCGTCGTCCTGTTGATGTTCGTGGCGTTCGTTGTTTTCGGCGGACGCCTTCTCAGTGGGAATGAGAACCACTCCGGCGCGCCGCCCTCGGTGCCGTCCACCAGCGACGACGGCACCAACGCCGCCCAACCCGCACCACCCGGAGGCGAGCGCGGACTTCGCCCTATCGGATCGTCCGGCGGCGCATTGCCGCAGGCCGACGGCGTCCAGGCGGTGTCAAGCGAGCCACCCAAGACCGCGCCACCGGCTGCTGACCGCGACGACTCGACATCCTGGCCCGAGTTCGTCCTCTACGGGCTGCTGCTCGGGACCTCGTTGATCCTGTTCGCCGTAGCCGCGACGACGCTCTGGTGGATGCTGCACGCGTGGCACAGCCCAGAAGCGTTGGCGGCAACCGGGTTTCGCCGTCGCTCCGCCCGCGGACCCACCACGTTCTCGCTGCTGCTGCCCGCGCGCCACGAGCAGGACGTGCTCGGTGACACCATCGACGCACTGGCCAGGCTCGATCATCCGGCCTACGAAGTGATCGTGATCATCGGCCACGACGACCCGGAGACCGAGCGGGTGGCGCGAACAGCCGCCGCCAGGCATCGCAACCTCGTCCGCGTGGTGATGGACCACAACGTGCCGAAGAACAAGCCGAAGGCGCTCAACACGGCGCTGCGGGAATGCCGGGGTGACATCGTCGGCGTCTTCGACGCGGAGGACGACGTCCACCGCGGCCTGCTCCGCCTGGTCGAAGCGCGCTTCGAAGAGTCCGGCGCCGACATCGTGCAAGCCGGCGTGCAGCTGATGAACGTGCAGAGCACCTGGTGGTCGCTGCGCAACTGCCTGGAGTACTACTTCTGGTTTCGGTCGCGCCTGCATTTTCACGCCGACCAACGGTTCATCCCGCTCGGCGGCAACACGGTGTTCGCCCGCACCCACCTGCTGCGGGCCGCAGGCGGCTGGGATCCCGACTGCCTGGCCGAGGACTGCGAGATCGGGGTCCGGCTCTCCACCGGCGGGGCCCGCGTGGCGGTGGCCTACGACCCTCGGGTGGTGACGCGCGAGGAGACGCCCGGCTCGATCAAGGCGCTGGTCAAACAGCGCACCCGCTGGGACCAGGGCTTCATGCAGGTGTACCGGAAGGGCGAGTGGAAGAAGCTGCCGACCCGCCGCCAGCGCTGGCTCGCGCGCTACACGTTGGCCATGCCGTTCCTGCAGGCCGCCACGGGAGCGCTTGTGCCGGTGGCGATTGCGTCGATGTTCATCCTCAAGGTCCCGGTGCCGATCACGCTCTTGACCTTCCTGCCCCTGGCGCCGACGCTCGTCACGCTGGCCGTCGAATCGGCCGCGCTCGGTGAGTTCGGCAGGGCGTTCGGTATCCGCATCCGACTCTGGGACCACCTGCGTCTGGTGCTCGGCGCGTTCCCGTACCAGTTTCTGCTCGCCGCCGCCGCCGTGCGCTCGGTGTGGCGTCAGGTGCGCGGTCAGGGTGGCTGGGAGAAGACGGCGCACGCGAACGCCCATCGCAATGGCGCGCAGGAGCGGATCGCGGCATGAGCTATCTGAAGAGGATCAACCCGTCGATCCCCGTCGTCGCAGTTCTGTTGACGCTCACGGGTTTACTGCGCCTGATCAACGTGACCGGCTCACCGGCGCGGCTGGACGACGAGGGCACCTACATGGCGCAGGCGTTCGCGCTGACGGAGTGGGGCGAGCTCGCGCACTACACGTACTGGTACGACCACCCGCCGGCGGGATGGCTGCAGATCGCGGTGTGGATGCTGATCTCCGGACCGGGCTTCGGCGGCGACGCCGTTGCGGCGGGGCGGTATCTGATGGTGCTTGTCGCGGTGGTCACCGCGGCGCTGCTGTGGATCCTGGCCCGCCGAATCGAGTTGTCGCGGTGGGCATCCGCCGCGGCGGTGACGATCTACGCCGTTTCGCCGCTGGCGATCTCGTTGAGCCGGTCGGTGTACCTGGACAACCTGGCGATCGCATGGCTGATCGCCGCGCTGGTGCTGATCTGCTCGCCGCGGCACCGGCTGTCGGCGATGTTCGGCGGCGCGATCTGTTTCGGCATCGCGGTTTTGACCAAAGAGACTCTGCTGCTCTTCATCCCGATGCTCGCGTACCTGGTGTGGATCAAGACCGCGCCCGTCACCCGCCGCTACGCGCTGGCTGTCTTCGCGGCGGTGTTCGGCGTCGTGGTGAGCACCTACATCCTGATGGCCGTGGTGCGAGGCGAGCTCGTGCCTGGGCCAGGTCACGTCAGCCTGTGGGACGGCATCAAGTTCCAGTTGTGGCAGCGCGCGGACGGCGGCGCGATCAGCGATCCGGGCTCGTTGAAACGACACACGATCGACGGCTGGCTGCAGATGGATCCGGTGCTTCCCCTTCTCGCTGCGCCGATTGCGTTGGCCGGCTTGTTGGTCGAGCGGTTGCGGCCGTTCGCCGTCGGTCTGCTGATCGTCGTCGTGACGATCGTGCGGCCGGGCTATCTGCCGGTGCCGTTCGTCATCACGGCGCTTCCGCTGATCGCCCTGGTGGCCGCCGGCGTCGCGGAGGCGGCGTGGCCTCACCTACGACGGGCCATGCGCACGTCGTCGATGCGAACCGCCGTGACGGCGGGCGCCGCGCTCGCCGCCGCCGTCGTCGTGTCGCTGTGGGTCCCCGGTTACCGGGACGTGCTGGCCACCGACAACGACGCACCGCTGCGCCAAGCGCAGCAGTGGATCGGCGAGAACGTGCCCAAGCGAGACCGGATGATCGTCGACGACGCGATGTGGACGGACATGATCCGGGACGGCCGCGACCGCGGCGATGTCATCTGGTCCTACAAGGTCGACACCGATGAGCAGGTGCGGGCCTGGGCGCCCAACGGCTTCGCCGACTACGACTGGGTGGTCTCGACGGCGTCGATGCGCGCCAACATGCCCGCCGAAGGCGTTCTGACGGAAGCGATATCGCACGCCAAGCCGGTGGCATCGTTCGGAACCAGCGGTCAGCGGGTCGACGTGTTACAGGTCGATCCGGGCTCGGCCACATCGAAGCCCGCCGCACCGGCCACGCCGGCGTTCGGCACCCAGGTCGCCGCCCGCCTCGATCCCGCGAGCGATGACGATGCGATCACCGCGCTGCAGTCACGAACCGTCGACCAGCGCATCGTCGCGTCGTTGTCGGTGCTCACCGCCACACAACCCGTTGTCCTGCAGAGCATCTCGTCGGACAAGGCTGAGGAGGAGGCCGGCACGCCCAAACGGACGTTCATCGTCACCGGACCCCCCGAGCAGCTGCAAAACCTCGCCGCGTTCTTCGAAGACCAGGAGGAACCGTTCGCGGTCGAATCGGCCGACGTCGTCGGAAATGCTCTGACCGTCCGATTCCCCGTGCGCGGAACGGATATCGCGCTCGGGGATCCGGGTGCCGATTCCGCAGGCACCGCGTCGGTACGGGTCGCCGATATGCGTCGCGCGCCGCCTGCCGATCGGTTGGAGTTCGTGCGGATCGACGGAGCGACCGGCGGTTCGCTGAGACCGGGCAGCGGGCCGAATCCAACCGACTACCGGTCACTGCCGTCGGGCACCTACACGCTGATGACGGTCAACGATCGCGCGGGCACTTCGGTTCTGCGCCAGGCATTCACGCTCACGCCGGGCAAGTCCTACACGCTGGCGCTGTTCTCCACGGCCGAGACCGACGAGGTGGCTGCGCAGCTGGCACCCGACGGCCCCCCGAACGGTCCCGCTGCGGGACCGTCAGTGCGGCTGCTGAACGCCGCGGGCGACGCGGGACCCGTCAAGCTCACCCTCGCTCCTGCGGGCGGTGAACCAACGGTGCTCGCCGACAACGTGTCCTACGGGCTGATCACGGGGTACGCGCCGCTGGCCGCCGGCCAGTACGACGCCATCGTGACAGCCAATGGCAGAGAATGGCGCCGGCCGGTTGCGCTCACCGCCGAACCGACGACGCTGATGCTGACGGATGGTCATGACGGCCCAGAGCTCGCGCCGCTGCGCGACGGGGCGGCCGCCGCGGCTCCGCTGGACCCGCCGTCGGTCGTAGCGCCGGATGCGCAGTCGCATGCGGAGAAAATGCCCGCCAAGCGTGTGGCGCACACCGATCCGCGGCAGCAGGTGTTTCCACTTGTGCTGTGCGGCATCGGCTTTGCGACCGGGGTAGCGCTGATCATCAGAGCGCGAAGGAGGCAACGGCAAGCATGGCGATGACGAGGCTTCACACCGGCGCACTGCGCGCATTGGTGGTGGTTCTGGTGGCGGTGAGCGGCTGGCTGGTGGTGAACACCGTCGATCCGCGGATCACCGAGGACGACGTCCATGCGATGCGCGAGGCGGCCGCGCGCCAGGCGGCCACCGCGTTCCTGGACGAGTACGTCGAAGGCGACGGGCGAGTGGTTCGCCGCGACGAGGGCGGCGACGTCGTCAGCGAGGGACAGGCCTACGGGATGCTCATCGCGGCCGCCGTCGACGACGAAACCCGCTTCCGCGCGATCTGGGACTGGACGAAGGCCAAGATGCGCAGATCCGACGGGCTGCTGTCGTGGCGGTGGGCCGACGGCGGGGTGACGGACGCCAACAGCGCGTCCGACGCCGACCTCGACGCGGCCAGGGCTCTGGTACTCGCGGGCAGGCGGTTCGACGCACCCGAGCTGACCGACGACGGCAAGCGGCTTGGGGCCGACATACTGCGAAGCGAATCCGTCGCCGTCGGCACCAAGACACCGCCGCCGAGCGATCTCGCGCCGCCCGGTGAATGGGTCATCGGCCAGGGCCGGGCCATCGCCGCGGGCAACTGGGGAGTCACACCGCCCTACACCGTCAACCCGTCGTACTTCAGCCCCCGCGCCGAACGCGAGCTGATGCACGCCACGGCGGACGAACGCTGGCAGGCGGTCAGTCGAACGCAACGCACGTTGAGTTGGCAGCTGACCGGCGCGGGCCAACTGCCGCCGGACCGGGCAACGGTCACCGAGGTCGGCGATGCGGTGCCGACGGGTTCCCCGCCGGGTGGGCCGGTGCAGTTCGGCCTCGACGCTGCCCGCTTGCCGATCCGCTTCGCGGAGTCGTGCGACCCGTCCGATCGTGCCGTGGCTGCGGCCATGCGCCCGACCATCGCGACGGCGGGCGATGTGCCCGCGCTGCGCAACCTCGACGGCAGCCCGGCCAGCGACTGGCAGCACCCCGTCGCGATCGTCGCCGCCGCCGCAGCCGAAAAGTCAAGTGGCGACGACGATGCCGCGGCCGCACGGCTCGACCAGGCGTCGGCACTGCAATGGAAGTATCCGACGTACTACGGCTCGGCCTGGGTGGCCCTCGGCCGCATCATGCTGTCCACGTCGCTGCTGGGCGACTGTCCGGCGGGCGGCGCCGAGTTCGTGGCCACCGGCTGACCCACACAGTGGGGTAGCGCGCTACTCACGACTGGCGCGCCGCCTGGCCGAACACTTGCCGTCATGGAGCAACGGCGCACCGCGCGGCAGAAAATCATCGAGTGGGTCCGGCGCTACCTGCCCAACGAACTGGCGGGATGGGTGGCCGAACTCGCCGCCGCCGCGGGCGTCTACTACCTGACCGGCTCCTACGCCGCCGCCGTGGTGGCGGGCACGATCGGCGCCTCGGTCGGGTACTACGCGACCGCGTACGCCAACGGGGTGCGCTGGGCGTATCGCGCGCAGCTCGGGGACAGCCGGCCGAAGCGGGTTCTGATCGCGAACCTGCTCACGATCCGCAGCATCGCCGTCGAGTTCGGCCCCGCCGAGGCCATCGACAGCGTCGTCATCAGGCCGGTCGCGCTGTACCTCGGCCCCATTGTCGTCGGCAGCACGGCGGCCGGGTTCGTCATCGGCAGCATCGCCGCCGACGTGGCCTTCTACGTGATGGCCATATTCAGCTACGAGCGCTTCAAAGAACTACTCGCAGTGCGGCGACCGGTTGAGCAGGAGGTCGACAATGGACCCGTTTCTTCGGTCGCAGCTGCGTGAGCGCCTGCGCACCCGGTGCGACGCCGAAGGCTGGCGTGCGCAGATCGCGCAGTACGGCACCCCGCTGCTGGTGCTCGATCCTTACCGCGTCGTCGAACAGTGCCGGCTGCTCGCGTCGCACCTGCCGGGCTTTCGACTTCACTACGCGATGAAATCGGCGTCCCACCCGGCGGTGCTGCGGGCCGTCGCCGCCGCCGGGTGCGGGTTCGACGTCGCCAGCCGTGCCGAGATCGAGCTCGTTGGCGCGCTTGGGTTTTCCACCGACCGCTGCATCAACACCAACCCGATCAAGAAGCTGACCGACATCGACCATGCCTACGTCGCGGGCGTTCGCACCTTCGTCGTCGACAACCCCGTCGAGGCGCAGAAGTTCGCGGGCCTGCCCGCCGACATCGACATCCTGGTGCGGCTCGCATTCGGAAACCCGACGGCGAAGTCGGACCTGTCGACCAAGTTCGGCGTCGCCCCCGCCGACGCGGAACTCGTCGTCAAGCACGTGCTGGCCACCGGAGTCCGGTTCGGCGGCTTCAGCTTTCACGTCGGCAGCCAGGGCACGGCCGTCGAACCCTACCGCGCGGCGCTGCGCGGCACCCTCGACCTGATCACCCACATCGACGAAACACTCGGTGTGCCAACGCGGATCATCGACATCGGCGGCGGGTTCCCCATCACCTATCGCGAGCCGATGCCCGCCATCGACGCCATCGCGGCCGTCGTCGACGAGGTGCTCGGCGACCGTCGCGACGAGTTCACACTGATCGCCGAACCGGGGCGCTTCCTGGCCGCCGACAGCATGACGCTGTTGACCAGCGTGGTCGGCAGCGCCGTGCGCGACGGCCGGCACTGGTACTACCTCGACGACGGGCTGTACGGCAGCTACTCGAACGTGATGACCGAGGACGTGCATCCGCCGATCCTCGCGCTGCGCGAGATCGTCGACGGTGTGGGCGGCGACGAGCGGGTCACCCTGGCCGGGCCGACCTGCGACAGCGCCGACGTCATCGCCCGCGACTACCCGATGCCGACGCTGAGCGTCGGCGACGTGGTCGTCAGCCCGATGATGGGCGCCTACACGTCGGTGACGTCGTCATGTTTCAACGGAATACCGGCCCACCCGGATTGTCGAAGTGTGAAAGCGCAGCAAATTTACGCTGACGCTCCTATGCTTCGCTGAGCTGTATCAGTGCACTGGACTCGTCGGGTAACGCCTCATGCCACGGATTTTTCTGAGCCATTCGAGCGAAGACAACCGGGAGGCGATCGCGCTCAAGAGGTGGTTGGTCGAGCAGGACCCCGCACTCGACGAGGAGATCTTCCTCGACATCGACCCGCGCAACGGCATGGTCGGCGGCGAGCGGTGGAAGCACACGCTCACCCGCAAGCTGTCCAGCTGCGAGGCGTTGCTGTGTCTGGTGTCCAAGAGCTGGGAGAGCCGACCGGAATGCGTACACGAATACCGCGGCGCCGAGGACTCCGGTAAGCGGGTCTTCTGTGCGCGCCTCGACGACGACGCGGGGACGCATTCGGTGTCGGCGTGGCAGTGGCGCGACGTCTTCGTGCGCAACGGCGAGCCCACGGTGGCGATCGACGTCGGCGACGACATGCCCGCCGTCGTCTTCTCCACCGACGGCCTCGACCGGCTGCTGCGCGATGTCCAGTCACCGGATCTGAGCGCTGGATCGTTTCCCTGGCCGCCGCCCAACGAACCCGACCGCGATCCCTACCGCGGCTGGCTGCCGTTCGAATCCATCGACGCCGGAGTGTTTTTCGGGCGCGACACCGAAACGGTGCGCGCCCTCAAGGCGCTGTCGGAGATCGCCGAGTCGGGGGCAGGCAAGCTGTTCGTGGTGCTGGGCGCCTCGGGTACCGGCAAGTCGTCCTTCCTGCGCGCGGGCATCCTGCCCAGGCTGATCCAGAAGCGCGGCCACTTCGCGGTTCTGGGCACGATTCGACCCGGCCGAGGCGAGGCGATGACCGGGGACCTCGGCCTGGCCAACGCGATATTCCAGGGCCGCAAACGCGTCGGCCTCAACGAACCGTCGGTCGGCGAGATCAAGAACAACTGGCTGCACGACACCGCGAAAGTGCGTGAACTGCTGGCCGAGACGCTGCTGCAGGCCCACGACATAACCGCCGAGCACGACCCGGCGCTGGTGCTTCCACTGGATCAGGCCGAGGAACTGTTCTCGGCGGAAGCGGGCAACGAAGGGGCGGCGCTGCTGGCCGTGCTGCACGACCTGATGACGGCCGACGCGGACGCCGCGCCGTTGCGGCTGATCATCCTCGCCACCATTCGCACCGACCGCTACGCCGTCATGCAGACCGTTCCCCAACTGGCGGGCATCGACATCGCGTTCGACGAACTGCGACCCATGCCGCTCGGCAGGTTCAAGGAGGTCATCGAGGGCCCGGCCAAACGGTCCACCGAAGCCGGCCGCCCGCTGGCGCTGGAACCGGCACTGGTCAACCAACTGTTCGCCGATATGGCGAACATGACCGAGGGCGGCGACTCGCTTCCACTGCTGTCGCTGACGTTGCACCGCATGTTCCGCGACTACCACCCGTCGGGCAGGCTGACGCTGGCGCAGTACATCGAGATGGGCGGGATGGCGTCGGTCGTTCAGAACGAGATCGACCGCCTGCTGTCCCAGGACCCGGCCACCAGGCGCAAGGAACTCGAACTGTTGAAGAGCGCCTTCGTGCCCTGGCTCGCAACGGTTTCGGAAAACAACCAACCGCTGCGACGCATCGCGTTGTGGACCGACATTCCCGAGCCGAGCCGAGAAGTGGTGTCCAGATTCGTCGACGCCCGCCTGCTGGTCCGGGACCGCCGGGCGTTGGGTACCGACGACGCCGAACACCAGGACGTCGTCGAGGTCGCGCTGGAAAGCCTGCTGCGCCAATGGCCCGACCTCGCCCAGTGGCTGGCCGAGCAGCAGAGCGACCTGAAAGCCACCGACGACCTGATCCGCGAGGCCAACAGGTGGGAGTCCCACGGCCGCGACACCGCCTACCTGTATGAGGGCACGCTGCTCACCAAGGCCGAAGCGCTGTGCGCGTCGCCGACGTTCTCGCGCAAGCTCGAACCGGCCCGCGACTTCGTCAACGCGTCACGACTTCGGGAATCCGAGCGGGAAGAGGAGAAGCGCCGCCACGCGGAGGCCGAACTGCAAGCCACCCGGGATCGGCTGGAAGCGGCCCGCGAGCAGCAGCAGATCACCGAACGCCACAGCACGGTGCTGCGTCGGCGCGACCGGATCCTGCGGGCCGTGCTGGCGCTGACGGTGATCGTCGCGCTCGCCGCGGCCGCGGGTTTCGTCTGGGCCAGGCACACCCAGGGGATGGCCGAACGCAGCGCCCGCGACGCGACCGCCCAGAAACTGGTCGCCGAGGCGCAGGCGCGACTCGCCGATGCCCGGCAGGGCGACGACGTTCAGGCGCTCAATGAGTTGTTGGCGGCCAACAAGTTGGCGAATGTGGCCAACGACAAGCCGCTGCTCGACGCGTGGGTCGATCGCTACAGCATGCGCAAGGTGCTGACCGTCAAAGAACAGGTGATCGGGGTGGCCTCGGCGCCTCGAGGTCACCGGCTCGTGATGGCGGAGCCCGCCGGTATCCGCGTGTGGGACACCCGCCCCCCGGGCTGGCAGGACACCATCGGCGACAAGGCGCAGATGCTGCCGGGCGGCGACGCAAAGCTCACGAGCGTGGCGATCAGCCCCGACGGGCAGACGATCGCCGCGGGCACAGACGATGGCGCGGTGCGCGTGTGGGAGAGCGCGGACGCCTTCGCCGAAAGCAGGGCGGTGGGCAGCGGACACGAGGGCCGTGTCACCAGCCTTGCGATGAGCTCCGACGGCCTGATCGCGGCCGCGGGCGTCGACGGCGATGTGACTTTCTGGAGTTCCGTTGCGCGGCAATCGATGCCGCCGATCATCGGGGACAGCGAAATCTTTTCCGTGGCCTTTGATCCGTCCGGACACCATCTGGCGGTCGGTCGTGCCAACGGAACGATTCAGCTGTTCGAGATCGTCGGCCCGGTTGCGGTCGAAGCGACGTCACGGCGTGACGCCCACCCCGGCGGCGTCATGGGTCTGGCCTTCAGCCCGGACGGCAAGCTGCTGGCGTCGGGCGGTGCGGACAGTCGTGTGCGGGTGTGGAAACCTGACAGCATCGAACCCGTGAAGGAGATGAGCGGCCACACCGCCACCGTCACCGATGTGGCGTTCAACGCCGACAGCACGCGCATCGCATCGGGATCGAACGACAAGACCGTGCAGATGTGGGACGTCGCCAGCGGTGAGCGCATCGGTGACCCGATGCGCGGACACGGCGGTCTGGTCTTGAGCGTCGACTTCACCGAGGACGGCAGCGACATCGTCAGCGGCGGAAACGAACACACGATGCGGTTGTGGGATGCCACGATGGGCCAGCCCATTTCGACACCCATCAGCAGCAAGACCGGCCCGGTCACCGACGTGGCGATCAGCTCCGACGGTCGCGAGTTCGTCTCCGTCGGCGTCGACAGGACGGTTCGGGTGTGGAATGCCGACACCGGCGCTCAGATCGACAGCATGTCCGGGCACACCGGGACGATCACCAGCGTGGCCCTCAGCCCTGCCGACAGCACGGTGGCGTCGGCGAGTTCCGATGGCACCGTGCGACTGTGGCGTCGCGGCACGGATGACGTCAAAGTGCTTGACGCGGGCAGGCCGTTGACCTCCGTCGCGTTCAGCCCGACCGGTGGCCACCTGGCGGTGGGCGGCGTCGACGGCCAGATCGTCGTCTGGGATATGCAGTCCCAACAGCGTCGCCTCTTCGAGAACAAGGACCGCGCGATCATCTATGACGTCACATTCGACCCCAAACATGACCGGCTCGCGTCGGTGAGCGCCAACGGATACCTGCGGATGTGGCAACTGCCGGACGCACATCAGCTGTGGGAGAGCAATGCGGTCGAGCACCTACCCGCTGACATCAGGGCGAAAGAAGAACTGGCAGAAGGGTTCCCGGGATCGCTCATCAGTGTGGCCTTCAGCCCCGACGGTCAGCGGGTGGCCGCGGGCGGTGTGAACTGGACTAAGTCAGGTCAGGCCGTTGGCTTTCTGCAGCGCTTCAACGTCGATGACCATGCTGCGGTCGGCCGGCCGATCAGGGTCGGCATGGCGGTGATGGGCATCGCGTTCAGCCGAGCGCCGGCATCCGTGGCCGGGGACCGGATCGCCGTCGCCAGCTTTGACGAATACCAGGTGCAGCTGTGGAACACCGACAAACCGGACGAGCCTCAGTTCACCTTCGACGGGCACCAGGCCCAGGTGGTCAGCGTTGCGATCAGCCCCGACAATCGGCGAATTGTCTCGGGCAGCGCCGACGGAAGCGTGCGCATCTGGCCGAATGTGCCGATCACGCCCGCCGACGAGGCGATCTGCGCCAAGTTGACGTCGAGTATGAACGAGCAACAGTGGCGCAAGTGGATCTCGACGGAACTGCCGCCCCAGCAGACCTGTCGGAATCTGCCGGAAAGCGTTGAGAACCAGCCGAATTAAGTGTTGTACAGATAGATCACCGCGACCACCGCGCCGGTGCACGTCACGAACTTCTGCGTCGGCGCGCACACCAGGTCGTACCACTGTCCGGTCGCCGGACTCGCCACCCGCATCTGCTGGGGCGCCGAAAGAGGCGCCGGGCGTAGCGAATACGCGCGTCGCACCTGCTCGACAAACGGGCAGGACGTCATCGGAGTGCCGCGGGCGCCCGCATTGAACGGGGTGACGATGGTCGGGTACACCGCCTCACACTCCGTCGCACCCGGCGGCAGCCCCGATATCTGACTGATGGGCTCCTGGCCGGGATCGGCCACCTGGACGACGGGATCCTGCCGCGGCATCACCACGAATGCGAGCGCGATCAACTCGACCAACAGCGCGCCGATCAAGAGTCGAGCAAATCGCCCCGACATCATGCAAGAAGGGTAGTTCGACTTTCCTTCAGCGAGAGCCATAACCGCGACGATCGCCCGCAGAGTTGCTGTTATGGCAACCCATGACGACTGAACGCATCGCAGACCACGTCAAGTTCGCGTACTGGGTGCCCAATGTCAGCGGGGGACTGGTCACCAGCGACATCGAGCAGCGCACCGACTGCGGCTACGACTACAACGTGAAGCTCGCGCAGACGGCGGAGAACAACGGCTTCGACTACGCGCTGTCACAGGTGCGCTACGAGGCCAGCTACGGCGCGGAGTATCAGCACGAGTCCACCAGCTTCAGCCTCGCGCTGCTGCTGGCGACGCAACGCCTGAAGGTGATCGCCGCCGTCCACCCCGGGCTGTGGCAGCCTGCCGTGCTCGCCAAGCTCGGCGCCACCGCCGATCAGCTCAGCAACGGCCGGTTCGCCGTCAACGTGGTGTCGGGCTGGTTCAAGGACGAGTTCACCCATCTGGGGGAGCCGTGGCTCGAACACGACGAGCGCTACCGCCGCAGCGCGGAGTTCCTGCAGGTGCTGCGACAAATTTGGACGAACGACGACCCTGTTGAATTCCGCGGCGATTTCTACCGCATCCACGACTTCACGCTGAAGCCGAAGCCTGCCAACACCCCGCAGCGGCCGAACCCGGAGCTGTTCCAGGGCGGCAACTCGACGGCCGCGCGTCGCAACGGCGGTCTGTACGCCGACTGGTACTTCTCCAACGGCAAAGACTTCGACGGCGTGACCGAGCAGATCGTCGACGTGCGCGACCACGCCCGCAGCGTCGAGCGCGAGGTCCAGTTCGGGCTGAACGGTTTCATCATCGCCCGCGACACCGAAGCCGAGGCGAAGGAGACATTGCGGGAGATCGTCGCCAAGGCCAACCGCCCGGCCGTGGAGGGATTCAGGGCCGCCGTACAACAGGCTGGCAACTCGACAGCCGACAAGCGCGGAATGTGGGCCGATTCGACATTCGAAGACTTGGTCCAGTACAACGACGGATTCCGGACGCAATTGATCGGCACACCCGAGCAGATCGCGGAACGCATTGCGGCGTACCGCAAACGGGGTGTCGACCTCATTCTCGGCGGCTTCCTGCACTTTCAGGAGGAGATCGAGTACTTCGGATCCCGTGTGCTGCCGCTTGTGCGCGAGATCGAGAACGCCGAGGCCGAGTGGGTCGACGCTGCTGTGCTCGTGTCCGCATAACGCGACGTGCGCTAGCGTGGTTGTCGAATCGCTAATGCGGTGGCCGTTCACGAGTTCGTGAATGCACGCAGCGTCGCGGACGCGGCGTCCAACCAAAAGCAGGAGAGGTCATGACCTACCCGCCCAGTAGCTCGGGATACCCGCCCAGCCAGCAGCCCACGACGCAGTTCAGCGCCCCGACGCAGCAGTTCGGCAAGCTGGAACACCAGCCCGCGACGCAGGCGCCTGCGACCACGGCAGCCACCCCAGACGGTCCCAGCAAGCTGCCGTTCATCCTTCTCGCCGCGATCGCGGTGCTCGGCCTGCTGGTCTACCTCTTCAGCTTCGGTGACGTGTTCACGATCGAGAGCACCGACTTCCCGCAGATGGGCACCGCAACCGGCACCTCGCAGGGGGTCGTGATGGCCGTCATCGCCGCACTGGTCTCCGGGCTGATCGCCGCGGCCAGCCTGCTGCCGAAGCAGAGGGCGCCGATCGGCGTCATCGCCGCCGTCGCGGTTCTGGCGTTCCTGCTGGTGCTCGCCGAGATCATCCAGAAGCCCGAGGGCGTCAGCATCGGCTGGGCCCTCTACGTCGTGATCCTGCTGACGTTCCTGCAGTCCGCGGTCGCGATCGGCGCACTGCTGCTCGACTCGGGCATCATCGCGGCACCGGCGCCGAAGCCGAAGTACCAGCAGCAGCCCAACTACGGCCCCTACGGCCAGCCCAGCCAGTACTACGGCCAGCACGCGCCGCACCAGGGCGGCCAGCAGCAGCGTCCGCCCTACCCGGGCCAGTACGGCGGCTACGCCGGCTCCGGATCGTCGACGGGCGGCTTCGCCCCGATCGGCCAGCACGGCGGTCCGCCGACCCCGCCGACCGGTTTCCCGACCTACAGCCAGCCGCAGTCGCACTCGTCGCAGTCGGCCCAGTCAGGCCAGACGCCCTCGCAGTCGTCGTCCTCGTCCTCGTCTGACCCGTCCGGCAACTCGACCTCGTAGTCCGACTCTCGCGAGCGTGAATCCCGCGCCCGCGAGCAAAGAACTGCTATACCGCTAGTGGTGGAGAACAGGTCGGTCGGCAGTCGCCAGGCTCGCGACCTGTTCCGCGTCGCATTCGGCCCGTCGGCGGTCGCGCTCGTCGTCATCGCCGCGGTCGTGCTGCTGCAGCTGCTCATCGCCAACAGCGACATGTACGGCGCGGCAGGCGCCATCGCCAGCATGTGGCTCGGCGTGCATCAGGTGCCGATCTCGATCGGCGGCCGCGAACTCGGCGTCATGCCGCTGCTTCCCGTGCTGGCGATGGTGTGGGGCACCGCGCGCACCACCGCCGCCGCCACCCCGCCGCAGGGGTCCTGGTTCGTCATCCGGTGGATCGTCGCGTCCGCGCTCGGCGGCCCGCTGCTGATCGCGGCGATCTCGCTGGCCGTCATCCACGACGCCTCGTCGGTGCTGACCGAGCTGCAGACCCCCAACGCGCTGCGGGCGTTCGCCGGCGTCGCGGCCGTGCACGCGATCGGTGCGGCGATCGGGGTGGGATTGCGGGCCGGCGGACGCCTGATCACCGCGGCCGGGCTGCCGCCATGGGTGGCCGACGCGGGCCGGCCCGCCGTCGCAGGCGTGCTGGCGCTGACCGGTCTCTCGGGCGCCGTGACGGCGCTGTCGCTGGTCGTGCACTGGTCGACGATGCACGACCTGTACGCGGTCACCGACTCGGTGTTCGGCCAGTTCAGCCTCACGGTGTTGTCGGCGCTGTACGCGCCGAACGTCATCGTCGGCACCTCCGCGATCGCGGTGGGGTCGAGCGCCCACGTCGGGCTGGCCACGTTCAGTTCGTTCACCGTGTTCGGCGGCGACATCCCCGCGCTGCCCATTCTTGCCGCGGTCCCTGAGCCGCCGCTCGGGCCGATCTGGGTGGTGCTGCTGATCATCGGGGCCGCGTCCGGTGTGGTGGTCGGTCAGCAGTGCGGACGACGGCCGCTGCCGCTGCTGCCCGCCTTCGGCAAGCTGGCGCTGGCGTCTCTTGCCGCGGCGGTGACGATGGCGCTGCTCGGCTACGCGGCAGGCGGCCAGCTGGGCAACTTCGGCCACGTCGGCGTCGACCAGGCGACGTTCGGGCCCGCGGTGTTCCTGTGGTTCTTCGGGATCGGCGGGCTGACCATAGCGATGGCCGGCGGCATCACCCGCCGCCCACGTAAGCCCAAACCGACACCTGGGCGAGAAAGTGCGAGTAGTTCGCCCCAAAACGTCGATCTCGACGACGAGGAGCAGCCGGAACCGAACTTCGAGCCCGCCTTTCCGCCCGAGCCGGAGCCCGAGCCCGAGCCCGAACCCGAGCAGGAGCCAGCGCCCGTCCTGGAGCGTGAACCCGTCGCGCCCGACCTGGATTTCGAGGATGACCTGCCCGATCCCGAGGACCTGGAGATCATCGACGACGACGACGCCACGCCGGGCCCCACTGGCGACAAAGGCCGACCGGCCGACGACTAGGCTCACGTCTCAGTGTCAGAGTGAGGTCACCGCTTCTCGCGGTGGTTGGATCCTGATCACCTGGTGTCTGGCTCGTAGGCTCGCTGCCGCCTTTGGGTTGGCGTTCACGCGTTTTGTCGGCATCAAGGTGTGAAGGACCGGCCGGCGTGACTTGATAGGAGCGTGGCATCGCCCCCACTGAGATGTGTCCGCCGACCGGCCCAACCGTCACCTCACAGTGAATGGAGGCAACCACCATGGTTGTTGTTGGAGCCGATGTACACAAGCGCACGCATACCTTCGTCGCGGTCGACGAGGCGGGCCGCAAGCTCGCCGAGAAGACCGTGCGGGCGGTCACGGCCGGGCATGCCGAGGCGGTGATGTGGGCCCGCGAACAGTTCGGGGCCGATGTCATCTGGGCGATCGAGGATTGCCGGCATCTGTCGACACGCCTGGAGCGTGACTTGTTGGCCTTGGGGCAGAAGGTGGTGCGGGTCCCAACGAAGTTGATGGCCCAGACCCGGGCATCGGCACGCACCCGCGGCAAGTCCGATCCGATCGATGCTTTGGCGGTCGCGCGGGGGTTCCTACGTGATCCCGATCTGCCGGTGGCCTCTCACGACGAGGTGTCGCGTGAGCTGAAGCTTCTGGTGGATCGCCGCGAAGTCCTTGTGGCACAACGGACAGCGACGATCAATCGGTTGTTGTGGCGGGTCCATGAGCTCGATCCCGAACGTGCCCCCAAACCGCGCTCGTTGGATCTGGCCAAACATCGTCGTTTGCTCGGTGACTGGTTGGGCACCCAGTCCGGGATCGTGGCCGAGCTGGCCCGTGACGAGCTGTCCGATATCGCCCGTCTCACCGAAGCGATCAACGCGTTGGCTAAGCGTATCGGTGAACGCGTGCGCCTCGTGGCCCCGGTGCTGCTGGCGATGCCTGGATGCGGCGAGCTGACTGCGGCCAAGCTGGTCGGTGAGTCCGCTGGTGGTTACCCGGTTCAAGAGCGAGGCCGCCTTCGCCCGTCACGCCGGGGTCGCGCCGGTGCCGGTGTGGTCAGGCAACACCCGCGGGCGAGTCCGTATGACACGTTCGGGCAACCGTCAGCTCAACGCCGCGCTGCACCGCATCGCGGTCACCCAGATCCGCCTCGATGGCCTTGGACAGACCTACTACCGGCACCGCCTCGCCGAAGGCGACTCCACGTCCGAAGCTCTGCGCTGCCTCAAACGCCGCCTCTCTCGCGTCGTCTTCAACCACTTACACACCGACCACAACAACCGTCAAAAGCCTTGCCAAATGGCAGCGGCTTGACATAGGAGAAACGCGTGCAGCAACCCCTCCGAGTGCCCCCGAGCACACCGGCGCGGGTCGTGGTGCTGGCCTCGGGCACTGGTTCGCTGTTGGAGTCCCTGCTCGAGTCGGCGGTCGGCGACTACCCCGCGCGCATCGTTGCTGTCGGCGTGGACCGCGACTGCCGGGCCGTGGAGGTGGCCGCCAAAGCGTCGCTGCCCAGCTACATGGTGAGGCTCGGCGACTATCCCGACCGCGACGCATGGGATGCCGCGATCACCGAAGCCACCGCCGCCCACGAGCCCGACCTGATCGTGTCGGCGGGCTTCATGAAAATCCTTGGCCCGAAATTCCTTTCGCGTTTCATGGGGCGAATCCTGAACACCCATCCCGCGTTGCTGCCGTCTTTTCCCGGCGCACACGCGGTCCCCGAGGCGCTGGCTTACGGGGTCAAGGTCACCGGGTGCAGCGTGCATCTGGTGGATGCGGGCACCGACACCGGGCCGATCCTGGCGCAGCAACCCGTCCCGGTGCTCGACGACGACGATGAGGCGACCCTGCATGAGCGGATCAAGGTCGTCGAACGCAGACTTCTGGTGGATGTCCTGGCCGCGCTGGCGACCGGCGGGGTGACCTGGACTGGACGAAAGGCGGTCATCGGATGACAGAGAGCGGACGCAAGCCGATTCGACGGGCGTTGGTCAGCGTCTACGACAAGAGCGGGCTCACCGAACTGGCCAAGGGCCTGCACGACGCGGGCGTGGCGATCGTGTCCACCGGCTCGACCGCCAAAACCATTGCCGGCGCTGGTGTTCCGGTGACACCGGTCGAGGAGTTGACCGGCTTCCCCGAGGTGCTCGACGGTCGCGTGAAGACCCTGCACCCGCGCGTCCACGCGGGACTGCTGGCCGATCTGCGCAAGGCCGAACATGCTGCCGCGCTGGAGGAACTCGGCATCGAGCCCTTCGACCTAGTCGTGGTGAACCTGTATCCGTTCAGCGAGACGGTCGCCTCCGGCGCCAGCGAGGATGAGTGCGTCGAGCAGATCGACATCGGCGGCCCGTCGATGGTGCGGGCGGCCGCGAAGAACCACCCGAGCGTCGCGGTGGTGGTTGATCCGCTCGGTTACGACGGGGTACTGGCTGCCATCCGCGCAGGCGGATTCACGCTCGCCGAGCGAAAGATCCTGGCTTCCTTGGCATTCCGGCACACCGCCGAGTACGACGTCGCGGTCGCCAGCTGGATGGGCGAGACGCTGGCCCCCGAGGAGCCCGCGCAGAAGCTGCCCGCCTGGTTCGGCCGGACATGGCGGCGCACCGGCGTGCTGCGCTACGGCGAGAACCCCCATCAGCAGGCGGCGCTCTACAGCGACGACACCGCGTGGCCCGGCCTGGCGCAGGCCGAGCAGCTGCACGGAAAAGAGATGTCCTACAACAACTTCACCGATGCCGACGCGGCCTGGCGCGCGGCCTTCGACCACGAAGAGACGTGCGTGGCGATCATCAAGCACGCCAACCCGTGCGGCATCGCCATTTCGAACAAGTCGGTCGCCGACGCCCACCGCAAGGCCCACGAGTGCGACCCGCTGAGCGCGTTCGGCGGCGTCATCGCGGCCAACACCACCGTCAGCGTCGAGATGGCCGAGACCGTCGCCGACATCTTCACCGAGGTGATCATCGCGCCCGCCTACGAAGACGGTGCGGTGGAAGTGCTTGCGCGCAAGAAGAACATCCGCGTGCTCGTCGCGTCGGAACCGCTCGAGGCGGGTATCGAGATGCGGCCCGTCAGCGGCGGCCTGCTGCTGCAGCAGCGCGACGCGCTCGACGCGGCAGGCGACGATCCGGCGAACTGGACGCTGGCCACCGGCGAGCCCGCCGACCCTGCGACGCTGGCCGATCTCGTCTTCGCGTGGCGGGCCTGCCGTGCGGTGAAGTCGAACGCGATCGTCGTCGCTGCAGACGGCGCCACCGTCGGCGTCGGCATGGGACAGGTCAACCGCGTCGACGCCGCCCGGCTCGCGGTCGAACGCGGCGGCGACCGGGTACGCGGTGCCGTCGCCGCATCCGATGCGTTCTTCCCGTTCCCCGACGGCTTGGAGACGCTGACCAATGCCGGGGTGAAGGCGATCGTGCATCCCGGTGGATCGATGCGCGACGAACTCGTCACCGAGGCGGCGACCAAGGCCGGCGTAACGCTGTATGTCACGGGAGCGCGGCACTTCGCCCACTGATAGGTTGCCGTCCATGGTGAAGGGGGGTCGTGCGGCGGCGGTGATCGCCGGTGCCGCAACGATCGTGCTGGCCACGGCGTGCACGCGCGTCGTCGACGACGTCCGCGTGTACCCGGCCCCGGATATGGGCAAGGCGCCTGCGACGGCGTCGGATTGCACCGCGGTCGACGCGCCGCTGACCCCGATCCCCGCACACAACGACGAAGAGCCGGTGATGAAGATCCCGCAGCCGGACGGCTGGAAGCGGGTGCGGCTGATGGACTCCGAATTGATCCGCTTCACGATGCGCAACGAGGATCTCGTCGTCGACGGATTCGCGCCGACGGCCGTGGTGACGCTCGAGAGCCATCGCGGAATCACCGAGCCGCGGGAGGTGTTCGACTCGCAGCAGGATGCGCTGGAGAACGCGGTCGGCGCGACCGGCCTCGAGGTCACCCAGGGCTCGTTGTGCGAACTGCCCGCCGAGACCATCGACTACGTGACCCCGCAGCTGGGCAGGTTGCCACCGCACCCCGCCAGAGTGGTGACCGCCGTGATGCACGTCGAAAACAGGACGTATGCGATGACGCTGACGGTGCAGAGCGCCGACCCGGAGAATCCGACCTACAAGCGCGACGCCGAGATGATCCTGACCGGCTTCCAGATGCTTCCGCCCACCGAGGCTTAGGCGTTATTCCCAGCCGATCGTCAGGTTCGCGTAACGCGTATCGGGGGTGTACCGAGTGCCGTGCCAGGGCAGCAGTCGTAGCGTGGAGTGGTGACTCCATCGAATGATCTGCCCCGGACCGTCGGCGAGCTTCGTGCCTCAGGGCATCGCGAGCGGGGCGTCAAGGAAGAGATCAGGGAAAACCTGCTGGCCGCGCTGGCCGAAGGCCGCGACGTGTGGCCCGGCATCCTGGGCTTCGAGGACACCGTCCTGCCTCAGCTCGAGCGCGCCCTGATCGCCGGCCACGACGTCGTTCTGCTCGGTGAACGCGGTCAGGGCAAGACGCGGCTGCTGCGCGCGCTGTCCGGCCTGCTCGACGAGTGGACGCCGGTGATCGCGGGCTCGGAGCTGGGTGAGCACCCGTATACGCCGATCACGCCGGAGTCGATCCGGCGGGCCGCGGAGTCGGGTGAGGATCTGCCGATCGAGTGGCGGCATCGCAGCGAGCGCTACTTCGAGAAGCTGGCGACGCCCGACACCAGCGTGGCCGACCTCGTCGGCGACATCGACCCGGTGAAGGTGGCCGAGGGGCGCAGCCTCGGTGACCCGGAGACCATCGCCTACGGGCTGATCCCGCGGGCGCACCGCGGCATCGTCGCGGTCAACGAGCTGCCCGACCTGGCCGAGCGCATCCAGGTGTCGATGCTCAACGTGATGGAGGAGCGCGACATCCAGGTGCGCGGCTACACGCTGCGGTTGCCGCTCGACGTCGTCGTCGTGGCAAGCGCCAACCCCGAGGACTACACCAACCGCGGCCGCATCATCACACCGCTGAAGGACCGCTTCGGCGCCGAGATCCGCACGCACTATCCGCTGGAGTTGGACGCCGAGGTGGGCGTCATCAGCCAGGAAGCGCATCTGTCCGCCGAGGTGCCGGAGTATCTGCTGCAGATCCTCGCGCGGTTCGCCCGCTATCTACGCGAGTCGAGTTCGGTCGACCAGCGCTCCGGTGTATCGGCGCGGTTCGCGATCGCGGCGGCCGAGACCGTCGCGGCGGCGGCCCGGCACCGCTCGGCGATCCTCGGCGAGGACGACCCGGTGGCCCGCGTCGTCGATCTCGGCACGGTGATCGACGTGCTGCGCGGCAAGCTGGAGTTCGAATCCGGTGAGGAGGGCCGCGAGCAGGCCATCCTCGAGCACCTGTTGCGGCGTGCGACGGCCGACACCGCGCAGCGGCTGCTCGGCGGCATCGACGTCGGGCCCCTCGTCGTCGCGATCGAGGGCGGCACGGCGGTGACGACGGGCGAACGGGTGTCGGCGCGTGATGTGCTCGGCGCGGTGCCCGAGGTGCACGCGATCGCGCAGGTGCAGGAGCGGTTGGGTGCGACGTCGGACGGTCAGCGCGCCGCCGCGGTCGAATTGGCTTTGGAAGCACTGTATTTGGCCAAGCGCATCGACAAGGTGTCCGGCGAGGGCGAAACCGTCTATGGCTAAACGCGGCCACGGGCGCTCGGCCCGTTACTCCGGCTACACCGGCGGTCCCGATCCGCTGGCGCCGCCGGTGGACCTGCGCGAGGCCCTCGAGGCGATCGGGCAGGACGTGATGGAGGGCGCGTCGCCGCGTCGCGCGTTGCAGGAGCTGCTGCGGCGCGGCACCCAGAACATGCGCGGCGCCGACAAGCTGGCCGCCGAGGCGAACCGCAGACGCCGGGAGTTGTTGCAGCGCAACAACCTTGACGGCACACTGCAGGAGATCAAGAAGCTGCTCGACGAGGCCGTGCTGGCCGAGCGCAAGGAACTGGCGCGGGCGCTCGACGACGACGCCCGCTTTCAGGAGATGCGGATCGAGTCGCTGCCGCCGTCGCCCGCCAAGGCCGTGCAGGAACTGTCCGACTACGAGTGGCGCAGCCAGGAGGCCCGCGAGAAGTACGACCAGATCAAGGATCTGCTCGGCCGCGAGATGCTCGACCAGCGCTTCGCCGGGATGAAGCAGGCGCTGGAGAACGCCACCGACGAGGATCGTCAGCGCGTCAACGAGATGCTCGACGATCTGAACGACCTGTTGGACAAGCACGCCCGCGGGGAGGACACCCAGCAGGACTTCGACGACTTCATGCGCAAGCACGGGGACTTCTTCCCGGAGAACCCCAAGAATGTCGACGAGCTGCTTGACTCGCTGGCGCAGCGGGCGGCGGCCGCGCAGCGGTTCCGCAACAGCCTGTCGCCCGATCAGCGTGCCGAGTTGGATGCGTTGGCACAGCAGGCATTTGGTTCGCCGTCGCTGATGAACGCGCTGAACCGGTTGGATGGGCATCTGCAGGCGGCGCGGCCGGGCGAGGACTGGACCGGTTCGTCGCGCTTCTCCGGCGACAACCCGATGGGCATGGGCGAGGGTACGCAGGCCATGCAGGACATCGCCGAACTCGAGCAGCTCGCCGAGGCGCTGTCGCAGAGCTATGCGGGCGCGACGATGGAGGACGTCGACCTGGAGATGCTGGCCCGCCAGCTCGGGAACGAGGCGGCCGTCGACGCTCGCACGCTGTCGGAGCTGGAGAAGGCTCTGATGGAGCAGGGCTTTTTGGATCGCGGGTCGGACGGGCAGTGGCGGTTGTCGCCGAAGGCGATGCGCCAGCTGGGGCAGACGGCGTTGCGGGATGTGGCGCAACAGCTTTCAGGTCGCCACGGTGAGCGTGAGACGCGTCGCGCCGGCGCCGCAGGGGAGATGACGGGTGCGACGCGGGCGTGGCAGTTCGGCGACACCGAGCCGTGGAACGTCACGCGCACGTTGACCAATGCGGTGCTGCGGCAGGCCGGCGCCGGTGTGACGGAGATGCCGATCCGCATCACCGTCGACGACGTCGAGGTGTCGGAGACCGAGACGCGTCAGCAGGCTGCGGTGGCGCTGCTGGTGGACACGTCGTTCTCGATGGTGATGGAGAACCGCTGGCTGCCGATGAAGCGCACGGCGCTGGCACTGAGCCATCTGGTGAGCACCCGGTTCCGGTCGGATGCGTTGCAGATCATCGCTTTTGGCCGCTATGCGAGGACGGTGACCCCGGCGGAGCTGACCGGGTTGGAGGGTGTGTACGAGCAGGGCACGAACCTGCACCATGCCCTGGCGCTGGCGGGGCGGCACCTGCGTCGTCATCCGAATGCGCAGCCGGTTGTGCTCGTCGTGACCGATGGGGAGCCCACCGCACACCTGGAGAGGTATGGAGACGGCCCTGGGCCTGAATCGGCGGCTCAGCCGCCGGGTGTGTTCTTCGACTATCCGCCGCATCCGCGCACTATCGCCCACACTGTCAAGGGTTTTGACGACATGGCCAGGCTCGGCGCGCAGGTCACCATCTTCCGGCTGGGCAACGATCCCGGCCTGGCTCGGTTCATCGATCAGGTCGCGCGCCGCGTCGAGGGACGTGTGGTGGTACCCGATCTCGATGGATTGGGCGCCGCGGTCGTCGGCGACTATTTGCGGTCGCGACGCCGGCGTTAGTGCGCCGCGGCGACGTGTGGTTCTACACTGCCCCGGGCACGCCGGGAAGGCTCATGGTGCCGTTGGTGTTCGGCACCAACGCCGGGGCTGGAATTCCGCCGATCGCCGCGTTGTCTCCCGGAATACCGTCGTCGGGTACGGAGTCGAATGCACCGCCTGCGCACGCCGGATGTGCCCACCCCAACCAGCTGCACGCGGCGTCGTCGGCCTGGTAGGTCGGTACGGCGGGGGAGACCGCTGGAGCGGACACGCCCATCGTGGTTACTCCCGCGATGGCGAACGGCACGGCGATCCCGGCCAATACGCCGCCGGCCGCAGCAGCCGTGATCCAGCTCGTCCGTGTTCCGCTTTTGTTGCGTCGCATCGACCATCCCCTCGTTGGTGGGCAGCAAGTGATTTGCTGCCCATGGTCAGCATGGACCCACTTCCGCCTTCACGTAGCCGAAATGGATCGGACTCGTCGCAGCGTTCGATGGGGCAGGGTGGCGACCAGCTGGTTTACGCAGCCGTCGATTTTTCGGCTATCAACTTACACCGATGATCGCGAGAGGTTGTTGTGCGGCAACAATATTGACGATGGCCGCTACGGATCTCCGCCGCCGCGCTCTTCCTCGTCGTCCTCGAAGAGTTCCTTCAACAGTTCTTCGGGGTGATGGGCGAGGTTGATCTCCGGCTTCCCATCGCTGTCGAGGTAGGCGAGCCTGCCGGTGTCGGTGACTTCGGTTTGCAGCAGGCCCTTCGTGATGAGGGCGTGGTCGGGTCCGCAGTCGAAGAACAGGCAGTCGGCGTCGGTCCGGCCGTCCGGGTTCCACGGTGGCTCATGGTTGACGTCGCAGTGGTAGCCGGGTTCCGTGCATCCGGGTCTGGTGCAGCCGCGGTCGCGGGCATAGCAGATGATGCGCTGGTCAGCTGAGGCGATGCGTTTGGTGCGGCCGAGGTAGAGCGGCCGCTCGCTGTGGTCGTCGAATATCGCGAGGTAGTGGATCGCGTTGGCCGCCATACGAAGTAGATCGCGCATGGGTATCCGAGAGCCGCCGCCGGTACGGGCGGCCGGCGGCATCGGGATGCTCGGATCGTTGATCGCATGTATGGCCTGCTCGATTTGGGCCAATGTGGCGGTCGCGATGAGGGTGACCGGCAGTCCGCGGTGTTGACCGTAGATGCCTGACGAGATACCCGCCCGCATGCCGAGCTTGAGTGCATCGTGCAGTCTCTGGGCCGGGGTGCGGGTGTCGATCTCCGCCTCGACGTGCTCGCCGTCGACGGGTGAGGCCGCTGTTCGGTCGTCGTTGTTGGGTTGGGCGCCGGTGTCACCGTCTGCTTGAAGCTCGTCAATCAGCTCGAGCTGGCCGACGTCACCCGCTGGGGCGTTGCGGTCGTCGGGTTCGGCGGCAGAGTTGTGCGGCTGGTGGCGACCGGCCCTGACGGCGGCCTTGGCGGCTTCGAGGTAGCCACGCAATTCCGGGTCCGCCCAGCCGTGGAAATAGGTCATACCGTCGGGCTGCTGGCGGCCCATATGAATTTCGGCTTTGCGCCGGCGGTCCTCCTCGTCGAAGACGGTGTCGGGATTGAGCTCTGCTGCGATGTCGGTGGCGAGATTCGCGACGAACGTAGCGGTCTGTTTTTTCGCATGCCGCACCAGAATTCGTTCGCAGACATCCTTTTTGGTGTCACGCACGACTGACGGCAAGTTGTCGATGCCCTTGCACACGGCGTCGATGTGGTCGTCGTCGACTTCGCCGTCGGCGACGGCGGCGGCCAAAAGGGGAAGCTCGGCGGGAAGTTGCGGTCCGGTCAGCGTGCGGCGCGGGCAGATACGGCCGGCGATCTTCGTGCGGCGCCTCGCTTCGGCAGCGGTGATACGCAGACGCTGCCACAGCAGCTTGCAGATGACCGTGCCGCGGGGGAGATCGGGGTCGTCGGGTCCATCGGGCGGCTCGGCGAGCTCACCGAAGAACCGGTACATCTGCCCACGGTTGATTCGGTGTTGCCGCTCCAGACGTTCGGCGATCTCCACGCGGTAGGCGTTTCCGACTGAATCAGAGCATGCGGCGCGCAGCCGGGCGTAACCCGCGTCGATCGCATCGAGTGCGACGCGGATCTCGTCTTGCTGCGCTGACTTCACACCTCGAAACTATTCGAACAAATGTGCGACAGCCACCGTCAAGTCGAGATCTGTGGATGAAGTCGTAACTGTGGATAGAACTGTGTCGACAGGTGGCTATCGCATGAGGGCGATGGCGACGACCAGCTCCGGATCGGTGAGGGTGAGCACCATCGAGTTCTCTTCAAGCCTCCAGGTTCCGTCGGAGGAGTCCCCCACCCAGCCAAGGTCGTCGCGGTGCAGGTCGAAGCCGCTCGATGCCCCAGCCGTGCCCACATGGATGCAATCCGGCCCGCATGGGTCAATCGTCCATCCCGGCACAGAGCCTTCCTTGTTCGACTTGCCGGAGTCGATGATCGTTGCCGTGTAGACGCCGGGAGCCGGATCGGCAGAGGCCAGCGGAGCCAATGTCAGGCCCGCGCCAGCGACCAGGATGGCGGTTGTGATTTTCAACATTGCGATTCCTTCTGGTTGCTTTCACCCAGAAAGTTATTGCCGGTCAACAGTTTTCTTGGCAAATTCACCGGAAATTTCGAAGCTACTTGCATCCGCAACGGAACTAGCGGCTTTGAACAGGGCTTACGCGCACTACCGACCTCAATAATTGTCGAACAAGATCAACAGAAACGAGATCATGGCTAAGGCGATTGGTTAGCCATAAATCGTGGAAACGGTCAAGCGCTCAGGCTCGTCTTCGCCAGAACATCCAGCCGAGCCTCACAACTCTCGAGGACGCCCAGATCCACGTCGGCCGGGCCGGGCAGCCCGCCACGGTACTCGAAGGGATTGTCGATGTCGCGGATCAACGCCAGCACGTACACCATCAGGTAGGTGATCACGCCGACCACGAGGATCGTCGGCGCGATGGGTCCAAGATCGGTGACTATCAACAGGATCAGGATCATCAGAGCCGTGACCTCCGCGATGAGATACCCGGCCGAGACATATGAGGTGCGCCGCATCGTGTCCATCCGGATGACCAACTTGCGGATGTTGGCTTGTTCGGACTTCAACCGGGTCGTGAAACCGGCCTGGATCTTCGGGGCGAACACAATGAAGAGCGGGTTGAGTCGGCGCAGATCGGCGAGGACGTCATCGACGTCCGTGTCATGCAGCAGCCACATGCGGACGGACCCGGCGATCTCTGCCAGCACCGAGAGGCACTGACGGGCTTCCGGCAGATCGAGTTCGGCATCCATGATCAGGCACTCGTCGGCAATCGACTCCAGGCTCGCGCTCAACTCGCCGGGAATGCGCTCGGCCTCTTTGAAGTCCGCGGCGGTGCCGTTCAGGATGAAGCCGATGATGAACACCTCGGCAGCGATGACGCCCGTGAGCAGCGGGCTGAGTTCAAGGAGCCTGAGCGAGCTCTGGTCATAGAGCCACTTGAGCAGAATCATGCCGAGGGCAACCGGCAGCGTCCGCACGAGCAGCATCGGGTTGCCACGGAGAAACCTGGTCATTTCGCGATCGTGGCAACTTAGCTGACGCGATGGGAGCGAATCGACAAAACATTCGCACCTGCTGTTCGAGATGCACAGCAATGTTGACGCGGTATGCATTACCGCTGCGGAAGGCCTTCAAAGGTGGTCTAGCGAGCAGCCCGGGATCAACGGTCCTTCGGCGCAATTCGGTGTCTGACCGAGACGCCGACGAGTTCGCCCTTGACGTGGCCACTCGCGACCGCGACGGTGTTTGCGTTCACCCGGTGTGAAGCGACAGCGCATTTGACGATCGTGAAAATATGGCGTAGGTCACACTCGATTCAGCCGACTTCTTCGAAGGCGGCATGTTAAACGGACTTCACGAATTCCACTGCGGTGATATGCATTTGGCCGCGATAACGGGGATCGCATGCGTTACATTGCGCTCAATGAGCCGCCTGAGGAGGTGGCTGCTTTCTTGAAGGGGACCCATTAATGGCAAAGCATCGGCGCATGTCCGAAAGATCGCGGCGCACGCGGACGGTCATCGGCGGCCTGGCCGCGGGCGGCGCGCTGGCGGCATTTGCGCCGGCAGGTATCGCGGCGGCCGATGTGAACCCGACGAAAGACGGAGATCAGGTCAATCCGGAAACGCCTGGGGCATCCGTCGGCCGCCCGGACCTGACCAACCCGGCGCCCGGCGTTCGGCTGGCGCAACAGTTCGGCGACTCGGTGTTCAACCAGTCGACCGCCTTCAACAAGACCCTTGACGATTCGCCTCTTGGCACCGGGTATCACCAAACATTCGGCACGCGAGGCGATCTCACTTTCAACGAAAAGTCCGGCAAGTACGAATACACAAAGGGCACTGGATCCAACGGGTCGTTCAAGGGAGTGCTGAACACGCCCCCAGCCGATCAGTTGGGCAACGTACTCCCCGTGCGCGAGTGCAACTTGAAGGGCGACCCCAGCAGTGGAGCGCCCGCGTTCGGCTTCCGGCAGTGCACCTAGAGATAACGCGCCAAGCGCGGGGTCGGCGCTAGCTGGCCCTGCGTTTCTTGCGTTTCACGGCGACCTTGCCCCACAGCGAGAAGCCGCGGACCTTCACACGAGGCGCGCCGGGCAGACCCTTTTCGTTCTCGAGATGATCGAACGTTCCCATTACGCCGTGGCCGCGCAGTTCGACGTTCACCTCGGGCGGCACCAGAATCGTCTGGCCGCCCATGATCGAGTAGGTGTGGATCTCGACCTCGGGTGAGGTGAAGTCGGCGTAGCGCAGGTCGATCACTCCGCCGCCCCACAGCGCGAACGTCGTCAACTTCTTCGGCACGTTCCACCGACCGCGGCGTTCGAATCCGCTCATGATCGCCAGCAGCAGTGTCGATGGCGCGGGATGCAGCGGGGCGCCCCTACGGGCAGTCGCGGCGCCGGGCAGATCGGCGCTCAGCCGCTGCAGTTCGTCATACGTCTTGGCCGCATAGGCCTTGGTCAACCGCGCCTCGTACTCGGTCATCGGCAAGCGACCCGCCGCAGCGGCATCGGCAAGGAGCTGCGCTGCCTGCATGCGATCGGTGTCTGCGGCAGGCTCCGATCTGTTTCGCGACGCTGGGGTGCTCATCACAGACGAGCCTACGACGAAGCCAAGTAGAAGCACAGGCAGATCATGTAGAACGCGTCAGGTACTGGGCGAAGCCGATTTTTCCGATCGGATTTGCCGGTACGAGGTTCGCGCCGGTCTTGTATCCCGCGACGATGCCACCGGGCACTGGCAGTGACACGACGCGTCGCCGGCTGCCGCGCGACGAAAGATAGAGGCGGCCGAGATCGTCGTGGCCCAGCACCGCGGGTCCACCGATGTCGTCGACGCGACCCCGGGGGCCGTCGTCGATCATCGAGACCAGGTGGGTGGCGACGTCGCGGGTGTCGATGGGCTGGAACCGCACACCCTTGACGGCGGACAGCACGGGTGAGAATCGCTGCATCTTGAACGTCATCTCGATCAAGTCGTGAAACTGCGTGACGCGAATGATCGTGTGGCCGAGGCCTGACGCTTCGAGCGCTTCTTCGACCCGGAGCTTGGTCTTGTAATAGGGCAGCGGGATGCGGTCGATCCCGACGATCGACACGTAGATGATGTTGTCCGTCTTGGCTCGGCGCGCGGCGGAGAAGAGGTTGTGGGCGGAGGCGACGTCCTTGTCGCGCGTGCCCTGCGTTGCGCAGTGGATGACGGTGTCGATGCCCTCGAGCGCGTCGTCGATGCCCTCGCCGCTGAGCAGATCGCCCTGCGCCCAGTGCACACCGGTGTAGCCGACGTGGGGTTTGCGGCTCAGCGCGCGGACTTTGTGGCCGGCATCGGTGGCCTCGCACACCACCCGGTGGCCGAGTGTGCCGGTCGCGCCAGTGATCAGAACTTCGCGTGCCATCGGTGACCGACCCTACGCGCAAAAGAAAACGGGCACCTGCACTAAGCAGATGCCCGTTGACTTATTGAGGCTCAGAGGCCGCTTCCTGACTGAGGCGCTGGGTCCGGAGCCTTCGGTCCGCTCAGGAATTCGCCGACGCTATCCACGAACGTCTGCGGCTGGTCGAGGATGCCGAGACCGTTGTTAGTGGTGGGATCGCCGGCTACCTCGTTCTGACCGTTCAGGAACACGTCGATGTTGTAGGCCGGGCTGGTCGTCCGCGCGAACTCGGCGAGTGACGCGTTGGTGAGGCATCCGACGCGCTCGCCCACGGGGATGGGGTCGTCGGTGCATGCGGCCGATGCGGTGCCGGTGCCGGCGAAGAAGCCGGCGATGCCCAGACCGGCGCTGATGGCGCCAGCAGCCGCAATGGACTTGATCTTCATCGTGTCTCCTTGACTTGAAGTTTGTGACCGGCCTGCCTTTGCTCGCCGCTCAGTTAACACACTATAGTCCACAACTCAGCCGTTCGCGCAAGTGCTTTCTTATTATCTCTGACGTCAGAACGTTCTGCGCACCGAGAGGCCTTCTGAAACGATCCAGCAAACATTGTTTGCTGCGCTTTCCGAATGAGAGAATCACTGCAAAAGCGCAGCTAGACACGTACTTCACCGATGTGGTTACGGGGCGTACCGGCGCCAGCCGACAACCATTCGATCCGTATGCATCCTTTGTTACCGCATCGGCGTGTCTGCGACACGCGTAGTCCGCTACGCCAGTTTTCTCAGCCTCGGGCACAGCGAAGCCAGCAAACTATGTTTGCTCACAGGCCCGCGGTGGGGCTCCCTGGTATGAGTCAGATGGCCCAGTTGGGCGGACGCTTTTCCAGAAAAGAAAGCATTCCCTCGCGGGCCTCGTCGGACACGAACAGCTCCGCAGACTGCCTGGTCAGCGCCTCGGCGCGGTCATCGAATGCATCCAAAACAGATGCTGTGGTCAGCGCTTTTGACGCCGCGAGGCCCTGCGGCGATCCCGTTGCGATCTCGGCCGTCAGCCTCGAAACGGCCGCGTCGACGTCGTCGGCAGCGATCGTCACCAGACCCATCGCCGCGGCCTCGTCGGCGCCGAACTTCTCCCCGGTCACGAAGTAGCGGCCCGCGGCCCGCGCCGACATCTTCGGCAGCAGGGTCAGCGAGATGATCGACGGCGCCACCCCGATCCTCGCCTCGGTCAGCGCGAAGGTGCTCTTGCGCCCCGCCACGACGATGTCGCACGCGCCGACGAGGCCCATCCCGCCGGCCCGGACATGTCCGTCGATGGCGCCGATGACCGGCTTCGGCATCTCGAGGATCGACCGCAGCACCGACACCATCTGGCGTCCGTTCTCGGCGACCGCCTCGGCGGGATCGCCGCCGCTTGCCTTCGACAGGTCGGCGCCCGCGCAGAACGTGCCACCGGTGTGGGTCAGCACGACCGCCCGCACCGACGAGTCGTCGGACGCATCGCACAACCCCTGCCGCAACTGGTTGACCAACGCTGTGGAGAGCGCATTGCGGTTGTCTGGCGAGTCCAGCGTCAGCCGCGCGACGGGACCCTCGACGGTGTAGTGGACGACAGTCTTCATCAGTAAGAGCGTGGCAGACCCAACGACGTCTGCGCGACGAAGTTGAGCACCATCTCACGGCTGACCGGCGCGATGCGCGCCAGCTTCGACGCCGTCACCGCGGCGGCGATGCCGTACTCCTTGGTCAGCCCGTTGCCGCCGAGCGACTGCACGGCCTGGTCGACCGCGCGCACCGACGCCTCAGCCGCGGCGTACTTGGCCATGTTCGCCGCCTCTGCGGCACCGACGTCGTCGCCGGCGTCGTACAGCGTCGCGGCCTTCTGCAGCATCAGCTTGGCGAGTTCGACTTCGATGTGGTTCTGCGCCAACGGATGTGAGAGCCCCTGGTGGGCGCCGATCGGCGTCTTCCACACCTGACGCGACTTGACGTAATCGACGGCCTTGTTGATCGCGAACCGGCCCATGCCCACCGCGCTGGCCGCGCCCATGATCCGCTCGGGGTTCAGCCCGGCGAACAGTTGCGCGATCGCGGCGTCCTCGGAGCCCACCAGCGCGTCCGATGGCAGCCGGACGTCGTCGAGGAAGACCTGGAACTGGTTCTCCGGGCTGACCATCTCCATATCGATCTTGGTCCAGGTGAAACCTGGGGTGTCGGTCGGCACGATGTACAGCGCGGGCTTGAGGTTGCCCGTCTTGTGGTCTTCCGTGCGGCCGACGACCAGCACGGCCTGCGCCTGGTCCACGCCGGAGATGAACACCTTCTGGCCGTTGAGGATCCAGTCGCTGCCGTCGCGGCGGGCCGTGGTGGTGATGCGGTGGCTGTTCGAACCGGCGTCGGGTTCGGTGATCGCGAACGCCATCGTGATCGAGCCGTCGGCGATACCGGGCAGCCACCGCTTCTTCTGCTCTTCGGTGCCGAACTTGGCGATGATCGTGCCGTTGATCGCGGGGGAGACCACCATCAGCAGCAGCGGACACCCGGCCGCCGACATCTCCTCCATGACGATGGACAGTTCGTACATGCCCGCGCCGCCGCCGCCGTACTCCTCCGGCAGGTTGACGCCGATGAAGCCGAGTTTGCCTGCCTCATTCCACAATTCGTCGGTGTGCTCGTCAGCCCGCGCCTTGTCCAGGTAGTAGTCCTGGCCGTAGTTCGCGGCCATCGCGGCCACCGACTTGCGCAGGGCCTGGCGTTCTTCGCTTTCGATGAAGCCGTTGTCGGTCTGCGTCATCAGGCGCTCTCCTTTGGCTGGTCGTCCACACGGGCGAGTACGGTGCCGACATCGACCTGCTGGCCGGGTTCGACGTTGAGTTCGACGAGCATGCCGTCGCCCGGTGCGGCCACGGTGTGCTCCATCTTCATGGCTTCCATCCAGATCAGCGGCTGGCCCGCGGTGACGGCATCGCCCACCGCGGCGCCGACGCGCAGGATCGAGCCCGGCATCGGCGCGAGCAGGGATCCGTGCGCGAGCGCGGCCGTTGGATCCGGGAAACGTGGCAGCGCGACGAGTTGCACCGGGCCCAGCGCGGAGTCGACGAAAACGTCGTCGCCGTAGCGGGCCACGTCGAACGGGCGATCCACCCCGTCGACTGCCAGCACCACCTGATCCGGCGCCGCCGACACGAGGCGCACGCCCTCGTGGTCGGGCAGGTCCAGCCCGCCGCGGGTCATGCGGTAGCGCACCTCGTGCGTCTCGCCTGCGCACTCGAAACGCTTGACCTGATAGCCGGAGGGTAGGTTGCGCCAGCCACTGGGTGCTGCCGCGAATACGGTTGCGCTGCGGCGATTCTCGGCGGCATCGGCCAGCGCGGCGGCCACGGCCGAGAGCTCGACGGCGCGCTGGTCGGCGAGCGGAGTGGCCAACTCGGCCAAGCCGTGCGTGTCGAAGAACGCGGTATCGGTCGCGCCGCCGAGGAATGCCGGGTGCCGCAGCACGTTGACGAGGAGATCGCGGTTGGTGCGTACGCCGTGGATGCGGGTGCGGGCCAGCGCGTCGGCGAGCAGAGCCGCTGCCTGGCGCCGCGTCGGGGCGTACGCGATGACCTTCGCCAGCATCGGGTCGTAGAACACCGACACCTCGGATCCGCTGACGACACCGGTGTCGACGCGCACACCGAGCCCCTCGAGAAGCCCGAATTCGGTTGTGGTGTTGGGCACTTCGAAGCGGTGCACCGAGCCCGCCTGCGGCTGCCAGTTCTTGGCGGGGTCCTCGGCGTACAGCCGGGCCTCGATCGAGTACCCGCGGGCGGGCGGTGGCTCGGGATCGAGGCGGCCGCCGTCGGCGACGTCCAGTTGCAGCGCGACGAGGTCGAGGCCGGTGGTGGCCTCGGTGACAGGGTGCTCGACCTGCAGGCGGGTGTTCATCTCCAGGAAGAAGAAGTCGCCGCGACCATCGGCCATGAACTCGACGGTGCCCGCGCCGGTGTATCCGATCGCGGCCGCCGCGAGCCGCGCGGCGTCGAACAGCTTGTCGCGCATGCCCGGTGTGCGTTCGACGAGGGGTGACGGCGCCTCTTCGATGATCTTCTGGTGGCGACGCTGGATGGAGCATTCGCGCTCGCCGACGGCCCACACGGTGCCGTGCTGATCGGCGAGCACCTGGACCTCGACGTGGTGGCCGGTGGCGAGGTAGCGCTCGCAGAACACCGTCGGGTCGCCGAACGCCGACTGCGCCTCGCGGCGCGCGGCCTCCACTTGCCCTGGCAGCTCGGACAATTCGCGGACCACGCGCATACCGCGTCCGCCCCCGCCCGCCGACGCCTTGATCAGCACCGGCAGCTGGTCGGCGGTGACCGCTTCGGGATCGAGTTCGTCGAGCACCGGCACACCCGCGGCGGCCATCATCTTCTTGGCCTCGATCTTCGAGCCCATCGCGGCCACCGCGGCGACGGGCGGACCGATCCACGTCAGCCCGGCGTCCATCACCGCGAAGGCGAAATCCGGGTTCTCGGAAAGGAACCCGTAACCGGGATGGACGGCGTCGGCGCCAGAAGCCCGCGCCGCCGAGATCAACTGCGCCGCATCGAGATAGCCGTTGCGGCCCTCCAGCCGGACCCGCGCGTCCGCCTCGGCGACGTGCGGCGATCCCGCGTCGGGGTCGGTATAGACGGCGACCGTGCCGATGCCGAGGCGACGGCAGGTGGCGAACACGCGGCGGGCGATCTCTCCGCGGTTGGCGACGAGGACTCGTGTGACCATCGGACTCACATCCGGAAGACGCCGAAGTTCGACGTCCCCTTGATCGGGCCATTCGCGATGGCGGACAGACACATTCCCAACACGGTGCGGGTATCGCGCGGATCGATGACGCCGTCGTCGTAGAGCATCCCGGACAGCACCATCGGCAGCGACTCGGCTTCGATCTGGCCCTCGACCGCAGCGCGCATCGCGGCGTCGGCCTCCTCGTCGACCTTCTGCCCGCGGGCCTCGGTCGCGGCGCGGTTGACGATCGACAGCACGCCCGCCAGTTGCGCGCCGCCCATCACCGCCGACTTCGCGCTCGGCCACGCGAACAGGAAGCGCGGGTCGTAGGCGCGGCCGCACATCCCGTAGTGCCCGGCGCCGTATGAGGCGCCGATCAGCAGCGAGATGTGCGGGACGGTCGAGTTCGAGACGGCGTTGATCATCATCGAGCCGTGCTTGATCATCCCGCCTTCCT
The DNA here is from genome assembly GCA_033741175.1 of Mycolicibacterium sp. 120270. GTDB lineage: Bacteria > Actinomycetota > Actinomycetes > Mycobacteriales > Mycobacteriaceae > Mycobacterium. The sequence continues at coordinate 127,796 of JAWQNE010000010.1, read as the reverse complement.
CGTACTTCTTACCGACCATGTAACCGGTTGTGTTGTGCAGGAACAGCAATGGCGTGTCGGAGCGGTTGGCCAGCTGGATGAACTGGGTGGCCTTCTGTGACTCCTCGGAGAACAGCACGCCGCGGTGGTTGGCGAGGATGCCGATCGGATAGCCGTAGAGGTCGGCCCACCCGGTCACCAGCGACGAGCCGTAGAGCGGCTTGAACTCGTCGAAGTCCGAGCCGTCGACGATGCGGGCGATCACGTCGCGCGGATCGAACGGGATCCGCAGATCGGACGGCACGATGCCGACCAGTTCCTCGGCGTCGTAGCGCGGTTCGGTGACCGGCCGCGGTGTCGGACCCTGCTTGCGCCAGTTCAGCCTGGCGACGATGCGACGGCCGATCCGGATGCAGTCGAGTTCGTCGACCGCGAAGTAGTCGGCCAACCCCGAAACCCTGGCGTGCATTTCGGCGCCGCCGAGCGACTCGTCGTCGGACTCCTCGCCGGTGGCCATCTTCACCAGGGGCGGGCCGGCCAGGAACACCTTCGAGCGTTCCTTGATCATCACCACGTGGTCGGACATGCCGGGCATGTAGGCACCGCCCGCAGTAGAGTTGCCGAACACCAACGCGATGGTCGGGATGCCCGCCGCCGAGAGCCTCGTGAGGTCGCGGAACCCCCGCCCGCCGGGGATGAAGATCTCCTTCTGGGTCGGCAGGTCGGCGCCGCCGGACTCCACCAGAGTGATCAGCGGCAGCCGGTTCTCGAACGCAATCTGGTTGGCGCGCAACTGCTTCTTCAGCGTCCACGGATTGGAGGTGCCGCCCTTGACCGTCGGGTCGTTGGCCACCAGCACGCACTCGACGCCTTCGACGACGCCGATGCCGGTGACCACGCTGGCGCCCAGCGTGTACTGGCTGCCCCACGCCGCGAGCGGGCTCAACTCCAGAAACGGTGAGTCCGGGTCGACCAGCATCTCGATTCGCTCGCGCGGCGTCATCTTCCCGCGGTCGTGATGTCGTTTGACGTACTTCTCGCCGCCGCCCGCCAGCGCCTTGGCGTGCTCGGCTTCCAGCTCGGCGAGCTTGGCCGTCATGTTCTCGGCGGCCTCGGCGTAACCGGGCGAGCGGGGGTCCAGCGTCGACGTCAGTGTTGTCACATCTGGTATCCAAGCGTCTTGGCGGCCAGCGAGGTGAGGATTTCGGTTGTCCCGCCGCCGATACCGAGGATTCGCATGTCGCGGTACTGGCGCTCGACCTCGGACTCGGCCATGTAGCCCATGCCGCCGAACAGTTGCACGGCCTGGTTGGCCACCCACTCGCCGGCCTCGACGGCGTTGTTCTTGGCGAAGCAGACCTCGGCGATCAGGTTCGCCTCGCCCGCCAGTTGCCGCTCGAGGACGTGGCGGGTGTAGACGCGGGCGACGTCGATGCGGCGCGCCATCTCCGACAGCGTGTTCTGCACGGACTGCCGCGCGATCAGCGGCTTTCCGAACGTCTCGCGGTTGCGGCACCACTCGACGGTGAGGTCGAGGCAGCGCTGCGCGCCCGCGTAGGCCTGCACGGCCAGGCCGACGCGCTCGGAGACGAACGCCGAGGCGATCTGGATGAAGCCGGTGTTCTCCTGGCCGATCAGGTTGGAGGCGGGCACGCGGACGTCGGTGTAGGACAGCTCGGCGGTGTCAGAGGACCGCCAGCCCATCTTGTCGAGCTTGCGAGTGACCTCGAAGCCGGGGGTGCCCTTGTCGACGACGATCAGCGAAATGCCAGCTGCGCCAGGGCCACCGGTACGTGCGGCGGTGACGACGAAGTCGGCCCGGACACCGGAGGTGATGTACGTCTTGGCGCCGTTGATGATGTAGTCATCGCCGTCGCGCACGGCCTTGGTGGTCAGGTGGCCGACGTCCGACCCGCCGCCGGGTTCGGTGATCGCCAGCGAGCCGATCTTCTCGCCGCGCAGCGTCGGCCGCACGTAGGTGTCGATCAGTTCCTTGCTGCCGAAGTGGATCATGTGCGGGACCGCGATGCCGCAGGTGAACAACGACGCGAAGACGCCGCCGGGTACGCCGGCGTAGTGCAGTTCCTCGGTAATGGTCAGGGTGTCGGCGCCGTCGCCGCCACCGCCGCCGACGGACTCGGGGAAGCCGGCGCCCAGCAGGCCCGCCTCGCCGGCCTTGACGTGAAGCTCACGCGGCAGCATGCCCTCGCGCTCCCACTCGTCGACGTACGGCAACACCTCGCGTTCGGCGAACGCGCGCACCGCCTTCCGCAGCTCTTCACGCTCGGGGGTGTGCCAGATGCTCATTACAGGAACCTTTCGGGTATTTCGATGTAGCGGCTTCGGAGCCATTCGCCAAGGCCTTTTGCCTGTGGGTCGAAGCGGGCCTGATAGGCCACGCCCGCGCCGAGGATGCCTTCGATCACGAAGTTCACAGCGCGAAGATTGGGCAGGAGGTGGCGGGTGACCTCCAAATCGGCTGTCTCGGGCAGCATTTCGCGGAGCTTGTCGATGGTGAGCGCGTGCGACAGCCAACGCCACTGATCGGTGGTGCGGACCCATACGCCGACGTTGGCGCTGCCGCCCTTGTCGCCGCTGCGGGCGCCCGCGATGCGGCCGAGTGGGACGCGCTGGGTGTCCTCGAACGGCATCGGTTCGGGTAGCGCGAACGGTGCGACGGGCTCGAGCACCTTGGTCTCGGTCGCGGCGGGGATGTCGACGCCGGTGCCGTCGGCGTGCACGGCGATGTGCGGCACCTCGGCGGCGTCGACGTAGCCCGGCGTGAACACGCCGTACACCTGGCCGTCGCCGGGCGGGGCCGTGGTGGTGAAGCCCGGATAGCTGGCCAGCGCCAATTCGACTGCGGCCGAGGAGAACTGACGGCCGACGTTGGCCGGGTCGGGGTCGCGCACCACGCAGTGCAGCAGCGCGCTGGCGGTCTCTTCGGTGTCGGCGTCGGGGTGGTCGGTGCGCGCCAGCGTCCACTCCATCTCGGCGGGTTTGACGGCCAGCCCGGATGTCAGCTGCCGTTGCACCAGCTCGGCCTTGGCCTCGATGTCCAGCCCCGTCAGCACGAACGTCATCGAGTTGCGGAAGCCGCCGATGCTGTTGAGCGACACCTTCAGCGTCGGTGGCGGCGGCTCGCCGCGCACCCCGTCGATGCGCACCCGGTCGGCGCCGTCGGGCGACAGCTCGATGCTGTCCATCCGCACCGTCACATCGGGGTTGGCGTAGCGCGCGCCGGAGATCTCGTACAGCAGCTGCGCGGTCACGGTGTCGACGCTGACCAGGCCGCCGGTGCCTGGATGCTTGGTGATCACCGACGCGCCGTTGTCGTAGACCTCGGCCAGCGGGAACCCGGCGTACGTCAGATCGGGGACCTCGGTGAAGAAGGCGTAGTTGCCGCCGGTGGCCTGCACCCCGCACTCGATGACGTGGCCCGCGACCACCGCACCGGCGAGCCGGTCGTAATCGTCACGCGCCCAACCGAAGTGGGCTGCGGCGGGTCCGACGATGACCGACGCGTCGGTGACCCGTCCGGTGACGACGACGTCGGCGCCGCTGTTGAGGCAGTCGACGATGCCCCACGCGCCGAGGTAGGCATTGGCGGCCAACGGCGACCCGAAGCCCAACTCGTCCGCCCGCGCCACGAGGTCGTCGCCCTCGACGTGGGCCACATTGGGCTGCAGGCCGAGGCGTTCGGCCAGCCCGCGCACCGCGTCGGCAAGACCTGCCGGGTTGAGCCCGCCCGCATTCGCGACGATCCGCACGCCCTTGTCGAGCGCCGTGCCGAGGCACTCCTCGAGTTGGGTGAGAAAGGTCTTGGCGTAGCCGCGGTCGGCGGACTTGGCCCGGTCGCGGGCCAGGATCAGCATGGTCAGCTCGGCCAGATAGTCGCCGGTGAGGTAGTCGAGGTCGCCGCCGGTCAACATCTCGCGCATCGCGGCGTGCCGGTCGCCGTAGAAACCGGAGCAGTTGCCGATGCGCACCGCAGAGCCGTCCGCAGAGGTCACGCATCCTCCTCACCGATCAGCGAACCAACCAACCGGTAGGTTAGCCGGTACCCCGGGTCCACCGCCAATGCGCCCCGGTTTGCGCCCGCGCCGGGATAAGCCGCGCTCAAGCGGGGTATTCACCCCGAATTCGCACAGTTCGGAGGCTACGCTTGCGGGAAAGGGGTGCGTATGGACTGGCTGGTTTGGATCGTTGTGGCCGCCGCGGTGGTGGCCGTGGCGGTCTGGCTGGTGCGCCGATTCCGGACCGAAAGCCGTCGGGTCGACACCATCCTGCGCGATTTCGACCGGGAGAACCCGCGTCGGGAGCCCGGCTCGCCGTCACACCCGCGAAGGCTGGCGGCCCTGCGCCGGCGCCGATAACCAGCGTTTTGGAGGCCGTGCAGGTCACCGGCTATCCTGATAGGCAATTGCCGACGCCGGTTCTGCGCGGCAGACCCTCAAGAGGAGCTTTTACCCATGGCTGTGCCCAAGCGCCGGATGTCGCGCTCGAACACCCGTAGCCGCCGCTCGCAGTGGAAGGCCAAGCGCACCGAACTCGTCGGGGTCACGGTCGCAGGTCAGCAGCACAAGGTGCCGCGGCGCCTGCTCAAGGCCGCCCGCCTCGGCCTCATCGATCTCGACCGCCGTTAGCCCACGCGCCTTCCGGCGCGTCTCTTAGGTCACTCTCAGCTGGACGGTTAACACTGGTGGCCGTGCGAATCCTTGTCGTTGATGACGACCGCGCTGTGCGCGAATCCCTGCGTCGCTCGCTGTCGTTCAACGGCTACTCCGTCGCCCTGGCCCAGGACGGCGTCGAAGCACTCGAGCTCATCGCCAGCGATCGACCCGACGCGCTGGTGCTCGATGTGATGATGCCCAGGCTCGACGGCCTCGAGGTGTGCCGTCAGCTCCGCAGCACCGGCGACGACCTACCCATCCTGGTTCTCACCGCGCGTGACTCGGTGTCCGAACGCGTCGCGGGCCTCGATGCGGGCGCCGACGACTATCTGCCGAAGCCGTTCGCGCTGGAGGAACTGCTGGCCCGCATGCGCGCGCTGCTGCGTCGCACCACGCCCGATGACAACGGCGAATCCCCGGCGATGACGTTCGCCGACCTGAGCCTGGATCCGGTGACCCGAGAGGTCACCCGTGGACCACGTCAGATCAGCCTGACCCGTACCGAGTTCGCGCTGCTCGAAATGCTGATCGCCAACCCAAGGCGCGTGCTCACCCGCAGTCGCATCCTCGAGGAAGTGTGGGGCTTCGACTTTCCGACCTCGGGCAACGCCCTCGAGGTGTATGTCGGCTATTTGCGTCGTAAGACTGAGGCAGAGGGTGAGCCGCGGCTGATCCACACCGTGCGCGGGGTGGGTTATGTGCTGCGTGAGACACCACCCTGATGGCCCACTTCCGTCCACTGCCGCTGCGGCCCAGTTCGCTTCCCGAACCCAGCTCACTGTCACTGCGCTGGCGGGTGATGCTGCTCGCGATGTCGATGGTGGCCATGGTCGTGGTGCTGATGGCGCTCGCCGTCTACGTCGTCGTCTCCCGTGCGCTCTACGACGACATCGACAACCAGCTGCACAGCCGGGCCCGCCTGTTGATCGAAAGCGGTTCGCTGGCAGCCGATCCCGGCAAGGCGATCGAAGGAACCGCGTACTCCGACGTCAACGCGATGCTGGTGAACCCGGGCCGGTCGATCTACACCGCCAACCAGGAGGGTGAGACGCTGCCGATCGGCAAGCAGGAGAAGGACGTGATGTCCGGCCAGCTGCTGCTGTCGCTGCGCACCGTCAACCATCAGCGCGTGCTTGCCGTTCACCTGAACAACGGCAGTTCCCTGTTGATCTCGAAGAGCCTCGCGCCGACGGGCAAGGTGTTGAAACGGTTGGGCACCGTGCTGCTCATCGTCGGCGGTATCGGGGTGGCGATCGCCGCGGTCGCCGGCGGCATGGTGGCCCGCGCGGGGCTGAGACCCGTGGCCCGATTAACCGAGGCCGCCGAACGGGTGGCCCGCACCGACGACCTGAGACCGATACCCGTGGTCGGCAGCGACGAACTCGCGCGCCTCACACAGGCTTTCAACCTGATGCTGCGCGGGCTGGCGGAATCGCGGGAACGGCAGGCCCGGCTCGTCACCGACGCCGGCCACGAACTACGGACGCCGCTGACGTCGCTGCGCACCAACGTCGAGCTGTTGATGGCGGCACAACAGCCGGGCGCTCCTCAATTACCCGAAGAGGAGATGGCCGAACTACGGGCCGACGTCATCGCCCAGATCGAGGAATTGTCAACGCTGGTCGGCGATTTGGTGGACCTCACCCGCGACGAGGCCGGCGGCGTGGTCCACGAGCCCGTCGACATGTCCGAGATCATCGACCGTTGCCTGGAACGAGTTCGTCGGCGCCGCAACGACATCGAGTTCGAAGTCCACGTCATCCCGTGGCAGGTGTACGGCGACGCGGCCGGGTTGTCGCGGGCGGTACTGAACCTGCTCGACAACGCCGCCAAGTGGAGCCCGCCCAACGGACGGGTCGGTGTGCGGCTGACGCAGGTCGACCCCGGGCATGCCGAACTGGTCGTCTCCGACCACGGCCCCGGCATCCCGCCGCACGAACGCAATCTCGTCTTCGAGCGGTTCTACCGTTCGACGGCCGCCCGTGCGATGCCCGGTTCCGGCCTCGGCCTGGCGATCGTCAAGCAGGTCGTGCTCAAACACGGCGGCGCGCTGCGGGTGGAGGACACCGTGCGCGGCGGCCAACCGCCGGGCACCTCGTTCTTCGTGCTGTTGCCGGGCCGCCTGGTTCCCGCGACACGGCCCGGCGAGGTCGCGACACAACCGGTGGCCAGCGTCGACAATGGGTAAGTGGTCACACGCGACCATCTGCGAAGTCTGGGGATGTGCCGAAGAATCTCTAAGTGGATTCTCAGCCCGTGCGGGCAACTTAACGACGCAGAGCTTCGTTGCAGAAGTGTCGGAGTTGCCCGAACTCGAAGAAAAACTCGAAGAAAAGAGCCCGTAGCGACATGACGAACCACCCGAGCTACCCGCCGCCCCATCACGGACGTCGGCCAGATGACCGCACGGCGGTGTATCCCGGTCTCGGAGTTCCCCCCGCTGGCGGAGGCGGCTACCCCGGCTATCAACAGCAGCAGCCGTACGACTGGCGTTATGCGACCCAGCAGCAACAGCGCGCCTACCGGCAGCCCTATGACCCCTATCGCGGCGCGCCCCAGCAGCCGCACCAGCAGCGTCCCGGTCAGCCTCCGCGCCCGCCGCACAAGAAATCACGCGCAGGCGCGCTGACCGCGGGTGCGCTGGCCATCGCCGTCGTGTCGGCGGGTATCGGCGGCGGCGTCGCCCTGCTGGCCCAGCCCGACAGGGTGTCCGGCGGCACGCAGATCACCGCGGCGCCCAGCGTGCCCGCGGCCAGCCTGCCCGCGGGCTCCGTCGAACAGGTCGCGGCCAAGGTGGTGCCCAGCGTGGTGAAGCTCGAGACCGACATGGGTCGGGCTTCCGAAGAGGGCTCTGGCATCATCCTGTCCTCCGACGGGCTCATCCTGACCAACAACCACGTCGTCGCGGGCGCCAAGGGCGGCGAAACCACGGTCACCTTCGCCGACGGTCGCACCTCCAAGTTCACGTTGGTCGGTGCGGACCCCAGCAGCGACATCGCGGTCATCAAGGCCGAAGGCGTCTCCGACCTGACGCCGATCACCATCGGCTCGTCCGCCGATCTCAAGGTCGGTCAGGACGTCGTCGCGATCGGTTCGCCGCTCGGCCTCGAGGGCACGGTCACCACCGGCATCATCAGCGCGCTGAACCGGCCGGTCGCCGCGGGTGGCGACATCCGCAACCAGAACACCGTGCTGGACGCGATCCAGACCGATGCCGCGATCAACCCCGGTAACTCGGGCGGCGCGCTGGTCAACATGAACGGCGAACTGGTCGGCGTGAACTCCGCGATCGCGACCCTCGGCGGTGACTCCGCGGATGCGCAGAGCGGCTCGATCGGCCTTGGCTTCGCCATCCCGATCGATCAGGCCAAGCGCATCGCCGACGAGCTCATCCAGAACGGCAACGCCTCGCACGCCTCGCTCGGCGTGCAGGTCGGTAACGACGCATCCGCGCACGGCGCGAAGATCGTCGAGGTCACCGCGGGCGGCGCCGCCGACAAGGCCGGCCTGCCCAGCGGGGTCGTCGTGACCAAGGTCGACGACCGCGTCATCGGCAGCGCCGATGCGCTCGTCGCGGCCATCCGGTCCAGGCCGCCGGGCGACAAGGTCACGCTGACCTACCTCGATGCGTCAGGTAAGCCGCAGACAGTGCAGGTGACGCTCGGGAAGGCACAGCAGTGATCGAGACTGGGATCAATGGACCGGGCACGCCGACGTTGAGAGTGGCTGCGCCCACATCCGCGGCCGGATATACGGTGGCTGTCATGGAACAGCCAGGGGAGTTGGTTGGTCGGGCACTCATCGTCGTCGTCGACGACCGAACTGCTCATGGCGAGGAGGACCACAGCGGTCCACTGGTCACCGAATTGCTTCACGAGGCGGGCTTCGTCGTCGACGGTGTCGTGGTGGTGTCCTCCGACGAGGTGGAGATCCGAAACGCACTCAACACGGCCGTCATCGGCGGGGTTGACCTGGTTGTTTCGGTCGGGGGCACCGGTGTGACGCCGCGCGACGTCACCCCTGAGGCCACCTTGGACATCCTCGACCGCGAGCTTCTCGGTATCGCCGAGGCACTGCGTTCATCCGGTCTGGCGGCAGGCATCGTCGACGCGGCGCTGTCGCGCGGGCTGGCCGGAATCTCCGGCAGCACGCTGGTCGTGAACATCGCAGGTTCGCGCGCGGCCGTCCGTGACGGGATGGCGACGCTGAGTCCGCTGGCCTCTCAGATCATCGGTCAGCTATCCAGCTTGGAGATCTAAATAAGAAGTCTTATCGCTGGAACAGCGCCTGTCTGTATCAGGCGCGAGATCGCGATGGCAATGCTCGTTCTGTTACGCCGGGGTGAACAAACGACCCCTTCGAAATGTGATGTTGATCACAACGGAGTAGTACTGTGACGTCTTCGCCAAAGCCCTCCCGGGAGCTAGTTAACAAGATTTTCGGCGAGGAACTGCCTCAGGCGTCAAGCGACGAGCGGGAAACGGATTCGCAGGGCGCGGACGCCGATCACGAGAACTGGTTGCGGAAAAATGTTCCGCCGCATCATGAATGACGGTTCAACTCACGCTAACCACAACTAATCGCAGGTGAGAGTGCCCACTGACGGTACCTGTCACCGGTGTGCGGAACCCGCCGTGTCGGTGCTGCAGCGGCTTTTCTGACGGCCGTCGTGGTGGTGCGTGTGACACCGGGCACCTCGCAGCCCAGCAAACTTGCGTCGGCCCATGACGTTTCTTGCGACACCCGCCCCTACGCGTTGCCGGGGTGATGCGGTGCCGTTATGTTCCTCCTGTCAACGATGAGCAAAACGTAAGAAGAGCATGTGGACATTCTCATTTGTCACACGTGTGACGCTTGCGTCGTGTGTGGTGTAGGCGTACTACCAGCACGGAAACCACTCGGTGAGCCGGCAGGATCACCGCCGACAGAGCTAGGGAGAACATGAAGGCAATCAGTCGGGTGCTGATCGCGATGGTCGCGGCCATCGCGGCTCTTTTCGTAAGCACCGGTACCTCTCACGCAGGGCTGGACAACGAGTTGAGCCTGGTTGATGGTCAGGATCGGACGCTGACAGTCCAGCAGTGGGACACCTTCCTCAACGGCGTGTTCCCGCTCGACCGCAACCGCCTGACCCGCGAGTGGTTCCACTCGGGTCGCGCAAAGTACATCGTCGCCGGCCCGGGTGCCGACGAGTTCGAGGGCACGCTGGAGCTGGGTTACCAGATCGGCTTCCCGTGGTCGCTGGGTGTCGGCATCAACTTCAGCTACACCACACCGAACATCCTGCTCGACGACGCGTCGCTGTTCCCGACGTTCAACCCGCTGGGCTCGGTCATCACCCCGAACCTGTTCCCGGGTGTGTCGATCAGCGCTGACCTGGGCAACGGCCCCGGCATCCAGGAGGTTGCGACCTTCTCGGTTGACGTGGCGGGCCCGGCTGGCGGCGTCGCAGTGTCCAACGCGCACGGCACCGTGACCGGTGCGGCCGGTGGCGTGCTGCTGCGTCCGTTCGCTCGGCTGATCTCTTCGACCGGCGACAGCGTCACGACCTACGGCGAGCCGTGGGACATGGCATAACTCCCTGCTAGTCATACGAAACAGCCCCCGGCGCAATGCCGGGGGCTGTTTTGTTGCGCGGTTACTACTGACCTGTCTTGTCGGCTTCGGTGGCGGTCGCAGCAGCGGCACCATGCTTGCCGGGCACCTCGCCGTTCTGAGCCAGTAGGTCGCGGATCTGGGTGAGAAGAGTCAGCTCTGTTTCTTCTTCCTCGACCTTGGAGTCGCGTTCCTTGAGCTTCTTGTACGGCACGATGATCACGAAGTAGAGCACGGCTGCGACGATGATGAAGTTGATCGCAGCCGAAAGCACGGCATTCAAATCGATGAACTGATCTCCACCGAGCGGGATCTTGAGGATGCCGTATTCGCGGTCTCCCCCTGCGCCAACGCGGTCGACCAGTGGTTGAACGACATGGTCGGTGAATGCGGTCACCAGTCCGGTGAACGCGGCGCCGATGATCACCGCAGTCGCGAGGTCGATCACGTTCCCCCGGGAGATGAACTCCTTGAAACCCTTCAACATGCGTGGGACCCTTCCTGCAGTCGAGTGTTCGATCAGAGAATTGCCACGTTAGTCCCACAAAGGGCGCTGATCAGGTCAATGGAATGTCAAGGTCACCGCCTGCATCAGCGTTGCGCCCGCGACGTCGTTGGCGGCGTGGGCGGGCAGTGCGACGAGGACGACGCGATCGCCGCCGGCGCCTGCCGCCTTCTGCTTCTCCGACACCAGCACGACGACGGCGTCGGTGGCCACGACGCGTGGCGTGGTGTCGTCCTCGGCGGCCGCGAGGACGTCGACCACGTCGCCGGGCCGGACGAGATCCAACAGGGCGGTGTCGGCCAGATGTAGCGGGACGATGCGCGCGTGGGGGCCCGCGGATAGTTGAGCCAGCCGGGGGCCGAGCAGCCTCACATCGGTGAGCACCTCACCGCGGCGGGCCGGGCCGGCGAGGGTGGAGCCGACCACGCTGTCGACCGTCGTCGATGCGCCGTCGGGAACGGTTGCGGTCAAACGCTTTTCGATACGGACGTCGGCGGCGGTCAACTCGATGCCCGGGGACAGGTCGCGGGCCGCGACCACGATGTCGGACTGCTCTCCGCGCGGATCGCTTCGCAGCGCGGCGACCGCGGCCAGGATGACGAGGCAGGCCGCAGCCACTCGGCGGGCGGCCACGGTGCGCGTCCAGTCCGGCCGCCAGTCATGGATGGCGCGGCTCAGCACCGATGGATTGAGTGAGTCCCCCATGCCGCCACGCTAGGCAGCGGAGCCTCCGAATCGGTGTGCCGTCGTGACGGCCTGTGGATAACTCAGCTCGACGCTGCGGCGGCCGCCGTCGAGGAACTCGAACTGGAGCTGGAGCTGTCCGACTTCGACGACGAGCTGGAACTGTCGGACTTCTCGGACGAACCCGACGACTCGGAGCTGCTTCGCGACGACCCGTTGGACGAACTCTTGCTCGCCTCGCGGCTGTCGGTGCGGTAGAAGCCGCTGCCCTTGAACACGACGCCCACCTTGCCGAACAGCTTGCGCAGACGTCCTTCGCACTTGGGGCAATCGGTCAATGCGTCGTCACTGAAGGCCTGCACGACGTCGAACTTGTTGTCGCACGCAGTGCACGCATAAGAATAGGTAGGCACGAAAAACCTCCGCGATGGTCTAACTACTTAGCACTCTACCGGTTTAAGTGCTAGAACCGCTATGTGGCCCGTGTCATTCCCGTGCTTGTCGGGCTGTTTGCGCTGGGTATCGGGGTGGCGGTCTGGCTGCATTTTCAGGACCGGCCCGTGCAGCGGCCGCCGGAGCCGCCTGCGGTCGAGCGGGCGATCGGCAGCCCGTCCTTCGATGCCGCGCGCGTGAAGCTGGACCGGCTGCCGGTGAAGGGCTGGGACCGCGTCACCGATTTCTCGCGCTACCGGTTCGGTGAACCGTGGAGCGACGACGTCAACGTCGAGTTCGGCCGCAACGGCTGCAACACCCGCGACGACATCCTGCGCAGGGACCTCGCCGACGTCGTCGTGCGTCCCGGCACCTGTTACGCGCAGAGCGGGGTGCTGCACGACCCGTACACCGGCCAGACGATCGCGTTCACCCGTGGGCCGATCACGTCGGAAGCCGTGCAGATCGACCACCTGGTTTCGCTGTCGGACGCCTGGTACAAGGGTGCCCGCGAATGGGACGACCAGCGTCGCCGCGACTTCGCCAACGATCCGCGCAACCTGTTGGCCGTCGCCGGACAGGCCAACTTCGACAAGGCCTTTCGCGACGCCGCCGCATGGCTGCCGCCCAACGCGGCGTTTCGCTGCGAGTTCGTCGCGCGGCAGATCGACGTCAAGGCGGCTTACGGGTTGTGGGTGTCGAGGAACGAGAAGCGGGCGATGGCCGACGTGCTTGCGCGCTGCTAGCCCAGTTCGACGAGCCCGCGGTTCGGCGTCAGCGCATGCGTCATCCGGACGTCGTGGGGCTCGGCGGGCAGCTCGTCGACGAGCTCATCATCGCGCACCACCGCGACGAGCCTCGCCGTCGGCGCCGCCAAGGGCAGCGTGCGGTCGTAGAACCCGGCACCGCGGCCCAGCCGCGTCCCCGTGCGATCGACTGCCAGCGTGGGGACGAGCACGACGGCGGCCTCGGCCACCGCCTCGGCGGGCAGCCAGGGCTGCTGCGGCTCCTGTAGCCCGAGCCGAGCGGGCACCAGCCCGCCGGTGCGGTAGACGCCCCACCGCATGGGGTGCGGCGCGCCGTCGTCGCTGCGGGCGACCGGCAGCAACACCCGCTTGCCGAGCTGTAACAGTTTGTCCAACAACGTGATCGAGCCCGGCTCGAACTTGATCGGCACGTAGGCGCATACGGTCTGCGCTGCGCCGACGAGGCCGGGTAGGTGGCCGCAGAGCGCGTCGGCCTCGGCGTCATGGACCGCCGCGGTGACCTCGCGGCGCGCAGCGAGGATCGCCTTGCGCGCCTCGGTCTTGCTCCCGGATGTCACGCGTCAACGATGTCACGGCACCGACGCAGGCGGCCCCCGACACGGTGGCGATACTGTGGGGCGATGACACAAGCCCAGGTTCCGATCCCGTATACGGCGGTCGTTCCCGCCGCCGGTCTTGGCACCCGTTTCCTGCCCGCGACCAAGACGGTGCCCAAGGAGCTGCTGCCGGTCGTGGACACCCCTGGCATCGAGCTGGTGGCAGCCGAGGCGGCCGAGGCGGGCGCCCAGCGGCTTATCATCGTCACCTCCGAAGGCAAGGACAGCGTCGTCGCCCACTTCGTCGAAGACCTCGTGCTCGAGAGCACGCTCGAAGAGCGCGGCAAGAAGTCGATGCTGGAGAAGGTCCGACGCGCGCCGCAGCTGATCAAGGTGGAGTCGGTGGTGCAGGCCGAGCCGCTCGGACTGGGGCACGCGGTCAGCTGCGTCGAGCCCGCCCTCGGCCCCGACGAGGACGCCATCGCGGTGCTGCTGCCCGACGACTTGGTGCTGCCGACGGGCGTGCTGGAGACGATGTCGAAGGTGCGGGCCAAGCGCGGCGGCTCGGTGTTGTGCGCGATCGAGGTGCCGAAGGAAGAGATCAGCGCGTACGGCGTCTTCGACGTCGAACCCGTTTCTGACACCAACAACCCCAATGTGATGCGGGTCAAGGGCATGTTCGAGAAGCCCAAGGCCGAGGATGCGCCGTCGCCGTATGCGGCCGCGGGCAGGTATGTGCTCGACCGCAAGATCTTCGACGCGCTGCGCCGGGTGCCCCGCGGCGCCGGCGGGGAGATCCAGCTGACCGATGCGATCGCGCTGCTGATCAACGAAGGCCATCCGGTGCATGTCGTCGTGCATCGCGGAAACCGACACGACCTGGGAAATCCCGGAGGCTACCTCAAGGCTGCGGTTGACTTTGCCTTGCAACGTGACGACTACGGCCCCGAATTGCGCCGGTGGTTGGTGGAACGGCTCGGGCTGATCGACTGCTGACGCGCACGGCGGGCCCGCGACATCAGAAAGGCGTGTTGTGCGTTCGGTTGAGGAGCAACAGGCACTGGTCACGGCCGCCGCGGTAGCCCCTCGGCCGGTGCGAGTCGCGATCGCCGAGGCGCAGGGCCTGATGTGCGCCGAGGAGGTGGTCACCGAACGCCCGCTGCCCGGTTTCGACCAGGCCGCCATCGACGGATACGCGGTGCGTAGCGTCGACGTCCTCGGCGTCACCCCGATCCGCGGGGGAGACAACGGCGACGAGGATCTCACCGACGACGCGGGCGAGCAGCAGATCAGCCTGCCGGTGATGGGCACGATCATGGCTGGCGAGCGCACGCCGTCGCGGTTGCAGCCGCGGCAGGCCGCGCGTGTGCAGACCGGCGCGCCGATGCCGACGCTGGCCGATGCGGTGCTGCCGCTGCGCTGGACCGACGGCGGGCAGTCGCGGGTGCGGGTGCTGCGGCCGGTGCGCTCGGGTGCGTATGTGCGGCGCACCGGCGACGACGTGCAGCCCGGCGATGTGGCGGTGCGCTCGGGCACGATCATCGGGCCGGCGCAGGTCGGTCTGCTCGCGGCGGTGGGCCGCGAACGGGTGCTGGTGCATCCGCGGCCGCGGCTGTCGGTGTTGTCCGTCGGCGGTGAGCTGGTCGACATCTCGCGGATGCCGGGCAACGGGCAGGTCTATGACGTCAACTCCTATGCGCTGGCCGCGGCGGGCCGCGACGCCGGCGCCGAGGTGAACCGGGTCGGCATCGTCGACACCGAACCGAAGAACCTCCGCGATGTCGTCGAGGGTCAGGTCAACCGCTCCGAGGTGGTGGTGATCGCGGGCGCGGTCGGTGGGGCGGCCGCGGAGAGCGTGCGCACGGTGCTCGCCGAACTGGGCGAGATGGAGGTGACCCGGATCGCGATGCATCCGGGTTCGGTGCAGGGGTTCGGCCAACTCGGGGTGGAGGGCGTTCCGGTGTTCCTGCTGCCCGCCAACCCGGTCAGCGCGCTGGTGGTGTTCGAGGTGATGGTGCGGCCACTGATTCGGCTGTCGCTGGGTAAGCGGCAGCCGATGCGGCGGGTGGTGCAGGCGCGCGCGCTCTCGCCGATCACGTCGGTGGCCGGGCGCAAGGGGTATCTGCGCGGGCAACTGATGCGCGACCAGGACACCGGCGAGTACCTGGTGCAGGCGCTCGGCGGGGCGCCGGGGGCGTCGTCGCATCTGCTGGCGACGCTGGCGGAGGCGAACTGCCTTGTGATGGTTCCCAGCGAGACCGAAGAGGTTCGCACGGGCGAGATCGTCGACGTCGCCTTTCTCGCACAGCGCGGGTGAGCGACAATCCCGTCGTGACCCTGTGGCGTTCGTCCCCCGCGCATCCGGGTTGGCCGTCGACCATCGGACCGCTTCGCGTGCCCGGTGGCGTGGTCGAGCTGCGGCCGGTGCGGCTGCGCGACGGCGCGAACTGGAGCCGTATCAGGCTGGCCGACCGCGCGCACCTGGAGCCGTGGGAGCCTTCGACTGATGTCAATTGGGATGCACGGCATGCGATTTCGCAGTGGCCGTCGGTGTGTTCGGGGCTGCGGTCGGAAGCGCGCAAGGGTCGCATGCTGCCGTTCGTCATCGAAGTCGACGGCCAGTTCGGCGGGCAGTTGACGATCGGCAATGTCACGCACGGGGCGCTGCGGTCGGCGTGGATCGGCTACTGGGTGGCCACGTCGCACATCGGCGGGGGAGTGGCGACCGCGGCGCTGGCGCTCGGCATGGACCATGCGTTCGGCCCGGTGCGGCTGCATCGGCTGGAGGCGACGGTGCGGCCGGAGAACGCCGCGAGCCGGGCGGTGTTGGCGAAGGCCGGCTTTCGCGAGGAGGGCCTACTGCGTCGCTACCTGGAGGTCGACGGGGCGTGGCGCGATCACCTGCTGATGGCGATCACCGTCGAGGAGATCAACGGGTCGGTGACGTCGCAGCTGGTGCGCGACGGGCACGCCAGCTGGGCTTAGCTCCTCCGCCGAGGGCTCGACTGTGCATCTTTTGACGCTTTGGCCGCGAAAACCGTCAAAAGATGCACACTCACCACGTCTTCGGGCAGCCGCGGGCGATCAACGCCGCGCCGACGCGATCGAGGAGTAGCCGCGACCCGCGGGTCACCATGCGGCTGGTGACCCTGAAGTCCTGCCAGCCGAGTTCGGGTAATCGCGTGAACCGCTCGGTATCCCAGTGCCGTTGCCTGGCGTTGATCCAGTGATGGGCGCCCTCGAAGTCGACGCCGACGAGGTATTCGCGCCAGCCGACGTCGATGACGGCGATCAGGATGCCGTGGCCGTCGAGCACGGGTATCTGCGTCTGCGGTGGCGGAAAGTTCGCTTGCACGAACAGCAGTCGCGTCAGCGTCTCCCACGGCGATTCGGCGCCGCCGTCTACCAGTTCGAGCGTGCGGCGAAGGTTGTCCAGGCCGCGGACGCCGGGATGTGTTGCGGCAACGGCTTCGATGTCGCTGACCTTGACGTCGGTCGCGTTCATCAACGCGTCGATGCGCTGGACCCCCGGCTCGAGGTCAAGACGCCTGCCGACATCGAAGGAGGTGCGCGCGGGCGTGGTGACGGCGGCGCCGTCGACGTATTGCGTCTCGCCCAGGGCCAGGTTGTCGGTGTGGACGACGAGCTGCGGCGGGGGACGGCGGTTGGTGTGGATCAGCTCGGCAGGCTGCTCGGGCTCGATCCACTTGGAGCCGAGAACCGCCGCTGCGGACAGCCCGGCGATGACCCCCTCGCGGCGCGACCACAGCCATGCGGCCCGCGCGCGGTGGGCCGCTGACAGTTCGGCGCCGCGCGGTATGTGCACGCCGGGATAAACCGGAACGTATAGCCGACGCAGCGCGCGGGCGGTCAGCGCACCCGCCTGGATGGCCTCCCAACCGCGCAGCGGCCACGGAATCTCCTCCCCCATGAGCGGAGCTTGCCGACAACAGCCGACAAGGATATGTGGCAAATGTGACATAAGTGACTGTTGGTGCTTGTCACAAGCGAATTACAGGTGTGTAATTGTCTCGGCGCGCCATCGATGGATGCGCTGGTCACGGACCTAGCCTGATGGGGAAAGGAAAGGCGTCATGCCAAGCATCCCCCAGTCCCTTCTGTGGATATCTCTCGTCGTGCTCTGGCTCTTCGTGCTGGTCCCGATGTTGATCAGCAAGCGCGACGCCGTGCGGCGGACGAGCGATGTGGCGCTGGCGACGCGGGTCCTCAACACGACGACCAACTCGCGGCTGCTCAAGCGCGGGGGACCGGCGTCCGGGCACCGCAGCGATCCGGACTGGCGCCCGTCCGAGGACGAACTCGACGAGACCTTCGACGAGGACGATTTCGACGACGACGACGAGTACGAGCACGAGGACGATTCGGAGAAGACCGTGGTGCTCGCGGCGCCGGCCGTCGAGACTGCCGAGCCCGAGAACCTCGATGTCGACGACGAGCTTGCCGAAAGCGACGAGCTGACACTGAATTTCGAGGAAGTCGAAGAGACGGCCGAGCCGGAAGCCGTCGAGGCGGTCGACTCGGCGGAAGAAGCGGACGAGTCGGACGAGTCGGACGAGGAACCCTGCGACACCGCGATCTACGAAGTCGCGTCCGACGAATACGAAGAGGCAGAGGACGGCACCGCCGACGAGTACGAGTACGTCGAGGACTCCTCGGGTCTGGAAGCGCCGGAGGACAGCGATCTGCGCATCGCGGATGCGATGGTGGCGTCGCGGCGGCGGCGGTACGACCCGGCTAAGGCCGCGGCGATCAGCGCGCGCAAGTACAGGTTCCGCAAGCGGATGCTGGCGTTCCTGACGCTGGTGATGGTGGCTTCAGCGGCCGCGGCGTCCTTCATGGCGGCGACGGTCGCGCCGTGGGGCTGGTACGTGTGCGGCGGCACGGCCGGGGTGACGCTCCTATATCTGGCGTATCTGCGCAGGCAGACGCGCATCGAGCAGCGGTTGATGCGGCGGCGGGCGATGCGGGCGGCGCGGGCGCGCCTCGGCGTCGAGAACACCGAGGACCGCGACCTCGACCTGGTCCCGTCGCGGCTGCGCCGACCCGGGGCGGTGGTGCTGGAGATCGACGACGAAGACCCGATGTTCGAGCATCTGGACTACGCGCCGTCGGCGTATGGATACGAGATGCCGAGGGCGGCCGGGCAGTAGGCCTCTGCCGTCCTGCCGGTTTTCTGCGGCGGCGGATTGACTGGTAGCCTGTGCTACCGACCAGGGGCTATGGCGCAGTTGGTAGCGCGACTCGTTCGCATCGAGTAGGTCAGGGGTTCGATTCCCCTTAGCTCCACAAAATCTGATGGTCGCGTCGTCGACGCGGGCTGACCGAGAAGCCGCGGTCGTGATTTCGGGCTTTTCGCGACCACAGCTTCTCTTTCGGGCGAGAGCCAATATGATCCGCCCGTGTCCATGATCAGCGTCCGGGCTGTTGCGGCGCTCGCCGCCATCGTCTGTCTGACGATCGCCGGCTGTGTTACGCCGGACGACGCCAGCGGCAAGATCATCGTCTTCGCCGCCGCATCGCTGAAACGGCCGTTCACCGAGATCGGCGAACGGTTCAAGACCGAGAACCCCGGCAGCGCAATCGAATTCTCCTTCGCCGGCTCCTCCGATCTGGTCACCCAGTTGACCCAGGGCGCACCTGCCGACGTCTTCGCCTCCGCCGACACCACCACCATGGGCAGGGCCGCCGACGCCGGCCTGCTGGCCGGCGAATCGGTCGACTTCGCCTCCAACACGCTGACGATCGTTGTGGCGCCGGGAAATCCGAAGAAGATCGCTTCGTTCACAGACCTGACGCAGCCGGGCTTGTCCGTCGTGGTCTGTGCCCCCCAGGTGCCGTGCGGTTCTGCCGCCGCAAACATCGAGAAGGCCACCGGCGTCCAACTCGACCCGGTCAGCGAGGAATCTCAAGTGACGGACGTCCTCGGCAAGGTGACCAGCGGCCAGGCCGACGCCGGCCTCGTCTACGTCACCGACGCGCGAAGCGCCGGCGACAAGGTCACTGTCGTGCCGTTCCCCGAAGCCGCCGACGCCGTCAACACCTATCCGATCGCTGCGCTCAAACAGTCGAAGCACCCCCACCTCGCGCGCAAGTTCATCGACCTCGTCACCGGCGAGGCCGGCCAAAAGATCCTGGGCGCAGCGGGTTTCGCCAAGCCCTGACTCCTAGTCGCCGCGGTGCAGGAACCCGTGCAGTGTCGCCTGCACCAGTTCGTCGACGATCACGTCCCGTGACGGCGGCTTGGTGCCGAAGAAACTCGACCGCAACGCCACCATGCCGACGATCATCGCCATCGTGGAATGTGCCGGCAGCGCAGGCTGGCTGGAATGCATGCCGCGCAACTGCATACCTTCGACGCTGATCTGGCCGAGCACTCCGAGCGCGCGCCTGATGTCGGCGATCCCCGCTTCGGCGATCTCCTCCTCGCTGAACGCCTCCGCCGCGACGAGCGTCAGCAACAGCCCCCGATGTTCGACGACGACGTCGTAGACGCGTTCGACGAAATGGCGCGCCAGTTCGTCCTCAACGGTGTTCTCGTGATCGATCGCCCGCCATGTCTCGGCGAACTCGTCGACGATGTCGGTGAACGGCAGAACCAGCGCCTCGCGGAACAGCCCGGCCTTCGAGCCGAAGTGCCTGAACAGAAGGTACTCGGTGACGCCGGCGCTCTCGGCGATCTCACGCGTGGTCGTGCTGCGATAGTCCTTGCGCGCGAACAGCTCCCGGGCGGCATCGAGCAGAAGCCGACGCGCCTCCCCTGGGGGTCTGCGTACACCCCGAGCCGACGTCTTCACAGCGCACCACCCTAGACGGCCTTGACCAAACCCTTTTTAATAGTGTCCACTATTACCGATCACGAGGGAAGCGGAAGGGGCCGATGTGGGCCAACTCATCATGCTGGGCACGCTGTTCGGGCTGATTGCGTTGATTTTCGGGCTGGTGCTGTACTTCGATCCCGAAGCGCGGGGCCGCACCCCTGACGAGGGCGAGCAGTGAACGACGAAATGACGCCGCTGCTCGTGGCGTCGAACTTCTTCGGCTGGGCCAGCGGCATCCTGTTCACCATTGCAGGCATCTACCTGAGCATCCGCAACCGACGGGTGCATCCCCTGCTTCTGCTGTGCATCTCGGCGATCTCGTTCTCGTGGATCGAGGCACCCTACGACTGGGCGATGTACGCGCAATTCCCGCCCGCACTGCCGCGCATGCCGCCGTGGTGGCCGCTCAACATGACGTGGGGTGGGCTGCCCTCGTCGGTGCCGCTCGGCTACATCGGCTACTTCTGCATCCCCGCGGTCACCGGTGCTGCGATCGGTAAACGGCTCGTCGCGCGGTTCGGCTGGCGCCAGCCGATCATCTACCTGACGGTCGGGCTCATCGTCGGTTTCTGCTGGGCGCTGATCTTCAACGCGGGGCTGGGCGCGCGGCTCGGAGTCTTCTACTACGCCTACGTGATTCCCGGCCTCGGCCTCTTCGAGGGCACCCTGCACCAGTACCCCATCTACGACGCGATCGCGATGGGCATCCAGATGATGGTCTTCACCTACCTGCTCGGCCGCAGGGATGAGCAGGGCCGAAATGTCATCGAGATGTGGGCGGACAAGGTCTCGAAGACCCGCGCACAGGCAGCGGTGGTGTCGATCGTCACCGTCATCGTCATCGGAAACGTGCTCTATGCAGCGGTTTTCGCACCCCACCTCATCACCAAGCAGCTCGGTTACGTGACGTCGGGATCCGGCGAGCAACTGTTCCCCGGCGTTCCGAACCAACCCAGATAGCGTCGCCAGGAGGGATCAGTGGAAAGCACGCCGACGGTCGGGCTGTACTACGACCCGTTCGACCACGCGATCGACGACGATCCGTACCCGGTGTGGAAACGGATGCGCGTAGAAGCCCCCTTGTATTTCAACGAGAAGTACAACTTCTACGCGCTGAGCCGCTACGACGATGTGGCGCGGGCGCTGCCGGACTGGCAGACCTACCGGTCGGGTCGGGGCACCACCGCAGACATCCTCTTCAGCGGTATCGAGGTGCCGCCCGGGATCCTGCTGTGGGAGGACCCACCCCTGCACGATCTGCACCGACGCCTGCTGTCGCGGGTATTCACACCGCGACGGATGCTCGCGGTCGAGGATCTCGTGCGCGAATTCTGTGTCAGCGCACTGGATCCCCTGCGCGACGCTGACGGCTTCGACTTCGTCACCGACCTCGGCGCGTTCATGCCGATGCGCACGATCGGTTATCTCCTCGGCATCCCCGAGGAAGGCCAGCAGCAGATCCGCGAGCGCAACGACCAGAGCATCACCGTCGCCGACGAGCAGGGCGACCTGAGCCAGACGATCATTCAGGATTCGATCGCGCAGTTCGCCGAGTACATCGATTGGCGCGCAACGCATCCGTCCGACGACCTGATGACCGAACTGATCAACGCCGAGATCGAGGAGCCCGACGGCACACGTCGTCGCCTCGAACGCACCGAGGTGCTCGCCTACACCGCGATGATCGCAGGCGCAGGCAACGAGACCACCGCCCGGTTGATCGGCTTCATGGGCCAACTGCTCGGCGACCATCCCGACCAACGACGCGAGCTCGCGGCGAACCCGGCGCTCATCCCGTCGGCGGTGGAGGAGACGCTGCGGTACGAGCCGCCATCGCCGGTGCAGGCGCGTTACGTCGCGGCCGATGTCGAGCACTACGGACAGACGGTGCCCGAGGGCTCGTACATGCTGTTACTCAACGGGTCGGCCAACCGCGACGAGACGAAATTTGACGATCCCGACAGTTACGACATCCATCGGACCGGCGGTCATCTCAGCTTCGGGCAGGGTCTGCACTTCTGCCTCGGGTCGGCGCTGGCCCGACTCGAGGGCCGCGTTGCCTTCGAAGAAGTGCTCACGCGCTGGACTGACTGGGAAGTCGACTACGCGAACGCCAGCATGGCGCACACATCCAGCGTGCGTGGCTGGGCGCGAATGCCGGTCACGGTCCGCTAAGTTGACACGCACTGCGAACATCGGGCTCGGCGATGTCGCACGCGTGCGACACCGTGAACGCATTCGTCGCAGCATCGCCACGACGGCCGGCGCCCAGTGGCCAATAATCGGCTGCGGAATTCACTGGCACGCAGCATAACTGGCCACTCGCGCGCGAAAATCGCGTCGACAACTTACCGTTCATATACGGGGAGATGTGCCGGGGAGGCGCGATGGTCGCACGAGAAGATTTCGATACGCCGCGGTGCGAATTCAGCGAACCTGTTTGGGGCATTGACCAATTATTGCTATTTTTAGATAATAGCCGTCATCCCACGCATGGGCGCACGACCGCAGGGCGATGGATGGAGGCACACCCGCCGCGCCGACATCGCTACCAGCGCGGGTGTGCGAGGGCCGATTTCACTATTGACCAAATAGTTGTTCCGCGGGTAGAGTCCCCGCCCGGACCGGAGGTATCCGCATCAGGTCAGTGGGGGCACGATGAAACTCTTCCTACCCGGGGTCGCGTGACTGCGCGAATGGTGCCGGGGTGACCAGTCGAGCACTGCGCACGCTGATGGGCGTCGCCACCGTTGTCGCGATCGTCGCCGTGATCGCGCTTGCGGCGACGCTGTTTCGCGGCGGGTTCACCGAGAGCGTGCCGGTGACCGTCATGTCTCCGCGCGCCGGACTGGTGATGAACCCGGATGCCAAGGTGCAGATCCGCGGGGTTCAGGTAGGCAAGGTCGAATCGATCGAGCGGTTGCCGAGTGGTGAGGCCGCCATCCACCTGGCGATGGACCCCAAGCGGTTGGATGCAATACCGGCCAACGTTCTCGTCGACATCGCATCCACGACAGTCTTCGGCGCCAAATATGTTCAATTCGTCTTTCCGCCCGACCCGTCGCCGGAATCCCTTCGGCCAGGCCAGGTTCTCGCCGCCAAGCACGTGATGGTGGAGATCAACACAGTCTTCGAGAATCTGACGTCGGTGCTGTCGAGGGTCGACCCGCCGAAGCTCAACGCCACCTTGAGCGCCATCGCGGCGTCGTTGAACGGACGCGGTGAGAAGTTCGGCCAGATGCTCAGCGACCTCGACGCGTACCTGGCCCGGATCGAACCGAGCCTGCCTGCACTGAGCCATGATCTCGAAGTCGCCCCACAGGTGTTGCAGGCATACGCCGACGGCGCTCCCGACTTCATCACTGTCGCGGACAATGCCAGCCGCATCAGCGATTCGATCGTCGAGGAACAACAGAACCTCGACGCCGCGCTCGTCAGCGTGATCGGCCTGGCCGATATCGGCAACGACGTGCTCGGCACCAACCGGCAGGCGCTCACCGACGTGCTGCACCTACTGGTCCCCACGACCGATCTCTTGAACGAGTACAACCAGGCGCTGTGGTGTGGTCTCAGTGGAATGATCACCGGCTCGCATCGGCCGCCGCTGGATCGACCCGGTGTCCAGGTGATCGCCGGGTTCCTCTGGGGTCAGGAGAGATATCGCTACCCGATGGACATACCGAAGGCAGGTGCAACGGGCGGGCCGCAGTGTACGGGCCTGCCGGACCCGCCGTTCGAATCGACGCCCCCGTACGTGGTGGCTGATACGGGGACCAACCCGTGGCGCCGGACCAATCCAGGCATCGTGCTGAACTCCGACGGCCTGAAAAAGATTCTGTTCGGCGAGATCGACGGGCCGCCGCGCAACACCTATCAGATCGGTCAGCCCGGATGAGGCAATCACTGCGTCCGATGCTGATCAAGTTCGGCGTCTTCGCTGTCGTGATGGTCGTGCTGACCGCCTGCCTGTTCTTCATCTTCGGGCAGTACCAAACCGGCTCGACGAAGGACTACTCGGCGGTGTTCACCGACGCATCCCGGCTCAAGGCCGGCCAATCGGTGCGCGTCGGCGGGCTGCGGGTGGGCACCGTCAACAGCGTCAAGCTGCAGAAGGACAAGACCGCGCTCGTGACGTTCGACGCCGACCCCGCCGTCCAAATGACAGACGGCACAAGGGTTGCCGTGCGATACCTGAACCTCGTCGGCGACCGCTACCTGGAACTCATCGACGGTCCTGGCGACCGCAAGCTGCCGCCCGGCTCGCAGATCCCCGCCGAGCGGACATCGTCGGCGCTCGACCTCGACCTGCTTCTCGGCGGACTCAAGCCGGTGATCCGCGGATTGAATCCGCAGGATGTGAACGCGCTCTCGGCGTCGCTGATCCAGATCTTCCAAGGGCAGGGCGGCACGCTGTCGTCCTTGTTGTCCAACACGTCGAGCTTCTCCACCGCGCTGTCAGAACACAACCAGACGATTCAGGCACTGATCGACAACTTGCGCACGCTGCTGGCCACGCTCTCCAAGGAGGGTGACAAGTTCTCCGGCACCGTCGAGAAGCTCGAGACGCTCGTCACCGAGCTTGCCGCAGAGAAGGATCCGATCGCCACGGCCATCGAGTCGCTGAACAGCGGCAGCGCGTCGGTGGCTGATCTGCTCACCGACGTACGGCCGCCGCTCAAAGGCACTGTGGACGAATTGAACCGGCTTGCCATCAACTTGGACGCCCAGAAGGACAGGATCGACACCGGACTGTCCAAGGCGCCGGGCAACTACCGCAAGCTGGTCCGTACCGGCTCCTACGGCAGCTTCTTCAACTACTACATCTGCGAGCTGAAGTGGCGGGTCACGGACCTGCAGGGCCGCACGGCTGAATTCCCGTGGATCAAGCAGGACAACGGGAGGTGTGCCGAACCCTGATGCTGAAATACCGGGGAACCAAACTCATCCGGACCGGGTTCATGGGTGTCGTCCTGGCGACTCTCATCGTGCTCGTGGGACTTTCGCCCGAGACCTTGACGCAGATGGCGACGGCGATCAGGTACAAGGCCCAGTTCGGCGACGCAGGCGGACTGACGCCGGGCAACGACGTGACGATCGCCGGCATCAAGGTCGGAAGTGTCTCTGACGTCACGCTCGAGGGTCCCAACGCGTTGGTCACGTTCGCCATCGACGGCACCGTCGAACTCGGCTCGGACACCACCGCACACGTGAGGACCGGCACGCTGCTCGGTGAGCGGGTGCTGACGCTCGAGTCCGCCGGTCAGAACACGATGCGGCCGCTTGACGTCATCCCGGTGTCTCGCACCGCGTCGCCGTACTCGTTGACCGAAGCGGTCAGCGAGCTCACGACCAACACCGCCGGCACCGATACGGCGGCGCTGAACCAATCGCTCGATACGCTGTCGGAGACACTCGATCAGGTTGCGCCGCAACTGGGTCCGACGTTCGACGGCATCACGCGGCTGTCGCAGGCCATCAACGAGCGTGACGACCAACTGGGCGAACTGCTCGAGAACGGCGCCGACGTCACAAAGATCCTCTCCGAGCGCAGCAACCAGGTCAACACGTTGATCCTCAACGCCAATGATCTGGTCGCGGTGCTCAACGAGCGGCGCTACGCGATCGTCGAGCTGCTGGCCCACACGTCGGCGCTGTCCGAACAGCTGTCGGGGCTGATCCACGAGAACGAGGAGAAGCTGGCGCCCACGCTGGAGAAGCTCAACGCCGTGACGGCGGTGCTGGAGCGCAACCGCGACAACATCGCACAGGCGTTGCCGGGCCTGGCGAAATTCCAGATCACCCTCGGTGAGACGATCGGCAACGGCCCCTACTACCAGGCGTACATCCCCAACATCTTCTTCGCCGAGATATTCCAGCCGTTCTTCGACTACGCCTTCGGTTTCCGGCGCGGAACCAACGCGGGTCAGCCGCCGGACAACGCCGGGCCGCGCGCCGAACTTCCCTTCCCGTACAACGGGATTCCGATGGAGAACGAGAAGTGGGGGCCGCCGCCACCACCATGACTGGAAAACGTCTCCTCACGCTTGCGCTCGCTGCCGTTCTGGCAGCGGCGCTGGTCGGCGGCATCGTGGTCGTCGTGCAGCAGACCCTGCTGAAGCCCAAGACGATCACCGCGTACTTCACCAAGACCGTCGCCATCTATCCGGGCGACGAGGTCCGCATTGCCGGTGTCAAGGTGGGCAGCATCGACTCGATCGAACCGATCGGCACGCAGGCCAAGATGAAGCTGCGGGTCGATCGCGGTATCTCGGTGCCCGCCGACGCCAAGGCGGTCATCGTCGCGCAGAACCTGATATCCGCCCGATACGTTCAACTCGCCCCCGCCTACGAGTCCGGTCCCAAAATGGGCGACGGCGCGGTGATTCCGCTCGACCGCACCGCGATTCCCGTCGAGTGGGACGAGGTCAAAGAACAACTGATGCGACTGGCCGCAGAACTCAGTCCCGACAAGGGTGTTTCCACGGGGTCGGTCGGCCGGTTCATCGACAGTGCCGCCACCGCGCTGAACGGCAACGGCGACAAGCTGCGTCAAACGATCGCCCAGTTGTCGGGTGTCGGACGAATCCTTGCCGACGGCAGCGGTAACATCGTCGACACCATCACGAATCTGCAGACGTTCGTCACCGCGCTGCGCGACAGCAACAACCAGATCGTGGAGTTTCAGAACAACTTCGCGACGCTGACGAGCGTTCTCAACGACAGCACCTCGGATCTCGATGCAGCGCTGAAAAACCTTTCCGAAGTCGTCGGCGAGACGCAGCGGTTCATCGCAGGTACTCGCGACAAGACAGTCGAACAGATCCGGTCGCTCAAGGAGGTCACCCAGAACCTGGCCGACCACCGGATGGACCTGGAGAACGTGCTGCACATCGCGCCGCACTCGATCGCCAACGCGGTCAACATGTTCGATCCCCGCACCGGTGCCGCCAGCGGGGTGTTCGTGCTCAGCAACCTGTCCAATCCGACATGGGCGTTCTGCACCATGATCGGCGCGCTGGAGAATGTCACTTCACCGGAAACCGGCAAGCTCTGTTCGCAGTACGCCGGCCCGGCGCTCGAGACGATCGACATCAACAGCATCCCGCTGCCGTTCAACCCGTTCATCACCGCGTCACCACCGGAGTACATGCTGCGCTACTCGGAGGACAGGCTGCGGCCGGAGAACGAGGGCCAGCCGCCACCACCCCCCACCGATCCGCCTGCGGTGTCGGCATATACGGGGATGAACGGCGATGTGCCGCCGCCACCCGGCTATGGGCCGCCAGCGGGACCGCCGCCGCCCGCGCTGCCGATGGCCCCGCCGCCCGCGCCTCCGCCGCCGACGCTGGAGGGCATGCTGCTGCCCGCAGAAGGCGCTCCGCTGCCCGCAGAAGCGCCTGCACCGCCGGGTGGGTCGCCGCCGAGCGAGGGGACGCCGCCGTGATCGGGTCAACGAGCGCGCGCCGCCTGCTGGCGATCGGATGCAGCGTCATGGTCGCCGTCACGGGCTGCGCGTTTCAGGGCGTGAACTCGTTGCCGCTGCCGGGCGCCGTCGGACGGGGCGGCGGGGTCGTCTACCACGTCGAGATGGCCAATGTCGGCACGCTCGAGTCGAATTCGCCTGTGCTGATAGACGACGTCGTGGTCGGCAGCGTCGGCAAGATGCGGCTGCACGGCTGGCACATCGACGTCGACGTGTCGCTCAAACCTGACGTGACGGTGCCGGCCAACGCGGTCGCGACCGTCGGTCAGACTAGCCTGCTCGGTTCCATGCACCTGGCGCTCGACCCGCCGCGCGGTGAGGCACCGAACGGCCGGCTGGCACCCGGAGCAACGATCGGTCTCGATGACTCGTCCACCTACCCGTCGACCGAACAGACGCTGTCGTCGCTGGCGGCGGTGGTCAACGGGGGAGGCCTCGGCCAGATCGGCGACATCGTCCACAATTTCAACCTCGCCCTCAACGGGCGTCAGGACGTCGTGCGCGATCTGCTCACTCGACTCGACACCTTCGTGGGAACGCTGAATCAGCAGCGCGACAACATCATCGCCACAATCGACGAACTGAACCGGTTCGCGTCGACACTGAGCAGTCACCGCGAGGTGCTCACCCGCGCGCTGAACAAGATCCCGCCGGCGCTGGACGTGCTCATCAAGGAGCGGCCGCGCCTCACCACCGCGCTGACGAAGCTGGGCACCCTCGCCGACACCACCACCCAGCTGATCAACGACACCCAGGCCGACCTCGTCACCAACCTGCAGAATCTCGAGCCCACCTTCAAGGCGCTCGCCGATGTGGGGCCGGAGATCGACACCGCGATTGCCGGGCTCCCGACATTCCCGTTGTCGCAGAACCTCATTGACCGGGCCGTCCGCGGCGATTACGTGAACCTCTTCGTCACCATCGACTGGACCTACGCGCGCCTCAAGCGCGGGCTGTTCCTCGGTACCCGGCTCGGGCAGGACCGCGCGTCGCTGATTCCCGCCCCCGGCGATCCCGGTTACGACGCCTACTACACGAAAAACCCGATGGGCGTTGGCACCTCACCACCGTTCGGGCCCATCCCCAACGCCGCGCCCTCGCCGTGGGATCCGGGCGGTGGTGGCTGATGCTCACCCGCTTCGTTCGCATCCAGCTGGCCATCTTCACCATCGCGTCGATCGTCGGCGTGCTGCTGATGGTGTTCGTCTACATGCAGGCGCCGACCCTGCTCGGCATCGGCCGGATCACGGTCAAGCTGGAACTGCCCGCATCCGGTGGCCTGTACCGGTTCTCGAATGTGACCTACCGCGGCGTCGAGGTCGGCAAGGTGACCGAGATGGACGTGTCACGGACACAGGCGACCGCGACGCTTTCGCTGGCCACATCGCCGAAGATCCCCGCCGACCTGGTCGCCGAGGTGCGCAGCGTATCCGCGGTCGGTGAGCAGTATGTCGAGTTGATGCCGCGCACGGACTCGCCACCGTACCTGCGGGACGGGTCGGTGATCATCATGGAGAACACCAGGATCCCGCAGTCGGTCGGGCCGATGCTGGAACAGGTCAACACGTTGATCACCAGCGTTCCCGAGGACCAGTTGAGTGGCCTGATCGACGAGTCGTTCAACGCGTTCAACGGCGCGGGCTACGACCTCGGTTCGCTGTTCGATTCGTCTGCGCAGATCTCAGGTGATCTCAACACGGTGGGCGATCAGTCCTCCTCACTCGTCGAAGACTCTGCGCCGCTGCTGGATTCGCAAGCGCAGACGACGGACTCGCTACGGACGTGGGTGAGGAGCCTGGCCGGCGTCAGCGGTCAGCTCGTGGTGAACGATCCGCAGGTGCGCACGCTGCTGCAGGAGGGACCGCCTGCGGCGAACGAGGTGTCAGCGCTGTTCGATCAGGTGAAACCGACGCTGCCGATCCTGTTGGCCAATCTGACCACCTTCGGGCAGGTTGCGGTGACCTATCGCCCGTCGCTCGAGCAGGTGCTGGTGCTGCTGCCGCCGTTCGTCGCCAACACGCTTTCCTCGGCGCCGCAGAACAATCCCACCGGGATCGCCCTTGGCGACTTCCGGATACAGCTCGGCGATGGACCGCCGTGCACCGTCGGCTTCCTGCCTCCCTCGCAATGGCGGTCACCGGCGGACACCACGGAGATGGACACCCCCGACGGCTTGTACTGCAAGCTGCCGCAGGACGCGCCGATCATCGTGCGCGGTGCGCGGAACGCGCCCTGCATGGGCGTGCCCGGCAAGCGCGCGCCGACGGTGCAGGAGTGCTACAGCGACAAGCCGTACATGCCGCTGGCGATGCGACAGCACGCGCTCGGGCCCTATCCGATGGACCCGAACCTGATCGGACAGGGCATTCCGCCCGACAGCCGTGTCGATGCGAACGAAAGGCTGTACGCCCCAATTGAAGGCACCGCGATGCCGCCCGGCGTGGTGCCGCCACTCGCCCCGCCGCCGGATGCAGCGCCGCCCGGCGCACCGCCACCGCCCGCGGCCCCGCCACCGCCTGCCGAGATCTTCCCGCCGATGGACACCGGCGGGACGGTGGAGGCGACACCGAGTTCGTACGACGGCGGGGCCTCTGCTGCGGGACCGTCGGTAGGGGTGGCGCACTATGACCCGCAAACCGGCCGGTACGCGACACCCGACGGCCAGGTCTTCCAGCAGACCGATCTGGTGGCGGCGCCGAGATCGTGGCAGGATCTGGTTTTCAAGGACGACCAATGATGTTACGACGCCTGGGTATTGGGCTGGCCGCCGCGATGGTGGTCGGCCTCCCGGTGGCGCGCGCCGATCCGGGTGACGGCATCGCACTCAACGGCACCTTCACCGCGTTCTCGGACGGCCAATGGGCCCGGACGCAGGACACGTATCACGATGAGCGAAGCGTCACCCAGACGTGGACCATCACCTCGACGTGCACCACCTTTCAGGACTGCACCGGGCGGGTCACCAGCGACCAGGGCTGGAGCGCGGATCTGGTGTACATGAGCGGCCGCTGGGGCGTCAGCCGCACCGTCGACAACTGGGAGCCCTGTGCGGACGGCACCGTGCATCCGGGCAAGCAGACGTTCACCTTCTGGAAGGGCTATCCGGACCCCGGTCTGACGGGCTGGGACATCACTCTCGGCCCCAGCGGCGCGTGCGGAAAGAACAGGTCGCTCAACATCCAGATGCCGTTCAAGCTGACTCCCGTGGGCTGAATGCGGTCGCCGCAGGTTCATCCGTCGCTGCGGTTGGCTGCGGTCTTCATGCCGCGCGGCAAAGGCGTCGTCACGCGGCGACTTCGGCTGTCGCGCATCGGCTTTGCCGCCGCCGAGCCGTTCCTCGGTCTGCGCGGTGTCGAGGTGGCGAAGGTCTCGCCGACGGCGCATGTGCGGATCCACCGGCCCCGGACCGTGAGCGATCCGGCACCCGCGGTCCTGTGGATCCACGGCGGTGGATACGTGCTCGGGTCGGCGCGTCTGGAGGACCGCGTCTGCCGACGGATGGCCGAGGGCCTGAACGCCGTGGTGGCTGCGGTCGACTATCGGCTGGCTCCCGAACACCCCTATCCGGCCGCGCTCGACGACTGCTACGCCGCGCTGACGTGGCTCGTCGACAACCCGGCCATCGACTCCACCCGCATCGTCGTCGCGGGTGTCAGCGCCGGGGGCGGACTTGCCGCGGCGGTGGCCATGAGATGTATCGACGAAGGGCTGGTGGACCTCGCGGGCCAGGTGCTGCAGTACCCGATGCTCGACGACCGAACGGCAGCAGCAGCACCGGCGCCATCGCTGGGCTGGACGCCGCACGACAACCGATTCGGTTGGTCTGCGTACCTGGCCGCCGAGCCCGGCGCCGAAACGGTGGATTCCTATGCGGCCCCGGCGCGTCGAGCCGATCTCGCGGGTCTACCGCCGACGTGGATCGGCGTCGGCACGGTCGACCTGTTCCACGACGAGGACGTCGCATACGCGGCACGGCTGCGGCAGGCCGGTGTGCCCACGCAGGTCGACGTCATCCGCGGGGCCTTCCACGGGTTCGATGTCGCCCCCGCCAACCGCCTTGCCCGCTCGTTCAAGGACGCGCGGCTGGCTGCGATGCGTCAGTTCCTCGGCGTCACGCAGGGTTGAACGCGTCGCGCGGAATCGTCAGCGGCAGATCGACCGAACTCAACAAACCCGGTTCGGCGGCAACGACATACGGCACCGCGTTGATCACCCGCATTGCCGTCGCGACCATCGCGCCCGCACCGGAGGTCATGCCTTCGATCCCGGCCTTGTGACGGTCCCGCAGCGTCACATCGAATGTGCAGTCGATGTCGGGCGTGCCGGTGATCACCACACGGTAGCCGAGCGCGTTGGGCAGCGTCGGCCACTCGGGCGCCACGTCGGGCGCCAGCCGGGTGACGTGTTCGATGACGATCGCCTCCTTGCCGTCGACGATGCCGATCGCCCGCATCCGCAGGGCGCCGCACGTTCCCGCCTCCACGGCGCCCATCGCGACGTCCAGCGTCCGCTCGGTCACCGCGCGATCAAAGGTCTCGCGGATCTCCTGCACCTCGACGCCGAGCGCGTCGGCGACCATCCGGATCTGGCCCTGCCATTCACCTGCGATCGCGCCGGGGAAGCTGATCCACGGCTCGTAGTCCAGCGGACGGCCGAATCCCAGTGCGTCGCTCATGATGTCGGGCACGCCGTAGTCGTCATACAGCCCGATCTCGAACGTATGGATCTTCTCGATCTGCGATGACTGCGTGCTCAGCGCGAGCGGCAGATAGTCGGCCGCGAAGCCGGGTTCGATGCCCGACGCGTAGAGCGACACCTGGCCTTCCTTGGCCGCCGCGGCCAGTTGGTCGCGCCACTCGGCGGGCTCGTAGGCGTGCGGGTTGACCAGGCGCGTGGTGCTGGTCGTCACGACGTTGAGCCCGGCGCTGAGCAACCTGACGTAGTCGGGGATGGCGAGGGCATCGCGTTCGGGTCCGCTGGCCGCGTAGACGACGCAGTCGGGTTTCAGCGCGATCAGCGCGTCGACGTCGTCGGTGGTGGGCAGGCCGATCGGTTCGCCGTTGGCGAGTTCGCCCGCATCCTTGCCGACCTTGTCCGCCGAGTGCACCCAGACGCCGACGAGGTCGAGGTCAGGGCGTTGGTGGATGGCCCGAATCGCGATGGAGCCGATTCCGCCCGTTGACCACACCACGACTCGAAGCGGATTGTCCGTCATGGTTCCTCCTGGTCACGGGCGGCAACCTAACATTTGACCCGAAGTTAACAGTGAGTACTATTATCAGTCAATGTTCACGTTGCGCGCTCGCCCGAAGGGGCGAGCCATTTCTGCACCATGGTGATGCTTTCGCTGCTAGAACAGCCGTAGCGCAGAAATCGACGAATAGAGGTCCCATGTACATGCTCCGCTTCGACATGCGCGCACCGGAGATCGGCGCGCCGACGGCGGACCTGTACTCCGCCGCGACGGACATGTGCGAATGGGCCGAGAAACACGGCGCGCTGGCCGCGGTGCTGTGCGAACACCACGGCGCGCACGACGGCTATCTGCCGTCGCCGCTGATCCTCGCGTCGGCGATCGCGGGCCGCACCAGCCGGCTGTCGATCACGATCGCCGCGCTGCTGCTGCCGTTCTACGACACGGTCAAACTCGCCGAGGACATGGCCGTACTCGACATCATCAGCAAGGGCCGGGTGTCCTACATCCTCGCGCTCGGCTACCGGCCCGAAGAGTTCGAGCACTTCGGCGTCGACATGCGCACCCGCGGTCGACTTGCCGACGAGAAACTGGCGCTGCTGCGCGAACTCCTCACGGGCGAGGCGATATTCGACGGTCGTCGCATCAACACGACGCCCGCCCCGCACACCGAGGGCGGCCCGACGCTGCTGTGGGGTGGAGGTTCGGTCGCGGCCGCGCGACGCGCGGGCCGGTACGGGCTCGGCATGCTCGGCAACGCCAACGTCGAGGGTATGCAGGAGGCCTATCACGAGGCGTGCCGCGAGCACGGCCACGAGCCTGGGCCGATCTTCCTGCCCGACCGCGAAACGCCGTCGGTCTGCTTCGTCGCCGACGACGTCGACAAGGCGTGGGAGGAGATCGGGCAGTACCTGCTGCACGATGTGCGCGCGTACGCCGACTGGAACCCCGGCAACGACTACTCGGCAGGCTTCTCCGACGTCAGGACGATCGACGAGTTGCGGGCGAACCCGACGTCACACCGGATCTACAGCGTCGACGAAGCGGTCGCCCGGGTGGCCTCAGGTGAGGTGCTCAACCTGTCGCCACTGTGCGGCGGCCTACCGCCCGACATCGCGTGGCCGTACCTGAAACGGGTCGGGGAAGAAGTGATGGCCGAGGCGAAGAAGTGACCGGCGCCAGCGCGGTCGATTTGTACTACGACCCTTACGATTTCGCGATCGACGACGACCCCTATCCGGTGTGGAAGCGGATGCGCGACGAAGCGCCGCTGTACTTCAACGAGAAGTACAACTTCTACGCCTTGTCCCGCTACGACGACGTCGCACGCGAGCTGCACAACTGGGAGACCTACCGGTCGGGTCGCGGCACCACGATGGACATCATTCTTGCGGGTATCGACCTGCCGCCGGGCATCATCCTGTTCGAGGATCCGCCGATCCACGATCTTCACCGTCGTTTGCTCTCAAGGGTTTTCACGCCGAGGCGGATGGAGGCGATCGAGCCGCTGACGCGCCAGTACTGCGTGCGGGCGCTCGACCCGCTCGTCGGCTCCGAGAAGTTCGACTTCATCGCCGACATCGGCGCGCAGATCCCGATGCGCACCATCGGCTACCTGCTCGGCATCCCGGAGCACAACCAGGAGACGATCCGCGACACCTCGAACAACGCGCTGACTCTGAAGGAGGGCGAGTTCAGCGGAGCGCGCGCCGATCTGTTCACCAACAGCCACGAGCTCTTCGCCGAATACATCGATTGGCGCGCCGATCATCCGTCCGACGACCTGATGACGCAGTTGCTCAACGCGGAGCTGGAAGAGGACGGAAAGGTGCGCAGGCTGACCCGCACCGAGGTGCTGATGTACACCGGCATGGTCGCGGGTGCGGGCAACGAGACGACGACGCGGCTGATCGGTTTTGCCGGACAGCTTCTCGCCGAGCATCCCGACCAGCGACGCGAACTCGCCGACGACCACTTGCTGATCCCGCACGCGATCGAGGAGTTGCTGCGCTACGAGGCGCCGTCGCCGGTGCAGGCGCGCTACGTCGCCCACGAGGCCGAGTTGTACGGGCAGACGATTCCAGAGGGTTCGGTGATGCTGCTGCTCAACGGCTCGGCCAACCGCGACGAGCGTCACTATCCCGACGCCGACCGCTTCGACATCCACCGTCACGCAACGCATCTGTCGTTCGGCCAGGGCCTGCACTTCTGCCTGGGTTCTGCGCTCGCACGGATGCAGGCGCGGGTGGTGCTCGAGGAGGTGCTGCGGCGCTGGCCGGACTGGGAAGTCGACTACGACAACGCCGAGAAGGCACACACCGCGAGCGTGCGGGGCTGGTCCAAGCTGCCCGTCATGCTCGGTTAGCGGCCACCCCGCGGATCATCGTGTCGCGCTGGTGGATGAGCGACGCGCGGGTGCCCAGCTGATGCAGGATGTTCTCCGGGATCCAGCCGACGCCGATGACCGACCGCGCCAGCGTCTCGTTGGCCGGGCTGTCGATGCTGATCTCGCCCGACCGAATACCTTCGGCCAGAAGTGATTTCATCTGGCGTATGCGCTTACCGAACAACCAGCCGATGTTCGGCGCGTCCGGGGGAGACTGCCGCATCCACGCGAGCTGGATGCGGAACTCGTCGCCGAAGCGGTCGAGGACATTGGTGTTGACCCAGCTCAACGCGTCCAGCTTCTCGATCACCGTCGAGTTGGAGCGCAGCACCCTGGTCCAGCCCTCGGCCACCTTCTCGCCGAACGACTGCATGATCGACGCCAGCAGCTGGTCCTTCGAACCGATCAGGCGGTACACCGTGCCCGTGCCGAGTTGTGCGGCCGCTGCGATATCCCGGATGGTCGTGACCTCGTAGCCCTTGCGGCCGAACTCCGCCCGCGCAACCGCGCGGACGTGGGCCGCCTTGTCGCCGGGCTCGGCGTCGGCGTCGTCGCTCCACGACTTGACCACATCGTCGGCTGCGAGGAACGCCGCCGAGCGGTCCAGCTGCTCATCGGTGGGGGACCCGCTGGCCAGTCCCTCCAACAGGATTCGGCACAGCAGGTCGGCGAGCTTGTCCGCGCTGGCGTTGTACCGGATGACGTCCAGGCCGACCTGCAGCATCACCTGGACGATGCGATCGGCGAGCACGGGCAGGTCGACGTCGGGTCGCAGATAGCCGCTCCACCGGGCCGCCCGCAGCGTCTGCACCATCGCTTCCAGGATCGCCGTCGGCCGTTGCTGCGCGAGTGCGGTGAGTTCCTTGTTGGGGCCGTGGCCCTCGTAGAACGTCATCTGCAGCGCCGCGCCGTGCGTCACCGCGCACTGGGCGATCGCGCTGCTGAGATCCACGATCTGGTCGAACGCGGAACGTGACGACGGGTCGTCGAGTTTCACCTGTGCGTTCTCGGCGATGCGGTCCAAATCGGTGTGGTACCGATTGAGCAACTCGACGAGGATCGCTTCCTTGGATTCGAAGTGGTGGTAGAGGCTGCCGGGAAGGATTCCGGCCGCGTCGGCGATCTCCTGGAGCGAGGTGCGCAGACCGGAACTGGCGATCAGCGACGCCGCCGTTTGCAGTATCTCGGTTCGCCGGGTGCCGTCGTCGTAGGCGTGTCCGGCGTTCTTCGGCGTCACGTTCGGACGCGCCACAACACCTCCACGGCTTCTGACCCCCGTCGCGGGTTTGCTTGACCGACCCAATGTTTGGTTAACGCTACCAGAAGTCCGTGGTCGCGCCGGGTGCGCCGACGCGGCGAAAGCACCGGTGGACGGGTCGGCATCGGGTGCCTCGTATGCGGATCCACCCCGACCACCGCCTTGTGTTAGCCGTCAGGCCCGACCATAATCCGGAACAGATTTTTGGTCAATGAGTTGCGGGCTGTACCGACGAGGGGTGACATGTCCTACGAGAGCACTGCCGAGCCGATCAAGATCGGCTACCTGATGGACTTCGTGATCTCCGAACGCTTCCCGCAGCACTTCCGCGAGGACCTGACCAACCCGTTCGACATGGTGTTCGGCGAAGCCCTGGAGAAGGGCGTCATCGACAGGCCGGTCCAGATCGTCTACCGGGAGGTCGAAGGCCTGCCAAAGGGTTCGGTCAAGAGGGTGATCGACACCTACGGCGAACTGGTCGACGAAGGCTGCCTGGCCGTGTTCGGCCCCAACATCACCGACAACTGCCTGCCCACACTGGAAGCGATCGAGGAGCGGTTCCGCGTGCCCGCGATCGGAGTGACCGGCTCGGAAGAGGTGCTCGGCGAGTGGTTCTTCGCGTTCCCGATGGGCTCGATGACCGACGAACCGATCTTCTGGGCAGAGTTGCTCGCCAAGCGCGGGCTGACCGACGTCGGCCTGCTCGTCGAGCAGTCCCTGATCGGCGAGACGTACTCGACGAACTTCCGCAAGGCGGCGCAGCGCCGCGGGCTGCGCATCGTCGCCGAGGCGCCCATCGCGCAGACCGCGCAGGACGTCACCGCCTCGATCGGGGCGCTGCATCAGGCCAAGGCGTCGGCAATCCTGCACTGCGGCTTCGGATTCGGGGTCGTGATGGTGAATCCGGCGCTGCAGGCGCTCGACTGGGACCCACCCCGGTTCGCGGGAACGGCGTGGCAGAACGCGTGGATCAACCCGGTGATGTGGAACGCGTTCATGGGCTGGATCGGGGTCGACCAGTACGACGAGGCCAACACGGTGGGCCAGGAGTTCCTCGACCGCTACCAGCAGACCTACGGCCGGCGCCCGGAGTGGTGCGTGCCCGTCGTCAACTACGACGTCGCGCGCACACTGCTGGAAGCGATCACCGACGCGCATCCGGTGAGCCCGCGCGGCATCAAGGAAGCGCTGGAACGGGTGAGAATGCTGCCCGCGGCCTCCGGTGCACCGGGCACCCGGATCTCGTTCGGCAAGTGGAAGCGCCAAGCATGGGTCGGCGCCGGCTATCTCGTCGCGCGGCAACTCGACGCCGACGGCGTCAACTCCCACCTGGTCGACCGGTTCGGGCAGGACTGAACGGGCTCAGCCGGACCCGACCGCCAGCCGCTGCGTGATCTCGAAGACTTCTTCGTAGTTCGTCTCGGGGACCGTGAACCTTTCCGTCGCCGAGATCTCGGCGATGTGCGCGGCGACGTCGTCGGCCGTGGGCTCGGAGCCGCGCTCGGCCAACCAGCCCTCGGCGAGCCCGATGAATACGCGGGCGTAGCGGCCACCGATGGCCGAATAGTTGCGATGGCTGAACTCGCACGCCCGGCTCGCCAGGTAGACAACCATCGGGGTGACCAGTTCCGGCTTGATCATGTCGATGAAACCGGACTCCTCCAGGGCGGCGGTGTCGCCGACGGTCTCGGTCACCATCCGCGAGAAACCGGTCGGCAGAACGGTGTTCGCCAGTATCCCGTGCGGTGCGCCTTCCAAAGCGATGATGTTGGTCAGCCCGACGAGCCCGGCTTTGGCCGCGGCGTAATGGGCCTCGAGGTGCTGGCCGAACATGCCCGCGGTCGACGAGATGAACACGAACCGCCCGTAATTCTGCTTCTTCATCACCCGAAACGCGGGCTGTGCGAGGTAGAAGCCGCCGTCGAGATGCACGCGCAGCATGCGCCGCCAGTCGTCGGGCGACAGTTCGTCGAACGGAGCGCTGTTGAAGATCCCGGCGTTGCTGACCACCGCGTCGAGTCGCCCGAAATTCTCGACGGCGGTCTGCACGATCGCCTCACCGCCCTCGGGGCTGTCGACCGAGTCGTGCGACGACACCGCCAACCCCCCGGCGACGGTGATCTCCTCGACGACCCGGTCGGCCACCGACGCGTCGGCGCCGTCGCCGTGCATCGTCCCGCCGAGGTCGTTGACCACGACGGACGCCCCGCATCGCGCCAACTCGAGCGCATAGAGGCGACCGAGCCCGCGGCCTGCGCCGGTGACGACCGCGACCTGTCCCCGGAAATCGATCATCGCTGCCTCCGCGGTTCGTTGACTGGCCTCGGTAGCGGACACTACGGTGGAACAGATATTTGGTCAACGAGCGAGGTGCCGTGGGAACGGACTCTGCAACCGTCGACGTAGACGGTCCACAGCGGCTGGCGCTGCTGGCATCGGCGCTGGCCGGACGTACAGTCGCGGTCGCGTCGGGCGAACCTGGCGAGCCGGCGTGGACGGACGGCATCACGGTCTTCGTCGATGCCGCCGAACCGCCGAACCGCCAGCTCGAGGCGGTGACCGTGCAGGCGTCGCTGCTCGCAGGCGGTGGGCTGGCCCCCGACGTGATGCGAAAGCTGGGTCGACGCTCCGCGGTGGCCAGGAAGTA
The DNA here is from genome assembly GCA_033741175.1 of Mycolicibacterium sp. 120270. GTDB lineage: Bacteria > Actinomycetota > Actinomycetes > Mycobacteriales > Mycobacteriaceae > Mycobacterium. The sequence goes on along the minus strand of JAWQNE010000010.1, from coordinate 88,818 downwards.
TCTCGCCGTCGAAGGTCATCGTGCGCTGGCCGCCAACGAGGAGTTGTTGCCCTACTCGGTGCGGTCGATGATCGACCTGGACATCGCCACCCGTGCCGGCTCGCCAGACGATTCGCTTGCGATCGCACTGCGCGACAAGTTCGATCCGCCGCCGCCGAGCTTCGGCATGATCAAACCGCGCAATCTGCTTGCCGCGCAAGCCGATGTCACGCAGGCCGAAGGCGAAGCCGGGCACGTGCCGCGCCGCGATCCGCCGAACGATCTGGCTGAACTCGAGGACGCCGACGACGTCGACGCCGACATCGTCGACCCGTTCTCCAGCCCTGTCGGTGGCGGCGGTTCGATAGGAAAACTGTTGCAGCGCATGCTGAGCCGGGTCAGACAGCTCAACGGCAGCGGGCCGCCGGGGGCCGACACCCCGACGCACCGGTCGCGCGACGGCATTCGCGGTGCCGGCATGGTGACGTCGATGTCGACACCTCCCTCCGAGGTCGACGATGCCGAGGACAGTGACGCCGACGGACGCAAGTACCCCGAGTGGGATGTGGAGCGCAAGCGCTACAAACCCGACTGGTGCACCGTCCACGAGACCGAGCCGACCATCAAGCAGGGCCGCAAAATGGAACGGCCGGACGTGCATGCGTTGCGCCGCCCACTGACGCGCCTCGGGATCGGGCTCGACCGCTGTCACCGGCAGGCGCAGGGCGACGACATCGACGTCGACGCGGCGGTCGAGGCGCGGGTGGAACTGCTGGCCGGTTCTGCGCCAGACGAGGCGGTGTACCTCGACAACCTGCGACGGCGGCGTGATCTGGCCGTGCTGGTACTGCTCGATGTCTCTGGATCATCCGCTGAGGCAGGCACTTTCGGCCAAACCGTGCACGAGCAGCAACGGGCTGCCGCCGCGGCGCTGACCATCGCGCTTCACGAACTCGGCGATCGTATCGCGCTGTACGCCTACCAGTCGCAGGGCCGTTCGGCCGTACACATGCTTCCGGTGAAGCGGTTCGACGACAACCTCGACGCCCTGGTCATGCAGCGACTGGGCAGCCTCACACCCGGTGCGTATTCGAGGCTGGGCGCCGCGATTCGCCACGGCACGTCGGTGATGACCGAGAAGGCCGGGACATCGCGCCGACTGCTGGTCGTGCTCTCCGACGGCTTGGCCTACGACCACGGTTACGAACGCGTCTACGGCGCCGCCGATGCGCGGCGTGCGCTCGCCGAAGCGCGCCGTCAGGGGATCGGCTGCCTGTGCCTGACCATCGGTGCTGCCACCGATGCGGGCGAACTGCGCAACGTCTTCGGCAGCGCTGCGCACGCGTCAATACCCAAGCCCCGACAGCTCGCCGACGTCATCGGACCGCTGTTCCGCGCCGCACTGCGCACCGCGGACCTGCGACGCAGGGTTTTATGAGACTCCCAGTCTTGAACCAAACATCTGTTCCGCGCTAGGGTGCTCGAAAGCCGAATCTCGAGAGAGGAAGCGATGCCGGTGAAGCCGCCGCGCCCCTATTACGTGCCAGTTGCCAACGAGGAGCAGGTGTTCAAAGCCGCCTACCGGCAGGGACTCTCCATCGTGCTGAAAGGTCCTACCGGGTGCGGCAAGACGCGGTTCGTCGAGGCAATGGCGCACGATCTCGACCGTCCGCTCATCACCGTCTCCTGCCATGACGACCTCACCACCGCAGACCTCGTCGGCCGCTTCCTGCTGCGCGGCGGCGACACCGAGTGGGTCGACGGCCCGCTCACCCGCGCGGTGCGCGAAGGTGCCATCTGCTATCTCGACGAGGTGGTGGAGGCCCGGCAGGACACCACGGTGGTGCTGCACCCGCTGTCCGATCACCGGCGTCAGCTGCCGCTCGAGCGGTTGGGCGAAACACTGGAAGCGGCACCCGGCTTCTGCCTCGTGATGTCCTACAACCCGGGCTACCAGAGTGTGCTGAAGGACCTCAAGGACTCGACGCGGCAGCGCATGGTCGCCATCGACTTTGGTTTTCCCACACCGGATGTCGAGGAGAAGATCGTCGTCAACGAGGCGGGCATCGGGCACGAGAGGGCCGCCGAACTCGTCCGGTTGGGACAGGCCATTCGCCGGCTGGAGACCGGTGGGTTGCGTGAGGTGGCATCCACGCGCGTGTTGATCGCCGCGGGGCAGCTCATCGCCGAGGGGCTTAGCCCGCGCGAGGCGGCGCGCGCGGCCATCGCGGGTCCGCTCACCGACGACTCGACCGTCACCCGCGGTCTGATCGAAATGATCGACGTGTACCTGGCCGACAAACCGCCCATCGACTGACGGCTCGCACACCAGCAGGAGGTTGCATGTCCTACGAGAGCACGGCCGAGCCGATCAAAGTCGGTTACCTGATGGACTTCACGCTGCCTCCGGGGTTTCCCGAGGAACTGTTGGCGTCGTTCACCCAGACCTTTGACCTCGTATTCGAGGAAGCGGTCGAACAAGGCGTGATGGATCGGCCGGTGCAGATGATCTACCGCGAGGTGGAGGGACTGCCGAAGGGTTCGGTGAAAGCGGTCATCGACGCCTACGGCGAACTCGTCGACGAAGGCTGCCTGGTGGTGTTCGGTCCGAACATCACCGACAACTGCGTTCCGCTGCGCGAGGCCATCGAAGAACGGTTCAAGGTGCCTGCGATCAGCGTGACGGGTACCGACGACTGGCTCGGCGAGTGGACATTCGCCTTTCCGCAGGGGTCGATGACCGACGAGCCGATCTTCCTGACCGACCTGGTGGCCAAACGCGGACTCACCGAGATCGGAGTTCTCGTGGAGCAGAACCTGATCGGCGAGAGCTATCTGAGGAATCTGCGAAGCGCGTGCGCACGCAAGGGCGTTCGCATCGTGGCCGAGGCGCCGATCGCGCAGACGGCACAAGACATCAACGAAGCCGTGAGCACGCTCTACGAGGCGAAGGCGCAGGCGATCGTGCACCTCGGCTTCGGTTTCGGAATCGTGTTCATCAACCCGGCGCTCGAGGCCGTCGGTTGGGACCCGCCGCGTTTCACCACGACGGCGTTCCAGAACGCATGGGTCAACCCGATCATGTGGAACGCCTTCCTCGGATGGATCGGCGTCGATCAGTACGACGAGAACAACCCCGTCGGCCAGGCCTGGCTCGACCGATATGCCGCCAGGTACAACGGCAGCCGACCCGAGTACTGCGTCTCGGTGGTCAACCACGACGTCGCCGCCACGCTGGTGCGTGCGTTCACCGATGCCCACCCGCTGAGCCCGCGCGGCGTCAAGGAGGCACTCGAGCGGGTCAAGATGATGCCCGCCGCTTCGGGCGCACCGGGAACCCGTGTGTCGCTTGGCAAATGGACCCGCCGGGCATGGATGGGCTCCGGATACCTGGTGGCCAGGACGCTTGATCCGGACGGCGTGAACTCCCATCTCGTCGATCGCTTCGGAGAGGAAGGCTGATCATGACGACTCGAGAAACCGCGCCCGAAACCCAGGTCGAGCCGGCCGGCTCAACACGTAGAGGGCCGAATTGGGGCCGGGTCGTCTCCCTGTTCGCATGGCTGGGCTTCCTCGGGCTGTTCCTCGCCGTCGGCCGCACGGCGGTCGACCCGCGGGTGGCCAACCCGAACGTCGAAGGGCGGCCGCGTCCAGTCGAGTTCCTGACGGGATTCGATCACTGGCAAGTCATTCCGCAGATCGGCGCGCTGACCATGGTGGTGGTGCTGACCATCGTCTTCATCCGTGCCTGGCGGAAGAACCCCGGCAGCCCGGTGCTGTTGATGATGCTGGTGACGACGCTGATCGTGTGGCAGGACCCGATCATGAACTGGTCCCCGTACGCGGTGTACAACCCGGCGTTGTTGCACTGGCCGGAGAACTGGTACCTGATCATGATGTCGCCGACGGTGGAACCGTTCATCGTCTTCGGCTACGTCACCTTCTATTTCGGTCCGTACTTCCCGGCGATCTGGATCCTGCGCAAGTGGCAGGCCAAGTACGGTCCCGAGTCGTTCTTCTCCCGCCACCCGCTGATCAGCCTCGGCGGATTGGTCTTGGTCATCGGGTTCATCTTCGACGCGATCCTCGAGGTCAGCCTGGTGCGCACGGGGCTGTACATCTACTCGCAGGCGATCCCATTCGGAACGTTGTTCCCTGGCAGCACTTTCCAGTTCCCGCTGATCTGGGAGTCGCTGTCGGTGACGTTCGTGATGATCCCGGCGGCCATCCTCGTCTACCGTGACGACACGGGAAAGTCCGTGGCGGAGAAGCTCGCCGCGAAGGCGAAGCTGTTCCCGAAGAAGCCGGTGCTCGGCACGTTCATCGTGATGTTCGTGATCATCAACCTGTCGTATTTCGCCTACGGCGGCTGGTTCTGGGCGATCAAGGCCAGCGGTCTGGCCACGTCGGTGGCCTGCCCGTGGCCCTACCCGGAGGCCAAAGTGTATGACCCGCAGGGATATTACGAGATGAATGGCGCCGAAGGCCCGTACTCGGTCGGCAAGTGGTCCACCTGGCAGCAGGGTCTGCCCGACGGCAGGCCCGACGTCGAATACGGCAGCAAGAGCATGCGGTGCGCGACCGATGGCGACGATGGCTGAACCGCGGTCCGTCGTCATCACCGGGGCCTCGCGTGGTCTCGGGTTGGCATCGTCCGCGCTGCTGTACAAGCAGGGCTGGCAGGTCGTCGGCGCGATGCGGTCGGTCGACGCGGGCATGGCGAAGTTGCGCGCGGCGACCGGCGCCGCCGACGACGACCCGCGACTGATCGGCGTGACGCTCGATCTCACCGACTCCGCATCGGTCACCGCGGCGGCCAAGGCCATCACCGAAGCCGTCGGCGCCCCGTACGCACTCGTGCACAACGCGGGTATCTCCGCGGCGGGCATGATCGAAGAAGCGCCGATGAGCCTGTGGGAAACCATGTTCGCCACCAACATCTTCGGGCCGGTGGCGTTGACCAAGGCGCTGTTGCCTTCGATGCGGGCCGCGGGGCGGGGTCGCATCGTGCTGATCTCGAGCGCGGGCGGTGTGCGCGGAATGCCCGCCACCGCACCGTATTCCGCTGTCAAAGGTGCACTGGAGCGCTGGGGGGAGTCGATGGCGGGAGAGGTCGCGCCATTCGGCATCGGCGTGACGATCCTGGTCACCGGCACGTACGACACCGAGATCATCACCGATGCCGGCACCACCGACAGCCGCGTCCTCGACGGCCCGTACGCCCGTCATCACTCCACCATGGACAAGCGCGGCAGGGCGGCGATGAAGAAGGCGGCCAAGTCGCCGGATGTCTTCGCCGCCGGTCTGGCGAAGGCGCTGGAGGGGACAAAGCCGTTCGTGCGGCGGTCGGTGGGACCCGACGCGCGGATGTTGTTGATCGCGAACCGATTGATACCTGCAGGCGGAATGCACACCTTGACCCGGTTGATGATGGGGATCCCGCGATTCGGGGCCCTGGGGGGCACGCAGGCGGCGACCATGGGACCACCGGATTCGACGACACAGGAAAGCGACGGGAATGGCTGACACAAAGGTGCGCTTCGAGCAGAAGATGATGATCGACGGCAAGCTCGTCGACGGTGCAGCCGGCACCTTCACCAACATCAACCCGGCCACCGAAGAGGTCATCGGCGAGGTGGGCGATGCGTCGAAAGAGGATATGCACCGCGCCATCGACGCGGCGCGGCGTGCGTTCGACGAGACGAACTGGGCGACCGACGCCAAGTTCCGGCAGACGTGCCTGCTGCAACTGCAGGAGGCGATCGAGTCGGAGCAGGAGGAGCTTCGCGAGGAGCTGATCCTGGAAGTCGGTTGCCCGCGAGCGATCACCCACGGACCGCAACTCGACGCGCCGCTGGCCGATGCGCTGCGGTATCCGGCCAAGCTCATCGACGAATACCCCTGGGAGACATCGCTCGGTGACGCGCTGGTCTCGGTCACCGGGGTCAACACCACCCGTGTGGTGTGGCGTGAGCCCGTCGGTGTGGTCGGTGCGATCGTGCCGTGGAACTTCCCGTTCGAGGTGACCATCCAGAAGCTCGGCCAGGCGCTGGCGACGGGCAACACCATGGTCCTGAAGCCCGCACCGAACACGCCGTACAACGCGACCCGCCTGGGCAGGCTGATCGCCGAGAAGACCGACATCCCGCCGGGCGTCGTCAATGTCGTGACCGCGTCGGATCATTTCGTCGGCGAAGAGCTCACGCTGTCGCCGAAGGTCGACCTGATCTCGTTCACCGGATCCACCGTCGTCGGCAAGCGGATCATGGAAAAGGGTGCGGCGACCATGAAGCGCCTCTTCCTCGAACTCGGCGGCAAGTCGGCCACGATCGTCTTGGAGGACGCGGACTTCGCACTCGGCTGCATGATGGGCATCGCGCCGTGTATGCACGCGGGGCAGGGCTGCGCCAACCCCACCCGGATGCTGCTGCCGCGGTCGCGCTACGACGAAGGCGTCGAGATCCTCAAGGGCATCTACGAGAGCCAGATGCCCGGCGACCCGCAGGATCCTGGCACGCTGTGCGGTCCGGTGATCTCGGACAAGCAGCGCCAGCGTGTGCTCGGCTACATCCAGAAGGGCGTCGACGAAGGCGCGACCGCGCTGGTCGGCGGGCCCGATGCGCCGACCGGTTTCGACAAGGGCTACTACGTCAGGCCAACGCTTTTCACCGACGTCGACAATTCGATGACGATCGCGCAGGAGGAGATCTTCGGACCTGTGCTTGCGGTGATTCCGTACGACGACGAGGACGATGCGGTACGCATCGCCAACGAGAGCCCGTACGGGCTGGCGGGAAATGTGATGGCGGGGACGCTGGAGCATGCGCTCGCGGTCGCAAAACGGTTGCGCGCCGGCTTCATCGGGCTCAACGGCACGGCGGGCTACGGGGCAGACACACCGTTCGGCGGCTACAAGGCAAGCGGTGTCGGACGGCAGAACGGGCTCTGCGGGTTCGACCAGTACACCGAAGTGAAGTCCGTCGCCTACCCGGCTGGATAAGGAGTAACCGTGCAGCTTTTCGATGACCTCGAAGACTTCGGCGAGTTCGACGACTTCGTGTCGGGTGACGTCCGTGACCCGTACACCGAACTCAACCGGCTTCGGCGGGAAGAGCCCGTGCAGAAGATCGAGATCCCGGGTATGCCAGGCCAAGAGGGTAAACCGATCGTCATGGTGTACCGCTACGACGAGGCCCAGCAGATGCTGAAGGACAACGAGACGTTCTCGTCGGAGATCATCATCCAGGCCTTCGGCGACGTGTTCGGCAAGCACGTGATGCTCGGCATGGACGAGCCCGAGCACGGCCGTCACCGCGCGCTGGTGTCGAAGGCGTTCTCGCAGAAGGCATTGGCCCGCTGGGAGGACGACCTGGTCAGCAAGGTCGGCAACGCGTTGATCGACCGGTTCGTCGACCGGGGCAGCGTGGATCTGGTCAGGGAGTTCAACTTCCCGTATCCGACGCTGATCATCGCGGGCCTGCTCGGCCTGCCGCAGGAGGACTACGCGCAGTTCCAGAAGTGGTCGATCTCGCTGCTGTCGTTCACCGTCAACCCGGAGCGCGGCCGCGAGGCGTCGCAGGCACTCGCCGAGTACTTCGCGCCGATTCTGGCTGCGCGCCGCGAAGATCCGCGCGAGGATCTGATCAGTGCACTGGCCGGCGCCGAGATCGACGGCGAGAAGCTGTCGGATGAAGAGATCTACTCCTTCCTGCGCCTGCTGCTTCCCGCGGGCGTGGAGACGACCTACCGCGCGCTGGGCAACCTGCTCTACGGGCTGCTGACGAACCCGGACCAGTTGGAAGCGGTGCGCGCGGACCGCAGCCTGCTTCCGCAGGCGATCGAGGAGGCGGTGCGCTGGGAGCCGCCGCTGATCATGATCACCCGGGTGGCGACCAGGGACACCGAACTCGGCGGGGTGCAGATTCCCGAAGGTTCCTCGGTCATGCCGGTGCTGGGTGCGGCCAACCGGCAGGACGAGCGTTACGCGGATCCCAACGAGTTCAACATCTTCCGCGACCCGAAACCGAACATCGGCTGGGGTCACGGTGTACATGTCTGCCTCGGAATGCATTTGGCGCGGCTGGAGATGCGGGTGGCGCTCAACCTGCTGCTCGACCGGCTGCCGAACCTGCGGCTCGACCCCGCCGCCGAAGACCCCTACATCCGCGGCCAGGCGTTCCGGTCACCGACCTCCGTCCCGATCCTCTTCGATCCCGTCCCTGCGCGAGCAGACGCAAACTCGCACTGAGAATGGGAATTTTGTGCGATTTTGCGTCTGCTCGCCGTGTGGGCCCAGCTCGCCGTGAAAGGAAAGCCGCGTGACCGAATTCGATGCCGTCGACTTCTTCACCGACGAGTCGCTGATACCCGACCCGTACCCGTATTTCGACCACCTGCGGTCGAAATGCCCTGTCACACCGGCGACGCCGTTCAACGTGCTTGCGGTCACCGGATACGAGGAGGCGCTCGCGGTCTACAAGGACCCGGCGTTCTCGTCGTGCAACTCGGTGGCGGGGCCGTTCTCCGGCATGCCGTTCGGTCCCGGCGGTGACGACGTCTCGGATCTGATCGAGGAACACCGCATGGCGGTCCCGATGAGCGAGCACATCACCACGCAGGACCCGCCGCTGCACACCAGGACGAGGGGTCTGCTGAACAAGCTGATCACGCCCAAGCGCCTCAAGGAGAACGAGGACTTCATGTGGCGCCTCGCCGACGAGCGGCTCGACCCGTTCGTAGACCGCGGGTCGTGCGAGTTCCTCGAGGACTACGCGAAACCGTTCTCGCTCTTGGTGATCGCCGATCTGCTCGGCGTGCCTGCCCAGGACCACGAGGAGTTCCGCGCGGTCTTCTCGGGTGAGCTCGTCGGCCAGCTCGGCGAGGAGGCGCCCACCACGCACAACCCGCTGCAGTGGCTCAACGACAAGTTCCACGCATACATCGAGGACCGCAGGCGGGAGCCGCGCGGCGACGTGTTGACCGAACTGGCGCAGGCCAAGTACGAGGACGGGTCGACGCCGGACATCGAAGACGTGATGAACCTGTCGACGTTCCTGTTCGCCGCGGGCACCGAGACGACGACCAAACTCGTCAGCTCCGCGGTCCGCATCATCGCCGAGAACCCGGAGTACGAAACCTATCTGCGCGAGGACCGCGGCCGCATTCCGGCATTTCTGGAGGAGACGTTGCGGATGGAGAGCCCGGTGAAGTCGCACTTCCGGATGGCGCGCACGTCGACCAAGATCGGCGACACCGAAGTGCCCGCGGGCACCACCGTCATGCTGCTGCCCGGCGCATGCAACCGGGACGCGCGCAAGTTCGACGACCCGGACAGCTTCCGGCCCGACCGTCGAAACGTCCGCGAGCAGATCGCGTTCATCCGCGGCGTGCATTCCTGCCCCGGCGCGCCGCTGGCGCGCACGGAGGGCAAGATCTCGCTGAATCGGATCCTCGACCGGATGACGGACTTCCGAATCTCCGAGGAGCACCACGGCCCGGAAGAGGCGAGGCGGTACACCTATGAGCCGACGTTCATCATGCGCGGACTCGCCGAACTGCATCTGGAGTTCAAGCCGATCCCGTAAAGCGGCGCACGCTACCTTGTTCCCATGAGCAGGTTGGCAGCCCATTATGCGGGCCGGCTCGCCGGGGCGTATCTGCTGTCGATCACCGCGTCCGTCGCGATCCTGATCCCGCTCGGCGGCGACGCGCTGCTCGGCGCGCAGAACTACTTCAGCCAGAAGAACATCATCGGCGCGGCGGTGCTGGTCGCCGTCAGCACGATCGTGATCGCGATCGGCGGTGTGTTGAACATCGCGCCGACGTTGCGGTGGTTCGAGACCGGGCTGGAACCCGACGAGCGTCAGCGAAAATCATTGACGCGCCTGCTCGGTCGGCAATGTGTGCTTCTCGCGGGCACCTGGGCGGTCAGCGGCGCCATCTCGATCCTGCTGAACCTCGATGCGGGCGTCAGCATCATCGTGCCGACGGTGCTGGGTGTCCTGCTGGGTGGTGCTGCGGCCGCGGGTACCGGGATCTTGCTGACGATGAACCTCATCCGTCCGATACTGGCCGCCGCCACCCACGCCTCGGAGCGACTCGTCACCGCGCCGGGTGTGTTGGCGCGTCTGATCCTGTTGTGGCTGCTCTGCAGTGCTCTGCCGTATCTGGTCATCATGGCGCTGGTCGTGGTGCAGGCCAACGGCTGGCTCATCCCGAAGACGGCGTCGGTCGAGATCGCCGTGCTGGTCGTGGCCATCGCGGCCGTGCTGCTCGGGCTGCCGACGATGATCCTCACCTCGCGGTCGATCTCCGACCCGATCGGTGAGGTCGTCGACGCCATGGCCGAGGTCGAGAAGGGCAATTTCGACACCGAGGTCGACGTGTTCGAGCGGTCTGAAATCGGCAGGCTGCAAAGCGGATTCAACCGGATGGTGGCCGGGCTGGCCGAGCGTGAGCGGGTCCGCGACCTGTTCGGCAGGCACGTGGGCGCCAATGTGGCCCGCCGGGCCATCGAAGAGGGCGCATCGATGTCGGGCGACGTCCAGGAAGTCGCGATTCTGTTCATCGACCTGACCGGGTCGACGGAGTTGGCCGCAAGCCATCCGCCGGAGCGGGTCGCCGAAGTGCTCAACGACTTCTTCCGGATCGTCGTCAACGCCGTCGACGCCAGCGACGGGATGATCAACAAGTTCCAGGGCGACGCCGCGCTTGCGGTGTTCGGCGCACCGTTTCACAGCGACCGCGCAGCTTCGGCGGCGCTGGCGACGGCGCGCGCCCTCGGCGAGCAGTTGCGGGAACTGCCGCTGGTGGATTTCGGCATCGGCGTGTCCGCGGGGCCGGTTTTCGCCGGCAACATCGGCGCCGAGAACCGCTACGAGTACACGGTCATCGGCGACCCGGTCAACGAGGCCGCACGGCTGGCCGACCTCGCAAAGACGTCGGATCGGCGCATCCTGTGTTCGTCGGCCGCGATCGAGCGGGCCGACGACGCCGAGCGCGCCCACTGGGCCGCCAAAGGCAGCGAGGTGTTGCGCGGCCGGTCGGAGGCCACGGAGATCTCCGCACCCGACGCAGCGGGGCGGTAGCCTCGTCACGTGGCCGGACTGGCGGCCGTCAGCGCCGACGAACTAGCCGCCCTGGAGATCTTCAAGGGCTGCCGTGCCGATGCTCTGGTGCCGCTGGCGACGCAGTTGCGACCACTGGAGGCAGCCGCGGGCAAGGTCCTGATGCGCCAGGGCGAGCGCGCGGAGTCGTTTCTTCTGCTCAACTCCGGGAAAGTCGAGATCACGCACACCGACGGCGAGGGCGTGCCGACGGTACTGGAGTTGGCTGCTCCGCTGGTCGTCGGTGAGATCGCGCTGCTGCGGGACATGCCGCGCACCGCAACGGTGGTGGCCACCGAGCCGCTGACCGGATGGGTCGGCGGGCACTCCGCCTTCGCCACCATGCTAGACGTGCCCGGGGTGACGGACACCATGGTGCGCACGGCGCGCCAACGGCTTGCCGCGTTCATCACCCCGATACCGATCCAATTGCGCGACGACTCTTGGCTTTACCTGCGTCCGGTGCTGCCCGGCGACAGTGAGCGCGCCACGGACGGCACGATCGAGTTCTCCGACGAGACGCTGTACCGCAGATTCCAGACGCCGCACACGCCGAGCAAGTCGCTGATGACCTATCTCTTCGAGGTGGACTACAAGGACCACTTCGTGTGGGTGATGACCGAGGGCAGGGAAGGGCCGGTGGTGGCCGACGCCCGCTTCGTGCGCGACGAGAACGATCCGACCGTCGCGGAGGTGGCCTTCATCGTCGGCGACGACTATCAGGGTCGCGGCATCGGCTCGTTCTTGATGTCGGCGTTGGCGGTCGCCGCCCGCGGCGACGGTGTCCGACGGTTCACCGCGCGGGTGCTCGCGGACAATCTCGCGATGCGCAAGATCCTCGAGCGGTTCGGTGCGCAGTGGGAGCGGGAGGATCTCGGCATCGTGACAACGACCATCGACGTGCCGCCGCTGCGCGAGCTGTCGATCTCGAAAGTGCTCTACCGCGAAATCCATGCCATGGCGCGGCAGGTGATGAGAGCCGTCGGCTGATGCGTCCCCCGCTGAGCAAGGACACCCGGCTGTGCATCTCGCTGGCGGCCAGACCGAGCAACATCGGCACACGGTTTCACAACTATCTCTACGACCTGCTCGGACTGGACTTCATCTACAAGGCCTTCACCACAACGGATATCGGTGCGGCCATCGGCGGGGTGCGTGCGCTGGGGATCCGCGGCTGCTCGGTGTCGATGCCGTTCAAACAGGACGTCATTCCCCTCGTCGACGCGGTCGAGGACTCCGCTCGCGCGATCAACGCCGTCAACACGATCGTCAACGACGACGGACGGCTGACCGCGTCGAACACCGACTACATCGCCGTGCAGCGGCTCATCGACGAACATCGGCTGGACGGCTCGCAGTCGCTCATGATCAACGGCAGCGGTGGAATGGCCGGCGCTGTCGGTGCGGCGTTCCGCGACAGCGGGTTTCACGACGGCGTGGTGGTCGCCCGCAACAAGGAGACGGGCGCGGCGTTGGCGCGTCGACTCGACTACGACTACGCCCCCGAGGTCGGAACGCGGACGGCGGATGTGATCGTCAATGTGACACCGATCGGAATGGCCGGCGGTCCGGAGGCGCACGAGAAGCCATTCGAGTCGTCGACAATCAGCAAGGCGCACATGGTATTCGACGTGGTGGCATTTCCGTCGGAGACGCCGCTGATCGTTTCCGCCCGCGAGGCCGGCGTGCAGGTGATCACCGGAGCCGAGGTGATCGCTCTGCAGGCCGCCGAACAGTTCGAACGCTATACCGGTGTGCGTCCGACGGCCGAGCAGGTGGCCGACGCGTCGGCCGTATCGCGGGCGTGACGGCTGCGCTACCGCGCGGTCACGATGTAGGGACGATGGTGGTCTGCTCGTCGATCACGGATGTCGCGTCCATCAGGACACCCATCTGGTCCTCGGTGCCGTCGGCGTTGAGCTGCAGCACGAACAGGCCGTCGGCGGCGGGAATCACCACGGTCTTCTGCGCCACAGCATGTTTGACGTCGTTCTTCATATAGGTGCCGCCGATCTGCCACGCATCGAATCCGCCGAGCTGGCTGGCCGACCCGACGCCGTCGCCCTCGTAGCCCGGGAGGTTCTTCATCTCGCCGGGTGCGAACTCGAGGATCTTGGCCGGGTCGACGTTGCCCTGCAGCTTCGACAGCAGCGCGATGATCGTCGGTGGCGAGGCCGCCATGGCCGGGTCGCCGGTGAACTTGATGGCGCCCCACGCCCACGGCGGGGTGTCGGGACCCATGTCCTCCCAGCCGGGCGGGAACGGCAGGTTGATCTCGGGAGATCCCGGGTCGCCGCGCTTCACCGGAGTCTCGGTGATTCCGTTCTGCTTGATGTAGTCGGGAATCGTGAGGTTGGGCTTGGCGGCCTCCTGCGACGGGGCTTCCGACGTCTCGCTGCTGGTCGCGCTCGAGGTGGCCGCCACCTCGGCCTTCTTCTCGTCGGATCCGCAGCCGGCAAGGCCGAGCCCGACAGCGACGGCGAAAACAGCGATTCCGCCGGCCCTGAATTTTCTCATTGGGTCTCCCGTGTCAGTTGAAATCTGCGCCATGACTCTACGGTCGGCAAACCGCTGTTGGGAGGAGAATCGCCGCGAAGGTCTCGACCGCCGTCATCAGGCGCAACCGCACGTCAGAGGGGTTTGCCATGGCCGGTCGTCCGAAGCCCCCGAGCTATGGCTGATGGGTCATGAGGGACAATCAGCGCAAACCCTGTCTGTTTCGCTATCACGTCGGCAGTTCGTGGTGCAAAATGCTTCTGTCCTGGGAGGTGGGGCTCGCAGCGATCTTTGACTGGCGTCGCTGAGCGTAGGGAGCGCACTTCCATGGAGTGGGGAAGGGAAGTTCGCTCAATGAAGGCACTCGCGCGTTCGCTAGTCGTCGTCATGGTGGCGTTGATCGCTGTGCCGGCGCTCGTGGTGACCACGGCGGTGACGTCCGCCGTCCAGCTACTGGCCACGTCAGCTTTGATCATGGGAGGCACACAGCATTCCCTGGCCCCGTTCGATGCTCCCGACTATCCCGACGACCCGGTCTACGTCAACGAGTACATGGCTCAGGCGGTCGGAAACTACATCAGCACTCAGACCACTGCGCCCGACAATGAGGTCGCTGTCATCTATCCGGCCGAGTTCTTCCCGGTATTCGGTTCGACCACCTTCGATGATTCTGTCGATGACGGCGTCGCCAATCTCGGGCGATGCCTCGGAGTGAGCGCCGCGACGTGCGGAACGAACCCGAATTTCGACACGCCTCCGGCACCGGGTGCAGGCGAGCACTTCATCGTCTTCGGCTACTCGCAGAGCGCGGTTGTCGCGTCGCTGGTCAAGAACGACTTGGTGGAGCATTGCGTCGAGGACGGCGGAACCTGTGGAGCGGACTACGACGACCTGAACGGCACCGAGTTCTTCCTGGTCTCCAATCCGATGCGGCCCAACGGTGGCATCCTGGCTCGTGAATTCGAGGGCGCGACCATTCCGTTCATCGGCATCACCTTCCGGGGACCGACGAAGAACAGCTGCGCCGAGGTGGAATGCACTGCAGCAGACGGCTATCAGACGCCGACGGTTGACGTCGCGCAACAGTACGATCTGCTCGGCGGCGACGCGCCTGCCCAACTCGACCTGCTTGCGCTCGGGAACTCGCTTGCCAGCTACACGGAGCTGCACGGCGACATGCCGTCGAGGGATCTCGAGCTGGAGGCCGACGGGGTGACACCCGTGGACCGCTCGATCATCTACCAGGGCCAGTACGGCGACACGAAGTACTACCTGGTGACGGCGCGACGGTTGCCGATGCTCATGCCGCTCGATTCTGTGCTGGAGCAGACCTGCGGTTGCAGCTACATGCTGAACTTGCCTGACGCTGTGCTGCGGGTGCTGATCGAGGCGAGTTACCGGCGCGATCTCAGCCCCGGTGAACACGTGAAGCTCGGCAGTGGTGTCCCCAACCCCGGAGTTCTCGTCGGCAATATGCTCGGCGCCGTCAGCGTCGGGATGGACGACACCGTCGCAGAGATGAGCGGTGATCCAGACAACCGTCCCAACGGCACCAAGAACGTGTACCGGCCCTTCGGGGTCGGTGGACCGGTGTACGACAAGGACACCGGGCAGAGGGTCGAGGACAACGTCGGCACACCGACCGGCTCAGGCGACTACGAAGGCGGCCCGCCTGTCACCGAGTCGCTGCAAACCACGAGCAACGAGTTGGACTCGCAGAAGGTGGTCCAGAAGAACGACGGCAAGAAGGCTGACGAGTTGGGCAATGTGATCCCCAAAGCCCCTGAGGTGCCCAAGGTGACCCTGCCGGATCCGCCGAAGGTCCCGGGACCGTTCCGCTTCGAGCCGCCGAAGCTGCCCGAGGGACTCGTCCCCAACTACGACAACCTGCTCACGCCGATCCGCAACGTGTTGAACAAGTTCGGTCCGTCAGCGTCCCCGCAGACCCCGTCCGGAACTGACGCAGGCGATCAAGCGAAGCCGGAGCAGAAAAACGAGGAGGCGGGAGCCGCCTAGGTTCTCGCGCTGCAGTCGAGCGAGACGGTGATCGTCCGTCGCACCACGATGGTCACGTAGTCGAAGTCGCGCTTGTCGCCCTTGCGGCCGTTGTCCACCCGGATGGTCCTGGTGATGTCCTGCGGGTTCCGCACGCTTGTGACGATGCACTGGTCCAGTGGGGCGCTGCCCACCCGATCCACATTCACGTAATATCCGGCCGATTCGAGCTGCCCGATCGTGGCGTAGGCGCCGCCCGGTTGAATGGGCTCAGCCGTTGCCGTGAATGTCGGCGCGAACACCAAGCCCGCCGCCACGATCCCCCCTGCCATACCCCACGCTGCTGCGCGCATGACAGTTTCTCCATACTTTTCGGCCCGACCCATTAATTGATCGCTCTGGACACGCAAAGTGTTGCGGATCGGTTCAAACTGCCTCGTGTGGTATCAAACGGGCGTGTGCCGATGCGGGCCCGTCCTCGCGGTCGCAGTGCTCGTCGCCGGCACCGCGTGCACTGACCCCAGGCCGCCGCCGACGAGCTCGCCGACCACGACGTCGACGGTGAGTTCGCAGGTCAATCCGGCAAGGATCAGCAGGGTCCGCAGTGAGCTGCCCGCCGGATATGAGGTCGCGGACGTGATCGGGCCCGCATCTCCGGCGGCGTTCTGGGGATTCGGGCCCGGCTGGCGCACCGAACCGCCGCAGTGCTCGACGCTGGCGGGCCCGGCCACCGATGACTCGACAACGCGCGGGTGGTCGGGATCGGGTCCCGGTGGCATCGTGCACGCCGCGGTGACCGGGTCGCCGACGTCGCCCGTCACGCTCGATCCTGTCCTGCTGGGCGACTGCGGGCAGTGGACGGTGACGTCGGGGAACACCGCCGGCATCGTGAGCCTCATCGACGCCCCGGTGATCGACGGCGCGACGACCGTCGGGATGGACACCCAGGCGAAGACCGTCGTCGAAGGGGGCACGGAGACGTTGTCGGCGGCCTACACGTTCAGCGCGTACGTCGACGACTACCTGGTGTTCGTCACCGTCGTGACGGATCCGGGATCGCCGAATCCGCCCCTCGGCAGGGAATTTGCGGCCGATCTCATAGTCAAAACGGTGTCGGCGCTACGCGGCTGAGGCCACGTCGGCGGGTACATTGGCGGCGATGTTCAACCTCAAGGCGGTGCTCGGCGTCGCATGCGTCGGAATGCTGACCGCATGCGGATCGGCCGATTCGGCCGAACCGGACCTGTCGAAGGCCGACATCGCCAACGTCAAGAACCTGCGGCCGGATTTCCCCGCGCAGTTCAAGGTCACCGAGATAGCGCCGACGGCCATCGACCCCCGCATCGTCGAACCCCAAAAGCTGCCCCCGACAATCAAATTCGACCCGCCCGACTGCGCGAAGTTCGCCAACCAACAGGTGCTGCCCGCCGGTGTGAAGGGCAACATGGCGGCGCTCACCGCTGAGGGTGATGGCAACAGGTTCATCGTGATAGCGGTGGAGACATCGGAAAAGGTGCCGGTGAACGGCCCGCCGGAGAACTGCAAGAAGGTCGGGTTCGCGGGCCCGACGATGCGCGGCCTCATCGAGGTGGTCGACGCGCCGAAGATCGACGGCGTCGAAACCCAGGGCGCCCATCGCGTCATCCAGACCTCGGTCGGCGGAAAGGCCCGCACCGGTGAGCTTTACAACTATGTCGCCAGATTCGGCACGCTGCTCGTGATCGTCACCGCCAACCCGCTCGTCATCCCCGACAAGCCCGTCGCGCCCGTCGACACCAAGCGGGCAACCGACTTGCTCACCGCAGGTGTGTCGGCCGTGAAGGCCTGACGCTCAACGCACGTCGTGCGGCCGGAACTGGATGCTGATCCGAGGCCCGACGGGTTTCGCCGTCTTGGGGATGGCATGCTCCCAGGTGCGCTGGCAGGAACCGCCCATCACCAGCAGGTCGCCGTGATGGTGTTGCAGCCGAAGCGATTTGCCGCCGCCGCGCGGTCGTAGCGCGAAAACCCTTGTCGCACCGAGCGATACGATCGCGACCATGGTGTCCTGGGTACTGCTGCGGCCGATGGTGTCGCCGTGCCAGGCCACGCTGTCGTCGCCGTTGCGATAGAGGCACAGGCCCGCGGTGGTGAACTGCTCGCCGAGCTCGCCGCCGTAGGTGTCGTTGAGGCGTCTACGCATCTGCTTGAGCATCGGGTGCGGCGCCGGCTCGTCGACCAGATTGTGGAAGCTCACCAGCCGCGGCACGTCGAGCACGCGGTCGTACATGTGTCTGCGCTCGGCGCGCCACGGTATGGCGTCGAGCAGTTCGTCGAACAGCGAATCCGCATCGGTGAGCCAGCCGGACCGCACCTCGACCCATGCGCCGCTGCCCAGGTGTTGCCGCTCGGCGGGGTCGAAGAGAGAGCTTTGAAGCGCCACCTCCATGCCGACAAGTTTATCGCACACGCGTTCGAATCAAGATCTGGCGAAGATTCCTGAAAAAAATGTGACATTCCCGGCCGCTCGCTCCTCCTAGCCCGCGACCGCAACCCAACCGGGGTTGCGACACGAAAAGGAGAGAACAATGAGCACCAACCGTCGATTGATCGCCGCGACGATGCTTGCCGCCGCCGCGGTCAGCAGTGCGGTGGCCACCGCGGCCCCTGCGGCCGCAGCCAACAAGTACATCGCCGTCTCCTACTCGCAGGCCACCGGCCAGTGGGGCAGGGCGCAGGCAGGCAACCTGGATGGGGCGATCGCGGGATCGCTGAGTCAGTGCGGCGGCCACTGCGCCGTCGCGAGCTGGTCCAAGAACGGCTGCGTCGCGCTGACCGTGAACGGCAACCGGCAATACGCCGGCTGGTACGGCTCCACCCTGCGCGAAGCCCAGCAGGGCACCTTCGCGCGCAGTGCACCCGGGTCCTGGATGGTCTGGTCGGGCTGCGTGAAGTGAACCGAACGCGTCGGCCCACCGTGCATATCGATGGTGGGCCGACGTCACGGGCTTACCGCGGTAACCGCTCAACACCCGGAGTGATCGATGACGCTTGCCCCGCTCGAGCCCGCCGATGCGGTCGACGACGCGCAACTCGCCATGGCCGCTGCGCGCGGCGACCGGCTGGCCTTCACCGCGATCTACGACCGGTTCGCCGATCGGCTTCACGACTTCTGCGCGGGCATGCTGCGTGACCGCGATGCGGCGGCCGACTGCGTGCAGGACGTGTTCGTCATCGCCGCGAGCAAGCTGGATTCGCTGGAGGACCCGCACCGGCTGCGGGCGTGGCTGTATGCCGTCGCGCGACATGAGGCGCTGGCGGCGCTGAAGAAGCGGCGCCGCGAACGGCCGAGCGATGAACTTCCAGACACCGACAGCGGAGAGCCTGATCTGGCGACGCTCGCGGCGCGAAACGAGCTGGCCGATCTCATCGAGGAGGCGTTCGGCGGCCTTTCCGACCGCGACCGCACCGTTTACGAACTCGCCTACCGGCACGGCCTCGACGGTCAGGAGTTGGCCGATGCCCTCGGCGTGACCCACACCAATGCCCGCACGCTGCTCGGCCGGGTCCGCGACGGCATCGAGCGGTCGCTGGGAGCGCTGCTGGTGTGTCGTCGCGCGAAGTTCGACCCCGCGGCGTGCCCGGGGTTGTGGGAGTTGCTGCGGCTGTGGGACGGCGTATTCACGGTGCTGATGCGCAAACGCGTTTCGCGTCATATCGACGGCTGTCCGCAGTGCGAGTCGGAGCGTCGTCGAATGGTCAGTCCCGCCGCGCTTCTCGGTGCTGCGCCGGTCGTGCTGCCCGCTCCGGCGTGGCTGCGCAGCGCGGTGCTCGACGAGGCGACCGCGGCGTTGTCGCCGGAAGGGGGTGCGTCCGTCGAGTCCTGGTGGCCGCCGCGCGACCTCCTTCAGCGTGAAAAGCCTTCCGCTGCAAACCTTTCGCCTGCCGACAAACGCCGGGTGCGCGCGGCAGGAGTTGCCACTCTCGGCCTGCTGGCGATCGGCGGCGTCGCAGAGATGAGCGTCCCGGAAGAGCCGGTTCGCGCGTCCGTCGCATCCACCACGACGACGTCGGCGCAGGTCGTCAGCATCGCGCGGGTGCCGCGGTCGTCGGCTCCGGAGACGACGCCGCCGTCGCCGCCGCCCGTCACGGCCGAGTGGGAACCGCCGCCGAGCGTGCCTCAGGTGGCGTCGACGCCCACGGCCACGGCGCCGTCGCGTGCTCCTTCGCAGACCGTGACGTCGCGCCCGACGCCGACGAGATCGTTCGCGCCGAGCCGAAACTCACCGACCGTCGAGCGGCCGGTGACGCGGACGAGCACGCCGTCGCGGGTGCCGGGATCGATGACGGTGAGCCCGATTCCGGGGACCCCGCCGGTGGTCGAGCCGCCGAGCGACCCGATCGAATGAGCTAAAGCCGCACGGCGCCCGGGCCCTGGCCGGCCAGCACGTCGCCGGGGTTGGACAGGGCGCAGGTCTTCAGGCTCAGGCAACCGCAGCCGATGCAGCCGGTGAGGTTGTCACGCAGTCGCTGCAGATGCAGGATGCGATCGTCGAGGTCCTGGCGCCAGCCCGCGGACAGCCGGCCCCAGTCCTTGCTGGTCGGGACGCGGTCTGTGGGCAGGGTCGCGAGCGCCTCCCTGATCCGGGAGAGCGGAATGCCGAGCCGCTGCGACATGCGGATGAATGCAACCCGCCGCAGCGTTTCGCGTGCGTAGCGGCGTTGGTTGCCGGATGTGCGCCTGCTGGCGATCAGGCCCTCGCGTTCGTAGAAGTGCAACGCCGAAACGGCCACACCACTGCGATCGGCCATCTCGCCCGGTGTCAGCTCGTGGGAGTCCATACCTAAACAATAGTTGAGGTGCCGCGTGTCGCGTGGCGCGTTCCGTGAGGAGCAAAGCCGTACGCCGCGCTACGGTGCTTACTGTGTCCGGATCCGCGCTCGGGGTGAACTCAGAGGTCGGGACGCTGCGGGTGGCCATCCTGCACCGTCCGGGCGCCGAGTTGCAGCGCCTCACCCCGCGCAACAACGACGCATTGCTGTTCGACGGGTTGCCGTGGGTGGCCAAGGCGCAGGAGGAGCACGACGCGTTCGCCGACCTGCTGCGCTCGCGGGGTGTCGAGGTGCTGCTGCTGTCGGATCTGCTGACCGAGGCGCTGGCGCACAGCGGCGCCGCGCGGATGCACGGGATCTCGGCGGCGGTGGACGCGCGACGGCTGGGACTGCCTCTGGCGCAGCAACTCTCGGAATATCTGCGGACCCTGGGTCCGGCCGATCTGGCGCATGTCCTGATGGCGGGTATGACGTTCACCGAACTGCCGATCGCGGGTGGCGAGGTGTCGTTGGTGCGTCGCATGCATCACGGCGGGGACTTCGTCATCGAGCCGCTGCCGAACCTGCTGTTCACCCGCGACTCGTCGTTCTGGATCGGCCCGCGGGTGGCGATCACGTCGCTGGCCTTGCCCGCGCGGATCCGCGAGACGTCGCTGACCGACCTGATCTACGCGCACCATCCGCGGTTCCTCGGTGTGCGGCGGGCCTACGAGTCGCGGTCC
Source organism: Mycolicibacterium sp. 120270 (assembly GCA_033741175.1). Taxonomy (GTDB): domain Bacteria; phylum Actinomycetota; class Actinomycetes; order Mycobacteriales; family Mycobacteriaceae; genus Mycobacterium. The sequence continues at coordinate 67,709 of JAWQNE010000010.1, read as the reverse complement.
GCGCCGGTCGAGGGCGGCGATGTGCTGTTGCTGTCGCCGGGTGTGGTGGCCGTCGGGGTGGGGGAGCGCACGACACCCGCGGGGGCAGAGGCGTTGGCGCGCAGCCTGTTCGACGACGACCTGGCGCATACGGTGCTGGCGGTGCCGATCGCGCAGGAGCGCGCGCAGATGCATCTGGACACGGTGTGCACGATGGTCGACGTCGACGCCGCCGTGATGTACCCGAACATCGTCGACTCGTTGTCGGCGTTCACGATTCACCGCAACGGCGATGGTGGGGTTCGGATCGACGACGCCGTGCCGTTCGTGGAGGCCGCCGCGAATGCGATGGGTATCGAGAAGCTGCGGGTGATCGCGACGGGTCTGGATCCCGTCACCGCCGAGCGTGAGCAGTGGGACGACGGCAACAACACCTTGGCGGTGGCGCCGGGTGTCGTCGTCGCCTATGAGCGCAACATCGAAACCAATGCGCGGCTGCAGGATTCGGGCATCGAAGTGCTGCCGATCGCGGCGTCGGAGCTGGGGACCGGTCGCGGCGGCCCGCGGTGTATGTCGTGCCCCGCCGCCCGCGACCCCCTTTAACCTTTTCCGCGAAATAGCATTCCTGGTCGCTATTTTGGTGATTTGACGACCATGCCTTCTCGCTCGCGGCGGGCCCAGGCGTCTGCGACGCGGGCGAGGATGTCGATCTTGCGGTCTTCTTTGACGACGCGGACGTTTATCCAGCCCAACCGGTCGATCAACTCGGCGCGTCGCATGTCCTTGACGTAGGTTTCCCGGTCGGTGCGGTGCTGGTCGCCGTCGTATTCGACCGATACCCGGATATGCGGCCAACCCATGTCTAGGTTGGCGACGACGGCGCCGTACTCGTACAGCGGGATTTGCGTCTGAGGGCGCGGATATCCGTCATCTATGAGGACCAGCCGAAGCCAGGTCTCCTTCGGCGACTGCGATCCAGCGTCCATCAGCTCGAGCGCCTGCCGACACAGCCGAACGCCTTTGGTGCCCGCATAGATCTTCGTCAGCGGATTCACGTCTTCGGCTGTGATGCCGGTCGCGCGAGCCAGGGCATCCAGGTGTTGAACCGCTTCGTCGCGGGCGAGCTTGCGGCCGAGATCCAGCGCGGTGCGCGCAAGCGTGGCAACAGCGACGCCGAACCGCTCGCAGATTTCGTCGTCGGCGATGCGGTCGCGGTAGGTGATGATGCCGGCTGGAGTGTGGCTATTCGCCCACACCAATTCGACGGGTGTGCCGTCGTCAACCCATAACGCGCCGTGCAGTGCTGCGGCGGCCCTACCGGTGACGACACCATTCCGGTCGGACCAGAGCCACGCGGCCACCGCCTTGTCGGACATCGTCGGAGCGATGTGCCGAGGCAGATACACATCCGGGTAGATCGCTCGGTAGTTCCATCGCAGGTGTCCTCGTGTGAGCAGGCCCGACGCAACCGCCTCGGAGCCCAGAACTGCCCTCCCCATGCAGTGATCTTGCTTCAGTTGGCGGCCTGATTCGCGAGCGAGAAGCTATGGCTGTGGATAAGTCGAATCCACGACCCGGAATGCTATTTCGCGGGAAAGGGGGTCAGCGCCAGCTGGGCAGCCAGATCTGCAGGTTCCACGTCGCCTGCGATATCGGCAGCCCGGTCAGAATGGGGTACAGCCACGCGAAGTTCGTGATCACCAGCGCCACATAGAAACTGACGGCCAGCAGTCCCAGCGTTCTTCGCTCGGCATTCTGATGCGGCTGGTGCAGTATGTCGCCGCAGATCATCGCGATCGCCATAGCCAGGAACGGCGACATCGTCGCCGCGTAGAAGAAGTACATCTGACGGTCGATGTCGGCGAACCACGGCAGGAAACCCGCGCTGTAGCCGACCAGCACCGCGCCGTAGCGCCAATCGTTCTTCACGACCGCCCGCCACAGCGCCCAGCCCAGCACCGGCACCGCGACGAACCACATCGCCGGAGTGCCGACCAGCATCACGGCTTTCACGCACGACTGCGCGCCGCACCCCGCCACGTTCTCCTGGTCGATCGCATACAGCACCGGCCGCAACGACATCGGCCACGTCCACGGCTTGGACTCCCACGGGTGGTGGTTGCCGTCGGCGTTGGTCAAACCGGAGTGAAACCTATACGCCCCGTACGTGTAATGCCACAGCGACCGAATGGCGTCGGGCAGAAAGCCACCCGGTCCGATCGACTGGCCCACCTCGTAGCGGTTGATCGCGGTCTCCGAAGCGAACCACGGTGCGTACGACGCCAGATACACGCCGAACGGGATCAACCCGAACGCATACACGGCCGGGCCGAGGTCACGCCGCAGCGTGCCCACCCACGGTCGCGGCACCCGGTACTGTCTGCGCGCGGCGATGTCGAACGCCAACGTCATCAACCCGAAGAACACCACGAAGTACAGCCCGGACCACTTTGTCGCACAAGCCAATCCGAGTAGCACGCCGGCGCCGAACCGCCACCACCGCACACCGAGTCGCGGACCCCACGGCGTCTCGCCGATGCGGCCCTCCATCAACGCGTTGTGCATCCGCTCGCGGACCTGGTCGCGGTCGACTATCAAACAACCGAACGCCGCGATGACGAAGAACGCGAGAAAACCGTCGAGCAAAGCCGTGCGCGACGCGACGAAGTTCACCCCGTCGGAGATCAGCAGCAGGCCCGCGATCCCGCCGACCAACGTCGAGCGGGTCATCCGCCGCACGGTGCGGGCCACCAACACGATCCCGATGACGCCGAGCACCGCGCCCGTGAAACGCCAGCCGAGCCCGTTGTAGCCGAAGATCGCCTCGCCGATCGCGATCAGTTGCTTGCCCACCGGCGGGTGTACCACCAACCCGTAACCGGGGTTGTCCTCGACGCCACCGTTGTGCAGCATCTGCCATGCCTGCGGCGCGTAGTGCTTCTCGTCGAAGATCGGCGTGCCCGCATCGGTCGGCGAGCGCAGGTTGAGAAACCGCGTCATCGCCGCCAACGCCATGATGACCGCCGTCATCGCCCACCCGTTGAGGCGGTCGATCGGCCCGAAATCGGCGGGCGGCATCAGCGGTCCCGGGCTGATGACAGGGACCGAACGCGCGGCCGAGTGCGGATTCACCCCCGCTCCTCGCGTGCGCGGTCCGGTCCCGATGGCAGTCACGGAAGCGATCGTAGGCTGTGCGGGATGAGCCCCGGTCGATTGTTGCTGGCGGCCACCCCGCTGGGGTTGCCCGCCGACGCGTCTGCACGCCTGGTCAGCAGCCTGAGCAGTGCCGATATCGTCGCCGCCGAGGACACCCGCCGCGTCCGGACGCTGGCGCAGGCCCTCGACGTCCGGATAGCGGGCAAGGTCGTCAGCCTGTTCGACCAGAACGAAGCCACCCGGGTGCCCGCACTGGTCGACGAGATCAGGGGCGGAGCGACCGTGCTCGTGGTCAGTGACGCGGGCATGCCCGTGATCAACGACCCGGGCTATCGGCTGGTATCGGCCTGCGTGGAGGCCGGGCTGCCGGTCAGTTGCCTGCCGGGGCCCTCGGCGGTGACGACGGCGCTGGCGATCTCCGGGCTGCCCGCCGACCGGTTCTGCTTCGAGGGCTTCCCGCCCCGCAAGCGGCCGGCCCGCAGGACGTGGCTGACGGGCCTGGCGGGCGAGGAGCGCACCGCGGTGTTCTTCGAGTCACCGCGGCGCCTCGCGGCGTGCCTGCAGGACGCCGTCGAGGTGCTCGGCCCGCAGCGCCGCGCCGTGGTGTGCCGCGAGCTGACCAAGACCCACGAGGAGATCGTCCGCGGCACGCTGGCCGAACTCGCCGAGTGGGCGGCCGACGGGGTGCTCGGTGAGATCACCGTCGTGCTGGCGGGCGCGCAACCGCAGGCCGACCTCGAGTCGCTGGTGGCCGACGTCAACGCGCTTGTCGACGACGGCGCGCGGGTCAAGGACGCCTGCGCACAGGTCGTCGCCGCGAATCCCGGGTCGCCGTCGCGGCGCGAGCTTTACGATGCGGTTCTGCGGTCGCGCGACTGACACGGAGGCGTCATGGCACTGCCCGGCTTGGCGTTGGTGCACGGCGGACAGCACGCCGCCGACTGCTGGGATCGCACCGTCGACGAAATCCACTGCCAGGAACCGGGTCTCGCGGTCGTGGCGCTCGACCTGCCGGGGCGACGCGGTAAACCGGGCGATCTTCTCGACGACGTGCCGCGCACCTGGATCCTGACGTTGCGCGACCGCGCGCTCTCGCAGGCGTCGCAACGCCGTTCCATCGCCGCCCTCGGCGGCGTGCAGACTATGCTGCCGTTCGACACCTGCCACAACCTGGTGATCAGCGAGCCGAAACTGCTGGCCTCGATCCTGTTGGAGCGCTGTCGTCGTTACGCGTGACGCCGACGATCGGGACGGCCTTGTGCAGGCACTCGTCCCATTCGCGGTCCGGGTCGGAGTCCGCCGTGATGCCGCCGCCGACGCCGAGCACCGCCGAACCGTCCGCGCCGAATTCGACCGTCCTGATCGCGACGTTGAGCTCACACCCAGCCACCGGGGATGCCAAACCCACTGTGCCGCAATACACTCCGCGTCGACGCTGCTCCCAACCCCTGAGCAGTTGACGCGCACGCGTCTTCGGTGTGCCCGTGACCGATGCCGGCGGGAACGCCGCATCCAGCAGCGCGGCCATCGGTACGTCGGGCGGAACCCGCGCCGCGACCGTCGACACCAGATGCCACACCCCTGGCGCGGGTCTTACCGCCAGCAGTTCGGGCACGGTCACCGATCCCGTCGCCGCGACCCGGCTCAGGTCGTTGCGGACGAGGTCGACGATCATGATGTTCTCCGCGACGTCCTTGACCGACGCCCGCAGCGTCGAGGGATCCGCCGACCGCGGCAGCGTGCCCTTGATCGGGCTGGACGTCACGTGCTCGCCGACGCGGCGCAGGAACAGTTCCGGCGAAAGCGATGCCACCGCACCCCAATTGCCCGCCAGATAGGCCGCCCTCGCAGGCGATGTGCGTTCGGCGGCGTCGACGAAGAAGTCGATCGCCGCGCCGTCGAGCGCTCCCGCGAACTGCGTGCACACGCAGGCCTGGTAGATCTCGCCCGCGGCGATCGCCTCCAGGCATTCGAGCACCCCGCGCCGGTGCGAGTCGCGATCGGCGTCGTCCCATGTGATGCCGTAACCGCCGGCGGGCAACGGATTTCGCAACGATGCTTCTACCCAGTCGGGAAGTGCTGCACCGGTGAGGCTTTCGTACCACCACTGCCCGTCGCCGTCCTGGCGCAGTACGCAGTCCGACCACCCGCCTGCCGCCTCGGGGATTCGCGGCGGTGCTCCGTCGGCGCCCTCGTCGGGATACGACAGGTAACCGAACCAGCCGCCGCCTACCGCGCCGTCGGCGTGAATCGGGTGCGCTCGACCACCCTGGGCGTCGCATAGCGCGCCGAATTCGCGAGACGTGATGGCAGTGGTCGGCAGCGACGGTGCGATCACCGCGCCGGCGCCGAACCATTCGCCGATCAGCGCGGCGGGCGGCGCCAGCCCGCGGGCCTCTGCGGCGGCCGCGACGGCGCGCAGCACCCGTGGGGGGCTGCCGAGGACGCCGAGCCGCTCGATCCGCACCGCATCAGCTTGTCAGACGTGGCGGCTGATCTCGCGCCGGATTTCCGTGCCAGAGAGTTTCTCCGGGTTGCGCATGGCATAGAAGTGGCTGATGAGGCCGTCGGTGATCTCGACGGTGATGACGCCCTCGAAGTGATCGCCCAGGTAGAGCTTGAGCGCGGGGGCGTTGTTGTACATCGCGGGTTCGACGCGACCCGACTCGCCCGCCACCCGGACCAGCCCGACGATCAGCTTCGCGACCTTCTCGGCGCCCGTCACCGGTCTGCGCGCCGCGCTGACCTTGCCGTCGCTGTCTGCGGTCCACACCACGTCGGACGACAACATCTCCAGCAGCCCGTCCACGTCGCCGGTGGACGCCGCGGCGAAGAACCGCGTGGTGATCTCCGTCGACGTCCTGGGGTCGACGGGCTCGAACCGCTTGCGGCGGGCCTGCACATGCTCACGCGCACGGTGCGCGATCTGGCGCACCGCAGGCGGCGACTTGTCGACCATCGACGCGATCTCGTCATGGCTGAAGCCGAACACCTCGCGCAGCACGAAGACCGCGCGCTCGTCGGGGCTCAGCGTCTCGAGCACGACCAGCATCGCCATCGAAACCGACTCGGCGAGAACCACATCGGCCGAGGCGTCCTTCGGTTCGAGCAGCAGCGGCTCGGGCAGCCACGGCCCGATGTAGTCCTCGCGCCTGCGGGACTGCGCCCGCAGGGTGTTGAGGGCTTGCCGGGTGACGATCTGGGCGAGATAGGACTTCGTGTCGTTGACCGTCGCGAGGTCGACATCCGCCCATCGCAGGTAGCTCTCCTGCAGCACATCGTCGGCTTCCGTTGCGCTGCCCAGGATCTCGTAGGCGATCGTGAACAGCAGCGGACGCAGATGCGTGAACCGTTCGGCGTGTTCGTCACCTGGCGTTGCGCTCATTGCAGAGCGGCCTCCTCGACGTCGGCCAGCAACTGCTGACGCCCCTGCCACGTCTTCCACGTGTACGACCCCGGCTTGACGGCCTCGCCGCGCATCCACTTCAGCGTCCAGCGGCACACCTGTTCCTTGATGATCGCCCCGGGGCGGCCACCGATGTACACCCGTCGCGGCGAGTCGTCGATGTTGTTGACCTGGAAGGTGCCTGCGCGCCTGCCGAGGCTGATGCACTGGGCCGCCATTCCGTGGTTGACGTCGGCAGGACGCTCGCCGGCGATCCGGCTCAATACGGTGTTGGCGGCCTGTGCGCCCAGCGGCATGGCGGCCTGGCAGCTCATCCGGTACGGCAGGCCCGACGGTGACACCGCGTCGCCGGTGCCGACGATCCGGTCGTCGTCGACGCTGGTGAGTGTCTCGTCGGCGAGTAGCCGTCCGATCGCATCGGTGGTGAGCCCGCTGGCCGCGGCCAGGCCGGGAACGCCGAAGCCCGCCGTCCACACGGTCACCGCGCTCGGCAGCGTGCGCCCGTCGGCGAGCACGACCGCATCGGCGGTCACCGCGGAGACCGGCGTCTCGATCACCGTCACACCCAGCTTGCGCAGCCGCTTGGCCACCGACCCGCGGCCGCCGGGGCTCAGCGTCGGTCCGAGCACATCGGTGACCATCGTGACCGTGCGGCCGGCCTCGGCGAACTCGGCCGCCGCCTCGATCCCGGTGAGGCCACCGCCGACCACGACGATCGGTGCCGATGAAGGGGTGTCGGCCAGGCGCGCCCGCAGCTGATGGGCCTGCTGGAGTTCACTGAGCGGGTAGGCGAACTCGCGCGCGCCGGGGACTGCGGCGGGTACCGCGCCCGTGCTGCCGACGGCGTACACGAGATAGTCGTAGTCCAGCGTCGCGCCTGAGGCCAGCTCCACACGCCGGGCCGGTGCGTCGATGCGCTCGGCATTGTCGACGACCAGTCGGACGTCGGGATTCAGGATCGTCGCGTAGTCCTCGACCGCATCGTCGTTGTCGATCGCCAGCTGGTGCAGCCGGATCCGCTCGACGAACTGCGCGCGCGGGTTCACCAGCGTCACGTCCGTGGCGCCCTTGCGCAGCCAGTTGGCGGCCGTCACGCCCGCGTAGCCGCCGCCGATCACCACGACGTGGGTCCTGCTCTTGGTCATTGGTGTCTCCTTTTGGTCATCCGGCTCACCGCTGAGAGCCGGTCTGACCTCGAGACACCGTCCACATCGGGAGTGTGACAGCTATCCCGCGGATGTGGCAGACGTCACGATCGACTGAGGGTCCGCGGGATAGTGATGCCCGCCAACTTGTCCGGGTTGCGCATCGCGTAGAGGTTGGTGATCTGGTCGTCGATGATCTCGAAGACGAAAAGGCCTTCCAGATGGTCGCCGTCGCTGTAGATGACCATCGCGGGCGCGCTGTTGTAGACCGCCATCTCGAACCGGAGGTCCATTCGCTTCGACGCCCGGAAGAGCGCCATCATCACCGTCGCGACCTTCTTCGCGCCGACGAGCGGCCGTGGCAGCGCGCTGGCCTTGCCGCCGTGGTCGGCGGTCCAGGTGGCGCCCGGCGCCAGCAGCGCCATCAGCCCGTCCATGTCGCCGGTGCTGGCTGCCGTCAGGAACTGCTCGGTGATCTGCGCGTTGCGCTTGGCGTCGACCGGCCCGAACCGCTTGCGTCGCGCCTGAACGTGCTCGCGGGCACGATGGGCCATCTGGCGCACCGATGTCGCGGATTTGCCTACCGCGCCGGCGATTTCGTCGTAGTCGAAGCCGAACACCTCGCGAAGGACGAACACCGCCCGCTCATCCGGGGTGAGCGTTTCGAGCAGGACCAACATCGCCATCGAAACCGACTCCGCGAGAACGACATCCGATGACGCATCGCCGTCGTCGAGCAGCACCGGCTCGGGCAGCCACGGCCCGACGTACTCCTCGCGACGGCGGCTGCGCGTCCTCAATGCGTTGAGCGCCTGGCTGGTGACCAGCTGCGCGAGATACGACTTTGTGTCGCGCACCGTCGCGAGGTCCACCTCGGCCCACCGCAGATAGCTGTCCTGCAGCACGTCGTCCGATTCGGTTGCGCTGCCCAGGATTTCGTAGACGATCGTGAACAGAAGCGGGCGCAGCAGGGTGAACCTCTCGGCATGTTCATCGCCTGCTGCGCCTGCGGTATGACCGCTCCCCGAAGTGGTCACGGGTTCGTGACCACCTGGGGCGCAGCGGCGGGCTGGATCGAACGCTTGTCGCCCGTGAACACGAAGGACGATCCCGGCTTCTTCGCCTCCTGGCGCAGGCCCCACAGCGTGCCCTTGCAGACGGCTTCCTTCACCTTGGCGGCGAACCGCCCGGCGAAGTACACGTTCACCGGTGTGTCGTCCTTGCGCGCGACCTGCAGCATGCCGCCGTGCCTGCCGAGGCTGGTGCAGGTGCCGACGAACCGCGGCTTGATGACCCCGGGTTCCTCGCCTGCGATGCGACTCAGCACGGTGTCGGCGGCCTGCGTGGCCAGCGGTCCCGCCGCCTGGCAGCTCATCCGCAGCGGTTGGCCCGACGGCGAGGCGCTGTCGCCGGCGGCCACGATGCGGTTGTCGTCGACGCTGGTCAGCGTCTCATCGGTGAGCAGTCGGCCCAACTCGTCGGTGCGCAGTCCGCTGGCGGCGGCCAGTTCAGGCACGCCGAATCCGGCGGTCCAAATGGTCAGCGCGCTCGGGCGCACTGCGCCGTCGGCGAAGACGACCGCGTCGCGGCGGACCTCCGCCACCACGTCTTCCTCCAGCACCGTCACGCCGTGCTTGCGCATCCACTTCAACACCGACCGGCGGCCAGGCTCGGACAGCGACTCAGACAGCCGACCGCCGCAGACCATGGTGACCTTGCGGCCCTGCTCGGCGAGTTCGGATGCCGTCTCGATGCCGGTGAGGCCCGCTCCGACCACCGTGATCGGGGCGTCGGGGTGCAGTTCTGCCATCGCGGCCCGCAGCCGTTGCGCAAGCTCCAATTCGGCTATCGGATAGGCGAATTCGGCGCCAGGAAGGGACGCGGGTACCGCACCGGTGCTGCCGACGGCGTAGATGACGTAGTCGTACGGCAACGCCTGGCGACCGGATGCGAATTGAATGGTGCGGGTGGCGGTGTCGATCTTGCTTGCCTTGTCGACGACGAGCTGGATGCCCTCGCCGAGCAGATCGCCGTAGTCGGCGGTCGCCTCATGGGTACCTGCGACGAGCTGGTGCAGTCGGATCCGCTCGACGAACTTCGGCCGCGGGTTGACCAGGGTGATGTCGACGTCGGGCCGCAACCGCAGATGGTTGGCAGCCAGCGTGCCCGCGTATCCACCGCCGATGACGACGACGTGCGTGCGATTGCCGGTCATGTATCTCTCCTTCTCTTCCGGTGATGCCCTCTAGACACCGCCGAGGGGCGAGACGTGACAGAACGTGACGTGCGTCACTCTCGACGCCGGCGCCCTCGAGATCAGACCAGGCCGAGGGCCAGCATCGCGTCGGCCACCCGGATGAAACCGGCGATGTTGGCTCCGGCCACGTAGTTGCCGGGCTGGCCGTACTCGTCGGCCGTGCTCAGGCAGCGGTTGTGGATACGGCGCATGATCTGCTCCAGCCGCTCCTCCGTCTCGACGAACGTCCAGGAATCCCGCGACGCGTTCTGCTGCATCTCCAGCGCGCTGGTGGCGACACCGCCGGCGTTGGCGGCTTTGCCCGGCGCGAATATCACGCCCGCCTGCGCGAACTGCTTGACCGCGGCGGGCGAGCACGGCATGTTCGCGCCCTCCGCGACGATGCGGCAGCCATTGGCGATCAACGCCTGTGCTTCGTCGCCGTGGAGCTCGTTCTGCGTCGCACACGGAAGCGCGATGTCGCACGGCACTTCCCACACATTGCGGTGCTCGACGAAATAGGCAGCGCCGCCGCGCATCTCGGCGTAATCGGCGATCCGGCCGCGCCGCACCTCCTTGACCTCCTTGAGGATCTCGAGGTCGATACCCTTCTGGTCGACGACATATCCGCTCGAATCCGAGCAGGCGACCGCGACCCCGCCGAGTTCCTGCACTTTCTCGATCGCATAGATCGCAACATTGCCCGAGCCCGACACCACGGCGCGCTTGCCCTCGAAAGTGTCGTTGTGCGACTTGAGGATCTCGTTGACGAAGAAGACCGTCCCGTATCCCGTCGCCTCGGTGCGCACCAGCGATCCGCCCCAGGTCGTGCCCTTGCCGGTCAGCACGCCGGATTCGTAGCGGTTGGTGATCCGCTTATATTGCCCGAACAGATAGCCGACCTCACGCATGCCCACGCCGATGTCGCCCGCGGGCACGTCGGTGTGTTCACCGATATGCCGGTACAACTCGGTCATCAACGACTGGCAGAACCGCATCACCTCGTCGTCGGAGCGGCCCTTGGGGTCGAAATCGGCGCCGCCCTTGCCGCCGCCGATCGGCATGCCGGTCAGCGAGTTCTTGAAGATCTGCTCGAAGCCGAGGAATTTGACGATGCCGAGATTGACCGACGGGTGAAAACGCAGGCCGCCCTTGAAGGGACCGAGCGCGGAGTTGAACTCGACGCGAAAGCCGCGGTTGATCTGAACCGTGCCCTGGTCGTCGACCCAGGGCACGCGGAAGATGATCTGCCGTTCGGGTTCGCACAGTCGGCGGATCACCTCGGAGTCGACGTACTCGGGGTGCTTCTCGACCACGGGCCCAAGGCTGTTGAGCACCTCGTAGACGGATTGATGGAACTCCGTCTCGCCTGCATTGCGCTGGGCTACCTCGTCGAAGAGGCCGGCCAGTCTGTCGTGTAGTCCGTTCATTTCTCAATCAGTCGGCTTGGTAGCGGGGGAACACGGCGACCGGGGCGGGCAGCTGCGTGCCCGGGGCCAACGGCGTGCCGATCGCGGCGAACGTGCGCGCATCCTCGGGCTGCCCGAGCAGGTCCAGCAGCTTGGCAGAGGACTCCGGCATCACCGGCTGCGACAGCAGCGCCGCGACGCGGACCACCTCCATGGTCGTGTAGAGCACGGTGCGGAAGCGCTGCTGATCGGCTTGGGCCTCCGACTTGCGCAGCACCCACGGCTCCTGCGCCGAGAAGTACCGGTTGGCCTCGCCGAGCACCGACCAGATCGCCTCCAGGGCGAGGTGCATCGCGGGCACGTCGAAGTGTGCTCGCACGGTTGTCAGCAACTGCTCGCCGGCGCGGTCGAGCAGCGCGCGGTCGTCGTCGGTGAACTCGCCTGGCTCGGGGACGATTCCGTCGAGGTTGCGGGCCACCATCGACAGCGACCGCTGCGCCAGGTTGCCCAGTTCGTTGGCGAGGTCGGCGTTGATGCGGTTGATGATCGCTTCCTCGCTGTAGCTGCCGTCCTGTCCGAACGGCACCTCGCGCAGAAAGAAATAGCGCACCTGGTCGAGGCCGAACGTGTCGACGAGGTTCTCGGGATCGACGACGTTGCCCACCGACTTGCTCATCTTCTCGCCGCTGTTGAGCACGAACCCGTGCGCGAAAACCCTGCGCGGCAACTCGATTCCGGCCGACATCAGGAACGCGGGCCAGTACACGGTGTGGAACCGGATGATGTCCTTTCCGATCATGTGCAGATCGGCGGGCCAGTAGCGCTGAAAGAGCTCCGAGGACGTATCGGGAAAGCCCACACCGGTGAGATAGTTCGTCAGCGCGTCGACCCACACGTACATCACGTGGTCGGGATGGCCGGGCACCGGCACGCCCCAGTCGAACGTGGTGCGCGAGATCGACAGATCGCGCAGCCCGCCGGAGACGAAGCTGACCACCTCGTTGCGCCGGACGTCGGGCCCGATGAACTCGGGGTGGGCCTCGTAGTGGGCGAGCAGCTTGTCGGTGTAGGCGGACAACCTGAAGAAGTAGGTCTGCTCCTCGGTCCACGTCACCGGCGCGCCGGTCTCGGTGGCGATGCGCGTGCCGTCGGCGCCGACCGACGTCTCCGCCTCGGTGAAGAAGCGCTCGTCGCGTATCGAGTACCACCCCTTGTACGAGTCGAGGTAGATGTCGCCGTTGGCGTTCATCCGATTCCAGATCTCGATCGACGCCTCGATGTGGTCGGGGTCGGTGGTTCGGATGAACCGGTCGTAGGTGATGCCCAGCTTGTCCTGCAACCGCTGGAACACATCGGAATTGCGGCGCGCGAGCTCCGCGGTCGGGATGCCCTCCGCTTCGGCCGTCTCCGCCATCTTCAGGCCGTGCTCGTCGGTGCCCGTCAGGTAGCGCACGTCGAACCCGTCGAGCCTCTTGAACCGGGCGATGGCGTCGGTCGCGATGTACTCGTATGCGTGCCCGATGTGCGGCGCCCCATTCGGGTACGTGATCGCTGTCGTTATGTAGTACGGCTCGCTCATTTCCCCACCACCTTATGGTGTGGCAGTGAGCAGTTCCCGCCCGGCGCCGCCGCCTCCCGAGCCCGTCGGCCCGTTGGTCGACGCGCACACCCACCTCGACGCGTGCGGCGCCGAGACCGCCGACGACGTGCGCGCCATCGTCGACCGCGCAGCGGCGGTCGGCGTGCAGGCCGTCGTCACCATCGCCGACGACCTCGACTCGGCCCGCTGGACCACCGAGGCCGCCGACTGGGACCCGCGCGTCTACGCCGCGGTCGCGCTGCACCCGACGCGGGCCAACGCGCTGACCGACGAGGCGAAGACCGTCATCGAGCGGCTGGCCGAGCATCCCCGGGTGGTCGCCGTCGGCGAGACGGGCATGGACAACTACTGGCCCGGCCGCCTCGACGGCTGCGCGACGCCGCAGGACCAGCGCGAGGCCTTCGCCTGGCACATCGACCTGGCCAAGCGCACGGGCAAGCCGCTGATGATCCACAACCGCGACGCCGACGCCGACGTCCTCGAGGTGCTGCGGACCGAGGGCGCGCCGCCGACGGTGATCTTCCACTGCTTCTCGTCGGACGCCGAGATGGCGCGCACATGCGTCGACGCGGGCTGGGTGCTGAGCTTGTCGGGCACCGTCAGCTTCCGCAACGCCCGCGCCCTGCACGAGGCCGCCGCGCTCATCCCGCCCGGCCAGCTGCTCGTCGAGACCGACGCGCCGTTTCTGACTCCGCATCCGTACCGCGGCGCCCCGAACGAGCCGTACTGCCTGCCCTACACCGTCCGCGCGCTGGCCGACATCGTCGATCGGCCCGCCGCAGAGCTGGCCGCCGAGACGTCGGCGACCGCCTCCCGCATCTACGGCCTCGCGGTGAACGGGGCGTGACGGAGGCGGGAGTTGCCGTAGTCAGGCCGGTTCGTTACCGTCTTGTGATCGATATCGGGGGCACGACGTTGACCGAGTTCCGAGTCGGGGATTAGCACTGATTTGAATGCATTGAACAAGCTCCACGAGTCGCGCTCGCCGCATCTTCGTGCGCTTCTCTTCGTGATGTTGCTGGCACTGACGGCCGCGGGTGGCTTTGCGGTGGCCGCCCACAAGACCGTCACGCTGACCGTCGACGGCACCGAAATGACCGTCGCGACCATGAAATCGCGGGTCATCGACGTCGTCACGGAGAACGGCTACGACGTCGGCGACCGCGACGACCTGTATCCCGCGGGTGATCAGTCGGTGCACCAGTCCGACACGATCGTGCTGCGGCGCAGCCGCCCGCTGCAGATCTCCGAGGACGGCCAGGGCAGCCGCGAGGTGTGGACGACGGCGTCGACGGTCGACGAGGCGCTGCAGCAGCTGGCCATGACCGACAAAGCGCCCGCGGCGGCATCGCGCGGCAGCCGCGTCCCGCTGGGCGGCATGACACTGCCGGTGGTGAGCCCGAAGAACGTGCAGATCGAGGATGGTGGCGTGGTCCGCAACGTGCGACTGGCGGCGCCAAACGTCGCGGGCCTGCTCGCCGCTGCAGGCGCCCCGCTGGACCAGAGCGATTCGGTGGTTCCGCCGGCGTCGGCCCCGGTGACCGAGGGGATGCAGATCCAGGTGACCCGGGTCCGGATCGAGAAGGTCACCGAGCGCGTGCCGCTGCCGCCGAACAACAAGCGTGTCGAAGATCCGACGATGAACATGAGCCGCCAGGTCGTGGAGAACCCGGGCACCCCCGGAGTTCAGGACGTGACGTTTGCCATCGCGAAGGTGAACGGAGTGGAGACCGGCAGGCTGCCAGTAGCCAATGTCATCGTCACGCCGTCGGTCGACGGGGTGCTTCGGGTCGGTACGAAGCAGGGTACAGAGGTGCCGCCGGTGAGCAATGGCGCCACATGGGACGCGCTCGCGCAATGCGAAGCGGGCGGAAACTGGGCGATCAACACCGGCAACGGATTCTTTGGCGGCGTGCAATTTGATCAAAACACCTGGGAGCGCAACGGTGGTCTGAGGTATGCTGCGAGGGCCGATTTGGCAACACGTGAAGAACAGATCGCGATTGCTGAGGTCACTCGAGCCCGTCAAGGTTGGGGTGCGTGGCCCGTATGTAGCGGGAGAGTGGGGGCGTCCTGACAATCAGACTGCTTGGCCGTACCGAAATCAGGCACCTCGCCAAGGAACTCGACTTCAGGCCGCGTAAGTCCTTCGGCCAGAATTTTGTCCACGACGCCAACACGGTGCGCCGTGTCGTCTCGGCGTCCGGAATCAACCGCCAGGACCATGTCCTCGAGGTCGGTCCCGGGCTGGGCTCGCTGACGCTCGCGCTGCTCGACCGCGGCGCGCGGGTCACCGCCGTCGAGATCGACCCGGTGCTGGCGGCACAACTGCCGCACACCGTCGCCGAACACTCGCACAGCGAGATCAACAGGCTCTCGGTGCTGCACCACGATGTGCTCGACCTGATGCCCGGCGACCTGCCCGAGCAGCCGACGGCTCTGGTCGCCAACCTGCCGTACAACGTGGCCGTGCCCGCACTG
Source organism: Mycolicibacterium sp. 120270 (assembly GCA_033741175.1). Taxonomy (GTDB): domain Bacteria; phylum Actinomycetota; class Actinomycetes; order Mycobacteriales; family Mycobacteriaceae; genus Mycobacterium. Next base: position 52,297 of record JAWQNE010000010.1, on the reverse strand, counting down.
CTTCATCTGCTCGCCGAATTCCCGACGATCCGCACCGTCATGGTGATGGTCCAGGCCGAAGTGGCCGAGCGGCTGGCAGCCGAGCCCGGCGGCAAGGACTACGGCGTGCCGAGCGCCAAGATCCGGTTCTACGGCAAGGTGCGCAGGCACGGCATGGTGTCGCCGACGGTGTTCTGGCCGATCCCGCGCGTGTACTCGGGCCTGGTCCGCATCGACCGGTACGAGACGTCGCCGTGGCCGACCGACGCGGGCTTCCGGCAGCAGGTGTTCAACCTGATCGACATCGCTTTCTCTCAGCGCCGCAAGACATCTCGCAATGCATTCGCCGAGTGGGCGGGCAGCGGCAACGAGTCGGCGCGACGGCTGCTGGCCGCCAGCATCGACCCGTCGCGGCGCGGTGAGACGTTGTCGATCGCTGACTTCGTCCGGCTGTTGGAGCGCTCCGGGGTCTGGGATCCCGAGGAAAAGCGGGTCATCACCCCCGCCGAGTTCTCCTGACCGCTACTCCAGCGCGCGGCGGAGCTGTTCGATGAGTTCTGCGCAGGTGTCGTAACGGCTTTCCGGGATTTTCGCCAACGCCCTGTGCAGCCACGTGTCGAAAAGGCGCGGCACCCAAGCGATGTTGTTCGAGTAGCTGGGCACCGGCCTGCTCAGGTGCGCGTCGACGAGTTCCATCCACGTTTCGCCTTCATACGGTGGATCGCCGATCAGCAGTTCGACGGCCGTGCACGCCAGCGCGTACTGATCGGTGAGCGCCGACGGCGGCCTTCCGTGCAGCAGTTCCGGTGCCGTGTAGGGCAGCGACGTCTCGATGCGCGTGGCGTGCCAATGCGCGGTCTCCGCAACCGCGAACGCGATACCGAAATCGATCAGCACCGCGCGCGAGAAGTCCTGCGAGACAAGAATGTTTGTCGGCTTCACGTCGCGGTGCACGATTCCGATGTGATGGATGAAGTCGAGGGCGTCGGCGATCTGGGTGAGCGCCCGCAGTTGGTCGCTGCGTTTCACCAGCCGTGTCGCGGTGCCGCCATCCACCAACTCCATCGTCAGCCAACCGCGGCCTTGCCGAAAAACCTTGATGACATGGGGATGGTCGAGCTGGTGGGCGAACTCGAATTCTCTTCGGAGCTTGGCGATCTGATCCTCGCCGCGGTGGTTCTCGTCGAGAATCTTCAGCGCCACAGCCCGATTCGGCTCATCGAGGGTATGCACCCGGTACACGCCGGCGTATCCGCCACGCCCGAGGACGGCGTCGACGACGTACCCTTCGAACTCCGCCCCGACGGGAAGCACGCTCCCAGCCTAGGTGGCCGGGCCGCCGCCACCTTTCTCATCGCATGACTACGTCTGCGCGCCTTCGCGGCGCTACTGTCGTGCAGTGGCTGGAGGCAGTACCGCATCCGAGTGGGTTCCCACCGGGTCGGTCACTGTGCGGGTGCCGGGCAAAGTCAACCTGTATCTGGCCGTCGGCGACCGTCGTGACGACGGGTATCACGAGCTGACCACCGTTTTCCACGCCGTTTCGCTGCTCGACGAGGTCACCGTCCGCAACGCCGACGTGCTGTCGCTCGAGCTGGTGGGGGAGGGCGCGGAGTCACTGCCCGCCGACGAGCGCAATCTGGCCTGGCGGGCCGCAGAACTGATGGCCGAGCACGTCGGCCGCGCTCCCGACGTGGCGATCACCGTCGAGAAGACGATCCCCGTCGCGGGCGGGATGGCCGGCGGCAGCGCCGACGCGGCGGCGGTGCTGGTCGCGATGAACTCGTTGTGGGAGCTCGGCGTGCCGCGCCGCGACCTACACGCCCTTGCGGCCCGATTGGGCAGCGACGTGCCGTTCGCCCTGCACGGCGGCACCGCGCTGGGCACCGGCCGCGGCGAGGAACTGGCGACCGTGCTGGCCCGCAACACGTTCCACTGGGTGCTGGCCTTCGCCGACGGCGGCATGTCCACCCCGGCGGTGTTCGCCGAGATCGACCGACTGCGTGATGCCAAGGACCGCCATCTGCCGCCGCCGCTGGACGATCCGGAGCCCCTGCTGGCGGCGCTGGCCTCCGGCGATCCCGCGGCGCTGGCGCCGCTGCTCGGCAACGACCTGCAGCCCGCCTCGCTGAGCCTCAACCCCGGGCTGCGCCGGACGCTGCGGGCCGGCGTGGAGGCCGGCGCGCTGGCAGGCATCATCTCCGGATCCGGCCCGACCTGCGCTTTTCTGTGTCCCTCGTCGTCAGCGGCGGTCGACATCGGGGCCGAACTCGCCGGCGCCGGGGTGTGCCGCACAGTGCGGGTGGCCAGTGGGCCCGTGCAGGGCGCGCGGGTGGTTCCCGCGCCGACGCCGCAGATGTGACACGAACCTCAATTACTGCATGAGTTTGGCAGTTACTTAAGAGTTGCTTAAGATGACGAACGGTGAAAACTAGCGGTCGTCAGGCGGAAGCGAGTACTGCCACCGGGAATTCCGGTGGGCGGTTGTCCCGCCCTACCGCATCACCGAATCGCAACCCAACCGCGCTCCAATCGTGTGCGTGCCTTCCTGAAGGCGGCTATGAGGCGGCGGAGCATTACACCTTGGCATTTGCGGGTGACCCGAGGAGGCTGTCGTGAGCAGATTCACCGAGAAGATGTACCGCAGTGCCCAGAACGCCAAGACCGGCATGGTCACCGGTGAACCGCACGCCCCCGTCCGGCACACCTGGGGTGAGGTGCACGAGCGCGCCCGCCGGATCGCAGGCGGTCTTGCCAAGGCAGGTATCGGGCTCGGGGACGCCGTCGGCGTGCTCGCAGGCTTTCCCGTCGAGATCGCGCCGACCGCTCAGGGCCTCTGGATGCGCGGTGCCAGCCTGACCATGCTGCACCAGCCCACGCCGCGTACCGACCTGGTGGTGTGGGCCGAGGACACGATGAACGTCGTGCAGATGATCGAGGCCAAGGCCGTCATCGTCTCCGAGCCCTTCATGGTCGCAGTCCCGGTGCTGCAGGAGCAGGGCATCCTGGTGCTCACCATCTCCGAACTGCTGGACGCCGATCCCATCGACCCGATCGACGTGGGCGAGGACGACCTTGCGCTGATGCAGCTGACCAGCGGCTCGACCGGGTCTCCCAAGGCTGTGCAGATCACGCACCGCAACATCCACTCCAACGCCGAGGCCATGTTCATCGGCGCCCAGTACGACGTCGACAGGGACGTCATGGTCAGCTGGCTGCCCTGCTTCCACGACATGGGCATGGTCGGCTTCCTGACCATCCCGATGTACTTCGGCGCGGAGCTGGTCAAGGTCACGCCGATGGACTTCCTGCGCGACACGCTGCTGTGGGCGCGGCTGATCGACAAGTACAAGGGTACGATGACCGCGGCCCCGAACTTCGCGTACGCACTGCTGGCCAAGCGGCTGCGCAGGCAGGCCAAGCCGGGCGAGTTCGACCTGTCCACGCTGCGCTTCGCGCTGTCGGGCGCGGAGCCCGTCGAGCCCGCCGACGTCGAGGACCTGCTGGACGCCGGCAAGCCGTTCGGCCTGAAGCCCTCGGCGATTCTGCCCGCCTACGGCATGGCCGAGACGACGCTGGCGGTGTCGTTCTCGGAGTGCAACGCAGGCCTGGTCGTCGACGAGGTGGACGCCGACCTGCTGGCCGCGCTGCGCCGCGCGGTGCCCGCGACCAAGGGCAACACCCGCAGGCTGGCCACGCTGGGCCCGCTGCTGCAGGGCCTGGAGGCGCGCATCATCGACGAGCAGGGCAATGTGATGCCCCCGCGCGGCGTCGGCATCATCGAACTGCGCGGCGAGCCCGTCACGCCCGGTTACATCACCATGGGCGGCTTCATCCCCGCGCAGGACGAGCACGGCTGGTATGACACCGGCGACCTCGGCTACCTGACCGAAGAGGGCCACGTAGTCGTCTGCGGCCGCGTGAAGGACGTCATCATCATGGCCGGGCGCAACATCTACCCGACCGACATCGAGCGGGCCGCGGGCCGCGTCGAGGGGGTTCGGCCCGGCTGCGCCGTCGCGGTGCGCCTGGACGCCGGACACTCGCGCGAGACCTTCGCCGTTGCGGTGGAGTCCAACGCGTGGGAGGACCCCGACGAGGTGCACCGCATCGAGCGTCAGGTCGCCCACGAGGTTGTCGCCGAGGTCGACGTGCGGCCGCGCAATGTCGTCGTGCTCGGCCCCGGCACCATTCCGAAGACGCCGTCGGGCAAGCTGCGCCGCGCGAACTCCGTCTCGCTGGTCACCTAGTCCCGCGAACGTTCCGTACCAGTCGAATTTTCGTCAATTTTTCGACTGGTAACGAACGTTCGCGCCGGTTGGCGCCAGCTTCTCGTAGATCTGCCACCACAGCACTTCGTGGTCGAGCGGCGACATCGTTCCGTCGTCGACGCGCTCGTCGGCGGCGGTCAGCGCCATCCCCATGGAGAGAAGCTCGTCGCGCGCGGAGGTGAGCTTCGCATCGGTGTGTCCGGCCATGGTTACTACGCCCATCGCCCGGACCCTCGTGCGCGTATCGCCCGCCCTTGCCAGCGCGACGCAGGCAAACGTGACGACCAGGCCCGTCGAGATGACAACGGCGGTCCACGGCTGCGTCATCTGCTGCAGCAGAATCTCCACGACGATCCACAGCGCCGCCCCCCACATCGGCGCACCACGCCAGACGCGGAGCCGACGCCGTTCGTCCTCGCTGATGCCGGGCGGATAGACCACAAGCCGGTAGCGCGTCATCCCGAACCGGTCGATCTGAACACGGACGAACCCCCATCGGTTCTCGCCGTCCAACAACAGTCCCCACCAGCGCCAAAGGCGGCTACGGTGCACTTCTACCCGCATACTTCGGGTGTACGCCCGTCCAGCCGTGAATCGGGCCGTCCGAACAAAATTTTTACGCCCAACTACCCGCGAAATTGCATTCCAGCAGAGGAAGTGCGAGTGCGGGCCTGCGTAGATGCAATCTCGGCGCAAGTGGCGGACAGCTAAGTATTGTGTACTATACTCAGCATGACGATCGGACACCTGCCGCCGCGGCTCGCCGACCACCCGACGGTGCGCAAGGTGCGCACGAGGTCGACGCCTAAGCCCGGCGTCATCGACACCGACTGGCTGCGGCAGGTGTGCCTGGACGCGGGGGTCGACGACGTCGCGTTCGCCAGCGTCGACAATCCCGACCTGGCATCCGAACGCGAGCACGTAGACGCCGCGCTGCCCGGCGTCCGCAGCTACGTATCGCTGGTGGTCAAGATGAACCGCGACAACGTCCGCTCGACCGCGCGCAGCGTCGCCAACCAGGAGTTCCACCGCAGCGGCGAGATCATGAACGAGGCCGCACACCGCATCACGCGTGCCCTGGAGGAGGCCGGCCACCGCGCAATCAACCCGTCGATGTCGTTCCCGATGGAGATGGACCGCTTCCCCGGCCGCATCTGGGTCGTCGCGCACAAGCCGGTCGCCGTCGCATCGGGCCTTGGCATCATGGGCATCCATCGCAACGTGATCCACCCGAAATTCGGCAACTTCATCCTGCTCGGCACTGTCCTCGTCGACGCGTCGGTCAGCAGTTACGGTGAGCCGCTGGACTATTCGCCATGCCTGGAATGCAAGCTGTGCGTGGCGGCCTGTCCCGTCGGCGCCATCAAGAAGAACGGCGATTTCGACTTCTTGGCTTGCTCGGTGCACAACTACCGCGAGTTCATGGGCGGCTTCACCGACTGGGCGCAGACCATCGCCGACAGCGAGGACGCCGACGACTTCCGCTCCCGCGTCAGCGATTCCGAGAACGCCTCGATGTGGCAGAGCCTGTCGTTCAAGGCCAACTACAAGGCGGCTTACTGCCTGGCCGTATGCCCGGCGGGCGAGGACGTCATCGAGCCCTACCTCGAGGACCGCAAGGGCTTCATGGACCTCGTGCTCAAACCGCTGCAGGAGAAGGTCGAAACGCTCTACGTGCTACCGAATTCGGAGGCGAAGAGCCATGCCGAACGCCGCTACCCGCACAAGCACGTCAAGATCGTCGACAGCGGAATCCGCGGCCGCTGACCCCTTAACCCCAGGCGTGCACGGTGTTCTGCGCCGGCTCGAGACCCTGCGCGACGAGCAGTTCCGTCGCGTCGGCGGCCTGCTCGCAGATCACCGGGATCTCCGGACGCTCGGCTGACGTGAAATTCTCCAACACGAACGACGCCCCCGACTTACGACCCGGCGGGCGTCCGATGCCGATACGCACACGCTGAAAGTCGTTGCTGCCCAACGCCGACGCTACCGAGCGCAACCCGTTGTGGCCCGCGACCCCGCCGCCGGACTTCAACCGGATCTTGCCGAAGTCGATGTCGAGCTCATCGTGGATGACGATGATGTCGGCGGGGGCCACGGAGTAGAACTTGGCCAGCGGCCCGACCTGGCGGCCGGACTCGTTCATGTACACCCGCGGCTTGGCCAGCACGACCGGACGGCCCGCGAGCCTGCCCGTCACGACTTCGGCGCCGGACTTCTTGTGCACCTTGAACTTCTCGCCCATCCGGTCGGCGAGGATGTCGGCGACCATGAAGCCGAGGTTGTGCCGCGTCGTGGCGTATTTGGGCCCGGGATTGCCCAGGCCAACCACCAGCAGTGCGTCGGCCATCTCTCCGGAGCGCTCCGGGGCTACTCGGAGGATTCGTCGGAGCCGGATGATTCCTCGCCACCGCCCTCTTCGCCAGCGTCCTCGGCGGCTTCGCCCTCGGCGGCCTCCGCGGCTTCGCCCTCTTCGCCTGCGCCCTCGGCCTCGAGGTCCTCGGCGGTCGGAGCGGCAACGACGTTGACGACCAGCATTTCGGCATCGGACACCAGCGACACACCCGAGGGCAGCTCGATGGAGCCCGCAGTGAACTGCGTGCCGATGTCGGCACCCTCGACGGACACGGTGAGCTGCTGCGGGATCGACAGCGCGTCGGCCTCGATCTCGATGGTGTTGGAGTCCTGGGTGACCAGCGTGCCCGGTACAGCCTCGCCCTCCACGACAACGTTGACCTCGACGTGCACCTTCTCGCCGCGGCGGACCACCAGCAGGTCGGCGTGCTGGATGTTGCGCCGGATCGGGTGGATCGAGAGGGCCTTGGTCAGTGCCAGGTGTTCCTTACCCTCGATGTCCAGGGTCAGCACGGCGTTGGTGCCGGAGTGACGCAGCACCGCGGCGAAGTCATGGCCGGACAGCAGCAGGTGCTGCGGGTCTGTGCCGTGGCCGTACATCACGGCGGGGACCAGGCCTGCGCGGCGGGCGCGGCGCGAGGCACCCTTGCCCGTCTCGGTGCGCACGGTGGCGGTCAGCTTGTTCTGCGTGGGGGCCGCGGTCTTGGCCATCTCGGTGTTGCTCCTCATATGCCGGTCATGTCTTTCGCGGCAGGGTCGCAACCACGCTGATGCGTGTGTCCCGTCGATAACGGTGGCTGTGCCACCCTCGCCGTGAGGCCCGGAGTCGCCGCGCGGCGACGTCCAGCGGTGGACAGGTTATCCGATCAGGGCCTCAAAGTGCGAATTTGGTGCCCGTGAGCTGCTCGGACAGGTCCCACAGCGCGGCGGCTTTCTTGGCGTCGCGGGCAAGCGGGCTGCGCAGTGTGGGGCCGCTGGGACCCCACATCGTGAACCGCGGGCCGACGAAAGTATCGCCAGGCAGGTCCTGCGACACCGCGAACAGCGTCTGCCTGGCGCCGAAGTCGGCGTCGGTGGCCAGCCGGTTACCCACCTTGACCAGTCGCGTGCCGATCGGGTTGCCGGTCTGACCCTGCAGGTTGGTCGCCGAATACCCGGGATGGGCCGCGTGCGCCTTGACCGGCGACCCGGACTCCGCCAGCTTGCGCTGCAGCTCGCTGGTGAACAGCAGGTTGGCCAGCTTCGACTGGCCGTAGGCGGGCCATGCCAGGTACGGGCGGGACTTCCAGTTCAGATCCGTCAGGCTGATGTAGCCGATCAGATGCATCATCGACGACACCGTGACGACCCGGTCGGTGATCTTGGGCAGCAGCAGGTTGGTGAGCGCGAAGTGGCCGAGGTGGTTGGTGCCGATCTGGCTTTCGAAGCCATCGACGGTCTGCGCGTACGGCACGGCCATGATGCCCGCGTTGTTGACCAGCACATCAACCTGGCCGGTGACACCGTCGGCGAACGCCCGCACCGACGCCAGGTCCTGCAGGTCGAGCTTGCGCACCTCGACGGCGCCGGTCATTTTCGCTGCGGCCGCGTCGCCCTTTTCGGTGTTGCGTACGGCCAGGATCACCTTGGCGCCGACCCGCGCGAGTTCGCGGGCGGTGATTTCGCCGAGTCCGCTGTTGGCGCCCGTGACGATGACGGTGCGTCCGGTGAACGAGGGCAGGTCTGCGGCGGTCCATCCACTCATGACCGTCAACCCTAGCGGCGCGGCTATTTCGGCTTCGGCGCGGAGACGTCGAACCCGGCGATGATCGCCTCGATGTCGGGCGCCTCGGCCTGAGCCTTTTCGGCGTAGCCGGTCACCGTGAACTGAATGAGGTAGCGCTGGTTGGCAGGCGGCGCTCCGGTCGCGAGGACCACGCGGTTGTAGGAGTGCATCCGCCTGCCGTTGAGGTCGTAGCTGCCCTCGATCATCGACGACGGGAAGCCCTTGAAGTCGTCGAGCGACGAGTTGAGCTCCTTGAAGTTCTGCGACAGCTGGGCGTCGGCGTTGCCGTGTTCGATGGCCTTCTTCGGGTCGAAGTCCCCGCCGGTGAGCTGGAAGACCATCAACATCGCCGTGGGGTAGGTGTCGCCCTTGGCGATGACGCGGGTGCCCGGGGCGAACCTCGGATTGCTGTACTGCTCCCAGCCTTTCGGCTTCGGCATCGTCACCGTCAAATCGGTCAACTTGTCGGGTGCAACGGGTTGTCCGACCACGCCCGCGCTCTCCAGGTACTGCGAGATCGGCACCGGTGTCGTGGTCTGCGTCGGCTTGGCGCTCGTGGTGGCGGTCAGCACCGACGTGTAGTCGGCCGCCTTCTCGCCGCAGCCTGCCATGGCGATGGCAAGCAACGCGAGCGTCGCCGCAATGTTGAAACGCGTCACAGAATCTCGCGAACTGAGTCGAGCGGTCTGGCCAACCGGGTGCCCCGCGGCGTGATGACGAACGGACGCTCGATCAGAATCGGATGCTCGACCATGGCGTCGAGCAGCGCTTCGTCGTCGGCGTCGGCGAGGTTCAGTTCGGCATAAAGCGGTTCCCGCTTGCGCACCGCGGTTCGCACGTCGATCCCGGCATCGTTGATCAGCTTGACGAGCTCGGCCCGTGACGGCGGCGTCTTCAGGTACTGGATGATCTCGGGCTCGATGCCGTTGTCCCGCAACAACTCCAGCGTCTTACGCGACGTGCTGCAGCGGGGGTTGTGATAGATGACTGAATCAGTCACTACTACGCCGACCCGTCGAAAAGTCCTGTCACCGAACCGTTTTCGAACACCGCATGAATGGTGCTGGCCAGCAGTGGCGCGATGGACAACACCGTCAGCTGCGGGAACTGCTTGTCCTCGCCGATCGGCAGGGTGTTCGTGACGATCACCTCGCGGGCGCCGCACTCGGCCAGCCGCTGAGGCGCCGGATCGGACAACACGCCGTGCGTCGCGGCGATGATGACGTCCTTGGCGCCGTCCTTCTTGAGCAGGTTCACCGCGCCGGCGATGGTGCCGCCGGTGTCGATCATGTCGTCGGTCAGGATGCACGTCTTGCCTGCGACCTCACCCACCACCCGGTTGGACTTCACCTGGTTGGGCACCAGCGGGTCGCGGGTCTTGTGAATGAACGCCAGCGGCACGCCGCCGAGCGAGTCGGCCCATTTCTCGGCCACACGCACGCGACCCGAATCGGGCGACACGACGACCATGTCGTGGTCGTGGTAGTTCTCGGCGATGTAGCCGGTGAGCAGGTTCTGCGCCCGCATGTGATCGACCGGGCCGTCGAAGAAACCCTGGATCTGGTCGGTGTGCAGGTCGACGCTGACGATCCGGTTCGCGCCGGCGGTCTTCAGCAGGTCGGCGACCAGACGTGCCGAGATGGGCTCGCGGCCGCGGTGCTTCTTGTCCTGCCGCGCGTAGGGATAGAACGGCAGGATCGCGGTGATGCGCTTGGCGCTGCCACGCTTGAGCGCGTCGATCATGATGAGCTGCTCCATCAGCCACTTGTTCAGCGGCGCGGGATGGCTCTGCAGCACGAACGCATCGCAGCCGCGGACCGATTCGTCGAACCGGACGAAGATCTCGCCGTTGGCGAAGTCACGCGCGGTCTGGGCGGTGACCGGGACGTCGAGCTCCTTGGCCACCTGTTCAGCGAGCTCAGGGTGCGCGCGTCCCGAGAACAGCATCAAGTTCTTGCGGTTGTCGGTCCACTCGGTGCCCACTGTGTGCCCTTGTCGTTCGGGTGGCGATGACCGCTCAATCGTACGTATTGCAGCTGGACGCGCGTGGCCGGGTTGCCAGAACGCGAACGGAAATCGACGGGCTCACGTCGACTTGTCGTCGGTGGGGTCCACCCCTTCGTTGGCCGCTTTGGCCTTCCTGGCCGCCTCGGCGGCCGCCGAATCGGGCCGCTTGCGCTCGACCCAGCCCTCGATATTGCGCTGCGCACCCCCGGAAACGGCGAGCGCGCCCGGCGGCACGTCGTGGCGCACCACGGTGCCCGCGCCGGTGTAGGCGCCGTCGCCGACGTTGACCGGAGCGACGAACATGGTGTCCGAGCCGGTGCGCACATGCGAGCCGATCGTGGTGCGGCTCTTGGTCTCACCGTCGTAGTTGACGAACACGCTGGACGCGCCGATGTTGCTGTGATCGCCGATCTCGGCGTCACCGACGTAGGTCAGGTGCGGCACCTTGGTGCCGGTGCCGATCGTGGCGTTCTTCGTCTCGACGAACGCGCCGAGCTTGCCGACGTCGCCCAGCGACGTGCCCGGTCGCAGATAGGTGAACGGGCCGACGGTGGCGCCGTCGCCGATCAGCGACGCCGAGCCGTGGGTCCGGACCACCGTCGCGCCGTCGCCGACAGTGACGTCGGTCAGCGTGGTGTCCGGGCCGATTTCGCACCGGCCGCCGATGCGGGTGGTGCCGAGCAGCTGCGTGCCGGGCTGGATGACGGTGTCGCGGCCGATGGTCACGTCGACGTCGATCCAGGTGCTCGCCGGGTCGATCACGGTGACCCCGGCCCGCTGGTGGGCGGTGACGATGCGCCGGTTCAGCTCGGCGGCCAGTTCGGACAGCTGGACGCGGTCGTTGATGCCCGCGACCAGCGCGGCGTCGTCGACATGTTTGGCGCGCACGATGCGGCCGTCGTGGCGGAGGATCGAGATCACGTCGGTGAGGTAGAGCTCCTGCTGGGCGTTGTGCGGCTTGAGCTGACCCAGAGCCGAGCGCAACACCTCGATGTCGAAGGCGTAGACACCGGCATTGATCTCGTTGATGGCCTTCTGCGACGGGGTGGCGTCGGCTTCCTCGACGATGCCGATGACCTCGGCGTCCTGCGTGCGCAGAACGCGGCCGTAGCCCGTCGGATCGGGCACGGCCGTCGTCAGCACCGTTGCGGCGGCGGTTTCGGAGCTGTGGGTGGCGATCAGGTCGGCGAGGGTGTCGGCGTCCATCAGCGGGACGTCGCCGGAGGTGACGACGACGGTGCCGGCGAAGTCGGCGGGCAGCGCGGTGAGCCCGCAGGCCACGGCGTGCCCCGTGCCGTGCTGCTCCTCCTGCACGGCGATGTCGATCGTGCGGCCCAGGGTCTCGGCCAGTTCGGTGACGGCCGGGGTGATGCGCTCGCGGTCATGGCCCAGCACGACGACGAGGTATTGCGGGGCGACCTTGGCGACCGAGTGCAGGACGTGAGCCAGCATGCTGCGACCGGCCAGCGGATGCAGCACCTTGGGGATATCGGAGCGCATCCGCGTTCCTGCGCCTGCGGCCATCACCAGAACCGCGGAATCGGTCATGTAACTGTCCTCAATAGACGCTCCGTCGCCAGGACTCGAACCTGAACTATCTGAACCAAAATCAGAGGTGCTGCCGATTACACCACGACGGACTGATCAACCCGTGATGGTAGTCCAAGCAACTAGGCTGACGGGTGTGGCAGTACCGGACAAGGAACTGCGTGCACCCCGCGCCCGGATGACCGGTGCCGAGCGGCGTCACCAGCTCATCGACATCGCCAGGACGCTGTTCGCGCAGCGCGGTTACGAGGGCACTTCGATCGAGGAGATCGCGCAGCGGGCCAACGTGTCCAAGCCCGTCGTTTACGAACATTTCGGCGGCAAGGAGGGGCTGTACGCCGTCGTCGTCGACCGCGAGATGTCGGCGTTGCTGGACGGCATCACGTCGTCGCTGACGCGCACCACCAACAACCGGTCGCGGCTGCGCATCGAGCGGGTCGCACTGGCGCTGCTGACCTACGTCGACGAGCGCACCGACGGGTTCCGCATCCTCATTCGCGACTCGCCTGCGGCCATCACGTCGGGCACGTATTCGACGCTGCTCAACGAGGCCGTCAACCAGGTGTCGTCGATCCTGGCCGGCGACTTCGAGCGCCGCGGCCTCGACCCCGACATGGCGCCGCTGTACGCGCAGGCGTTGGTCGGATCGGTGTCGATGACGGCGCAGTGGTGGCTCGATGTGCGCGAGCCGAAGAAGGAAGTGGTGGCCGCGCATCTGGTGAACCTGTGCTGGAACGGGTTGATGCACCTCGAGGACGACCCGCAACTGCTCGACGAGTAGCGGTTCCGGCGCGCGCAGTCACCCTGAGCGGACCAGGCGCGCCGAAATCGCAAGTGCCTAGGATGGAATCATCATGACCGCATCGGGGACCGTTCGTGCCCAAACCCCGATCGCCGGCCTCGTCGATCTGGCGCTCCGCGATCCCTGTCTGCAAGACGTCATCGGCCGTGCCGCCGATCGCCCAACCGACCTCGCGCTCGTCGGCCCGGCCAGCGCGCGGCTGTTCGCGGCGTGCGCGCTCGCCCAGGCCGGTCCGCTGCTCGTGGTCACCGCCACCGGCCGCGAGGCCGACGACCTGACTGCCGAACTGCGCGGCGTCTTCGGCGACTCCGCCGCGCTGTTCCCGTCGTGGGAGACGCTGCCGCACGAGCGGCTCTCGCCGGGCGTGGACACCGTCGGCGCGCGGCTGATGGTGCTGCGCCGGCTGGCCAACCCCGACGACGACCGGCTCGGGCCGCCGCTGCGCGTCGTCGTGACGACGGTGCGTTCGCTGGTGCAGCCCATGGCGCCCGACCTCGCGGACATCGAACCGGTCACCCTCACCCTCGGCGAGGAAGCCGACTTCGACGCCGTCGTCCACCGGCTGGCCGAGCTCGCCTACACCCGCGTCGACATGGTCGGCAAGCGCGGCGAGTTCGCCGTCCGCGGCGGCATCCTCGACGTGTTCCCGCCGACCGCCGAACACCCGGTGCGCATCGAGTTCTGGGGCGACGAGGTCTCCGAGATGCGGATGTTCGCGGTCGCCGACCAGCGCTCGATCCCCGACATCGACATCGACGTCGTGATCGCCGTGCCCTGCCGGGAGCTGCTGCTCACCGACGACGTGCGGGTGCGCGCGTTCGAGCTCGCCGCCGAGCATCCGCGCACCGGCAACGAGGTGCCCGGCAGCGTGCCCGACATGCTGGCCAAGCTCGGCGAGGGCATCCCCGTCGACGGGATGGAGGCCCTGCTGCCGCTGCTGCGGCCCACCGAGCTCTCGCTGCTGTCCGACCACCTGCCCCCGCAGACGCCACTGCTGATCTGCGATCCCGAGAAGATCCGCACCCGCGCGGCCGACCTGATCAAGACCGGTCGCGAGTTCCTCGAGGCGTCCTGGTCGACGGCGGCCGTCGGCGGCGATGCGCCCATCGACCTGGAGGCGCTCGGGGCGTCGGGTTACCTCGAACTCGACGACGTCGTCGCGGGCGCGCGCGAGGGCGGGCATCCGTGGTGGACGCTGAGCCAGCTTCGTGCCGCGGACGTGAGGAGCGGAGACGATCCAGCGGACGCCATCGAGCTGGACATCCGGCCGTCGCCGTCGGCCCGCGGGCAGCAGTCCAGCGTGGACGAGATCTTCGCGATGCTGCGCGCCCACGTCGCCACGGGCGGAACGGCTGCCGTCGTCACGCCGGGCACGGGCACCGCGCACCGGGTCTGCGAACAGCTGGCCGACGCGGACACGCCCGCGGGGATGCTGGAGCCCGGCGAGGCGCCCAAGCCCGGCGTCGTCGGCGTGCTCAAGGGCCCGCTGCACGACGGCGTGGTACTGGCGGGCGCGAACCTGGTCATCGTCACCGAGACCGACCTGACCGGCAACCGGGTCACCGCGCCGGAGGGCAAGCGGCTGGCGGCCAAGCGCCGCAACGTCGTCGACCCGCTCGCGCTGACGGCCGGCGACCTCGTCGTCCACGATCAGCACGGCATCGGCCGCTTCGTGGAGATGGTCGAGCGCACTGTCGGCGGCGCGCGGCGCGAGTACCTGGTGCTGGAGTACGCGTCGAGCAAGCGCGGCGGCGGGTCGGACAAGCTGTTCGTGCCGATGGACTCGCTGGATCAGCTGTCGCGGTACGTCGGCGGCGAGTCGCCGACGCTGAGCCGCCTCGGCGGAAGCGATTGGGCCAACACGAAGACCAAGGCGCGCCGCGCGGTCCGCGAGATCGCCAGCGAGCTGGTGTCGCTGTACGCCAAGCGGCAGGCGTCGCCGGGGCACGCGTTCGGCCCGGACACCCCGTGGCAGGCCGAGATGGAGGACGCGTTCGGCTTCACCGAAACGATGGATCAGCTCACCGCCATCACCGAGGTGAAGGCCGATATGGAGAAGCCGATCCCGATGGACCGGGTGATCTGCGGCGACGTCGGCTACGGCAAGACCGAGATCGCGGTGCGGGCGGCGTTCAAGGCCGTGCAGGACGGCAAGCAGGTCGCGGTGCTGGTGCCGACGACGCTGCTGGCCGATCAGCACCTGCAGACGTTCAGCGAGCGGATGGCCGGCTTCCCGGTGACAGTGAAGGGGCTGTCGCGGTTCACCCCGCCCGCGGAGTCGCGGGCCGTGCTCGAGGGCATGAAGGACGGTTCGGTCGACATCGTCATCGGCACCCACCGGCTGCTGCAGACGGGCGTGACGTGGAAGGACCTCGGACTCGTCATCGTCGACGAGGAGCAGCGGTTCGGCGTGGAGAACAAGGAGCACATCAAGTCGATGCGCACGCACGTCGACGTGCTGACGATGAGCGCCACCCCGATCCCGCGCACGCTGGAGATGAGCCTGGCCGGGATTCGGGAGATGTCGACGATCCTCACCCCGCCGGAGGAGCGCTATCCGGTGCTGACGTATGTCGGCCCGCACGACGACAAGCAGATCGCCGCCGCGCTGCGCCGTGAACTGCTGCGCGACGGGCAGGCGTTCTACATCCACAACCGGGTGCGGACCATCGATCAGGCGGCCGCGAAGCTGCAGGCCCTCGTGCCGGAGGCGCGGGTGGTCGTCGCGCACGGGCAGATGCCCGAGGAGCAGCTGGAACGCACGGTGGAGGGGTTCTGGAATCGCGAATATGACGTGTTGGTCTGCACGACGATCGTCGAGACCGGCCTGGACATCTCCAACGCCAACACGTTGATTGTCGAACGGGCGGACACCTTCGGGTTGTCGCAGCTGCACCAGCTACGCGGACGGGTGGGGCGCTCGCGCGAGCGCGGCTATGCGTACTTCATGTATCCGCCCGAGGTGCCGTTGACCGAGACGGCGTATGACCGGCTGGCCACCATCGCACAGAACAACGAACTCGGTGCGGGCATGGCGGTGGCCATGAAGGACCTCGAGATTCGCGGGGCGGGCAACGTGCTCGGCGTCGAGCAGTCCGGCCACGTCGCGGGCGTCGGCTTCGATCTGTATGTGCGGTTGGTCGGCGAAGCCGTGGAGGCCTACCGCGCGGCGGCGGACGGGAAAACCGTTGCCGCCGTTGAGGAACCGAAGGACGTACGTATCGACCTGCCTGTCGACGCGCATCTGCCGCCGGACTACATCGCCAGCGACCGGCTACGGCTGGAGGGTTACCGACGGCTGGCGTCGGCCGCCGACCAGGACGGCGTCAGCGCCGTGATCGAGGAGCTCGTCGACCGGTACGGCCCGCTGCCCGAGCCCGCGCAGCTGCTGGTCTCGGTCGCGCGGCTGCGGCTGCTGGCACGCGAGTACGGCATCACCGACATCAGCGCGCCGTCGGAGACGACGCTGCGGATCTCGCCGATGACGCTGCTGGACTCCCAGCAGCTGCGGTTGAAGCGGATGTATCCGAGTGCGCATTACCGCGCGACGACGTCGACGGTGCAGGTGCCGATCCCGCGGGCGGGCAGCGGGGTGGGCGCACCGCGCATCCGTGATCTTGAATTGGTGCAGATGGCCGCGGATTTGATCTTGGCGCTCAACGGAAAACCGCAGGGCAGCGTCGATATCGCTGCGCAGAAGTAATTTCTTTCCCGTCTATTCGCCTGGTCACCGCGCATTTATCGGCGCCGGCGCCGTTTTCGGTGATAACAGGCCGGGGTGGGGATCCGACATACATAGCGGGGGGTCAAGGTATTGCGCTGTCGTCCAGATCAGAGGCGGCCTGACCGCGCATTCGGCGGTCAAGCAATTTCCTAAACCGAACATCGCGCGACGGGCACCGCGTTCGTTGGTGCACGCCGTGGTGACGCAAGGCGAAGGAGTGAAGATGGACATCAAGAAGTTCGCAGCAACCACCACCATGACCGGTGCACTTGGACTTGGTGCGCTCGGAATGGGCGCAGGGTTCGCGTCCGCCGATCACGGTGTGCCGCACCCGCCTCCGATTCCGGTTCCGGTCGTTCCTGATGTGAATGTGCCTGCGGTGAACGTGCCGGATGTGAATGTGCCGGACGTGGATTTGGTGGAATTCCCTGAGATCGACAACTTCTTCAGGCTGCCTAACGGGCACATCCCGCCCGGTCAGCTGAAGAACGCGGCGTTCATCAACGATGTGCCGAATCCGTTCTTCGGAATTCCTCCGGGCCAGCTGAAGAAGATGCCGACGGTGCACGGGATCGTGAATCCGTTCTTCGACGAGCGTCCGGGCCATTGGGAGATCTAGTCCCGCCGAAACAGTGATTCGCCAGATGTGGCACGATGGCCGCTCTGCCTTCGGGCGGGGCGGCCATCCCGGTGTCAGGTATAACGAAATCAGTGGTCTTTGCGAATGCGTGAGGGGGTGGAGCCCATGACCGTCGTCCTGGTCGATCCGCGGCGCCCCTCATTGATCCCGGTCGAGGCCATCGAGTTCCTCGCGGGCGACGTCCAGTACACCGAGGAAATGCCGGTCAAGGTGCCGTGGTCGCTGCCGTCGGCCAGGCCCGCCTATGAGGGCGAGGATGCGCCGGTGCTGCTGTCCTCTGACCGCGAGCATCCGGCCGTGCAGGCCCGACTGGCCGCCGGCGACAGATTGATCGCGGCACCCGATCCACAGCCGGGGGAGCGACTGGTCGACGCCGTCGCGATGATGGACAAGCTGCGCACCGCCGGGCCGTGGGAGAGCGAGCAGACGCACGACTCGCTGCGACGCTTCCTGCTCGAGGAGACCTACGAGCTGTTCGACGCGGTGCGAAGCGGCAACGCCGACGAGCTGCGCGAGGAACTCGGCGACGTGTTGCTGCAGGTGCTGTTCCAGGCCCGCATCGCCGAGGACGCGCCCGAGCACCCGTTCACCATCGACGACGTCGCCGACACGCTGCAGCGCAAGCTCGCCAACCGCGTCCCCGCCGTGCTTGCGGGGGAGTCGATATCGCTGGAAGACCAACTGGCGCAATGGGAAGAACGTAAGGCGGCCGAGAAGACGCGCAAGTCGTCGATGGACGGCGTGCCGACGGGTCAGCCCGCGTTGGCGTTGGCGCAGAAGGTGATCGACCGCGTCACCCAGAGCGGTTTCCCCGCAGATCTCATCCCGGCGTCGATGATCTCGGTTACCGTTTCGGCAGATGGTGATGCCGAAAATGAATTGCGCGCAACGGTTCTGGAGTTCATGGACACCGTGCGCACGGTGGAGAAGGCGATCGCCGCCGACCGCCGCGGCGAAGACGTGCCCGAGGAACTCGACATCGCGGCGCTCGGGGTCATCACCGAAGAGGAGTGGCGGGCATTCTGGCCGACGACGGACGTCGAGGCCGAGCCCGTCGATGACGAGCCCGAACCCGTCGCCGATGAGGAAGAACCCGTCGACGAAGAGCCCGAGCCCGTCGCCGACGAGGAGCCCGCCGCCTCGTAACCCGTTGACTCTGCGGTGAGGGCGAGATTTTCGCCGAAATCACGCCCTGCGCGCAGACTCAACGATCTCGCGCGCAAAAGCGCGTCAGTCGACGAGTTGATCGCCCAGGAACCGGTCCGCGCCCGTAACCCCGGGCAGCGCAAAGAAAAATCCGCCGCCGACCGGCATGATGTATTCCTCGAGCGGCTCACCCTTCAGCCGGCTCTGCACGGTCAAGAACCCCTTCTGCAGGCTGCGCTGGTAGGCGATGAACGCAAGCCCCTGATCGAGTCGGCCCGCGCCGTCGAATCCGCGCGAGTAGTTGAACCCCCTGCGCAGGATCAGGTTCTGCTCGGTTTCCTTCGTGCGTGGATTGGCCAGCCGGATGTGTGCGTCCAGCGGGATCCGCTTGCCGTCGGGATCTTCTGCGTAGTCGGGGTCGGCGAACTCGTCGGTCATGCCCAACGGCGCGCCGCTGACCTTCTTGCGGCCGATCAGCGCCTCCTGCTCGCCGAGGCGCGTGCGGTCCCAGAACTCCACGAACATCCGGATGATGCGCACCGCCTGATACGAGCCGCCGACCGCCCACTCGGGCTCATCGTCTCCGGGCTGCACCCAGACGTGCTTGTCCATCAGCGCATCGTCGTCGACGTCGAGGTTGGCCGTTCCGTCCTTGAACCCCAACAGGTTTCGCGGTGTCGCCGCTTCCGACACCTTACCCGCGCCGATGCCGCGGGCGTACCCGTCGATCATCCACCGCAGGGTCAATTCGCGTCGGGTGCGTCGCATCAGCTGGCGCAACGCGAACTGCACGGTGTCGTTGTGCCCGGCCTCGAGGATGATCGAGATGTCGCCGTGGGACAGCTTCGGGTCGAGGCGGTCGTTGGCCAGGAACGGCATCTTCTCCAGTTCGCGGGGCTTGCGATCGGCCAGCCCGAATCGCTTGTCGAACACCGACGCCCCGACGCCGACGAGTATCGACAGGTTGTCCGGTGGCGGCTTCTCGCCGAGGATGCCCGAGTCGACCGGCGGATAGGCCGGATCGCGCGACTCGGGCGGCTTACCCGCCATCAGCCCGCGGATCTCGTCGGTCAGCTCCTGCAACGTCTCCTTCAGCCCCGCGCGGTCGTTGACCTGAAGGTTGAACGACGCCACCAAACCCTGCTCGGGGATCGGCAGGGTGGTGATGCCGGCTTGGTGCTTGCCCTCGAACGGGACCCATTCCGCCTGCGGCGCCGAGGGCGCGGCCGGGTCGGGCGACGAACACCCGGCCAGCCCCGCACCCGCGCCAACCGCGACACCGGCACCCAACGCCCCGGTGACGAAACCGCGGCGCGAGATGCCGGTGCGTGGTGTCCGCTCGGTCACTGAAGCTTCAAGACCCCCGCAACCTGAGAGAGGTTTTCGGACAGCCCGGCCAGCTGCGCCTTGAGCTTGTCGACGACCTCGGGCGTCACCGTCACCGCGGGGCAGCGCGGCGACGGGTACTGGTCGTTCTCGGGGCAGAACAGCACCCAGCCGTTACCCCGGCGCAGCGGCGCGAGCGTCTCGTACACCTGCGAGATGCCGCCGTCGATCTTGCCGAGCAGGGCCGAATCGGCCTTCTCCAGCGCGGGCGTCAGCTTGTCGATCGCGGCCTGCGAGCCCTGCAGGTTGGCGTCGAAGTCCCACAGGTCGGTCTTGGAGTAGCGGTCCTCTTCGCCGGTGATCTTGCCCTCGGACACCTCTTCGATCAGCTCGGCCGCGCCGTTGGCCACGTCGAGCGGCGTCACCTCGACGTCGGTGAACTGCTTCTTGAGGTCGGCGATGTCCTTGTCCAGCTGGTCGGCGAACGGTGCGCCGCCCTCGGTGGTGTTTTTGTTGAACAGCAGGAACTCCAGCCGGTGCCAACCGGTGAAGGCGGGGTCGTCCTCGCCGGCGAAGTCGTCGACGCGTGCGTCGACCTTGCCGTCGATGTCCTCCACCAGACCCGCCAACGGCTCGATGCGCTCCCACGGCACGCGTGACGGCGCGTAGGCGTCCTGGGCGGCCTGTAGGTTGTTGGCCCGCACCGCGTCGGTCAAAACCTTGACGGCTCCGACCAATTCGTCGATCTGTCCTTCGGCGTAGGCCTTGTACTCGTCAGCGGCCTTCTCAAGCTCCGGGCTGGGCGCTGCGGCCGCGGACGTCGTCGTCTCTGCGGAAGTCGATGCACTGCTCTCTTCGGTGCTGCCCGCGTCGCTGCTGGAGCATCCGGCGAGTACCAGGGCCGCGGCGGCAACCGACACGGGCCAGGTGAGATGCAGTTTCATTGAGCCTCCTTCTAGTTCGACGCGTGAACCCTACAACGTTTTGCTCGGAGCAGGATAGGCACACCTAAATATTGATTGCCTCGCCTTAGTCGGAAGTCTTACGCGCGTGCCCTCGGGAGCACTCCCGGAGCCATGGGACGATGGTTTGAACTGAAGGGTTTGTAGGGAGTCCGGTTGTCGTCAGTGCTTTGGCCGCGGGCTGTCGCGGTGATCGGCGCGACGGCTCTGCTGATGGCTTCAAGCTGCTCATGGCAGCTCGGAATCCCGATTCCCGAGGGCGTGCCACCGCCCGCGGGAGACTCCGTGCCGGCGATCGACACCCACGCCAAGGGCAGGCCTGCCGACCAGTTGAAGGACTGGGCCGCCGAACGCGCGCCTGCGCTCGGCATCCCGACCGGGGCGCTGGAGGCCTACGCATATGCCGCCAGGGTCGCCGAGGTGGAGAACCCCGACTGCCATCTGACCTGGCCGACGCTCGCGGGCATCGGCATGGTGGAAAGCCACCACGGCACCTACCGCGGCGCCACCATCGAACCGAACGGTGATGTCAAGCCGTTCATCCGCGGTGTGCGCCTCGACGGCACGATGGGCAACCTGGAGATCGTCGACAGCGACGCGGGCAAACTCGACGGCGATCCCGACCTCGACCGGGCGATGGGGCCGATGCAGTTCATCCCCGAGACGTGGCGGCTCTACGGCGTCGACGCCAACAACGACGACAAGGTCAGCCCCGACAACTTCGACGACGCGGCGCTGTCGGCGGCCGGCTATCTGTGCTGGCGCGGCAAGGACCTGGCGACGCCGCGCGGCTGGATGGAAGCACTTCGCGCCTACAACCTGTCCGACCAGTACGCCCGCACCGTGCGGGACTGGGCGACCGCATACGCCAACGGGCACCCCCTTTGATCGCACCCCCGTAAGGGGCACGCTTTAGGCTCTAGTTCCACAGTCCACCCCGACCGACCAAGGAGAACGCCAGTGCCCATCATCGAGCAGGTCGGAGCTCGCGAAATCCTCGATTCCCGCGGCAACCCGACGGTCGAGGTCGAGTTGGCCCTGACCGACGGCACATTTGCGCGGGCGGCGGTGCCGTCGGGTGCCTCCACGGGTGAGCATGAGGCGGTGGAGCTGCGCGACGGCGGCGCCCGCTACGGCGGCAAGGGTGTGCAGAAGGCGGTCGAGGCCGTCCTCGACGAGATCGCCCCTGCGGTCATCGGGCTCAGCGCCGACGACCAGCGGTTGATCGACCAGGCACTGCTCGATCTCGACGGCACGCCGGAAAAGTCGCGGCTCGGCGCCAACGCGATCCTGGGTGTGTCGCTCGCGGTGGCCAAGGCCGCCGCCGAATCGGCGGGCCTGCCGCTGTTCCGTTACGTCGGCGGGCCGAACGCCCACGTGCTGCCCGTGCCGATGATGAACATCCTCAACGGCGGCGCGCACGCCGACACCGGCGTCGATGTGCAGGAGTTCATGGTCGCGCCGATCGGTGCGCCCAGCTTCAAGGAGTCGCTGCGCTGGGGCGCCGAGGTGTACCACTCGCTGAAGTCCGTGCTGAAGAAGCAGGGTCTGGCGACGGGTCTCGGCGACGAAGGCGGTTTCGCGCCCGACGTGGCAGGCACCAAGGCCGCGCTCGACCTGATCCTGTCGGCCATAGAGGCCACCGGCTTGAAGGTGGGCTCTGACGTCGCGTTGGCCCTCGACGTCGCGGCCACCGAATTCTTCACCGAGGGAACGGGTTACAACTTCGAGAAGGAGACCCGCAGCGCGGATCAGATGACGGAGTTCTACTCCGAGCTGATCGACACCTATCCGCTCGTCTCGATCGAGGATCCGCTCTCGGAGGATGACTGGGACGGCTGGGTGGCGTTGACGACCGCGATCGGCGAGCGTGTGCAGCTCGTCGGTGACGATCTGTTCGTCACCAACCCCGAGCGGCTCGAGGAGGGCATCGTGCGCGGCGCCGCCAACGCGCTGCTGGTCAAGGTGAACCAAATCGGCACCCTCACAGAGACTCTCGACGCCGTGTCGCTGGCGCACAACAGCGGATACCGCACCATGATGAGCCACCGCAGCGGCGAAACCGAGGACACCACGATCGCCGACCTCGCGGTGGCGGTCGGCAGCGGGCAGATCAAGACGGGCGCGCCGGCGCGCAGCGAGCGCGTCGCGAAGTACAACCAGCTGCTTCGCATCGAGGAGACGCTCGGCGATGCCGCGCGTTACGCAGGCGACCTGGCGTTCCCACGATTCGCCCCGGAGGCCAAATAGCCCGTGCCCGAAGCGAAACGGCCCGACCCCAAGCGGCGGTCCCCGGCCTCCCGACCGGCCAAGGCCAAGTCGGGCAAGCCGGGCGGCGCGGGTCGTGGTCGTCCGCAGACCGGGTCACCGGTACGACGCGAGCCACGCAAGTCGGAGTCGCGGCCCAAGCCTGCGCCCGAGGAGCAGAACAAGACCGATTCGATTCGGCAGTCCATCGCCGAGGCGGCCGAGCAGCAGTCCGAGCAACGGCTGGGTTCGGCGGCGCGTCGGGCGGCGATCCTCGCGGCGGTGGTGTGCGTGTTGACGCTGACGATCGCGGGACCTGTCCGGACGTACTTCGCGCAGCGCACCGAGATGCGGCAGTTGGCCGCGAGCGAGGCGAAGCTGCGGGCGGAGATCGCCGACCTCGAGCAGCAGAAGGCCAAACTCGCTGACCCCGTTTACATTGCGGCCCAGGCGCGGGAACGGCTCGGGTTCGTCAAACCCGGCGACATCCCGTATCAGGTGCAGCTGCCACCCGGTGCGGTGGTTGCCGAGGAGCCTGCCGAGCAAGCCGAGGCGGCACGGGCGGGTCAGCCGTGGTACACCTCGCTGTGGCACACGATCGCCGATGAGCCGCACAACGTTCCCAGCCCCGTTCCGCCGGCGCCGCCGCCACCCGGTGACGTGCCCGCACCCGCACCCGCGCCGCCCGGTCCCGGTGGTTGAGCACTCGGATCTCGACGCCGTCGCGCGACAGTTGGGTCGCGAACCGCGCGGTGTTCTGGAGATCGCCTACCGATGTCCCAACGGTGAGCCCGGCGTCGTCAAGACGGCGCCGAGATTGCCTGACGGAACACCGTTTCCGACGCTGTACTACCTGACGCATCCGGCGTTGACGGCCGCGGCGAGCCGATTGGAGTCGTCGGGGCTGATGCGGGAGATGACCGAACGGCTGCGTGAGGACCCGCAATTGGCCGACGCGTATCGTCGTGCGCACGAGTCGTATCTGGCCGAACGCGATGCGATCGAATCGCTGGGCACCACCTTCTCCGGGGGCGGCATGCCGGACCGGGTGAAATGCCTGCACGTGCTGATCGCACATTCGTTGGCAAAGGGGCCGGGCGTCAACCCCTTTGGCGACGAGGCGTTGGCGATACTGGCCGCCGAGCCCGCGATGGCGGGCATCTTGGACAGGGAGTTGTGGAATACGTGAGCAGAGTCGGCGCGATCGATTGCGGCACCAATTCGATCAGGCTGCTGATCGCCGATGCCGTCGACGGCACGTTGCGCGACGTGCACCGGGACATGCGTATCGTGCGGCTGGGCCAGGGCGTGGATGCGACGGGCCGGTTCGCTCCGGAAGCCATCGCGCGGACCAGGGCGGCGCTCATCGAATACGCCGAGCTGCTGCGGCGCCATGAGGTTTCGAATGTCCGGATGGTGGCGACGTCGGCGACGCGTGACGCCGCGAACCGCGACGAGTTCTTCGCGATGACGTCCGAGGTGCTCGGCGCGGTCGTGCCGGGCGCCGTCGCCGAGGTGATCACCGGAGAGGAGGAAGCCAGCCTGTCGTTTTATGGCGCTGTCTACGAATTGGACACCGCCGCTGCGCCTTTCGTCGTCGTCGATCTCGGCGGCGGGTCGACCGAGGTGGTGGTGGGGGAGCGTGAGGTACGGGCCGGCTATTCGGCCGACATCGGCTGCGTCCGGCTGACCGAACGCTGTCTGCACTCCGACCCGCCGACGGCAACCGAGGTGGCGTCCGCCAGAGAGGTGGTGCGGGAACGACTCGGCGAGGCGTTGCGGGTGGTGCCGGTCGACGGTGCGCGCACATGGGTGGGTGTCGCCGGAACGATGACGACTCTCGCCGCGCTCGCGCAGGGCATGACGACATATGACCCGGCCGCAATTCACCTGTCGCGGGTCGGTTTTGACGCGTTGTTATCGGTGTGCGAGGACATCATCGCCATGCGCCACGACCAGCGCGCGGCCCTGGGGCCGATGCACGAGGGCAGGGTCGACGTGATCGGTGGCGGAGCGATCATCGTGGAGGAACTCGCCGACGCGCTCGGTACCCGCGCCGGAATCGACGAACTGGTGGTCAGCGAGCACGACATCCTCGACGGCATCGCGCTGTCGATCGTCTAGCTGTGCACCTTTGTCCGGCGTTTGGTCGGATCGTGCTGGCCGGCCAACGTCACGCCGAGAAGCGCCATCGTGATGCCGAGCCCGAGATGTAGCCAGTTGTCGGCGTTGTTCACCGGGATCACGTTCATCGGATGGTCGTGGTTGATGAGCAGTCCGTAGCTCCACAGCCCGAGATAGGCCAGCCCGCCGAGCAGGAAGTAGGCGCGGGCCAAGGCGTACGTGCGTGCCATCACCATGCCGACGACGCCGAAGGCCATGTGGAGAAGGTTGTGCAGGACCGAGACCGTGAACACGCCGAATAGCTTCGCGCCGGAATGGTGTCCGGCGAACTGCAACAGGTCGTGGTCGGTCGTCACCCCGGGGAGAAATCCCAGAACTCCGAAGATCAAGAAAGCCGCCGCGACGATGATCGCCGCGCCCTGTACCGCCATCAGCCTGTGCGTTCGCACCATCGGTCACCTCCTCGACCTCGATATTGACGGGTCAGCAGGTAGAGAGGTACCCGCGTGCCCGGACTGCTAACCGGGCGCGCGGGCCCCTCGCCGCGGGTCAGGCCGCCGGTGGCGTGGTCCGCCCCGGCGTCGTCCGGACACCCGTATCGTCACGCGAGAGCAGCGCGCCGAGCGCGATCATGCCTGCGCCCAAGACGAGGTGCAGCCAGTTGTCCGCGGTGTTGAGAGGCACGAAATTCGCGGTGCTGTGGTGATCTATCAAGAGGCCGTAGATGAACAGCAGCAGATAGATGACGCCGCCGCCGATGAGATAGGCGCGCGCACCCGAGAAGGTTCGGGCCATCGCGATGCCCGCTATGCCGAAGGCCAGATGTACGAGGTTGTGCAGGATCGAAACCCTGAAGACGCCGAGCAGCAACGCCTCCGAGTCGTGCCCGGCGAACGTCATGGTGTCGTAACCGGTGGTGATCCCGGGAATGAAGCCCAGGATTCCAACGAGAAGAAACACCGCTCCGACGGCCAGCGCTGCCTTCTGCAGATTCGTGCCGTACTTCGCCCCCGCGACGGACGGTCGATTGGTTGCCATATCACTTCCTTCCCTGAGGTTGGCCTCAAGGAACTACCCGGGAAGTGGGCAACCAAACGACTACCGACGGATTGCCTCCGTCGCGATGAGATTCAAGAAAATGCGGCTCGAGCCGCTGCGGTCAGCGCCTGACGTTGCAGTTGGGCGGATTGCCGCAATGGTGGCCGTTGTCGCATGCGTTGCAATGACAGTTGCAGCCGCCGGCTTTGGTTTCTGACACTCGCATGCTGTTCAACTCCTTAGCCGCTCTGACCGCCTGTGCAGGTGGGAGCAGAGTCCGTACCAACATATGCCGAAATCACCATAGTTCCTATCAGCGTGGAAATAAAGGAAAGTCACCGCGTCGTTACGCGTCGGATTCCCGGTGTGGTGGGCACCGCGTCAGGCCGTCGATCGGGGTGATCGCGCTGGTTGAAGCGCCGTAATCCCTCGGCGGTTTCCGATGCCGAGATCGACCGGGCGAAGCATTCGGCCTCGATCCGCAAGCCGTCGTGCAGCGGCCTGCCCAGCCCTTGACGGGCGGCTTCGATGTCGGTGCGCAGCGCGGGTTGCGGCAGCGCAGCGATGGTTTCGGCGTAGTCGATCGCATGCTGCAGGCATGTCCCGCTCGGCACGACCCGGTTGACGAGTCCGATGCGTTCGGCCTCGTGGGCGTCGATGACCCGGCCGCTGATGATCAGGTCGATCGCGCGGCGGTAGCCCAGAATTCGGGTCAGCCGCTGGGTTCCGCCGTCGGCGAGGCCGATGTTCCAGCGCCGGCACGTCACGCCGAAGGTGGCGTGCTCGTCGGCGATCGCCAGGTCGGTCCAGCACGCCCATTCGAGGCCGCCTGCGTAGGCGACGCCGTTGACCGCCGCGATGGTCGGCTTGTAGATGTCGGTCCAGCGCGACGGGCCGAGCACACCGTCGGCGGGGCTGGCGTCCACGGGAAGTTCGCCGGCGAATGCGGCCTTCAGATCGCCGCCTGCACAGAAGGCGTCGGGTCCCGCGCCGGTCAGGATGCCGACCAGCGCGTCGTCGTCGGCGCGGAACCGGTCCCATGCATCGACCAACTCGCGATGTGTCTGCGGCCCAATGGCATTCATGCGCCCCGGACGGTTGATGGTGATGATCGTGACGGCCCCGCGCTGCTCGTAGAGGAGATGCTCGTATTCGCTCACCTGCACCACTCCAAGCGCTGGTCGAGGGTGGCGTGGAAGCGCCCGATGGCACTTTCGTGGGTTCCGAACTCCACGAAATCGTTTGCCCCCGCGTGAAGACCGCGTTGCACACCCTCCGACATCTCGTTGTCTTCGGAACCGCCTGCCGCCAGCAGGCTGAGACCCCCGGTTGTCCCCTCGGGGGCGCGCGACAGCGCCTCAGCGACTGCCGTGGTGGTCAGCGCGTAGATCGTAACGGTGGTGTGGTCGATCTCGACCGGGTCGATGACGACCACGAGCACCTGGTCGGGGAACGTCGCCACCATCACATTGGGGAAGAGGTGGTAGACGTAGGTGACCCTCCGATCGGTGGTCCATGTCGCCTCGGAGCGGTCGCGTAAGCGCTCGATGTTCTGATACGGGAACGTGATTCGGGTGTTCGGGCCGAAAGCTTCGATGACGTTCAGGTCGTCGTACTGAATCGGGTAGAAGGTGTTCTTGTGCGTCGAGCGGATGTGATAGCCCTCGAGGAACTGTTCGACGAGCACCTTCCAGTTCATCGGCCTCGGAGTGGCGTCGACGTACACGAGACGCTCCGCGGGGAGCAGTTTGTCGCGCCACGCGCCGCCGTCGGATAGGGCCGCCATCGCCGATTCGGCGTGCCGGTCATCCGGTCGCGGAGTCAACGGGCCGATGACGATCAGCCCGTCCACCTCTCGGCTGCCGACCTCGACAAGCCCGCGGCCGGACACGTCGAGACCGGGAAACGCCTCGGCGTGGGGGACATGTGACAACTCGCCGTCGAGGCGGTAGGTCCAGCCGTGGTAACGGCACACCAGGGCGTGTGCGCATCCGGGGCCTTCGACGAGCGTCAGCCCGCGGTGTCGGCAGGAGTTGCGGAAAACCCTTGCGCGGCCGTCGTGTCCACGGACCGCGAACAGCGGAACGCCGAAGCTGGTTCGTTCGACGTGGTCGCCCGGATTCGGTATCGCGGCCGCGGGAAGGTAGACGCTGGGGAAGCTCCTCAGCATCGCCAACTCGGCGCTGAAGCGGGCCGGGTCGAGGTAATTGGCGACCGGCTCCCGCCACGGGTCGCCTTCGTCGGTCGTGCCCGCGTCGATGTGAGCCAGGATGCGGCGGACGATCTCCACATCCGGGGCCACCGACGCCGTCGCCGGAGTGCTCATGTTGTGCGAGTATCACACTATGAGTGTCACGCGTCAATGGTTCTGTGAGATAGGTGAAGATGGGGACGTGCCCGATATCGCCGTCGAAAAACGCCGTGCGCGGGTTGCCGATCTGATCGGCGACCGTCAGCTGAGCGCGCGATCGGTGCTTGCCACGGCGCTGCTCGGTGCCGACCAGCCGCATCTGCTGGTCGGGCAGCTCGTCGACATGGCCGCGCTGTTCGGGATCAGCGACGGTGCGGCGCGGACCTGTTTGTGGCGCATGGTCTCGGCGGGCGAGCTCACCAGCGACGACGGCGTCTACTCACTCGCGGGCCGGCTGCTCGAACGCCGCCAGCGAGTCGACGATGCCTCCCGTATCGACGACACCGCGCTCGCGCCGTGGGACGGCACATGGGAGCTGGCGGTCGTCTCGTTGGACCGGCGCTCGGCCACCGACCGGTTGGCGCTGCGCAAGGCCGCCGGCGCGCTGCACCTGGCGGAACTACGTGAGGGCATCTGGTTTCGGCCGGACAACCTCGACCGCGACCGGCTGCCGTCGCTGCGGGCGGTGCTGGATCAGCAGTGCGTGCACTTCCATCGCGCCGAGACCGACATTCCCGCGACGACGGTGAGATCGCTTTTCAAGCTTGATGATTGGGCGCTCGACGGGCGACGGCTGACCGCCGCCATGAGCGACGAGATGGACGTCGAGGCGGTGGGAGCCGACGACTTCAGGTATCAGTTCGCGTTGTCCATCGCCGCCGTGCGCCATCTTGAGCTCGACCCGCTACTTCCCGCCGAGCTCAACCCGCGTCAGTGGCCCGCGCACGAACTGCGCAGCACGTATCGCCGTTTCGACGAGGTGTTCAAGCGTCGGCTCAACGGCGCATTCCGCTGACGATCATGCGGCTGCGTTGCGAAGCAGTCGTTGCAGCACGTCGGTGAGTGTGATGACGCCGACGAACTCATCACCGTCGGCGACGATCGCCAAATGGTTCCTGGTCTGCCGCATCAGGTGCAGCGCGCGATACACCGGGGTGTCGGCCTGCAGCCGCAACACCGGGCGCATCAGATCGCGTGCCCGCGTCTGCGGATCCGCGCGCAGGCTGTCGCGCACGTGCACCACGCCTACCAATGTCCCGTCGTCTTGAACGAGTATTCGCTGATGACCGGTCAGCTTTGACATCGCTTGTATCGCAGCGGGATCCGCGTCTGCCGCCACGGTGGTCAATGGTGAACCGCGCGACACGATGTCGCCGACGGTGAGCTTCTCGAGATCCAGGGCGGTGGCGAGGTTTTGGTAATACCTCGGGTCCAGCGCGCCGGTGGCGACCGAATGCTCGACCAGTTGGCGCAGTGTGTCGGGGTCCTGTCCTTCGCCGAGTTCGGTGATGGGCTCGACGCCGACTCGGCGCACGCACCAGTTGGCGGCGCGGTTGAGCGCAATCAGCACTGGCCGGGTCATCGCCATGAACATCCGCATCGGTATCGCCAGGATCGTCGCAGCGCGTTCGGGATGCGAGATGGCCCAGGATTTGGGCGCCATCTCGCCGATCACCAGGTGCAGGTACGTCACGATCGCGAGCGCCAGGATGAAGCCGCCGGCGTTGGCGAGCCATATCGGCGCGCCCATGGAGTGCAGTAGGGGTGTGAGCCAGTGGTGCACAGCGGGTTTCGTCGTCGCGCCCAGCGCGAGCGTGCATGCGGTGATGCCGAGCTGCGATCCGGCCAGCAGCAGCGAGAGTTCAGAGGTGCTGCGCAGCGCGGCCCGGGCAGACGGGCTTTTGGTCGCAGCGTCTTCGAGCCGGTGCCGTCGCGCGGTCAGCAGTGCGAACTCGACGGCCACGAACAATGCGCTGAGGCCGATCAGCCCGAAGGTGACCGCAAGCACGACCCACGGGTTATTCATCGCCGTCCCCCTTGGTGCGGATCGTCACGAACACCTCGGCGGGCACCCGACGCTGGATCGATTCGACCTTGGCGGACAAGACCTTCGGCTCGGCAGGCCATGCGGCGGGATCGTCGGGCAGCGGGATGTCGACCCTGTCTCCGACGGCGGGAAGTCGACCCAGATAGTGCATCACCAAGCCCGCGATAGTCTCGTAATCGCCTTCGGGCAGACGTTCGCCGAGCAGACGCTGGGCTTCGTCGAGGTGGAGGTCGCCGGGGAGCACCCACCCGCCGCTGCGCCGGACGACGCGGCTGTCGGAGGCATCGTGCTCGTCGGCGATCTCGCCGACCAGTTCCTCGGCGATGTCCTCGACGGTGACGATGCCGGCAAAGCCGCCGTACTCGTCGATCACCACGGCGAGTTCGTCGCCGGCCTCGGTCAGCCGGTTCAGCGTCTCGGGCAGGGGCAGCGACGTCGGCACCTGCACCGCCGGCCTGCACCGCGAGCCTGCGGTGTCGGTCGGATCGGCGTCGAGGACCGCGCGCAGATCGATGACGCCGAGCACTTCGTCGATGGTCTCGCCGACGACGGGATAGCGGGTGTGACCGCTGGCCATCCGGGTGAGCACCGTGTCGATCGTGTCGTCGTAGCGGACGGTGTCGACACGGGTGCGGGGGATCATCGCGTGCTCGGCCGTGCTCGTCGGGAAGTCCAGCACCCGCCCGAGCAGGGTGGACAGCTCGCGCGGCATCTCGCCCGACGCCGAGGACGCGGCGACGATGTGCTCGAGATCGCGTGCGGTGGCGGCTTGTTCGACGTCGTGCACCGGTTCGATCTTCACCGCGCGCAACAGGATGTTCGACGACTGGTCCATGAACCAGATCAGCCAGCCGAACAGCCGCAGATACCAGCTCGTGGACACCGCGAGGCGGCGGGCCAGCGGTTCGGGGATGGCGATGGCGAGGTTCTTCGGGAACAGCTCGCCGAACAGCATCTGCACGATGGTGCAGAAGATCAGCGATACGGCCGTGCCGACGGCCACCGCCACGCCGGTGGGGACGCTGGCCAGGCCGAGCAGGTCGGCGAGGCCCGACCCGATCAGCGGTTCGGCGACATAGCCGGCGAGCAGGCCAGTGACGGTGATGCCCAGTTGGGCGCCTGACAGCATGAACGACGTTCGCCGCGTGATGTCCAGGGCGCGGGCTGCCGCCACATCACCGGCTTCGGCGTGCGCCTTCAAACTGGCGCGGCTGACCGCGGTGTACGCGAACTCCTGCGCGACGAAGTACGCGGTGAATGCCGTGATCAGTGCGACCACCACGACGCCGAGCCCGATGTTGGCCAGCGCCGTCAGCACCGTGCTCCCTTACGCCGTAGGTCTCGTAGGCCTCCGACGATACCTGCGGGGCTCGGTACGGCTAGGGCGACAGGATCGGCTTGAGCTTGTCGAGCACCGTCGGATCCTCGATCGTCGACGGCACCGGCTCGTCGCGGCCGTGCGCGATGCCCCGCATGGTCTTGCGCAGAATCTTGCCCGAGCGCGTCTTCGGCAGCGCGGGCACGACGTCGACCTCTTTCAAGCACGCGACGGCGCCGATCTCGTCGCGCACCGCCTGCACGAGTTCCTCGGCGAGGCCCTCGTCGGAGGCGCCGGCCTTGAGCACGACGAAGCCGCGCGGCACCTGCCCCTTGATCTCGTCGGCGACGCCGATCACCGCACACTCCGCGACCGCGGGGTGCGCTGCCAGCACCGCCTCGATCGACCCGGTGGACAGTCGATGCCCGGCGACGTTGATGACGTCGTCGATGCGGCCCATCACGAAGAGGTAGCCGTCCTCATCGATGTAGCCGCCGTCGCCGGTCAGGTAATAGCCCGGATGCTCGCACAGATACGAGGCCTCGTAGCGGGCGTCGTCGCCCCACAACGTCGGCAGGGCGCCCGGCGGCAGCGGCAGCCGAATGCAGATCGCGCCCTCCTCGCCCGGCTCGCATTCCGACCCGTCGACGCGCTGGATCCGGACGTCGTAACCGGGCATCGGCACCGTAGGCGAGCCCGCCTTGATGGGCATCTGCTCCACACCCATGGGGTTGGCCGCGATGGCCCAGCCGGTCTCGGTCTGCCACCAGTGGTCGATGACCGGGATGCCCAGCTTCGCCGACGCCCAGGCGTAGGTGTCGGGGTCGAGCCGTTCGCCTGCCTGGAACAGATACCGCAGGCACGACAGGTCGTAGCGGGACATGTGCTCGCCGTTGGGGTCCTCTTTGCGGATCGCACGCAGCGCCGTCGGTGCACTGAAGAGCGCCTTCACTCCGTGTTCGGACACCACGCGCCAGAACGCGCCGGGGTCCGGGGTGCCGATCGGCTTGCCTTCGTAGAGCACGGTGGTCGCGCCGAGCAGCAGCGGCCCGTAGACGATGTAGGAGTGGCCGACCACCCAGCCGACGTCGGAGGCGGCCCAGTACACGTCGCCGGGCTCGGTGTCGTAGATGTGGCGCATCGACCACAGCAGCGCGACGGCGTGCCCGCCGTTGTCGCGGACGATCCCTTTCGGCTTTCCCGTCGTGCCGGAGGTGTACAGCACATAGAGCGGATCGGTGGCCTTCACCGACACCGGTTCCACCGGTTGGGCGCCGGCCATCAGGTCACCGAAGTCGACGTCTCGCCCCGGTGTCAGGTCGCAGCCGTGGTGCTCGCGCTGCACGACGATGCACACCGGCGGCGCATGCTCGGCCATCTCCAGGGCGGCGTCGATCATCGGCTTGTAGGCCACGGTGCGGGTCGGCTCGATGCCGCACGATCCGGTGATGATCGCGGCGGGTTTCGCGTCGTCGATGCGGGTGGCCAGCTCGTGCGCCGCGAAACCGCCGAACACCACCGAGTGCACGGCGCCCAACCGCGCGCACGCCAGCATCGCGATGACGGCCTCGGGAATCATCGGCATGTAGATGACGACGCGGTCGCCCTTGTTCACGCCGACGCCGCGCAGTGCTCCAGCGAACCGTGCGGTCTGGTCGAGGAGTTCGTGGTAGGTGTACGTGCGTTTGGTGCCGGTCACCGGTGAGTCGTAGATGAGCGCGGGCTGGTCGCCGCGGCCCGATTCCACGTGGCGGTCCAGCGCGTTGGCGCAGGTGTTGAGCTCGCCGTCGGAGAACCATCGGTAGAACGGCGGGTTCGAGTCGTCGAGGATGGTCGTCGGCTCCCGCGTCCACGTGACAGCGCGCGCGGCGTCGGCCCAGAACTTCGTGGGATCGGCGATGCTGGCGTCGAACAGCTGCTTGTATCCGGCCATATCGGCACGTTAGCCGCGTTTCCACCGCCGTAGGGGCGACATCGTCGTTTGGCATTGACGGGCTCGGGTAGCCGGACTTCATGCCACACACTGCAGGGGTTGCTCTGGTGACGGGCGCGTCGGGCGGGATCGGGTTCGAGCTGGCGAGGTTGTTCGCCGAGGACGGCCACGACGTCGTCATGGCAGCCGATGACGACGGGATTCATGCCGCTGCCGACAAGCTCGCTGCGACGGGGACGCAGGTGCGGGCCGTACAGGTGGACCTGCGCAAGCCGGAGGATGTCGAACGGCTCTACTGGTCGGCGACCGCGGGCGGCGAGCTGGTCGCGGCGGCTCTGAACGCGGGCACCGGCCGCGGCGGGCCGTTCACCGAAGGCGACCTGGAAAGCGACTTCAACGTCATCGACCTCAACGTGCGATCCACCGTGCATCTGTCCAAACTCGTGCTTCGCGGCATGGCGGCGCGGGGATCGGGCAAGGTGCTCTACACGTCGTCGATCGTGTCGCAGATGCACGGCTCGCTTCAATCGACATACAACGCGTCGAAATCGTTTGTGCAGTCGTTCGCCGAGGCGCTGCACGACGAGTTGCGCGACACCGGTGTCACCGTCACCTCGCTGATGCCGGGACCGACCGACACCAACTTCTTCGCGCGCGTGGGCATGGCCGACACCGTGGTCGCCCGCGGACCCAAAGACGACCCGGCCAAGGTCGCCAAGCAGGGCTACGACGCGATGATGCGCGGCGACCGGAAGGTCGTCGCATCGTCGCCGTTGTCGAAGGCTATGGGGCTGGCCAACCGGTTCCTGCCGGATTCGGCGAAAGCCGTTGCCAACCGCTTGATTTCACAGCCGCTGCGATGATCAGACAACAAGCCGATGCAGTGGTGATCGGTGCCGGGCACAACGGCCTGGTCGCCGCGGCGATGCTCGCCGACGCCGGGTGGGATGTGTTGGTGCTCGAGTCGCAGGCGGAGCCGGGCGGCGCGGTGAAGAGCGCGGAGTTGTTCCCGGGCTTCGTCAGTGATCTGTTCAGCGCCTTCTACCCTTTATCGGTGGTGTCACCGGCACTGCGTTCACTTCATCTCGAGGAGCACGGGCTGCAGTGGACGCATGCGCCCGCTGTCGTCGGTCACGCGCGGTCGGCCGACGATGAGGATGCGCCGGTGATTCACCGCGACATCGACCGCACCGTCGAGGATCTCAACCTGCGCGATCCGGGCGACGGTGACCGGTGGGCCGAACTCTTCGAACAATGGCTGCGCATCAAGGAACCGCTGCTGTCGACGTTGTTCTCACCGTTCCCGCCCGTGCGGGGGCCTGTGGGGCTGCTGCGCGAACTCGGCGGCGCAGGCGCGTTGCGCCTCGCGCACATGCTGCTGATGCCCGCCGGGGTGATGGCCGAGACGCTGTTCCGCGGTGATGCTGCGCGAGTGTTGTTGTTGGGCAACGCAATGCACGCCGACGTACCGGTCGACGCGCCGGGCAGCGCGGTCATGGGCTACATGCTGATCATGATGGCGCAGGACGGTGGGTTTCCGGTGCCGGTCGGCGGTGCGGGCAGGCTGACCGACGCGCTGGTGAACCGGGCGCGAGCGGCGGGCGCGCGCATCGAGTGCGGATGTGAGGTCGATGCGATCGAAGTCCGCGGCGGCCGCGCGGTGGCGGTGCACACCGTCGACGGTTCAATGGTGAAGGTCGGCAAGGCGGTGGTGGCCGACACGTCGGCGCCGAAGCTGTTCCGCGACCTGCTGCCGTCACACGCCGTGCCGAACGGCGTGCTGCAGTCGTTCGATCACTTCATTTGGGACACACCGGTTCTCAAAGTCAACTATGCGTTGGACACGGCCATCCCGTGGCGGTCGAAGAGCCTCAACGACGTCGGGACCGTGCATCTCGGTGCGGATCAGGACGGCCTCGTCCGGTGGATGGCCGATTTGAACACCAGGACGGTGCCGCGACGGCCGTTCATGCTGTTCGGTCAGATGACCACCGCCGACCCTCAGCGATCGCCTGCGGGAACCGAAAGCGCATGGGCCTATACGCACTTGCCGCGCGGGGTGGCCGACGACGAGTCCGCCGATCGGCTGTCGGAGGCCGTCGACGAGGTGCTGGAGGAACACGCGCCGGGGGTCAGCGACCACGTCATCGGTAAGGCGATCCAGCGCCCGTCCGATCTCGAAGCAAGCGACGCGAACCTGTTCGCCGGCG
Organism: Mycolicibacterium sp. 120270; assembly: GCA_033741175.1. Classification (GTDB taxonomy): domain Bacteria; phylum Actinomycetota; class Actinomycetes; order Mycobacteriales; family Mycobacteriaceae; genus Mycobacterium. The sequence continues at coordinate 16,664 of JAWQNE010000010.1, read as the reverse complement.
CGGTCAACGGCGGCACCTCCCAGCTGTACCAGCAGCTGATCTTCCGTCCGGTGCCTGGGTTCGGCCGGGCCGAGACGCCCGTGCAGAACGTCTACCTGGGCAGCGCGGGCGCCAGCCCGGGCGGGGGTGTGCACGGGATTTGCGGCCGGAACGCGGCGAGGGCGGCGCTCGCGGGTGCCGGTGTGCGCGGTTGGCCGCGGCGGCGCTTCAGCAGTGCGCTGTTGTCCCGGCTCACCCGGTAGCGGACCGCGTTCCCTATAGTCCGACCCATGACTGATCAACCACCCCCGATCGACGGGGTGCGCCGGTCCTTTGTCGAAGCCAACGGCGTCCGATTCCACGTGACCGAGGCCGGTCCGCCCGACGGCAGGGCCGTTCTCGCGCTGCACGGCTGGCCGCAGCATCACTGGGAGTGGCGCGATCTGCTCGCCGATCCGCCGCCCGGGCTGCGGATCATCGCACCGGACCTGCCCGGCTACGGCTGGTCGGGCCCGCCGCCCCATAAGTGGGCCAAGGACGACGTCGCCACCGACGTGCTGGCACTGATGGACGCGATGGGCCTCGACCGCGTGCTGTTGGTCGCCCACGACTGGGGCGCCGCCGCCGGATATCTGATGGTGTTGCGCGAACCGCAGCGCTTCGACGGATATCTCGCGTTGAACTACCCCCATCCGTGGACGTCGGCCAAGGCCGCGCTGCCGCATCTGTGGCGGCTGGCGTACCAGCTGCCGCTGGCCACGTTCGGCGTGCCGTTTCAGCGCCACACGAAGCTTGTGAACTTCTTCTTCAAGGCGGGATCGGACCTACCTCCCGAGGAGGCCCGCGTCTTCGCCGACCGGTTCCGCGACCCGGTGTGCGCCCGCGCCGGCCGGGACACCTATCGGACGTTCCTGCTGCAGGAGTTGCCCCGCAATGCTCGGACACCCGAGACGCGGCGTATTTCGATTCCGATACGGGTCCTGTACGGCGAGCGCGACGCCGTCGTCCGCCCGTCGATGGTGTCGCCCGAAACCGCCAAGGCAGACGACTACCAGTTGGAGACCGTCGATGCGACGCACTTCGTCGCCGACGAGCGGCCAGACCTGGTGCGCAAGAAGCTGATCGCCCTCGCCGAGGAGACCGCTCACTAACCCCCGCGAGCAGACGCAAAATCGCGTAAATCCTCGCCAAATCGTGCGAGTTTGCGTCTGCTCGCGGGGAAAGTCACGCCTGGAAGCGGTAGCCCATCCCGGCTTCGGTGAGCAGGTGCACGGGGTGTGACGGGTCGTCCTCGAGCTTGCGGCGTAACTGCGCGAGGTACACCCGCAGATAGTGGGTCTCCTGCGCGTACGCCGGACCCCAGACCTCCTTCAACAACTCCTCGCGGCCGACGAGCTTGCCGCGGTTGCGGACGAGCATCTCCAGCATGCCCCACTCGGTGGGTGTCAGATGAACTTCCTCGCCGTTCTTCGTCACCCGCTTCGACGCCAGATCCACAGTGAAAGAGGCTGTTTCGATGACGGGCTCGTCGGTCTCCGCGGCTGCGGTGCCACGGCGAACAGCTGCGCGCAACCGAGCCAGGAACTCGTCCATACCGAACGGCTTGGTGACGTAGTCGTCGGCGCCGGCGTCGAGCGCCTCGACCTTGTCGGCGGAGTCGGCGCGGGCCGACAGCACGATGATCGGCGCGGTCAGCCAGCCGCGCAGGCCGCCGATCACGTCGATGCCGGATATGTCAGGCAGACCGAGGTCGAGAATGACGACATCGGGGTGCTGGTCGGCCGCCGCGCGTAACGCACCGGCGCCGCTCGATGCGGTGACCACCTCGTAGCCGCGCACCGACAGGTTGATCCGCAGCGCCCGCAGGATCTGCGGCTCGTCGTCGACGACCAGGACCTTGGTTTTCATGGCGCCGAAACCTGTGGCGGAGCGGCGAGTTCGATCAGCACGGTCAGCCCGCCGCCCGGTGTGTCGGTGGCCTGGATGGTGCCGCCCATCGCGTCGACGAAGCCTTTGGCCACCGAGAGACCGAGGCCGACGCCTGAGCTGGTGTCTTGATCACCGAGCCGCTGAAACGGGGCGAACAACTGCTGTTCGGCGCCGCGCGGTATGCCGGCGCCCTCGTCGATGACGGCGATCAGCACGCGCTCGCCGACCGTGCTCGCGGCCACCCGCACCGGGCTGTCCGACCCGTAGCGCAACGCGTTGTCGATGACGTTGGCCAGCACCCGCTCGAGCAGGCCGCTGTCGGCCATCGCGACTGCATCGCCCACCTCCACCTTTACCTTGTCGAGTGCGACGCTGCGGAAACCGGTGGCGTGCTTGCTGATTCCAACCAGCGCCCGTTGTACCGCCTCCTCCAGGTAGACGCGTGCCAGCTCGGGCGTGACCACCCCGGCGGCCAACCGCGACGAGTCGAGGAGGTTGCCGACGAGCGCGCTGAGCTGGTCGACGGACTCCTCGATGGTGGCGAGCAGTTCCGCGGTGTCCTCGGCGGAGAAGTCGACGTCGTCGCTGCGCAGGCTCGATACGGCCGCCTTGGCTGCGGCAAGCGGGGTCCGCAGGTCGTGGCTGACGGCCGACAGCAGTGAGCGGCGTAGTTCGTCGGCGCGCGCGATCGCCTCGGCCCCTGCTCGCCTCCTCCGACAACTGCCCCTGCTTGACCAGGCCCGCCGCCTGCTTGGCGACAGCGGTCAACACTCGGCGGTCGCGCGCGGCTAATTGCTTGCCCGCCATCAACATCCAGAACTCGTCGTCGCCGACTTCGATCGCGGTGTCGGCCGCCTCGACGGTCACGCACGGATCCTTACCGACACACGCGACGATGCGGTCGTCGCCGCCGGCCACGCGCAGCATGCTGACCGCCCGCTGTGAGTAGGCCTCGCGCACCCGCTCGAGCAATGTCTCCAGGTCGGCGCCGTGCAACACCGAACCGGCGAACAGCGCAAGCAATTCGGCTTCGCGCGACGCCTGCGTCGCTTCCCTCGCGCGTTTGGCGGCGCCGTCCACCAGCGCTGCGACCGCGACCGCGACGGCCAGCATCACGACGACGGTGACGGCGCTGTCGGGTTCGGCGATGGTGAACGTGTACTTCGGTTCCACCAGAAAGTAGTTCAGCAGCAGACCCGACAGCAGCGCCGACAGCGCGGCGGGCGCCACTCCGCCGAGCAGGGCGACGACCAGCACCCCGGTGAAGAACAGCGCACTCTCGCCGGCGACGCCGAGCAGGGGGTCGAGGACGAGGACAATCAGCGCGCAGATTGCCGACGGCACAACGAATGCCGCCAGCCAGGACACCGTGTGCCGTTGCCGGGGCGTCAGCGAGGACCACGACAGGCCGCGCCTGACCTCGCCGTGGGTGACCATGTGGACGTCGATCTTTCCGGACCGCTGGACAACGGCGGCGCCGATGCCCTCATCGAAGATGCGCGCCCACCGCGACCGTCGGGATGTGCCGATGACCAACTGGGTGGCGTTCATCTCGCGCGCGAAGTCCAGCAGCGCGGCGGGGACGTCGTCGCCCACCACGGTGTGCACGGTGGCGCCGAGGCTGGCGGCCACCTCGCGCACCGTGCCCATCTGCGGCGCCGAGACGCCGGACAGCCCGTCGCCGCGCACCACATGCACCACCATGAGTTCGGCGCTGGACTTCGACGCGATCCGGAATGCCCGTCGCACAAGGGTTTCCGACTCACCGCCGCCGGTGACGGCGACCACCACCCGCTCGCGGGCCTCCCACGGGTCGGTGATGTGCTTGTCGGCCCGGTACTTCGCCAGCGCGGCGTCGACCTGGTCGGCGAGCCACAGCAGCGCCAGTTCGCGCAGCGCGGTCAGGTTTCCCGGCCGGAAATAGTTGGACAGCGCGGCATCGATGCGTTCGGGTGCGTACACGTTGCCGTGGGACAGCCTGCGCCGCAACGCCTCCGGGGTGATGTCGACGAGCTCGATCTGGTTGGCGGAGCGGACGACCTCGTCGGGCACCTTCTCCTGCTGCTCGATCCCGGTGATCTGGGTGACGACGTCGTTGAGGCTTTCCAGGTGCTGGACGTTGACCGTGGTGATGACGGTGATGCCCGCATCGAGGATCTCCTCGACGTCCTGCCAGCGCTTGGGGTTTCTGCTGCCCGGCGTGTTGGTGTGGGCGAGCTCGTCGACGAGGACGACCTGCGGTCGACGCTTGATGACGGCGTCGACGTCGAGCTCCTTGAAGCGCGTTCCGCGGTAGTCGATGAGGCGCGGCGGGATGACCTCGATGCCGTTGATCAGCTCGGCCGTCTTCCTGCGGCCGTGGGTCTCGACGACGGCGGCGACCACGTCGGTGCCGCGTTCCAGCCTGCGGTGTGCCTCGCCGAGCATCGCGTACGTCTTGCCGACGCCGGGTGCGGCGCCGAGGTAGATGCGCAGCTCCCCGCGTTTGGCGCCCTGGGGCGACGTACTCACATGATCATCATCCACCGCTTGATCAGCTCTTTGCCGGATACTTCTGGTCCAGTTCCACGTTCAGCTCCAGCACGTTGACCGTCGGCTCGCCGAGGAAACCGAGCGAGCGGCCGTGGGTGTTGTCCGCGACGGCCTGCCGGATCAGCTCCGACGTGACGCCCCGCGCCTTGGCGACGCGGTTGACCTGCAGGTCGGCATAGGTCGTGGAGATGTCCGGGTCGAGGCCGCTGCCGCTTGCGGTGACGGCGTCGGCGGGCACCGCGGGCTTCGCCGGCGCGCTGCCGCGGATCGGAACGATCTGCCCGATGCCGTAGTCCTCGCCGGGGCCGGCGCACTCCACCCGCACACCCTCGTAGGTGGCCAGGAACGGTGCGGGTGTGGTTGCGCATGGCTGGTTGACGCTGACGACCCGGATCGGGTGCGCGACGGTGCCGTGGGCGTCGCGTGGCCCGATGACCGACAGTACGGCACCGACGCCGTCGCCGGTGCAGAACGGTCGCGTGCCGTCGACGCCGTCGAGTTCACCGATCGCCTTGCTGCGCGAGCAGACCAGCGTGAGCAGGCTGGGCTTGTCGGCCGTGTCGACGATGCTCTCCGGCCCGAGGTTGCTCGCGCCGGTGGCCAGCGGGTCGTAGCGGTCGCCAGCCGCCGACGGCCTGCTCTGGAAATACTGCGGCAGAGGATTGCCGTCGCGGTCGGTGAACGACTGGCCGATCAGGCTGCTGCCCACGGGTTTACCGCCTGCCTCGATGATCGAGCCGTCGGCCTTGTCGCGCAGCCCGGGCAGCTGGGCGACCAGCCAGATGACCGCGGGATAGGCAAGGCCGAGGATGACGGTGAGCACCAGCAGCGCGCGCAGCGCGGCCCAGTGCTGGCGAACGATGGAAGAGGTCTTCATGTCACATTCCCGGAAGGAGTTGGATAACGAGGTCGATGGCCTTAATGCCGATGAACGGCGCGATGATGCCGCCGAGTCCGTAGATGTAGATGTTGCGGCTCAACAACTTTGAGGCGCTGCTCGGTGTGTAGCGCACGCCCCGAAGCGAGAGTGGGATGAGCGCGATGATGACGAGCGCGTTGAAGATGACCGCCGACAGGATCGCCGACTGCGGACTGTGCAACCGCATGATGTTCAGCAGGTCCAGTCCGGGGAACAGCGCCACGAACATCGCCGGGATGATGGCAAAGTACTTGGCGATGTCGTTGGCGATCGAGAACGTCGTCAGCGCGCCACGCGTGATGAGCAACTGCTTGCCGATCTCCACGATCTCGATGAGCTTGGTGGGGTCGGAGTCGAGGTCGACCATGTTGCCCGCCTCTTTGGCCGCCGACGTGCCGGTGTTCATGGCGACGCCGACGTCGGCCTGGGCCAGCGCCGGGGCGTCGTTGGTGCCGTCGCCGGTCATCGCGACGAGCTTGCCGCCGGCCTGCTCCTTGCGGATCAGCGCCATCTTGTCCTCGGGTGTGGCCTCGGCAAGGAAGTCGTCCACACCCGCCTCATCGGCGATTGCCTTGGCGGTCAACGGGTTATCGCCGGTGATCATCACCGTGCGGATGCCCATCCTGCGCATCTCGTCGAACCGTTCCCGCATGCCCTGCTTGACGACGTCCTTCAGGTGGATGCCGCCGAGTACTTCGGCAGTCGGCGGGTCGGTGTCGTCGGTGAAGACATGGGCGACGACGAGTGGGGTGCCGCCCGCCGCGGAGATGGCGTCGACGATCTGGCCGAGTTCGGTGGGGATCGTGCCGCCTTCGGAGCGGATCCATTCCGTTACGGCTGCGGTGGCGCCCTTGCGCATCCGGTGCTCGCCGAGGTCGACGCCGGACATCCGCGTCGTCGCGCTGAATTCGACCCAGTGGGCCTGGTCGAGTTCGCCGGGGGTGCGCGCCCGTAATCCGTAGTGCTGTTTGGCGAAGACGACGATGGACCGGCCCTCGGGTGTCTCGTCGGCCAGGCTGGACAACTGCGCGGCGTTGGCGAGGGCTTCTGGCGACACACCCGTCAGCGGTAGGAAGTCAGCCGCCTGTCGGTTACCCAGCGTGATGGTGCCGGTCTTGTCCAGCAGCAGCGTGTTGACGTCGCCTGCGGCCTCCACGGCGCGGCCGGACATCGCCAGCACGTTGCGCTGCACCAGACGGTCCATACCCGCGATGCCGATAGCGGAGAGCAGCGCCCCGATGGTCGTCGGGATGAGGCACACCAGCAGTGAGACCATGACGATGCCGGAGACACCAGTACTGGTGAGCGCCAACGTATCCGCCACGCCGCGGTTGTCGGCCTTCGAGAAGATCGCCGGCGGTTGCAGCGTGGCGACGGCGAACAGGAAGATGATCGTCAGCGACGCGAGCAGGATGTTCAGCGCGATCTCGTTGGGGGTCTTCTGCCGGTTGGCACCCTCGACGAGCGCGATCATCCGGTCGATGAAGCTCTGGCCGGGCTTCTGGGTGATCCTGACGACGATGCGATCGGACAGCACGGTGGTGCCACCGGTAACCGCGGAACGGTCGCCACCGGATTCGCGGATGACAGGTGCGGACTCGCCGGTGATCGCTGACTCGTCGACGGAGGCAATGCCTTCCAGGACGTCGCCGTCGCCGGGGATGGTCTCTCCGGCTTCGACCACGACGATGTAGCCCTGCTGCAGCAGGGCAGCGGCGACCTCTTCCTCGCGGCAGGGTGCGCCGGACGCCCACCCGACGAGTCGGCGCGCCGTGGTCGCGGTCTTCGTCTTACGCAGCGATTCGGCCTGAGCCTTGCCGCGGCCTTCAGCGACCGCCTCGGCAAGGTTCGCAAAGATGACCGTCAGCCATAGCCACGCCACGATCAGCCAGGCGAACCACGACGGATCGGTGACGGCCAGCACGGTGCTCCACGCGGCGGCGATCTCGACGATGAACATGACGGGGTTTCGCCACAGCGTGCGCGGGTTGAGCTTGCGCAGCGCGTCGGGCATCGACCGCCACAGCATCCGAGGGTCGAGCAGTCCACCCTGAACTCGCTTGGGTTTGTGCACTTTTGGTTGCAGGATGGGTGTCTTCTCGATGGTCGGTGCGGTCATGAGTGGATTCCTTCAGCGAGGGGGCCCAGTGCGAGCATGGGCAGGAAGGTGAGGGCGACCAGGATCAAGGTGACGCCGGCGAGCATGCCGACGAACTGAGGTCGGTGGGTGGGCAGCGTGCCTGCGGAGTCGGGTGTCTTGCCCTGTTTGGCCAGTGCGCCCGCCAATGCCAGCACGAAGATGATCGGCAGGAACCGGCCGAGCAGCATGGCCAGTCCGAGCGCGGTGTTGTACCAGACGGTGTTGACGGCGATGCCTGCGAACGCCGAGCCGTTGTTGTTGGCCGCCGACGTGAACGCGTACAGCACCTCCGAAAGCCCGTGCGGGCCGGTGTTGAGCATGCTCGCGCGTTGGCCTGGCATGGCCATCGCGACGGCGGTGCCGGTCAGCACCAGCAGCGGCGTGATGAGGAAATACGTTGCGGCCAGCTTGATTTCCCGCGGCGTGATCTTCTTGCCGAGGTATTCCGGCGTGCGGCCCACCATCAGGCCCGCCACGAACACGGTGATGATCGCCAGGATCAGCATGCCGTAGAGGCCGGACCCGACGCCGCCCGGCGCGACCTCGCCGAGTTGCATGTTGAACATCGTGATCATGCCGCCGAGGCTGGTGTAGCTGTCGTGGAAGGAGTCCACCGCCCCCGTCGACGTCAGTGTGGTCAGGTCGGCGAAGACCGCCGAATTCGGTACTCCGAAGCGTTGTTCCACGCCCTCCATCGACGATCCCACCGCGGTGGGAACCGTTCCGTGGTGCTGGATCTGGAAGAACATGATCAACGTGACGCTGACCGCCGCGATGACCGACATCGCCGCGACGATGGCGTACCCGTGCCTTCTGCTGTCGACCATGCGGCCGAACGTGCGCGGCAGCGAGAAGGCGATGCACGCCAACAGGAAGATCTCCACCCAGTTGGTCCATGCGGTGGGGTTCTCGAAGGGGTGCGCGGAGTTGGCGTTGAAGAAGCCACCGCCGTTGGTGCCGAGCAGCTTGATGGATTCCTGGCTGGCGACGGGGCCGCCCGTGATGGTCTGCTGGCCGCCGATGAGTGTGTTGACGACCTGGTCGTGCACCGCGAAGTTCTGGATGGTGCCGCCGACGATGAGGACGAGTGCAGCGATGATGGAGAGCGGCAACAGGATTCGGATGGTGCCGCGCACCAGGTCGACCCAGAAGTTGCCGAGCTCACCGCTGTTGCGACGGGCCAGTCCGCGAACGAAGGCCATGGCGACGGCCATGCCGACCGCCGCCGATACGAAGTTCTGCACGGCAAGCCCGGCCATCTGGACGAGGTGGCCCTGCGTCGACTCGCCGGAGTAGGCCTGCCAGTTGGTGTTGGTGACGAAGCTGACGGCGGTGTTCCACGCGAGCGCGGGCATCATCGGCGTGGCGGGGTCGCTGAGGTGAAGCGGCAGTCTGCCCTGCACCAACTGCAGCAGGAACAGGAACAGAATGCTGACCGCCGAGAACGCCAGCACGCTGCGGGCGTAGGCGCCCCACGTCTGCTCGGACGTCGGGTCGGCGCCGATGAGGCGATAGACGGCGCGCTCGCCACGCAGGTCCTTGGTGGAGGCGTAGACGCGATACATGTAATCGCCCAGCGGCACGTGAACGGCCGCCAGGCCGATGATCAGGGATGCGAGGAACAGGATCCCCGCCGTCTCCGAAGACAAAGCACTCACTAGAACCTCTCCGGGAAGAGCAGGGCGGCAAAGAGGAAAAACGCGAGCAGAATCGCCAGCGTCAGGCCGATCAGGTTCTGGCTCACAGTCCCTCGACCAACTTCTGGATCCAGCCGAGCAGCGCGAAGATCGCCACCGTCAGCACGATGTAGATGAGGACGGACATGTCGCTCCGGTCGTTTACGGGCTGCCGGATTTCGGCGGCCTGAAACAGGAAACGACCTGCTCAGCGGGCTGGTGGCGGCCTTAACGGTTTCTTGACGGCCGCTGGCTCGTCCTTAACGCTTTCCCCGCGAGCAGACGCAAACGCATCGAAATTCTCGGCGTGTCGCGTGCATTTGCGTCTGCTCGCGGGTCACCGAGACCGGCCGAAGCGCTTCTTGGTCTTCGGGGCCGGCTGCGACTCCTGCAGCCACTCCTGCCACATCATGTCCTCGTTCTTCTGGACACGGTTGTTGGTGACGGTCAACCCACGCGATTCGACTTCGGTTGTAGCCCAGCGGATGAGGGAGCTGTCGGAGCCGATCTCGCGGGCGAGAAGCTCGCGCTCGTGGTCCTCGAGCCGGTCGCTGAAATCCTGCATGGCGTTCTTCAGGCGAAAGAACGGTATCGACTCTTCGAATTGCGCGACGAGCGCATCGAGCTCGCGTCGTGCCCGGCCGAGGAACGTCGTCGGCTCGGGTTCGGTGCTGTCGGCGGCGGCGGCCGACGAGTGGCCGGCAGGCTCGGCAGCGGGCGCCGGACGCGCGGCGCCGGTCCGCTCCTCCAGCTCGCGGTATCGGACGCGGAGCGCCTCGAGCTCCTCGGTCGCTGCGATGGCCGTCTTGCGCCACCATTTGAGGTGATAGACCGTCAGCCGAGCCTCGCAGTCGGGACACAGCGCGTCGGCAGCACCCATCGAAACCGCCGCCGGATTCTGCAACGTCGCACCGCAGAGCGCATGGTCGTCCAGGCCGGTCAAATAGTCGGCATGGTGGAGTACCGAGGCGGAGTGCTCCCGGAGATAACTGTGGGGCGGTTCCACTTCTCGTAACTTAGATGACCGAGCCTCTGATTTGGCCGGATCGCTGAGGTCCGCCGAAACCGCTGGTCAAAGGGGTACGGCACCGGGCTGCTAGGGTCCATCGCAAAATCCGCTCGACAGGAGGCTCGATGGTTGACGCGCTGACCGGCGTTCGGCAGAAGCTACAGCACGTATCGGAGTCGGTGCGTGCCGTCGGACGTCTCGCCAACGCCGGAATCATCGACGTGAAGGATCTCGGCAACTCGGTGCAGGCCGCCAAGCTCGCGCCGGTGTACGGGCCGCAGGCCACGATGGCGATCATGGGCGGCCGCAAGTATGCGGACCTGCCCGCGATCGTCGACGAGCGCGGGACGCTGACGTACAAGCAGGTCGACGACCAGTCGTGGGCGTTGGGGCATGGGCTGAAAGCCCTCGGCGTCAGGGAGGGCTCCGTCGTCGGGCTGCTGTGCCGCGACCACCGCGGCCTCGCCGTCGCCATGGCCGCATGCGGCAAGCTGGGCGCCCGGATGGTGTTGATGAACACCGGATTCGCCAAGCCGCAGTTCGCGGAGGTCTGCGAGCGCGAGGGCGTCAGCGTGATGCTGCACGACAGCGAGTTCCTCGGCCTGCTCGATGCGCTGCCCGCCGATCTTCCGCGCGTCCTGGTCTGGGTCGACGAGGGCGCTGAGCTGCCCGCGGGTGCGCAGACCCTCGATGAGATCGTCGCGGCCAACCCGATCACGCCGCTGCCGCCGCCGGCCAAAGCGGGCGGGTCGGTCATCCTCACCAGTGGCACCACCGGGCTGCCGAAGGGGGCTCCGCGGGAGTCGGTGAACACACTGGCGACGGCGCAGATCGTCGACCGGATCCCGTTCCCCCGCAAGGGGACGATGGTCATCGTCTCGCCGATCTTCCACAGCACGGGGTGGGCCACTTACGGGGTCGGCGCCGCGCTGGGGAACAAGGTGGTGACGATGAGGCGGTTCAAGGCCGAGCCGACGCTGCAGCTGATCGCCGAGCACAAGGCCGACATGCTGGTCGCCGTCCCGACAATGCTGCACCGGATCGTCGAACTCGGCCCCGACGTCATCGGCAAGTACGACACGTCATCGCTGAAGGTGATCCTGGTCGCCGGGTCGGCACTGAGCCCTGAGTTGTCCAACCGGGTGCAGGACACGTTCGGCGACGTTCTGTACAACATGTACGGCTCGACCGAGTGCGCGATCGCGAGCGTGGCCACCCCGTCGGAGCTGCGTGCCGCGCCGGGCACCGCGGGCCGCGCGCCGGTGACGTGCGAGGTGGTGCTGTACGACGAGAACGACCAGCGCATCACCGGGACGAACCGTCGCGGCCGGATCTTCGTCCGCAACGGTGCACCGTTTGCCGGGTACACCGACGGCCGCAGCAAGCAGATCATCGACGGCTACATGTCCAGCGGCGACATGGGCCACTTCGACGAGAACGGATTGCTGTTCGTCGACGGTCGCGACGACGACATGATCGTGTCCGGCGGTGAGAACGTCTTCCCGCAGGAAGTGGAGCAACTGCTCGAGGAGCGGCCCGATGTCGCCGAGGTGGCCGTGGTCGGTGTGGACGACGTCGAGTGGGGAAAGCGGTTGCGCGCGTTCATCGTTTCCGAGCCGGGCGCCGAACACGACGCTGACGCGATCAAGCAGTACGTGAAGGACAACCTGGCCCGCCACAAGGTGCCCCGCGATGTGGTGTTCGTCGATGAACTGCCGCGCAACGCGACCGGCAAGCTGCTGCGCCGGGTGCTGGTCGAGCAGGAAGTCGAGGGCTGACAGGGTTCAGCCACATCGGGCGCTCCGTCGAGATGGAATAGGGTCTGGCAGCGGAGCCCCCATAGCCCAATTGGCAGAGGCAGCGGACTTAAAATCCGCACAGTGTCGGTTCGAGTCCGACTGGGGGCACAGGAAAAGGCCTGATCACATGCGGTTTGGCGCTCAGATAACGTTAAGCGACGGTGATCAGTCCGCAGGCAGTCCGCAGCTGTATCATTAGCGGCATGAAGCGTGGGATGCGGGCAGGCGTTGAGGACAGATGGCATCGCCCTCCGCGTCGAAGCGAGAATGTTCCCTGGCCGGCTGACCATGAAGGTCCGGGCTCCTGGTGCATAGATCCGAGGCACGGCGACTCCGGGAAGCTGGTTACGACGCTGCGGCACGGACAGGGTAAGCGTTGGCTAGCTCGATGGGTCGATTACGAAGGTCGGGAGCGCACAAAGGCTTTCGATCGCAAGGCGCAGGCGCAGGCCCACATCAACCAGGTTTCCGCAGCGATAAACAGCGGAATCTACGCGGACCCCCGGGGTACCGCCGTCACGTTCCAGACGGTGGCCGAAGAGTGGTTCGGCAACCGAGAGGGCAGCCAAAAGCTGAAGCCTAAGACCGTTGCCGGCTATCGCAGCTTGCTCGACGTGATCGTCTTGCCTAAATGGGGTGACGTCAGGCTGAGAGACATGGACCACGCCGGGATTCAGGCTTGGGTGTCGTGGATGGCTAGTGACCCGGCTGCCCGCCACCGTCCTGTCGAGTCCGCGACGGGAAGGGGCCTGTCGCCGGCACGGGTAATACAGGCGTTCCAAGTTGTCGATCAGGTACTGAGTTACGCGGTGCGGGCACGCTACATAGCGGCCAATCCAGCGGATGGCGTGGAACTACCTAGAAAGTCAACCCAAGAAGACATCGCCCTGACGCATGAGCAAGTGCGCAAACTGGCAGAAGCAGAGCCTGGCATCCGCACCATGGTGTATCTGCTGGCGTACTGCGGTATGCGATATGGAGAGATGGCCGCACTCCGGGTAGGCGACGTGGACCTGGCACGCCGGCGCATACGTGTCGCTCGTTCCGTCACCCGGGTGACCGGCAAGGGACACGTGGAGGGCGACACTAAAACGCACCAGGTGCGGATTGTGCCGATACTGATGCAAACGCTGGTCGACGCGTTGGCCAAGGAGATCCAAGACCGCGAGCCATCCCAATACTTATTTCCCGGTGTCGATGGCGAACCCATGGCTCTAGGTTGGTTCCGCTGGCGATTCGACCAGGCGGTGTCAAAGGCGAACCTCACTGATGTCACACCGAAGACGTTGCGACATACCGCAGGGTCGTTGGCCTTGGCGTCAGGTGCCTCTGTCGTGACGGTCCAGCGACTGCTGGGTCATAGAAACGCGACAACGACAATGAACGTCTACTCACACATGCTGCCAGACGATTTCGACACACTAACCGCCGCTATGGAACGGGCTATCTCTGCTGGTCAAGAGCAAATCGGGGCTAGTACGGACCGGGTATAGACTGCAAGCGACGCCAGTAATTGACCACCGAGGAGAACCGAGTATGAACACGGGCCGTCCGGCCCTTGTGGCGTACCTCATCCGCCCTGAAAGGTGAGAGTTTAGGGGAGTCACATGACTCAACCCGAACTGCTCGGTATCTCGGAAGTGTCGGAACTGACCGGCATCCCGCCTGCAACGCTCCGCTGGTATCGAGCCACATCTGTAGGACCTAGGTCATTCAAAGTGGGTCGCCGCGTGCGGTACTGGCGCAGCGACTGTCTCCAATGGCTTGCGGCGCAAGAAGAGCGCAGTGCCGTAGGAGGTGTGCAGTGAGCGCCGCGGCAGTCGAGCAACGGTTGACCGTTCTGTCAGGCGTTGTCACAGGAACACAGCTCCAGGCCGCATCAATCCCTCCGTTGATCTGGACCGTAACTGGCTTATTACCTGAGGGTTTGGGAATCTTGGCCGCACGACCAAAAGCGGGTAAGAGTTGCCTGGTTCTTGGTATCGGGCTAGCTGTTGCTGCAGGTAAGCCGGTGCTTGGTGTTTCGGTTGAACAGCGACCAGTGCTTTACCTCGCCTTGGAAGACGGTTGGCGGCGACTCGATGAAAGGTGTCGCAACATTGTGGGCGATTCAGAGCAGTTTCCGGCTGCCATTAGCTTCTCGATCGACGCGAAGGACGCGATCGAGCAGGCCGAAGCATTCATTGCGAAGCATGACACGGGGCTGGTCATTCTGGACACGCTTGCAGTTGTGAAGCCGGAGAAGCGAGTGCGTGATGACGCCTATGCGAGAGACTACGGGTTTATTCGTAGACTGAAAGCGCTTGCGAAGCCAGGCATCACGGTTCTCGTCGTGCACCACACGCGGAAGGCTGAGAGCGAAAACAGTTTCCTAGACTCGGTGTCGGGCACTTACGGGATCGCCGGCGCAGCCGATTTCGTGATGGTTCTGGACCGAAAAGACAACGACCGTAACGCCGTTCTGCATATTACGGGCCGCGACGTGGAAGAAGCCAGCTATTCGCTTGTCTTCGAGGGGGGCAAGTGGAGCGCAGATGGAAAGGACCTTGGGGAAGCCGCACAGCGGGCGAAGGAGAGTCAGCTAGGACACACGAAACGCCGGGTTCTGCGCTTCGTTAACTCGCGGCCACTCACCAGGTCGGCGGATGTGGTCGAAACCCTACACATCACTTCCGACTCCGCCCGACAAACATTGACCCGCCTTGCGCAGGAGGGTCGAGTCACGCGGTTATCTCCAGGCGTGTATATCCCAGTCACACAGTCACAGACAGGAAAAGCAAGCAGCTCAAGTAGTCAAAAGAACTGTGACACTGGGAATGACGAGGATCTCTCGGACTGTCACTCCTCGGCTACTGAGAGTGACATTGTGACACCAAACGGAAGCCACAGGATCTATCCCGCAGCGAAACATGTTGTGATGCAGGAAGATTCGAGAACCGTGACACCGTGACAGAGTCCTCTACTCGTTGCAGCGCCGCAGGCGCAATTCGGCAGTCATAATCCCGCAGACACTCGACGCCAGTCGTCACACTGTGTCATGCGACGGGTTCTGCTACAGCCGCGAGAGCAAACTGTTGATACGCATGTCACACAGGAGGACTATCCGCATTATGCCTGGGGGGGTACTCTTCGCCGCTGCACTCCGGACACTCAAGCAACAGCGCCGCATCCCCCTAGCTCATAAATTGAGTCTCCTTCACAGGCGGCCGCTTGCATTCGGCCTGCGGAACCCCATTCGAGCGCCGCCGATCCGACAGGCTGGTCGAACAAGAGTTCGATTCTTGTCGGACCTGACGCTTATCGTGACGTTATGACCGCTCAGAGCGCCTCCGGCTCCGACCCAACCGGCCGCAGAAGGCACGCGGATGACACCGGATTGCCGTCTCTGCAAAGTAGGGCGCCCTACACTGAGCGCATGACCGAGGCCGTCAGTCCTTTGAAATCCACGCTTTCGGCGGTTGAAATTGCGAATGCCATAGCCGAGCGTTGGCGTGAGGAAGGCACTACGAACGTCGAGATGTTGATGCCGACAGCCGTGTATTTGTACGACCGCAAGCTCGTGGAGTGGGTCTTCGAAGATACGAGATCGGCCGCCGAATTCGCGGACAGTTTTAAGCAGATTCGGAAACGTGGCATCGACGTTGGGATCGTTCTTCCGGTCGCTGAAGTCGGCCGTGCACATGAGGAGTTCTGGGGGACGGGACTTATCCTTTATGGCTGGATTGACCGCGGCGACAAGATGATAAGGTTCACCGGTCCAGAGGTCGCGTGAATGCCGCCGTCTTTAGTAACGCAAACAATTATTGCTTTCATATGGGACTTTGATCGTACCCTGACGCACGGCTATATGCAGAAGCCGCTATTCGATCGTTATCAGGTTAACGAAAAGCAGTTCTGGGACGAGGTCAACGCCTTAGCTGAGTTCTACGAAAGTTATGGGCTCAAGCTTGCCGAAGATACAGCATATCTTGGTCATACTCTCAACTATGTAAAAAGCGGTCGTTTCGAGGGTTTAACGAACGCGATCTTGCGTGAGCTGGGCGCTGAAGTTGCGCTAGCCCCGGGTATGCCCGACTTCATGCAGCGTACAAAGGATTTCGTTGCTGGCAATCAGCGGTATGTCGACAATCTCATCACTGTGGAGCACTACGTGGTGTCTACGGGTTTGCGACAAATGATCGAAGGCAACCCAATCTATCCATTTCTCGACGGCGTGTGGGCTTGCGAACTATTGCCTGAGGCGCCAATAGCAAGCGACGGTAAACTCGATGCATCGAGCTTCGATCCTAACGGTGTTCTGGCTCAGATTGGCTACACCATCGACAACACAACTAAGACAAGGGCAGTTTTTGAGATTAACAAAGGCATCAACAAACTGGAAGGCGTCAACGTAAACGCTCGAATGTCCGACGACGAGCGTCGTGTACCATTTCGGAACATGATTTAC
Organism: Mycolicibacterium sp. 120270; assembly: GCA_033741175.1. Classification (GTDB taxonomy): domain Bacteria; phylum Actinomycetota; class Actinomycetes; order Mycobacteriales; family Mycobacteriaceae; genus Mycobacterium. The sequence goes on along the minus strand of JAWQNE010000010.1, from coordinate 234 downwards.
ATAGCGGACGGGCCAAGCGACGTGCCGGTATTTTCCGTCGTCGGTCGACATGGCGGCAAAACGCTTGCGGTACATAGTGATAACAATTATGAAGGCGTACAGCAGTTGCAAGACGACGGCCGTGTTAATCACACTGCACGGGCCGACTATATGGAAGACAGCGAAGCGGATCGTTGGCTATTCCGTTCGCTGAGACAGATAGCGGACGCGATCTCGCATGATCTCGATCAGCGT
>JAWQNE010000009.1:0-272059 GCA_033741175.1 Mycolicibacterium sp. 120270 | reverse complement strand
GTTGACGGACCTGGGTGACCATGAGGTTGGCGAGGGCGACGAGATGCCACTTGTCGACTGCGATCCGCGCGTCCGGCAGGGCGGTGCGGATCCCGCCCGCGTACGGCGCGGACTGGTCGATCACGACCAGGTCGATGCCGGCCCGGAACGCGGGTGTCTGCAGCGCGAGCCAGTCGATCACGCACGCCCCGGAGCGTCCCGGGGTCAGCCCGAGAAGGTGCCCGGGCAGGGTGGGGTCGGCGTTGACGAACGAGGTCATCCACGGGTTCGACCGTGTCCAGCCGGCCTCTTCGAGCACCCAGCGCACCGACCGGGCGCGGGTCTCGTCGATGCCGAGCACGCGGGTGGGTTCCGGCTCGGGCAGCCACTGGTTGGCCAGTGCGATGAGCGCCCGGTGCGCGGTCGACCACGCCACCTGGTACTCGCTAGCGACCTCGCTGACGGCGCGGTTGCCCGACGCGATCGCCGAACCGATCTTCTCTCGTAGCCGGGTCGTGAGCCGCGACCGTGCCGGCACAGCGCGGGACTGCTGCGTGAATGTCGCTGTCCCACAGGCCGGTTCGCGGCACACCAAGCGCCGTTTGAGCCACCACAGATCGGTTCTTTGGCCGGAGGCAGGCAAGTCCTTGACTCGAACCAGTGGCCGCTCCTTGATCCTTGAGGTGAGCACCCCGCACTCGGGGCAGGCGCCCTCCGGGTCGATGACCTCGATGACGACACGCACCGTGTCGGCATCGATTCGTTCGAGCTGCAGGACGGTGAACTCGTCCTCCAGCCCGAGCAGCACTGACGTACCCTCGTTCATGCTCGTGGCCTCGCTGTTGTCGCGTTGTGAGAGACCAACAGCATGTCGGGGCCACGAGCCCCATCAACTACCGGGCACCCCGCTCAAGCGCGAAGAGCCTGTAACACTCGGCGTCATCAAAAGTTGTTGATCCGCAATGGATCCGAGACCTGTGCGCGGCTAAAACCAGTGTCCGCACGGGATATTCTCGCACTCCCGTGCGAAATCTGTTGGCTGCGTTGATAACCGCGCTCGCGTTGACGAGCCACGCGGTTGCCGCGCCGACCGCATCCGCTGAGCCCGGTATCCAGCCGCCAGGGGCGGTCGCACTGCCCGACGGCCCGGCGAAGGCGTGGCTGCTGGCCGACCTCGACTCTGGGCGCATCCTGGCGTCGCGTGACCCGTTCGGCCAGTACGCACCCGCGAGCACGATCAAGCCGCTGCTGGCGATGGTGGTGCTCGACAATCTTCGACCGGATAACTTCGCGCGCGCCAACCAGTCGCACACCGAGGTCGAATGCTCTTGTGTCGGGCTGAAACCGGGCCAGGCCTACACCACCCGACAGCTGCTGGAGGCACTGCTGATGGTGTCGGGCAACGATGCGGCGAACATGTTGGCCGACATGCTCGGCGGGCAGCGCGTCGCGGTCGCCGCGATGAACCGCAAGGCCGCTGCCGTCGGCGCCAAGAGCACCCGCGCGTCGTCGCCGTCCGGACTCGACGGTCCCGGCTGGGAGTCGCTCACCACGCCGCACGACCTCGCGGTCATCTATCGCGCGGCGCTGCGCTATCCGCTGATCGCGCAGATCTTCGGTGAGCGCTCGGCGCAATTTCCCGGTAAGACGATCACCGCGCAGAACAAGCTGTTGGAGCGCTATCCCGGCACGCTGGCGGGCAAGACGGGCTACACGAACCTCGCGCGTGACACGTTCGTCGCGGTCGCCCAGCGGGGCAACCGCAGGCTCGTCGTGGTGGAGATGTACGGCGACGGCGATCTGTACGGCCAGGCGACCAGCCTGTTCGACTGGGGCTTCGGGCAGCCCTGACCCCTACTTGCCGATGGCTTCGGGCTGCGGCGGGCACGCGGTGTGGTCCTGCAGATCCTCGCCGTGGCCGCTGCCCGCATCGGTGTCACCGGCGAGCAGGACGAAGCCGGGCCGCCCATCGGTGTCGGTGGCGCCGACGACAACGAGCGACTGCGAGGCCATCGTCTGACCCGCGGGCAGGTCGGCGGCGAGCAACCGCAAGGGGTTGGCGGCGTCGAGGTCCTCGCCGGACACCGCCATCGCCCGGTACGGCTGTCCGGCCAGTGGCACCGGCATGGCCGCCCAAGAAGGGCCGATGGCGCCCGCGTTGGCGGCCAGCGCATGCCGGACGTCGGCGCGCACGCAGTCGATGTGGATGTGCATCTGGCTCTGCGTTCGATCCGCCGCCGAGTTGATGGCCAGGCTGATCCAGTCGCGCGGCAGCCCACGGCCGGCACGCTCTTCGACGAACGTCCTGGCCCGCCATGCGTCGGCGAAGTAGTTCGGCGCGTCGGCGGCCACGATGCGCGGGCTTTCGATACCGGGGATGCGCTCGGTGGGAATGAGTAGGAACTGCGTCGCGCCGACGAGATCCTTCAGAACCGCGTAGCCGCCGAGGACGTCGACGAGCGCGCACGGCGACGGGTCGCCGCTGGTGAGCTGATGGGGCACGCACTGGCCGTTCACGATGTCCCACAACGCATTCGGGTTGGCGGCCGCGGCCGGAGCACCTGCCAGCAGACCGAGCACCGCCAGGGCCGAGGCCGCGGCGCGCAGCAGTCGCGTACTAGTAGACCCGGCCACGGAGCACGACGACGTCGGGGTCGTTGATGACCGCTGCGCCGGTGCGCGGGTCCTCGGCGTAGCAAACGAGGTCCGCAGGTGCACCGTGCTCGAGTGACGGCCTGCCCAGCCAGCTTCGTGCGGTCCAACTGGCCGCGCCGAGCGCCTCGGTCGGGGTCATCCCGATCCGCTTCAGCGCATCGACCTCGTCACCGATACGGCCGTGAGCCACCATGCTGCCCGCGTCGGTGCCCGCGAAGATCGGCACCCCGGCGTCGTGGGCGGCGGCGATCCGCGCGCCCGCCCGCTGGTAGAGGTCGCGCATGTGGCTGGCGTACACGGGGTATTTCGCCGCGCCGTCGGCGATACCGGGAAAGTTCTCGACGTTGATCAGCGTCGGCACCAGCGCCGTGCCGTGCTCGACCATCATCTCGATGGTCTCGTCGGTCAGCCCCGTGCCGTGTTCGATGCAGTCGATACCGGCCCTGATCAGCCCCGGCAGCGCGTCCTCGCTGAACACATGGGCGGTCACCCGGGCGCCCACGGCGTGCGCCGCCTCCATTGCGGCTTTGAGCACGTCGTCAGACCACAGCGGCGCCAGGTCGCCGACCTCGCGGTCGATCCAGTCGCCGACGAGCTTGACCCAGCCGTCGCCGCGTCGCGCCTGCTCGACGACCGCATCGGGCAGCTGCGACTCGTCTTCCAGTTCCACCGCGAAGTCGCGCTGATACCGCTTGGGCCGGGCCAGGTGCTTGCCGTGGCGGATGATGCGGGGCAGATCGTCGCGATCGTCGAGCGCCCTGGTGTCGATCGGCGATCCGCAGTCGCGCAGCAGCAGCGCACCGACACTGCGCTCGGTCTCGGCCTGCTCGACGCATTCATCGAGGCTATCGACGGGGCCGTGCGCGCCGAGGCCGACGTGGCAGTGCGCGTCGACGAGGCCGGGCACGATCCAGCCGCCGTCGAACACCGTCTGCGCGTCGGCGACCGGTTCGGCGTGAAGCACGCCGTCGGCGATCCACCACTCGACCGGTTCGCCGTCGGGCAGTCCCCTGCCCTTGACGTGGAGGCGCTGCGGCGACGTCATCTAGTTCTTGGGGAACTTCAGCTTCGACAGGTCGATGTCGGCAAGGCCCGGTGGCAGCTCGTCGAGGCCCTTGGGCATGTTCGACAGGTCGGGGAAGCCTTCCGGTACTCCCCCCGGGACGCCGAACGGGCTCTTCACCTTCGGTGGTGTCGGACCCCGTCCGCCCTTCTTGCCCTTCTTCTTGCCCTTGGCGCTCTTGCGCGACGATCCCTTGCGGCCGAACGGCATTCCCATTTGTCCGGCCATCTGCGACATCATCTTGCGGGCCTCGAAGAACCGGTCGACGAGCTGGTTGACCTCCGACACCGTTACACCGGAGCCGTTGGCGATGCGCAGCCGCCGCGACGCGTTGATGATCTTCGGGTCGGCGCGTTCCTGCGGGGTCATACCGCGGATGATCGCCTGCACCCGGTCGAGCTGGGAGTCGTCGACCGCGGCGAGCGCATCCTTCATCTGGCCCGCGCCGGGCAGCATGCCGAGCAGGTTGCCGATCGGGCCCATCTTGCGGATCGCGAGCATCTGCTCGAGGAAGTCCTCCAGTGTCAGCTCGCCCGAGCCGATCTTGGCGGCGGCCTCCTCGGCGCGCTGCGCGTCGAAGACCTGCTCGGCCTGCTCGATGAGGGTGAGCACATCGCCCATGCCGAGGATGCGGCTGGCCATCCGGTCGGGGTGGAAGACGTCGAAGTCGTCGAGTTTCTCGCCTGCGGATGCGAACAGGATCGGCACGCCGGTGACCTCGCGCACCGACAGCGCGGCGCCACCGCGGGCGTCGCCGTCCAGCTTGGTCAGCACGACGCCGGTGAACCCGACGCCCTCGCGGAACGCTTCGGCGGTGGTGACGGCGTCCTGGCCGATCATCGCGTCGACGACGAACAGCACCTCGTCGGGATCGACGGCCTCACGGATGGACGCGGCCTGCGCCATCAGCTCGTCGTCGATGCCGAGGCGGCCCGCGGTGTCCACGATGACCACGTCGAAGAGCTTGGCCTTGGCCTCGGCGAGGCCGTCGGCCGCGACCTTCACCGGGTCACCTGGCGCGGCGTCGGCGGCGCCGTCGGCCGACGTGCCCGGATGCGGTGCGAAGACCTCGACGCCCGCCTGGCCGCCGACGATCTGCAACTGGTTCACGGCGCCGGGGCGCTGCAGGTCACACGCCACCAGAAGCGGCGTATGGCCCTGTCCCTTAAGCCATTTGGCCAGCTTTCCGGCCAGCGTGGTCTTACCGGAGCCCTGCAGGCCCGCGAGCATGATCACCGTCGGCGGGGTCTTGGCGAATGCCAGCTGACGGGTTTCACCGCCGAGGATGCCGATGAGCTCCTCGTTGACGACCTTGACGACTTGCTGGGCCGGGTTCAGCGCGGCGGAGACCTCGGCGCCGCGGGCGCGCTCCTTGATGCGGTTGACGAACTCGCGCACGACGGGCAGCGAGACGTCGGCTTCCAGCAGCGCCAGCCGGATCTCGCGGGTGGTCGCGTCGATGTCGGCGTCGGTCAACCGCCCCTTGCCGCGCAGGCCCGACAGAACACCTGTCAAGCGGTCGGAGAGGGATTCGAACACGGACGCCAGCCTAGCTGGCCTCGGACACCGGCTTGGCGGGCGGCGGGGTGGGCAGGACCTCGAAGAGGTCGCGCTGCAGCTCGTTGCGGACCGCCGCGCGGTCCTCGGCACTCCCGGCCGGGATGACGATGCCGAACAGGTCGACGACCGACGACCCCAGCGTGGTGACCTTCGCCCAGGCGATATCGACGCCGTCGCGCTCGAAGACCGCGGTCAGCCGGGCGAGCAGACCGGCGCGGTCGGTGGACCGGATCTCCACCACCAACTCGCCGGGCTCGGCGCCGTCGGACCACAGGATCTTGGGCGGCGCCGTCACATGGTTGATCGGCACGCCCGCGGGTGTGTCGCCCGCCCTTGACGTGCCGTACTGCGCGGCGTCCCGGTCGCGTCGGTCCAGCGAGGCCATCACGTCGAGTTCGCCGTCGAGGGCGAGGATGAGCTGTTGACGCAGCAGTTCGGCGGCCGGCGGTGAACCGAAATGCGGTGACACGACGAACGTGTTGATCGCCGAGCCTTCATGGGCGTTGACCGAAGCCGAGTGCACCCGAAGCGAATTGAGCGCCAACACGCCGGCCGCCTTCGACAGCAGACCGCGCCGGTCCGGCGCGATCATCGTGACGTTGTAGATGTGGGTGCCATCCCCAGGCGTCATCTCGACATGTACACCGACTGTCGATGCCAGCGAAAGATGCCGCGCATCAACGGGATCGGGGCGGGGTAGCTGCTCGCCCGCCATCACCAGCCTGCACCGACCCACCAGATCGCCGATCAGCGATGCCTTCCAGTCGCCCCACACGCCGGGCCCGGTCGCCAACGAGTCGGCCTCGGCCAGCACGTGTAGCAACTCCAGCAGCACGGTGTCCCCGTCGAGGGTCTCGACGACCGCCTCGATGGTCTTCGCGTCCTGCAGGTCCCGCCGGGTCGCGGTGTGTGGGAGCAGCAGGTGATGCCTGACCACCTTGGACAGCAACTCGACGTCCGACGGCCACAGCCCGAGTCTGGTGCCGATCTGCGTGGCGAGTTCTGCTCCGATGACGCTGTGGTCACCGCCGCGGCCCTTGCCGATGTCGTGACAGAGTGCGCCGAGCAGCAGCAGGTCGGGCCGGGACACCCGAGTGGTGAATGCGCTTGCCCGGGATACGGTTTCGACGAGGTGACGGTCCACGGTCCAGATGTGCACGACGTCGCGCGGCGGCAGGTCGCGCACCGCGCCCCATTCCGGGAACAGTCTGCCCCACAGGCCGGTGCGGTCGAGTGCCTCAATGGTGGCCACCGCAGACGGCCCCGCCGCGAGCATCACCAGCAGGTCCTTGAGTGCCTGCTGCGGCCACGGCGTGCGCAGTTCCGGGGCGGTCTGGCCCAGCCGCGCCAGTGTGGAGGCCGCCATCGGCAGACCGGTCGTCGCCGACGCCGCGGCTACCCGCAGGATGAGGCCGGGATCGCGTTCGGGTCGTGCGTCGCGGGCCAGGATGACCTCGCCGCCGAATTCGACGACGCCTTCGTCCAGCGGACGTCGCACGGGTCGCCGGAAGGCAGCGAATCCTTTGCGCGGCAGGGCGTTGGCCGCCGTGCGGATCCCGGCCTCGACGTAGAAGCTGATGGTGCGCGCGGCGTCGGACAGTGTCCGCGCGAGGTCGAAGCGGTCGCCGATGTGCAACGCCGCGGCGATCTCGTCGGCGTGCTGGGCCAGCACGAGGTCGCGGCCGCGGCCCGACACGCGGTGCAGTTCCGTGCGGACGTTCAGCAGCGCGAGGTGTGCCTCGCCGAGCGTCTCGGTCGGCGAGGCCAACGACCGGCTCGGGTACACGTCGGCGAGTTGGGCGATGGCCAGCGCGTTGAGCAGCTGCACATCGCGCAGCCCCCCACGGCCGGTCTTGAGGTCGGGTTCGGCGCGATGGGCGATCTCGCCGCTGCGTTCCCAACGCTGCCTTGTGTGTTCGACGAGTTCGTCGAAGCGTGAAGCGATCCTGGTCCGCCACTGCCTTCGGGCGCCGCCCACCAGCAGCGAGGACAGGTCGGAGTCGCCTGCGATGTGGCGCACCTCCAGCATCGCCAGGCCGGCCGAGATGTCTTGAGCGGCAACGTTCATCGCCTCTGGCACGGTTCGCACGCTGTGGTCGATGCGGACGTTCGCGTCCCACAGTGGATACCACAGGTTTTCGGCGACCTGGCTGACGACTTTCTTGGGCAGGTTGTCGTGCAGCAGCATCAGGTCCAGGTCGGAGTACGGAAGCAGTTCGCGGCGCCCGAGGCCGCCGGTGGCAACGATCGCGAAACCGCTGTTCTCGGTGATGCCGATTTCGGTTGCCTTCGTCGACAGCCAGAACTCGTGCAGGTCGACCCATGCGTCACGAAGCGCGGCGGCATCGAGGTGGTGGGAGCCGGAGAGCAGTTTCGCGCACGCCGCGGTGAGATCGGTCGCCGCCTTGGACGAGACCGCCGCCGGGCCCCCCGAGGAGGGGGCGCCGACGGCGGGATCTCGCTTCTGCTCTGTCATTTCGTGTCCTCCCCCGGCCCTGTTTACCTTTCAACGCTCACGGTGCAAGGCCGGGAGACGACATCTCACTCATTCGTCAGAGGGCGTCGGACCCCCGCTCGCCGGTGCGGACCCGGACAACGGTGTCGACCGGGCTCACCCACACCTTGCCGTCGCCGATCTTTCCGGTGCGAGCCGCCTGCACGATCACGTCCACCACCTTGTCGACGGCCGCGTCGTCGACAAGCACCTCGATGCGCACCTTCGGCACGAAGTCCACGGAGTACTCCGCACCGCGGTACACCTCGGTGTGGCCCTTCTGACGTCCGTAACCCTGCACTTCACTGACGGTCATGCCGAGAATCCCCGTCTGTTCGAGGCCGGTCTTGACGTCTTCGAGGGTGAATGGCTTGACGATCGCGGTAATCAGCTTCATAAGTTCCATCCCTTCCAGGGCAATAGTTCCCGATCAGACGAGTTCATAAGCTGTTTCGGCATGTTCTGTCTCGTCGATGCCAGTCTCTTCATCCTCCTCGGTGACCCGCCAGCCGAGCGGTTTCACGATGAACGCGATGATCGCCGTCATGATGCCAGTGAACGTCACGGCCACCAACGCGATAACCACCTGAATAACCAACTGCTTGATTCCGCCACCGTAGAAAAGGCCGGTTTCGGTGGCGAGCAAGCCGATACCGATGGTGCCCCACAACCCGGCGACGAGGTGAACGCCGACCACGTCGAGCGAGTCGTCATACCCGAACTTGTACTTGAGGCTGATCGCAAGGGCCGACAGTGCACCGGCGATTGCGCCGAGAACCAGCGATCCGATCGGCGAGAGCGCACCGCACGCGGGGGTGATGGCCACCAGGCCGGCGACGATGCCCGATGCGGCACCGACGCTGGTCGGCTTCCCGTCGCGGATTCGTTCGACGACCAGCCAGCCGAGCATCGCTGCGGCGGTCGCAGCGGTGGTGTTCACCCAGACCTGGCCTGCGAGCATGTCGGCCGCACCCTCGGATCCGACGTTGAAGCCGAACCACCCGAACCACAGGATCGCCGCACCGAGCAGAACGAACGGAACGTTGTGCGGCCGGAAGGCGACCTTGCCGAAACCGTTTCGCTTACCGAGCAAGATGGCCAGCACAAGCGCAGCCATGCCCGCGTTGATGTGCACGACCGTGCCGCCTGCGAAGTCTATCGGTGCCACATTCGCCGACCCGGCTTCCGCGTCGTATCCGAAAATCCAAGAGGCGAAGCTGTTCTCGGCGCTCGACAGCAGGCCGCCACCCCAGACCATGTGCGACAGCGGGAAATACACGAGCGTCGCCCAGATGGCGCCGAACACCAGCCACGTGGCGAACTTCATCCGCTCGGCCACGGCACCACTGATGAGTGCGACCGTGATCACGGCGAAGGTGAGCTGGAAACCCACCCAGACGATCGCGGGCACCGTGCCGAATCCGCCGAGCACGAACGTGTCCACTCCGTCGATCTCCCTGGTCTCAAGGAGGTCACTCAAGCCGAACAACGAGATCGGGTTGTCGAAGATGCCCCAGATGTCGCCCTCGAGGGTGTGGGCCGAGGAGAAGGACATCGAATATCCCCACAACACGTAGATGACGCTGATGACGCCGATGGAGCCGAACGACATCATCATCATGTTGAGGACTGATTTCTGACGCGACAGACCACCGTAGAAGAACGCCAGACCCGGTGTCATGAACAGCACCAGAGCAGCTGCAGTGAGCACCCATGCGGTGTCGCCGGCACTCAAACCGTCGGGCCCGAATGGCGCGAACGAATCGTCAGGTAAGGCTAGAGCCATATCTGTTAAGGCTGAAACCACTTTGTGTGAACCTCCTTGGGAAGTGAGCCGACATGACGGCCTCCCGAGAAGACTCTTTTGCTCGCGTTTCGCGAGTGATGCGCTCACGTTTCTGAAATGTGAACGCGCGATCGGCCTTCGTTACACCCGTGTTTCACCAGTGGCGGAGGCGTACGATCGGGCCGTTCTGGCCCCGCTGGCTAACCAAGAAGCGCGTCGACGAACGCCTCGGGCTCGAACGGCGCCAGATCGTCGGGACCTTCGCCGAGGCCGACGAGCTTGACCGGAACGCCCAACTCCTGTTGGACCCGGAACACGATCCCGCCTTTTGCTGTGCCGTCCAGCTTGGTCAGCACCACCCCGGTGATGTCGACGACGTCGGCGAACACACGGGCCTGCGCCAAACCGTTCTGTCCGATGGTCGCGTCGAGCACGAGCAGCACCTCGTCCACGGCCGCCCGCTTGCTCACGACGCGCTTGACCTTGCCGAGCTCGTCCATCAGGCCGGTCTTGGTGTGCAAACGCCCTGCCGTGTCGATGAGCACGACGTCGGCGCCCGCCGCGATGCCCTTGTCGACGGCGTCGAACGCCACCGACGCAGGGTCGGCGCCCTCCGCCCCGCGAATGACGTCAGCGCCGACGCGCGACGCCCAGGCCTGCAGCTGATCGGCGGCCGCCGCGCGGAAGGTGTCGGCGGCCCCGAGCACCACCCTGCGCCCGTCGGCAACCAGCACCCGCGCCAGCTTGCCAACCGTCGTCGTCTTACCGGTGCCGTTCACCCCGACGACCAGCAACACCGACGGGTGGTCGTCGTGCGGTAGGGCCCGGATCGAACGGTCCAGGCCGGGTTGCAGCTCGGTGACCAGCACATCGCGCAGCACCGCACGGGCGTCGGCCTCGGTGCGAACCCTGCCGCTGGCCAGTCGGCCGCGCAGCGCGGTCACCACCGACTCGGTCGTCACCGCGCCGAGGTCGGCGACCAGCAGCGTATCCTCGACCGCCTCCCATGAGTCCTCGTCGAGGTCACCGCCGCCGAGCAGGCCAAGCATGCTGCGGCCGAGCGCGTTCTGCGATTTCGACAGCCGCCCGCGAAGGCGTTCGAGGCGGCCTTCGGTCGGCGCGATGGCGCCGACGTCGGGCGCGGTCGGCGCGATGGTGTCGTCCGGAGCTTCGGGCGCGGTCGGTGCGACGGTGTCGTCCGGGGCTTCGGGCGCGGCAGGCGGCTCGGGTTCGGCGGACGGCTCGGGGAGCTGGACGTCGGCGATCGGGCGTTTCGGCGCGTCACGCGGGATGGTGGCGTCGTCGCCGACCGCGGGCAGACCGGTGGTGTCGAGCCGTTCCGGCGGCGCCTCGGTGGGCGGCGGCGCCACCGCAGATCCTGACGATTGTGTGAACGTGATGCCCGATGAAGCGGCGTATCCGCCTGACCGATCGACAGGTGTGGCAGTGTCTGTCCTGGTGGGCGAGTCGAGGCTGATCTTGGACCGGCGCCAGCGGACGAGGCCGAACACCACGACAGCAGCGACGACCAGAACAGCGATGACCGCGATTGCGATCCAGAGACCCTCAGACACGGTGCCATTGTCCCAATGTGGGTAAACGGTGACGATGCGCCCCGGCGATCGGCAGGTCAGGAGAGAAACGATCAACGGCATGGAGTCCCGCAAGGCCAAGCACATCGACGTGTGCTTGACCGAGGCCGTTGACTACCAGACCGTCACCACCGGTCTGGAGCGCGTCGTGCTGCCGTACAACGCGCTGACCCAGACAAGCCTGGGCGCGGTCGACCTGCACACCGAATTCCTGGGCGTGCGACTCGAGGCGCCGGTGCTCATCGGGGCGATGACCGGTGGCGCCGAACTCTCCGGCGTCATCAACCGCAACCTGGCCGCGGCCGCCGAGAAGCTGGGCATCGGGATGATGCTCGGCTCGCAGCGGATCATGCTCGACGACGAAGTGGCGTCGTCGAGCTTCGCGGTCCGCAACGTGGCGCCCGAGGCGCTGCTGATCGGGAACATCGGGCTTGCCCAGGTTTCCGACGAGCTGATCCCGCAGCTGGTCGCTGCCCTCGATCGAGTGGGCGCCAATGCTCTTGCGGTGCATACGAATCCGCTACAGGAAGCGATGCAGCACGAAGGCGACACCGACTTCACCGGTTCGATCGAACGGCTCCGACATCTCGCTGCCGCCATCGACTATCCGGTGATGTTGAAAGAGGTGGGCCACGGCATTGGGACCGCGGCCGCTGCCGAACTGGTCGACTGCCCGATCGCCGCCGTCGACGTCGCCGGCGCGGGCGGCACGTCGTGGGCGCGCGTCGAGCAGTACGTCCGCTACGGCGAGATTCGCTACCCGACGCTCGCGGAATGGGGCATCCCGACCGCGCAGGCGCTGCGCGAGGTGCGCGGGATTCTGCCCGACATGCCGCTGGTCGCCTCCGGAGGCATCCGGACCGGGATGGACGCCGCCAAGGCGCTGGCGATGGGCGCCGACGTCGTCGCGGTGGCCCGACCCCTGCTGGCACCGGCCATCGAATCGACTGCGGCCGTGTCGGATTGGCTTCAGAGCTTCATCGCCGAACTGCAGATCTGCCTGCACGGCTGCGGCGCGGTGGATCTGGCGGCCCTGCGCCGGCGCGGCGTCAACCCGCTGTGACCAGTTCCTGACCGCGCATCCGCTGCGAGATCACCGCAGTGATGCCGTCGTCGCGCATCGTGACGCCGTAGAGCGCGTCGGCGACCTCCATCGTCGGCTTCTGGTGGGTGATGACGATCAGCTGTGAGCGCTCCCGCAGTTGCTCGAACAGCGAGATGAGCCTGCGCAGGTTGGCGTCGTCGAGGGCTGCCTCCACCTCGTCCATCACGTAGAACGGTGACGGCCTGGCCCGGAAGATCGCGACCAGCATCGCGACCGCGGTGAGCGACTTCTCGCCACCGGAGAGCAGTGACAGCCGCTTGATCTTCTTGCCCGGCGGCCGCGCCTCGACCTCGATGCCGGTGGTCAGCATGTCGTTGGGATCGGTGAGCAGCAGCCTGCCCTCGCCGCCGGGGAACAACGTCGAAAACACCTGCGTGAACTCACGTTCCACGTCGATGAACGCCTCGGTGAACACCTGCAGGATGCGGGTGTCGACATCGGAGATGACGTCGAGCAGATCTTTGCGTGCGGCCTTGACGTCCTCCAACTGCGTGGACAGGAAGTTGTAGCGCTCCTCGAGCGCGGCGAACTCCTCGAGCGCCAGCGGATTGACGCGGCCGAGTTCGTTGAGTTCGCGTTCGGCCTTCTTGGCGCGGCGTTCCTGCGTCGGCCGGTCGAACGGCATCGGCGCGGGCGCGGTCACCTGCTCGCCGCGCTCACGGGCCTGCTCGTATTCGGCCATCTCCAACTCCGACGGCGGCAACGGGACATCGGGCCCGTATTCGGCGATCAGGTCGGCGGTGGCCATCCCGAACTGGTCGAGGACCTGCTGTTCGAGTTGCTCGATCCGAAGTGCCGCTTGAGCTTTGGCGACCTCGTCGCGATGCAACGCCTCGGTGATCCCGGCGATCTTGTTGGTGAACTCGCTCACCTGCTCGCGCACCTTGGCCAGCGCTTGGATGCGCTGATGGCGTTCGTTGGCCAGTTCGTCGCGGCGCCGCGACGCCACCGACACCGTCGCGTGCAACCGCGCCGCGAGTGCGCGGCCCGACTCGGCGACAGCGGCCGCCACCGCCGCGGCGTGTTCACGGGCTTCACGCGCACGTTGGGCACGCAGCCGCGCCTCACGTTCGGCCGCGGCGGCGCGACGCAGCGAATCCGCCCGTCCGCGAACGGCATTCGCCCGTTCCTCGGCGGTGCGGACCGCGAGCCGGGCCTCGACCTCGGCGGCGCGGGCGGCCTCGGCGGCGGCGACGGTCTGCTGCCGGTCGGCGGGCGCCGAGTCGACCAACGGCGCCTGCTCGGCGTTGTGCAGCCGCTGCTCGAGAGCGGCCAGCTCCTCCACCGTCTCCACCCGACCGGCTTCCAGCTCGTCGCGCTGGCGGATCAGCCGCTGCCACTCCTCGTCGGCGGTGCGCGCGTCCTGCCCGAGCCTGCCGAGCTGTTCGTAGATCGCCGAGATCGCCGCGTCGGACTCGTTGAGCGCGGCCAGCGCCTGCTCTGCGGCGTCCTGACGGGACTTCTGCTCGGCCAGCGCACCGGCCAGCGCCGCGCTCAGCTCGCTGCACTGGTTCTCGGCCTCGGCCAACTCGGCACGGGCCTTCTCCACCTCGGAGGTGATCTCCAGCGTGCTGGGCTTGCGGTCGGAGCCGCCGCTGACCCAGCCGGCGCCGACGAGATCCCCGTCGACGGTCACGGCCTTCAGCTGCGGCCGCGCGGCCACCAGATCCAGCGCCGCCGACAGATCGCGTACCACGGCGACCCCGGACAGCATGGCGGTCAGCGCGCCGCGCAGCCGCGACGGCATCTCCACCAGGTCGGCGGCCCACAGTGCGCCCTCCGGCGGCGGCGCCGTCGGAGGGGCCTGCACGGGCCAGTCGCCGAGCACGATCGCCGCACGCCCGCCGTCGGACGCCTTCAGCGCGGCGACGGCCGAGCGGGCGGCGCCGAAGCTCTCGGCGGCGACGGCGTCGGCCGCGGCACCCAGCACCGCCGCGACGGCGGCCTCGTAGCCGGGACGTACCTTGACCATGTTCGCCAACGAGCCCAAAAGCCCTGCGCCGGAAAGGTTTCGCTGCAGCCAGGCCGCGCCGTCCTTGCGGTCGAGGCCGACCGACAGCGCGTCGATGCGGGCCCGCAACGAGGCGACGTGACGTTCGGCGCCGCGCTCGGCGGCCTGCAGTTCGGCGACGCGCTCGTCGGCCAGCCGCAGGGCAGCCACCGTCCGGTCGTGGTGCTCGTCGAGCCCGATCTCGCCGGCGTCGAGCTCACCGACGCGGCCCTGCACCGTCTCGAACTCGGCCTGGGCCTGCTGCGCGCGGGCGCCGGCCTCCTCGATGTTCTCGGTCAGCCGCGCCACGGTCTCGTCGATCGACTCGACGCGGGTGCGCATGGTGTCCACCTGGCCGGCCAGCCGGGCGAGCCCTTCGCGGCGGTCGGCCTCGGCGCGCACCGCCGCGAGGTGGGCACGCTCGGCTTCGGCGGCGATGCGCTCGCGTTCGGCCAGCTCGTCGCGCGCGGCGGTCAATCGCTCACGCGACTCGGCCAGCTCGGCGAGCAACTGCTGCTCGTGGGCGGCCACCTCGTCGGCCTCGGCCTCCAGCGCATCCGGATCGGCCCCGCTGGACACCTCCGGCGCGGTCTCGAGGTG
This sequence comes from Mycolicibacterium sp. 120270, assembly GCA_033741175.1. Classification (GTDB taxonomy): domain Bacteria; phylum Actinomycetota; class Actinomycetes; order Mycobacteriales; family Mycobacteriaceae; genus Mycobacterium. The sequence goes on along the minus strand of JAWQNE010000009.1, from coordinate 257,235 downwards.
CTGGGCCCGCTCGGTGGCGATACGCACGGTCGCGCTGACCCGTTCGGCCAGCGCCGACAACCGGAACCAGCTCTGCTGGGCCGCCTCGGCGCGCTCGCTCAACCCGGTGACCGCGCTCTCGTGCGCGTCGAGTTCGACGGCGGCCGTCTCCAGCCGCGCGGTCATCTCGTCGTGCTCGCGGCGCAACGACGTCTCGGCCTGGTTGGTGTTCTCGAACTCGCCCTTGCGGGTGACGAGGTCGTCGGCGGCCAGGCGCAGCCGGGCGTCGCGCAGGTCGGCCTGGATGGTCTGCGCGCGGCGGGCCATCTCGGCCTGCCTGCCCAGCGGCTTGAGCTGACGGCGCAACTCGGTGGTGAGGTCGGTCAGCCGCGCGAGGTTGGCCTGCATCGCGTCGAGCTTGCGGACGGCCTTCTCTTTGCGCTTGCGGTGCTTGAGGACACCGGCGGCCTCTTCGATGAACGCCCGCCGGTCCTCCGGCCGCGACTCCAGGATCTCGGAAAGCTTGCCCTGCCCGACGATGACGTGCATCTCGCGGCCGATGCCGGAGTCGCTGAGCAGTTCCTGCACATCCATCAAACGGCAACTGCTGCCGTTGATTTCGTACTCGCTGCCGCCGTCGCGGAACATCCGGCGGGTGATCGAAACCTCGGAGTACTCGATCGGCAGCGAATTGTCGGAGTTGTCGATCGTCACCGTGACCTCGGCGCGGCCGAGTGGCGGCCGCGACGACGTGCCGGCGAAGATGACGTCTTCCATCTTGCCGCCGCGCAGCGTCTTGGCGCCCTGCTCGCCCATCACCCACGTGAGCGCGTCGACCACGTTGGACTTGCCGGAACCGTTCGGCCCGACGACGCATGTGATGCCCGGTTCGAAGCGCAGAGTCGTCGGCGAAGCAAAGGACTTGAAGCCCTTCAGCGTCAGACTCTTGAGGTGCACGATCCGCCACACTACAGCCGAGAAGGCTAACGCTCGGTGAAGCCCGTCATCGCGTCGCCAACTTCTGTCCAGTCGGCCACCACCTGGGTGACCCGACCCGGCGTCTCTCCGCTTTCCAGCAGGTCAAGCAGGCGCTGGCAGGCGTCCCGCGGACCCTGCGCGACGACCTGGACGCGCCCGTCGGGCTTGTTCGCCGCATACCCGGTCAAGCCCAGTTCCAGGGCTCGCGAGCGCGTCCACCACCGGAATCCGACACCCTGCACGTGGCCGTGCACCCAGGCGGTGAGGCGTACGTCAGCTAACTCCTGCATCATTGACCTCAAACGTCACTTCAGTCCCGGACTTCAGGGTACGGCCGACCGTGCACACCTGGTCGATCGCCCGCGCCACGACCGTCAGTACCCGCGCCTTCTCGTCGTCCGACAGCCCTGACAGGTCGAGTTCCATGCGCTCGTCGAGGTGCGGATAGCGCTCCTGTTCGCGGTCGGCGGCCCCCGACACCCGGATCGTCGTCTTGTAGTCCTCGCCCAGCCTGCGCTGCAGCGGAAGGTCGCTGGCCATGCCGCTACAGGCCGCCAGCGCGATCTTCATCAGCTCGCCTGGAGTGAACACGCCGTCGACGTCCTCGTTGCCGACGAGCACCTCCGCGCCGCGTGTGCTGCGCCCGACATAGCGGCGCACGCCGGTGCGCTCCACCCACAGTTCCGTCATGCCCTATTTCTACAACTTCCCGCGAAATTGCATTCCGGCAGACGAATTGCGCGTGAGGACCTGCCGGAATGCAATTTCGCGGGGACCTACGCGCGACGGGTCCGCGGTTTGGGTTGGCATCGCGGGCAGTAGAACGACGAGCGGTTCATGAAACTCTCCCGTCGCATCACCGCGCCGCAGCGCCTGCACGGCTCGCCCTCGCGGCCGTAGGCGTCCAGCGAGCGCTCGAAGTAGCCGGATTCACCGTTGACGTTGACGTACAACGAATCGAACGACGTACCGCCCTGCCCGAGCGCCTCGGTCATCACCTCCGCCGCGGTGTCGAGCAGTTCGGCGAGTTTCTTGCGCGGCAGCGACGACGCCAACCTGGTGCCGTTGACCTTGGCCCGCCACAATGCCTCGTCGGCGTAGATGTTCCCGATACCGGACACCACGGTCTGATCCAACAGCTGGCGTTTGATCTCAGAGTGCTTGCGCCGCAACACCGTAACGACGGCGTCGCGATCGAACTCCGGGTCCAGCGGGTCACGGGCGATATGCGCGACGGGCACAGGCACATCGGTGCCGTCGACGGTGCCGAGGTCCGCGAGCATCCACCCGCCGAACGTCCGCTGGTCGACGAAACTCAGCGCGGTGCCGTCGTCGAGAAGCGCTGCGATGCGCAGGTGTCCCTCGTTGGGCACCGGCCCAAGGAGCATCTGCCCGCTCATGCCGAGATGGACCACCAACGCCGAACCATCGCCGAGCGTCAGCCACAGATACTTGCCGCGCCTGCCCGTGCCGGTGATGGTCATGTTGAGCAACCGTGCCGTCAGGTCGGCGGGTCCGGCCTCGTGCCTGCGGACGGCACGCGGGTGGTGCACCCGCACGGCGGTGATGGTCTTACCCGCCACATGCGCCTCGAGTCCCCGCCGAACGACCTCGACTTCAGGGAGCTCAGGCATCGATGTTCGTGTCGGACAGCGCCGTCCACGCAGCCGCGGCGGCCTTCAGCTCGGCCTCTTTCTTGGTGCGCCCCACTCCCTTGCCGTACTCGGTGTCCATCACGACGACGATCGCGGTGAACTCCTTGTCGTGGTCGGGTCCGGTGGCGGTCACCACGTAGGACGGTGCGCCCATGCTGCGCTCGGCGGTCAACTCCTGCAGGCTGCTCTTCCAGTCCAGGCCCGCGCCCAGCGTCGGCGCCGTCTCGATCAGCGAACGGAACAACCGCAGGATCACCTCGCGGGCCGTCTCCAGGCCGTGCTCGACATAGATTGCGCCGAGCAGAGATTCGACGCCGTCGGCCAGGATGCTCGACTTGTCGGCACCCCCGGAGTTCTCCTCGCCCTTGCCCAGCAGCAGATGCGCGCCGAGCCCGCCATCGGAAAGCGCGCGCCCGACGTCGGCAAGCGCCTGGGTGTTGACGATGCTGGCCCGCAGCTTGGCCAGGTCCCCCTCGGAGCGGTCGGGGTGGCGGTGATACAGCTCCTCGGTGATGGTCAGCCCCAACACGGCATCGCCGAGGAATTCCAGTCGCTCATTGGTGGGCAACCCACCGTTCTCGTAGGAATAACTGCGGTGTGTCAGCGCCATCGTGAGCAGTTCGTCGGGAAGCTCCACCCCGAGAGCATCCAGGAGTGCGGCCCGCTCACCCGTCACTTGTCGTCCGTCTCGAGCATCGACGCGAGCTTCGCCCAGCGCGGGTCGATCTTCTCGTGCCGGTGGCCGGGTTCGGCGGTCGCCATCGGAATACCGCAATCCGGGCACAGCCCCTGGCAATCCGGTCCGCACAGCGGCGAGAACGGCAGCGCGAGGCCGACCGCGTCGACGATCGACTGCTCGAGGTCGACGGTCTGGTCGATGACGTGGCCCACCTCGTCGGCCTCCGTGGTCGCCTCGGTGGTGCTGTCGGGATAGGCGAACAGTTCGGTGATGTCGATGTCGACGTGGCCGCCGACCGGCGTCAGACACCTGGCGCACTCGCCGGCGGTCGGCGCCGAGACCGTCCCGGTGACGAGGACGCCCTCGGAGACGGATTCGATGCGCAGATCCAGTTCGATGGGCTCGCCTTCGCCGATCGCCACCAGCTCGACACCGATACGCGCCGGGCTGGGCACCGTTTCATGAACGGTCATCATCGAACCCGGCCGACGGCCGAGCCGACTGATGTTGATCACGAGCGGCGAGCGGGAATTTTTGTGCGTCGCCATACCTACAGATGGTACGGCGAGCGCGCCCTGGGTAGCCCCGGCGGTTAACGGGTCGCGTAGTCGTGCGTGCCCGCGGCGGTGCGCAACTGATGGCGGCCGCGGCCCACTGAACGCAGCGTGCCGTTGAGGAACTCCTCGAACTCGGCGAGCTTGCTGTCCACGTAGATGTCGCATTCGCCCCGCAGGCGGTCGGCCTCGGCGTGGGCGGCGTCGATGAGCCGGGTCGCTTCGGCGGTGGCCGACTGCACGATCTCGGTCTGCGACACCAGCCGCTGCTGCTCCTTGATGCCTTCCTGGACGGCCTTCTCGTAAGACAGGTTGCCGTTCTCGATCAGGCGGTCCGCCTCGGCCTTCGCCCGGCCCGCGCTGGCCTCGTACTCGCGCTTGGCCGTCGCGCTGATCCTGGCGGCCTCCTCGCGGGCCTCGCCGACCATCCGCTCGCTGTGCTGACGCGCCTCGGCCACCATCCGGTCGGCCTGCGACTTCGCATCCGCCAGCAGGCGGTCGGCCTCGGAGCGGGCGTGGTTGAGCATGGAGTCGGCCTCTGCGTGGGCGGTCGCCACCATCGAGCTGGAATGCTCCTTGGCCTCGTTGAGCAACTGGTCGCGGGCGTCCAGGACGTCCTGGGCGTCGTCGAGTTCGCCGGGAATGGCGTCCTTGATGTCGTCGATCAGCTCCAGCACATCGCCGCGGGGTACCACGCAACCGGCGGTCATCGGGACACCGCGGGCCTCTTCGACGATCGCACCCAACTCGTCGAGCGCTTCAAATACTCGGTACACGGCACACCCTCCAGGCGTAGTTGTTGTTACTAGTGTGCCTGGTGTTACCCCTGTGACTACGCTAGCTGGACCGGTGTGTCGCCGGTCGGCCTCCAGCGGCTCGTTCCAGGCCCACTCAACTATCGGCTGATCATTATCGGCCCACATTATGTCAAGGCGCGCTTCGTCGGCATCCGCGGACAACCAAAGGCCGCCGCGGCGTCCCAGCGCGCGGCGGCCTTGGCCCTACAGAGGACTACTTGAGTGCTGCCGTGATCGCGTCGCGCGCCCGGTCGAGCATCGACGCGAACGGCCCGACGGCAAAGTTGAGTTTCGCCGACTCCACCCCCGCGTGCGGGCGGGTGGGTGCGATCGCCTGGGCGGCCTGCACGGCCTTGGCCATCTTGGCGAGATCCTCGGCGTCGATTTCACGTTGCAGTCGGTTGAACTCCTCGAGTTCCTCGCGCTCGGCGTGGTCGAGCACCTCGGTGCGGAACACCGCCAACTCGTCGAGGAACTTCTTGGACCCGATGTCCATCCCCTCGAGCGCGGACAGGTGCTTCTTCGCCTCGCGCTCCTCGGTCAGGCGCGCGTCGACGATGACGTCGCCGCCCTCGACTTCGTTGCGAACCCGCGGGTGCACCACCATCTCCTCGGCGGTCTCATGTACCGCGAGCAGTTGGCGCAGTTCGGTGAATGCCTTGTCCCGCGCGTCGTCGGATGACGCGGCGAAGACATCCTCGAACATGTCCTTGATCAGGTTGTGTTGATCTGTGAGAAAGCGAACGACGTCGTCGGTCGATTGAACGAATGTGTCGGCCACGGGAAATACCTCCGTGCTTATCGAGGTCGGATTGGGCGCTATGGGCTGAGCGCCATCCCTGCGTACCCCGACGCGGGCCGCACTAACCCTTCAACTTGGACTGCAGGCGCCTGTTCACCGGTTCCGGCAGCAATTCGGTGACGTCGCCGCCGAGCGTGGCCACCTCCTTGGCCAGCGACGACGACACGAACGAATACTTCGGGGTGGTCGCCACGAAAAACGTGTCCACCCCGGCGATGTGCTTGTTCATCTGCGCCATCTGCAGTTCGTACTCGAAGTCGGTGCCGGTGCGCAGACCCTTCACGATCGCGGTCAGCCCACGCGACTTCACGAAGTCCACGACGAGGCCCTGCCCGGACTCCACCCGCAGGTTGGGCAGGTGCGTCGTCGACTCCTCGATCATCGCGATGCGCTCGTCGGCGTCGAACATGCCCTTCTTGTTCGGGTTGACCAGCACGGCGACCACCACCTCGTCGAACTGTGCGGCCGCGCGCTCGAAGATGTCGATGTGGCCGAGGGTCACCGGGTCGAAGGATCCTGGGCATACCGCGCCGCTCATGACGGACGACGCTACAGGGTGTTTTCAGGTCCGTTCGGCCATCTCCAACCGGGTGTCGCCGTACCGGCGGGCCTGCCACGGCTGCCAGCCGTCGGGCCAGCGCAGGTCGGGCCCCGAAGCGCCGCGCTCTACGACGACGACGCTGCCCTCGGCGGTCCAACCATGATCGGTCAACGCGACGAGCATGTCGCTGACCTCCGCTTCGCCGACGCTGTACGGCGGATCGGCGAAGACCAGGTCGACAGGCGTTTCCGCCCGTGCCGACAACACGGACGCGACAGTGCTGCGGCGCAGCGTGGCGCCCGTGACACCGAGCGCCTTGATGTTCTGCTCGATCACCGCCGCCGCACGGTGGTCGGACTCGACGAAGACCGCGGTGGCCGCTCCGCGCGACAACGCCTCCAGCCCGAGCGCACCCGAGCCCGCGTAGAGGTCGAGCACCGCGGCGCCGTCGAGGTCGGTCCGGGTGGTCAGCACGTTGAACAGCGCCTCCCGGACCCGGTCGGTGGTCGGGCGGGTGCCGCGCGGTGGCACCGCGATGCGCCGCCCGCCGAGGGCGCCTGCGACGATGCGGGTCAGCTGACCACCACCAGGAGGTCACCGCCCTCGACCTGTGCGGTCGTGGAGACGGCGATGCGCTCGACCGTGCCCGCCTTCGGCGCGGTGATCGCCGCCTCCATCTTCATCGCCTCGATCGTGGCGATGATCTGCCCGGCATGGACCTTGTCGCCGTCGGCGACGGATACGGTGACGACGCCCGCGAACGGCGCCGCGATGTGGTCGGGGTTGGACCGGTCCGCCTTCTCGGCGGTGGGGATGTCGCTGGCAACGCTGCGGTCGCGCACCAGGACCGGACGCAGCTGTCCGTTGAGGATGCACATCACGGTGCGCATACCGCGTTCGTCGGGTTCGGAAACGGCCTCGAGGCCGATCAGCAGTTCGACACCGCGCTCCAACCTGACGCGGTGCTCGTCGCCGCGCCGCAGCCCGTAGAAGAACTGATTGGCCGACAGGCTCGACGTGTCGCCGTACTGATCCCGGTGAGCGTCGAATTCCTTTGTCGGAGCGGGGAACAGCAGTCGGTTGAGCTCGGCTTGGCGCTTCGGGCCCGCCAGTGCGAGCGCCGCCTCGTCGTCAGGGGTGAGCTCCTGCGTCGGCTTCGCGGGCGGTCGCCCGGCGAGCGCCTTGGTGCGCAAGGGTTCCGGCCAGCCGCCCGGCGGGTCGCCCAACTCGCCGCGCAGGAATTCGATCACCGAGTCGGGGATGTCGAATTTCGCTGGGTCCGCGGCGAATTCGTCGGCGGTGACACCGGCGCCCACCAAAGACAGCGCGAGGTCGCCGACCACCTTCGACGACGGGGTCACCTTCACCAGCCTGCCGAGGATCCGGTCGGCGGCGGCGTAGTTCTCCTCGATCTGCTCGAACCTGTCCCCCAGTCCGAGTGCGATGGCCTGCTGGCGCAGATTGGAAAGCTGTCCGCCGGGGATCTCGTGGCGGTAGACCCGGCCCGTCGGAAATGGCGGACCAGACGCCGCAACATCAAAGGGCGCGTACACCTTTCGTAACGCTTCCCAGTACGGCTCGAGCTCGCACACCGAGGCCAGCGACAGCCCGGTGTCATATTCGGTGTGCGCGGTCGCGGCGACGATCGAGCTCAGCGCGGGCTGGCTGGTTGTGCCCGCCAGCGGCGCCGCGGCACCGTCGACCGCGCTGGCGCCTGCCTGCCAGGCTGCCAGGTAGGTGGCGAGTTGACCGCCCGGCGTGTCGTGGGTGTGCACATGCACCGGCAGGTCGAACCGCGATCGCAACGCCGACACCAACGCCGTGGCGGCCTGGGGCCGCAGCAGCCCCGCCATGTCCTTGATCGCCAGCACGTGCGCGCCCGCGTCGACGATCTGTTCGGCCAGCTTCAGGTAGTAGTCCAGCGTGTAGAGGTTCTCGCCGGGATCGGACAGGTCGCCGGTGTAGCTCATCGCGACTTCGGCTATCGCCGTGCCGGTTTCGCGGACCGCGTCGATTGCCGGGCGCATCGATTCGACGTTGTTGAGCGCATCGAAGATGCGGTAGATGTCGATGCCGGTTGCGGTTGCCTCGTCGACGAAGGCCTTCGTGACGAGCTCGGGATACGGCGTGTAGCCGACGGTGTTCCGCCCGCGCAGCAGCATCTGGAGGCAGATGTTGGGCAACGCCTCGCGCAGCGCGGCCAGCCGCTCCCACGGGTCTTCCTTCAAAAACCGAAGCGCGACATCGTAGGTCGCACCGCCCCAGCATTCCACCGACAACAGCTGCGGCATCATCCGCGCGACGTAGGGCGCCACCATCACGAGCCCGTTGGTGCGCAACCGCGTCGCCAGCAGCGACTGATGAGCGTCCCGGAACGTGGTGTCGGTGACGCCGACGGCGCCGGAGTCGCGCATCCACCGGGCGAACCCCTCCGGGCCCAGTTCGACGAGGCGTTGCTTGCTACCCGCAGGGGCAGGCGCGGCGAGATCGATCGGTGGCAGCTTGTCCTGCGGGTAGACCGTCGAGGGTCGGGGGCCGTGCGGCTGGTTCACCGTGACATCGGCGAGGTAGTTCAGGATCTTCGTGCCGCGGTCGGCCGGTGTGCGCGCGGTCAACAGATAAGGCCGCTCGTCGATGAAGGACGTCGTGATCCGCCCGGCCCGGAAGTCGGGGTCGTTGACCACGGCCATCAGGAACGGGATGTTCGTCGAAACGCCCCTGATCCGGAACTCGGCGAGCGCGCGGCGGGCGCGCGAGATCGCGGTCGAGAAGTCCCGGCCCCGGCAGGTGAGTTTGACCAGCATCGAGTCGAAGTGCGCGCTGATCTCCGCGCCGAGGTTGGTGCCCCCGTCGAGCCGGATGCCCGCACCGCCGGGCGAGCGGTAGCCGGTGATGCGGCCGGTGTCGGGGCGGAAGCCGTTGGCCGGGTCCTCGGTGGTGATCCGGCACTGCATCGCCGCCCCGTGCACCACGAGCCTGTCCTGGGACAGTCCCAACTGCTCGAGCGTGTCGCCGTCGGCGATGCGCATCTGGGACGCGACCAGGTCGACGTCGGTGATCTCCTCGGTGACGGTGTGCTCGACCTGGATCCGCGGGTTCATCTCGATGAACACGTGGTGGCCGCGCTCGTCCAGGAGGAACTCGACGGTGCCGGCATAGGAGTAGTTGATCTCGCGCGCGAAAGCGACTGCGTCCGAACAGATTCGCTCACGCAGCTCGTCCGGGAGATTCGGTGCGGGCGCCAGCTCGATGACCTTCTGGTGGCGGCGCTGCACGCTGCAGTCCCGCTCGAAGAGGTGCATCACGTTGCCGTGTCTGTCGGCCAGGATCTGGACTTCGATGTGGCGCGGGTTCAGCACGGCCTGCTCGAGATACACCGTGGGATCGCCGAACGCCGACTCCGCCTCACGGCTTGCCGCCTCGATCGCCTCGGGCAGCGCCGACGCGTCGGCCACGCGGCGCATCCCGCGGCCGCCGCCGCCGGAGACGGCCTTGACGAACAATGGAAAGTCCATGTTCGACGACGCGGCGACGAGTTCGTCGACCGACGCCGAGGGCTCCGACGACATCAGCACGGGTAGCCCCGCGGAGCGGGCGGCCGCGATCGCGCGCGCTTTGTTGCCGGTCAGCTCCAGCACGTCGGCGCCGGGCCCGACGAAGGTGATCCCCGCCTCGGCGCACGCCGCGGCCAAATCGGGGTTCTCTGAAAGGAATCCGTAACCGGGATAGACCGCGTCGCAGCCGGCCTGCCTGGCGACGCGGATGATCTCGTCGACCGAGAGGTATGCCCGGACCGGGTGGCCCTTCTCCCCGATCTGATAGGACTCGTCGGCCTTCAGCCGGTGCTGCGAATTGCGGTCCTCATAGGGGTACACCGCCACGGTCGTGATGCCCATCTCGTAGGCGGCACGAAATGCGCGGATCGCGATCTCGCCGCGATTGGCCACCAGGATTTTGGAGATCACCGACAAACCCTAACGCCACCCCGGGAACCCCCGGTCAGATCAGCGTGGACCAGTAGTTCCAGAACCGCACCAGGATCATCAGGATCAGGGCCGTGAACCACAGCGTGACCAACGACCAGCGCCACTGGTGGATGAACCGCGCGACGCCGCTTTCCAGTTGCGGTTGCAGCGCGATGGAGGCGACCACCACCAGCAGCGGGATGGTGACCGCCCAGACGACCATGCAGTATGGGCACAGCGCGCCGATGCGGTACAGGCTCTGGAAGATCAGCCAGTGGATGAATGCGGCTCCCAGCAGGGTGCCGACGGCCAACCCGCCCCAATACCACCGCGGCAGCCGTACATTGGCGAGCGCGAGCACGCCGGTCGCCACCACGACGGTGAAGGACACGATTCCGATCAGCGGGTTCGGGAAGCCGAACGCCGACGCCTGCGGGGTGATCATCACCGATCCGCAGGACAGCACCGGGTTGATGCTGCAGGACGGCACGTAGTCGGGGTTGATCAGGATCTCGATCTTCTCGACCGTCAACGTGAGCGCCGCGGCCAACCCCAGCACGCCCGCGATCAGCACATACACCGCGCTGGCGCGCCGCACCTCGACGCCTGGGCGCGGCTCGCCGACGGCGGGCTCGGCCGGGGTGTCGGCGGCGACGGTCATGGCGCGGCTGGCGGAGTCGGGTTCGGGGCGGCAGGCCTGGTCATCAGGCCGGGCACGTCACCGACGATGGACTTGACCTCGTTCACCAGATCGTCGGGCGTCTTGGTGGAGATGTCGAACTCCTGGCCGTTGATCTTGACCGTCGGGGTGGACTGGATGCCGGTCGCGGCTGCCAGCCCCTGCGCCATCGAGACGTACTTGCCCTTCTTGATGCAGTCCGGCACGGTGCCGCCGGCGCCTGCCTGCCTGGCCACCTCGATCAACCTGGCGTCGTCGGGGAAGCTTCCGCCTGCCTCACTGGGCTGCTGGGCATACAGCGCGGCGTGGAAGCGGCGGAACGCATCCTTCGATTCGTCGGCGACGCAGTAGGCGGCGTTGGCCGCACGCGATGAGTAGTTGCCGTTGCTCGGCGAATCCAGGATGGCGACCATGTAGTAGTCGGCCTGGATCGCTCCGCTGTCGATGAGTTGGTTGATGGTCGGCCCGAACTTCTGCTCGAAGTCGCGGCAGTGCGGGCACAGGAAGTCTTCGTAGAGCGACAACACGGCCTTGGGCTCAGAACTGCCCTCCTTGGTGATGAGCTTGTCCGACGACACCTGGATCGACTTGACCTCGCCGCTTTCCGGCTTCTTCTCGGAGCCCATCACGATGTAGAGCACCAGCCCGACACCGAGCAGCACCACGATCGCGGTCAAACCGATCTGGATCAGCAGGTTGCGCCTGCGATCGGCGGCGTTCAGGTCGTAGCTGGTCTTCTTGGATTTCGCGGCCACGCGTCAAGGGTACCGGCGAGGTTCGACGCGTTCGTCAGCTCCGGTCCAGATGAGTGCGCAGAGCGGAGAAGATCTCGAATGACGCCGTCGCGGCATCACCACCGAGCGGCATGAAGTTCGGGAATGAGTGGATCAGCGAGCCGTACTCGCGCGCATCCACCTCGTTGCCCGCGGCGCGCAGCGCCTCGGCGTACTGGCGACCTTCGTCGCGCAGCGGGTCGAAGCCCGCGGTGACGACGATGGCCGGCGCCACCGCAGACAGGTCATCGGCGAGCAGCGGCGACAGCCGGGGATCCGTCGCTTCGATACCCGAACCGCCCACGTACTTCTCGTTGCAGAACTCCATGTCCCACCGGCGCAGGAAGAACCCGTCGGCGAACAGGCCGTAGGAGCGGGTCTGGCTCGCGAGGTTGGTGACGGGATAGAACAGCAGCTGCAGCACCGGCGCCTGGGCGTCGTCGTCCCGTGCGCGCAACGCGACGCCGGTGGCCAGGTTGCCTCCGGCGCTGTCCCCGCCGACCGCGATCCGCGCCGGGTCCGCGCCGAGTTCCGCGGCGTGCTCGCGGGCCCACCGATATGCCGCGTACGCGTCGTCGCAGGCCGCGGGCGCCTTGTGTTCGGGCGCCAGCCGGTATCGCGGGAGCAGGACATGCACGCCGGAGTGGTGGGCGATGAGCTCAGCCAGATGGCCGTGGGTTTCCAGCCCGCCGACGACCCACCCGCCGCCGTGGTAGTAGACGAGTAGCGGCGCACCGTCGCTGTTTCGTGGCCGGTAGTGCCGGACGAGAATCGGGCCTGCCGGGCCTTCGATGGTGAAGTCGTTCCCCGTGACGTCGACGGGCAGCCGGGGAAACGCCGCCGCGGTCGCGTTGAGCCGGAACCGCGCGGTCGCGACGTCCTCGCTGAGGATCAGGCCCTCCCGCCGCGACATTCGCGAGGCCGCCAGCATCAGCTGCATCGTGGTGTCCAACGTGTTGCCGTCGATGCTGATCGGCCGTCGCACCAGTGCCCGCTTGACCCGGTCGGGCATCCGAGCCAGGGCCTGCAGCGACGGTGGACCGACCAGCTTCTGCAGCCTGTCCCGGATGTCGTATTGGACGGCGGCGTCCTCGGCGCCCCCTGCGGGCCCGGGTCGGGCTGGCAGACTTCGAGCCATGGCTTCTCCCTCGGTAAAGCTGAAGCTGTGGAATGCCGACCAGGGATACGACAGCACACTGAAGGCGTTGGACGCCAGCAGGTCGAGCTCAGCGCCGCTGGCACAGGGGTCGCTGGTGACCCGACCCGACAGTGACGAAGGTCGCACAATCGGCTGGAAAAACGCCTGCACAGGTACTGATTAGGTGGCATATCCAGCTCGGCAATATAGTCATCCCGAAGTCGGTGACCCCCGAGCGAATAGTGAGTAACTTCGACGTGTTCGATTTCGAGCTGGCGGAGAAGGACATGGCGTCCCTCTCGTCGCTGAGCGACGGCACACGGCTGGGTCCCGATCGCGAACTTTCAATCAGCCAACCAAATAGCAGGGATAGGTGACATGACGTCGGCGGCCGCAGTTCCTTCCGTCACTCTGAACGACGACAACACGATGCCGGTGCTCGGCCTCGGGGTCGGCGAGTTGTCGGATGCCGAAACCGAAGCGGCGGTATCGGCGGCGCTGGAGGCCGGCTATCGGCTGATCGACACCGCCGCCGCCTACGGCAACGAGGCTGCGGTAGGCCGCGCCATCGCATCGTCGGGTGTGCCGCGGGAGGAACTGTTCGTCACCACCAAGCTGTCCACCGCCGACCAGGGTTTCCAGTCGTCGCAGGATGCGCTCAGGGCCAGCCTCGAACGGTTGAACCTCGACTACGTCGACCTGTATCTCATCCACTGGCCCGCGGGCGAGCAGGGCAAGTATGTCGACAGCTGGGGCGGGCTGATGTCCAGCCGTGGCGCGGGACTCACCAAGTCGATCGGCGTGGCCAACTTCAACGAGGAGCACCTGTCGAACATCGTCGACCTGTCCTTCGTCGCACCGGTGGTCAACCAGATCGAGCTGCACCCGCTGCTGAATCAGGCTGAGCTGCGGGCCGTCAACAAGAGCCGCGACGTCGTGACGGAGGCCTACGGTCCGCTGGGCGTCGGCCGGCTTCTGGACCACCCGACGATCGGGTCGGTCGCCGAGGCGCGCGGCAAGACCGCCGCACAGGTGTTGATCCGGTGGAGCATCCAGCTGGGCAACGTCGTGGTCGTGCGCTCGTCGTCCCCGGAGCGGGTGAAGTCGAACCTCGACGTGTTCGACTTCGAGCTGACCGACGACGACATGGCCACTCTGAACGCTCTCGACGACGGCACCCGGTTCCGTCCGGACCCCGAAACCTACACCGGCACTTGACCGCTCACGAGCTCGTCACAGGTCACTTCGAGTTCGAACGGCTTGTACACCGGTCGCTCCGGCGGCGATCCCACCACGGTGGCCTGACCCTGCACGGTGTAGGTGTTGCCCGCCTTCTCGGCGACCGGGGCTCCGGAGTTGCGGTAGCGCCCCGCCGAAAGCCCGATGTCGGGCAGGGTGATGGCGAGAAGTGAAACCGAGGGCTTATCGCCCCGGGGTGTCAGATCCAGCACCACGACGGGCTCTTGGGTATCCGCCGCATCGACCTCGATGGTCACTTCGCCCGTCGGCCCCTGCCTGCAGTTGACATTCCCTTCGACCTGTCGGGTCTGGCCGTCGATGACGATCCTGGTCGAACTCGTCTTCTCGGCCGTGTTGTCGCCTGACGTGGACAACGAACAACTCACCAGCGCTCCGAGCGCGACAACGGCACAGATGCGCGCACCGGCTCGACCGATCGGGATCTGTTGGTGCATGACTACTTTCAACTCGTCGGGCAGGTCGCCGCGGCATCGCGCAACACTGTCGCCGATGGCGCGTCGACGGGCAGATGGTACCCGCGCAGCACCGCGATGAACTGCACGGCGTACTGACAGCGGAACGCGGTGTTGGGCGGCATCCACAGCGCGGGTTCCGAATCACCCTTGTCCTGGTTCGGCGCACCTGCGACGGCCAGCAGGTTCGCCGGATCGTTGGCGAACCGCAATCGCAGATCGGGAGTCCAGTCGCGCGCGCCGAGATCCCACGCCAGCGCCAGCGGCACGATGTGGTCGATCTGAACGGATGCGCCGGTCTGGTTGCCGCGGACGAAGGCGACGACCTCGTTGGAGTACGGGTCGTGCAGCGTTCCGGTGGCAACGGCGTTGGGACACCGCTTGATCGACACGTACGTCTTCTCGACGAGGTCCCGGTCGAGGATGTCGTTGCGGGTGTCGCAGCCGTTGTGACCACCGGGTGCGGGGTTGTCGTCGGTCCACGAGTCACCGAATGCCGCTCTGCGGTAGTCGAATCCGCGGATCCGCAGCGGTATCTGCGCCACCCCGGCCAGGACGTCGACACCGTCGGCGACGGTCGGCGCATCGGCCTGCGCGACGAACAACGCCGCCCGCTCCCCTGCCGACGCAACGGTCTGGATCGCCACAACGACGGCGAGCAGGACCGCGACGGCAAGCCACGCCATCAGCTTGCGGCTCATGCCTTGTCCAGGTACTCGACGCGGTCGGTGTCGGTGAACTGGGCCGCCAGCAGTGCCATTCCGGGATCGTCGGGTGCCTTCTCGTAATGCGATTGGCAGAAGGCGCGCGCGTCTTCGATGATCTCGCGGTGCTCGAACAACGACAGGAAGCGCAGCGTGATCGGCCTGCCCGATTGGCTGTAGCCCAGCACGTCACCCTCGCGGCGCTCGGCGAGGTCGAGGTCGGCGAGTGCGAAGCCGTCCAGCGTGCTCGCCACCGCCTTCAGCCGCTCCCCGACCTTTGATCCCTCGGGCAGTCGCGTCACCAGCAGACACAGGCTGGCGTGCTCGCCACGACCGATGCGGCCCCGCAGTTGGTGCAACTGGCTGATGCCGAACCGGTCGGCGTCCATCACGCACATCACGGTCGCGTTGGGTACGTCGACACCGACCTCGATCACGGTGGTACACACCAGGACATCGATGTCGCCCGCGCGGAACGCCGCCATCACGGCGTCCTTCTCGTCCGCGGGCAGCCTGCCGTGCATCAGCCCGAGCCGCAGACCGGCCAGCGGGCCGCGCCGAAGACGCTCGAGCAGTTCGATCACCGTGATCGCAGGGGGTCCGGCATTGTCGGTGCCGGCCTTCTTGTCGTTCTCGTCGATTCGCGACGCGACGACGTAGGCCTGACGGCCCGCCCGTACCTCCTCGATGATGCGGGCCCACGCCCGATCCAGCCACTTCGGCTTCTCCGAAGCGAAGATGACGTTGGTGGCGATGGGTTGGCGACCGCGCGGCAGTTCGCGCAGCGTCGACGTCTCGAGGTCGCCGTACACCGTCAGCGCGACCGTGCGTGGAATAGGCGTGGCCGTCATCACCAGCAGGTGCGGCGTCAGGCCCTCAGGCGCCTTGGAGCGCAGTCGATCTCGTTGTTCGACGCCGAACCGGTGCTGCTCGTCGACGACCACCATGCCCAGCTTGTGGAAGTCCACGGTGTCCTGAAGCAGCGCGTGCGTGCCGATGACGATTCCGGCCTCACCTGAAGCGACCTCGTCGCGGACCTGCTTCTTCTGCTGCGCCGACATCGATCCGGTCAGCAGCGCCACCCGCGTCGCGTTCTCGGAGCCGCCGAGCTGACCTGCCATCGCCAGCGGACCCAGAACGTCACGGATGGAGCGGGCATGTTGGGCGGCAAGGACTTCCGTCGGCGCAAGCAGTGCGCACTGATAGCCGGCATCGACCATCTGCAGCATCGCGAGCACCGAAACGATGGTCTTGCCCGAGCCGACCTCGCCCTGCAGCATGCGGTTCATCGGACGGGTTTCTGCGAGTTCGTCCGACAGCGTCCTCAGCACGTCTTTCTGGCCTGCTGTCAGCTCGAACGGCAGCTGCTGTGCGAGCGCGTGGCGCAGCCCGTCGTCTTTCCTCGGTGCGGCCGGGCCGGACTCGCCGAGCTCGCCGTGTCGCCGGGATGTCAGCGCCCATTGCAGACCGACGGCTTCGTCGTATGTCAGCCGCTCGACGGCTTTTTCACGTTCGGCCGCCGTTTCGGCGAGATGAATGGCACGAAGCGCCTCGTCCTCAGAAATCAAGCCTGCGTGACGGATGAACGACCCCGGAAGCGGCTCGGGCACCGGATCAAGGACATCGAGCACCTGTCGTACACATGCATAGATATCCCAACTCTGAACCTTTGAGTTCGCCGCATAGATCGGGAAGAAGTCCCGTTCGAACACCGCCAGGAGTTCGTCGCCTGCGGCACCGGACGTCTCGGCAATGGTTTTCAGCGACTTGGTGCCGATCTCTCTGCCGCTCGGCGATTGCAGCACGAGAAACGCGGGATGGTCGAGTTGCATCGTGCCCCTGAAGAACTTCACCTCGCCGGACAACATGATCCGCGTACCCACGGGCAGCTGCTCCACCATCCAGCTGGCGTTGAAGAACGTCGCGGTGACCTTGGGGCGGTGATCTCCGAGCGTGACGCGCAGCCATTTGGGATAGCGCATCTTCTTTCTCTTCTTGTCGAACACCGGCTTCATATCACCGACCTTCTGTTCGGTGATGGTGTCGACGAACGTGACGTGTTCGCCTTCCTCGACGTCTAGTTCCTCGCCCTCCCCCCGGACTGTCATGCCCTCGTTGTACTTCCGCGGGTAGTACCGAAGCAGGTCGTTGACCGTACGAAGACCGAAATACTCTTCGAGCTTTTTCGCGTTCACCCGTCCGATGACGAAATCGAGCCGATCCGATAGCCCGACCACTATTCGACCCCGATCAGCAGCGCGTCGCCGCGGTGACCGGTGTGGTAGGTCACCAACTCGGTACCCAGGTGCTCGTTGTGCACGTGGCGCTGAAGCGCTTCTCCGACAGCGGGATCCACACCCTCGCCGCTCAGCACCGTGACCAACTCACCGCCCGCGACGAGCAGCAGGTCGATCAGCCCGATGCCCGCGGCGGTGATGTCCTCGGCGACGATCAGCACCTCGTCACCGGCGATACCCAGGCCCTCGCCCGGCTTACAGGCGCCTGCCCATGTCAACGCCTCTTCGGTGGCGACCCGGACGGAGCCGTGGCGGGCGCCCGCGGCGGCACGCGCCATGGTGTAGCCGTCGTCGACGGCCTGCCGTTCGGCGTCGTGCACGGCCAGAGCCGCAAGCCCCTGCACCATCGATCCCGCGGGCACCGGAACGACGTCGATACCCCATCCGATCGCCGCGGTGCAGCCGGCGACCAACTCCTCCGCGGCGACAAAACCGTTGGGCAGCACCATGATCTGGGCGGCACCGGTATCGACGAGACCGCGAAGCAGCTCCTTGGCGGTGACCGCCGTCGTCGGGCCGGGTGCGGTGGGGTCCGGCCGAAGCACATGGGCACCCTCACCGGCGAACAGCTCGGCGGCGCCGTCACCGTCGACGACCGCGAGAACGGCACGCTCACGAGCCCACCCGCCTGGCGCATGCGTGCTTGGTCCCGCGGTGAGCGCGGTGATCTGGATTCGGCTCGGCGCCCCGAACGGCAGCGCCGCCTCGATGACCCCGCCCGCGTCGTCGGAGTGCACGTGCACCGAGTACCGCCCACCGCCGTCGGCGGTCGCCGCCGCGATCGCAATCGAGTCGCCGAGTTCGTCGAGCCGCTGGCGAAGCTCTTCGACGCCGTCCGGCTCGCAGCCGCTCAGCAGATACATCACCTCGAACCGCGGGCCGGGCGCCGCCACGGCGCCGTCGACCGCGCGGGGGGCGGGCACGTACTCCTGACGGGCCGGCGCTCGCCCCAGAACGGTCTTCGAGAGCGCGTCGAGCAGCACGAGCAGACCGCGACCGCCCGCATCGACCACGCCGGCGTCGGTGAGGACGTCGAGCTGCTCGGTGGTCTTGTCGAGGGCGCTCACCGCCGCATCCGAGGCCGCGGTCACCGCACCGGCGAGGGTGGCGCCCGGCCCGGCGGCGTCCTCGGCCGCCTCGGCCGCTGCCTG
Source organism: Mycolicibacterium sp. 120270 (assembly GCA_033741175.1). Lineage (GTDB taxonomy): Bacteria > Actinomycetota > Actinomycetes > Mycobacteriales > Mycobacteriaceae > Mycobacterium. The sequence goes on along the minus strand of JAWQNE010000009.1, from coordinate 238,831 downwards.
CAGGACCGACACGATGGTGCCGGGCACCGACTCGCCCATCGACTTCACGACCAGCGCGACCGAGTGGCGCAGCGCCGCGGCCATCACGGCGCCGTCGATATCGGCCAGATCGCCTCGTCGCTGCTCAGAGGCGTCGGCGATGACGTCGGCGAGGCCCCGGAGGATCTGCGACAGGATCACCCCGGAGTTGCCCCGCGCGCCGTGGAGGGCGCCGCGCGCAAGCGCCGAGGACACCTCGACGATGTCCCCGGTGCCCGCGGTGGCGTCGGCCTCCGCCCACGCCGCACGCATCGTGAACAGCATGTTCGTCCCGGTATCGGCGTCGGCCACCGGGAAGACGTTGAGCCGGTTGATCTCGTCGGTGTGCGTGATCAGGTCCGAAACCGATGTGTGCGCCCATTCACGCATTCCGGACGCGTCCAGCCGCCTGCCAGGCTCGGCCATCGGTCGCCCACCTCCCACCCAACAAACCAAACCCCCGGTGGGCGCCAGCCTATCCACTGCGCCGGACATCGCCGGTAACATCGACCGGCCTGGTCCGCAGCCGGTGGACAGCGTTTTGGTGTTCTGTTTGCGGCCCGGTATCCTGGTCAGGTTGTCGGGTCGACCCGCCGCCGGCTGTCCGGCGAGGCGAACATTGACCCCCCGAAGCACTGATCCAAGGAGTTCTCGATATGGCTGCCGTCTGCGATATCTGCGGGAAGGGCCCCGGCTTTGGCAAGTCGGTTTCGCACTCCCATCGCCGGACCAGCCGTCGGTGGGACCCCAACATCCAGAGCGTGCGCGCCGTGACCCACCCGGGCGGCAACAAGAAGCGCATCAACGTCTGCACGTCCTGCATCAAGGCAGGCAAGGTCACCCGCGGCTGATTCCCGCCCAAACCAACGTTTGGGCGCATTTGTGCGAGAGAAATCCGCCAAAACGTCGATCTCGGCGTAGCTAGGGCAGCCGCCAGTCGATCGGTTCGGCGCCCATCTTCTCGAGTAGTTCATTGGCGCGGCTGAACGGCCGCGATCCGAAGAACCCGCGCGACGCCGAGAGCGGCGACGGGTGCGGAGACTCGATTGCCACGCAGTCGGCGCCGTCGAGCATCGGCTTGAGCGTCGACGCGTCGCGACCCCACAGCACCGCGACCAACGGCTGTGAGCGCGCCACCAGCGCTCGAATCGCGCATTCGGTGACGATCTCCCAGCCCTTGCCCCTGTGCGACGCGGGCGTTCCCGGCCGCACGGTGAGCACCCTGTTGAGCAGCATCACTCCGCGTTCGCACCACGGCGTGAGATCTCCGGTGGCAGGCGGCGGATAACCGAGGTCCTTGCCGTACTCGGCGAAGATGTTGTCGAGGCTGCGCGGCAGCGGCCGCACGTCGGGAGCGACCGAGAAACTGAGACCGACTGCGTGGCCCGGCGTCGGATACGGATCCTGGCCGACGATCAGCACCCGCACCTGATCGAACGGGAACGTGAACGCCCGCAACACATTCCGCCCGGCAGGCAGATACCCGTTGCCCGCAGCGATCTCGGCGCGCAGGAACTCCCCCATCTGCGCCACCTGACCGGCCACCGGTTCGAGCGCCTCCGCCCACCCCGCCTCGACCAACTCACTCAATGGGCGTGCAGTCACGAGAGTTGAACCTAGCGGCTCGGCTCAGTCATAGGACTGCCAACCCGGCTTTCCCGCCCACTGCTCACCGTCGACCAGCACCCGCGGCGGACCGTCGAGCACCGTGCCGATGCTCCGCCATCCCGTCGGCGGCGGCCCGGGGAATGTCGCGACCAATGCGTGGTCTTCACCGCCGCCGAGCACCCACGTCCACGGATCGACGCCGACGGCGTCCGCGGCCTCCGACAGCGCCTCCCGGTCGACGGCCAACGACGCGGTCGACACGTTGACGCCGACCCCCGATGCGTGCGCGATGTGGCCGAGGTCGGCGATGAGCCCGTCGGAGACATCTGTCATGGCCCTCGCACCGTTGTCGGCTGCGGCCTGGCCCTGACCGTACGGTGGCTCCGGCGTCAGGTGTGCCCGCCGCAGCGCGGCGAAACCGTCGATGTCGTTGTCGCACAGTGCGAATCCCGCGGCCGACCGTCCCAGTACACCTGTGACGGCCACCGTGTCACCCGGGTGGGCGCCCGACCGCAGCACCGGGGCACGCCCGTCGAGATCACCGAGGGCGGTCACCGATATCACCCATTGCGGTGCGCTGACCAGGTCCCCGCCGACGATCGCGGCGCCGAACAATCGGGCTTCTTCCCACATGCCGTCGGCCAGTTCGACAGAACTCGCCGCCGGCGTGTCACCCGGTGCGCCGAATGCGACGACGAATGCCGTCGGCACCGCCCCCATCGCCTCGATGTCCGCGGCGTTCTGGGCGATCGCCTTGCGGCCGACGTCGTGCGGCGACGACCAGTCGAGCCGGAAGTGCCTGCCCTCCACCAGCATGTCCGTCGAGACCACGGTCCTGCCGTCGGGAGCGGTGACCACGGCCGCGTCGTCGCCGGGGCCGACGGTGACCACGTCGGGCTGTTTCCGGCCCGCGACCAACCGGTCGATGACGACGAACTCCCCCAGCCCAGCCATGCTCTCGGCAGGCTCGTCGCCGGCCATGGCCCCTCCTCGCTGACCGCATGCCCGCTCGGGCGCGCTGAACGCCGGGCAAACCTGCGGTACTTTTGGTCCCTGCGGCGTGGAGTCTATGCAGCGAGCGGAGGAGACACCGGGTGGTCGAGGCTTTCATGCTGATCCAAACCGATGTGGGCCGCGCCGAGGTCGTCGCCAAGCAACTGGCCGACCTGGCGGGTGTGCGGTCGGCCGAGTACGTCACCGGTCCCTACGACGTCGTCGTGCGCATCGGCGCGGACACCATGGACGAGCTGCAGGGCTCCGTCGTGCCGTCAGTTCAGAAGGTGCCCGGAATCACGCGGACGCTGACCTGCCCCATCGCCGCGGGAGCCTGACCCTAGAGTTGCCCTCGTGGCATCCGAAGCCGACGACGGCACCGACGGACCGCCGCGGTCGTTGCTGATCGCCGCCGTGGTGATCGCCGTCGCAGCGGCGGTGGGCGTGCTGACCGTCGCGGTGCTGCGGCAGGCGCCCGCGCAGGAGGAACCCGTGCCGATCGCGACGGTGCCGGCACCGCAGGCGCAGAGCCCCGAATGCGCGGCGTTGATGGCCGCGCTGCCCGAACAGCTGGGCGATTACCGGCGCGTTCGCGCAGCCGACCCGGCACCCCCGGGTGCCGCCGCGTGGCGGGCGGAGTCGCAAGCCGAACCGATCATCCTGCGCTGCGGTCTGGACCGCCCGCTCGATTTCGTCGTCGGCGCGCCGACCCAGGTCGTCGATTCCGTGCAGTGGTTCGAGGTGACCGACGACGACAGAAGCACCTGGTTCGCGGTGGATCGGCCCGTATATATAGCCCTGACGCTGCCGAGCGGTACGGGGCCGACGCCCATCCAGGAGATCTCCGAGGCGATCGCGCAGACCATGCCCGCCAAGCCGGTCGATCCGGCGCCCGCCCGTTAGCGCAGGCCGGTGCCCCGAGCCAGCGCGGTGTCCACCATCGCCGCCAGCAGGGTCGGGTAGTCGACGCCGCTGGCCGCCCACATCCTCGGGTACATCGAGATCGTGGTGAAGCCTGGCATCGTGTTGATCTCGTTGACGACGGGGCCGTCGTCGGTCAGAAAGAAGTCGACGCGGGCCAGCCCCTGACAGTCGATCGCCCGGAACGCCCGGATGGCCAGCCTGCGCACTTCGTCGGCGACCTCGTCGTCGACCTTGGCGGGCACGTCGAGTTCGGCGGCGTCCTCGAGATATTTCGTGGCGAAGTCGTAGAACCCGTCCTCGCGGCCGCGGACGCCGGCCACCCGGATCTCGCCGACAGTGCTCGCCTCGATCCTGCCGTCGGGCAATTCCAGTACCCCGCATTCGAGTTCGCGGCCCGGCACCGCCGCTTCGACGATGACCTTGGGGTCGTGTTTGCGCGCGTCGGCGATCGCGACGGGCAGCTCGTCCCACGACGTCACGCGGTTGACCCCGATCGACGATCCGCCGCGCGCAGGCTTGACGAACACGGGCAACCCGAGACCTTCGCGCTCTTCGAGTTCCAGCGTCTCGGTATGCGGACGCAGCACCACGTGATCGCCGATCGGCAGGCCCTCTGCGGCGAGCAGCTTCTTGGTGAACTCCTTGTCCATCCCCGCCGCGCTCGCGAGCACACCCGCGCCGACGTACGGCACACCGGCCAGTTCGAGCAGGCCCTGGATGGTGCCGTCCTCCCCGTAGGGGCCGTGCAGGACGGGAAAGACGACGTCGACCGAGGCCAGCAGCTCGCCCGCGGCGCCCTGTCCCAGCGAGAGCAGCTGGCCACCGCGGCCGGGGTCGGCGGGAAGGGCCAGCGCTGTGCCGGACGAACCGCTGACCTCGGGCAGCTGCCCGTCCGTGATCGTCAGAGAATCAGGCTCGGCGTTGGTCAGCACCCAGGACCCGCCGGGCGTGATGCCGACCGCGACCACCTCGAAGCGCTCAGGATCGAGGTGACGGAGGATGCTACCTGCGGAAACGCAGGAAATAGCGTGTTCGGAGCTGCGTCCGCCGTAGACAACGGCGACACGGACGCGGCCGGCAGGCTCCGGCTGGTGGCGGGCGGTCACAACCTAGAGAGGCTACCGCCCCTGAAGAAACCCGCACGATGTAGCGCTGCGGCCCCGCACTACCCCAGCGCCTGCTCGAGGTCGGCGACCAGATCGTCGGTGTCCTCGATACCAGCGGAAATGCGCGCGAAGCCCTCACCGACCGGGTCACCCCAGCGGGCGCGGCGATCGACCGAACTGTGGATGCCGCCGAAGCTGGTCGAGGAGATCAACAGGTTGCTCTTCTGCACCAGCGCATGGACGGCGGCGGCATCGGCGAGTTCGATCGCCACGATTCCGCCGAAGCGCTTCATCTGCCGGTTCGCCACCTCGTACGACGGGTCTTCGGTGAGTCCGGGGTAGCGCACCGACCGCACGGCGGGATGGGCCCGCAGCGTCAGCGCCATCGCGAGAGCGTTCTGGCACTGGCGCTCGAACCGTAGCCCTGCGGTGCCCATGCTGCGCAACACCAGCCAAGCCTCGAACGTGCCGAGGATCGCACCGGCGAGCCTGCGTTCGTTCTCGATCGCGGCCATCTGGTCCGGGTGGCTGCCCGCCACGTAACCTGCGAGCAGATCGTGATGGCCCGACAGCGTCTTGGTTCCGCTGCCCACCACCAGATCGGCCCCCAGCGACAACGGTTGCTGCCCAAGGGGTGTCGCGGTGGTGTTGTCGACGATGAGCGTCGCGCCCCGGTTGCGGCACGCCATCGCAAGGGCGTGCAGATCGACCACGTCGAGGCCGGGATTCGACGGTGTCTCCGCGAGCACCACGTCGGCGCGTGAAGCCGCGTCGATGATGTCGGCGCATCTCGCCTCGATCACGGTGCCTTGCGGGGCAAGGTATTCGGTCGCGTACCGGCGCACCTGGTAGTAGCCGTCCGCTGGCACGACCAATGTGGTCCGCGGCTTGACGAGGGCACGTAGTGTCGACGTGATCGCGGCCATTCCGGACGCGAACGTCAACGCCGCAACAGCGCCTTCCAGTTCGGTGAGAGCCGATTCCAGTTGCCGCCACGTGGGATTGTGATAACGCCCGTAGCTGTCGAGTGAGTCGTCTTCGCTCGGCGGGATGTGGTACGCAGCGGCAGGCACCGGCGGCGGTGCGACGGGAGATCCCGGAAGCGCCTCTGAGCCAACCGCTTTGACGCTTCTGGTGGAATCGCCGTACACGCCGGACATGCCCGCTATTCCGGTTTGGTGCTGCGACCGAGCAGCAGCGCGACCGCCTCGGGTACCGACAATCCTCTGTGGCACACCCGGTGAACGGCGTCGGTCAACGGCATTTCGACGTCGTAGCTGCTGGCGAGCGCCAGTACGGACTCGCACGACGTGACGCCCTCTGCGACGTGGCCGCCGCCGGCCAGCTTCGCCTCCTCCAGAGAATCCCCTTTGCCGAGTCGCGAGCCGAAACTGCGGTTGCGCGAATGCGGGGACGTACATGTCGCGACGAGGTCGCCGACGCCTGCCAACCCGGCCAGGGTGGCGGGTTTGGCGCCCAACGCGATTCCCAGCCGCATGATCTCGGCGAGCCCGCGGGTGATGATCGCCGCCACCGAGTTCTCGCCCATGCCGACGCCCGCGGCCATCCCGCAGGCCAGTGCGATGACGTTCTTGCACGCGCCGCCCACCTCCGCGCCGATGACGTCCGCGTTCGTGTAGGGGCGGAAGTAACCGGTGGACAGCGCCCGCTGCAGTGCGACGGCGCGTCCGGAGTCGGCGCAGGCGACGACCGTGGCCGCCGGCTGCTCCTCGGCGATCTCGCTGGCGAGGTTGGGTCCGGTGACGACGGCAACCCGCGCCGCGTCGGCGCCGGTCACCTGCATGATCACCTGGCTCATCCGCATCAACGTGTCCAGCTCGATGCCCTTGGCCAGGCTGACCAGCGTCGCGTCGTCGCCGAGCAGGCCGGTCCACTCGGTGAGATTCGGTCGCAACGTCTGCGACGGCACCGCAAGGAACACCGTGCAGGCACCGGTCAGCGCCTCGGCGGGGTCACTGGTGGCGCGGATCGACGGCGGCAGCTTCACATCGTCGAGGTACTCGGGATTGCGGTGCGTGCTGTTGATCTCGGCGGCCAGGTCTTCGCGACGAGCCCATAACGTGACGCCGTTGCCCGCGTCAGCCAACACCTTGGCCAGCGCAGTCCCCCACGCACCAGCTCCCATCACTGCCGCCTCGACCACGGCTCAACCCTAGCTCGCGTCAACTGGCAGGATAGAAACCCATGAGCGGCACGCAGACCGGCGCGCCCGCCGACGTCGGATTGGTGATCGCCGTCAAGCGGCTCGCCGCCGCAAAGACGCGACTGGCGCCGGTGTTCTCCGCCGCCACCAGGGAAAGCGTGGTGCTGGCGATGATGGTCGACACCATCAGGGCCGCGTTGGCGGTGCCCGCGCTGCAGTCGGTCACCGTCGTCACCCCCGACCAGGTCGCGGCCGAGGCGGCACTGGAGCTGGGCGCACAGGTGCTGGCCGACCCGACGCCCGACGGCCACCGCAACCCGCTGAACAACGCGATCTCCGCGGCCGAGGCGGCCATTCGGGAAACGACGGCCAATATCGTTGCGCTGCAAGGAGATCTGCCTGCCCTGCAGCCGCAGGAGCTGGCCGAGGCGATCGCCGCGGCGCGCGGATACCGCCGCAGTTTCGTCGGCGACCGGCACGGCACCGGCACCTCTGCGCTGTTTGCGTTCGGGGTGCCGCTGGAACCTGCGTTCGGGCCCGATTCGGCCCGACGGCATCAGCATTCGGGGGCGATCGAGCTGACCGGCGCGTGGCCGGGCCTGCGCTGCGACATCGACACTCCTGACGACCTGATGGTGGCACGCAGGCTCGGCGTCGGATCGGCGACCGCACAGGCCATCGGTCGGCCAAGATGAACAGCAGTTGAGGATATCGGCTGTCAGTGGCCGTTCGGGTCTGCTATGAGGAAAGATCAGGTGGATGACCGAAGCCGAGACTCGAATTCGACAGGACGGCACCACCAAGGTGCCGGGTGAATCGGCGTCTCACCGCGATGAGGACGGAAGAAACCCCGAGGCGCCACCGGCGGCGACCGCCCCTACCGTCGACAACGCCCTTCCCGAGGACCGCTATCTCAACCGCGAGCTGAGCTGGCTGGATTTCAACGGTCGCGTGTTGGCGCTGGCCGCCGACCCGTCCCTGCCGCTGCTCGAACGCGCCAAGTTCCTCGCGATCTTCGCCTCCAACCTCGACGAGTTCTACATGGTGCGGGTGGCGGGGCTGAAACGCCGCGACGAGATGGGCTTGTCGGTGCGCTCGGCCGACGGGCTGTCCCCCCGTGAGCAATTGCGCCGGATCAGCGAACGCACCCAGCAGATCGCCCGAAGGCACGCACACGTGTTCTCCGACGCGGTACGCCCGGCGCTCGCGGAGAAGGGCATCGTCATCGTCACGTGGGCCGAACTCGACGACGCCGAGCGCGAACGGCTGTCGGCCTACTTCCACGAACAGGTGTTCCCGGTGCTCACGCCGTTGGCGGTCGATCCCGCTCACCCGTTCCCGTTCGTGAGCGGATTGAGCCTGAACCTCGCCATCACCGTCAAGCATCCCGACGACGGCGGCCAGCACTTCGCCCGAATCAAGGTGCCCGACAACGTCGACCGCTTCGTCGAACTCGACAGCCGCGACGGCGAATTGCGATTCCTTCCGATGGAGGAACTGATCGCGGCGTTCCTCACGGTGTTGTTCCCCGGCCTGGAGATCGTCGAGCACCATGCCTTCCGGATCACCCGCAATGCGGATTTCGAGGTCGAGGAGGACCGCGACGAGGATCTGCTGCAGGCACTGGAACGCGAACTGGCGCGCAGGCGATTCGGGTCGCCGGTGCGCCTCGAGGTCGCCGACGACATGACCGAGAACATGCTCGAGCTGCTGCTGCGTGAGCTCGACGTGAATCCGGGTGACGTCATCGAAGTGCCCGGGCTGCTGGACCTCTCGTCGCTGTGGCAGATCTACGGCGTCGACCGTCCCGAGTTGAAGGATCCGCCGTTCGTACCCGCCACCCCGCCCGCGTTCGGTGAGCGGGAGACGCCGAAGAGCATCTTCGCGACGCTGCGAGACGGCGACGTTCTCGTGCACCACCCTTATGACTCGTTCTCCACCACCGTGCAGCGGTTCATCGAACAGGCCGCCGCCGACCCGAATGTCCTGGCGATCAAGCAGACCCTGTACCGCACGTCCGGCGACTCCCCGATCGTCAATGCGCTGATCGACGCGGCAGAGGCGGGTAAGCAGGTCGTTGCGCTCGTGGAGATCAAGGCGCGGTTCGACGAGCAGGCGAACATCAAGTGGGCGCGGGCACTCGAACAAGCCGGCGTGCACGTCGTCTACGGCCTGATCGGTCTCAAGACGCACTGCAAGACGGCGCTGGTGGTGCGGCGGGAAGGTTCGGCCATCCGGCGCTACTGCCATGTGGGCACCGGCAACTACAACCCGAAAACCGCTCGCCTCTATGAGGATGTCGGCCTGCTCACCGCCGCCCCCGACATCGGCGCCGACCTCACCGATCTCTTCAACTCGCTGACCGGATACTCGCGCAAGGATTCCTATCGCAACCTGCTCGTCGCCCCGCAGGGCGTACGCAGAGGCATCATCGAACGCATCGAACGCGAAGTCGCCGCCACCCGCGACGGCGCCGAGGGAAGGATCAGGCTCAAGGCGAACGCGTTGGTCGACGAGCAGGTGATCGACGCTCTCTATCGCGCCTCACAGGCCGGGGTGCGGGTCGAGGTCGTGGTGCGCGGTATCTGCGCGCTGCGTCCGGGCGCTGAGGGTTACTCCGAGAACATCGTCGTCCGCTCGATTCTGGGCCGGTTCCTCGAGCATTCCCGGATCATTCACTTCCGCGCCATCGACGAGTACTGGATCGGAAGCGCGGACATGATGCATCGCAATCTGGACCGCCGAGTCGAAGTGATGGCGCAAGTGAAGGATCCGAGGCTCAAGGCGCAATTGGACGAGGTGTTCGAGTCGGCGATGAATCCGGCCACCAGATGCTGGGAGTTGAATGCCGACGGTAGTTGGATCGCATCACCGCGAGAAGGCGAGACCGTGCGCGACCACCAGGTGTGGCTGATGGAACGCCATCGCCATCCTTGACGGTTCCGCGGTTGTCGAAGACCTGCAGGAGTTGAGTTGTCGAAGGAATCCTCTTCCGATGACGCGGTGCCGGCGAACAAGTCGGTGCTTGCGGCGGGTGCAGTGCTGTGGCGCTGCAGCGATGACGGCGGCGAACCGGAAGTCGCGGTGATCCACCGGCCACGCTACGACGACTGGTCACTGCCCAAGGGCAAGGTCGACCCGGGCGAGAGCGAACCGGTGACAGCGGTGCGCGAAGTGCACGAGGAGACCGGCTACACCGCACACCTCGGCCGCAGGTTGGCCACGGTCAGCTATCCGGTCGAAAACCAGGGCACCAAGAAAGTGCGGTACTGGGCGGCCCGCATCGTCGACGGTGAGTTCACCCCGAACGACGAAGTCGACGAGTTGAAGTGGCTGCCCGTCTCGGCGGCGATCAAACAGCTTCAGTATCCGCACGACCGGAAGGTGTTGCGCAGGTTCGCCAAACTGCCAGCCGACACGGACACCGTCTTGATCGTTCGGCACGGCACCGCGGGCAGCAAGTCCCGCTACAAGGGCGACGATCGGTTGCGCCCACTCGACAAGCGTGGACGGGCCCAAGCCGAATCGTTGGTCGGTCAACTCCTCGCGTTCGGCGCCGATACCTTGTACGCGGCCGACCGCACCCGCTGCCGTCAGACCCTCGAACCGTTGGCAGAGAAACTCGGGGTGGGCATCCAGGACGAGCCGCTGTTGACCGAGGAAGCCTACGCAGAGAATCGCAAGGCGGCACGGCACCGAGTACTCGAGATCGCCTCCGCAGACGGCACACCGGTGATCTGCACACAGGGCAAGGTGATTCCCGATCTCATCGACTGGTGGTGCGCGCGCGACGGGGTCAAACCCGACAAGTCACGCAATCGCAAGGGCAGCACATGGGTGCTGTCATCATGGCAGGGACATTTGGTGGCAGCCGACCACATCGGTAGTCCGCTCGCCACGAAGAAATAGCCGGCGCACGTGCCGGCGAAGCCCCGAAAGGAACCAATGCCCGCCGACGCGCCCCCCAAACTCCCACCGGTTCGGCTTGCCCGTGCGATCGATTCCGTGCGGCGGCGATTGCGCCGCATCGAGCGGAAATTGCAGCCACCGAGCGCATCCGTGCTCGAACTGTTGTCCTCGTCCTGGGTCGCCCAGGGCGTGTACACCGTCACCAAACTCGGCATCGTCGAAGCGCTGCGTGATGGGCCGCGATCGGCTGACGAGATTGCGCAGACCGTCGGCGCCAACCCTGACGCGGTGTACCGACTCATGCGACTGCTCGCCAGCCACGACGTCTTCGAGCAGCATCGCGATCGACGTTTCTCCCTGGCCCGCAGAGGTGAGGCGTTGCGTGCCGACGCACCCGAATCCATGCGGGGCATCGTGCTGTTCTGGGGCGATCCCCTGCACTGGGAACACTGGGGCCAGCTGTCGCAGTCAGTGCGCAGCGGCCGTTGTGCGATCGAGGAACTCAGGGGCAAGCCGACATTCGAGTGGTTCGAAGACGTTCCCGAACTCGCGGCGGTGTTCAACGACGGGATGACGAGCATCTCGAAGATGGAGACGCCGGTGGTGGTGTCCGCCTACGACTTCTCCGGGTTTCACACGATTGTGGACGTGGGCGGCGGCCACGGCCTGCTGCTTGCCGAGATCCTTCGTCAGGCAAAGACCAGCAAGGGCATCCTGTTCGATGCCGATTCGGTGATCGAGGGCGCACCGTCGGTTCTCGAGCCCGCCGGTGTGGCGGACAGATGCACGACCGTCGCCGGATCGTTTTTCGAATCGGTTCCCGCCGGCGGGGACGCGTACCTGCTCAAGCACATCATTCACGACTGGGATGACGAGAAGTCGGTGCAGATACTGCGCAATGTCCGCACCGCCATGAACCCCAACGCGAAGGTGCTGATCATCGAAGCGGTGGTGCCCGACGACGACCGCGAGCACATCTCGAAGCTGCTCGATCTGGAGATGCTGGTCGCCGCAACCGGTAGAGAACGCACGGAGGCGGAGTACGCCGAACTGTTGCGGCAGGCCGGTTTCCGATTCACGCGGACTGTGCCCACGGTGGGGCCCGCCTCCATCGTCGAGGCCGTCGCGAGCTAGCGGGCCGCAACACGCAGAAACGCCGTGGGTCGCGATGACCCACGGCGTTTCCGTCTAGAAGTCAGCGACGACCAGCCTTCTTGGCCGGCGCCCTGCGCGCGGTCTTCTTGGCCGGACTGCGCTTCGCCGTCTTCTTGGCGGCGGCACGCTTCACCGTCTTCTTCGCGGCAGCACGCTTCACCGTCTTCTTGGCGGCGCTGCGCTTCACTGCCTTCTTGGCGGCGCTGCGCTTCACTGCCTTCTTGGCGGCGCTGCGCTTCACTGCCTTCTTGGCGGCGCTGCGCTTCACTGCCTTCTTGGCGGCAGCACGCTTCACCGTCTTCTTGGCGGCCGACTTCTTAGCGGCCTTACGAGCTCCACCAGCACCACTTCCACGTTTCACTGCAGGTCCTTCCGCCGGGAGGCGCTGTGCGCCAGAGACAACCGCTTTGAACTGAGCGCCGGGCCGGAATGCCGGCACCGACGTTGGCTTCACTTTCACTGTCTCCCCGGTGCGCGGATTACGCGCGACCCGGGCTGCACGACGGCGCTGTTCGAAAACGCCGAAACCGGTAATGGTGACGCTGTCACCCTTATGCACTGCACGCACGATGGTGTCGACGATGTTTTCGACCGCCTCGGTCGCGGTCCGTCGATCCGTGTTGAGCTTCTTCGTGAGTACGTCGATCAGCTCTGCTTTGTTCATGCAAAACCTCCACACCAGTGATCCACCTTGGACCAACTAGAAAGACACGGTAATACGACATACCACTGATTTCCAAGAGCCACGCGCAATTTCAAGCGTTGCTGGCGCGAATTTCCGGAATCTGGTTGCCGCGCATGGTCGCTGGCGAGGGGGTCAGAAGAGCTGTTTCGAAGACCCTAATTTCGATTGCTTCTGCCGCTATCCAGGGGCGGGTAACGTACGCGGTTTCCAATCCGGTCGATTGGATTCATAGGACTCGATTTGATCGAGTTTTCGCAGCGTAAGGCCTATATCGTCGAGTCCTTCGAGCAATCGCCAGGCCGTGTAATCGTCAATCTTGAACGGCAACAGGACCGTTCCTGCGGCCACGTTCCGATCTTGAAGGTTCACAGTGATTTCCAGTCCCGGCTGCTGCTCGATGAGCTTCCACAGCAGTTCGACATCATCCTGAGAAACTTCTGCCGCCAACAAGCCCGCCTTGCCCGCGTTGCCGCGAAAAATATCCGCGAACCGAGACGAGATGACGACCCGGAAGCCGTAGTCCATGAGCGCCCACACCGCGTGTTCGCGTGACGAACCGGTGCCGAAATCGGGGCCGGCCACCAACACCGAACCTTTGTCGAACGGGCTCAGGTTCAAAACAAACGATGGATCAGTGCGCCACGACGCGAACAGTCCATCCTCGAAACCCGTTCGGGTCACCCGCTTCAAATACACCGCGGGGATGATCTGATCAGTGTCGACATTCGAACGGCGCAGCGGCACTCCGATGCCGGTATGCGTACGGAACGGTTCCACGATTCGTCTCCTCTAACTGCTCAGGTCCGCCGGTGAGGACAGCGTGCCGCGCACTGCGGTCGCGGCGGCGACGGCGGGCGACACCAGATGTGTGCGGCCGCCCTTACCCTGCCTGCCCTCGAAATTTCGATTGGATGTCGATGCACACCGCTGTCCCGGCGACAACTGGTCGGGGTTCATACCGAGGCACATCGAGCAGCCCGCCTGGCGCCACTCCGCGCCTGCAGCGGTGAAGATCTCGTCCAATCCCTCGGATTCGGCCTGCGCGCGCACCCGCATCGAACCCGGCACGACGAGCATCCGCACACCGTCGGCGACCTTGCGGCCGCGCAGCACGTCGGCGACCACGCGCAGATCTTCGATGCGTCCGTTGGTGCATGAGCCGACGAAGACGGTGTCGACCGCGATATCGCGCATCGCCGTGCCCGGCCGCAGATCCATGTAGGTCAACGCCTTCTCGGCCGACTGCCGTTCGGCGTCGTCGAGCATCAACTCCGGATCGGGCACCGACGCCGACAGTGGCACACCCTGGCCCGGATTGGTTCCCCACGTCACGAACGGGCTCAACGTCGCCGCGTCGATGTACACCTCGCTGTCGAACTCCGCGCCTTCGTCGGTGCGCAACTGGTCCCACGCTGCGACCGCGGCGTCCCAATCCGCACCCTTGGGTGCGTGCGGACGCCCGCGCAGGAATTCATACGTCGTCTCGTCAGGCGCAACCATGCCCGCACGCGCGCCCGCCTCGATGCTCATGTTGCAGATCGTCATCCGGCCTTCCATCGACAACGACTCGATGGCGCTGCCGCGGTATTCGATGACGTGCCCCTGGCCGCCGCCGGTACCGATCTTCGCGATCACCGCGAGGATGATGTCCTTCGCGCTGACACCGGGCGGAAGTTGACCGTCGACATTGACCGCCATCGTCTTGAACGGTCGCAGCGGCAAGGTCTGCGTGGCGAGCACATGTTCGACCTCCGATGTGCCGATACCCATCGCGAGTGCACCGAACGCGCCATGAGTGGATGTGTGGCTGTCGCCGCAGACGACCGTCATACCGGGCTGGGTGAGGCCGAGCTGCGGTCCGATGATGTGCACGATGCCCTGTTCGGCGTCGCCCATCGGATGCAGCCGGATACCGAATTCCTCGCAATTGCGCCGCAGCGTTTCCACCTGTGTGCGCGACACCGGATCGGCGATCGGCTTGTCGATGTCGATCGTCGGCACGTTGTGGTCTTCGGTGGCGATGGTGAGATCCGGTCGACGCACACCGCGGCCGGCGAGCCGAAGCCCGTCGAAAGCCTGTGGACTCGTCACCTCGTGCACGAGATGAAGGTCGATGTAGATCAGATCGGGTTCGCGGGCGTCACCGGTGCCGCCGCCCAGTGCGACGACATGGTCATCCCATACCTTCTCCGCAAGTGTGCGCGGCCGCGTGTCGTTCGTCATACTTGACTATCTCACAATCTGGAACGCTAGTATCTCCTTGTGAGACAGGATAGCGGTATCGGCGTGCTGGACAAAGCCGTGGGACTGCTGCACACGATTTCCGAGTCGCCCTGTGGGCTGGCCGAACTGTGCGAACGCACCGGGCTGCCGCGGGCCACCGCGCATCGGCTTGCCGCGGGGTTGGAGGTTCATCGCCTGCTGGCCAGGGATGCCGAGGGCCGATGGCGGCTCGGGCCCGCGCTCGTCGAGTTGGCCGGGCAGGTCAACGATCCACTGTTGGCCGCGGGCGCCGCAGTGCTGCCGAGGCTGCGTGAGATCACCGGCGAGAGCGTGCAGCTGTATCGGCGTGAAGGTACTTCCCGGATCTGCGTTGCAGCGCTGGAACCGCCTGCGGGACTGAGGGATACGGTGCCGGTGGGCGCTCACCTACCGATGACGGCCGGTTCCGGGGCGAAGATTCTGTTGGCCTACAGCGACGCCGCTACACAGCAGGCGGTGCTGCCTGCGGCCAAGTTCACCGATCGGACCTTGGCCGAAGTGCGCAAGCGCGGCTGGGCGCAGAGTGTTGCCGAGCGCGAGCCCGGCGTCGCGAGTGTGTCCGCACCGGTCCGCGACGGGCGGGGCCAGGTCATCGCAGCGGTTTCCGTCTCGGGGCCGATCGACCGGATGGGCCGCAGGCCAGGCGCGCGATGGGCGGCGGATCTGGTTGCGGCCGCCGACGCGCTGACAAGACGGCTCTGATTCGCCTCGACACGCTTTAAGCTTCGCGCTGTGCGCGACAGCACGTCGTTTCACCGGGCGCGCTCGGTTCTCAAGGCGGAGCTTGCCTCGATCAGGCGCCGCGATCCCGATCTGGACGCGGGCGACATCACGTTGTTCACGCTGCCGCTCGTCATGCGGGCCGCAGCGGTCGTGGCGCTCGGCGTGGTGCCGCTGCTTGTCGTGCGCAACGGCGCCGCCGAGAACTCGCAGCTCGTGCCGATCATCGGCTCGACGGCGCTGGTGATCATCTGCGCGGCGGTGGTTGCGTGGCTGACCGCGATCGTCATCTCCGGTCTGGTGGTGATGGTTCTGTATCGCACACGGCCCGCCGCGTCGTCACAACTCGTGGCGCGCACCCTGACCGAGTCGTTCATGCGTGTCGATGATTCGACGTCGGCGCTTGCGCTGTTGGCACTGCTGGCGGGACTGGTGTCGCTGGCATTCGGGCTGCCGACGAGATCCGGTGACGAACAATCCAATCCGGTGCTCGACGACCTGTTGGCCGCCCAGGTCGGCGTGCTTCTCGCGGTGCTCGGTGTCGCGTTCATCGGCGAGACGGTCCGCGCGTCCGCCGACATCGTCGACGATCAGTCACTGCTGCTGGCGTGGCCATGGGCACTGCTGATCGCATGTGTCAGCTGGGTACTCGCAACGATCGCCGGTCCATTCGAGGCGACCCGCATGCTGGCGATCCTGCTGAACGAGTGGCTGCCGGCGACCGTCGACGGTGTTCCACGCAGCCAGGCGATCGCGGAGTTGGTGCCGTCGACCGCGCGCTGGTGGGTGGCGCTGGGCCCGCTGCCGGTGATCGCGGCGATCTGGGCCTACCAGGCCAAACGACACGGCGGCTTCACTCAACTGAGGGAGTTCATTTCGGCAGGTCCGACGCCGTAAAGAAATATACGAGTGTCCTGGCGCATTCGCGCTCGTCACCAAGCTCAATCACCTCGGACGCGAGAGCGAGCTCCCGCGCCTCTCGGCTCACTCGCTTGTACCCCCGATGGGATTCGAACCCACGCTACCGCCGTGAGAGGGCGGCGTCCTAGGCCGCTAGACGACGGGGGCTAGAACATTTTCCGATGGGAAAGCATAGCTCAGGAGCTAGTGCCGACCCTAATCGTCGATGCAGCTGGGGTACCAGGACTCGAACCTAGAATGGCTGAACCAGAATCAGCTGTGTTGCCAATTACACCATACCCCATTGGCCACCTGTAACCGCTGGTCACAGGTCATGTTACGGCCAGACGACCAGTTGTCGGGCAACTGGCCGGTGATGCCGGGCCGACGTGCAGATTACCAAAGATTTCGCGTCGACTTTTCACGCGCCGTCTGCGGCGGCCGCCGCGTGGTCACGGCCGGCAGCCAGACGCGCCAGGCTGCGCTCGCGGCCGAGTAGCTCCAGCGACTCGAACAGCGGCGGGCTGATCGTCGATCCCGTCGCAGCCACCCGGATCGGGCCGAACGCCTTGCGTGGTTTGAGTCCCAGATCGTCGAGCAGAGCGCCCTTGAGCGCGGACTCGATCGCATCGGACCGCCATTCGCCGACGGCCTCAAGTGCACTCAATGCGGCGTCCAGCACCGGCTTCGCTTCGGCACGTATCTCCTTGGCGGCCGCCTTTTCGTCGAGAGCGAACTCGTCGTCGTTGAGGAACTTCAACAGACCCCACGCGTCGGAGAGGACGACGATGCGGGTCTGCACCAGCCGCGCAGCCTCGGCGAAGCGTTCATCGTCGAGACCGGTGTCATGACCGTGCGTATCGAAGTAGGCGCGCAGCCGTTGTGTGAAGTCGTCCTCGGTCAGCAGTCGAATGTGATCGGCGTTCAGCGCATCGGCCTTCTTCTGGTCGAACCTCGCCGGGTTGGAATTGACGTCCACCACGTCGAAGGCCTCGACCATCTCGTCGAGGCTGAACACGTCGCGGTCGTCGGCGATCGACCAGCCAAGCAGCGCCAGATAATTGAGCAGTCCCTCGGGAATGAAGCCGCGGTCGCGGTGCAGGAAGAGGTTGGACTGCGGGTCGCGCTTCGACAGCTTCTTGGTGCCCTCGCCGAGCACGGCGGGCAGGTGCCCGAACTCCGGGACGCGCTCCGCGACGCCGATGCGGATCAGCGCCTTGTACAGCGCGATCTGACGCGGCGTCGACGACAGCAGATCCTCGCCGCGCAACACGTGGGTGATCTTCATCAGCGCGTCATCGACCGGATTGACCAACGTGTACAACGGATCCCCGCTCGCGCGGGTGAGCGCGTAGTCGGGTACCGAACCCGGCGCGAAGGTCGTTTCACCGCGCACCAGGTCGGTCCAGGTGATCGGCTCGTCGGGCATCCGTAGCCGCAGCACCGCCCTGCGCCCCTCCGCCCGGTACGCCTCGCGCTGCTCGTCGGTGAGATCGCGATCGAAATTGTCGTAGCCCAGCTTCGGGTTTCGGCCCGCGGCGATGTGTCGCGCCTCCACCTCCTCGGGGGTGGAGAACGCCTCGTACACCTCCCCCGCGGCCACCAGCCTGGCCAACACGTCGCGATAGATCTCGCGACGTTCGGACTGCCGGTAGGGACCGTACGGGCCGCCGACTTCCGGACCCTCGTCGTAGTTCAAGCCCAGCCAGTTCAGCGCGTCCAGGATCGCCAGGTAGCTCTCCTCGCTGTCGCGTTCGGCGTCGGTGTCCTCCAACCGGAACACGAAATCTCCGCCGGTGTGCCTGGCGTACGCCCAGTTGAACAGCGCGGTGCGGACGAGCCCGACGTGTGGTGTGCCGGTCGGTGACGGGCAGAACCGAACGCGCACCCGGTCGCTCATGATTTTCCTTTGCGCACAACGGGATTGGTAAGCGTGCCGATTCCCTCGATGGTGATGCTGACGGTGTCGCCGTGCTCGATCGGACCGACTCCGTCGGGAGTGCCGGTCAGGATCAGATCGCCGGGCAGCAGCGTCATCACCGCCGAGATCCATTCGACGATGGCGCCGACGTCGTGAATCATGTTCGAGGTCCGGCTGTTCTGCTTGACCTCGCCGTTGACCTCCGTCCGGATCTCCAGGTCGGACGGGTCGACATCGGTGACGATCCACGGGCCGACGGGACAGAACGTGTCGTGCCCCTTGGCGCGGGTCCACTGGCCGTCCTTCTTCTGCTGATCGCGCGCCGAGACGTCGTTGGCGATCGTGTAGCCGAGGATGTTCTCCGCCGCCCGCGACGCGGGAACGTCCTTGCACGGCCTACCGATGACCGCGGCCAACTCGCCCTCGAAGTGCACCGGGTTGGCGTCCGCGGGCAACTGGATGGGGATGTTCGGCCCGACGATCGCCGTATTCGGCTTCATGAAGATGATCGGGTCGGCGAACTCGCCCGCCGCGCCCCCCATCTCCGCGATGTGCGCGGCGTAGTTCTTGCCGATGCAGACCACCTTGCTGGCGAGAATCGGCGCCAGGAGCCGGACGTCGGCCAGCGGCCACTGCCGTCCGGTGAAGGTCGGGTTGCCGAACGGGTGCTCGGCGATCTCCCTGACCACGGCAGCAGGGTCATCGGGTGATCCCTCGATGCTGACGAAGGCGACCCCGTCGGGGCTGGCGATTCGGCCTAGGCGCATTCCTGCAGCCTAATGGGCGACAGGAAGGCCGTCGGCAGCCACTCCTGCGTCGGTGTTTCTTACTATCTGGGATGGAAGTTCAGCACTTGAGACACCTGTGCGACGATGGCCCGGTGACTGCGAGCACGATCGGCATCGCACGTCGCTGGTCGATGCTCGTGATCGCACTGACCGCGACGCTGTTCGCCAATGTGTTCATCAACGGCGCGGCCTTTCTGATTCCCGCCTTGAACACCCAACGCGGTCTCGACCTGGCCCAGGCCGGCTTGATGTCGTCGCTGCCGAGTTTCGGCATGGTGGTCACCCTCATCGCGTGGGGCTACGTCGTCGACCGCATCGGTGAACGGATCGTGTTGGCGGTCGGGTCGGCGCTGACGGCGGGCGCGGCGTTCGCAGCGGCTTCGGTGCAGTCGCTGTTCGCCGTCGGGATGTTCCTGTTGCTCGGCGGAATGGCCGCCGCAAGCAGCAACACCGCGAGCGGCAGGTTGGTGGTGGGGTGGTTCCCGCCACAGCAGCGCGGTCTGGTCATGGGCATTCGGCAGACCGCCCAGCCGCTGGGAGTCGGGTTGGGCGCGTTGGTGATTCCCCGGTTGGCCGAAGCTCATGGCGTCTCTGCAGCGCTGCTGTTCCCCGCGGCGGTCTGCGCGCTTTCGGCGGTGATCTGCGCGGTGGCGGTGAAGGACCCGCCGCGACCGGCGCGCGCCGAGGCCGCCGAGCAGCACCTCGCCAACCCCTACCGCGGGTCGGCGACGTTGTGGCGAATCCACGCCGTTTCGGTGCTCCTGGTGGCACCGCAGGTCGTGGTGTGGACGTTCACCCTGGTGTGGCTGATGGCTGACCGCGGGTGGTCGGCGGCATCGGCGGGCCTGTTGGTCACGGTGGCTCAAATACTGGGCGCCGCAGGCCGAATCGCGGCGGGCCGCTGGTCGGACATCGTGGGTTCGCGGCTGCGACCCATCCGCGTCATCGCCCTGGCGGCGGCGGCGTCGATGGGCGCGCTGGCACTGACCGACTGGCTGGACTCACCGATCAGCGTCGCGATGGTCATCGTCGCGTCGGTGATCACCGTGTCCGACAACGGATTAGCGTTCACCGCCATCGCCGAGATCGCAGGCCCGTTCTGGAGCGGACGCGCGCTGGGCACCCAGAACACCAGCCAGCTGCTCACCGCGGGCGTCGTACCCCCGTTGTTCGGCGCGTTGATCGGCGCTGTCGGCTATGCTGCGGCGTTTGCAGTCTGTGCCCTGATCCCGCTGCTTGCGATACCGTTGGTCCCCGTCGAATCGGACCCGCTGAGCAGCGGCCGGCCCGATTCATGATCGAAAGTCGCGACAGAGTGCGCGGGGTTGTGCCACAGTTGCTGCGCTAATGCACGCGCATAGGAGGTGGCCTAGGGATGCGGCGTCTATTCGGATGGGTGGTGGTGTCCGCTGCGGCGGCCGCGACAGTGGCGGCCTGTTCGTTCTCCGCCGGGACGAGCGTCTCGGTCGACAAGGACGACCTCGCCAAGGAGATCTCCGCCCAACTCGAGAAACAGGTCGGGCGCGCACCGGAGTCCGTCGAATGCCCCGACAACCTGAAAGGTGAAGTCGGCGCGACGACCCGCTGCATGCTCCACGACGGGGGCGAGACGTACGGCGTCGACGTGAACGTGACCAAGGTCGACGGCAACGACGTCAAATTCGACCTCAAGGTCGACGACCAACCGCAGTAATACGTCCAGAACCGAAGATCGCTG
Organism: Mycolicibacterium sp. 120270; assembly: GCA_033741175.1. Classification (GTDB taxonomy): domain Bacteria; phylum Actinomycetota; class Actinomycetes; order Mycobacteriales; family Mycobacteriaceae; genus Mycobacterium. The sequence continues at coordinate 217,961 of JAWQNE010000009.1, read as the reverse complement.
CGGCGGCTGACATATGCTCCCGCCATGTCGACGTCGGCCGCACTGGACATCATCGATCGATACTTCACATGTGAGTTCACCACGCTGTCGCGGGACGGCACACCTGCCACATGGCCGGTCTCGCCGCGACTACTCGCCGATGGCCGGTTCCTGCTCACCACGAGCATCGGTATGCCGCAGAAGGCGTTCAACATCCGCCGCAACCCCAAGGTGAGCATGCTGTTCTCCGAGCCGACCGGTAGCGGCGTCGCGCAACCCGGCGCGGTCCTCATCCAGGGCGAGGCGACGGCTGAAGACCGCATCGTCACCGACGTCGCGTCCGACCCCGACCTGGAAGCGCTCATGGAGACGGTGTCCCGTCGCCAGCCGGCAGGCGCATTCTGGAGTACATGGCTCGGCAGGCGTTTGGGGTGGCCGTACTACATACGCCTGCTCATCTACGTGACCCCGCGCCACATGCTCTACTGGCCGGACCGTGACTTCACCAAGGAGCCGGAGAAACTCGATCCCAGCGAGGTGCGCCGTGTGGGCTGAAGCGGCCAAGTGGATCAACAAGTTTCCCGAAGCGGTCGTGACGGTGACCGACACCGACGGCTACCCGGCCAGCGTGCGGGTGAGTTCCAGCGGTTACGACGCCAACTCGGGCGAGATCGCGGTGCCTGTCCCGGCTGCGCTGACCCCTGTCGCGGGGCCGGCCAGCCTGATGTGTCACTCGCACGATGAGAAGTTGTGGAAGCTGCAGTTCATCGCGGTGCGCGGGAAGCTTGAATCCCGCGACGGCGCATGGGTTTTCCGCAGCGAGCGCTTCGATCCCCCGCCGAAACTGGGCGTCATGAGCTTTGTCCGCAACCTTCGCAGGTCGGCTCAGAAGTACCTCGACAAGCGCGGACTCACCCGCCCGCAGGTGAACTGGGCTGCGATCAAGGAAGTCCAGCGACGCATCAAGGGTTAGTCACCGCCGGGCTTCTTCGGCCGCCACGGAAGCACCAACAGCGCCGCAGCCAGAAAGCACAACGCACCGATGAAGGTGCCGGCGTTGGCGAGCAGAGCGTCTTCGGTGACGCCGGATTCGGTGACGAAGGCACCGAGCGCGGAGACACCGAACGCGATGCACCCGATCATGTTGATCCACTCCGCCTGCCAGTCCCGGGCCTTGAACTCGATGAGCCCGACGACCGCGGTCACCGCGACGATCCCGAGCGCCCCGCTGATCAGAAAGGCCACCGACCCCGCCATGTCGGGTGCCCACACCAGGCGCCGTTCCGGCTTGACCGCGTGTGCCCACAGCGCCGCGCCCGTGCTGATGTTGAACAGGATGGTTCCGGCGAATTGCGTTGCTGCGGAATACCATCCGACTCCGAGCGCAGGCCGCGCGAGGACGAGTTGCATCCACCCCGCGGTCGTGAAGAACCAGGATCCGACGAAGCACAGCAGATTGGACAGACCGGCGCCCGCGGTCGCCGCCATTCCCGGCAGCGTGGCGACGGCGAACAACGTCGAACCGATCGCGAACAACCAGCACTGCCGCCGCAGCGTCGCCACGGGCGCGGACCTACAGGCTCGCGATGATCCGCTCGCCGACCTCCGTCGTCGACAACGTCGCATCCCCACGGGTGGTCAGGTGCGCTTCGACGGCCTTGTCGACCCGGGCGGCCGCGTCGGACTCACCCACATGTGACAGCAGCAGCGCGACCGACATGATCGCGGCGGTCGGATCGGCGATGTTCCTGCCCGCGATGTCTGGCGCGCTGCCGTGCACCGGTTCGAACATCGACGGGTTGGTCCGTGTCGCATCGATGTTGCCGCTGGCGGCCAACCCGATGCCGCCGGACACCGCGGCGGCCAGGTCGGTGATGATGTCGCCGAACAGGTTGTCGGTGACGATCACGTCGAATCGACCGGGGTCGGTCACCATGTGGATGGTGGCTGCGTCGATGTGCTGATAGGCGACCTCGACGTCGGGATACTCGCAGCTCACCTCGTCGACCACCCGCGACCACAGCTTGCCCGCATACGACAGCACGTTGGTCTTGTGGACCAGTGTCAGATGCTTGCGCCGCTCGGCGGCGCGCGCAAACGCATAGCGGGCGACGCGTTCGACCCCGAACGCGGTGTTCAGGCTGACCTCGGTGGCCACCTCGTGCGGTGTTCCCGCGCGGATGACGCCACCGGTACCGGTGTACGGGCCTTCGGTGCCCTCCCGCACGACGAGGAAGTCGATCGGCGGGTTACCGGTCAACGGGCTGTCGACACCGGGATACAACCGCGACGGACGCAGGTTCACGTGGTGGTCGAGTTGGAACCGCAATGTGAGCAGCAACCCGCGCTCGAGCACGCCGCTGGGCACGGAGGGATCGCCGATCGCGCCCAACAGGATCGCGTCGTGCCCCTTCAGTTCGTCGACGACACCGTCGGGCAGGGTCTCCCCCGTCGCGTGATACCGGCGAGCGCCCAGGTCGTATTCCGTCTTCTCCACACCGGGCAGCACTACATCGAGGACCTTCAGTGCCTCCCCGATGACCTCGGGCCCGATGCCATCGCCGGCGATGACCGCCAGTTTCATGACAGGTCCACCACTTCGAGCAGGTTGGCTCCGACCGCGTCGGCGATCTCGGCACGCAACTTCTCGGGCACATCGCGATCGATGCGCATCAGGATCGTCGCACTCGTCGCGCCTTCGGCGTCCTCACTGAGCTGCGCGGCGTGAATGTTGATGTTCGCCGAGCCGAGCAGCGTGCCGATCTTGCCGAGCGTGCCGGGTTGGTCGGCGTAGTTGATGATCAGGTTGATGCCCTCGGCGCGCAGATCGAAGTTGCGGCCGTTGATCGCAACGATCTTCTCCACCTGCTGCGGGCCCGACAGCGTGCCGGCCACATTGCAGACCTGGCCGTCGGAGCACACCGCGCGGACGTCAACGACACTGCGGTGGTTGGGGCTCTCGGTTGCGGTGCTGATGCTCGCCTCGACACCGCGTTCGGCGGCAAGCGCAGGCGCGTTGACGAACGTCACCGGGTCCTCGATCACCGACGAGAACAGGCCGCGCAACGCCGAAAGACGTAGCACCTCAACCTCTTCGGATGCCAGCTCACCGCGTACCTGCACCGACAGCGACACCGGCAGCTCGGCCGACAGCACGCCGATCAGCAGCCCGAGCTTGCGTACCAGATCCAGCCACGGCGCCACCTCTTCACCGACGACACCGCCGCCGACGTTCACCGCGTCGGGCACGAACTCGCCGGCAAGCGCAAGCTTCACGCTCTCGGCGACATCGGTGCCGGCGCGGTCCTGTGCCTCGGCTGTCGACGCACCGAGATGCGGGGTGACGACGACCTGCGGCAGGTCGAACAGCGGGCTCTCGGTCGTCGGCTCGGTCGCGAACACATCGAGTCCCGCCGCCCGGACATGCCCGCTGGCGACGGCGTCGGCGAGCGCTTCCTCATCGATGAGACCGCCGCGCGCCGCGTTGACGATGATCACGCCCGGCTTGGTCTTGGCCAGCGCCTCCTTGCCGATCAGCCCGGCGGTCTCCGGGGTCTTGGGCAGGTGCACCGAGATGAAGTCGGCCCGCACCAGCAGCTCGTCGAGTGTCAGCAGCTCGATGCCGAGCTGAGCGGCCCGGGCGGGCGACACGTACGGGTCGTAGGCGACGACGTGGGTGCCGAACGCCGCGACACGCTGAGCGACGAGCTGGCCGATCCGGCCGAGCCCGACCACGCCGACCGTCTTGCCGTAGATCTCGGTGCCGGAGAACGACGACCGCTTCCACGCGCGTTCACGCAGCGAGGCGTCGGCGGCGGGGATCTGGCGCGCGGCAGCCAGCATCAGGGCAAGCGCATGCTCGGCGGCGCTGTGGATGTTCGAGGTCGGCGCATTGACCACCAGCACACCGCGGGCGGTGGCGGCGTCGACGTCGACGTTGTCCAGGCCGACGCCGGCCCGCGCGACGATCTTCAGTTTGGGCGCGGCGGCCAGCACCTCTGCGTCGACGGTGGTCGCGGAGCGGACCAGCAGCGCGTCGGCTTCGGGCACGGCGGCCAGCAGCTTCTCGCGGTCGGGGCCGTCCACCCAACGGACCTCTACCTGGTCACCGAGCGCAGCCACCGTCGATTCGGCCAACTTGTCGGCGATAAGTACCACGGGGAGACTCACCCGGCCAGACTAATGGGCTTGAATTGCAGGCGTGGACGTGACCGTCGTCGGCAGCGGCCCCAACGGCCTGGCCGCCGCCGTCATCTGCGCACGAGCCGGGCTGGCGGTGCGCGTGATCGAGGCCCAGCCGACGCCGGGAGGTGGCGCCCGCAGCGCGCCCGACCCCGAGTTTCCCGGGGTGCTGCACGACATCTGCAGTGCGGTCCACCCGCTCGGGGTGGCTTCGCCGTTCTTCGCGGAGTTCGACCTGGCCGCGCGCGGGGTCGACCTCGTTGCGCCAGAGGTGTCCTATGCGAACCCGCTGCCGGGTCGGCCCGCGGCGGTGGCGTACCGGTCCCTGGACCGCACCTGCGACGAACTCGAGCAGGGCGCGTCCTGGCGACGCCTCTTCGGGCCGCTCACCGAACACGTCGACGGCGTATTGGGATTCTTCCTCGGCGACAAGCGCTCATTGCCGCCCGACCTGATCACCACCGTGCGCGCCGGGCTGCGGGTGCTGGCCCAGGGCAGCCCGGCATGGGGCGTGTTGCGCGGCGAAGACGCCCGTGCGCTGTTCACCGGCGTTGGCACACATGCGATTTCGCGAATGCCGTCGCCAGTCAACAGTGGCGCGGGCATCATGCTCGGCACGGTTGCGCATACGGCCGGCTGGCCGGTGCCTGTCGGCGGTACCCAGGTGATCACCGACGCGCTGATCGCCGACCTGCAGTCCCACGGAGGCGAGTTGGTGCTCGGTGAACCCGTCACCACTCCGCCCGGCGGTGTGGTCATCTATGACACCGCGCCGACCGCCCTGCTCGGGATCTACGGCGACGCCGTGCCTGCGCGCTACGCGAAGGCGTTGCGCCGCTACCGATTCGGCCCCGGGGTGTGCAAGGTCGATTTCGTGCTGTCCGGCGACATCCCCTGGCGCGACCCGCGCGTCGGTACGGCACCCACAGTGCACCTGGGCGGTACCAGAGCGCAGATGGCAGCTTGCGAACGCGAGATCGCCGCGGGGCGGCACGCCGAGTGGCCGATGACCTTGGTGTCGCTGCCACACCTCGCGGACCCGACGCGCATCGACGACAATGGCCGCAGGCCCTTGTGGACGTACGCGCACGTCCCCGCCGGGTCCACCGTCGATCTCACCGAGAGGATCACCTCGATGTTCGAGGACGCCGCCCCGGGCTTCCGCGACCTGGTGGTGGCGTCGCGGTGTGTGCCCGCGGCTCGGATGTCCGACCACAACGCGAATTACGTGGGCGGTGACATCATCGTCGGCGGCGCCACTCTGAAAGCCGCCATCGTCGGCCCGACACTGCGGCTCAATCCGTGGACGACGCCGATCCCGAAGGCATACCTGTGCTCGTCGGCGACGCCGCCGGGCACCGGTGTGCACGGAATGGCCGGCTACTACGCCGCGCGCACGGTGCTGCGCAAGGAGTTCGGCATCAGCCAACTGCCCCGACTCGCCCCATGACGACCGACCGGGAAGTACTGTCCTGGAATCAATTCGGTTCGGCCGCCGATGAATTGGCACAGCACGTCACGGCCGACGGCTTCTCCCCCGACCTGATTCTCGCCGTCGCGCGCGGCGGGCTGTTCGTGGCGGGCGCACTCGGATACGCGCTGGGCGTGAAGAACGTCGCGGTGATCAACGTGGAGTTCTACACCGGTGTCGACGAGCGCCTCGACATGCCGGTGGTGCTGCCGCCCGTGCCGAGCACCGTCGACCTCGCGGGTGCTCGCGTGCTGATCGCCGACGATGTCGCCGACACCGGCGAGACCCTTCGACGGTGCGCGACTTCTGCGCCGACCACGTCGCCGATGCCCGCTGCGCGGTTCTGTACCAGAAGCCGCAGTCGATCCTGGACTGCGAATACGTGTGGCGACAGACCGATCGCTGGATCGACTTCCCGTGGTCGACGCCGTCGTAAGCTCGCATAATGAGCAACCTCTCGGTCATCTATTACTCGGCAACCGGGCACTGCGCGTCGATGGCCAAGCGGGTGGCCGCGGCCGCTGAAGCCGCAGGCGCCGATGTCCGGTTACGCCACATCGCCGAGACCCGAGATCCGGAGACGTTCGCGGAGAACCCGGCGTGGACCGCCAACTACGAAGCGCACAAGGACCTGCCGCCGGCCACCGCCGACGACATCATCTGGGCGGACGCGGTGATCTTCGGCTCACCGACGCGGTTCGGGTCGGTGGCGGCGCAGTTGCGCGGCTTTCTCGACTCGCTCGGCGGGCAGTGGGCGCAGGGCAAGCTCGCCGACAAGGCGTATGCGGCGTTCACGTCCTCGAACACCGCTCACGGCGGCCAGGAGACGACTCTGGTCACGCTCTACGTCACGCTGATGCACTTCGGCGGCATCATCGTGCCACCCGGTTACACCGATCCAGTGAAGTTCGTCGACGGCAACCCTTACGGCGTAAGCCTGGTCGCAACGCATGACAACATCACCGAATTGGACGAACCAACGAACAACGCGCTTGACCATCTGGCCAAGCGCGTTGTCGCGGTCGCCGACCGACTCACCAATTAGGCGGTTTCGGTGATCGGGCGATCCACCCAGCTCATCAGGTCGCGCAGCTTCTTACCGGTCACCTCGATCGGGTGCTCGGCGTTCTTCTTGCGCAGTTCCTCGAGTTGCTTGTTGCCACCCTCGACATTGGCCACCAGCTTCTTGACGAAGCTGCCGTCCTGAATCTCGGCGAGGATCTGCTTCATCCGCTCCTTGGTGCCCGCGTCGATGATCCGCGGGCCGGACAGGTACCCGCCGAACTCCGCGGTGTCAGAGACCGAGTAGTTCATCCGCGCGATGCCGCCCTCATACATCAGGTCGACGATCAGCTTGAGCTCGTGCAGCACCTCGAAGTAGGCGAGTTCGGGTGCGTATCCGGCCTCCACCATCACATCGAAGCCGGTCTTCACCAGTTCCTCGGTGCCGCCGCACAGCACGGCCTGCTCACCGAACAGGTCGGTCTCGGTCTCGTCCTTGAACGTGGTCTTGATGACGCCGGCGCGGGTGCCGCCGATGCCCTTGGCATACGACAGCGCGAGCGCCAGACCCTCGCCCTTCGGATCCTGTTCCACCGCAACCAGACACGGCACGCCCTTGCCGTCGACGAACTGCCTGCGCACGAGGTGGCCCGGCCCCTTCGGCGCGACCATGCCGATGGTGACGTTCGCAGGCGGCTTGATCAGCTCGAAGTGAATGTTGAGACCGTGCCCGAAGAACAGCGCGTTGCCGTCTTCGAGATTGGGCTCGATGTCGTTTTTGAAGATGTCGGCCTGTGCGGTGTCGGGCGCCAGCAGCATGATGACGTCGGCCCACTTGGCGACCTCGGCGGGCGTGTCCACATCGAGTCCCTGCTCGGTGACCTTGGCCCGTGACTTCGAGCCTTCCTTCAGGCCCACCTTCACCTCGACGCCGGAGTCGCGCAGGCTCAGGGAGTGCGCGTGGCCCTGGCTGCCGTAGCCGATGACGCCGACCTTGCGTCCCTGGATGATCGACAGGTCCGCGTCGTCGTCATAGAACATCTCTACTGCCACTGTATTTCCTTCTCTTCTGGTTCTTTTCGTTGTGAGTATGTGGGGTTACTTGACGCCGATACCGCGCGGCCCTCGGGCAAGCGACACCACGCCGGACTGAACGAGTTCGCGAATGCCGTACGGCTCGAGCACCCGCATGAACGCTTCGAGTTTCTCGGGGGTACCGGTCGCCTCGATCGTCAATGACTCGGTCGACACGTCAACGACCTTGGCGCGGAACAGGTTCACCGCTTCGATGACCTGCCCGCGGGTCGCCGCGTCGGCGCGCACCTTGATCAGCGCCAGCTCGCGCGACACCGAGTTCGCCTCGTCCTGCTCGACGATCTTGATCACGTTGACCAGCTTGTTGAGCTGTTTGGTGATCTGCTCGAGCGGTGACTCGTCGACACTGACCACGATGGTCATCCGCGACATGTTCTTCTGCTCGGTGTTGCCGACGGCCAGCGACTGGATGTTGTAGCCGCGACGCGAGAACAGCGACGCCACGCGGGCGAGCACACCGGGTTTGTCCTCGACGAGCACCGAGAGCGTATGGGTCGGAGTCGTGGACATCAGGCGTGCCCTTCTTCAGGATCGTCGAACAGCGGACGAATCCCGCGGGCCGCCATGATCTCATCGTTGCTGGTGCCTGCGGCCACCATCGGCCACACCTGCGCGTCGGCGCCGACGATGAAGTCGATCACCACCGGGCGGTCGTTGATCGCACGCGCCTGGTTGATGACGTCTTCGACGTCTTCGGCACGCTCGCAACGCAATCCGACGCAACCCAGTGCCTCGGCGAGCTTCACGAAGTCGGGGATGCGATGGCTGTGGGTGGAGAGATCCGTCTGGCTGTACCGCTCTTCGTAGAACAGCGTCTGCCACTGGCGGACCATACCGAGGTTGCCGTTGTTGATGACCGCGACCTTGATCGGCGCACCCTCGACCGCGCAGGTCGCCAACTCCTGGTTGGTCATCTGGAAGCAGCCGTCACCGTCGATCGCCCACACCTCGGCATCGGGGCGTGCGAACTTCGCGCCCATCGCCGCGGGAACGGCATAGCCCATGGTGCCGAGGCCACCGGAGTTGAGCCACGTCTTCGGGTTCTCATAGGAGATGAACTGCGCGGCCCACATCTGGTGCTGCCCAACTCCTGCGACGTAAACCGCGTCCGGGCCTGCGATCTGGCCCAGCTTCTCGATCACGTACTCCGGCGACAGGCTGCCATCGCTCTGCGGGCCGTAGCTCAGCGGATAGGTGGCCTGCACGCCGCGCAGGTACTCCCACCACTTGTCCATCTTGAGGTCGAAGGTTTCGTCGCGACGCAGAGCCGCGATGAGGTCGGCGATGACGGCCTTCACATCACCCACGATCGGCACTTCGGCATGCCGGTTCTTGCCGATCTCCGCCGGGTCGATGTCGGCGTGGATGACCTTGGCCTCCGGCGCGAAGGAGTCCAGTTTGCCCGTGACCCGGTCGTCGAACCGGGTGCCGAGCGCGATCAGCAGGTCGCTGCGCTGCAACGCGGCCACTGCGGCCACCGTGCCGTGCATGCCCGGCATGCCCAGGTTCTGCGGATGGCTGTCGGGGAACGCACCGCGCGCCATCAATGTGGTGACGAGCGGAATGCCGGTCAGCTCGGCCAGTTCCCGAAGCTCCTCGGTCGCCTCGCCACGGATGACGCCGCCGCCGACGTAGAGCACCGGCTTGTGGGCCTCCGCGATCAGCTTCGCGGCCTCACGGATCTGGCGGTTGTGCGGCTTGGTGTTCGGCTTGTATCCGGGCAGCTCGAACTTCGGCGGCCAGCTGAACGTGCACTCGCCCTGCAGGACGTCCTTGGGAATGTCGACCAGCACCGGGCCGGGGCGACCCGACCTGGCGATGTGGAAGGCCTCGGCCATCACCCGCGGAATGTCGTTGCCGTCGCGGACAAGGAAGTTGTGCTTGGTGATCGGCATCGTGATGCCCGAGATGTCGGCTTCCTGGAAGGCGTCGGTGCCGATGAGACCGCGGCCGACCTGACCGGTGACCGCGACCACCGGAATCGAATCCATGTAGGCGTCGGCCAGCGGCGTCACCAGGTTGGTGGCGCCGGGGCCCGACGTCGCCATGCACACACCGACTTTGCCGGTCGCGTGAGCGTAACCACTTGCCGCGTGTCCGGCGCCCTGCTCGTGGCGGACGAGGACGTGGCGGAGCTTCTGCGAGTCGAAAAGCGGGTCATAGACCGGCAACACGGCACCGCCGGGAATGCCGAAGATGACGTCGACGTCAAGCTCCTCCAACGACCGGATGACCGATTGGGCTCCGGTGAGTTGTTGCGGCGCAATCTTCTTGGGCTGGCTTGACTTGCCATGACCGTGCGCCTTGGCTGCGGATTGCGCAGCGTTGGCCTCGGCCAAATCCCCGTACGGCGGGGTCGCCGACCGCTCCGGGGGTCGTGTGGTTGGTGCACTCACGATGTCCTCATTTGTCTTCGGTTGTTCGTGGACTCTCAAATCACTGCTGGGGCAACAAAAAACCCCCGTCAGCGAGGCCGCTGTACGAGGGTTGCGCGTCGATACTTGTGACTATGCCCGAGTCAGGGCCAGCGCGGTATCAACGCGCAACCCAATTACTACGAGCAAGCCCAGGTTCTCCACAATTAAAAGACCGTAGCCTCCGCACTGGTCAGCCGTCAAATTCCTTGCTGGAGCCCTGCAGTGGGAGGATGGCGTCGTGACCTCCCAACCACAGCCCGCCGCCGCCGAACCGGTCGTGATCCGGATCTCACCGATGGCGCACCTCGCGGTCGGATTCCTGGTGCTGGGCCTGCTGTCGCTGACGGCGGCGTGGACGTGGTTCGCGGTTCTGATGATCGTTCCGGTGATCCTGTCGATCCTCGTCGTGCGGCTGCGCACCGTCGCGGAGCGCGACACCGTCACCGCGCGCGGCCCGCTGCACAGCGAGACGGTGCGCTGGGAGGACATCGACGGTCTCGCCTTCAACAGGGGGTCGTGGGCGCGGGCCCAGCTCAAGGACGGCCGGGAGCTGACGCTGCCCGCCGTCACGTTTTCGACGTTGCCGCAGCTGACGCAGGCCAGCGAGGGTCGGGTGCCCAACCCGTACGAGTGAGCGCCGCCGCAATCAGGACAGCGGGTTGCCCCCGTTGAGGAACACCCACAGCGCGATGCCGCCGCCGATGCCGATCAGCAGCGCGGCGAAGGATCCGATGAACGGGCGGCGAGACCAGCCGCGACCGGCATCCAGCCCGTATCGGCCCGGCCCGGCGAGGATGATCGCGACGACCGCGACGAGCAGGATGACCTTGTACTCGTGCCCGTCGGTCAGGAAGTCGCGCAGCCTGGCTTCGTTGTGGGCCGCCATCGCCTCCACGAGCAGGCCGTTGAGCAGGTAGGCCAGCGCACCGGCAGCGGCGAGCGGGGTGAACAGCCCGAGCAGCAGCAGGACGCCTGCCAGTATCTGGGCGCCGGTGCCGATGTAGGTCAGCATGTCGGCGTGCTGGTAGCCGACCTCGGTGAGCCGATCCTCGAAGCCGTCGAGCCCGGGACCGCCGAACCAGCCGAACGCCTTCTGCAGGCCATGGACTATCAACAGGGCGCCGACGGCCCACCGCAGCAGCATCAGGCCGAGGTCCTGCGTGCCGCGGCGGTCGTCCGGGCCGCGGTCGTGATAACCGGGCCCGACGTCGGCGGGATGCGCGTACGGGTTGATGGGCTGGCTGTCGCCGGCCTGCACGTACGGCAGTGGCTCTGGGTCTCCGATCAGCCCGAATCCGGGCGCTGAGTCGGATTTGTAGTTCGGGATCGACGTGGTTTCGAAGTCACCGGCGTAGTTCGACGAGGGCAGATCGTCTTCAGGATCGACCAGGCTTGCCGACCCGGGCCGGCCCAGGTCGTCGGGCCGCTGCCACTGGGGATTACTGGTCACCTGCCCAGGGTAAGTGCACATGATCGGTTCATCGAGGATTGGCGCGGCGCTTTCAACCTGATATTCGCGGGTGAGGGCAAGCCACGCCGGAGCACCGGCGTGGCGCGGACCGCAGAACAATCCGTAACCTGGCGGGCATGAATCTGCGTGGGCCGGTGCGGGGCGTCGTCGCGGTTGCCTGCGCGGCGTTGCTCACGCTGTCGGGTTGCGCACGGTTCGACAGCGCCCAGTCGCAGCCGTTCACCACCGAGCCGGAGTTGCGGCCGGGGCCGAGTTCGTCTCCCCCGCCACCGCCGCCGTTGCCGCCGAAGCCGTTCCCCAAGGAATGCCCGGCGCCCGGGGTGATGCAGGGGTGCCTGGAGAGCACCAGCGGGCTGATCATGCTGCCCGACAGCCAGTCGGCGTTGGTCGCCGAACGCATCACCGGCGCGGTCAAAGAAGTGTCGGTGCGGGCGGAGCCCAAGGTCAAGACCGTCATTCCGGTCGACGGAAGCGGTGACGGCGGGCTGATGGACATCGTTCTGTCCCCGACGTACTCACAGGACCGGCTGATGTACGCCTACGTGAGCACGCCCACCGACAACCGGGTGATCCGCATCGCCGACGGCGACATCCCCAAGCCGATCTTCACCGGCATCCCCAAGGGCGCGACGGGCAATATGGGCGCGCTTCAGTTCACCAGCCCGACCACGTTGGTCGTCCTCACCGGCGACGCTGGTGACCCCGCGCTGGCGAACGACCCCAACTCGCCTGCGGGCAAACTGCTGCGCATCGAACAGCCCACGACGGTCAATCAGGCGCCCCTGACCACCGCCATGAGCGGGTTGGGGTCCGGCGGCGGGCTGTGCGTCGACCCGTCGGACGGCTCGCTCTATGTCACCGACCGCACCCCGACGGCCGACCGGCTGCAGCGCATCACCAAGGATTCGAAGACCTCGACGGTGTGGACCTGGCCCGACAAGCCCGGTGTCGCCGGATGCGCGGCGCTGGACGGAACCGTGCTGGTGAACCTGATCAACCCCAAGCAGACGGTGGCCGTGCGGTTGGCCGCCGACACCGGGTCGGTCACGGGCGAGCCCGAGGTGGTGCGCCAGGACGTGCACGGTCACGCCTGGGCGCTGCAGACCTCACCGGACGGAAACGTGTGGGGCGCCACGGTGAACAAGACCACGGGTGACGCGGAGAAGCTCGACGACGTGGTGTTCCCGGTGTTCCCGTCGGGCGGCGGCTTCCCGCGCAGCAGGGCCGACAACACCTAGAACGCGCCGCCGCGCTGGTCACGCGTGGGCGGCCAACCGTTCCCGCGCCTCCGAAGGTGTGACGGTCGTCGGCGACATCGGCGGTCCCGCCGTCAGGTGCTGGGCCAGGATCTCGGCGGTGTGCGGGGCGATCCGTCGCGCGACGGCCAGCATCGGGCGGCGATCGGCGGCGGACAGTGCCCGTACGAACGCCTGCGCCGCAGGTGTCACAGCGGCGTCCACCGCTGCGGACTGGTCGAAGTTGCCCATTCGCCGCATCCATCGCGGCAGTGTCGCGATCGCCGCGGGCGCCATGATGCGGCTGCCCGCCCACAACCGCACACCGCGGTCCCGCGGCGTCCACAGCAGATAGCTCATCGCGCGGTCGGCGTGCTCGGAGGTGCACAGCTTGGGACGGACATCCGCGAAGTACTGGCGCACCTCGTCCCGCGACGCGGGGACGTCGGACGGTTTACAGGTCTGCAGTTCCGCGGCGATCCGCGATTCGGCCCAGAACCGGGCTTCTTCGGCTTTCGACAGCGGCCCTGGCCCGTAGCGCTCGTAGCACTTGAGAACCGAATGCCATCCGGTGATGTGAATCCACAGCTGCGCTTCGGGATTGTTGGCGCTGTAGCGCGTTCCGGTGATCGGCTCGATGCCTTTGGCCTTGGCATGGACTCGCATCAACGCATCCGACGCCTCAACGGCGGTGCGCCCGTCGGCGACGGCCACGGTGAGGAAGTAGGCCAGCGTCCGGTCCAGCCGGCCGGAGGGATCGGTGTAGATGCCCGCGCTGTCTGCCACGGCCGCGGCCAGGAACGGGTCGAAGTGCTCCAGCACGACCGCGCGCTGGAACCCGATCAGCGCCGTCGGCGCGGCCCACACCTTCCAGCTCGGGGAATCGGGGCCGAAAAACCCGTAGTCATCGCGCCGAATAGACATGTAGACCTCCGCTTTCGCATGAATACAACGCCACCGTAGCAATTATGCGACACGAATACAACGGTGCCGTAACATTGACCACATGGCCCGCAAGTACGCCCCCCGGCTGCCGCGGGAGCAGCGGCGCGAGCAGCTGCTCGACGCGGCGATGACGGTGCTCGCCGACTGTCAGTTGCACGAGCTCAGCATGGAGGCCGTCGCCGAGGCCGCGGGCGTCGGAAAACCCGTGCTGTACACCGTGTTTCGCACCCGCGGCGAACTGGTCGCGGCTCTGCTGCGGCGCGAGCATGGCCGCGGGATCGAGCAGGTGCGCGCCGCGATGCCGGATGATCTGACCGTGCTCGGTCCGACCGGTGCGTACGCCGCGACCGTCTCGGCGTTCCTACACGTGGTGCTGGAGAACCCGACGCGGTGGCGGCTGATCCTGACCTTGCCCGACAGCGCCCCGCGCGAGTATCGCGATGCGCTGCGCTCAGCCAGAGGGTTGATCCTGGCGCAGGCCGAGGAACTGGCGAAAGCGGGTATCGCGTTGACACCGGCACTCGCCCAGCTTGATCCAGTTCTCTTGGGGCACACCATGTTGTCGTTCGCCGAAATGCTCGGCCGGTTGGCCGTCAGCGATCCCGAGACGTTCCCACGCGACCGGCTGGAGACGTTCGCCCGCACTGCGATGTCGCTGGCGGGCGGTGGTAGCCGCGACTATGCGAAGTAGCGGATGCGCGCGATTTTCCCTGTCGCCCTGTCCATTTCGCAGAACACGACCCCACGGCCCGTCGCCGTCTCGACCGACGCGGTGACGGTGTCGCCCGTTGCGATCAGCTTGAACCACCGGCCGCCGCGCACGCGGCCGATGAACTCGCCCATCGACAGCGACCTCTGCTCACCGAGGCTGATGGACGCACCGGCGGTCATCGAGCGTCGCGACGACATCTCGTCACCGACGGTTGCCGCGTCGAGGAGCGTTTCGGCACACCGTCTCGCGCGCCGACCCGGTCGTTTCAGCGCCCGCATGTACCCGGCGGCGCCTGCCACCCCCTGATTGCGCAGAAGTGCGCGGATCAGCCTGAGCGACGGCGGAATCGCTGCCCTGCCGTGGCGCAGCATCGGGACCATCATCGTGGGCAGTTCCCAGTACGCGCGCAGTCGTTCAATGGCGAAGTCGCCCACCGACTCTCGAACGTCGTAACGAAGATGCATCGGTACGTTCAGGGTCACCCCGGGAGCCATGATGATCTCGAGCATCAGATCCCGGATGACGGTGAGATCGACCGAGATGTCGACGTCGCGGTGAAAGATGATCTGCCGCGGGGCGATGAAGGTGTCGTAGAACCGGCCGATTTCGTCGTATCCCGCGTGCGGCTGCGAACCGTACGGGTCCTCGACACGCCCGTCGGCCGTGAACAACCCGACCCAACCGGCGCGGTCGTGCGCAGAGGTCGCCTTCGGCGAACGCTCGACGACCGCCAGTAGTTCGGCGTCGACGGTTGCCATCTACGTGCAGGCCGCCAGCACCAGTTCGCGCACCCGCGCCGCGTCGGCCTGACCCTTCGTCGCCTTCATGACGGCACCGACGATGGCCCCGGCGGCCTGGACCTTTCCGCCCCGAATCTTCTCCACGATATCGGGATTGGCGGCAAGTGCCTCGTCGACCGCCGCCTGGATCAGTGAGTCGTCGCGGACCAGTTCGAGTCCGCGGGCAGCCATCACCTCTGCCGGTTCGCCTTCACCGGCCAGCACGCCCTCGACGACCTGACGTGCCAGCTTGTTCGACAGCTTGCCCTCATCGACCAGTGCGACCACGGCGGCGACCTGTGCGGGTGTGATGTTCAGCGCGTCGAGTTCGACGCCCTGTTCGTTCGCCTTCTGCACCAGGAAACTGCCCCACCAGGCACGAGCGGCCTCGCTGGATGCTCCGTGCGCGACGGTGGCCGCGATGAGATCGAGTGCGCCGATGTTGACGAGGTCGCGCATCACCTCGTCGGAGATGCCCCACTCCTGCTGAATCCGCTTGCGCTGCAACCACGGATACTCGGGGATCGTCTCGCGCAGTTTCTCCACGAACTCCGCGTCCGGCGCGATCGGCTCGAGGTCGGGCTCGGGGAAATAGCGGTAGTCCTGCGCGGTCTCCTTGCTGCGCCCCGGCGAGGTGTAGCCGTCTTCGTGAAAATGCCTGGTCTCCTGATGGACTTGCCCACCCGCATCCAGAACCGCTGCCTGCCTTTGCATCTCGTATCGAACGGCCACTTCGACGCTCTTCAGCGAGTTCACGTTCTTGGTCTCGGTGCGCGTGCCGAACTCCGTCGCGCCTTTCGGCTTGAGCGAGACGTTCGAGTCGCAGCGCATCGAACCCTGATCCATCCGTACATCCGAGACACCGAGCGCGCGCAGCAGATCTCGAAGCGCCGTCACATATGCCCGCGCGATCTCGGGCGCGCGTTCGCCGGTGCCTTCGATCGGCTTGGTGACGATCTCGATCAGCGGCACACCGGCCCGGTTGTAGTCGATCAGCGATGTGGTCGCGCCCTCAATGCGGCCGGTGTCGCTGCCGAGGTGGGTCAGCTTGCCGGTGTCCTCCTCCATGTGCGCCCGCTCGATCTCGACCCGCCAGGTGCTGCCGTCGTCGAGCGGAACGTCGAGGTAGCCGTCGATCGCGATCGGCTCGTCGTACTGGCTGATCTGGTAGTTCTTCGGCATGTCCGGGTAAAAGTAGTTCTTCCTGGCGAACCGGCACCACGACACGATCTCGCAGTTCAGCGCCAGCCCGATCCGCATCGCCGATTCGACGGCGGTCTGGTTGAGCACCGGCAGCGAGCCCGGCAGGCCGAGGCACACCGGGCACACCTGCGTGTTGGGCTCGGCGCCGAAGCGGTTGGCGCAGCCGCAGAACATCTTGGTCTTCGTCGACAATTCGACGTGCACCTCGAGCCCCAGAACCGGCTCGTAGCGCGCGACGACGTCGTCGTAGTCGACCAGTTCGGCGGCAGAAACAGACATGCCCCGATCCTAGTGGGTCCCTTTTCCCCCGCGTGGGCCCAGCTCGCGGGAGAAATCAGCCGAAGAACTCCGCGGCGTCGTCGTAGCGGCTCTGCGGCACCAGCTTCAGCTGGCGGGTGGCATCGGCCAGCGGGACGCGGCCGATCTCCTGGCCGCGCAGCGACACCATCATCCCGTATTCGCCGGCATGCGCGGCGTCTGCGGCGTTGACGCCGAACCGGGTGGCCAGCACGCGGTCGAACGGGGTCGGGGTGCCGCCGCGCTGCACGTGGCCGAGGACCGTCACGCGCACCTCTTTGTTGATCCGCTTCTCGACCTCCAGCGCCAACTGCTGGGCGACGCCGGTGAACTTCTCGTGGCCGAATTCGTCGATCCCGCCCTCGCGCAACTTCATTGAGCCCTCTGCGGGCTTGGCACCCTCGGCGACCACGCAGATGAAGTGTGAGTCACCGCGCACGAAGCGCTGCTTGATCAGCCGGCACACCTCTTCGACGTCGAACGGCTGCTCGGGGATCAGCGTCATGTGCGCGCCGGAGGCCAGTCCGGCGTTCAGCGCGATCCAGCCCGCGTGGCGGCCCATCACCTCCACGAGCATCACCCGCTGGTGCGATTCGGCGGTGCTGTGCAGACGGTCGATGGCCTCGCTGGCGACGCCGAGTGCCGTGTCGTGGCCGAACGTGACGTCGGTGCAATCGATGTCGTTGTCGATGGTCTTGGGCACGCCGACGACGGGAACGTTCTCCTCGGACAGCCAGTGCGCGGCGGTCAGCGTGCCTTCGCCGCCGATCGGGATGAGCACGTCGATGCCGTTGTCGTCCAGGGTCTGCTTGATCTGGTCGAGGCCGGCCTTCAGCTTGTCCGGGTGCACCCGCGCCGTGCCGAGCACGGTGCCGCCCTTGGCGAGCAGTCGGTCATTGCGGTCGTCGTTGCGCAGCTGGATGCGTCGGTCCTCGAGGAGGCCCCGCCAGCCGTCGAGGAACCCCACCACTGACGAGCCGTATCGCACGTCGCAGGTTCGGACCACCGCCCGTATCACCGCGTTCAGCCCAGGACAGTCGCCGCCTCCGGTCAGAACTCCAATCCGCATGCGCTCTATCTTGCCCGCTGTTTCACAGGTTCACACGGCCGATGGCAGCGGACCCCGCGCAGCCTCGTACGCAGCGCCGACGCGGTAGAGCCTGTCGTCGGCCAGCGCAGGAGCCATGATCTGCAATCCGACCGGCAGGTTGTCCTCGGGTGAGAGCCCCGAGGGCACCGACATGCCGCAGTGCCCGGCCAGGTTGAGCGGCAGCGTGCACAGGTCGAACAGGTACATCGCCAGCGGATCATCGACCTTCTCGCCCAGCGGGAACGCTGTCGTCGGCGTCGCAGGCGACACCAGCACGTCGACCTTGCGGTAGGCCTCGTCGAGGTCGCGCGCGATCAGCGTGCGCACCTTCTGCGCCTGGTTGTAGTACGCGTCGTAATAGCCCGCCGACAGCGCGTACGTGCCAATCATGATGCGCCGCTTGACTTCCGGGCCGAAACCGGCTGCACGCGTCAACGCCATGACCTCTTCGGCGCTGTGCGTCCCGTCGTCGCCGACGCGAAGTCCATAGCGCATCCCGTCGAAGCGGGCCAGGTTCGACGACACCTCCGACGGCAGGATCAGGTAGTAGGCCGGAAGCGAGTAGTCGAAGTGCGGACAGTCGACTTCGGATACCTCGGCACCGAGTTCGGTGAGCTTGTCGACCGCGGCGTTGAACGACGACAGCACGCCCTCCTGGTAGCCGTCACCGCGCAGCTGCCGGACCACGCCGACCTTCACGCCGCGCAGATCGCCGTCGGCGCCTGCCCGCGCGGCCGCGACGACGTCGGGCACGTCGACGTCGATCGACGTCGAGTCCTTCGGGTCGTGGCCGGCGATCACCTGGTGCAACAGCGCGGTGTCGAGCACCGTGCGGGCGCAGGGTCCGCCCTGGTCGAGCGACGACGCGCAGGCGATGAGGCCGTAGCGCGACACCGTGCCGTACGTCGGTTTGACGCCGACGGTCGCGGTCAGCGCGGCGGGCTGACGGATCGAGCCGCCGGTGTCCGAGCCGATCGCCAGCGGCGCCTGAAAGGCCGCGAGCGCGGCCGCACTGCCGCCGCCGGATCCGCCCGGCACCCGTTCGACGTCCCACGGGTTGCGGGTCGGCCCGTACGCGGAGTTCTCGGTGGACGACCCCATCGCGAACTCATCCATGTTGGTCTTGCCCAGAATCGGGATGCCCGCGGCGCGCAGTCGCGCCGTCACCGTCGAGTCGTACGGCGACGTCCAGCCCTCGAGGATCTTCGATCCGCAGGTGGTCGGCATGTCGGTGGTGGTGAACACGTCCTTGAGCGCCAACGGAACACCGGCAAGGGCGGATGGCAGGGTCTCGCCGGCCACGACCGCGGCATCCACGGCGGCCGCCGCGGCCAGCGCTTCGTCCTCCGCGACGTGCAGGAACGCCGCGTACCGACCGTCCGTTTCGGCGATCCGGTCCAGGCACGCGCGGGTCACCTCGGCCGACGAGATCTCCTTGGCGGCGATCTTGGCGGCCAGCGTCGCCGCGTCCAGCCGGGTCAGGTCTGTATCCGTCATTCGGGCTCCCCGAGGATCCGCGGCACCGCGAACCGGCCCTCGGCCGAACTCGGTGCCTGGGCCAGCGCCTCCTCCTGCGACAACCCGGGTTCCACGACGTCGGGGCGGGTGACGTTGACGGACTTCAGCGGGTTGTCGGTGGCCTCGACGTCGGTCACGTCGACGGCCTGGATCTGGCTGACGTGCTCGATGATGGCGCCGAGCTGGCCTACGAAGCCGTCCAGCTCGTCGTCGCTGAGGGCGAGCCGGGCCAGCCGGGCGAGATGGGCTACCTCATCTCGGGAGATCTGTGACACGACATCAGAGCCTAGTCAAGCCCGAACGGCCGGCATGCCGAGCCCGTACCCCTGTGCGACAGTGTTGCGCGTGCCTTCGTACATGCTGCGGGTCCAGCTGGAGGATCGACCGGGCAGCCTCGGCTCATTGGCCGTCGCGCTCGGCTCGGTGGGCGCCGACATCCTGTCCCTCGACGTGGTCGAGCGCGGCGCGGGCTACGCGATCGACGATCTGATCGTCGAGCTGCCCCCCGGCGCGATGCCCGACATGCTGATCACCGCCGCGGAGAACATCAAAGGCGTGCGGGTCGACAGCATCCGGCCGCACACCGGGCTGTTGGAGGCGCACCGCGAGCTGGAGCTGATCGACCACATCGCCGCCGCGCCGGGTAAACAGGCGAAGCTCCAAGTCCTCGCCGACGAGGCGCCGCGCGTGCTGCGGGTCGGCTGGTGCACGGTGGTGCGTCTGACAGAGTCGGGCATCGAGCGCATCGTCGGCAGTTCCGGCGCACCGGAGACTCACATCAACGAGGTGCCGTGGCTCCCCCTCCAAGCCGCGGAAGCTCTTGACAGCGACGGTGATTGGATGCCGCAAGTGTGGCGGGACATGGACATCGCATTGGCCGCCGCGCCGCTGGGCGATCATCACACCGCGGTCGTCCTTGGCCGACCGGGCGGGCCGCAGTTCCGGCCGTCGGAAGTGGCGCGGCTGGGATATCTCGCCGGGATCGTCGCAACGATTCTGCGTTGACGCCTCAGCCGCCCGCGGGCACCGGCCAGCGGTCGTTGACGTCGGCGTTGCTGTCCTTGCGGGCGCAGTGCGCGCAGCAGAAGATGCCGTCGTCGGTCTCGACGCCGTGGCCGAGGATCCGGCAACCGCAGTGCGCACATTCGGGCGCCAGGTGCACGGCGGCGCACTCGACGCTGTCGAAATGCTCGCTGCGGCCGTCGGGCCACGTCACGGTGAAGGCCTTGTCGTAGTCGTTGCCGCACGTCGCGCAGATCGTCATCGTGTTCACTCCCTTTAGGTCGGTTCCGCAGTCGCATTCCCGGCCGATGAGGGCCACAAACTCCACGCGCGAGTTCAGACTCCGTCGGGTCCGTACTCCAGCAATCGCCGGAAACCGTCCTCATCGAGGATCGGTACGCCCAACTCGACGGCCTTGTCGTACTTGGAGCCCGGCGAATCGCCCGCCACCACGTAGGCGGTCTTCTTCGACACCGAGCCGGCCGCCTTGCCGCCGCGCGCGACGATGGCCTCCTTGGCGTCGTCGCGGGAGAAGCCGGTCAACGATCCGGTCACCACGATCGACAGGCCCTCGAGAGTGCGTTCGATGCTCTCGTCGCGCTCGTCGGCCATCCGTACGCCGGCAGCACGCCATTTGTCGATGATCGCGCGGTGCCAGTCGACGGTGAACCACTCCTTGACCGCGGCGGCGATGGTGGGCCCGACACCTTCGACGGCCGCGAGTTCCTCTTCGGACGCCGCCATGATCGCGTCGAGGCTGCCGTATTCGGTGGCCAGCGCGCGGGCGGCCGTCGGGCCGACGTGGCGGATGGACAGCGCGACGAGAACGCGCCACAGCGGTTTCGACTTGGCCTCATGCAGATTCACCAGCAGCCGCTTGCCGTTGGCCGACAACTCGCCACTCTTGGTCCTGAACAGCTCGGTGCGCAGGAGATCCTCGCTTGTCAGCGTGAACAGGTCACCCTCGTCGGTGATCACGCCTGCCTGCAGAAGCGCGGTCGCTGCTTCATAGCCGAGGCCTTCGATGTCGAACGCGCCGCGGCCCGCGACGTGAAACACCCGCTCGCGCAACTGCGCCGGACACGACCTGGTGTTCGGGCAGCGGATGTCCGCATCGCCCTCCTTGGCCGGAGCGAGCTTCGTCCCGCACTCGGGACACGTTGTGGGCATGACGAATTCGCGTTCGGTGCCGTCGCGCAGATCGACGACGGGTCCGAGAACCTCCGGGATCACATCGCCGGCCTTGCGGATCACGACGGTGTCACCGATCAGCACGCCTTTGCGTTTCACCTCGGAGGCGTTGTGCAGCGTGGCCTGGCTGACCGTCGACCCGGCGACCTTGACGGGCTCCATGAAGGCGAACGGGGTGACCCGGCCGGTGCGCCCCACGTTGACCTTGATGTCGAGCAGCTTGGTGGTGGCTTCCTCGGGCGGGTACTTGTAGGCGATCGCCCACCGCGGCGCCCGCGACGTCGACCCGAGGCGCCGCTGCAGCGCCACCTCGTCGACTTTGACGACGAGGCCGTCGATTTCGTGGTCGACGTCGTGCCGGTGTTCACCCCAGTAGGCGATGCGTTCGGTGACGGCGTCGATGCCCTGCACACGGGTGGTGTGCTCGGATACCGGCAGCCCCCACGCCTTGAGGGCGCGGTAGGCGTCGTGCAGCGTCTTCGGGCTGAAGCCCTCCGAACGGCCGAGGCCATGACAGATCATCCGCAGCTTGCGGCGAGCGGTGACCGCCGGGTTCTTCTGCCGCAGCGAGCCGGCCGCGCTGTTGCGCGGGTTGGCGAACGGCGGTTTGCCCTCGGCCACCAGACCGGCATTCAGCTCCTCGAAGTCGGCGACCCTGAAGAACACCTCGCCACGTACCTCGAGAACTTTGGGGATCGGGAATTCCTTTGACTCGGACAGTTTTTCGGGGATGTCATCGATCGTACGGGCGTTGAGCGTGACGTCTTCGCCGGTGCGGCCGTCCCCTCGGGTCGCAGCGCGCACGAGCTTTCCGTCGCGGTACACCAACGACAGGGCGACGCCGTCGATCTTCAGCTCGCACAGGAAGTGCGCATCGTCGCCGATCTCGCCCTTGATGCGCGCCGCCCACGCGGCGAGCTCTTCGGGGGTGAAGACGTTGTCCAGGCTGAGCATCCGCTCGAGGTGCTCGGCGGAGGTGAAGTCGGTCGCGAACCCGGCGCCCCCGACCAGCTGTGTCGGCGAATCAGGCGTACGCAGCTGAGGGTGCTTGTCCTCGAGGTCCTGCAGTTCGCGAAGCAGCTTGTCGAATTCGGCGTCCGAGATGACCGGCGCATCTCGGACGTAGTAGCGGAACTGGTGTTCGCGGACTTCATCGGCGAGCTCCTGCCAGCGCCTGCGCAGGTCGGCGTCCGGAGCGTCTTCGGACTGTTCGGCGAGCGCTTTCTGTGCATCGGTTGCCTTGGGGCTCACCCTCGCAGGCTATCCGAGACCAGCGACACCTTCGTCTATCGCTCAACGGGTAACTTGACACCCGTGCCGCACCCGATCATGTTCCGCGACGACGATCCCGTTCTCGCGGAGGTGCGGGGCATCGCGCTGAGCTTCCCCGAGGCGTTCGAGAAGATCTCCCACGGCAGGCCGGCGTTCTTCGTGTCGAAGATGTTCGTGATGTACGGCGGTAGCGCCAAACCCGAGACCAAGGGCGATCACATCCACTACCCCCAGTCGATCATGGTGAAGGTCGACGAAAGCGATCGCAGGGCGCTCGAGCAGGATGCTCGCTTCTTCTACCCCGCCTACCTCGGTCCGGCGGGGTGGCTCGGCCTGGACTTCACCGCTACCAAGAAGGTCGACTGGAGCGAGGTCCGTGAACTGATCGACGCGTCGTACCGAATGGTGGCGCCCAAGAAGCTGATCAGGCAGCTCGACGAAGCCTGAGCCGGCCCGCGAATCGGCGTGGTTCGATCGAGTCATGAGCTTCGCGAGCCTGTTCCCCGATGTCGACATCCCCGACGTCAGCGTCTATGACTACTTGTTCGGCAACCTCGACGATGCCGAGGCCGACCGCATCGCCCTCGTAGATGCGAAGCAAGGCAGCGAACTCAGCTACCGCGAGGCGGTTGCGCGGATCGACGCGTTCGCGGGCGCCCTCGCCGACCGCGGGATCGCCGTCGGGGATGTCGTCGGCTTGCTGGCCCCCAACAGCACCGCATTCGCGATCGCCTTCCACGGCATCCTGCGCGCCGGAGCAACGGCCACCACGATCAACGTGTTGTTCACCGCGAAAGACATCGTCAAGCAACTCACGGACTCGAAGGCCACGATGCTGATCACGGTCGGCCCGCTGCTGCCGGTGGCGGCGGAGGCCGCCGCCGCGCTCGGCCTGCCCGACGACCGGCTCATCGTGCTCGACGGCGCTGTCGGCCACCCCGGTGCGCGGGATCTGCTCGACGCCGGGCTCCCCGCGCCGGACGTCGACTTCGACCCCGCCACCCATCTGGCCGTACTGCCCTACAGCTCGGGCACCACCGGCAACCCCAAAGGCGTGATGTTGACCCACCGCAATCTGGTCGCCAACGTCGCGCAGATCCGTCCCATTCAGGACGTACAGGCCGACGACGTCGTCATCGCCATCATGCCGTTCTTC
This sequence comes from Mycolicibacterium sp. 120270, assembly GCA_033741175.1. Taxonomy (GTDB): domain Bacteria; phylum Actinomycetota; class Actinomycetes; order Mycobacteriales; family Mycobacteriaceae; genus Mycobacterium. Next base: position 193,944 of record JAWQNE010000009.1, on the reverse strand, counting down.
CACATCTACGGAATGTCGGTGTTGCTCAACGCCGTTCTGCATGCGCGGGCCCGGCTGGTCATCATGGAAAGCTTCGATCTCGAGGACTTTCTGGCCAACATCGCCAACCACAAGGTGACGATCGCCTACATCGCGCCGCCGGTCGCGGTGGCGTTGGCCAAACACCCGCTGGTGAACAAGTACGACATGTCGACGCTTCGCGCGGTGCTGTCCGGCGCGGCACCGCTCGACGAGGAGCTGGGCCATGCGGTCGCCGACCGCATCGGCTGCCGCGTCGTGCAGGGATACGGCATGACCGAGCTCAGCCCGGTCAGCCACTGCACACCGTTGGACGGCGGCAAGGCTCTGATCGGGTCGGTGGCGCCGATCGGAGCCGCGGGATGGACGGCGGCCAACTCGGAGTCGAAACTCGTCGATCCGGAGACCGGCGACGAAATCGACATCCCCGCAAAGGGTCTCAGCGATACCGGCGAGCTGTGGTTCCGGGGCCCGAACGTGATGGCCGGCTACCTCGGCAACGAGGCCGCCACCAGGGAGACCATCGACGACGACGGCTGGCTGCGCACCGGAGACCTTGCCAGGGTCGATTCCACCGGCTGCGTGTACATCGTCGACCGGCTCAAGGAGCTGATCAAGTACAAGGGTTATCAGGTGCCGCCCGCCGAACTGGAGGCCGTCCTGCTCACCCACCCCGCGATCTCCGACGCCGCGGTGATCGGCGTGCGCGACACCGAATCGGGCGAAGAAGTGCCGAAAGCGTTCGTGGTCAAGCAATCCGGCGTCGAACTCACCGAGGCCGAGGTGATGGAGTTCGTGGCGGCTGAGGTCGCGCCGTACAAGAAGGTGCGTCAGGTGGCCTTCATCGACGCCATTCCGAAGTCGGCGTCGGGCAAGATCCTGCGCAAGGATTTGCGCCAGGGCTCACTTGCGGAGTGACTCTCGCAGCGACTGCGCGGCGCGTGCCTGCCGGTAACCCAGCACCGCGCCGATCGCGGGTATCAGGATCAGACCGGCGACCCCGGCGAGCGGGTCGGTCACGGTGTAGGTGGTCCCTTGTCCGAATTGCCCCACCACCAAGTCGGCGGACCGGATCCGTTCGATCGGCGGAACCGGCGGCGGGAAAGGCGCGATGTTGATCTCGATCCCCGACGGTTCCGCAGGGGGCACGGCCTCGGGCGCGGGCAGAAAATTCTGCATGAAGACCGCTTCGGGAGCCTGGCCGGTACGTGCACCGGGTGTACGGCCGTTGCCGAACGTCACCCGCGGCGCCCGGAACGCCGATACGGCTTGTCCCGCGTAATCGGATCCTCCGCCGGGCGCTGGAACGGCGGCCGCCAGGTTGTCGCCGACGGGTGCTTCGGCAACGGCAGCCGACCGCAAGGCCATCTGTCCCTCGGGCCCCAGGCTCTGCACCACGGCGAGTTCTTCGACGTCGCCAGCGCTGCCGCCGAGTTCCATCTTCGGCGGTTCGAGATCCTGCTTCGAGCCCGGGGCGATCCCTGCGACGGCGTTGAATCCGTCGATGACGTCCTTCACGACGTTCGACCCGAATCGGTTCTGGGAGCTACTCGACTTCTTCGAACCGTTCTTGCGGTAGTCGTTGTTGGAATGCCCGTATTTGTCGGCGGCCGCAGGCGCCGGATTGGGGCCGACGAGTAGGAGGGACGCCGCGACCACGCTTGCACCCGCGGCCATGCGAACTGTCGAGTACGCCACAATCCCTTTCTTGACCAACCGGGCGACAACCCGGGGTCCGCACGTGCATTCTTGCACAAACATTTGCCGGGCAAACGCTATTTCAAGATCGCGGCTGGATCGTCTGCGATGGCGTCGGCTGCCTTCTGGGTGAGTTCGATGGCGGTACGGGCCCACGCCGGCGTCGCGCCCGCCAACCCACATGTCGGTGTGACACCGATGCGGCCGGGCAGTACCGCGCGATTGAAGCCGAGGCGGTCGGTGAGGTCGACGACCCAGCCCGCCACTTCCTCGGCTGACGGCCGACGCTCGGGCGCGGCGACCGGCACGACACCGAGCATTACGGTCCGGCCCGACTCGACGAACTCCCCGACCCCGTCGAGCGAGTCCGCCGTCAGTGTTGACACGTCGAACGACACCGCGCTGAAGGCGCTGCGGTGCAGCAGCGCCCAAGGCAGTCCGGCTGCGCAACAGTGCAGCGCCGCCGCACCCCCGACAACCTCCACGCATTCGTCGAACAAGGCGGCCGCGACGGATTCGTCGACCGGATGCACCGGCGACAGGCTCGTCACCCCGGTGAGCCGGCCTTCCAGCGCGGCAGGTAGCGACGGTTCGTCGAACTGCACCACGACGGGGCATTCCAGCCGCCGGGCGATCTCGGCACGGTGCGCGGCGACGCCCTCGGCCAACGAACGCGCCAGGTCGCGCACGGCGCCCGCATCGGTGATCGCGCGGTGCCCGTTGGACAGCTCCAAGTGCGCGGCCAACGTGATGGGGCCAGGCGCCTGCACCTTGACGGTCCTGTCCGCGCCGCGGAGGCCGGCCTTCTCCCACGCCTCCTCGAGCGCGTCGACATCCTCGGCGAGGAAACTGACCGCGCGGCGGGTGACGGCGCTGCGTCCGTTGGCGACCCGGTAGCCGCGGGCCACGGTGTCGATCGCTATGTCGACCAGCAGCGCGCCCGCGCGACCGATCAGGTCGGCCCCGATGCCTCGCCCGGGCAACTCGGGCAGATGCGGCAGTCGATGCAGCTCACCGACGATGACTTCAGCGGCTTCCCGCGCCGAGGAGCCGGGCCAGGATCCGATGCCTGTACCGGTGGCGAAGGCGCTCGCGTCAGCCGCGGAATCCCGGGTCACTTGACCAACACTATTCGCCACACCCGCCACACGCGTTAGTCTGCGACAGGGGAAGGAGCGGACACCATGTCCTCAGCGGCCGGCCGACTGGCGGTGCTGTGCACCGTCGCGCTGCTGGCCGCGGGCTGCTCACACACCATCGAGGGCACCGCGACGCGGACCGCCCCGAGTATCGACGAGGAGTCGCAGTCACCGGTGGACGTCGAATCGGTGATGCTCGACCAGGCCCAGATGCGGGCGATCACCGGCGCAGGCGAGAACTTGACGATCGTGCCCAGCATGGACGGCAAGATCCCCGTCGATGTCAGCGACCTGATGAACGGCACCCCGCAGGAGTGCAAGTGGTACTTCGCCGAGACCCAGACATTCGGGCCCGAGGTCGAGGAGTTTCACAAGACCACCTTCCAGAACCCGCCCGACGGCGGCTTGATCTCCGAAGGCGCCGCCGCATACCGCGACGAGGCCACCGCGCGGGACGCGTTCGCCGATCTGGTCGGGCAGGTATACGACTGCGGCTCAACCGAACTCGGGTCGACGTTCATCTCGGAGTGGACCGCCGACGCGACCACGCTGGCGCTGCGCTCGCCGGGTAGCTGCGGCCGCGACTACCGAATCAAGAACGTCGTGCTGGCCGAGGTCTCCTACTGCGCGTTTCCCGAGTCGGTGCCGGGCATCGTCATGACGAACATGATGGACAAGGTGCCGGGTTAGGCACTGTGCGCGATGGTCGCGCTCGCGATCACTTCGTCGCCATCGGGATCGGGGCGGTAGAGAACCATGGTCTGACCCGGCGCGACGCCCTGAAGCGGGGTGCGCAGATCGGCAACCAACATTCCGTCGCGGACTTCGGCCACGGCCTCGGCGATACCGCCGTGCGCCCGCACCTGCACCGCGCACTCCACCGGTCCGCGCAGCTCGACGCCCGACGTGAACACCGGCTTCTCCCCCGTCAACGTCCACACCTCGAGGTCGGTGAGGGTGCCGACGTGCACCGTCGCCGTGTCCGCGTCGATGGAGGTGACGTACCGCGGACGGCCGTCGGGACCCGGCCCCGCGATGCCGAGGCCCTTGCGCTGCCCGATCGTGAAGCCGTGCACGCCGTCGTGTTCGGCGAGCACCGTCCCGCCGGCGTCCACCACGTTGCCGCGGCGCACCCCGATGCGGCTGCCGAGGAATGCCCTGGTGTCACCGGACGGAATGAAACAAATGTCGTGGCTGTCCGGCTTGTCGGCGACGGCCAGGCCGCGGCGTGCGGCCTCCTCGCGGATCTGCGGCTTGGGTGTGTCACCGATCGGGAACAACGCATGACGCAGTTGCGCGGCGGTCAGCACGCCGAGCACATACGACTGGTCCTTGTCGCGGTCGACGGCGCGTCGCAGCCTGCCGTCCGACAGCCGCGCGTAGTGGCCGGTGGCCACCGCGTCGAACCCGAGCGCGAGCGCACGGGCTGACAGCGCCGAGAACTTGATCCGCTCGTTGCACCGCACGCAGGGATTGGGGGTTTCGCCCCTCGCGTAGGACTCGACAAAGTCATCGATGACGTCCTCTTTGAACTTGTCGGCGAAATCCCAGACATAGAACGGGATTTCCAGGATGTCGGCGACGCGGCGCGCGTCGCCCGCGTCCTCCTTCGAGCAGCATCCCCGCGAACCGGTGCGCAGCGTTCCCGGCGCCGCCGACAGTGCGAGGTGCACGCCGACCACGTCGTGACCGGCGTCGACCATCCTTGCGGCGGCGACAGACGAGTCGACACCGCCGCTCATCGCGACCAGAACCCGCACTATTCGACAACTCCCGAACTCGCCAGGGCGGCCTGCCGCGCGCGCTCCACCGCAGCGGGCAGCACCTCGAGTGCGGCGTCGACATCGGCCTCGCTGCTGGTGTGACCGAGCGACAGTCGCAGCGACCCGCGTGCACTTGCCGGGTCGGCGCCCATCGCGATCAGCACGTGGGACGGCTGCGCGACACCGGCGGTGCACGCCGAACCCGTCGAGCACTCGATGCCCTTGGCGTCCAACAGCATCAGCAGCGAGTCGCCTTCGCAACCGCGGAAGGTGAAATGCGCGTTGCCGGGCAGGCGGCGTGCGCCCGTCGCACCGTTGAGCACGACGTCGTCGATGCTCGACAGCACCCCCTCGACCAGGCGGTCCCGCAGCTTCGCGACGCGCGCGCTCGTCGTCTCCATGCCCTCGATCGCGACCTCGGCGGCGGCGGCCATCGCTACCGCGCCCGCGACATCCGGTGTGCCCGAACGCACGTCGCGTTCCTGTCCGCCGCCGTGCAGCAGCGGCACGCACGCCGTGTCGCGGCGCAGCAGCAGCGCGCCCGCGCCGGTGGGGCCGCCGAACTTGTGCGCCGTGATGCTCATCGCCGAAAGCCCGCTCGCGGTGAAGTCCACGGGGATCTGGCCGACCGCCTGCACGGCGTCGCTGTGCATCGGAACGTCGAACTCGGCGGCCACTGCGGCCAACTCGGTGAGCGGCATGATCGTGCCGACCTCGTTATTGGCCCACATCACCGACACCAGTGCGACGTCGTCGTGCTCCTGCAGCGCGTCGCGCAGCGCGGCAGGCGACACCGAACCGTCGGACGCGGTCGGCAGCCAGGTCACCTCCGCACCCTCGTGGTCGGCGAGCCATTCGACGGCGTCGAGCACGGCGTGATGCTCGACGGCGGTCGTGACGATACGTCGCCGCCGCGCGTCGTCGTCGCGCCGTGCCCAGTAGATGCCCTTGACGGCCAGGTTGTCGCTTTCGGTGCCGCCCGCGGTGAAGATCACCTCCGACGGCCGAGCGCCGAGCAGTTTGGCCAGCGTCTCGCGCGCCTCCTCCATGCGGCGGCGCGCCACCCGGCCGGTTCCGTGCAGCGACGAGGCGTTGCCGACGGTCGCCAGCACAGACGTCATCGCCTCGATGGCAGCGGGATGCATCGGGGTGGTGGCGGCGTGATCCAGGTAGACCGACTTGTCAGTGGTCATAACCGTTCTATGTTAGCGGCCGACGCGCCGCCGCCCTGAATCGCAGGTCAGGCGACCAGCGCGGACCCGTGTGCCCGCCGCTGAAGGCCACCGCGAACCGCGGCCTCGCACCGCGCCGCCAGGCCTCGCCGATCGCTTCCCGGCAACTGCAGCGACTCGACCTGCACGGCCACGATCGTGCGGCGGGCGGTGACGAGGCGGCGGATCGACGCGAGCAGGTTGTCGTCGCCGACGTAGGCCGCCACGGTCGACGGGGCGCCGTCGCGGTGGTGGTAGTCGAGGCGTAGCGGTTGCACGGGCCTGCCCGCGTCGACGGCGGCCTGGAACATCGCAGGCCGGAAAGGCCCGTACGCCAGCCCGCACCAGGTGGTGCCCTCGGGGAACGCCACTACGGTGTGGCCGGCGCGCAACCGCGCCGCGACCGTGCCGACGACGTCGGGCAACCTGCGCAGGCTCGCCCGTTCGATCGGGATGACCTTCATCAGCCGGGCCGCGATACCGAGGCCGGGCCAGCTGATCATCTCCGCCTTGGCGACGAAGGACCCCGGCATCACCGCACCGATCGCGAAGATGTCGACCCAGGACACGTGGCCGCTGACGACGAGCACTCCCCGCAGGTTGCGAATCGGCCCGCCGGACACCGCGATTCGCACGCCCAGCGCGCGCAGCATCAGGCGGCAGTAGCCCCGCTGGATGTGAGAGCGCCCCGGCATCGGGATCGCCAGCAGCGGAACGGCCGAGAGCAGCGTGACGGCGAGGGTGGCTCGCACGGCGACACGCAACGCGACGACGATCGGTCGTCCCGACGGCGCCGCGCCTGCGGCGACGCATGTGGCGTCGCACGTCGCCCTCGGGACCCAGGGGCTTGTTTCGTCGCTCACGGCGCGATCTCGCTCGCCGCAGCGACCGACCGCAGCCGTTTGAGATATCTGGTGTCGGCCGTGCGCTTGTCGAGCAGCGCCGGGAAGTCGCCGACGCCGAAGTCCGGATCGTGCGCGGGTTCACCGCACACCCGGGCGCCGAGTCGCAGATAACCCCGCATCAGCGGCGGGACCGAAACCCTTGCGGGTGCGGCGATTTCGTCGAGCGTCTTACCCCCGACGATCACGGGACGGTACGGGTAGACGGTGTACTCGGCGGGGACGGCGTGCCGACGCGAGACGAAATCCCGAACCCCGCGGATGTGGCCGCCGGGTGCGCCGTCGCCGTCGACGGGTACCGAGACGCAACCGGTGACGTAGTCGTAGCCGCACCGGTCGAGGTAGGCCAGGATGCCTGCCCACATCAGCAGCACGACGCCGCCGTTGCGGTGATCGCCGCGGACCACCGCGCGGCCCATTTCGACCATCGACGGCCGCAGCCCGTCCAGGCCGGTCACATCGAATTCCGTTGCGGTGTAAAGCCCGCCCGCGGCGATGGCGCCCGGCGGCGGAAGCATCCGGTAGCAGCCGACGAGTTCGCCGGTGTTGTCCTCGCGGACGAGCAGATGATCGCAGAACTCGTCGAAGCGGTCGGCATCGCGGCCGTCGGGGGAACCTGCGAGCGTGAAACCCGGTTCGGCGGTGAACACGTCATGGCGAAGGCGCTGCGCGGCTTCGATCAACGCGGGGTCGGTGGACAGCAGCAGGGTGTAGCGCGGCGCCGACGTCGGGGTGGTGGGACCACCCGGTTTGTCAGCGGCGATCAGGACTGAAGCGGTACTCACGTCTGCACGGTCGCGTGCCCGCCTCTCCTAACGGCATCGTCACGGTGACGTGTGCGTGAACGTCGGGAGAAGACGCAAAAACCCCCGACACGCCAAGCGTGCGGGGGCTTTTGCGGACAACGCCGAGGGCGGTTAACCCTTGCGGGCCTTGACCGCCTCGGTCAGCTGCGGGGCGACCTTGAACAGGTCGCCGACGATGCCGAGGTCGGCGATCTCGAAGATCGGTGCCTCTTCGTCCTTGTTCACCGCGATGATCGTCTTCGACGTCTGCATACCTGCGCGGTGCTGGATCGCGCCGGAGATGCCGAGGGCGATGTACAGCTGCGGTGACACGGTCTTACCGGTCTGACCCACCTGGAACTGGCCCGGGTAGTAGCCGGAGTCCACCGCGGCACGCGAGGCGCCGACGGCGCCGCCGAGCGCGTCGGCAAGCTCCTCGACCACCTTGAAGTTCTCCTCGCTGCCGACGCCGCGGCCACCCGAGACCACGACGCTGGCCTCGGTGAGCTCGGGGCGATCGCCTGCGACCGCGGGCTCGCGCTTGGTGATCCTCGTCGCGTTCTCGGCCTGTGCGGGCACCTCGACGGAGACGACCTCGCCTGCACCGGCGGCCGGCTCGGCGTCGATCGCACCGGCACGCACGGTGATGACCGGAACCTCACCGGTGGCCTCCGCCTCGACGGTGAACGCGCCGCCGAAGATGGAGTGGATGGCCTTGGGGCCCTGGTTGACCTCGACGACGTCGCTGAGCACACCGGAGCCGATGCGCGCCGCGAGCCGGCCCGCGATCTCCTTGCCGTCGGCGTTGGACGACAGCAGCACGGCCGCCGGGGAGGCCGACTCCACCAGCGACGCCAGCACGTCGACGTACGGGGTGATGAGGTAGTTCTCCGCGTCGTCGGACTCGGCGACGTAGATCTTGGCCGCGCCTGCGGCCTTCAGGTCGTCGACCAGCGGGTCGGCGGTGCCGGGCTTGCCGACGACGACGGCCGACGGCTCGCCGACGACGCCCGCGGCGGTGATGAGTTCCGAGGTGACCTTTTTGACGGCACCCTCTGCGTGCTCGACGAGCACAAGTACTTCAGCCATGAGTTCTTTCGCCTCTTGTATCTAGAAAGTGGTGGTCGCGGGGGCTAGATGATCTTTTGTGCCACGAGGTATTCGGCGACCTTGGTGCCGCCGTCGCCTTCGTCGGTGATCTTCTCGCCCGCGGTCTTCGGCGGCTTCGGGGTCGAGGACAGCACCTTCGAGCCGGCGTTGGCCAGCCCGACTTCATCGCTCTCGACGCCGATTTCGGCCAGCGTGAGGGTGGTGACTTCCTTCTTCTTGGCGGCCATGATGCCCTTGAAGGACGGGAAGCGCGGCTCGTTGATCTTCTCGGTGACGCTCACGACCGCAGGCAGCGGGGCCTCCACCGTGAACACACCCTCGTCGGTCTCGCGCTCGCCGACGACCTTGCCGCCCTCGACGGTGACCTTGCGCAGATGCGTGAGCTGCGGCAGGCCGAGGTACTCGGCGATGATCGCGGGCACTGCACCGCCCGTGCCGTCGGTGGCCTCGTTACCGGCGATGACCAGTTCGGTGCCCTCGATGGTGCCGAGCGCGCGGGCCAGGGCCCATCCGGTCTGGATCATGTCGGAGCCGTGCATGCCCTCGTCGAGCAGGTGGACGGCCTTGTCGGCGCCCATCGACAGGGCCTTGCGGATGGCCTCGGTGGCACGCTCGGGACCCGCGGTGAGGACGGTGACGGTCGACTCGCCGCCTTCCCGCTCCTTGATCAGCAGCGCCTCTTCGACCGCGCGCTCGTTGATCTCGTCGAGCACGGCGTCGGCGGCCTCGCGGTCGAGGGTGAAGTCGCCGTCGGTCAGCTTGCGTTCCGACCATGTGTCAGGGACCTGTTTGATCAGGACCACGATGTTCGTCATGAGTCTGGTTCGTCCTCCTTGAAGGGAACCGGCGGTCGGCCCCCACTACCACGGATGAAGCAATCGCCACCATGTTACTAGCCGGTAACTTACGGTGGTTCGCAGGAACACCATAGCTGGTCGAAGTTTGGGCTCCGACTTCCCCATAGCCGCCCCCGAATCGACCCCAACCGTCGGCGAACCGGCCACCGACCCTTCTCCTGCGTTAGCCTCCTTCTGCAATGAGCTCATTTGTCACCGACGGTCCGGCCGGGCCCGAGGGCGCGCTGCCACTCACCGGCGAGCGCACTATTCCCGGGCTTGCCGAGGAGAACTACTGGTTCCGCCGCCACGAGGTGGTCTACCAGCGGTTACGCGACCGCTGCGTCGACCGCGACGTGCTGGAGGCCGGCTGCGGCGAGGGCTACGGCGCCGCCCTCATCGCCGATGTGGCGCGCCGGGTGATCGGGCTGGACTACGACGAGGCCACGGTCGCGCACGTGCGGGCGCGCTACCCGCGGGTGGACATGCGTCACGGCAATCTGGCCGAGCTGCCGCTTCCTGACGGTTCGGTCGATGTAGTGGTGAACTTCCAGGTGATCGAACATCTGTGGGATCAGCCACAATTCGTCGCCGAGTGCCTGCGGGTACTGCGCCCGTCAGGAGTTTTGCTGATGTCGACGCCCAACCGCATCACCTTCTCCCCCGGCCGCGATACGCCGATCAACCCGTTCCACACCCGCGAGCTCAATGCCGCCGAGCTGACCGAGCTGCTCGAGACGGCGGGTTTCCGGCTCGAAGCCATGCAGGGCGTCTTCCACGGCCGCGCGCTGGCCGAGCTCGACGCCAAGCACGGCGGCTCGATCATCGACGCGCAGGTCGCCCGGGCGATCGCGGACGCGCCGTGGCCCGAGGAGCTGCTGGCCGACGTGGCGGCCGTCGCCGCCGACGATTTCGACCTGATCGACGCAAGTGTCCGTGACATCGACGAAAGCCTGGATCTGGTGGCAATCGCGGTGCGGCCGTGACTGATCCGGCGCCGGGTCTCTTCACCCTCGTCCTGCACACGCATCTGCCGTGGCTGGCTCATCACGGTCGGTGGCCGGTCGGCGAGGAGTGGCTCTACCAGTCCTGGTCGGCGGCGTACCTGCCGTTGATGCGGGTATTGCGCAAGCTCGCCGACGAGGACCGCGGCCACCTGTTGACGCTCGGGATGACCCCGGTGGTCACCGCGCAACTCGACGATCCGTACTGCCTTGTCGGCATGCATCACTGGCTTGCCAACTGGCGGCTGCGCGCCCAGGAGGCAACCACGCTGCCGGAGCCTTTGCGGCGCTTCGGCGTTCGCGAAGTCGCGGAAGCCGAGCGTGAGCTCGACGAGTTCACCGCGCTGTGGCGGCACGGCGCAAGCCCGCTGCTGCGCGAGCTGATCGACGGCGACACCATCGAGTTGCTCGGCGGACCGCTGTCGCATCCGTTCCAGCCGCTGCTGAACCCGCGGCTGCGCGAGTTCGCGCTGCGGGAGGGGCTGGCCGACGCCCACCAGCGCCTCGCGCATACGCCGGCGGGCATCTGGGCGCCGGAATGCGCATACGCGCCCGGGATGGAAATCGATTACGGCGCAGCCGGTGTCGGACATTTCATGGTCGACGGCCCGTCGCTGCACGGCGACACCGCGCTCGGCCGTCCTGTCGGTGACTCCGATGTCGTCGCGTTCGGCCGCGATCTGCAGGTGAGCTACCGGGTGTGGTCGCCGAAGTCGGGCTACCCCGGCAATGCGGCCTACCGCGACTTCCACACCTACGACCATGTCACCGGACTCAAGCCGGCCAGGGTGACCGGCCGCAACGTGCCGTCGGATGCCAAGGCGCCCTACGACCCCGAGCGTGCCGACCGGGCCGTCGACGGGCATGTCGCCGATTTCGTCAACGTGGTGCGGCGACGGCTCGTCAGCGAGAGCGAGCGGATCGGCAGGCCCGCTCACGTGATCGCCGCGTTCGACACCGAATTGTTCGGGCACTGGTGGTATGAGGGCCCGGTGTGGCTGGAGCGTGTGCTGCGCGCGCTACCCGCCGCGGGTATCCGTGTCGGCACCCTGTCGGATGCGGTGGCCGACGGGTTCGTCGGTAGCGCGGTCGAATTGCCGCCCAGCTCTTGGGGTTCCGGCAAGGACTGGTCGGTCTGGTCCGGCGAGAAGGTCGCCGACCTCGTACAGCTGAACTCCGAAGTGGTCGACACTGCGCTCAGCACGGTCGACAAGGCGTTCGAGCAGAACGCGTCCGTCGGAGCACCCGTTGCCCGCGACGTCGTCGCCGATCAGATCCTTCGGGAAACGCTGCTGACGGTGTCCAGCGACTGGCCGTTCATGGTCAGCAAGGACTCCGCAGCCGACTACGCGCGCTACCGCGCGCACCTGCATGCGCACGCCACCCGCGAGATCGCGGGCGCGCTGGCGTCAGGCCGCCGCGAGCAGGCCGAGCGTTTGGCGGCCGGCTGGAACCGCGCCGACGGCCTGTTCGGCGCACTGGACGCGCGAAGGCTCCCCCGGTCATGAAGATCCTGATGGTCTCGTGGGAGTACCCGCCGGTGGTGGTCGGGGGCCTAGGACGCCATGTCTATCAGCTGGCGACCGCGCTGGCCGCAGCGGGACACGAGATCGTCGTGCTGAGCCGCCGCCCGTCGAACACCGACCCGAGCACCCACCCGTTGACCGACGAGGTCAGCGAGGGTGTGCGGGTCATCGCCGCGGCGCACGACCCGCACGAGTTCGACTTCGGCACCGACATGATGGCGTGGACGCTGGCGATGGGCCACTCGATGACGCGCGCCGGGCTGGCCATCAAGACCACGGAGCGACGCCCCAAACCGTGGCGGCCCGATGTCGTGCACGCGCACGACTGGCTGGTGGCCCATCCGGCCATCGCGCTCGCCGAATTCTTCGACGTGCCATTGGTTTCCACCATCCACGCCACCGAGGCGGGCAGGCACTCGGGCTGGGTGTCCGGGCCCATCAGCAGGCAGGTGCACGCGATCGAGTCCTGGCTGGTGCGCGAATCCGATTCGCTCATCACATGTTCCAGGTCGATGAGTGACGAGATCACCGAATTGTTCGGCCCCGGCTTGGCCGAGATCCGGGTCATCCGCAACGGAATCGACGCCGGGTTGTGGCCGTTCGCCGAACGGCGGCCGCGAAAGGGACCGGCGCAGCTGCTCTACCTCGGCAGGCTCGAATACGAGAAGGGCATCCACGACGCGATCGCGGCGCTTCCACGCATCCGGCGGACCCATCCCGGCACCACGTTGACCGTCGCCGGTGACGGCACCCAGTACGACTGGCTCGTCGAGCAGGCCCGAAAACACAAGGTGCTCAAGGCCGTAACGTTCGTCGGGCGGGTCGACCACGAAGGGCTCGTGCAGTTGTTACACAGCGCCGACGCGGCAGTGCTGCCGAGTCACTACGAGCCGTTCGGCATCGTGGCGCTGGAGGCGGCGGCGACGGGCACACCGCTGGTCACGTCGACCGTCGGCGGTCTCGGTGAGGCGGTCATCGACCACCAGACCGGAATCTCGTTCCCGCCGCGCGATATTGCCGCCCTGGCCGCTGCGGTTCGCGTCGTGCTCGACAATCCGCAGGAAGCGCAGCGGTGGGCAGTCGCAGCGCGGGAACGGCTGACGTCCGACTTCGACTGGCACACCGTCGCGAGCGAGACCGCGCAGGTGTACCTGGCGGCCAAACGCGGTGAACGTCAATTGCTTCCACGTCGGATGATCGTCGAGCACGCATTGCCCGACCGCTGACGATTCGATCGGCGCGGTTGTTCACGCCACGTCGATGACGTTCTTTCCGAACGGGCCGCGATCGAGATGGTCCAGCGCAGAAGGCAACTCGTCCATCGGGTAAGTGGTGTCGATCACCGGTTTCAACTCGTTCTGATCCACTGCCGCAACGAGATCCTCGAGCGCTCGGCGGTGACCGGTGCCGATCCCGTGAATCGTGACGTCCTTCAGCATCAACGGTATGCCTGGCGCGGAGATCTCCTCGCCGCCGAGAACACCGATCAGGTGAATGTGGCCACCGACCGCGACCACCCGCGCGGCCGCCGCCACATGTGCCCCGCCGACGACTTCCAGCACGTGATCGGCGCCGTGATCGCCGGTGATTTGCAGAACCTCCTCGACCCACTCGCCGGCCCGCCGGTCGACGACATGGTCGGCGCCGAGCGCCTTCGCGCGGTCGAGCTTGGCGGCGCTGCCGGACACGATCACCGTCGCGCCGTGCATTCTGGCGATCTGGACCGCGAACAGCGACACCCCGCCGGTCCCTTCGACCAGCACGACGTCACCGGCGCGAACCCGGCCCCGCTCGGCGAGTGCAAACCACGCCGTCAGCCCCGCGCACGACAACGTGCTGGCCTGCGCGGGGGTCAACGTGCGCGGTGCTCGCACGAGCCAGTGCGCAGGGACCGCCACGTAGTCGGCGAGCACACCGGGGTAGTAACCGCCGAGGGTGCGGTATGACGGTGTCCTGGCGTCGCTGTGGCGCAGACCGTCGATCCAGTCGGGCGTGCAGATCGAGATGACGCGCTCGCCGATGTCGAAGCGGTCCGCATCATCCCCAAGTGCGACAACGGTTCCCGCGAGATCGGAGGCCGGCGTGAACGGAAAGTCGAGCGGCAGTCCCCGTCCCGTTTCGATGACCATCTTGTCGCGATAGTTCAGCGCGACGGCGTCGACGCGAACCAACACCTCGCCATGGCGCGGTTCCGGTATTGCGACGTCGCGTAGTGACAGCCGGTCCCGGCCGATATCGTCCAACTCCCAGCGCCGCATCGTCTCGGCCACACTGTCCCCCTCACGCGCAGAGCGTTCCCCCGCTACACGCGTACCAACGCGACTCATCGACGGGTATTCCACCGACGCCGCACGAGCGACCGCTGACGCATCGACACTGCAGTCACGGCGACGCCTACTCGCACTTCTTCGCCGTCAGTGCAGTCTCAACGCGCCGTCGTTAGCGGGCGGCCTTCTTGCGTTCGATGTCGGCCAGCGCGGCGGCCAGCTTCGCGCGCTCGGCGGCCGAGGTGTCCCAGGCCAGCTTGCGGTTCTTCACGACCTTGGCGGGCGCACCGACCGCGATCGAATAGTCCGGGATGTCGCCCTTGACCACGGCGTGAGAGCCGAGCACGCAGCCCTTCCCGATGGTGGTGTTGCGCAGGACGGTGACCTTGGTCGCGATCCAGGTGTCGGGCCCGATCCGCACCGGGCCCTTGAGGATGCCCTGGTCCTTGATGGGGACGTTGATGTCGTCCATCCGGTGGTCGAAGTCGCAGACATACACCCAGTCGGCCATCAGTACCGAATCGCCCAACTCGATGTCGAGGTAGGTGTTGATGACGTTGTCGCGGCCCAGCACGACCTTGTCGCCGAAGCGCAGCGACCCCTCGTGGCAGCGGATCGTGTTCTTGTCGCCGATGTGCACCCAGCGGCCGATCTCCATCGTCGACAGCTCGGGGGCGGCCTGGATCTCCACGCCCTTGCCGAGGAACACCATCCCCCTGGTGATGATGTGCGGGTTGGCGAGCTTGAACTTCAGCAGCCGCCAGTACCGCACCAGATACCACGGGGTGTAGGCGCGGTTGTTGATCACCCATTTCAGTGACGCCATCGTCAGAAACTTCGCCTGGCGCGGGTCGCGGAGCCGGGACCCCCGCCAACGCTTGTGCAGCGGCGCTCCCCACATCGTCGTCATGGCCGGAAAGCCTAACGCGAGGCAGGCACCTCGCAACGGTTACCCTCACGTGGGCCTACCAATGGGATCGGGAAAGGACAGAGTGTTCCGGCGACTCATCGCGCTGATGTCAACGGCGCTGATCACCAGTGCTCTGGCCGGCTGTGGCAACACCGACGCCTGGGTCGAGGCGCACGCCTCCGACGGCTGGTCCGCCCAGTACGCCGACGCCGCCAACAGCAGCTACACCGACGTGGCAGGCGCGGAAACACTGGAGCTGGAGTGGAGTCGGTCGGTCAAGGGCACTCTCGGCGCCGCGGCGGCGCTGGGGTCGGGACAGTATCTGGCGGTCAACGCGCAGACCCAGTCGGGCTGCTCACTGATGGTGTGGGAGACCAACAACAACGCACGTCAGCGCTGGTGCACGCGGCTGTGGCAGGGCGGCGGGGGGTCGAGCCCGCTGTGGGACGGCTTCGACAACCTCTACATCGGGCAGCCGGGCGCGATGCTGTCGTTCCCGCCGACGCAGTGGATCCGCTGGCGGCAACCCGTCATCGGGATGCCAACCACGGCAAGGATTCTGGCGCCGGGCCATCTGCTCGTGGTGACTCACCTCGGACAGGTCCTGCTGTTCGACGCCCACCGCGGCACCGTCATCGGCACCCCGCTCGATCTCGTCGAGGGCATCGACCCGAGAGATTCGCAGCGCGGCCTGGCCGACTGCAGGCTGGCCCGACCGCGGTGTCCGGTCGCCGCAGCACCGGCGTTCGCCGCGGACGCCAACATGGTCGTCGTGCCGGTGTGGCAGCCAGGAGCCGACGCGTCGGTCCTCGTCGGGCTGAAGTACAACCCCGCCCGCAACCCGATGCTGTCGGTGGCATGGACGAGCGATGCGGTCAAAGCGGGAACGTTGGCCAGCCCGGTGGCCTCGGCCGACGGTTCGACGATCTACGTCAACGGCCGCGACAACAAGCTGTGGGCCATCGACACCGTCGACGGAAAGTCCAAGTGGTCGACGCCGCTGAAGTTCCTCTCGCAGACCCCGCCGACGGTCGCGCCCACCGGGGACATCATCGCCGGCGGCGGCCCCGACACGCGGCTTGTCGGGCTCCGGGACCGCGGCGATCACGCCGACGTGATCTGGACCCGCGACGACGTCTCGCCGCTGACGACGTCGAGCCGGGCGGGCGAGCATGCGGCCTACACCGTCGTCAAAGACGGCGAGGACGGGCAGGCGCTGCTGGTGTTCGATCCTGCCGACGGCCGCACCGTGAACAGCTATCCGCTGCCCGATGCGACCGGTTTCCCGGTCGGGGTGTCGATCGGCCACGATGGCCGCGTCGTCGCCGCGACGAGCGACGGCCAGGTCTACGGGTTCGCGCCGGCCTGACGTCAGGCGATCATCCGGTCGACGGGACCGCGCGGAATCGATACCGCAAGCGCGCCCGCCGACTCCGGCAACACCGCGCCCTCGTCGAAGAAGAAGACCAGGTTGTCGTTCTGGATCGCGAAGTTCTGGTAGGTCGTCGGGTTCAACCCCACCGCCGGTGCGATGGCGGGCTTGGTGCCTATCTGCTTCTCCAGCTCCGCTTCGACCAACGGGAAGATGATCGGCCACGGGTTGGTGCCGGGCTGGAACAGCGGCTGCGTCTTCTCGCGGCTGCCGGTGTCGAGCACGATCGGCCAGCGCAGGCCCTGATCCCAGTTGAACGCTTTGAAGAAGGTCTGCGGCTTCGTTCCGCCGACATCCTGGTAGACCTTGAACACCACCGACTGCGTGCCTCGCGGCGGGACGGCCGAGTTGTACTCGGTCGGCGTGACCTCCAACTGGTAGGGCATGGTGCGCGCGTCCGGGCCCTTCGCGACGTTGACGAAGCCGTCACGGGTCTGCTTGACCCAGTCGAAGACGGCCTGCACATCGGGATAGCCGGCCGGGTACGTGATCTTCAGCGAGTAGCCGGCATCGGCCTCCTCGATCACGCAGTTCTGCCCGACCAGCACGCCCTTGAGATCCGAGCACTTCGGCGGTGCGGCAGCCGCGGGCATCGCGGCGAGGCTGGAGAATCCGACGAGCACAGCCGTCGTGACAGCGAGAATCGACGTGGATAGACGCATGCATGAATCCTCTTCGACCGGAGCGGCACCGTAGCCGCCGACGCCACAATATACAGACGGCAGCAAAGGCTTCGAGAAAACCAGTCAGCTCAGCGTGAAGCCCGGCAGACGAATGCCGTTGCCCGGCTTGCTTTGCCGGAGCCGATGCGGGTGAGCACCACCGAGAGCTGCTGCGTGCCGCGTAGCTTCATCCGCTTGCGCAGCGCGTCGGGGTCGACGTCGACGCCACGCACCAGGATCTCGACGGCACCAGCGTCGTGACCCGCCAGCGCCTGGCGCAGCCTCTTCTCGCTGTAGCCGATCTCCTCGAGCACCTCGAAGCCGCGCACGCCGTCCGGTAGCCGGTCCCCCGACAGGTAGGCGATGTCCGGGTCCAACTGCCAGAGCCCGTATCTGGCGGCGTAGTGCCGCACCAGCCCGGCGCGCACCACCGCACCGTCGGGGTCGACGATCCAGCGGCCCGCGGGCGCGACGGGACAGTCGTCGGGATCGGCGTCGGTGATCTGCTCGGCACTATCGAGCACCGTGGCGCGCCGGCGCACGCCCGGTTCGGCCAGACCCCGCGACCACAGGCAGGCCTCCCGCACGCTGCCCTGCAGTGACGTGATCTCTACTTCGCCGTCGAAGCCCATCCGCGTGAGCTCATCGAAATCGATTCCGGGAGCGCACTTTACGACGAGATCCCGGCCGCGGTAGACATCGAACAGCCGGTCCAGTGGCGGCGTGTAGCCGAGCGGATCGAACCGTCGCCGCCCTGCGCTCCTGCGGGCCGGGTCGGCGAGCACGACGGCGTCGCGGGTGACCGGCCGCAGCGCGTCGGCCCGGCACAGCACGACGTCGGCGACGTTGTGTCGGGCCATGGCCAGCCGGACCGGATCGATGTCGCTGCCCACCACGTAACGGGCCGACGTCCGAAGCGCTGCCAGTTCCGCTCCGATCGAACACGTGACGTCGTGCACGCATGCTCCTGCCAGCCGCCGCGCGCGGTGTTCGGCCACCGGCTGTGCGGTGGCTTGTTGCAGCGCATCATCGGTGAACAACCACTGCGACGGGTCGGCGAATTTCGTTGTCGCCCTTCGGCGCAACAGCACGGTCTCGATCAGAGCCGACGCGTGATCGCCGAATTGCCTTCGTATCGAGGCGATGTCGGAGACCCGGGTGTTGTCGGTCAGCGCATAGCCGTCGACGTCTAGCAGCGTCTGTGTGCCCGCGTCGCTGCGCAGGTAGGCGACGGTGTCGAGGTCGAAATCTACGACGGTTTGACCCCGGTCACCATGACGTTGTAGAACCAGCCCTTCGGCACGACGCGCCGCCACACATTGTGGTCGACCCAGCTCAGCGTCGTCCAGCTGGAGAACGCGAACTTGGCCCAGTTCCAGCCCAGCCGCCCGGGAGGCACCGCCGCTTCGAAGGTGCGGATCGGCCAACCGAGCATCGCCGCGGTGAATTCCGTTGTTTGAGTGGAGATATCGACTGCGCCCGCGCTGCGCGCCATCTTTTCCAGGTCCTCGGGCGAGAACGTATGCAGGTCGACGATCGCCTCCAACGCAGCGGCCCGCGACGACTCGTCGAGCTCGGCCTGCGGCCGCCGCCAACCCGACAGCCCCGGCAACTTGGTCACGTTCGTCACCACCCGCCACGTCAGCGTCGACAGCGGGCGTGCGTAGTTCTCGCCGGAGTTCGTCGGCTCACCGGCGAACACGAACCGACCGCCCGGTTTGAGCACGCGAACCACTTCGCGCAACGACAGCTCAACATCGGGAATGTGGTGCAGCACGGCGTGGCCGACGACCAGATCGAACGTGTCGTCGTCGTAGGGAATGCGTTCGGCGTCTGCGACGCGGCCGTCGATCTCCAAACCGAGGTTCTGGCCGTTGCGGGTGGCCACCTTGACCATGCCGGGCGACAGATCGGTGACCGATCCGCGCCGGGCCACACCGGCCTGGATCAGGTTCAGCAGGAAGAAGCCGCTTCCGCACCCCAGCTCCAGCGCGCGGTCGTAGGGCAGCTTGCGCTGCTCGGAGACGGGGACGGTCGCGTCGAACAGGTCGCGCGCGTAGTCGACGCAGCGCTTGTCGTAGGAGATCGACCACTTCTCGTCGTAGCTCTCGGCCTCCCAGTCGTGGTAGAGCACCTGGGCGAGCTTGGAGTCGTGGCGGGCCGCCTCCACCTGCTCCGCCGTGGCGTGCGGATTGGGGGTTGGGTCGGTACTCGTCATGCAGGGCAGCCTAACGGCCGAACGATGCCTTGGCCGCAGCCAGGATCTGCGGCGGATGCTCGACCAGGCGTTGCGCCCAGGCCACCGCGGCGTCGTATACCGCATCGGGGGCCACCATCTCGTCGATCAGGCCCAGCGCAAGGGCCTCCTTGGCGTCGACGAAGCGGCCGGTGAACACCAGGTCTTTGGCCTTGCTCTCGCCGATCGCGCGCGCGAGCCTGCCCGTCTCGACGGGCGGGAACCCGGACAGGATCTCCGTGGCGCCGACCTTGACGTTGTCGCCCGCCACCCGCCGGTCCGCGGCGAGAGCCAGCGTGAGCCCACTGCCCAATGCGTAGCCGGTGATCGCCGCAACGGTGGGCTTGGGGATCGCGGCCAGCGCGTCGACGGCCTCCCTGCCGACCTCGGCGGCCCCGGCCGCCTCGTCCGGGGTGAAGGTCTGCAGCACGGCGACGTCGTCGCCCCCGCAGAAGATCTCGTGCCCGCCGAAGATGATCACCGCGGCGACGTCGTCGCGCTCGCCGACTTCGGTTGCGGCGTCGATGATTTCGCGAAACATCTGACGAGTCAGCGCATTGGTCGGCGGCCGCGACAGCAGCAGCGTCGCGATGCCGGGGTGCTCGTCGAGAGTGTGGACACCGACGAACTCCCTCACGGCGTGCGGCCTCCGAGCGCCTGGTTGTAGCGCTCGCCGTCGAAGAACTCGAACTCCAGGTTGCCGTCGGTCATGCTCATGCTGGGCGAGATGGGCACGATCCGGCGTTCGACGGCCAGTATCTCGGCAACGGTGTGGCCGGCCAGCGCGTCGAGCTGGGTCCATGTCGGCGGCAGCAGGAAGCTGCGGTGGGCCGCGAAATCCTCGAGCGCGGCTTCGGGCGTGATCCAGTCGGCATGGTCGGACTCGGTGTTGTCGCCGTCGGCACGCTGGCCCTCGGGGATCGCGCCGACGAAGAAGTAGGTGTCGTAGCGACGTGTGCGTTCCTCTTTAGGGGTCACCCAGTTGGCCCACGGCCGCAGCAGGTCGGCCCGCAGCATCAGCTTCTCGTCCTGCAGGAACTCCGCGAACGACAGCTCCTTGCTGACCAGCGCGGCCCGCTGGTCGCGGTAGCTCGACGCATCATCGACGAGCAGATCCGGATCGTCGGCCGCGCCGGCGAACAGCACCCCGCACTCCTCGAACGTCTCCCTGGCCGCCGCGCACACCAGCGCCTCGGCGAGGTCGGCGTCGGTGCCCAGCCGGTCGGCCCACCAGTCCTTGTCGGGCCCGTGCCAGGCGATGTCGGCGTTGCGGTCGCGGTCGTCGACGCCGCCGCCGGGAAAGACCATCACGCCGCCGACGAAGTCCATCTTGCGGTGGCGCCGCATCAGGAACACCTCGATCTGTCGAGGGCCCTTGTCGCGGATCAGCATCACGGTCGCGGCGGGCCGCGGCACCAGGGGGTCTTCGCTCACTGACGCCTCCTGTGCGCGGCCCGGCTTCTCGTGCGCCGGGCGAAGTAACGGCCGTCGATGTATTCGAGGGCGATGGACTGGCCGAACGCCTTGGACAGGTTCTCAGCGGTCAACACGTCGGGCAGCAGCCCGCTGTCGACGACTCGGCCCTCCGACAGGATCAAGGCATGGGTGAAGCCCCGCGGGATCTCCTCAACGTGATGGGTGACCAGCACGATGGCCGGAGCATCCGGGTCGGCGGCCAGATCCTCGAGCCGGGCCACCAGTTCCTCGCGGCCGCCCAGGTCGAGCCCGGCGGCAGGCTCGTCGAGCAGCAACAGCTCGGGGTCGGTCATCAGCGAGCGGGCGATCAGCACGCGCTTGCGTTCGCCCTCAGACAGCGTCTCGTAGGTGCGCTCGGCGAGGTGCTCGGCGCCGACGCTCTCGAGCATGTCGATGGCCTGGGTGTAGTCGATGTCGTCGTACTTCTCGCGCCACCGGCCCAGCACCGCGTAGCTGGCCGAGACCACGAGATCACGCACCACCTCGCCGTCGGGGACGCGCTGGGACAGCGCCGAACTGCTCAACCCCACACGCGCGCGCAGCTCGGACATGTCGGTGCGGCCGAGCCGTTCACCCAGGACGTATGCGGTGCCCGACGAGGGATGCTCCAGCGCGGCGGCGATCCGCAACAGCGATGTCTTGCCCGCGCCGTTCGGGCCGATCACGACCCATCGTTCGTCGAGTTCGACTGACCAGTTGACGGGCCCGACGAGAACCTGGCCGCCGCGCCGCAGGCTGACCCGTGCGAAGTCGATCAGCTGATCTGGGTCGACGCTGTCGCTTCCGGAGTCGGGCACTCGCCCATCGTAGTTAAGCGATTTGGGCGCGTTTCGGCGCGCCTACCGTGACCGCGCGCGCCCAAATCGCTGGCATCGGCGACCGAAGACCAACCGCTGTGGGCCAGCACGCGGCGCGGTGTGATTCGGACGAAGAACTGCACCAGCGGTCCGATTCCGACGGCGTACAGCACGGTGCCGATGCCGACGGTCCCGCCGAGGAGCCATCCGATGGCGAGCACGGTGGCCTCTATCGAGGTGCGGACCAGCCGAACCGACAGCCCGGTGCGGACCACCAGTCCGGTCATCAGCCCGTCGCGCGGCCCCGGCCCCAGCCCGGCGCCGATGTAGAGCACCGTGCTGATGGCGTTGAGGACGACCGCACCGACCATCATCGCCACGCGCACGGGCATCGAGGTCGGGGCGGACATCACGGCCAGCGAGACATCCACCGTCACCGCGATGACGATGACGTTGGCGACGGTGCCGATGCCCGGGCGGTTGCGTAGCGGGATCCAGGCCAGCAGCACCGCCACCCCGACGACGGCCGACGCGACGCCGATCGTCATCGGGGTGCGCAGCGCCAGCCCCTGGTGGAACACGTCCCACGGGTCGAGCCCGAGTCCGGCCCGCACCATCATCGCCATCGAGAAGCCGTAGCCGATCAGCCCGAGCAGCAACGCGCTGCCCCGCGCCGCGGCATCACGCATGGTGCGGGAAGCGGATCTTGATCAATTCGAGTTCGTTGCGCATCCGTTCGGCGTCGCGGTCGAGGAACTCGACCGGGATCTGCTCGGCGGGCCGGAAAAACCGGCCCAAGGTGCGGGCCATTCTGGATGTCCAATGTGTGCTCATGATGACCAGAATGCGGTCAACTGGCTTGTTATTCCGTAGCCAGTTGGCGCATACTGGCATGCAATGACGGTCGAAATGCACGCGCGAGCGCTCGATGTGGACCTACTGGTCCGCGAACTTGGCAACTGGCGTACATCCAGTCGCAGTGGCCCGGCCTACCACGGCCTGGCCGACGCCATCCGGCTGCTGATCGTCGACGGCCGCATCCCCGTCGGCGCGCGGCTGCCGAGCGAACGGGCGATGGCCGACGCGCTGCGGGTGTCTCGCACCACCGTCACCGCCGCCTACGCCAAGCTACGCGACGACGGATACCTCAACGCCCGCCGCGGTGCGCGCAGCACCACCGCGCTGCCCGTCGCGCCCGCCGTCCGCCCCGAAATTGCGGCGCCGACAATGAGTCTCGCCGCCGCCGCGCTGTCCGCCCCCGCCGCCGCGGTCAGCGAGGCGTTCGCCGATGCGACACACGACGTCACGCCGTACCTGCACGGGGTGGGCCATGAACTGGTCGGTGTGGACGTGCTGCGCGAGGCGATCGCCGAAAGGTACTGCGAACGCGGCCTTCCCACCGAGTCCGACGAAGTGCTGGTGACGACCGGGGCGCTGCACGCGATCAACCTGATCCTGACCACCTATGTGCAACCCGGCGATCGGGTGCTGGTCGAGCAGCCCACCTATCACGGTGCGCTGTCGTCGATCGCCACCGCGGGTGCGCGGCCCGTTCCCGTCGCGATGACCGACGACGGATGGGAACTCGACGCGCTGCAGGCCGCGGTGCAACAGCTGTCGCCGAGCCTGGCCTATCTGATTCCCGACAACCAGAACCCGACCGGTTTGACGATGCCTGCACACGACCGAAAACGGTTGGCGGGCATCATCGCCGAGACCAGGACGCGCACCGTCATCGACGAGACCATCCTGGACATGTGGCTCGGCGACGGCGTGCCCGAACCGATGGCCGCGGCGATGACGACGCGGCGAGACCTGGTGCTGACGATCGGTTCGATGTCGAAATCCTTCTGGGGTGGCCTTCGGATCGGCTGGATCAGGGCAGAGCGTGCCACCATCGCCACGATCGCGGCGCTGCGCCCCTCAGTGGACATGGGCACGCCCGTGCTCGAACAGTTCGCCGCTGCACGGCTTCTGGCGAAGCGCGATGAGCTTCTCCCCGAGCGGCGAGACATCCTGCGGGCGCGGCGGGCGCTTCTGCTGTCGCTGCTGGCGCGGCATCTGCCCGACTGGGAACCGGGGCCTGGCGTCGGCGGCATGTCGCTGTGGGTGCGGTTGCCCGCACCGATGAGCACGGCGCTGTCGGCGGCCGCCTCGCGGATGGGGCTCGAACTGCCCGCCGGTCCGCGGTTCGGCGTCGACGGAACGCTGGAACGCTTTGTCCGCGTGCCCTATGCGCTACCCGAGGACGAACTGTCGGCGGCCATCGAGCTACTGGCGCGCGCCTGGCACAGCGTCACCGGTTCCACTGCGCCGGAACCGACTGCCATCGTCGTGTGACCTCTGTGCATGCGCGGGATAGTAGGGGCGCAGCGCCATGGCGAGTAGCCGGTCGAGCGCCCAGTCGGGCACGAAGGGCAGCAATCTGATCAACGCGCCTTCGCGGCCGACGGTGTAGCGGGCGCGTGGCCTGCGTGCCGTCACCGCCTTGGCGATCACCTTCGCCGCCGCCTCGGCCGGTAATCCCCACTCGGTGTGCGAGGCGGTCTGTGCGGTGACGGCATGAACCAGCGCGCCGTAGCGCTGACCCTGTTCCGGCGTCATGGCCGAGGCCAGTTCGTTGGCGGTGGCGATCGCCCGCCCGGGCATTTCGGTGCGCACCGCGCCCGGTTCGATCACCACGACCCCGACACCCGAGGGGGCCAGTTCTCGTCGCAACGAATCGCTGACCGCTTCGAGCGCGAACTTGGTGCCCGCGTACGGGCCGTAGGTGGCCATGGCGACCCTGCCGCCGACCGAGCTGATGTTCACCACGCGGCCCTTGCTGCAGATGAGGGCGGGCAGCAGCGCCTGTATCACCGCGACATGGCCGAAGAGGTTGACGTCGAACAGCTCTCGCCACTTCTCGATGGCGAAGGTCTCCACCGGGACGTTGACCCCGATGCCCGCGTTGTTGACCAGCGCCCGCAGTGCCCGGTGGTCGTCGGCCACCCGGGTGGCCAACGCATGGACGTGGCCACTGTGGGTGATGTCGAGGATGAGCGGTTCGACGCCTGGTCCGCCTATCGCGTCGGCGTCGCGTTCGCGTCGAACACCCGCGAGCACGTGGAAGCCTCGCCCGGCGAGTTCACGCGCCGTTGCCGCGCCGATTCCCGTGGAAGCACCCGTGACGACGACAAGCTCGCCGAGTTCAGTTGACGCTGTCATCTGATTCAAGCTACCCGTTCAGATGACATTGTCAACATAGAATGGCGGATCATGAGCCGCCTCGAGTCAGCCGCCGCCACCCGTCGCGCCCTGGTCGATGACGCCGCTCACCTCCTCGACAGCGGAGGGCCGAGCGCGGTGACGCTGCGCGAGGTGGGCGCACGCGCCGGGGTGAGTCGCGGCGCGCCCTACCGGCATTTCGCCAACAAGGAAAGCCTGCTGACGGCGGTTGCCGCCGAAGGTTGGCAGCGCATCGGCGATCAGATGCACGCATTGCGCGCCGACGCGGACCTCTCGCCCGTCGACAGACTGCGCGCGGCGCTGCTCGTCCTCGTGTCCATGAGCCGAACGCGGCCGCACCTGTACCAGTTGATGTTCACCCCACCGGCAGGCGATCCCACCGCGGTGGTCCGGGCCGCGCAACGCGGCTGCGACGAGTTCGCCGGCATCGTCGCAGCCGTGGTCGGCGATGCGGACGCCGAGCGTCACAGCGCGGTGCTGCTGACCGGCGCGCACGGCGCCGCGGGCCTGGAATCGAGCGGACTGCTGCACACCGACAAATGGCACACCACCGCCGAAGAACTCGTCGACGCGCTGCTGGCCGTCGTGATCTAAAGTCCCCGGGCGGCTTAGTCGTCGGGGATTTCGACCCGGCGCAGCGTACCGTCGATCGAGTCGGCGGCCTCGATCTCGGCTCGCGTGATGCCGAGAATGAACAGCACGGTGTCCAGGTACGGGTGGCTCAGCGACGCGTCGGCCACCTCCCGCAGCGCAGGCTTTGCGTTGAACGCCACCCCGAGGCCAGCGGCGGCGAGCATGTCGATGTCGTTGGCACCGTCGCCCACGGCCACCGTCTGCTCCAACGGCACACCGGCCTGTTGCGCGAAATCCCTAAGCGCCTTCGCTTTTCCGGGCCGGTCGATGATCTGCCCGACGACACGGCCCGTCAGCTTGCCGTTGACGATCTCCAACTGGTTGGCCGCGACGAAGTCCATCTCGAGCTCGTGCGCCAAAGGTTCGATCACCTGCCGGAAACCGCCGGACACGATGCCGCAGTGGAATCCCAACCGGCGCAGCGTACGGATCGTGGTGCGCGCGCCAGGGGTCAGCTCGATCTGATCGCCGACCTCGTCGAGCACCTCGGCGGGCAGGCCTTCCAGCGTCGCGACGCGGCGGGTGAGCGACTCGGCGAAGTCCAGCTCGCCCCGCATGGCGGCTTCGGTGATCTCGGCGACAGCCGCGTGCGCGCCGACGCGGTCGGCCAGCATCTCGATGACCTCACCCTGGATCAGGGTGGAGTCGACGTCAAAGACGATGAGCCGCTTGGCCCGCCGCGACAGGCTGTAGTCCTCGAGGGCGATGTCCACGCCCTCGTTGACGGCGACTTGCGCCATCGCGGCCTGCAACTTCGGCAGCGCGTCGCCTGGGGGCACCGAGACCCGCAGCTCCAAACCCGTTACCGGATAGTCGGATACGCCGCGGATGAAGTCGATGTTGACGCCGAGCGCGGCCGCTTCGCTTGCCACCACCCCGAATGCCGTGGCGGTGATCGGCCGACCGAGAACGACGATGGTGTGGGTCGACGGCGGCCGCATCACCGGTACCGCGTCGCTGCGCTCGATCGTCACGTCGAGACCGACGTGATGGATCGCGGCTTCGACCTCTTCGCGCAGCGCCGAGCCGGCTGCGACATCCGCCGAGCAGGACACCAGCACACCGAGCGTCAACCGCCCGCGAATGACGACCTGTTCGACGTTGAGCAGTTCGACCCGGTGCCGCGAAAGCACTTCGAACAGCGCAGATGTCACGCCGGGTTGATCGACTCCGGTGACGGTGATCAAGACCGACACCTTGGGCGCGCTCACGCCTGGCTGGCCCCCCGTCAACGCATCAAGTTCTGACGTTCTCGTTGTCCAACCTGGTTACGTCGCCGTCCTCGGGTCCGTGGCTGCGGCCGATGTGCGCCTCTGCGCGCATCCGGTCCACCATGTGCGGATAGTGCAGCTCGAACGCCGGGCGCTCCGACCGGATGCGGGGCAGTTCGGTGAAGTTGTGCCGCGGCGGCGGGGAACTGGTGGCCCACTCCAGCGAATTGCCGTAGCCCCACGGGTCATCCACCATCACGGGCTCGCCGTAGCGCCAGCTCTTGAAGACGTTCCAGGCGAACGGAATCGTCGAGATACCGAGGATGAACGCGCCGATCGTGGAGACCACGTTGAGCGTGGTGAACCCGTCGGTCGGCAGATAGTCGGCGTAGCGGCGAGGCATTCCCTCGTCGCCCAGCCAGTGCTGCACCAAAAACGTGGTGTGGAAGCCGATGAACGTCAGCCAGAAGTGCAGCTTGCCCAGCCGCTCGTCGAGCAGACGGCCCGTCATCTTCGGGAACCAGAAGTAGATGCCCGCGTAGGTGGCGAACACGATGGTGCCGAAGAGCACGTAGTGGAAGTGCGCGATGACGAAGTAGCTGTCAGTGACGTGGAAGTCCAGCGGCGGGCTGGCCAGCAGCACGCCCGACAGACCACCGAGGAGGAACGTGACGAGGAAGCCTATCGAGAACAACATCGGTGTCTCGAAGGTCAACTGGCCCTTCCACATCGTGCCGATCCAGTTGAAGAACTTGATACCGGTCGGCACGGCGATCAGGAACGTCATGAAGCTGAAGAACGGCAGCAGCACCGCGCCCGTCGCGTACATGTGGTGGGCCCACACCGCGACCGACAGCGCCGCGATCGACAGCGTCGCGTAGATCAGCGTGGTGTAGCCGAAGATCGGCTTGCGGGAGAAGACCGGGAAGATCTCGGAGACGATGCCGAAGAACGGCAACGCGATGATGTACACCTCGGGGTGGCCGAAGAACCAGAACAGGTGCTGCCACAACAGCACACCGCCGTTGGCCGGGTCGTAGATGTGGGCGCCGAGATGGCGGTCGGCGGCAAGGCCGAACAGTGCCGCGGTGAGCAGCGGGAAGGCCAGCAGCACCAGGATCGACGTCACCAGGATGTTCCAGGTGAAGATCGGCATCCGGAACATCGTCATGCCCGGCGCGCGCATGCACACCACCGTGGTGATCATGTTGACGGCGCCGAGAATGGTGCCGAGACCACCGACGGCCAGACCCATGATCCACAGGTCACCGCCGGCTCCCGGGGAGTGAATGGCGTCGGTCAGCGGGGTATAGGCGGTCCAGCCGAAGTCGGCGGCGCCGCCGGGGGTGATGAAGCCGGCGATCGCGATCGTCGCACCGAACAGGAACAGCCAGAAGGAGAAGGCGTTCAGCCGCGGGAACGCCACATCGGGCGCGCCGATCTGCAGTGGCAACACCAGGTTGGCGAAGCCGAACACGATGGGCGTCGCGTAGAACAGCAACATCACCGTGCCGTGCATGGTGAACAGCTGGTTGAACTGCTCGTTGGAGAGGAACTGCAGGCCAGGCAGGGCGAGCTCGGTGCGCATGAACAGCGCCATCAGGCCGCCGATGAAGAAGAAGACGAAACAGGCGACGCAGTACATGATCCCGATCAGCTTGTGATCGGTGGTGGTGATCAGCTTGTAGATGAGGCTGCCCTTGGGGCCCAACCTCGCCGGAAACGGACGACGTGCCTCGAGTTCTCCAACCGGGGCAGGCGCTTCGGCTACCAACTCGTCCTCCAAACGTCTCTCGCGGGCATGCCGCAAACCTTGCTGCCCGAATCCTAGCTGCCGAACCTGCGGCTGTCGGCATGGGTCCTACAAACGGTCGTATTCGATTTCGCCGCCGCCTCGGCGCGCCGGGTGACCAGCACCGAAGCGCTCGAATGTTACCGTCGGCGCCGTGCTGATCCGCCGTCCGAAAAAAGGCCCGATCGCAGCCGCGACGGCCCTGGTGATAGCGGTCGCGGTGACCGCGGCCGGCGGCTGCGGACAGCCCGGCGGCGGAACGGCGGCCCCGGTCGACGAGCCGACCGTCATCACCAGCACCACGAGAATCGCCGGCGCCGGTGTGCTGGGCAATCAGCGCAGGCCAGACGAGTCCTGCCCGGCCGATCCCGCCCCGATCGATCCCGGTGGGCCCGACCGCGAGGTTCGCCACGCCGCGGGCAGCACCGTCGTGCGGGCCGAGCCGCAGAAGATCGTGGTGCTCTCCGGCGACCAACTCGACGTGCTCTGCGCGCTGGGCCTGCAGTCCCGCATTGTCGCCGCCGCGCTGCCCGACGGCTCCGATTCACAGCCGTCCTACCTGGGCACCGTCGTGCACGACCTGCCCGCGGTCGGTACCCGCAGCGCCCCGGATTTGGAGAAGATCCGCGCGGCGCAGCCCGACCTGATCCTCGGTTCGCAGGCACTGACCCCCGACACCTATCCGGAGCTGTCGGCCATCGCCCCGACGGTGTTCACCGGACCGCCCGGCGCGGCGTGGGAGGACAACACGCGCACGGTGGGCGCGGCGACCTGGCGGGCCGACGCGGCCAATTCATTGATCGGCGACTTCACCGCGGCCGCCGAAAGGACCGGCGCCGACAACGACGCGGCACACTTCCAGGCGTCGGTCGTGCAGCTCACCGACAAGACGCTTCGGGTGTTCGGCCCGAACAGTTTCCCGGGCAGCGTGCTCGCCGCCGTCGGCGTGGATCGCCCTGCGGGGCAACGCTTTACAGACAAGCCATACATCGAGGTCGGCACCACCGAGGAGGACCTGGACAACGGGCCCGACTTCTCGCTCGCAGACGGCGACATCGTGTATGTCTCGTTCGCGTCCACGGAGGCAAAGGACCGCGCGGGCGAGGTGATGAACAGCGATGCCTGGAAGAAGCTGTCCGCGGCCAAGGACAACCGGGTTTTCGTGGTCAACAACGAGGTGTGGCAGACCGGCGAGGGCATTGTCGCCGCCAGGGGAATGCTGACGGACCTGCGCTGGATCAACGCGCCGATCAACTAACGTCGGCACCGTGATCCACGTCTTGAAGTCGACGTATCTGCAACCGCCCGATGCCATCGAGCAGACCCGTCCGGCCCACCTCGAGTTCCTGAAGGAGGAGATCGCCGCCGGGCGCCTGCTGCTCGCCGGCAGGCAGGAGGACGGTACGGGCGGCATACTGATCACCGCCGACATCGACGCCGAAGCGGCCGACGACATGATCGTGCGCGATCCCTACACGCGGGCCGGTGTCGCCGAGTACCAACGAACCTCCTTCAACGGTGCCTTCCGCGCCCCGGGGCTTTAGCCCAAGCACTTTAGGAGCAACCTCACAGCGCCGCCGAGGACTAGGCGCCAGCGGTGCTTCGTTGGACTGAGTAGCCGCATCGTCGCGGCACTTCCACGCTTTGTGAGCGTGTTCACGCATGCCCGGAAGAGGATCGAAGAGGACTGAAGAGGATTTCATGACCACCGTTTCTGCTTACGCAGCCACATCTCCCACCGAACCGTTGACCAGGACGACGATCCCGCGTCGTGCGGTCGGCCCACACGATGTGGCCTTCGACATCCACTTCGCGGGCATCTGCCACTCCGACATCCACACCGTCAGGGCCGAGTGGGGCCAGCCCGACTACCCCGTCGTCGCCGGCCATGAGATCGCCGGTGTCGTCACCGAGGTCGG
Source organism: Mycolicibacterium sp. 120270 (assembly GCA_033741175.1). Classification (GTDB taxonomy): domain Bacteria; phylum Actinomycetota; class Actinomycetes; order Mycobacteriales; family Mycobacteriaceae; genus Mycobacterium. Next base: position 163,389 of record JAWQNE010000009.1, on the reverse strand, counting down.
CTCCGAGGTCACCAAGTTCGCTGTCGGCGACCGCGTCGGCGTCGGCTGTTTCGTCGACTCGTGCCGCGAATGTGACAGCTGCCGCGCCGGACTGGAGCAGTACTGCACCGGCACCGGGATGGTCGGCACCTACAACGCCGTCGGCAGGGACGGCGAGAAGACCTACGGCGGATACAGCGGCGCCATCGTCGTCGACGAGAACTATGTGCTGCGCATCCCCGACAGCATCCCGCTCGATGCCGCCGCTCCCCTGCTGTGCGCGGGCATCACCACCTACTCGCCGCTGCGGCACTGGAAGGCCGGACCCGGTTCCCGCGTCGCGGTCGTCGGCCTCGGCGGGCTCGGCCACATGGCCGTCAAACTGGCCGCCGCGATGGGCGCCGAGGTGACGGTGCTAAGCCAGTCGCTGAAGAAGATGGAAGACGGTCTGCGCCTTGGCGCCAACCACTACTACGCCACCAGCGACCCCGGCACATTCAGCGACCTCGCCGGCTCGTTTGACCTGATCATCAACACGGTGTCGGCCAACCTTGACCTGACCGCCTACATGGGTCTGCTCGCGGTGGACGGCACGCTGGTGCAGGTCGGCATGCCCGAGCACGCGATGGAGGTCGCCGCCCCGCCGGTGGTGTCCAAGCGGCGCAGCATCTCCGGCTCGATGATCGGCGGTATCGCCGAGACCCAGGAGATGCTCGACTTCTGCGCCGACCACGGCGTGACGCCCGAAATCGAGATCATCGCACCGGATTACATCAACGAGGCCTACGAGCGCGTGCTGGCCAGCGATGTGCGCTACCGCTTCGTGATCGATACGCAGTCACTCCGCTGACCGACGGCGCTGCGGCTAGGACTGCGACTCGTCGAATCCGGCCAGCGGCCAGCCCGCGGCGGCCAGCCTGGCGGCGACCCGCTGAATATTCTCCGGGCCCGCATCGTGGTGGGTGACATCGGAGATGAACTCCGCGATCTCGTCGCGGGTGATCTCGCCCTCGGCCGCTGCGCCCTTTTCCGCATCGGTGATGTTGCGCACGACCTCCTTGATCTGATCCTCGGTCAACGGCGTCGCGCGCAGCAGCTCCAGCAGAGGGACGCGATCGGGTCCGGGAACGCCGTCGGGGTACCCGCCGCGCAACCACCGCAGCACCGACTGGAACAACGATGACGTGGTCACACCGCCAGTGTGGCCGCTGCCCCGCCGATTTGCTCGTACTAACCCGGATCAATGGCCGCGCACCAGTGGACTGCTTGTAATCTCACCCATGCATAAACAGTGATCACTTCGAGTTAGGGGCTCATCGTTTTCGCCTGGTGGGGTCGAACGGTCTACCGCTACCGATTCGTCGTGGTCGCAGTGATGGTGGCGCTGTGCCTCGGCAGCGGCATCTACGGCAGCAGCCTGGGCCAGCACGTCACCCAGAGTGGCTTCTTCGACGACGGCAGCGAGTCCGCGGAGGCCTCGAGACTCGGCGACGCACACTACGGCCGAGACACCTCCAGCCACATCGTCGCGATCTACACCGCGCCCGAAGGCAAGACCGTCGACGACCCCGCCTTCCGCAAGAAGGTGCTCGACAATCTCGCCAAGGTCCAGGAGGACCACCCCGACGAGATCCTGCGGTCCATCGGGTATTTCAAGACCCCGGGCCTGCTGCGCAACATGGCCGACGCGTCGAAGAAGCACGCGTTCATGTCCATCCAGCTCAAGGGCGACGACGACGACCTCATCCTGAAGAACTTCAAGGCCGTCCAGGAAGACCTGAAGGACCCGGATGTCAACGTGCAGTTGGCCGGCCTGCTGCCGCTGGCCAACGAGCTGACGGGCACCATCGCCACCGACCAGCAGCGGGCCGAGGTGCTCGCCATGCCGCTGGTCGTGATCCTGCTGTTCTTCGTGTTCGGCGGTGTGGTCGCGGCGTTCCTGCCGGGCATCATCGGCGGACTCACCATCGCGGGCGCACTCGGCATCATGCGGTTGACGGCGCTGTCGGTGCCGGTGCACTACTTCGCGCAACCGGTCGTCACGCTGATCGGCCTCGGCATCGCGATCGACTACGGATTGTTCATCGTCAGCCGCTTCCGCGAGGAGATCGCCGAAGGCTACGACACCGAGACGGCGGTCCGCCGCACCGTGGTGACGGCGGGGCGGACCATCGCGTTCTCGTCTGTGTTGATCTCGGCATCGGTGGGCGGCCTGCTGCTCTTCCCGCAGGGCTTCCTGAAGTCGTTGACGTACGCCATGATTGCGTCGGTCACCTTGGCCGCGATCCTGTCGATCACGGTGCTGCCCGCGATTCTGGGGATGCTCGGCCCGAACGTCGACGCGCTGAATGTGCGCACGCTGCTGCGCATCCCGTTCCTGCGAGACAACGAGAAGACCAACCGGCTGATCAACTGGCTTGGCGACAAACTGCAGAAGACGAAAACCAGCGCCGAGGTCGAGAACGGCTTCTGGGGAAGGCTCGCCGACCGCGTCATGAAGCGGCCGGTGATGTTCGCCGCGCCCATCCTGCTCATCCTCATCATTCTGATACTGCCGTTGGGCGGCATCGCGCTCGGCGGCATCAGCGAGAAGTACCTGCCGCCAACCAATTCGGTGCGGCAGGCGCAGGAGGAGTTCGACCGGACCTTCCCCGGCTTCCGCGTCGAGCCGATCACGCTGGTGATCAAGAGCACCAGCGGCAGACCCGTCACCGACGCCGAGGTCGCCCAGGTCCGCAGTGAGGCGCGTGCGATCTCCGGGTTCACCGAACCGAACGACGACCCGTCGAAGATGTGGCCGGAACGGCCGTATCTCGATGGCGCGTCGAAGGATCCGTCGGTCCGGGTGATTCAGAACGGTCTGGAGAACCGCCTGGACGCCAAGGCGAAGGTCGACGAATTGAGGGCGATCGCCAGGCCGCACGACCTCGAGTTGCTCGTCGGCGGCACGCCCGCGCTCGAACAAGACAGTGTGCGAACGATCAACGCGAAACTGCCTGCGATGATTCTCATCGCCGTCTCGACGACCACGATCCTGATGTTCCTGGCGTTCGGGTCGTTGGTGCTGCCGATCAAGGCCGCGTTGATGAACGCGCTGACGCTGTGTTCGACGTTGGGCGTACTGACCTGGATCTTCGTCGACGGGCATCTGTCGTCGTGGATGAACTTCACGCCGACCCCGTTGACGGCGCCGGTGATCGGCCTGATCATCGCGGTGATATTCGGATTGTCAACGGACTACGAGGTTTTCCTCGTATCCCGCATGGTGGAGGCCCGCGCGCGTGGCATGACCACCGAAGAGGCGATCCGGCACGGCACCGCCACGACCGGCCGTCTGATCAGTGCCGCGGCACTGGTTCTGGTCGTCGTCGGCGGGGCGTTCGCCTTCTCCGATCTGGTGATGATGCAGTACTTGGCGATCGGGCTCATCACCGCGCTGCTGCTGGACGCGACGGTTGTCCGCATGTTCCTGGTGCCGTCGGTGATGAAGCTGCTGGGCAACGACTGCTGGTGGGCGCCGCGGTGGATGAAGCGGCTGCAGGAGCGGATCGGGCTGGGCGAGATCAGCCTCGAGGACGAACGCAAGGCGTCGGAGCCGATACCGGAGCAGTTGGACGAAGCGATGGCGTTCGGGACGGTTCTGGGCGCGCCCGCATGGCAGAAGCCGGTGCACGACCCGTCGCGACCGACCGCCGCGGCAATGGAACCCGCACGCAGCGCCACAGCGGTCGCGCTCGCCGATCCACCCGCATCAGACGACATGACGGCACCGCTACCGACAACGGGTGGTGGTGGCGACGACGAGGATGCAACCGCCGAAGAGCCTGCCGACGTTGACGATTCGGCCACCGACGGTGAAGAGCCGACCGATGAGGCCGAACCTGAAGCTGACGAGACCGAGGAAAGCGAACCCGTCGACGAAGACGAGCCGGTCGACGAAGCCGTCGAAGAGGAGCCCGTCGACGAAGCAGAAGCCGACGAGGAACCCGAGGCCGTCGAAGAAGATTCAGGCGCCGCTGAGCCCGTCGACGAACTCGACGAAGACGACGACAAGTAGCCGTAACCGCCGAAACTGCGGAGAGATCGCCCTATAGCGTCAAATCGCGATCTCCCCGCAGACTCGCGTCACTGACCGATCGCGCGGTCGTCGACAGAGTTGATCTTCTTGACGATCAGCGGGTCCGCTTTGGTGAACGGGAACTGCGGCAGATCATCGATGTGGGTGTTGAAGGCCGCCGCGAGCACCTTGCGCGAGTACGCGCTCGCCGAGGCGCGGTAGCCGATGTCGGCGGGGAACGGCTGGTCGAAGAAGATCAGGAAGTGCCATTCGTCGGTGCCGATGTTTTCGATGTGATGCGGGTAGGCCCGTGGAATGAAGTACATGTCACCGGTCGTCATGTTCCAACTGTCAAGCGTGCCATCGGGATTCATGATGGTCATCCGCGCGTCACCGTGCTGCACGTAACCCATCTCGGCGGTGACGGGGTGCCAGTGCGGTTCACGCATACCGTCCTCGGCGACGCGCAGCGAATACATCGAGATGTCCTTCAACGCCGGCCAGAACTGGTCGCGGGCGAATCGCGCGTTGCCGTACGCGTAGTTCAACCCTGCGGGCTGACCTTCGATGTCGAACATGTGCGGGTCGTTGAACTGCGCGGCCGCGGTGATATCCGGGTCGCCGACGCGGGCGGCCAGTTTGTGGTCGGCGGTATCGCGGTGCATCTTGGCGAAATCCGAAGCGGGCAGATCGTAGGTGTTGCCGAGCACGGCATCGGTGAATGCGCCGAACGTCGCACCCAGTCCGAAGTCCTCGGGACGCTCGTTGCGGAAGGCGATGATGAACTCGGCGACGTCGGTGCCGATGTTCTCGATGTGATGCAGTGCGCCGGAATCGATGTGGAACATCTGCCCGGCCGTCACGATGAAGTTGGAGAATCGGCTGTGGTCATCGAGGACGGAAACCAGTGCGGTTCCCGACACGCAGTAGGTGAGCTCGTTGGCGTTGGCGTGCCAGTGCGGGGTGCGCATCGCTCCCGGGTTCAGCAGCACGCGCTTGATGGACAGCCGCTTGAGGATCGGCAGGTTGTCGGCGGTGATGCGGCGCATCGAGCCGAAGTCGTTCTCTTCGACGATCTCGCCGTCCATGAGGGAGACGGTGTGTTCGCTACGGGTCAGCGACGCTGTCATCGCAGGCTCCTGTCGACGGGGTTGGTCTACTGTGACGCAACTCAACCCTGGCCGCAGTAAAAGCGGATGTCTTCGACGCTGGCAACCATCTGCGCGGCCGAAATCCGTAATGACGGCTACCTGCTAGCCCCCACAGCGGATCAACGGCCGGGCCATCGGGCATCGACGATGTCGAACTGATTGGGCAGCTTGTGCCGGTATCTGATCTTGTCCGCCGCCTTGAACGGCACCCACCACGGCGCCTGGAAGAGGCCGACGATCTTGACCATCGGGCCGCTGTAACCCGATGCCAGCAGCACGCCGTTGGCGGCCTGCCTGCCGCCTTCGTTCGCGCCTTCCATCGTGGTGACGTTCTGGTCGGTCTTGACCCACTCCCCGGCCAGGAAGAGGTTGTCGATCCGCGTCACCGATTCCGGCCGCCGCGCCCACGATCCCGGATCCTGGATGAACAGCGGCTCGTCGTTGTGGACCCGCCGGCGTTCCCGGGTTCATGATCGCCGGATCCAGGAACCAGGAGTGCAGCATGGAATCGTCGAGCACCCGGTCGGTGTCGTTGAGGTGCGCCTTGATCTGCGCCCACGCCTCACGCGCGATCTCGTCGGGCGTGCAGTCGCGTGCGGCCTTGCCGTTGAAGTTCCCCGGCGTCGACCAGTCCGAAAGTATCGCGGACAGACAGTCTCTGACGGTGCCGTCGCCGTAGTTGCGCAGGCTGTACTTCCAGAACTGCTCCTCGCTGATCGACGTGATCCCCCACCCGGAGTCGACGTAGTTGACGTGGCCCTTGGTGACATCAACCCGCTTCCTGAGATAGAACATCAGCCCGTTCATCCATTCCGTGCGCAGGCGCGCGACGTTGGCCAGGTTCGGATCGGCGGCGATGACGTCGGGAGTCAGTACGGCAGCAAGCTTTTCGCACGGGATCGCCGACACGTACCAGTCCGCGACGACGGGTTCCTGTACGCCGCTGGGTCCGACGACGGTCGCGGACGCAATATGACGGCCGTTGGGCTGTAGCCGCGCCAACGCCTTGCCGACCTGAAACGACACCCCGAGCGAACGCAGATGCTGCACCCACGGGTCCAGCCATTGCGAACTGGTCGGCCCGTTGAGCACCCGGTCGAACCCCTTGTTGTCGAAGTCGTTGCCCAACAGCACGATCGACCACACCGACGCCTCCCCCACCAGCCCGATCGAGTGCGCGCTGGCGTCCCTGGACTTCGAAGCGGCGAGATTGCGGATGATGCCGTCGGCGAGATAGCGGTTGTACTCCTTGGACGCCCGGTCGGCGCCGATGTACTTCTCCCACGTCATGTTGTCCCACTGGCCGAGCTTGCGCTCGTCGCAACTGGTGACGTAGACCGCCAGTTTCTGCGCCGCGTATGCCGCCTCCCACGGCGGAAGCCGGAACAGGGTCTGGAACACGGTCGCCACCGATTCGATGAACGCCTTGGGGGTGATGGGGTTCGGCAGGGTCGGCAGTGGAAAGGGCAGCGGAATCGTCAGATCGGCTCGGCCCAAGCCGGAGTGCAGGTATGACGTTGCGCGGGTGAGGTTTTGCCAGACCCCGTGCGAATTGCCGGGAAAGGGAATCCGTCGCATCGTGTCGGTGACGTTGCGGTAGAAGCCGGGAAAGAAACGGAAACCGTGTTCGGCGGGCAGCGGTCTGGGCCCGGAGTTCGGTACCGGGATGGATCGGGCCTTGCCGCCGAGCGCTTTTCGTTCGTAGACCGTAACGCTATATCCACGCTCGACGAGTTCATGCGCGGCGGTGAGCCCTGCCACCCCGGCGCCGAACACCGCGACCGAGCGCCCGGGCGCGGCACGCGCGACAGGCCACCGCGAGGCCAGGATCGTCGCCGCACCTGCCGCGGCACCGGCGAGCAACGATCGACGGGAGAACTGTTGGTGAAGCTGACGACGATCCGACATGTCACCGCCTACCCGAGCCGATAACGACACCTCTAAGTTAATGGTTGTTCAGGTGAGAACGGGGTAATTGACGCGGCGTTTCGTCGAATGAACAGTGTTTTCGTAGCAGATGCGGATAGTCCGCGAAATGACTGTTTGGGCTGCGGACGACGGGTTATGCAGGACCGAGCAGCGTGGTCCGCAGCAGATGGCAGACCACGGCGTGCGAGGCTGAGGTGTGTTCGTACTGCATGAGCCGCCCCAGATCCACGACGAGGCTGAACGCGGCGTGCACGGCGAACCGCGCTTGATCCTCGGTGATGTCGGGGCGGGCGGCGGCCACCTGACGCACCCAGGCTTCGATGGTTGCGCGTTGGATGTTGTGAATCGCGGTTCGGTCGGGCGCAGGCACGTTGCCGCGTTCGACGTAATAGACGTAGGCCAGTTCGGGAGTGTCGAAGGAGCGACGGACGTAGGCGTCGACGCACTCACACACGACATCGCGCGGATTGTCCGTTGTCGCAAGGATTGTCGACATGTCACCGGACACCCGGTCGGCCGCGCGGCGGTAGATGGCCGCCAGTATCGCGCCCTTGCCGCTGAAGTACTTGTAGAGGCTCGTGGTGGGGATGTTCACCGCGGCGGCAATGTCTTCCATGCCCGTGTCGCGGTATCCGCGCTCATGGAAGAGCAGCAGCGCTTCGTGCAGGATGTGCTCGTACTCACCGGCGGCCGCTCCCGCCGACGAGCTTCTCAGCAGATCGGTCGTCGGTTCCTCGTTTGGCAGGTCGGTGTTGCGGATGTCCTGGGCGATCCGCGCGAAGAACGTGTGGATCTGGTCATCGGGTAGGTGTGCGCGGTGGTCGGTGATGCTGCCGATCACACTGAGAACCGATGACGACAGCGTCCACCGTTGGCGCGAGCGGAGTTCGGGACGCAGCTGCGACAGCGGCCGCTGCAGCCGTCGGTTCACCAGCTTGATCTGGTCGTTGAGGATGGCCTGGTCCTCCTCGCGGAGGTAGCGGCCTTCCCACCGGTACAGGCCGCCGCTCGTCCGGTTCTTCAGCGTGGTGTCGATCAACGCGGTGACGAGGTGGTCCCAGGTCCATACCGGGTCGTCGGCCGGGGCGTCGGGTTCGTCGACGAACGCGGTGCATTCGACCAGGTGATTGCCGAGGGCGAGCACGGCGTCGCGAAACAATTCGTACTTGCCGGCGTAGTGCCGGTACAGCGACGCGGCGGAGACGCCGACGCGCCCGGCGATCCCCTCCATGCTGACGCCGTGGTAGCCGAGTTCGCTGAAGGCGTCCGCGGAGACGCGCGCGATCTGTTCTTTCCGATCCTTCGGACGACGCCGCCGCTCAGAGCGCACGTCCGGCGATGCCGCCATGCACGTACTGTAACGGTCACGGCGTCAGGCCGGGTTGATCGGCGCTGCCGTCAATTGCGCTGGCGAGAGATGATGGTGACGTGACCAAGCTGCTCATTGTTCTGGTGGCCGGGACCGGCATCGCGCTCGCCGGCGCCCCGGTGGCGTCGGCATCCGAAGACGCGTTCATCAAAGCCATCGACTCACTCGACTACTACGCCATCGACTGCCCCGGGTGCGTCGAGGACGCTCTCGACGTTGGGTACCGGGTGTGCGAAGCCTTCGACGCCGCTGGTGACACTGCGGCGATCCGGGAGGTGCTGCGGTCCTACAACGGGCCTGGCCAGTCGAACCCCGAATATCACGCCACCCTGTTCGCTCAGTACGCCGCCGACGAGCTGTGCCCTCAGCACGACGGGAAGATCGGCCCGCTTTAACCGCTGCGTGACGCAGGGACTTCTAAGACTTCCGGTTCAACGGGCTGTGAGCCACCAGTTGTACAACGAGCCAACGTCGGGGCCTGACACGACGCCGACCAGCAGATCGGCGTTCCTGGTCCATGACAGCGCAGTCCCAGCGCGGCTGTTGTACGAGCACTGGACCATGCCGTCCGGCCAGGAAACGGGGCCTGGACCTGTTGTTTCCGAGCACGCGATCGGTTCGCCGAGTCTCTTGTCGAAGGCGGCGTTCATGTCGGCGTCAGTGGCGTAAAGAGAGTAAGTAGCCCCGCTCGGCCCACCTTCCTGGCTGTTCGGGCCGCAGCCGAGCCGCGCGAGGAAGGGGTCTTCCGGGTACTGCTTGCTGGCCTGGCAATCAGCCGGCGTGTACCCGCCTCGCAGCATCGCGAAGAGTTTGTCGTTGTCGACCTGACTATCTGGATCCGCTCTCGCCGTCGTGGTTCCGCCGATGATCGTCACGATCAAGAGACCTGCGATGGCCAAGGTTCTTGCTGCCGTGATCAACATGGACATCACTACTCCGACTCCGGCGGTTTCGACGTCCGGATACTGCTGGATGGTATGCCGCTGACTGCGGAATGCACCTTGATCGGCAATATCGCCGTCGACATCAGCACTTCAGGGCAGCCGCCGATGCCGACAATCCCGTCAGCGGACAGTCAGCCGCCTGAGCAGGGCCTCAGAACTCCCAGTCCTCGTCCTCGGTGACGACGGCCTTGCCGATCACGTAGCTCGACCCCGAACCCGAGAAGAAGTCGTGGTTCTCGTCGGCGTTCGGGGACAGTGCCGACAGGATCGCCGGGTTCACATCGGTCTCGTCGCGCGGGAACAGCGCCTCGTAGCCGAGGTTCATCAGCGCCTTGTTGGCGTTGTAGCGCAGGAACTTCTTGACGTCCTCGGTGAGCCCGACCTCGTCGTAGAGGTCCTGGGTGTACTCCACCTCGTTGTCGTAGAGCTCGAACAGCAGCTCGTAGGTGTAGTCCTTGAGCTCGTGCTGCTTGTCGGCGTCCTGCAGCGCCAACCCCTTCTGGTACTTGTAGCCGATGTAGTAGCCGTGCACGGCCTCGTCGCGGATGATCAGCCGGATCATGTCGGCGGTGTTGGTCAGCTTCGCGCGGCTGGACCAGTACATCGGCAGATAGAAGCCGGAGTAGAAGAGGAAACTCTCCAGCAGCGTAGAGGCCACCTTGCGCTTCAGCGGCTCGTCGCCCTTGTAGTACTGCATGACGATCTCGGCCTTGCGCTGAAGGTTCGGGTTCTCCTCCGACCAGCGGAACGCGTCGTCGATCTCCGCCGTCGAGCACAGCGTCGAGAAGATGTTGCTGTAGCTGCGGGCGTGCACGGACTCCATGAACGCGATGTTGGTGTAGACGGCTTCCTCGTGCGGGGTCAGCGCGTCGGGGATCAGGCTGACGGCGCCGACCGTGCCCTGGATGGTGTCCAGCAGCGTCAGGCCGGTGAAGACCCGCATCGTCATTTCCTTCTCGTGGGGGGTCAGCGTTCCCCACGACGGGATGTCGTTGGACACCGGCACCTTCTCCGGCAACCAGAAGTTGCCCGTCAGCCGGTCCCACACCTCGGCGTCTTTCTCGTCCTGCAGCCGGTTCCAGTTGATGGCCGAGACACGGTCGATCAGCTTCACGCCATCACTCACGACGAACCCCATTCCACCTGGTCTTCAAGGTCTGCGCTGCGGAACTGCCTGCGCCCTACCAACACTACAACTGGGGTCCGACGTTGCGCCGCTACACGACATCTTGTGGTTGGGCGTGTCGCGCAAACTTCCCCGAACGCGCCACATCAGGGCACCGGCAAATCGGGACACTGCTGCCGATACGGGATGTCCGGCGACACCCAGTCGCGCCACTGCTGCGGCGACAAATTCGCCGTCAGCTTCGCGCACAACTCCTCCGCCGAGGCTTGCGCGGGCCAGAACCGGATCGTGGCATCGGAACCGCCGGATGCGAGCCATCGGCCGTCCGGGCTGAACGCCACCGTCAGCACCGCATCGGTGTTCCCGGTCAGCGGATCGCCGATCGCACGACCTGTCGCCACGTCCCAGACCCGCACGGTGCGGTCGTCGCCCGCCGACGCCAACGTGCGGCCGTCCGGGCTGAACTCCAACGCCCACACGGTGCCCGTGTGGCCGCTCATCGGTTTGCCGGTCGGTTCGCCCGTTTCGGCGTCCCACATCCGTATGGTGCCGTCGTTGCCCGCCGCGGCCACCCGCCGACCGTCGGGGCTGAAGGCCACCGTGAGCACCTGCCCCGTGTTGCCGGTGAGCACATCGCCGATCGGTTCACCGGTGTCGGCATTCCACAGTCGTACGTTGTGGTCGAAGCCGCCCGAAGCCAGTCGATGCCCGTCGGGGCTGTACGCCACCGCGGTCACCTTGTCCGTGTGCCCCACCAAGGCCCGACGGAAAGCGCGGCCGGTGTCGGCATCCCATATGCGCACGGTGCCATCGGAACTGGCAGTGGCCAGCCGACGCCCGTCGGGACTGAAGTCGGCTCGCCACACCGCGCCGGAGTGGCCGCTGAGAACGACACTGTCCCGGCGACCGCCGCCGACGTCCCAGACGCGCACTGTGCCGTCGAAGCTGGACGACGCAAGCCGCCGCCCGTCCGGGCTGAAGGCCACGGAGTTCACCGAACCGGTGTGCCCGACGAGTGGTGAACCGACCGGCAGACGTCTGCGCGTCTCCCACAATCGCACCGTGCGGTCGTCGCTCGCCGAGGCCAGCCGGTCGCCGTCGGGGCTGACCGCCACTCCGGTCACCCGATCCTCGTGACCGGTGACGACGTTGTCGTCGGCGCTCCAGAGCCGGACCGTGGAGTCTTCGCTAGCCGACGCGACCCGGTGCCCGTCCGACGCGAAAGCGACACTCCAGACCGGGCCGCGATGGCCGGTCAGCACCTCCCCAACGGTGCCCGGCACGCCGGGGTTCCACACACGCACCGTGCCGTCGAGACTTCCGGAAACCAGCCGTTGTCCGTCGGGGCTGAACGCAACGCCGGCGACGGCGTGGGTGTGGCCGGTCAGCGGGCTTCCGATCGCATCTCCGGTGTCGGCGTTCCAGAGCCGAATGGTGTTGTCGAAACTGCCCGTCGCCAGCTGCCGCCCGTCCGGGCTCAATGCCAGACCCATGACCGCGTTCGTGTGACCTGTCAGCGAAATCGGCAGCGGCCGAAGACTATTGGTGTCCCACGTTCGAACGATGCCGTCCGCGCCGCCCGAGAACAGCCGTCGTCCGTCCGAACTGAATGTGACGCTGCGGATCGCGCCGACGTGACCGGTCATCGGCTCACCGATCGCTTGACCGGTGTCGAGGTTCCACAGCCGCACCGTCTCATCTGCACCCGCGGACGCCAGTCGATGCCCGTCAGGACTGAACGCCACCGTCATGACATGCCCGGTGTGGCCGGTGAGTTCGGTCTCCAGTACGCCCGTGTCGGTATTCCACAACCGAATCGTGTGGTCAGCGGCACCGCTGGCGAATCGGCGCCCGTCCGGGCTGAACGTCACGCACCCGACGGCGTCGGTGTGCCCGGTCAGCGGCGGGCCGACTGGTTCACCTGTTGCCGCATCCCACAGCCGAACCGTGCCGTCTGCTGAGCCGGTCACCAGCATGCGGGCATCCGGACTGAACGCCACCGCGTTCACTTGGGCCGCGAATTCGCTGACGATCTTCTGGGTCCGAACGCGCTGCGCGACAGCGGTATAAAGCGGTCCGTCATCAGGTGCGGCCGCCAAGGTGCGTGACGCCAGAATCTGTTGGAACGCACGGACATCGCCGCCGGGCAGAGTTCCGGCCAGCATGCCTTGGGCCTCGGCGACCAGCTTCTGCGCGACCGCTTCCCGCAGGTTGCTCTGCGCCTCGTTGCGCTGATGAATGGCTTCCCGGCGTTGCACCGTCGCCAATCCGGCGGCCGCCACCGCCACCACCGTCAGAACCGCCAGCGCGGTGACCGCGGCACGGCGCAGCCGCCGGAAGCGGCGTCGCTCGTGGAGATCCTCGCTGGCGAGTTCGTACTTCGGCTTCCCGTGGATCGCCGCCGCCAGGCCGGTGATCTTGTCGCGGAACACCGCCGCATCCGGATCCCACGGTGTGTCGTCGGCGACGTCGGCGTAGAGCGGTTCTGCGGCGAGGACCCCCGGTTCAGTCAGTACGGGTACCGCGGCATCGGAGAGTCCCGGGTCGAAGCGCTTGGCGTCGTCGTCCCAGTGCAGCCCACCGCCCGCCACGACGAACAGAACCTGGTCCGGTCCGCGGTTGGTCAACCAGTACGACACCTCCTTGTTCACCCACGTGGATTCGGCCGCGTTGGGCGACAGCACCACGATGAGGTAGCGCGACTGGTCCAACGCATCCGTGACCCGCCCCCAAAGATCCGGGCTTGCAGACAGATCCGTCGAGTCGCGGAAAACCCGCAGCGCGTGGAGTTGACCAAGCCGACGGCCGATGCGGTGCAGCGCGCGCTGAATACCGATCGCCGCAGCCTGGTCGTCGTGGTCGTAGGACAGGAATGCGTCGTAGGTGAATGGCGGCGCAGAACGCACAGCATCCGTGGTCTGCGCGCGCATCAGGAAATCATGCCCTGAAAATGGCGCGCCGGCCGGACCTTTCAGCCCACGCGATCGGCCCTGTCGCTAAGCCGCGACGGGTTGGCCGACCCCGAGGAACTTGTACTCCGACGGCTTGAACTCCCTCGTCGCCAGCCAGTACTCCGACGCCAGGCCCGACCACAGCGAGCGGTTGACGCCGTGCTCGTCGAGATACCAGCTCTTGCAGCCACCGGTGTGCCACACCGTTTTCGACAGGTCCTGCTGCAATTCCTCGTTGAAGCGGTCCTGCGCCGAACGCGTCGGCGCCAGTGCTGCAGCGCCGGCCTTGTCCGCCGCGGCGATGGCATCGGCCACGTAGTTGATCTGCGCCTCGATCATGAACACCACCGAGTTGTGGCCGAGGCCGGTGTTCGGCCCCAGCAGCAGAAAGAGGTTCGGCACATCGGCGACGGTGATGCCGCGGTGCGCCATCACGCCCTCGCGATTCCATCGGTCGCCGAGGTCCTCTCCGCCGGCACCCTTGATCTCGAGGTATCTGTACCAGTCGGTGACGTGGAACCCGGTCGCGCAGATGATCGCGTCAACGTCGCGTTCGGTGCCGTCGACGGTGACGATCCCCTTCTTCGTGACCCGGGCGATACCGTCGGTGATCAACTCGGTCTTCGGATCGGAGACCGCCTGATAGAAGTTGTCCGAGATGAGGATTCGCTTGCAGCCGGGCTTGTAATTCGGTGTCAGCTTTCTGCGCAGCTCGGGATCCTTCACATAGCGGCGCATGTTCGCCTTGTACATCCACGCCGCGACGTTGGTCAGCTCCGGCCGCTTCGCCAACGCGATCGCGCGGCTGTCCGACGTGATGTAGGTCGCCGCTCTCAGCGCCAAACGCAGCGGGGGCACGACGCGGAACGCCTTCTTGAGCGGTTCGGGGAACGCGAAGTTGATCCGCGGTTTGATCCACGCCGCGGTGCGTTGATAGACCTGCACCTGACTCGCGATCTTGACCATCTCGGGCACCACCTGGATCGCGCTTGCGCCCGTACCGATCACGGCAACCCTCTTGCCCGTCAGGTCGACGGTGTGGTCCCACTGCGCGGTGTGGAACACCGGGCCGTCGAATTCTGGGAGGCCGGGGATGTCGGGCAGCGACGGGATGTGAAGCGCGCCCGCGCCGGAGATGAGGAACTGCGCGACATACTCCTCACCGCTTTCGGTGAACACATGCCAGCGGTACTCGGCGTCGTCCCAATGCGCGCGCACCACCTTGCGGCCGAACACGATCTTGGGTCGCAGCTTGTAGCGGTCGGTGACGTCCTTGAGGTAGTCGAGGATCTCGGGCTGATAGGAGAACACGTAGCTCCAGTCCGATTTCGGGGCGAACGAGAACGAGTACAGATGCGACGGCACATCGCAGGCCGCACCCGGATACGTGTTGTCCCGCCACGTGCCGCCGACCTCGTCGGCCTTCTCCAGAATCAGGAAGTCGACGCCCTGCTTCTGCAGCGCGATGCCCATCCCGAGCCCGGAGAAGCCCGTCCCGATGATGAGGGCCCGGGTGTGCACTGGCTCCGTCATGAAGGTCTCCCCTGCTTCGGTGTGAACCGCGCTCCTGGGAACGGCGGTACCGGGTACTCGCCGCCAGTGTAGTTGCGGTCAGCTGGCCACCGGGTTGACCAGACCGTGCTTGAGCGCATACATGCTGGCACCGATGCGGTTGGAGACGCCGATCTTGGCGTAGGTCCGCTCGACGTGGTTGCGCGCCGTCTTCTCGCTGATCACCAGCGTCTTGGCGATCTCCTTGTTCGACGATCCCCTGGCCACCAGGCAGAGCACCTCGATCTCGCGCGGGGTGAGCCCGCCCGGTCGAATCTTCGGCCGCTCCGCGCGGTGGCCGGCGGCGCGCAGCACCGCCTCGACGGCAGCCGGGTCGAGTTCGCCCTTCTTCACTCGCTCGCGCACCCGTCGGGCGGCGGTGTCCGGTGTCTGCGGCTCGCGATAGGGCCGCGGCTCGAGCGCTGACTGGTAGCTCACCGCAGCGGCCAGCACCCGGTCGGTCATCGGCAGCGCCGCATCGGACAGCCCGCGCGGATACCCGCTGCCGTCGACGCATTCATGGTGGTTTCCCGCCAGCTGGGCGATCTGTTCGAGCCCAGCGACCTGGCTGAGGATGCGCACTGTCATATACGGGTGCAGCCGCACGCGTTCGAACTCGGCGGCGCTCAACGGCCCCGGCTTCGACCAGATCTGGTTCGACACCCCGATCCGGCCCAAGTCGTGGACATGCCCGGCGCGTCGGATCAGCGCGACGTTGTCGGCCTCCAGTCCCGCAGCCTTTGCGCCGTCGGCGGCCAGTGCCGCTACTGCACGTGAATGGCCAAGCGTGAAAGGACATTTCAGGTCGACGAAGTCGCCGAGGGCCACGAGGAGTACGTCGAGTGCGTCTTCGTCGAGCCGGGTGTTGCGGTCGGGCGCTTCGCGCAGCGCCGCAGTCCACACGTCGCCCGCGGCCGGCCCGGTGAGAATCGCCTCCGCCTCGGCGATGACGAGATCGACCAGCCGGGGGTCGAACTGGCCGCCCCTGCGGCCGCGGGCCATGGCCACCGCGCCCTCGACGCCGTAGGTCCGCGCGTGGACCTCCAGCATCTCGGCGAGTTGGGCGACGCGCATCTCGATCGGAATCGCGTCCCCGCTTGCGCCGGAAGGTAATCCACCGCCGTCGAACCGTTCGAACGTGAACGCAAGCGCCGTCTGGACGTCGCCGCCGAGGCCGATCTGGTCGGCCAGCAGCCCGGCCGAGGTGCAGTGGGAGTGGATGAGCTGGCTGAAATGTCCACGCGCATTGGCCAATAGGGACGCCATCACGCTCAACCGGCGCATCAACGTCTGGCCGCGCGCGATGTTGCTCAATAGAAATCGCTGATACGGCAACCCGGACCAGTCGACCAGATACGAGTCGTGCCGGACCGCGATGTCGTCGCCGAACCACTGCGCGTACTCGTGCGAGTCGGCGTGACAACCGATCCACATGATCAACGTGGCGTAGTACGTGCAGTCGCGTTGGGCGCGGGTGAGCCCGGCGCGGTCGGCGATTCTCGTCGCGATCAGCGCCGAACGCAGCATGTGCTCGGCGGGCTGGCCGAGGCCGAGATCGATCGCCACCGACAGCGCCGCCAACACCTCGGCCCGGCTTGGTGCGGGCCGAGGTGCCGGCGCGGCTGGTTGTGACGCCATGTGCAGATTGTGCCGGTCGGAATGCACTTCGATCAGCCGATCAGCAAGGTGTCACCTGCGCGGGTGTGCACGGTTTCGTCGAAATTCTCGAAATGGCCCGTGCCGATAACGCAGATGCCTTTCTGGGGCGGCCGGAAGTCGGCCAGCCGCGCCTGTTCGGAGAGCCTGCCGATCGGACCGAGGTCCTGGCCGGCAAGCACCGCGCGTGACGCCGACACCGCCCAGATCTTGCGCGGCGCGACCATGAAGTGCTGACCGTTCGGGGCGGCGCCGGCGAGCCGGATGTCACCTGCGCCCAGCGCCATACCGGCGATGCGACCGATGACCCCGAGCATGCTCTGGTTGGTCCACGCCAACTCGGGGAGCCGGTCGGCGATGCGGGTCAGCATCCGGCTCGCGAACGTCGACTCCATGTGCACCGACCACTGCAGCAGTCCGGGAATCGTCACCCGGAACCACCACGGCGTCACCCACTCGACGTCGATGTCGCACTGGACGGCCTCGTTGTCGGTGGCGGAGCTGAAATATCGAGCGCAACTCTGCTCGGCGGGTGTGGTGGCGTAGAACGTCCAGTTGCCCGCCGGATCGCGGTGCCACACCGACAGATACGCCGGTGCGAACGATGCCGTTGGGAATTGGCGCAAGGCCAGATAATGGCCACTTTCAAAGGGGAGACCCATGACGCCGAATCCGGCGAAGCGCTCGTCGTTTCCGTCCGGCAGGACGGGATTGTCGAGAACGGCCTTGACGGCGTCGTGGGGGTTCTGGGTTGTGTTCATGCACCGATGGTCGGTTCGACGACCCCCACGGCACATGGGGCGATTGCCTCAAATACGCGTTCAGGCGACCGGTTGCTGCCGCCGCACCGCCGTATGGATGGGTTGGTCGGCCTCGATCTTCACGCCGAGCAGATCGCCGGTGCCGATGATCGCGCCCATCATGATCGTCGTCAGGTGCGCGACGAACTTGTCGGGCTCCATCCGGCGCGGGCTGTCGTCGTCGGCGCCGAGCCACCAGTCGGTGGCCGAGGCGGCGGTGCCGAAGATGGCGTAGGCGGCCAGTTCGAACGACGCCGGATCGAGCTTCATCTCCTCCAGTTCGCTACTGACCATGTCGGCGATGGCGAGGGTGATGTCGCGACCCTTGTTGACCGTCGCCATCGCGGCGGCGGACTGGTCGGCGAACCTGCCCTGCAGCAGGAAGCGCACCACGTTGGGATGTTGATCGACCAACTCGACGTAGTGTTCGACGCCGCGGGTGACGATTTCGCGCGCGGAGTCGGTTTCCACGTTGACCGACGGGATGATCGCCGCCCACAGCATGTCGCGCATCCGCTGGCCGATGGCCTGAAACAGGTCGGACTTGTCGGTGAAGTGCCGGTAGATCTTCGGCTTCGCGGTGCCGGCCTCCTCGGCGATCTCACGCAGCGACAGCTCGGGGCCCAGGCGGTCGATGGCGCGGAAGGCGGCGTCGACGATTTCCGCCCGCACCTTCTTGCGATGTTCACGCCAGCGTTCACTTCGGGCGTCGACCTTGACGCCCGGCTCATGACCGGAGCGTGATTTCGGCCTTCCGCGCATTTGGATCACTGTACCCGCCCAGAGGTGTCTGACCTGCTCAGACCGTGCCGGAACACGCCATCGGGTCGTCTGGGCGGCGGCTTTGCCAAGAAGATGACCTGCGGTGTCTTGGGTACTATCTGACCCGACAGCCAACCGATGAGACGAGAGTTATGACGCAGCGATACGACCTGGTCATCGCAGGTGGCGGCCCGTCGGGCTCGGCCGCCGCGTGGCAGGCCGCGCAAACCGGCGCCAAGGTAGTGGTCCTCGACAAGGCCCAGTTCCCGCGGGCGAAGCCGTGCGGCGACGGATTGACCGCCCGCGCGGTCAGCTACCTGCAGAAGATGGGTCTGGCCGACGAGGTGGCCACATTCCACCGGGTCAACCGCGTGACGGTGTTCAGCCCGAGCCAGTGGGAACTGTCGTTCCCGAAGCGTCCGGGCATGCCCGATCACGGCCACACCGTCAGCCGCGAGCATCTCGACACCCTCCTGCTCAAGCACGCTGAATCGGCCGGTGCCGAGGTACGCCAGGGCGCCGAGGTCACCGGACCCGAACTGGACGCCGACGGCCGCGTCATCGGGGTGACGCTGAAGAGCGGCGAGAAGGTCTACGGCGACGCCGTCATCGCCGCCGACGGTGCCTACTCCCCCATCAAGCGCGCGCTGAAGATCGATTCTGAGTACAACGGCTACTCCGCGATCGCGATCCGTTCGGAGATGCACGCCAACCGGCCCGACTCCGACTCGCTGGACATCTATTTGAAGCTGGAGTTCCAGGGCGACCAACTGCCCGGCTATGGCTGGGTGTTCCCAATGGGCAACGGGCTCTTCAACATCGGCCTCGGCTACGTCAACAGCTACAAGAACTGGCAGTCGATCAATGCGACGCAGTTCCTGGGCGAGTTCCTGCGCACGCTGCCCGGCGACTGGGGACTGCCGCCGATCGAGGAGTTGAAGAAGAACAAGAGCGTGCGCGCGTGGCGGCTGCCGATGGGTTTCACCGCGTGGCCGCCGTGGCGCCCCGGCGTGCTGTTCACCGGTGACTCGCTCGGCGCGGGCAAGCCCGCCTCCGGCGCGGGCATCTCCAAGGCGCTCGAGTCGGGTCTCGCCGCAGGCGAGTGCGCGATCGCCGCCCTGCAGAACGGTGGACCCGACGACTTCACCAACTACGCCCAGCGGATGGAAGCGGCGTGGGGCAAGGAGTACAAGCGCGGCCGCTACTTCCACAAGCTGGCCGGCATCCCGGCCGTCGCGAACGCCGGTATCAAGTTCATCGACAACGGGTTCTTCCGCGACCGGATGCTCAAGGCGCTCTACAAGAAGGCTCAGGGCCCCCAGCACACCTACAAGTAGGGCGCCTGCGGAACAGCTTTCGGCGGCCCGTACGCCCCTAATCCCCCAATCCGCCGGCCCGCCCGACACCCTACGGGGCGTCGTTGACAGCGGGCGTTGACCCCGTTTTCGCGCACCGGCCGTCACCTCAGACTTGCCGCATGAACATCAAGCGGCTTTTCGCGACGGGCGCCATGACAGTTGGCTTCGCCATCGGTCTGGCCACCGTCGCCAACGCGCAGCCGATCGGCGAGATCGGCGACAAGGCGGGCTTCGACGAATGCGTCAAGGAGCACCCCGACGACAACGGCTTCGCGGTCTGCTGCGTCTTCTACGGCGGATCGCTCGACGAGGGACCGAACCATCAGGCGTGTGCCATCGGTCCCGTCACCACCCCCGACGACGATGAGGAAGCGTCGGGGCCGAGGACCCCTCCGAAACGGCCCGTGCTGACGCGCCTGCCCGACCTTCAGGCAGTCTCCGTCGCGTAGCCCGGCCGATCGGCCGGATGTGGGCCCGAATGCACCGCCCTCCGCACCCTGCGGGCACGCGGCCCACATCCGGCCCCCAACGTCGCCACGTCACCAGGCAATCGGTGGAATCATTGCCGCACGACACATCGGCAAGGGCGGAGGGCGCGGATGCGCAGCGATGACAGTTCTTTGGCTGCTTCGCGGGCCATCCTGTCTGCCGTTGCTGCGTTGCTTGTGGCGTACCTGGCCGTATTGGCGGCGTGGCCGCAGGTGCGTGACGGCCTGCCCGAGAGCCTGCGTTGGTTCGGCAGGCCGAACTCCGCCGCCAGCATCGCCATCGTGGTCATCGTGCTGGTCCTGCTCGGCGCCGCGCTGTGGCGCTCCGGCTCGAGCAAGCGGCCCGGCGCGCCCGTGGCGATCGTGGTCGGCCTTGCCCTGATCAGCGCGGTACTGGGCCTTGCGTCGTATTGGCGGTGTCACGACGACTCGAACCCGACGTTCTTCACGCCGGTGATCTGGACCGTGGATCTGGTGAAGGGCGGCAATGCCGACCAGTCACTGGCCGACGGTTCGTGCCCGGCACAGACTCCAATCGCGCTCGATGTCGCTCAATTGTGCGCCCTGGCAGCGGTTTTCCTCACCGTGGTGGGCGCCGTGATGGCGGTGTTCCGGTCGCGGGTCGATCGGTTGCGTGTTCACTTCGCGCGATCGGTGACCGCGATCGTCGACATGGACGACGACGCCCAGTCGATGGTCAGCGCCGTCGCCCGCACGATGGACAGCCGCAGCACGCTGGCAGTGCTCACGGCGAACCCCGAACGCGGATGCGTACTGGAGGCCCGTGCTGCGGGTGCGCGCGTCGTCGCGGTCGACTTCACCAGACCCGAGACGCTGACGTCGCTGTCGTTGTGGCGCAAGCTAGACAGGCTCTATCTGCTGTCGCCGGATCCGTCGAGCAATCTGCTGCGCCTGCGCACGATCACCGAGCGGGTCGAGAAGGTAGGCACCAGGCAGCGGGTTCCGCTGATCGTGCGCATCGACGATCCGTGGCAGGCCGAAGCATGGCGCGCAGAGCACTTCGGCGGATCCGAAACCCGGTGGGCTGCCGACGCGGTCGGCAAGTACGAAGTCACCGCGCATCAGCTTCTCGATCGCATCATCGGAGACGGTTCGGTGAAAAGAGTTCTGGTCTGCGGCACCTCGCGGCTCACGTTGGCCCTCTGTTCGGATCTGGCCCAGCGGCAACTCGAGCGCAATTACTATGCCGCGCCGGGCGACCCGGCCCTACCCCGGCTCGTCTTGGTCGCCGAGGACGCCGACGAGTACGAAGCGGACCACGAGAACTCGCGTCGCAGGCTCGGCGTGGGCGGTGACGGCCTGCACGTCGAGGCGGTGGCTGAGGCGCCCACGGTTTCGGTGTTGTCATCGCTGCTGAAGCGGGATGGCGCCGTCGGCGAGACCGCGGTCATCCTGGTCGACGCAGACGGCCTGACCGGCTCCGCTCTCGACGCCACCACGGGAACCCGTCTGGCAGCACGGTTTCCGACAACACCGATCTATGCCTGGGATCCCGATGCCGAGGTCACCGAGGACCGGCTGACGATTGTCGGGAGGCTGCGCACGTACCGGCTCAGCATGGACATGCCGCAGGGACAGGCGCAGGACGCGTGGGAGCGCGCGGCGCGACTGATCCACGACCGCTACGCCGCCGAGTCGGGCCGCCGGACCGCGGCGAGCCTGCCGTGGGACCAACTCGACGAGTTCTACCGCGAGTCGAACCGTCGTCAGGTGCGCAACGCACTGTGGATGGTGGAGTCCATCGGCCGGCACACCTGGAATGTGTGGGACGACGAGAACGACGCGGTGTCGGTCACCAACATGCGCGGCCTTGAGCCGCTCGAGCAGTTGCGGCTGATGGGTTTCGAGCGTGATGCGGCGATTGCCATGGCGCGCGCCGAGCACGAGGACTGGTGCCGCTTCTATGAGAAGGCCGGTTGGCGGTACGGGAGGCCACGTGACGACGCGCGCAAGATCCACGACAAGCTGGACGACTGGCAGGCCATCGAATCCGATCCCGAGCGGTTCAAGGTGGCGTTGAGCAGTTTGGCGACCACGCTCATCAAATTGCGCGAACTCGGCTACCGCTCCCGTCCGATCGCCAACGGTTCAGTGTGGCAACAGTTTCAGCGGATCGGCACAGTGATAGCCGAGCAGAGATCCGAGCCGTGGTCGTGGACGACCCGTTCAGGCGACACCGTTTCCGCCGGTGCCGGCGACTGGGAGGTACGGGAAAGCGAGAACGGCGACGTGTGGTCGGTTCGCGACGACCTCTTCCGCGCCCGCTACGACCACATCGATGGAAACCGCTGGCGCAGGCACGGCCAGGTCACCGCGCGTCCGGCGCAGCCCGGTGAGGTCGTCGAAACGTTGGAAGGGCGGGTCACCGCCGTCGACGGCGACTGGATCGTGCGCGGCGAACAGGGTGAACAGTGGCCGGTGGCCGCTGGGGAGTTCGCCAAGCGGTACCAGGCGGTCGACCGCTAGCTCACTTGCACAGTCAAGGCGTCAGTGCGGCCTTTCAGTCTCAGGTCACAGCATGCAGGAGACGCAGCCCTCGACCTCGGTGCCCTCCAGCGCCATCTGCCGCAGGCGGATGTAGTACAAGGTCTTGATTCCTTTGCGCCACGCGTAGATCTGCGCCTTGTTGACATCGCGGGTGGTGGCGGTGTCCTTGAAGAACAGCGTCAGCGACAGCCCCTGGTCCACGTGCTGCGTGGCGGCGGCGTACGTGTCGATGATCTTCTCGTAGCCGATCTCGTAGGCGTCCTCGTAGTACTCGAGGTTGTCGTTGGTCATGTACGGCGCCGGATAATAGACGCGGCCGATCTTGCCTTCCTTGCGGATCTCGATCTTGCTGGCGACCGGGTGAATCGAGCTCGTCGAGTGGTTGATGTAGGAGATCGACCCCGTCGGCGGCACCGCCTGCAGGTTCTGGTTGTAGATGCCGTGCTTGCCCACCGACTCCTTGAGCTTGAGCCAATCCTCTTGCGTGGGAATGTGAATGCCCGCGTCGGCGAAGAGCGCCTTCACCTTGTCGGTCTTGGGCTCCCACACCTGCTCGGTGTACTTGTCGAAGAACTCGCCCGAGGCGTACTTGGAGTTCTCGAAACCCTTGAAGTGGGTGCCCCGCTCGATCGCGATCCGGTTGGACGCCCGCAGCGCGTGGAACAGCACCGTATAGAAGTAGATGTTGGTGAAGTCGACGCCTTCTTCGGAGCCGTAGAAGATCCGCTCCCGCGCAAGGTACCCGTGCAGGTTCATCTGGCCGAGCCCGATCGCGTGAGAGTCGTTGTTGCCCTGCTCGATCGACGGCACCGACCAGATGTGGGTCTGGTCGCTCACCGCGGTCAGCGCGCGGATCGCCACCTCGATGGACTGTGCGAAGTCCGGCGAGTCCATCGTCTTGGCGATGTTCATCGAGCCGAGGTTGCACGAGATGTCCTTGCCCACCTTGGCGTAGGACAAATCGTCGTTGAACACCGACGGCGTCGACACCTGCAGGATCTCCGAGCACAGGTTGCTGTGGGTGATCTTGCCCTCGATCGGGTTCGCCCGGTTCACCGTGTCCTCGAACATGATGTACGGGTAGCCGGACTCGAACTGCAACTCGGCCAGCGTCTGGAAGAACTCGCGCGCCTTGATCTTGGTCTTGCGGATCCGCGCGTCGTCGACCATCTCGTAGTACTTCTCGGTCACCGAGATGTCGGCGAACGGCTGGCCGTAGACGCGTTCGACGTCGTAGGGCGAGAACAGGTACATGTCCTCGTTCTTCTTCGCCAACTCGAACGTGATGTCCGGGATCACCACACCGAGGGACAGCGTCTTGATGCGGATCTTCTCGTCGGCGTTCTCGCGTTTGGTGTCGAGGAACCGGTAGATGTCGGGATGGTGGGCGTGCAGGTACACCGCACCGGCACCCTGGCGGGCTCCAAGCTGGTTGGCGTAGGAGAAGGAGTCTTCGAGCAGCTTCATGATCGGGATGACGCCCGAGCTCTGGTTCTCGATGTTCTTGATCGGCGCACCGTGCTCACGGATGTTGCTGAGCAGCAACGCGACTCCGCCGCCGCGCTTGGACAGCTGCAGCGCCGAGTTGATCGAGCGGCCGATCGACTCCATGTTGTCCTCGATGCGCAGCAGGAAGCAGCTCACCGGCTCGCCGCGCTGCTTCTTGCCCGAGTTCAGGAACGTCGGCGTCGCCGGCTGGAACCTGCCGTCGATGATCTCGTCGACGAGCTTCTCGGCCAGTCCGGTGTCGCCGGCGGCCAGCGTCAGCGCCACCATCACGACGCGGTCCTCGAAGCGTTCCAGATAGCGCTTGCCGTCGAACGTCTTCAGCGTGTAGCTGGTGTAGTACTTGAACGCGCCGAGGAACGTGGGAAACCGGAACTTCTTGGCGTAGGCGCGGTCGATCAGCGTCTTGACGAAGTTCCGCGAGTACTGGTCGAGCACCTCACGCTCGTAGTAGTTCTCCTTGATGAGGTAGTCGAGCTTCTCATCGACGTCGTGGAAGAACACCGTGTTCTGGTTGACGTGCTCACGGAAGTACGCGTGCGCGGCCTCGCGGTCCTTCTCGAACTGAATCTTGCCGTCGGCGTCGTAGAGATTCAGCATCGCGTTGAGCGCGTGGTAATCCGCCTCGCCGGCGCCCGAACCGGGCAACGCGCCCGGCGCGGCGGAGGTTACAGGCTCTGCAGCTGTGACGGTTGGTGGCACGTCTGGTCCTTCCAGAAGTCGGCGAGGCCCGCACGGACGGCTTCCACGTCGTCCGGCGTTCCCATCAGTTCGAATCGGTACAGGTACGGAACGCCGCACTTGGCGGACACGACGTTGCCCGCGTAGGCGAACTCCGCACCGAAGTTGTTGTTGCCGGCCGCGATGACTCCGCGGATCAGCGACCGGTTGTGCTCGTTGTTGAGGAAGGCGATGACCTGTTTGGGGACATAGCCGCCGTGGTTGATGTCCGGTGTGGCCCGCCCACCGCCGTAGGTGGGCAGGACCAGCACATAAGGCTCATCGACCTCGATGCGCCCGTGCAATGGGATCCGGGTGGCGGGTATACCCAGTTTCTGCACGAAGCGGTGGGTGTTTTCCGACACGCTGGAGAAGTAGACGAGGTTGCTCATCCTTTTCTCCCTTCTGACGCTCGGATACCGCGTTATGCGGTGAGTACCCCGGAACCGCCCAATGCCTTGATGCGGTCAGGACGGAAACCCGACCAGTGGTCGTTGCCCGCCACCACGACGGGTGCCTGCAGGTAGCCGAGCGCCATGACGTAGTCACGGGCCTCGGAGTCCAGGGTGATATCGACCTTCTCGTAGGCGATGCCCTGCTTCTCGAGCGCCTTGTAGGTGGCGTTGCACTGCACGCATGCCGGCTTGGTGTAGACGGTGATGTTCATCTGCGGTACGGCTCCTCTGCGGATGGAACGACAACTGACTGGCAACTGATCGGGTACTGCTCTTCGCTGAATATCAGCGAACCGCCGGCCCTCAAAATTCCGGCCGCCCGGGCTGCTGGACCGGTTCATCGGGACACCGACATCGCCGAGTTCGACAGCTCCGGCCGACCCTTGAAAGCTGTGGAACCGTGGGGGTCTGTCGGTGTGCAAAACACTACACCTAGTGTCCGACATTCGATACGGATACAACATCTTCTAAACAACATTTGTGAAATTCCCTGGTCGTAAGCGCTTCGGCCCGCGTGTCACCGGCGTGTCGCAGATCACATTTCCCCCGTGTCGACCTCGGCGACCGTTCTATCACCGGGCACCGACAAGCGATCCGGGCCCGGATCGTCACAGTGACGCAACAGCAAAGTCGCCGAAAGGTTATGGAAGCCGGCCGGCGGCGTCGGCGTCACGCCTGCCCTTCAGGATCCCTTCGATGTTGCGCTCGGCGAGTGCGGTGATCGACATGAAGGGGTTGCAGCCGATGTGCCCGGGGATCAGCGAGGCGTCGTTGACATAGAGGTTGTCGTATCCCTTGACCCGGCCGAACCCATCGGTCGCGCGACCGCGCACCGCACCGCCCAGTGGGTGCACGGTGTGGGGTGCGAAGACCCGCCCGTTGAAGATGTCGTCGCGGTAGTCGACACCGTTGGCCGCCACGACCCCGTCGAAGACCGCCTTTGTCCTGGCCTCCAGATGTGCGGTGTGGTCCTCGGGCCAGTCGATCCGGACGGTGTCGGTGGCCCGGTCGTAGGTGATGTCGGCGCGGTCGTCGGTCTTGACCATCGCGTAGTACCCCAGCGCGTGGGTCTCCACCGGCAGCGGAATGGAGAACATGCTGGCGTACACCGGGTTGTCCGGATCGTCGCGGCCGTCGAGGTTGATCATGCCCATCAGCGACTGCTGCGTGCCGGTCGGATCGGCCTCGCTCGTCATGTGCGCGACCATCATGTCGCCGTTGTTTCCGTACCCGCGGCCGATCTCTTCACTGAGGTCGGGCAGGGCGCCCGTGTCGCGGGCCCGCAGCAGGATCTGTGAGGTGCCGAGCACTCCGGCGCTCAGATACAGCTGATCGCACCCGAGTTCATCGCGGGCCACCTCGGCACCCCACCGATCGATCTCGCGGACGGACACCACGTACTCCCCCGACGGCTCCCGACGGATGCCGGTGACCTCCGTCAGTGCCCGCAGCTTCACATTGCCCGTCGCGAGCGCCGCGGCGATGTACGTCTGGTCGACGCTGCCGAAGCGGCCGAAGTTGTTGCCGTACTGCTGCTCGAAATCGAGGGCCGACCGCGGAACCGTGCCCGCCTCTTCGGCTTTCATGTAGTCGAACGAATACGCGCTGCCGTTGTAGTCGACGCCGTATCCCGCGGCGTCGGCGTACTGGCGGCCCACCCGGGCGTACTGGAAGAACGGGGTCCGCTCGAACCAGTCCATGTCGCGGTGGTTGATCCGGAGCATCTCGGCGGCACGGGCAATGTAGGTGCCGAGAAACTCCTCGGCGGGGATGTCAGGGAACGCGGCGCGGATCTGGTCTGCGGTCGGCACCGCGGCGATCCCCGCATTGATCATCGACCCGCCGCCGACCCCAATGCCGCGGAACACGCTGTGCGCGCCGTGCTCGGACTTGTCGCAGATGCCGGCCTGCACCGGCTGTGCCGACGGATTGTTGCGAGCCACCTGCTCGACCGAGACGCCCATGTACGACGGCACGAGGCTCGGCGGGACTTCGGAGAACCAGCCTGCCCGGGTATCGGCGGGCAGCATGCGGGTGAACCGCTTGCCGTCCTCGTCCGGCTTGTCCCAGTGCCTGCCCTTCTCGATGATCAGCGTCTGCACCCCGGCCTGCCCGAGTCGCAGCGCCGACACCCCGCCGCCGTAACCGCTGCCCACCACGATCGCCGGATAGTGGCTCCGCGCCGTCGTCGCCGACGGCCGACTCCGAAGCTCGAGTACGCCCGCGCCGATCGCGGCGCCGACAGCAACACCCACCGAGGCGCCGATGAACCGGCGGCGCGACAACGTCGGCTGCGGAGCCGGCACACCGTCCGCGGCGGCCCGCCGAACCGGAAATCTGTCGGCATCGTGCAAATTTGGCGAATTTTCCATCATTAACCGCTATGACAGATTCGCGCCGCACGGCTTCAGTTCGGCACCGGGAATGACGAAGTCCAACTTGTCACGTACGCCACAGTCCGGGCAGTTCCAATCGTCCGGAACTGACGACCACGGAGTCCCGGCCGGAAAGCCTTCACGCAGGTTACCTGCATTTTCATCGTAGATGTAGCCACACTCCAGGCATTGCGCCGACGCCACCACCGTCTCCCTTCATCCACCGCACTGGATGAGTCCGTGAGCCCCGCTGCTACGAATCTTCGCTACCGGTTGAATACATTAGCTTTATTTTGTAGTTTGCGATAGTAGTTCTGGCAACGAAATGGGAGTCATGCGATCACCATCGGAGACGGACGCTCGCCATCGCAGTGAGCCGACTCACACGGCGATGGCGGATAACGGGTGGCGGGACCGGAAACGGTATTTCTGGCTACTCGCGCCTATCGTGCCGTCCCTCGTTGCCGAATCGTGGTTCCTGGTGCAGGTGACTGGTATCGATCTGTTCTGGTGGTTCGGACCGATCATGACGTTCCTGGTGATCCCGGTGCTCGACCATCTCGTCGGCGCCGACGCCGAGAATCCGCCCGACAGTGCGTTGGCGCGTTTGGAGAACGACCGCTTCTATCGGTGGGTGAACTTCCTGTACCTGCCGGGCCAATACCTGTCCCTGATTTTCGCGTGCTGGATGTGGGCGGGCGGCGGCTGGATCGACATGTCGTTCGTCGACAAACTCGGGCTGATGTTCACCGTCGGAATCATTGGCGGCATCGCGATCAGCACCGCACACGAACTCGGCCATCGCCGCGCCGGACTCGAGCGCAGGCTCAGCAAGCTCGCCCTCGCGCAGACCGGCTACGGCCATTTCTTCGTCGAGCACAACCGTGGACACCACGCCAGGGTCGCCACAGCGGAAGACCCCGCGAGTTCGCAACTGGGAGAGTCGCTTTACGCGTTCATCCGCCGCTCGGTGACCGGCGGTGCGCGATCGGCCTGGCAACTCGAGCGCGCCCGGTTCGCCCGGATCGGCACCAGTCCGTGGAGCTTTCGCAACGACGTGCTCAACGCGTGGGCACTGACCGTGGTGTTGTTCACCGTGCTGATCGTGTGGTTCGGCGTCGGCGTGCTGCCGTGGCTCATCGGCCAGGCGGTCGTCGGCTTCTGCATGCTGGAGGCCGTCAACTATCTCGAGCACTACGGTCTGCGGCGGCAGAAGCTCGCCGACGGACGGTACGAGCGCGTGCGCGCGTCACACAGCTGGAACAGCAACACGATCGTCGCCAACGTATGCCTGTTCCATCTCCAGCGGCACTCCGACCATCACGCTCACCCGCTGCGCCGTTACCAGACACTGCGCCATGCCGACGAGGCCCCGCAACTGCCATCGGGTTACGCGACGATGATGTTGATCGCGATGGTGCCGCCGCTGTGGCGACGGGTGATGGACTGGCGAGTCATCGAGCACTACAACGGTCAGATCGATCGCGCCGCACTGAGCCCGCGGTATCAGCGGCGGCTGGCCCAGGAGTCCCGACGCGACGCCAACCCGCCGCTGTAGCTCAACTGACCTCGGCCGCCAGCTTGCCGACAATGTCGCGCAGGCTGGCGACGACCTCGCCGTTCTCCCGCGGATGCTTGCCGTCGAGCGACTTGGCCGGCACCGAGAGCTTCAGGTCCTCGACGATGCGCGGGCCAGCGATACCGAAGGACTTACGGGTTTCGTCGTGTGCCCACACGCCGCCGTACTGCCCCAGCGCCGCACCGACGACAGCCGTCGGCTTGCCCTTCAACGCGCCGTTGCCGAACGGGCGCGACAACCAGTCGATGGCGTTCTTGAGCACGCCGGGGATGCTGCCGTTGTATTCGGGGGTGACGACCAGCGCGGCGTCGGCCTCGGCTGCGGCCTGGCGCAACGCGACCACGGAGGCGGGGACGTCGTCGTTGTCGATGTCCTCGTTGTAGAACGGCAGATCGCCCAGTCCTTCGAAGACCGTCACGGTCACGCCGTCCGGGGCCGTCTCGGCGGCCAGTTCAGCCAGCTGCCGGTTGATCGACGCCGCCCGCAGGCTCCCGACGAGTGCCAAAACCTTGACGTCCGCCATGTGCATGTTCCCTTCGATGTCTTCGCGTCCGGTCATCCAAACGCCTCGGACCACGGTGGTCCATCCTCGCACGCCCCAACCGGACTGTAGTCCGTTTTATTCCGGCTGCGTTAAAGTGCAGATGATGAGCCTCCCGGTGACAGCTCCGCACGAACGGGGCGACGCTGCGCGCAATCGGGCGCTACTGCTCGACGCCGCCCGCAGGCTCATCGCCGAGCGCGGTGCGGATGCGGTCTCGATGGACGATATCGCCGCGGCCGCGGGCGTCGGCAAAGGCACGGTCTTCCGCCGCTTCGGCAGCAGGGCCGGGCTGATGATGGTGCTGCTCGACGAGGACGAGAAGGCCGCCCAAGAGTCGTTCCTGTTCGGCCCGCCGCCGCTCGGGCCCGACGCGCCGCCGCTTGAGCGGCTGCTGGCCTTCGGGCGGATGCGGCTGCGGTTCTCGCACACACATCACGCCCTGTTGTCGGCGGCCAACCGCGATCCCGAGACCCGCTTCAGCGCGCCCGCGATGGTGCAGCACACCCATGTCCGCCTGTTGCTCGCGCAGGCGGGAACCACCGGCGACCTAGACGCGCAGGCCGATGCGCTGCTGGCACTGCTCGATGCCGACTATGTGCACCACCAGCTGACCGACCGGGGCGAGACGCTGGACTCCCTCGGGGACAAATGGGAGAGCTTGGCGCGCAAGCTCTGTGGCACGTGAGCCGCTGGATTCTGCACGTCGACCTGGACCAGTTCCAGGCTGCGGTCGAAGTACGCCGCAACCCCGAACTCACCGGCCTGCCGATCATCGTCGGCGGAAACGGCGACCCGACCGAACCGCGAAAGGTTGTCACGTGCGCCTCGTATCCGGCGCGGGAATTCGGGGTGCACGCCGGGATGCCGTTGCGCACGGCGGCCCGCAGATGTTCCGACGCGGTGTTCCTGCCACTGGACACCGATGCCTACGACGCCGCATCCGAAGAGGTGATGGGGCTGCTGCGCGATTTCGGCCACCCCGTCGAGGTGTGGGGCTGGGACGAGGCCTACGTCGGCGCCGACATCGACGACCCGACTGAGCTTGCCGGACAGATCCGCGAGGTGATCGCCGCAGGCACCGGCCTGTCCTGCTCGGTCGGAATCAGCGACAACAAGCAGCGCGCGAAGGTCGCCACCGGATTCGGCAAGCCCGCAGGCGTTTTCATGCTCACCGAAGCCAACTGGATGACGGTGATGGGCGACCGCGAAGTCGACGCGCTGTGGGGTGTCGGGCCCAAGACGGCCAAAAGGCTTGCTGGCCTGGGAATCACGACGGTCGCCGACCTCGCCGCCACCGACGCCACGCTGCTGACTTCGACGTTCGGCCCGACCACCGGACTCTGGATCCTGCTGCTGGCCAAGGGCGGCGGCGACACGAATGTCAGCGCGCAGCCGTGGGTGCCGCGATCGCGCAGCCACGTCGTCACCTTCCCGAAGGACCTCACCGAACGGGCCGAGATCGACGCGGCCGTCGTCGATCTCGCCCGACAGACTCTCGCCGAGATCATCGAGGCAGGCCGAATAGTCACCCGCGTGGCCGTGACCGTGCGAACCAGGACGTTCTTCACACGCACGAAGATCCGCAAGCTGGCGACCCCGGGCACCGACAGCGAGCCCATCGTGGCCACCGCGCTGCAACTGCTCGACCAGTTCGAACTCGACCGCCCGATCCGGCTGCTCGGTGTGCGCCTGGAGCTCGCGCCGCCGCCGGGCGGTTACTGAGTCAGACCGGCGCAATACCCTCGGCACATGCTGCAGACGATCGCCATCCGCGGATACCGCTCGCTACGCGAGATCGTCCTGCCTGTTCGCCGCCTGACGGTCGTCACCGGCGCCAACGGCACCGGGAAGTCGTCGCTGTATCGCGCTTTGCGGCTGCTCGCCGACTGCGGTCGCGGCGAAGTGATCGGGTCGCTGGCCCGCGAGGGCGGGCTGAACTCGGTGCTGTGGGCGGGTCCGGAACAACTCGGCGGGGCACGCCGAACCGGTCGTGTCGAGGGCACCACCCGCACCGGACCCGTGGCTCTCGAACTCGGTTTCGCCTCCGACGATTTCGGCTATCTGGTCGATCTCGGCCTGCCCCAGATGGCGGGCCACAGATCGCTTTTCACCCTCGACCCGGAGATCAAGCGAGAAGCGGTGTTCGCCGGACCCGTGATGCGTCCGGCGTCGACCCTGGTGCGTCGAACCCGCGACCATGTCGAGGCAAGCTCCGAATCCGGACGGGGTTTCGACGACGTGTCGCGGTCGCTGCCGGCCTATCGCAGCGTGCTCGCCGAATATGCCCACCCCGGCGCCCATCCTGAACTGGCCGCGGTTCGACACCGGTTGCGCACCTGGCGCTTCTACGACGGCTTCCGGGTGGATGCGACTGCACCGTCGCGTCGTCCCCAGGTCGGCACCCGGACACCGGTGCTCTCCGACGACGGCCACGACCTCGCTGCCGCGGTTCAGACGGTCATCGAGGCGGGCTTCGACGACTTCTCCCGCGCAGTCGCCGACGCGTTCGACGGCGCATCGGTGTCGGTGGCCGTGCACGACGGGCTTTTCGACCTGCAACTGCACCAACGCGGCATGCTTCGGCCGCTGCGCGCCGCCGAATTGTCCGACGGCACTTTGCGATTCCTGCTGTGGGCCGCCGCGTTGTCCAGTCCGCAGCCGCCTTCGCTGATGGTGCTCAACGAACCGGAGACGTCGTTGCACCCCGATCTGCTGCGGCCGTTGGCATCGTTGATCACCGCGGCCGCCGAGGTGACGCAGGTCGTCGTCGTCACGCACTCGCGGGCCATGCTCGAATTCCTCGGCACCACAGGCATCGCCGACGCCGAGCCCGATACCGCCGCGGTGGAACTGCCGCTGTACAAGGAGCTCGGCGAGACCCGCATCGAGGGCTTGGGCATGCTCACCGCGCCGCCGTGGGACTGGGGTAAGCGCTGATGCGCCCCTACTGCATACCGGGGCGCAGCGCGCGACTGAACACCGCGTTGGCCTGCCGCATGGCGACGCTGTACGGCCACCACGCCGCACGCTTGAACATGTACAGCGCGCGGATGTCGGGCGACGTGTAGATCAGGAACCTGTTCTTCTCGATCCCGCGCAGTATCCGGTCGGCGACGTGTTCCGGCGACACCGCGTGCCCGGTGAAGCGGTTCGTCCACTTCTGCACGTCCGGGTGTTCACGGTCGACGCCTGCGATCTGAACCGTCTGCACCAGCGGCGTTTTCACCGCGCCGGGCACGACGACCGAAACCCCGATGCGGTGGCGGGCCAGGTCGAACCGCAGCACCTCCGACAACCCGCGGAGCCCGTATTTGCTTGCGCTGTAAGCGGCATGCCACGGCAGTGCCACCAGCCCGGCCGCCGAGGACACGTTGACGAGATGCCCACCGCGGCGCGCCTCGACCATCGGCGGCAGGAACGACTCGATCACGTGGATGGGCCCCATCAGGTTGATGTCGACCATGGAGCGCCAATGCTCGTGAGTCAGCCGGTCGACGGTGCCCCACGCCGAGACCCCGGCGATGTTCATCACGACGTCCATCGGCAGGTGGCTTGCGTGGATATCGGCGGCGAACCGACTGACCTCGTCGAAATCGGAGATGTCCAGCGCACGGTGTTCGGCCACCTTGCCGCCGAGCGCGCGGGCGTCGGCGACCGTCGTCTCGAGACCGTCGGCGTCCCGGTCGGTCAGGTACAGCTCCGCCCCCTGGGCGGCCAGCTTGAGTGCCGTCGCGCGGCCGATGCCGCTGGCGGCCCCGGTCAAAAAGCAACGCTTACCGTCAAAGCCGCTCTGCGCCATGGCGCCGACCTTACTGGGCTACTTCGTGCGCAGGTGTTCGCTACCCCAGATGGCCGAGACCCACAGCCGCTCGAGCGCGTCGACGGCGCGGCCCGGGTCCTCGCCGCGACCGACGAACGCGCTGTCCTCGAGGAGGGTCATCGACGTGGTGGCCGCCAGCGTGCGGACGAGCGCGGGCAGATCGTCGGACACCGGGCGTGCCTCCGAGTCCTGCTCGAGGAGGGCGATGAGCTTGTCGATGATGCCGTCGTAGAAGTCGTCCATCATCTCGCGGATCTGCGCGTCGGTGTTGCGGGCCACCGCGCACGCCCTCATCACGGGGTCGTCGTTGGCGTAGACCGCCGCTGCGCTGCCGACCATCCGTTTCGCGAACGCCGCGGGTGTCTCCCCCGGCTCCCTCGGGGCGAAATGGTGGGTCAGGCTGTCGAGCTGTTCACCGGCATCGGCGAGGATCGCCGCCAGCACGGCGTACTTCGAGTCGAAGTAGAAGTAGAAGCCCGACCGCGCCACGCCTGCCCGCTCGCTGATGGTGCTGACCGACAGATCGGCGAAGGACCGCTCGTGCAGAAGCTCGCGAACCGCTGAAACGATCGCGTCCCGCTGCCGATCCCCCCGGCTGCGGCGGATCTCCTGCGGTGCGGATTCAGCCGTCATGTCGATAGACCTTGGCACCGCGACTCACCGAGACACAACTTGACATGCGTCAAGTCTGCCATCCAAGATGAGAATGAGAGTGACAACGGCCACAGTCTTTTCTGATTCAGGAGCGTTGATGCCGACGATCAGCACCAAGGAATACGTCCTCGACCAGGCCAGGCGGCGCATCACCACGTCGCCGCTGCTCACCGTGCCTGGGATGGGCCTGCTCGAGAAGCGACTGCTGGCCCACGAATGGCCCCAGCACGCGTGGGCCGAACCGCCGGCAGGCAGCGACCTCAAACCCGTCATGGGCGACCTCGGGCTGCCGGTCGTCGGGCACATGGTCGAGATGTTCCGCGGCGGTCCCGACTTCCTGCTGCACCTCTATCGCAAGCACGGCCCGGTGTTCCTGCTCGATTCGCAGATCATCCCGTCGGTGGCGGCGCTGGGACCCGATGCCGCACAAGCGATTTACTCGAACCGCAACAAGGACTTCTCCCAGCAGGGCTGGGTGCCTGCCATCGGGCCGTTCTTCAAGCGCGGGCTGATGCTCCTCGATTTCGACGAGCACATGTTCCACCGGCGGATCATGCAGGAGGCGTTCGTGCGCACCCGGCTCGCCGGCTACACCGAGCAGGTCGACACCGTCGTCTCACAGGTCATCGCCAACGACTGGGTCGCCAACGACCCGCGCTTCCTGCTCTACCCCGCGATGAAGGAACTCACCCTCGACATCGCCTCGATGGTGTTCATGGGCCACGAGCCCGGCACCGACAAGGAACTGGTGACCAAGGTGAACCGCGCCTTCACCATCACCACGAGGGCGGGCAACGCGATCATCCGCAAGAACGTGCCGCCGTTCACCTGGTGGCGCGGTCTGAAGGCCCGCGAATACCTGGAGAGCTACTTCGAAGAACGAGTCAAGGAGCGTCGCGACAAGGACGGAAACGACCTGCTGACCGTGCTGTGCCACACCGAGGACGAGGACGGCAACAAGTTCTCCGACGAAGACATCGTCAACCACATGATCTTCCTGATGATGGCCGCCCACGACACGTCGACGTCCACGGCGACGACGATGTCGCACTACCTGGCCGCGAACCCGGAATGGCAGGAGCGCTGCCGCGACGAGTCCGACCGGCTCGGCGACGGGCCGCTGGACATCGAAGCGCTGGAGAAGCTCGAATCGCTCGATCTGGTGATGAACGAGTCGATTCGGTTGGTGACGCCCGTGCAGTGGGCAATGCGGCAGACCGTTCGCGACACCGAACTGCTCGGTTACTACCTGCCCAAGGGCACCAACGTCATTGCGTATCCGGGGATGAACCACCGGCTCGAGGAGTTCTACCCCGACCCCTACAAGTTCGACCCGAACCGCTTCACCGAGCCCCGCAACGAGCACAAGAAGCACCGCTACGCGTTCAGCCCGTTCGGCGGCGGCGCGCACAAGTGCATCGGCATGGTGTTCGGCCAGCTCGAGGTCAAGACGATCATGCACCGGCTGCTGCGCCGGTACCGTCTGGAGCTGCCGCGGCCGGGTTACGAGGCCCGCTACGACTACGGCGGTATGCCGGTCCCGATGGACGGCATGCCGATTGTGCTTCGGCCCTTGCACTGAGGGGAGCGAGCTAGGCCGTCAACAGTCGGTTGGCGCACGCGATGACGGCGCGCAGCGCCGACTGTGTCGCGTCCTCGTCAAGTCCCATCGCCCATTCGTCGCGGATGCCGTTACTGCCCCGGATGAAGGTCGCGGTGTCGCCGCCCGCGGGCACTTGGTGGAACGACGTCATCTCCAGCGCGATGCCCCGCTCGTAGAGCATCTCTGTCAGTGCGGCCACGGGTCCCGTCGCCGCGGCGGTCGCGGTGCTGATCCGGTCGCCGATGGCCAGCGTGGCCTCGTAGTGCCGCGGCTGCGGGCCCGCGCAGTCGCCGTCGGTGCAGGTCCACTGCCCCAGCCGGAGCGGGCCCGACGCCGGCGCGTACGTGTTGCGGAAGGTGTCCCAGTTCATCGCATCGGCCTCCACGCGCAGGCCCTTCGGCATAGGTGCGGCGAATCGAGCCGTCGCTGACGGCGCTGCGCTGGTTGCGGATTGTGGTGGAGATGTCATGTGCCGGTCTTCGGTGGCTGGAAGGAGTGACCGACGAGGTAGCAACGACCCACAGCGAGGGGTCGGTCAGGATCAGACCCCGCTGGGGATTGCTACTACGAGTCGCCTCGGCACGTGGCCGACATTAGCCCCCGTCCGCACGCAGATGCAACTTCGTTTTTCGGACGCCGTGGCCAGAATTTCTTCGCTGTGCGGGCTGCCGGCGAATACCGCAGGTGAGATTCTTCTCCCTACTGAAACGGCAGGTGGGAGCAGGGGTGGCTGGCGTTGAAGAATCGCAGCGCTGAATGCAATGGACACAGCTCAATTCGCCCGAAGGACCGCGTCGGGGCGTTTCGCTACATCCGGGCCGAAGAACGCTGGGAGTGGTCTGACGCCGTGGCGCAGATCCACGGTTACGAACCCGGCACCGTGCAGCGGACGACGGCGCTTGTGCTGTCCCACAAACACCCCGATGACGCCTCGAAGGTGGCGGCGCTGATCGACGCGATGGCGGGCCAGGGTCAGCCGTTCAGCAGCAGGCACCGCATCATCGACGCCGCCGGTCGCACACGCACGGTGCTTGTCGTCGGCGAGCAACTCCGTGACGACGCGGGCGAGGTCATCGGCACCGAGGGGTTCTACGTCGACCTCAGCGATCTCGGTCAGGACCCGAGCGTCGACGCCGCGATCGCCGATTTCACCGCACACCGCTCGCAGATCGAGCAGGCCAAAGGCATCCTGATGGCCGTCTACGGCGTCCCCGCCGAGCACGCGTTCGACATCCTGGTGTGGCGCTCCCAGGAGACCAACACGAAACTGCGAACGCTGGTTGCGCAGATCATCGACGACTTCACCGCCCACCTGGAGATGCCCGTGTCGATCCGGGAGCGGGTCGACCATCTGCTGCTCACCGCGCACAAGCGGGTGAGCGAGCAGCGGCTAGCCGAGCACGCGAGCGAATAGCGGGACGAACGGCCGGTGATCGGCTGTGCCGTTGCGGCGCGGCGGCATGCTGTTGCGCGAGGCCGCATACCACTCCGCCCGCGATATCGCCCCGAGGTCGAGCGTGCGCCCGCGCAGCGCAGCGACCGTCTGCAGCATCAGGGTGCCTGTTCGCCCGTTGCCTTCGCGAAATGGATGGACATAGTTGTACTCCGCGTAGAGCGCGGCCAACCGGTCGGCCAGCGACGCATCATCGGCCGCGTCCGCCAGCGCCTGCGCGTCCGCCTCGAAACGGTTCATCCTGCGCGGCACCGACGACCGCCGCGCGAAAACGTCGTCGCCGAGGCGTAGCTCGCAGACGCGGTAGCGTCCCGCCCACTCGTAGACGTCGGAGAACAGCAGCCGGTGCAGCGATCGGGCGTCGAGGTGTCGTGCATCGACGTCGCCGTCGGCCAGCCTGCGGAGCCAACCGACCATCCGTCCCGCGGTCGCGATGTACTCCATGGCGGCAAGAGTCTCGTGATCATCTGCCCCGAAGTTGTTGCGCAGCACCGAAGTGCCCGGAATCAGGTACGGCGGATCACGCCTCGACGGGCGGGATGGTTCCCGCGCGGGTGCGACCGGATGGCGCTCGCGGTGAGCGGCCAGATACTCGTCGAAGGTCACGTCGCCGTTCACCAGCGCAACCAGCGCATCCACCTGGTCGCCGGTCGGCTGCCAGCCCTCCAACGCCTCGGCGGCGATCGTCTGCTCGACGCAGCGGCGCAGGCGATCGGGCTGCCGGTCGGGGGCGGACACGGCGTTGATTCTGCGAGCAGGCACGATATCGGTCAATGACATGGTGGGACGCCGCCTTCCTCGCCGCGGCCGGTGTTGTAGGGGGGCTTACCGGCAGCATCGCCGGACTGGCGTCGATCGCCACCTATCCGGCCCTGCTGGTGGTGGGTTTGCCGCCGGTCACCGCCAATGTGACGAACACCGTCGCCATGGTGTTCACCGCCGTCGGATCGGTGTGGGGATCGCGTCCGGAGCTGAAAGGCCTGGGGCCGTGGCTGCGGCGCATCCTTCCGGTTGCGGCCGTCGCGGGCGCGATCGGGGCGGTGCTGCTACTGTCCACGCCCGCCGAGGGTTTCGAGAAGTTGGTGCCGGTACTGCTCGGCGGCGCGTCGATTGCGATCGCCATCCCCCGCGGACGGGCGCAGGAGGCACGCGTGGCCAACCACCAGCGGCACACCGCCACGATCCTGCTCGAGTCGGCGGCCATCTTCTTGATCTGTATCTACGGCGGCTACTTCGGCGCCGCGGCGGGCGTGCTGTTGATCGCGCTTCTGCTCCATGCCGGACACGCGTCGCTCGCCCACGCGAACGCTTCCAAGAACATCATCACCGGCGTATCGAACACCGTTGCCGCCGTGATTTTTTCGTTCGTCGCAACGGTGAACTGGGTGGCGGTCGTGGCGCTCGGGCTCGGCTGCCTTGTCGGCGCGAGGATGGGACCGGTGGTGGTCCGCCACGCACCCGCCGGTCCCCTCAAAGTTCTGATCAGCCTCGCCGGGCTGGCGCTGGCCGTCCGGCTCGGGATCGAGGCGTACAGCTAGCTGAGCTCGAAGGGGTTGTCGCCCTTGACGACCCGGGTGCCGATGTCGATGAGGTTCTGCGCGTTGGCGTGCAGGGCTTCGCCTGCGTCCCGGCTCGCCTTGCCCATCAGGTAGCGCGACCACGTGCCCTCGATGACGATGCCGAGCTTGAAGCAGGCCATCGCCATATACCAGTCCAGGTGCGGCGTCTGGCGTCCGCCCGCGTTCCAGTACGCCTCGAGCAGTTCGCGTCTGCTGGCCAGGCCGCCGTGCGCGGCGAGGGCGGCGCCCGCGGTGATCGTGCTGGTGTTCAGCGGCCAGGAGATCAGCATCCAGCCCAGGTCGAGCAGCGGGTCTCCGACGGTGCACATCTCCCAGTCGACGAACGCCGCCAACTCGGGCCTGTCCCTGCGCAGCAGCACATTGCTCAGATGAGGGTCGCCGTGGATGATGCCGGGCTCGCTATCGGGCGGCAGGTTGGCCTGCAGCCATTCCGCGAGGTCGGTGACCGCCAGCGACTCCGGGTCGTAGCGGTCATGCCGGTAGCTTTCGAGCAGCCGCAGGAACTGCGGAACCTGGCGTTCCACAAACGATCCCGGTCGCTTCAGCTCGGCCAGCGGCTTGCCCCGCCATTCGGCGTTGCCCAGCTTCGCGAGGCTCGCCGCATATGAGAGCCCGACATCGTGGCGCAGTGTCTCGTCGCGAACGTAGGACTCCGGCACCTCGCTGCCCGGGTTGAAGCCGTCGATCTCCTCCATCAGGTAGAAGACGACGCCCAGCACTTCGAGGTCCTCGCAGCCGGCGATGAAGCCGGGGTGGGGCACGTCGGTGCCCGCGAGCGTGCGCAGCGCGGCGATCTCGCGCAGCATCGTCTTGTCACTCGTCGGCCGCGGGTGAAGCGGTGGGCGGCGCAGCACCATCGGGCGGCCCTCGACGTGTATCCGCACGACGATGTTCTGGGTGCCACCGGTCAGCGGTTCGACGTCGGTGACTGTGGAACCCAGACCCTGTCGGCGCACCCACTCCTGCAGGGCGGCCTGGTCGGCGTCGGTCAGAGTCGGCAGCGACTGCGCGGCATCGGGCATGAAGACATCGTGTCATCCCGGATCGGAAGCGTCGCCGGTGATCTCGATCCCACTGGTGTCGGGCCGTTGCCTCTCACCGGGGGCCGGCAGCTCCGGTTTCGGGCCGCCGCAGGCCGCCAGGAGCAAAACAACGCCGACCGCTGACCACACGTGCATGCGCATTGGCAAACGTCAAGGCCAAGATCAGAAATCACGGCGTTTCTGCGCTCGTCGTACCATGCGACAGCCAGAATGGGTGGTCGCAACAAACAGGAAGAGAGTGGCATGAGCACGACGGACGAGGACCTCGTCGACGGCGTACCCCGTAGGCGCATCGTCATCGCGTCCATGGTGGGCACCACGATCGAGTTCTACGACTTCTACATCTACGCCACCGCCGCGGTCGCGGTCTTCCCTCATCTCTTCTTCCCCAAGGGCAATCCGACGACCGCGCTTTTGGCCTCACTCGCCACCTTCGGCCTGGCGTTTGTCGCGCGGCCGCTCGGGTCGGTCCTGTTCGGGCATTTCGGCGATCGCATCGGCCGCAAGGCCACCCTGATCGGATCGCTGCTGACGATGGGCATCGCGACGTTCCTGATCGGCCTGCTGCCCACCTATCACCAGGTCGGCCTGATCGCTCCCGCGCTGCTGGCGTTGATGCGGTTCTGTCAGGGCCTGGCACTCGGCGGCGAGTGGAGCGGCGCGGCGCTGCTGGCCACCGAGACCGCCAAACCCGGTAAGCGCGGATGGGCGGCGATGTGGCCACAGCTGGGCGCACCGTTCGGCTTCTTCCTCGCCAACGGGACGTTCCTGATCATCGTGTTGTGGCTGAGCCACAACAACACCCAACCCGACCTCGACGGCGCATTCCTCACCTGGGGCTGGCGCATCCCGTTCCTGCTGAGCATCATCATGGTCGGAATCGGGCTCTACGTGCGCCTGCGGCTGACCGAGACGCCGGTGTTCACCAGGGCGCTGGAGCGCGGCGAACGGGTGAAAGCCCCACTGGCCGAGGCGTTCCGGACGAGCTGGCGTTCGCTGATCATCGGGACGTTCGTGATGCTGGCGACCTACACGATCTTCTACATCGTCACGACATGGGCGCTGAGCTACGGCACCGCCAAGCGCCCACCGGACGGTGGTGGCCTCGGGTTCCGCTACGTGGATTTCCTTCAGCTGCAGCTGATCACGATTCTGTTCTTCGCCGCCACGATTCCGCTTGCCGGTGTCCTCGCCGACCGGTTCGGCCGGCGCCGCGTGCTGTTGACGGTCACCGCGGTGCTGATGGCATACGGCGGGCTGTTCGGTCCGCTGCTCTCCCCCGACCGCGCCAGCGAGACGACCGTGCTGCTGTTCCTCGGGATCGGCATGACGATCATGGGTCTGACGTTCGGGCCGATGAGTGCGGTGCTGCCAGAACTGTTTCCGACGAACGTGCGGTACACCGGTTCGGGCATCTCCTACAACGTCGCCAGCATTCTGGGCGCCGCCGTCGCACCGTTCATCGCAACGTGGATCTCCAGCAGCTTCGGCGTCGCGTGGGTGGGCCTGTACCTGGCCATCGCGGGCTCGCTGAGCTTCGTGGCTCTGCTGGTGATGCACGAGACCAAGGACGTGCCGCTCGACACCCGCGTCGACGAGCACGTCGGCGACGCACTGCATCCCGGCTGAGTAGGTAGCTCAGTCCAGGATGCGTCGGGCGACGTTGGTCGTGACGAGATCGAGCAGCTCTTCGCCGCGACCGGCGAGGATCGTGCGAATCGCGTAGAGCGAGAACCCTTTTGCCTGCTCGACGGTGATGGCGGGCGGTATCGATAGTTCCTGGCGGGCGGTCGTCACGTCGATGACCGCGGGCCCGTCGTGGGCGAACGCATCGGTGATGGCCCCTTCGAGTTCCGACGGGTGATCGACGCGGCGGCCGAAGATGCCCATCGCAGTGGCCACGTCCGCGAAGTTCGGGTTCTGCAGGTCGGTGCCGAAGTTGACGATGCCCGCCGCCTTCATCTCCAGTTCGACAAAGTTGAGCGACGAGTTGTTGAACACGATCACCTTGACCGGCAACCGGTTCTGCGTCAGCGAGATCAGGTCGCCGAACAACATCGTCAATCCGCCGTCGCCGGCCAACGCAACCACCTGCCGGTCGCGGTCGGCGGTCTGCGCACCGATCGCCAGCGGCAGCGCACAGGCCATCGTGCCGTGGTTGAACGACCCGATGAGCCTGCGGCGGCCGTTCATCCTCAGATACCGCGCGGCCCACACGACGGGTGACCCGACGTCGACGGTGAACACGGCATCGTCAGCGGCGAGCTGATTCGCCAGCCCGGCAACGTATTCGGGCCGGATCGGCGTGCGGTCGCGGTCGTTGAC
This sequence comes from Mycolicibacterium sp. 120270, assembly GCA_033741175.1. Lineage (GTDB taxonomy): Bacteria > Actinomycetota > Actinomycetes > Mycobacteriales > Mycobacteriaceae > Mycobacterium. The sequence goes on along the minus strand of JAWQNE010000009.1, from coordinate 121,103 downwards.
CGCCAACTCGTCGAGGCGCCTGCGGGTCTTGCGGTAGTGGTTGAGCGAGCGGTCGAGGTGGTCGCGCTGTTGCTTCTGTCTTAGCGACGGCGCCAGCGCGGCCAGCGTGTCGCGCACGGTGCCGACCAGACCCAGCTCGATCGGTGTGCGGCGGCCCAGGTTCCGACCGCGGATGTCGACCTGGATCACCTTGGCGTTGTCGGGATAGAACTGCTGGTAGGGGAAGTCGGTGCCGAGCATCAGCAGGGCGTCGGCTTCCTTGATCGCCTTGTAGCCGGACGCGAACCCGAGCAGACCCGTCATCCCGACGTCGAACGGGTTGTCGTACTCGATGAACTCCTTGCCGCGCAATGCGTGCACGATCGGCGCGTTCAACGTCTGCGCCGCCTCGATCACCGCGTCGTGGCATCCCTGCACCCCGGCGCCGGCGAGGATCGTCACGGCGTCGGCGTCATTGAGTATCGCGGCGGCCCGCTGCAGGGATTCGTCGTCGGGCCGCACCACCGACGTGCTTGCGACGACAGGTCGCGCCGCCCATTCGGACTCATCGGCCTTCTGCAGGAACACTTCACCGGGGATCACGACCACCGCGACACCGCGCTCCTCGACGGCCGCGCGCATCGCCATCTCCAGGATCCGCGGCGTCATCTCCGGGGTGCTGACCAGCTCGCAGTAGACGCTGCACTCCCGGAAGAGATCCTGCGGATGGGTCTCCTGAAAATACTCGGAGCCGATCTCGGTGCGGGGAATGTGCGCCGCGACCGCCAGCACCGGAACCCGGCTGCGGTGCGCGTCGAAGAGGCCGTTGATCAGATGCAGGTTGCCCGGCCCGCAGCTGCCCGCGCAAACGGCCAGCTGGCCGGTCAGCGCCGCGTCCGCGCCTGCGGCGAACGCGGCCGTCTCCTCGTGCCGAACGTGCTCCCAGGACATTTCGGGAGATCGACGGATCGCGTCGGTGAAACCGTTGAGGCTGTCACCTGGCAACCCGTAGATGCGGCGGACACCGCTGCGTGCAAGCGCGGATATGACGTGATCGGCGACGGTCGACATTACCGCCACCCTACTGCGACTACTTGGGGGCGAACCGCTGTCCGCCGTCGAGCCGGAGGCACTGTCCGTTGAGCATCGCGTTTTCGACGATCGCCACCGCCAGCTTCGCGTACTCCTCGGGCTTGCCGAGCCGCTTCGGGAAGGCGGCGTCTTTGGTGAGCACCTTGGCGAACTCGTCGGGGATGCCCTCGGTCAACCCGGTGGCGAACAGGCTCGGCGCGATGGCGAGCACCCGGATGCCCATGCTGCCCAGATCGCGTGCCATGGTCAGGCACATCCCGGCGATCGCGGCCTTGGACGCTGTGTAGGCGACCTGACCGATCTGTCCCTCGAACGCCGCGATCGACGCGGTGTTGATGATGACGCCGCGCTCCTCGGCCTCGTCGTCGACCGGGTCGTTCTTGCTCATCGCCCAGGCCGCCAGCCTGCTGATGTTGAAGGTGCCGATGAGGTTCAGGTCGATGCTCTTACGGAAGTCCTCCAGGCTGTGCGGACCCTCCTTGGTGATGGTGCGCTGGCCGATGCCGCCACCCGCCGTGGTCACCGCGATGTGCAGGCCGCCGAGCGCCTCGACGGCCTCGTCGAGGACCTTCTCGGTGCCCGCGAAATCGGTGACGTCCACCGCGTGGAAGGTGCCGCCGATCTCCTCGGCGACCTCCTTGCCCTTGGACTGCGGCTGATCAAGGATCGCCACGCTGGCGCCCCGCTTGGCCAGTGCCTGGGCTGTCGCCTTGCCGAACCCAGAGGCCCCGCCGACGACGACGGCCTTCTTACCCGCGATCTCCATCTGGCTCCCTTTCCAAAAAGTGCTCGATTCGTAAAGTAACTTAACCGACGTCGTATTTTGGTAAGGCCTTCGGGTGGGCGGATCGGTAGCTTGGCCTGCATGGCGTCGAGCAGCACTCGGGCGATGGCGGGCGTGGCGGCGGCCGCGGTGGCGCTTGGAGTCACCCAACTCCTGGCGGCGTTCGTCGGCCCGGAGGCGGATTCCCGTACCGCGGTCGGGTCGGCGGTCATCGACCTGACACCCGGTCCCGTCAAGGAGTGGGCGATCACCACGTTCGGGACGGCCGACAAGCTCGTGCTGACCGTGTTGGTGCTGGCGGTCATCGCGATCATCGCCGCGATCACGGGCTCGATGGAACGGCGTCGCGTGCCGATCGGCAGCGCCGCGATCATCCTGGCGGGCGTCGCCGGATCGGCGGCGGTGCTGTCGCGGGACGGGGCGTCGCTCGTCGACGTGGTGCCCACCGTCATCGGGACCGTGTGCGGTGTCGTGGTGCTGCGCCTGCTCACCTCCGGACGCTGGACCGACGAGGCCGTCGAACCGGCCGCGGAGACGGAAGCCGCCGATCTCGCGGATCCGGGCCGGCGGATGTCGCTGGTGACGCTGGGCCTGCTGGGCGCAGGGGCGCTCACCGGTGTCCTCGGCGTGGTGCTGTCGCGGGCGCGCTCGTCGGTCGCCGGGGACCGCGACGCGTTCACGCTGCCGAAGGTGGACGTCGCCGCGCCCCCGATCCCGCCGACGGTACAACCCAAAGGCGTTGCGCTGCCGTCGTTCATCACCAGCAACGACGACTTCTACCGGATCGACACCGCACTGACCGTGCCGCAGCTCAGCCGGGCCGACTGGGCGCTGAGGATCCACGGCATGGTCGACCGCGAGATCACCTACCGGTTCGAGGATTTGGAGCGCTTCGAGACGATCGAAAAGGTCGTGACGTTGGCGTGTGTGTCCAATCCTGTTGGCGGAGACCTCATTTCGAATGCGACCTGGACCGGGTACCGGGTGCGCGATCTGCTCGCCGAAGCCGGCGTGCACGCCGATGCCGATATGGCGTTGTCGATGTCGAGTGACGGGTTCACGGCGGGCACTCCCGTGGAAGCCCTCACCGACGACCGCGACTCGGTGCTCGCCGTCGGGATGAACGGCCAGCCGCTGCCCACCGACCACGGATATCCCGCGCGACTGGTCGTGCCCGGTCTGTACGGCTACGTGTCGGCGACCAAGTGGGTGGTGGACATCGAACTCACTCGCTTCGACAAGGCCGAGGCGTACTGGACGAAACGGGGTTGGTCGGCGCGCGGGCCCATCAAGACGGAGTCCCGCGTCGACGTGCCGCGCCTCGGTCAGGTCGTGCAGGGTTCCACCACGTTCGGCGGGGTGGCCTGGGCGCAGAATCGCGGGGTGAAGGCCGTCGAAGTCCGCATCGACGGCCCCGACGGGAAGGGCACCTGGCAGCAGGCGAAGCTGGGTGCGGCGTACTCCAACGAGGCGTGGCGGCTGTGGAGCTTTCCGTGGCAGGCCAGTGGCAGCGGCTCACACACGATCACCGTGCGCGCCACCGACAACACCGGCGCGGTGCAGACCGAGCAGTGGGCCGACCCCGTCCCCGACGGCGCCACCGGCTGGCACTCGGTGACCTTCTCGGTCGCCTAGCCCCGCGCGTGACCGTGTCTGCACAGCGACGCGCCGCTAGACCATGTGCAAAACCGGTCGCCCGCTTGTCTGACCCTCGTGCCAGGCTGGGTACGTGCAGCTGATCGACGTCGCCACCGCGTCGGCCGACGTCGGCGCCTCGTCGGCGCGCCTGGCCAAGACCGCCCGCATCGCTGAGCTGCTCGCTTCGGCGGGCCGTGGCGGCGACGCGCGTCAGGTCGCCGTCGTCGTGTCGTGGTTGTCGGGTGAGTTGCCGCAGCGCCAGATCGGGGTCGGCTGGGCGGCGTTGCGTTCGCTGCCCGAACCCGCACCCGAGCCGACGCTCGCGGTCGACGGCGTCGACGCCGCGTTCACCGAGATCGGCGCCGTCTCCGGCAAGGGTTCACAGGCGCGCAGGTCTGAATTGGTCGGCGCGCTGTTCTCGGCGGCGACGGAAACCGAGCAGACGTTTCTGCGCCGCCTCCTCGGCGGCGAACTACGCCAGGGGGCGCTCGCCGGGGTGATGGCCGACGCGGTCGCCAAGGCGGCCGGTCTTCCCCTGGCCACCGTCCGGCGCGCGGCGATGCTCGGCGGTGATCTGCCCGCGGTCGCCGCCGCCGCACTGACCGGTGGTGAGGCCGCGCTGTCGGAGTTCACGCTGCGGGTCGGACGCCCCGTCGGCCCGATGCTGGCGCAGACCGCGACCGGGGTGGGCGAAGCCCTCGACAAACTCGGCGGCGAGGCGGTTTTCGAGGCCAAGCTCGACGGGGCCAGGGTCCAGATCCACCGCGCGGGCCACGACGTGTCCATCTACACCCGCAGCCTCGACGACGTCACCGCCCGGTTGCCGGAGGTCGTCGAGGCCACGCTCGCACTGCCGGTGCGCGATCTGATCGCCGACGGCGAAGCGATCGCGCTGCGGCCCGACGGGCGTCCACACCGATTCCAGGTGACCGCATCGCGGTTCGGTCGCGGCGGCGGGCGCGGCGGCAAGGACAGAACCGTCGACATCGCCGCGGCGAGGGCCGCGCAGCCGCTTTCGGTCTTCTTCTTCGACGTCCTGCACCTCGACGGCGTCGACCTACTCGACGAACCCGCCGATGACCGGCTGGCGGTCCTGGACGCGATCGTGCCGCCCGAACAACGCGTCGACCGGTTGAAGACCTCCGACGCCGACGAAGCTCGACGGTTCCTGGACGTGACGCTGGCGGCAGGCCACGAAGGCGTGATGGCGAAATCGCCCGCGGCAGCCTATGAAGCGGGCAGGCGCGGAGCCGGCTGGCTGAAGGTGAAGCCGGTGCACACCCTCGATCTCGTGGTGCTCGGCGTCGAATGGGGGTCGGGCCGCCGAACCGGCAAGCTGTCCAACATTCATCTCGGCGCCCGCGACCCCGCGACCGGCGGTTTCATCATGCTGGGCAAGACGTTCAAGGGGATGACCGACGCGATGCTGGACTGGCAGACGGCGCGGTTCACCGAGTTGGCCGACGGGCCGACCGACGGCTGGGTGGTCAAGGTGCGGCCCGAGCAGGTGGTCGAGATCGCCTTCGACGGCGTACAGACGTCATCGCGATATCCCGGCGGGATGGCGCTGCGGTTCGCGCGGGTGCTGCGCTATCGCGACGACAAGAGCCCGGCTGAGGCCGACACCATCGACACCGTCCGGAAGTTCTACGAACGCGGTTAGACCGAACCGCTTATCCGAATGCGATCTTGGGTACTCCCCCATGGGTTCTGCCCGCGGCACTGCATCGCGAATCCCAGGGGGCATCGTGGCCACGCCTACCGAAGCGACGTCGACCCGGATCGAAGAGCGCGACGGCGACATCACCTACATCCGCACCGACAAGGATCTGCCCCCGGTGGCGATCATCGACAGATCGCCGATCACCACGCGGCACAAGCTCATCTTCGGAGCGATAGCGCTCCTCGGCGCCATCGCGTGGGCAATGATCGCCTTTGTCCGCGGCGAAGCCGTCAACGCCGTGTGGTTCGTGATCGCCGCGATCTGTACGTACGTGATCGCCTTCAGGTTCTACGCGCGCTTCATCGAGATGAAGCTCGTCTGTCCGCGTGACGACAATGCCACGCCCGCAGAGCTTTTCGAGAACGCCACCGACTACGTGCCGACAGATCGGCGGGTGCTCTACGGTCATCACTTCGCCGCGATCGCGGGCGCCGGCCCGCTGGTGGGGCCGGTGCTCGCGATACAGATGGGTTATCTCCCCGGCACGATCTGGATCATCTTCGGCGCCGTCTTCGCCGGCTGCGTTCAGGACTTCCTGGTGCTGTCCATCTCGACGCGGCGCCGGGGCCGTTCGCTGGGTCAGATGGCGCGGGAGGAACTCGGCGCCGTCGGCGGCGTCGCCGCGACCGTCGGCGTGTTGCTGATCATGGTCATTCTGCTCGCGGTGCTGGCGCTGGTGGTGGTGCAGGCGCTCGCACAGAGCCCGTGGGGCGTGTACTCGATCGCGATGACCATCCCCATCGCCGTGTTCATGGGTTTCTATCTGCGCTACCTGCGGCCCGGCCGGGTGTCGGAGGTATCGCTGATCGGCGTCGTGCTGCTGCTGATCGCCGTGGCGACGGGCGGCTGGGTGGCCGAGACACCCTGGGGTGCAGCGTGGTTCGGTTTATCGCCGGTGGCTCTGACGTGGTGCATCGTGGCATACGGCCTTGCCGCCTCGGTGCTTCCGGTGTGGCTGCTGCTCGCACCGCGCGACTACCTGTCCACCTTCATGAAGGTCGGCACCATCGTGTTGGTCGCGCTCGGCATCCTGCTGGCCCGCCCCGTGATGGAAGCGCCCGCGGTTTCCCAGTTCGCGCTGAGCGGCACAGGTCCGGTGTTCGCCGGATCGTTGTTCCCGTTCCTGTTCATCACGATCGCCTGCGGTGCGCTGTCTGGTTTTCACGCGCTGATCTCGTCCGGAACGACACCGAAGCTTCTCGAGAAGGAAAGCCAGATGCGGCTGATCGGTTACGGCGGCATGCTCACCGAATCGTTCGTCGCGATCACGGCTTTGGTGGTCGCCGCGGTCCTCAACCAGCATCTTTACTTCGTCATCAACGCCCCGGCCGCGCAGACCGGTGGCACCGCCGAGACTGCCGCCGACTACGTCAACAGTCTCGGCCTATCCGGCCCGCCGGTCGACGCCGAGGACATCAACAATTGGGCACGTGAGGTCGGCGAGCAGTCGATCGTGTCGCGAACCGGCGGCGCGCCGACGCTCGCCATCGGGATGTCGCAGGTCCTCGACGTCTTCGGCGGTCATTCGTTGCGGCCGTTCTGGTATCACTTCGCGATCGTGTTCGAGGCGGTCTTCATCCTGACGACGGTCGACGCGGGCACCCGCGTCGCGCGCTTCATGCTCTCCGACGGGTTGAGCAATTTCGGCGGACCCCTGCGCAAGCTGCGGGATCCGAGTTGGCGGGTCGGCGCGTGGGTGTGCAGCCTGATCGTCGTCGCGGCGTGGGGTGGGATCCTGCTGATGGGCGTGACAGACCCGCTCGGCGGCATCAACACGCTGTTCCCGCTGTTCGGGATCGCCAACCAACTCCTCGCCGCGATCGCGCTGACGGTCGTATCGGTTGTCGTGATCAAGAAGGGCCTGCTGAAATGGGTTTGGATACCGGGCATTCCGCTGCTGTGGGATCTGGTCGTGACGCTGACGGCATCGTGGCAGAAGATCTTCTCCGGTGATCCGAAGGTCGGCTACTGGACACAGCACAGCATCTGCGAGGCCGCCAGGGAGGCCGGAAAGCTCTGCTTGACCGCCAAAGCGCCCGGTGACGTCGACAAGATCATCCGCAACACGTTCATTCAGGGTTCACTGTCGATCGTCTTCGCGACGTTGGTGATCGTTGTGTTCGTCGCCGGCGTGGTCGTGGCGATCCGCGCGATCCGCGGTGACGGCACCCCGACGGCTGAGGACGAGCCAGTCCCGTCGCGGCGGTTTGCGCCGTCCGGCCTGATCGCGACCAAGGTGGAACGGGAGGTGCAGAAGCAATGGGACGCACTGTCGCCCGCGCAACGCAGGCCGCGCGCCAAATCGCTTGGTACTGGGCCTCATTGATGGGTGACAACCATTACCAGCGCTACGTCGAGCACCGCAGGCGTGCGCACCCCGACGAACCGCTGATGTCCGAGCGGGAGTATTGGCGGATGCGCCACGACGCCTCCGAACGGAATCCGCAATCGCGGTGCTGTTGACGCCGCTCCCCAAGGCCGTACAGCGGATTGATATCGGCGACATAGCTCGCTCTTAACCGGCCTTCCTACCGTCGACTTCAGGTCGGGGCGTCACTCGACGCGGAAGGGCTGGCATGAACTTCAACAAACTCGTCGCAACGGCGGCGATCGGCTGCGCCATCGGCGGCGTCGGCTTGACCATCGGGTCCGGCACCGCCAACGCCGCACCGCCGTGTCCGCCAGGTGCGTGCGGTCCGGGCGGCGGCAGTGGACCGGGTGGTCCTCCCGGCGACCGCGGCCCTGGTGGCCCTCGCGGTGACCGCGGGCCCGGCGGCCCTCCCGGCGACTTCCGCGGCCCTGATGGACCTCCCGGTGACTTCCGCGGACCCGGTGGACCTCCGCCCGACTTCCGCGGGCGCGACAACAACGACTGGCGCGGCCGGTTCCGCGGCGCGCCGTGGGGAGACAACCTGCCGCCGTGGGGTTGGGGCCCGCCTCCGCCGCCGCGGTGGGAAGGGCCGTTGCCGCCTGCGTGGGGTCCGCCACCGCCGCCCATCGATTACTTCGGCTTCCAGCAGCAGCCGGTGTGGGATCCGGGCTACAACCAGTGGGGCTTCTGGTTCTTCGGGATCTGGATCCCGCTTCCCGGCTGACCGACTCTCCGGCGACGCCTCAGCGCAACGAGTATCGGATCGGCAGGTGTTTGAGCCCGCCGACGAACGTCGTCGCGACGTGCTGCGGATCGCCCGCGAGCTCGACGGACTCGAGGCGCGGCAGCAGTTCGGAGAAGAAGCTGTTTACCTCCATGCGGGCAAGCGCAGCGCCGAGGCAGAAGTGCACACCGTATCCGAAGGCGATGTGCTTGTTGGGATCTCGTGTGACGTCGAAGCGGAACGGGTCCTCGAAGACGTCCTCGTCGCGGTTGCCGGACACGTAGGACAGCAGCACCGATTCGCCCGCCGCGATCGGCACCCCGCGGACCGTGGTGTCCGCCGCCGCCGTCCGCATGAACGCCTTCACCGGCGTCACCCAGCGGATCATCTCCTCGGTGGCCAGAGGCATCAGCGCGAGATCGCCGGTCAGCCGTTGATGCTGATCGGGATTCTCGATCAGCGCCAGCATGCCGCCCGAGATGGTCGCACTCGTGGTGTCGTGCCCCGCGGCGGCGATGATCGCGTAGTAGGAGATGGTGTCGATGTCCGACAGCGGCTCACCGTCGATCTTGGCGTTCGCGATCGCCGAAGCCAGGTCCTCGGTTGGGTTTTCCCGCCGCGCCGCGGTCAGCGCCGTGAAGTACTCGAACATCTCCAGCAGCGCCGACATCTGGTCTGCGCCGTCGACGCCGCGCTTGAACTCGTCGTCGTCGCTGCCGAACAGTTCCTGCGTGAGCCGCAGCATCAACGGGAAATCCGATTCGGGCACGCCGAGCAGCGACATGATCATGTACAGCGGGTAGTTCACCGCGACGTCCTGGGCGAAGTCACATTCGGGACCGATCGAGGCCATCTTGTCGACGTACACCTTGGCCAGTTCGTCTGCGCGTTGTTTGAGCGCCCGCATCGCCTTGGGACGGAACCAATCCGCGCCGATGGCGCGTACGACCCGGTGCTGCGGATCGTCCATGTGGATCAGGGTGCGGACGCCGACGGCGGCCTGACGCTCGTCGTTTTCGGCCGTCACGAGCACCGGCCGCGGATAGTTGGTGAACAGATCGTTGGCTCGCTCGATGTCCATGATGTCTGCGTGCTTGGTGATCGCCCAGAAGGGTTTGTAGGCCGGCACCTCGACCCATGACACCGGCGCGTTCGCCCGTAGATGGGTCAGCGCCGCATGCAGTTTCGGCTCGTCGGCGTATGCCTTCGGGGTGGCCAGCACACTGGCGGCTTCATCCATGATCGGCGTACTCAACTGCTCCTCATCTCCTGCACCACGGCGGCCACCGTGGTCTCGTCGATCGACGCGGGGAATCCGACCAGCACGCGGTCGATCACCCCGTCACAGCGCTCGCGAAGCTTCTTGGCGACGTCGTGAACCGGTGCCACCACTGCGAACTCGTTGAGAATGTCATCGTCGATCAGCGCGCCCATCTGGTCCCACTCCCCCGCGTGCGACATGCGGTGCAGTTCGGTCTGCAGGTCACCCCAACCGTGCAGTTCGAGCACCTTCCGATAGGCGGGCGTCGACGCGTAGAACGCGATCTGCTTGCGGGTGCCCGCGGCGTTGGCGGCGACCTCGGCGTCGTCGTTGCCGGTCACCACGAAGACCGGGCAGGACACCTTAAAGTCCTCACGCCTACGCCCGGATCGCTGCATTCCGCGCAACAGCGCAGGCGTCGTCACCTCTTCGAAATACCGCTTCGTCGTAAAGGCATGTGCCAGTAGGCCATCGGCGACCTCTCCGGACATCTCCGTCATCGCCTCACCGACGGCGGCGACGAACACCTTCGGGAACTCGTGCGCCAATGGCTCGGGCGTGAACATCGGCGTCATCAGCTTGTGGGTGTAGAAGTCGCCCTCGAACGACAGCTTCGTGCCGTGCTGCCAACACGACCAGATCTCGTGCAGCGCCAGCACGAATTCGCGCATCCGGGCCACCGGCCTGCTCCACGGCATGCTGAACCGGTTCTCGATGTGGCGCTGAATCTGCGAGCCGAGGCCGAGAATGAACCGGCCTTGGGAATAGGCCTGCAGATCCCAACCGATGTTCGCGATCGTCATCGGGGTGCGCGCGAACGCCACCGCGATGCTGGTGCCCAACTCGATGGTGGTGGTGTGCTCGGCGGCCAGCACGAGCGGCAGGAACGGGTCGTGGTTGATCTCCGCGGTCCAGCAGCAGTCGTAACCCCGTCGCTGGAGCCGGGTTGCCGTGTCGGCGACGTCTGCCAGCCGGCTGGAAACGGCGCCGTCCACCTTCAGACCGCCGCGGTCACCCATACACGTGGACGCTACAGTAAGCAATTCAGTATGGTCAACGTGAGCACGCCGGTGCGACGATCGCCTTCAGACGACGGGAATTGCACATGAACAACGAGCATGGCTGGAAGGAAACGCTGGAGGACCTCGGTCACCGGCGTGCGCATTCGCGGTCCATGGGCGGCGAGGACCGACTGGCCAAACACCGCGGCAAGGGCAAGCTCGACGCCCGCGCGCGGCTCGACCACCTGCTCGACAAGGGAACGTTCCGCGAGTTCGGCACCCTCGTCGGAGGCGACATCGCCGCCGACGGAATCGTTGCGGGCTCAGGCATGATCGACGGCACACCGGTGATGGTCGGCGCCGAGGACTTCACCACGCTCGCGGGCAGCATCGGCCCCGGCGGCAACGCCAAGCGCTACCGGCTCGCCGAACTGGCGCTGCGCGACAAGGTGCCGCTGGTGATGCTCCTGGAGGGCGCCGGGTTCCGGCCCAGCGGCGAGCATTACGGCCGCACCCCCACCGACCTGCTCGCGCAGGCGCAGTGCTCGGGCAAGGTACCGACCGTGGCCGGGCTGCTCGGCCCGTCGGCCGGGCACGGCGCGCTGGTGGCACCGGTCTGCGATTTCACCATCATGAGCCGCCAGGGTGCGATCTTCACCGCGGGCCCGCCGGTCGTCAAAGAGTCCACGGGCGAGGAGATTTCGAAGGAGGACCTCGGCGGACCCAGTGTCGCGCTTGCCAGCGGCGTCATCCACAACCTCGCCGAGGACGACGAGGCGGTGCTCGACGACATCCGCCGCTATCTGTCGTACTTCCCGACGAGCGCATGGTCGTATCCGACGCAGCGCACCGCGGACGAGACCAGCGCACCGCGGCCGACGCCCGAACTGCTCGACATCGTGCCGCGCACAAACCGCCGCGTGTACGACATGCGCGCGGTGCTCGACACCGTCTTCGACACCCCGGACTGGTTCGAGGTGCAGCCGAAGTTCGGCCCGGCGATCATCACCGCGCTCGCGCACCTCGGCGGCCATCCCGTCGCGGTGGTGGCCAACCAGCCGAACGTGCTCGCCGGCTCGATCGACGCCGACGCCGCGGACAAGGCGGCGCACTTCATCATGGTCGCCGACTCGTTCCACCTGCCGATCGTGTTCCTCGCCGACAACCCGGGGATGCTGCCGGGCAGTCGGTCGGAGAAGAAGGGTGTGCTGCGCAGCGGCGCGCGGATGTTCGCCGCGCAGACGGCGGCGACGACGATCAAGCTGCATGTCACGCTGCGCAAGGCCTACGGGTTCGGCTCGATGGTGATGTCGCTGTTGGGATTTGACAATCAAAGCGCGACGTTCGCCTATCCCGGCGCCACCATGGGCGCGATGAGCGCGGCCGCCCTGAGCCGTGCGTCGAACGCGACCGAGGACATCGAGGCCAAGCTGCGCAAGGCGGAGGTGGAGGCGTCGTTCCGGTCGGCCGGGCACCTCGGATTCGACGACCTGATCCATCCCGAGGAGACCCGCGACGTGCTGCTGACGGCGTTGCAGCGCGCCGTCTACAGCAGGCAGGCGCCCGCAGAACCGGTGAGCCGCACCGTCATCACGCCGTAGTTCTCTCGGCGAGCAGACGCAAAAGCGCGTGTCGCCGCGGCGTGTCGCGTGATTTTGTGTCTGCTCGCGAGGACGGGTCAGCCGTCGGTCGCCCGGTAGGCGTCGACGATCGGCGCCAGCTCATCGGGGGTCGCGCCGTGCATGATGAGGGCATCGGCGCCGTAGTCGAACTCCTTGCGGATGCGGTCCACACACTGCTGCGCCGATCCGGTGGCGGCGGGTTCCAGCCACTCGTCGGGGATGAGGGTGGCGATGTGCTCGATCTGCTCGGCCGTCGCCTTGTGGTCGATGCCGCCTGGGATAGACGTGACGACCGAGTCCTCCCGGAAGCGTTGCAGCACCGCGGGATCCCAGCCGTTGGTGGAAACCAGCAGATCGCCGTAGCCCTGCAGATACGTGGCCAACCGGGCGACGGTCTTCTTCAGCCGCAGTTCCTCGGGCAGGTGGTCGCCGACGGTGGCGAAGCACGACCAGACGCGCACGCTGTCGGGGTCGCGGCCGGCCTGCTCCGCGGCGTCCTTCACCGTCTTGACGGACCGCTGCAGCGTCTCGGGGGTGAAGTAGGTGTGCAGGATGACGTCGTCGAACGCACGGCCGCCGAGCGCCAGCGTGTTCGGGCCGAACGCCACCAGCGCCAGCCGGATGTCCTCCTTGAAGTCGGGATCGAGGAACAGCACCTGGTACTTTCCGATCGGTCCGTCGTGGTTGAAGATGACCTCCCCGTGCCACAGTCGCCGCATCACCTGCGCGAAGTCCTCCATCTGCGCGGTCGTCACCGACGGGATGCCGAACGCGGCATACATGGCGGCGACGCCGCGGCCGAGACCCAGCGTGAACCGGCCGCCCGACAGACGGTGCATCGTGGTGGCCCATGAGGCGGTGATCAGCGGGTGGCGGGTGTTGTGATTGGTTGCCGCCGTGGCGATCTGCATGCGGTCGGTTACCGCGCACGCTGCGCCGACGAGCGAGGACGCCTCCTTGACGTTCCAGCGCTCGGAGATGAACGCGGTACCGAAGCCCATCTCCTCGCCCCTGCGCGCCTCCGTCGTCAGCGTCGCGGGCCCTTCCCCGCCGGCACCGGCCAGCAGGTAGTAACCGAGCTCATCGAGTACGCGTTCAGTCATTGCCAGATCCCCTGCTTGTAGCCGCAGTTCCACACTTCGGTGATTCTGCCGTCGACGACCCGGAAGATCTCCATGCTGCCGACTTCGGTCTTGGTACCGTCCTTCGGTTCCATCGTCGACTGGTACACGATTGCCACATGCTCGCCGTCGTCACCGGCGACAACGAGGTCCAAGTCGAACCTGATGGTCTTGAACATGTCCCAGTGGTCGACGATGCGCGCGACGGCCTCCTCGTGCGTCAACGTCGTCGCCTCACCCACATCGTGGCGGATCACGGTGTCGCCCATCAGTTCCTCGGCAAGCGCGAAATCGCGCTCATTCCAGACCACCAGGTTGTACAGCTCCACCACTTCACGAGCCGACCGGGTCATCCGAACACCTCCATTGCGTCGATCTCGTCGATGGTGGCCACGGCGCGATCCACCAACCGCATACACAGATGCTGCGACCGCTCCGGCATGCTGTCCCAGCTCAGCAGCGGCATCGTGGGCAACACGATGAAGTAGGCGACCGCGAAGCGGTAGTGCCGCCATGCCTCGTCGAACGAGTAGTCGTCGACGCCGCGGTCCGACAGGGTCTCGAGATACTCGCGCACCAATTTCTCGTCGTGTCCCGACCGGACTTCGGTCGGAAGCCCTTGGCTGGCAAGGTAACCGACATCCAGGGCGCCGCCGCCCCACGCCGACATCTGGAAGTCGACGATCTTCAACTCCTCGCCCGAGAAGAACATGTTGTCGGCCCTGATGTCCCCGTGCAGCAGCATTCGTCGCTGCGCGAGGGCCTCGATGGCCTGCGGGGCGAGTTCGGCGAACTGTTCGGCGTATCGCGCCACCGCTGGCGGGACGGGAGCGCTCGCCCGTTCCCGGTATGCGCGCCAACCCATGTCGAATGCGGCGGGCAACATATCGTGCGTCACCGGCGAATTGATGCTTGGAAACGCGTCCAGCGTGCCTGCGCGCGCCGGGTCGGTGGACCAGGCATGCAGGCCGGCCAACTCGGCGATGGCGCACCGCGCACGCTCCAAGGACAGCCCGGCGAGATGATCGGCGTTGTCCCAGTGCCGCAGGTCCTCGAGGACCAGGACGAAGTCGGCCATGTCCTCCGCCATCTCCGCCAGGTAGACGTGCGGCGTACCGAGCGGTGCGCGGCAGGCGACGTCTCGATAGAACGCAACCTCGCGCGCGTACCCGCCCATGAACCCCATCGCCTGCCCGGCCTCCGACCGGGCGGGCAACTTGACTATGACGCTGTCGGGCGCCCCCGAATCCCCGGACAAATGCGCCCGATACAGCCAGGATGAGAAACCGCTGTCCATCGCGATCTGCTCGACGCGGACGTCGGCGACCGGAGCGCCGAGTACCTCGCTCAGCCACTGCGGCGTCACGTCATCGATGCCGGACGGCACAGCGGTCACCATCGACCTCCCAAAGATATTTGACGCAGAGCAACTAAGTTAGTTGTCGAGCGTCTAATATGCAAGGGTGCCCTCCCCGGCCCGCGGCCTCACCCAACCTCAGCGCCTCGAGATATCGGGCCGCCGACTTCTCGAGGCTGCGGTGGAACTCATCGCCGAAAAGGGTTGGGAGGCAACGTCAGCCGCCGAGATCGGGCGGCGCGCCGGATACAGCCGGGCGATGGTGCATGCCCGATACGGCAGCAAGGACGCCATCCTCGACACCCTGTTCGTCACCGAGTACGAGAAGAAGCTCACCCCGTATCCCGACCCCGACTCGACCGGCCTGCAACAGGCGCTCGCCCACGTCGACCGGATCACCGCGCTCTACCACGACGACCCGGACCTGTGCCGAGCGATTTTCGTGCTGACGTTCGAGGCGGCCAAGGCGACATCGCAGGCACATCCCTATATCCGGATGTGGCTGAAGCGGGCCGCCGACACTGTCGACGAGGGCCTGCGCAAGGGAATCGCCGACGGATCGGTGCGCCGGGACATCGATGTCGACCGGGCGGTGAACGACTTCGGCGGGGCCGTCCTCGGCGCCGCCTACCAGTGGATCATGCAGGCCTATCCCATCGACATGGCCGCCGAGATGGCATACGTCCGCGCCCGCCTCATCGCGGACTACGCTGTCGACGATGGCTGAGCCCGCCTTCCTCGTCACCTACCCGATCCCCGAACCCGGCCTGAGCATGCTGCGCGCCGCGGGCCGGGTGCACATTCCCGCCCAACCGCCGACACAACAGGAACTGCGCGACGCCTGCGCCTCCGGCGAATTCGACGTGGTGGTCGCTCAACTGTCCGACGGATTCGACGCCGAACTGCTCGGCGTCGCGAAGATCGCCGGGATATCGAACTACGCGGTCGGCTACGACAACATCGACGTCCCCGCCGCGACCGCGAACGGTGTGCTGATCGGCAACACACCCGGCGTTCTGACCGACGCGACCGCCGATCTCGCGATGCTGCTGATCCTCGCCACCGCGCGACGCGCCATCGAAGCCGACCACTTCACGCGGTCTGGACAGTTCACCGGCTGGAAGCCCGAACTGCTTCTCGGACAGGATGTTTCGGGTGCAACGCTCGGACTCGTCGGGTTCGGCCGGATAGCGCGCGCCACCGCACAGCGCGCGGCCGCCTTCGACATGGAGATCCTCTTCTGCTCGCACCCACCAGCGGGCCGGACGCTCGACGGAGCCGAGGTCGCCGCACTGCCCTATCGGGCCCATCAGGTCGGCTGGCAGGAACTCGTCGCACGCAGCGATTTCCTGTCGGTACATGTGCCGTTGGCGCCGTCCACGAAGCATCTGATCGACGCCGACGTGCTTGCGGCGATGAAGCCGACGGCGATCCTGGTCAACACCGCACGCGGTCCGATCGTCGACGAGGCCGCCCTCGTCGCCACGCTGCAGAGCGGCCACCTCGCCGGCGCAGGCCTCGACGTGTACGAGAACGAGCCGCAGCTCATCCCTGGCCTCGCGGACCTGCCCAACGTGGTGCTGCTTCCTCATCTCGGCAGCGCGACGACAAAGGTGCGCGCGCGCATGGCCGAACTGTGCGCCGAGAACGCGATCGCCATCGCGAAGGGGCAGGTGCCGCCGCACTGTGTGAACCCCGAGGCGGCACGGAACACCGGCGTCAGCTGAGCGCGCGCAGGAACCTCTCCGAGGCGCTCTGGACACCTCGGGCGAACAGATGCCCGACATGGCTTCCCCTGTGCCAGAACAGTTCCCCGCCCCAACGCTCATGCAGCTGCAGGGCGGGCCCCCGCATCGCCATCCGGTCGTGCCAAGCGCCGACGATGAGGCGCCGACGCTCGGGCGCCGTCGGCTCGACGGTCGTGTGGTCGACGGCGGTGGCCATCGCAGCCACTGTGTCGGAGCCCAGCAGCGCGATCGTGTCGTGCACCGACGGTCCCCACCGGCCGAGGTGGGCGGCGATCATCGCGTTGAGCCCGAGGATCGGGGTGTACACGGCGACGCCGTCCACCTGCTCGAAATGCGAAACCAGCGCCGCCACCGGGCTTCCCATCGACACCCCGGACACCGCCATCACCGTCGACTGCGGCCGCAGCCAGCGCACGAGCGCGCGGACCTCCGACACGACGCGCATCAAACCCGCGACATTGGTCATCGGATCCATGTTCGGATACGGCGGCCACGCCGTGCGTCGCGAGCCATGACCGGGCTGGACGGGCAGGGCGATGTTGAAGCCCAGTTCGTCGCGGATGCGCCTGGCCCGCGAGAACAACAGGTCGATCGGCTGACCCTGTCCGGCGCCGTGCACCCACACCAGCCACGGCCGCGCGTCATCACCGGTTCGGCACAGATGAGCGACCGCCCTCGCGGGCCCGCCCAGTCCCCCGGCGGTCAACGACGGCGGCAGCGTCGGCTCGTGGTCGAACGCAAGCCGTTCATAGGTCAGGCGGCCCAGCCTGCGACGCCGAATCGATTTCGGCACAAGCGGTTCCGGGCTGCTGTGGGCACCGTCCACGCCCAGCGCGGACAGTTCCTCGGCGGCCGCTTCGCATGACGCGAGCGTCCGCTCCGTTTTGGGTGGCGGCGCGGTGAGCGTCATTCCCGACAACGCGAGTTCGTCGAGCACCACCTCGCCCAGTTGGCGGGCGCCCGTCGGCGACAACGGTTTCCAGTCGCCAGAGCCGCGCAGCGCGGCGTGTGCACGGGGCAGGACCCCCGCAAAATCACGACCCATCCGGTAGGCCCGCTCGGAGGTCTTCATCGCACTAGCCGAGCTTGAATCCGCTGTAGCCGGCCGCGGCAACCTCGTCGCACCGCTTCCGGTACTCGGGTATCCCGCCGGTGTAGCCCATGTACATCTGCTTCTTGCCCGGCACGTTGCCGCCGTTGTACCAGGAGCTGCAGCTGGGGTGGACGAGCACCGTCGGCGCCACCAGCGAGGCGGTGTGTTCGGCCCAGTCCTGCTGTGCCTCGGGCAGCGCGTCGATCGTGCGGTATCCCTCGGTGCGCAGGTGGACAAGGCAGTCGCCGATCCACTCGACGTGCTGTTCGAGCGCCGCGACGAAATTGCTTGCCGGAGCCGGGCTTCCGGGCCCCTGCACGATGAAGAGGTTCGGGAAGCCGGCCACCGCAAGCCCGAGATAGCTCAGCGGGCCCTCGTCGGCCCAGAAGTCCTTCAGCGACACCCCGTCGCGGCCGCGGATGTCGATGCGGCTGAGCGCACCGGTCATCGCGTCGAAACCGGTGGCGTAGATGATCACGTCGAGCTCGTACGATCCCTGCTCGGTGTCGATCCCGGTCGGGGTCACCGTGCGGATCGCCCCCTTGCGCAGGTCGACAAGCGTGACGTTGTCGCGGTTGAAGGTCTCGTAGTACCCCTGATCGATGATGGGGCGCTTGCAGCCGAACGGGTGGGTCGGGGTCAGCGCGGCCGCGGTCTCGGGATCGGCGACGATGCGGGCCACCGCCTCTCCGTAGAGTTCGGCCGCCATCCGGCTGGACTCGATGTCGAAGAACACATCGCCCCAACTGAGCGCCCCCATGACGCCGTTCTCCTCGACCGCGCGCAGTCGGTCTTCCCGCGATGCTGTCTTCAGCGGCGGGTTGGCCATCATCTCGAACATCACGGAGAACGCCGACAGCCTTGCGGCGCCGATCGGGTGTTCCCGTTGCGCGGCGCGGATCTCGCCGTAACGGGCCTTCATCTCGTCCAGTTCGCCCGGCTCGAACCGGCGGATGCGCCACGGCAGCGTGTAGGCCGGCGAGCGCTGGAAGACGGTGAGCTGTGCCGCCTCCTTGGCGACCACCGGGATCAGCTGCACACCCGTCGAGCCAGTGCCGATCACGCCGACCCGCTTACCGCGCAGATGCACGCCGTCCCGAGGCCAGCGGCTCGTGAACAGCGACGTGCCCGCGAACTCGTCCATGCCTGCGATGTCGGGGTCGAGCGGCGCGGACAGGATGCCCGCGGCGGCCACCACGAACGGCGCGGTGAATGCCTCTCCCGCTTCGCTTTTCACAGTCCACTCGGCTGCGGGCTCGTCGAACGTCATCGTTACGACGTTTGTGTTGAAGACGATGTCGGGGCGTAGCTCAAGCCGGTCGGCGACGAAGTTGAGGTAGGCCTCGATCTCGGGCTGGGCGGGCATCGTCTCCGTCCACACCCACTCCTGCTGGATCTCGTCGGAGAAGCTGTAGGAGTACTCGATGCTCTCGATGTCGCAGCGCGCGCCGGGATACCGGTTGTGAAGCCACGTGCCGCCGACCGCGTCGGCCCGTTCGAGGATGACCGCAGACAACCCGAGTTCGCGCAGCCGGTGCAGGGCGTAGAGACCGGAGAATCCGGCGCCGATGACGATCGCGTCGAACCGGCCAGCTGCCATCCGCGCCTCCTTGCGCCCGCCCGTCCCAGAAACTGCCGAAAACTATACTGTAATATCTTCCGTCGGCTAGGCCCTGCGCAACAGGAGGCTCTCGTGAAAGTGCCCTTCACCTGGAAGGTCACCGGCTGGTTCATGATCGGGTGGTCGGCCGAATTCGCCCCCGGCGAGGTCAAGCCGCTTCGGCACTTCGGTGACGACCTCGTCGCGTATCGCGACGAGGCGGGCGAGATGCACCTGATGTCGGGACACTGCCGCCATCTCGGCGCACACATCGGCCACGGCGGCAAGGTCGTCGGCGACTGCGTCGAGTGCCCGTTCCACGGCTGGCGCTGGGGACCCGACGGCACCAACCGCTACATCCCCTATCAGCCCGACCGCCCGAACAAGGTGCTGCGACTGCGGGTGTATCCGGTGCGCGAGCAGTACGGCTGCGTGTTCGCCTGGCATCAACCCGATGGCAAGGAACCACAGTGGGAATTGCCGGACCTGTTCCACAAGTTCCCGCAGTTCCCGACCGACCCCGACGCGTATTACCGTCCGTACCCGGAGTTTTCGCGTCGCGCCGAGCATGAGCCGGTGCATCCTCAGATCGTCGCCGAGAACGGCCCCGACAGCGCGCACTTCCACTACGTGCACCGCGCGACCGTGACACCGGTATGCCTGAACTGGGAGGCCGTCGACGAGGAGTGGCGCTTCCTCACCGGGTGGCCCGACGCCCGCAGCGACGACCCGGACAAGATGGCGCTCTACATCCACAGCCACTTCTCCGGGCTCGGCTTCGCGGTCAGCGCCTTCGAGGGTTCGTCGAACCACCGGCTGATCTTCGCCTGCACGCCCGTCGAGGACGGCTACTCCGACATGTTCTATTCGATCTGGTGGCCACGTCTGCCCGGCGACACCTCCGAGGTTCCGCCGGACGCGGTCCGCGAGCAGGTCGAGCGTCAGTTCATGGGCACGGTTTGGGACGACCTGGAGATCTGGCGCTACCAGGAGTACATCGAGAAGCCGGCGCTGTCGAAGGTGGACGCGAAACCCTATATGGCCATGCGGAAATGGGCCACGCAGTTTTACGAGGTACCCGCCTCCGTATGACGATCGACCTCGCAGGCATCGCCGCGCCTGCACACACCGCGATCGTCACGCAGGAACTGCAGGGCGCCGTCGTCGGACCCAACGCAGGCCTCGGCGCACTGGCCAAGGCTGCGCAGCGCCAGGCGTTGCCCAACATCGAGCGACTGCTTCCCGTCGCACGCGAAGCCGGCGTGCAGATCGTGCACTGCCTCGTGCAACGCAGGCCCGACGGGCGCGGCGCCAACCACAACGCGCCGATCTTCGCGATGGGCACCAAGTCCGTCGACATCAGCCCGGGCAGCGAAGGCGCCACCCTGTTGCCCGAATTCGGCCCCGCACCAGACGATGTCGTGCTGCACCGGTGGCACGGTGTCGGCCCGATGGGCGGTACCGACCTCGATTCGGTGCTCCGCAACCTGGGTGCGACGACGATCGTCGCCGTCGGGGTATCGGTCAACATCGCGATCACCAACCTCGTCATGGACGCCGTGAACGCCGGCTATCGCGTCGTCGTCCCGCGCGACGCCGTCGCGGGCATCCCCGCCGACTACGCCGACGCGATCATCGACAACACCATCTCGCTGCTGGCGACCGTCACCACCACCTCGGACCTGATCGAGGCATGGGCGTGACCGACTCCGACGGCACCGTACTATCCGAAGCGAACGGCCTGATGATCAAGCCGTTGCCGCACCAGCCCTGAAAGGGTCCCAAGAGATTCGATGTCTGATCCGCTCCTCACGTCCGCAGAGACCGCCGCCACAACGCAATTCACCGTCCCGGCCGCCGCGGAGGCCGTCGCCTCGGCCATCGGCGACCGGGAGTACATCATCTGCGGCGAGCGCCGCTACACCTTCGCTCAGATCGTCGAGCGGTCCAACCGGCTGGCGGCCTACCTGCACTCACGCGGCCTGGGCTGCCACACCGAGCGCTCGGAGTTGGCCGGTCACGAGGTGGGCCAGGACCTGCTCGGCCTCTACGCCTACAACGGGCCGGAGTACGTCGAAGGCATGCTCGGCGCCTGGCGGGCCCGCGTCGCACCGTTCAACGTCAACTACCGGTACGTGAAGAACGAGCTGGCCTACCTGCTCGCGGACTCCGGTGCCACCGCGCTGCTCTACCACGCCGCGTTCGCGCCCCGGGTCGCCGAGGTGCTGCCCGATCTGCCGCACCTGCGGGTGCTCATCCAGATCGCCGACGACTCCAAGAACGATCTGGTGCACGGCGCCGTCGACTACGAGTCGATCGTCTCCTCAGGCGCGTCGGTGCCGCCGCCGGTCGAACCGTCACCCGACGACCTGTACGTGCTCTACACCGGCGGCACGACCGGGATGCCGAAGGGCGTGCTGTGGCGTCAGCACGACATCTTCATGACGTCCTTCGGCGGCAGGAACATGTACACCGGGGAGACGGCGGGCTCCTATGCCGACATCGCCAAGCGCGTCGCGGAGAATCCGGGCACCAAGATCTTCACGCTGCCGCCGCTGATGCACGGCGCCGCGCAGTGGGCCGTCATGACGGCGCTCACCACCGGGCAGACGGTGGTATTCCCTGCCAACCATGGGAAATTCGACGCCGACGAGGTGGTGGCGACCGTCGAACGGGAGAAGATCCTGACGATTCAGGTCGTCGGCGACGCGATGGCACGGCCCATCGCCGATGCGATCGCGAAGGGCACCGCCGACGTGTCGTCGCTGGCGGTGGTCGCCAACGGCGGCGCGCTTCTGAGCCCGACGGCCAAACAGCGGCTGATCGACGTCAAGCCGGGCCTGATCGTCATGGACGGCGTCGGGTCGTCGGAGACCGGCATTCAGATGAGCCACATGTCCACCCCCGGCGCGGTGTCGACCGGCAAGTTCAACGCCGGACCGGACACCAGCGTGGCTGCCGAGGACCTCGGCTCGATCCTGGCGCCCGGCCACGACGGCATCGGTTGGCTGGCGCAGCGCGGTTACGTGCCGCTGGGCTACAAGGGCGATGCGGCCAAGACCGCCAAGACCTTCCCCGTCATCGACGGCGTGCGCTACTCGATCCCGGGTGACCGCGCCCGCCACCTCGCCGACGGCGGTATCGAACTGCTCGGCCGCGACTCGGTGACCATCAACTCCGGCGGCGAGAAGATCTTCGCCGAGGAGGTGGAGAGCGCGGTGCTCTCCCACCCGGCGGTGAAGGACGTGGTGGTGTCCGGCCGACCCAGCGAGCGCTGGGGCCAGGAGGTCGTCGCGATCGTCTCGCTCGTCGACGGCGCCACCGCGGACGCGCAGGAACTCATCGACCACGCGGCAGGCGTGATCGCCCGCTACAAGCTGCCGAAGGCGGTGGTCTTCCGGCCCGCCATCGAACGCAGTCCGGCGGGCAAGGCCGACTACCGGTGGGCCCGCGAGCAGGCGCTCAGCGAAGACGGCTGACCGCCGCTCTACCAGCCTGGAGATTACTACTGTAACATTTACAGTAGCAATCGCAGTCCGTGGGGATGGTGGAGATCAGACGTGAATACGCCGGTGCTTGACGTCACGCCAGAAGAAGCAGTCGACCTCCTCCGAGACCCGTATCCGATCTTCAACCGCAGGCGAAACGAGACCAGCGGCGTGTTCTGCGGCAGCGTCATGGACTGGACGAAGACACCCGACGAGTTTCGGCCGGAGCACCTCTACTCCGCGGTGTCCTTCGACGCGGTCAATCGCGTCTTCCGCGACAGCAAGTCGTTCAACTCGCACATCTACGACTCCACCATCGGCCTGTTCATGGGGCCGACGATCCTGGCGATGGAGGGCAAGGTCCATCGCGACCACCGCAACCTCGTCTCGGCGGCGTTCAAGTCCAAATCGCTGCTGCGGTGGGAACCCGAGGTCGTCAGGCCGGTGGTCAACGCCTTGATCGACGAGTTCATCGAGTCCGGAAAGGCCGATCTCGTCAAGGACTTCACGCTGGAGTTCCCGACCCGCGTGATCTCGAAGTTACTCGGCCTGCCCGAGGAAGACCTGTCGACGTTCCGCAAGCACGCGGTCGATCTGATCAGCTATCACGTCAAGTACAAGCGGGCGTTCGAGGCGTCCGCCGCACTCAAGGACTACTTCCTGGGGCAGATCGAGAAGCGCAGATCGCATCCGACCGAGGACATCATCGGCGACCTGGTCTCCGCGGAGATCGACGGCGAGAGGCTCAGCGACGAAGCGATCTACTCCTTCCTGCGACTGCTGCTGCCCGCGGGGTTGGAGACGACCTACCGCTCGTCGGGAAACCTGCTGTTCCATCTGCTGACTCGTCCGGACCAGTTCCGCGCCGTGCAGGCCGACCGTGAGCTCATCGCGCCGGCGATCGAGGAGGGGCTGCGCTACGAGACACCATTGACCACCGTGCAGCGCTACGCCGCAGAGGAAACCGAGATCGAGGGCGTGACGGTGCCCAAGGGCGCGGTGATCGACGTCTGCATCGGGTCGGCGAACCGCGACGACAAGCGCTGGGAGCGCTCCGAGGAATTCGACATCTTCCGGAAACGGGTGCCGCACATATCGTTTGCCGCGGGCGAGCACACCTGCCTCGGGCTGCACCTGGCCAGGATGGAGACCCGGGTCGCACTCGAGTGCCTTCTCGACCGACTGAACAACATCGAGCTGGTCACCGACGACGATCCGCACATCTGGGGGCAGCCCTTCCGATCGCCCACCGCGCTTCCCGTTACGTTTGACGCATGATCAAGGTGATGGAGGGCGTGCGAGTCCTCGAGGTAGCGCAGTTCACGTTCGTCCCCGCGGCAGGCGCCATACTCGCCGACTGGGGCGCCGACGTCATCAAGGTCGAGCATCCGGTGCGCGGCGACACCCAGCGGGGCTTCCTCTACATGGGCGGTATCGAACTGCAGGCCGACCGCCACCCGCTGATGGAGCATCCGAACCGGGGTAAGCGAAGCGTCGGCATCGACGTGTCGACGCCGGGCGGCCAGGAGGTCCTGTACGAGATCGCCAGGCACTCCGATGTGTTCCTCACCAATTACCTGCCCGCACAACGACAGAAGAACAAGTTCGACGTCGAGCACATCCGCGCGGCCAACCCGAACATCATCTACGCCCGCGACAGCGCATACGGCGACAAGGGACCCGAGCGCGACATCGGAGGGTTCGACGGCACCGCGTTCTGGACCCGCAGCGGCGTCGGCCACGCGTTGACTCCGGAGGAGATCAACGGCGCCTTGTCGCAGGGCATCCCGGCGTTCGGGGACTCGATCGGCGGGATGAACATCGCCGGCGGGATATCGGCGGCGCTGTTTCACCGCGAACGCACCGGCGAGGCCGTCGAACTCGACGTCTCGCTGCTGAGCACGGCGTGGTGGTCGGCGGGTGCAAGCGTGACCCAGGGCATGGAGGTCGGCGAGACCATGCGGTCGCTGATGCCGGATAACGTTGGCCCGACGGTGAATCCGTTCCTCGGCAACTACCTGACCTCAGACGGCGGCACCATCAACCTGTGCATCGTCAGCCCGACCGGCTACATTCGCGATGCTTTCGAACACCTCGGCCTGCCCGAACTCGCCGATGACCCGCGCTTCTGCGATGTCATGCCGCTCATCGAGAATGCCGCGGAGGCAGCGCAACTCATCGCCGAATCGATCCGCAGCAGGCCCTTCGACTACTGGCGCGAGCACCTCAAGACGATGAAGGGCCAGTGGGCGCCGTTCCAGAGCTTCCTCGACCTCGCCACCGACGAGCAGGCGATCGCGAACGACATGATCGTCGAGGTCGAGGCCGCTGACGGCGGCGAGCCGTTCAAGGTGGTGCGCGGCCCGGTTCAGTTCAACCACGAGCCGCTGGAGACGACGCGGGCGCCGCAGGCCTCCGAGCACACCGAGATCGTACTGATGGAGCTCGGCATGGACTGGGACCGCATCGAGGAACTGAAGAACTCCGGCGCCATCGCCTGAGTTCTACTTCCCGCGAAATTGCATTCCAGCGGAGAAAGTGCGAGTGAGCGCCTGCGCAGCTGCAATCTCGCGGACGTGTCCGACGCCACCTGGACTACGATACTGTAAGAGTTACAGTTGCGATACACTCGCCGCATGAATGACGTCGCCATCATCGGCGTGGGGCTGCACCCGTTCGGCAGATTCGAAGGCAAATCCGCGATGGAGATGGGTGTCGACGCCATCTTCGCCGCGGTCGCCGACGCGGGCGTCGAGTGGAAGGACGTCCAGTTCGCCACCGGCGGCAGCTGGACCGTGGCCAACCCCGACGCGATCGTCGGCATGGTCGGGCTGTCGGGCATCCCGTTCACCAACGTCTTCAACGCCTGCGCGACGGCGGCCAGTGCGGCCAAGGCCTGCGCGGACGGCATCCGCCTCGGCGACTACGACATCGGCATCGCCGTCGGCCTCGACAAACATCCGCGCGGCGCCTTCACCGAGGATCCCGCACTGGTCGGCATGCCGAGCGGGTACGCGGAGAACGGCCAGTACCTGACCACGCAGTTCTTCGGCATGAAGGCCAACCGCTACCTGCACGACCACGGCATCTCGCAGGCGACGCTGGCCAAGGTGGCCGCCAAGAACTTCCGCAACGGCGCACTGAACCCGAATGCGTTCCGCCGCAAGCCGATCCCCGAGGACCACATCCTCGACTCGACGATGCTGAACTATCCGCTGACGCAGTACATGTTCTGCGCGCCCGACGAGGGCGCCGCCGCCGTGGTGATGTGCCGCGCCGACATCGCGCACCGCTACACCGACAAGCCCGTCTACCTGCGCGCCGTCGAGGTCCGCACCCGCACCTACGGCGCCTACGAGGTCAACACCACGTTCGCCCCCGTCGACGAGGTTCCCGCACCGACCGTCTTCGCGGCCAAGGCCGCCTTCGAAAAGGCCGGTGTGGCACCCGATGACGTCGATGTGATCCAGCTTCAGGACACCGATGCCGGCGCCGAGATCATCCACATGGCCGAGTGCGGGTTCTGCGAGCACGGCGAGCAGGAGAAGCTGCTCGCCGACGGCGCCACCGAGATCGGTGGCTCGATGCCGGTCAACACCGACGGCGGGTTGATCGCCAACGGTGAGCCCATCGGCGCGAGCGGCCTGCGCCAGATCCACGAACTGGTGCGGCAGCTGCGCGGCGAGGCGGGCGACCGCCAGGTGGCGGGCGAACCTCGGGTCGGCTTCGCCCAGCTCTACGGTGCACCGGGAACCGCAGCAGCGACGATTGTGACGCTGTAACCCGCGCTGGCTAGCGCATGAGGCGGCTGTGCAGGTTCAGGCCGGAGGCCTGCTGGTCGACGTAGAACCGCGCGGCCGCCCGGATCGACTCCGCGGTCGGGCGGGGCTGCCAACCGAGTTCGCGCGTCGCCTTGCTGTGATCGGCGGCGGACATGATGTGGCTGAGCCGCACGCCGTGGACGTTCATCGGCAGGTCGCGCCGCAACACTCGGCTCGCGAGGCCGAGCAGGCCGCCGAAGGCGTACATCGCCGCCAACGGTATGCCGAACCGCGGCGGCTTCGCACCGACCGCCGACGCTGCGATCGCAAGCATATCCCGCTGCGGCATATAGCTTTCGGAGATGATGTAGCGCTCCCCCACCCTGCCGCGCTCTGCCGCGAGCAGGAAGGCGTCGGCGACGTCCTCGATGCCGACGACCTCAGCCGAAACGCCCCTGACGAAGACGGGCGAGCGGCCCAACGCCGCCATCTGCACCATCAGGCCCTGATTCGGCTGCCAGTCCAGCGGCCCGTACGGGTTCGAGACGCACAGCGCCACCGCGGGCAGCCCGCGCTCACGCGCGTACCGCAACACCAGATCCTCTGCCTGGCGCCGCGATTCGATGTACGCGCCGCCCTTCTTCGCCCAGTTGAACGGCATGTCTTCGGTGGCCGATCGACCGGGCTCGGCGATCGCGATCGTTCCGATGGTGCTGCAGAACACGAACCGGTGCAGGTTCGCCTGCGTCGCGACGTCGAGCACCCGGCGCAGGCTCTCCACGTTGGTCGCGAACAGCGGCGCCGGATCGCGAAGGAAGAAGCGGGTGTCGACGACGCAGTAGTACACGACGTCGCGGTCGGCCATGGCCGCCCGCATCGCCTCCTCGTCGTGCAGATCGCCGTGGCTGCGTTCGACGTCGAGGTCGTCGATGGCGACCGTGTTGCTCGTTTCGCGGACATACACCCGAACGTCGTCGCCCCGTTCGACCAGTTTGCGGGTGACATGCGAGCCGACGAAGCCGGTGGCGCCCATCACCAGCGCCCTGCGAGGGGCAGTCACGAAGCCTTCTTCTGTGCTGGGGGTGAGTAATTCGGCTTACCGAGCCCGAGCACGTACTGCGCGATCATGTTGCGGAACACCTCGAGCGTCCCGCCGTAGATGCCGACAAGCGGGGCGAACCGGTAGACGTACTCGGAGGCGCCGTCGTCGACGGCACCGTCGGTCCCGACCGGCAGCGAGGCCGCCGTGCCCAGGAGGTCCATCAGGTCGGGCGAGATGTCGCGCATCGTCTGCGCGAGCGCCACCCGGCCGAAGATGCTGGTCGCCGACAACGACGCCTCCATCCGGGCGACGCTGCGGCCCAGGCGGTATGCCACCGATCCGTCGTCGATCAGTCGCCTGCCGTCCGGGCCCGGTTCGGCGACCTTGGCGGCCGCCGTGTCAACCGCGGCGGCCATGAAGCCCGCCTGGTGCATCATGATCGAGACGTCCTGCAGGCCGTCCGCTGCGGCCTCCACCGCACCGTGCTCGACGTTGAGCGGTTCCCTGACCACGGTCCAACCGTCGTTCACCTCGCCGAGGCGGTACTTGTCGTCCACGCGGACGTCGCTGTAGTAGACGATGTTCGTCCGGTCGCCGTCGACGGTTCGGATGCCCTGGATCTCGATGCCCGGCGAGTCGAGCGGCACCAGAAACATGGTCAGGCTCTTGTGCTTCGGCGCATCCGGGTCGGTGTTGGTGATGAGGAAGACATACTGGCAGTTGTGCGCGCCGGTGGTGAACATCTTGGAGCCGTTGATGACCCACGAGTCGCCGTCGCGAACCGCGCGGGTCTTGCACGTGGCGACGTCGGAGCCGCCCTCGGGTTCGGTGTAGCCGAGGCACAACCGCACCTGGCCGTTGAACACCCTCGGCATGACTTCGGCCTTGAGTTCCGGCGAGCCGAACTTCTCCACCGAGCGGGCGATCATCGCGGTCGTTCCGACCGTCACCCACGGCACGTGCGCCCGACGCTTCTCCAGCTGCCAGATACGGTTCCGGACCCGATTGAAACCGCCTTCGGATTCCGGCTTCCATTCGCGGACAAGATATCCGGCCTCACCGAGCGCCAGATGCACATCCTCGTTGAAGTTGTCGCCGGTTTCGCGGTCGCGTCGGATCACCTCGTCGGTGACCAGTTCGCGCAGAAACGCGCGCGACTCGTGCAAAAACGCCTCGTCCTCTTCGGACAGTTCGACCCGGGAGAAATCCATTACGCCACCCCGCTTTCGCGCGCCGCGACGATCTCGGCGATGTACTTCGCGGTCGCCCCCGGATCGCCGCCCGCCAGCGCCCACCCTCGGGCCCGCACCAGATACGCGCTCGCGGCCGCCTCGGCGCTCACCCCGAGTCCGCCCTGCACCTGCACGCACATGGTCGCGGCCTTCGAGGCCTCCTCTGCCATGAACACGAACGCCGACGGCGCGAGTTCGGGCCGCTCGTCGGGTTCGTTGTCGAGGAACCAGGCCGCCCGCCGCGCCAGGTTTCGGCCGCCTGCGACGGCGATCGCGATGTTGGCGAGCGGATGCGAGATGCCCTGCAGCGTCGAGATCGGTACTCCGAGCGTGTACCGGTTCTTGGCGAACTCGCACGCGATCAGCATCGTCTCCTCGACGAGGCCGACCAGTGCGGCGCCGGTCAGCACCCGCCATTCATCCAGCGCGCGTTGGTATTCCGCCAAGGCATCCGCACCGCTGGCGATGACGGTCCTGTTGTCGGCCGCTGCCGGGTCCACCCACGCCATCGGCAGCTTGCCGATGTTGTCGACCTTGACGGGCCGTGTCGCGAAGGTCAGCGCGACGACGTCATCGCCGTCGCGCAGCAGAATCCGGTCGGCGATCGAGCCCGCGGGGATCAGCCGCACCCCGGTGACGCTCTCGTGCTGGGGGTCCAGCGCGGCCAACTGCTTGCCTGCGACCAGATCCGGGTCGACGCTGCCCAGCCGCGCCAGCAGGCGGGTCGCGACGACGTGGTCGATCCACGGAACGGGGGCAAGCGATCGGCCGACCTCCTCGGCGACCAACGTCAGATCGACGAGCGTCGCACCGTCACCACCCGCCGACTCCGGCAAAGCCATCGTGGTGGCGCCCATCGCGCACAGCCGCTCCCACAGGCTCTTGTCGAACCCGGTTTCCTCTGCCGCGCGGACATTCTCGATCGGGCAATGCGTCTTGAAGAACTGCTTGTACGCCTCCTGGATCGCCTGGTGATCCTCCGAGAGGCTGTAGTCCAGCCTCCGCAACTCGTAACGATCCATCTGTCAGTTCGCTCCTTGCTCGCCGAAGAAGAAGGCTTGGGCATTGTTGTACAGGTAGTTGTCCAGCACGTCGGCCGGGAGGTCGAGAGCACGGGCCTCGGGCACCACGCGCCGCATCCGCAGCACCGGCCAGTCCGATGCGTAGATCACCTTGGTCTTGCCCCTGGTGCGCATGAAGTGCATCAGGCTTTCCGGCAGCCGCTTGGGCGACCAGGCCGAGGTCATCAGGTGCAGGTTCTGGTACTTGATCATCAGCCGGATCGCGACGTCCCACCACGGGTCGGCGCCGTGGATCATGCACAGCTTCAGTTCGGGGAACCGCACGCAGACCCGGTCGAGGTGGATCGGGTTCTGCACCTCACCGGGGATGGGCGGTCCCGGCAGGCCGGTGTTGATGCACAGCGGCAGTTCCATCTCCGCGCACTTGGTGTAAAGCGGGTAGTACACCGCATCGCTCGGCGGGTATTGGCCATCGCCCCAGAAGCTCGGTCCCACAACGGCATACGCGACAGGCAGGTCGTTGACGACGGCGCTGAGCTCACGCAGCGACGGCATCGGCTTGAGCAGGTTGACGCCGCCCACCGCGAGCATGAAGCGATCGGGTCGCGACTCGACGAACTTGCGGGCGGTGACCGACGGTTTGGTGACGTTGTCCATCAGGATGGCCTTCGCCACCCCCTGCTCGTCCATCTCGTCGAGCAACTCGGCCAGATCGACGGGCGCGAACATCGACTCCGGCCCCTTGAAGTAGTCGTCGCGCACCTTCAGCATCCACTTCGGTTGCTGTTCGGTCTCCCCGAAGTGGACGTTGACCAGGCAATCGATGGCCCGGTTCGCTTTGTTCGTCATGCCAGCGCCCGTTGTGTCGCTTGGGTTCTCGCCCATCGATAGTCGGCCTTTCCGTTGCCCAGCCTGCGCACTCTCTCGACGAAGATGAACTCCTTGGGCGCCTTGAACCGGGCCAAGTGCTCGACACACGCGGCGCGCAGCGATTCACCGTCGACGACGGCGTCGGGGTGCGTCTGCACGAGCGCGACGATCTCCTGGCCCCACCGCTCGCTGTCGCGGCCGACGACCAGCGCGTCGGCCACGCCTGGGCAGGCCCGCAGCACCGCCTCGACCTCTTCGACGAAAACCTTTTCCCCGCCGGTGTTGACGACCAGCGAGTCGCGACCGTACAGGCGCAGTGTGCCGTCGGCCTCCAGCGATGCGCGGTCACCGGAGACCACCACGCGCTGCCCTTCGACGACGGGGAATGTCTTGCGCGTCGCGTCGGCATCGTCGAAGTAGCCCAGCGGTATCCGGCCGGTGCGCACCACCCATCCGACCTCATCCTCACCGGGCGAGACGAACCTGCTGAGGTCGTCGGACACCACGGTGCCGCCCTCGCGGAGGTCGAACGTGTCGCGATGGGAGCCGCACCGGTTGTGGCCGAAGCCCATGTTGCCGGTCTCCGACGACCCGTAGCCGTTGATGATCGTCAGCTCGGGCAGCTTCTCCAGCAGCGCGCTGACGTGCTTGGGATTGGTTGCGGCGCCGCCGGTTCCGATAGCGTACAGCGTCGACAGGTCGTAGTCGCCGCGGTTGAGTTCCTCGATCAGCGGGGCGGCGTACGCGTCGCCGACCATCGTCATCATCCCGACCTTCTCGCGTTCGGCGGTGCGCAGCACCCGAGCGGGGTCGAACTTGTTGCGGTCGTCGTACAGCACGACAGGCAGTCCGGCCAGCGTGCCGGAGAACACCGTCCACAGCCCGGCAGCGTGCATCAGCGGCGACACCGCGAACCATGGCGGGCCCTGGTTGCGCTGCACCTTCTCGTGGATCTCGGCCGGGGTCTCGTGGTCGGCGCCGACCATGGACGACACATAGGTGTCGCTCTGGCGCCACAGCACGCCCTTCGGCCTGCCTGTGGTGCCGCCTGTGCAGTACATGATCAGGTCGTCGGGCGAACCGGCGATGCGGTGCTGCGGATCCCCCTGCGCCACGGCATCTTCCAGGATGATTGCGCCGGGAAGATCAGGACCGGAGCTGCCGTCGTCGACGGCGATCAGCAGGTCGGCGCCGAGGTTTTCCACCACGTCGGCGAACTTCGCGCCGTGGGCACGGTGATAGATCACGGCGCGCGGCTTCACGTACTCGAGGAGCTCGGCGACCTCACGCGGCGTGTAGTGATGGTTGACGTTGACCGGAACAGTGCGCGCCTTCAGGCAGCCGAGCACCATCTCGGGATAGCGGTCGTTGTACATGATCAGCGCGACCCGGTCCTGGCCGCACTCCCAGTTGTCCAGCCCATCGCGATCGCGGTGCGCGCCGAGTCCCCTGTCCGCCAGGAAGTTCGCGAATTGCCGGGTGCGGGCTGCCATCTCGCCGTAGGTGGTGCGGCGGTCGCCGCACACCGTCATGGTGCGGTCTCCGATGACGTCGGCGATGGCGTCGACGACGTCGCCGATGGTCCACTCCATCGCTATGCGGCCGGAACGCGCACGCCGAGCAGTTCCAGCGCGTTGTCCCGCATGACCTTTCGTGTGTCCTCGGCACTGAACTCCGGGAACTGAGGGATGTCGGCGGTGAACGCCATCGGGTCGGCGAGGCCCTCACCGTGCGGCCAGTCCGAGCCGAACAGGATCTTGTCGACGCCGATCGTGTCGGCGAGCAGTTTCACGTCGTCCTCGTAGTACGGCGCGATCCAGACGTTGTTCTTGAGCTGTTCGACCGGGTCTTCCTTGAAGTGGTACGGCGCGGTGTTGGCGGCCTTCTTCAGCCGCTTGATCAGGCGGTACACGAAGTACGACCCGTTCTCGATGCTGGCGACCTTGAGCTTGGGGTGCCGGGTGAACACCTGGTGCACGATCATCGACGCCATGGAGTCGTGGATGGCGCGGTCGTCGAGCAGCACCTGGTCGAGCGGATCCTTCTTGCCGAAACCTTCGAACGTTGCCTTCCCGCCCCACAGCGCGGCGATCGCCAGGTAGCCGCTGTCGGACAGGTGGAACACCACGGGCACACCGGCCTCGGCCAGCCTCGCCCATACCGGGTCGTGCACCGGATCGCCCAGCGACCGCGGTTTGATCACGCCCGGCACCGGCGCCGGTCGCACACACACGATCTTGGCGCCCCGGCTCAGCACGAACTCGACTTCTTCGACGGCCTTGTCGGGGTCCGCCAGCGAGATGATCGGCGCCGAAAGGAACCGGTGGTCGGGCCGGTCGAAGCCCCAGTCCTCGTCCAGCCACAGGTTGAAGGCGTGCACCGAGGCCATCGTCGCCTCGATGTCGTGTTTGAGGGCCTCTTCCACCCCGCACGCGAAAGTCGGCAGCATGAACACGGTTTCGAGGTTCTGCTTGTCGAGTACCTTCATCCGGGCGTCGCGGTTCTGGTACTCGGGGTGGTCGGCCAACCGGTCGACCTTCATCAGCGATGCGGGGTCGACACCCTCGGGGATCTCACCGCGGAACAGCAGGTCCAGACAGCCCGGTTCGATGATCGGGTCGAAGGTGGGATTCGGGATGAAGTGGTTGACGACGCCACCGATGACGGCGAACGTGCGCTTGCCCTCGGTCAGCATCTGCACGCCGCGGCGCTTGAACTCCTTCGGCAGATGCCGGGTGAACGAGTCGATCGGCTCGTAGTAGTGGTTGTCGACGTCGATCGCCATGTAGTCCAGCGTCATAGGACCTCCTTCAGCGGCGGGAAATTCGGTGTGCGCTTTTCGAAGAACGCGGTGATGCCCTCGATGAAGTCGGGGCGCTGCATGGACTCGTGCATCAACTTCTCGGCGTGGGCGCTGGCCTCGAACACGTCGCGCATGGTGTCTGCGTACACCTGTTGCTTGATCACCGCCAGAGAACTGGGCGCGCAGTTGGCGGCGATGTCCTCGGCGTAGGCGATCGCGCGCGGCAGCAGCTCCTCCGGCGCGACGACCTCGTTGACCAGACCCAGTTCGGCCGCCTCCTCGGCGAGGAAGACGCGGCCCGACAGCAGCAGGTCCATCGCGACGCCCCAGCCGACGATGCGGGGCAGGATCCAGCTGATGCCGTACTCGGCGATCAGGCCGCGGCGGGCGAACGAGGTGCTCAACTTCGCGCCTGCGGCGGCGAATCGGACGTCACACATCAGCGCCTGGGTCAACCCGATCCCCGCGCACGCGCCATTGATCGCGGCGATGACGGGCTTGCGCAGCGTCGCCACGAAGTGCGGGTGCCGCTCGCCGACCAAGGTGCTGACGTCGGTATCGCCGTTGGTGGTGGCCTTCTCGATCGACGACAGGTCTCCCATGTCGGCGCCTGCGCAGAAGGCCCGGCCCGCGCCGGTGACGACGATGACGCGCACGTCCGGATCGGCTTCCGCGTCGTCGAGCAGTGAGTAGAACTTCGCGGCCAGCCCACCGCCCCACCCGTTCATCCGGTCCGGGCGGTTGAGGGTCAGTAGAGCGACGCCGGTGTCTCGTTTCTCGTAGAGAACCGGATCGTCAGCACTCACGGCACTTACTGTACACCTTTCGGTAGCGCCTTCCGCAATCGTCCCCTCGGTCAAGCAGGCACCAGCCCATACCGCCGATACGCTGCGTCGATCTCCGCCTTGCCTGCTTCGGGAAACACGGCCTGCGGCGGTCGCGAATGCGGATAGTCGCCGATCGGCAGACCGAGCACCGACGCCGCGTATTTGAACGCCCCGCCCCAGTGGGTGAAGTAGTCGGGTCGGCCGGGATAGCAGGTGAACCATCGACCC
This sequence comes from Mycolicibacterium sp. 120270, assembly GCA_033741175.1. Lineage (GTDB taxonomy): Bacteria > Actinomycetota > Actinomycetes > Mycobacteriales > Mycobacteriaceae > Mycobacterium. Next base: position 86,716 of record JAWQNE010000009.1, on the reverse strand, counting down.
ATGTCGATGTTGAACTGGTCCAGCCCGGACTTCTCGGCGTAGTCCATCGCCTCGAGGAGCTGATCGCTCCACACCAGCTCCCAGAACTCAGAAAACACCCGCTGATTCGGAGTTTCGTACAGATAGCCCGACGTGCCGAGTTGCGCGGGCCCGACGATGCCCGCGCGCAGCCACCCGGCGCGGTAGACGGTCAGGTCGCACTCCCAGATCGTCAGGTCGGGCGCCAGGTCGTGCAGCAGCCGGCTGTTGGCGGGGCGGAACGCGCCCTCCTTCGTCGCGCAGACGGCGGGAATCTCGTCGTAGATGCGGGCGCTCTCGGGCGCGGTCAGCACGTAGCCCGACGACGGCGAGTTGAACATGCCCAGCGCGATATCGGTGCGTTCGGCGATGTAGCGGAAGAAGTTCAGCACACCTTCCCCGCCGTGCGCCTCCATCATCGGGGTCTGGATGTACACGATGTCGGCGCCTGCCTCTTGCGCGTGCCGCGTCAACTCGAGGCAGTCCTTGGCTGCGGTGGCGGCCGTGCAGGCCTGCACGACGACGTCGGGGTCGGCGCGGCGGCCCTCCTCGATTGCGATCTCCAGCAACTGTTTTCGCTCGGCGATCGTCAGCGACCAGAACTCGGCGATGCCGCTGGTGCACCACAGCATCGGATGTTTCAGCTCGCCGACGCAGTAGCGCACCAGGGTGCGGTAGGCGTCGGTGTCGATGTCGTCGCCGTCGGTGCCACAGAACGGCGTGTAGAGGCTGTTGCCGATTCCGCGCAGCGTCGTGCGTGCCCACTCCCTGGCTTCGCGTGCAGTCGCCATGTCGCCTCCTTACTCAGGTGAAGTCGCTACCGCCGTCGACGTTGATGTTGGCGCCGGTCATGTAGGAGTTGGCGCGCGAGGCGAGGAACGCGACGACCGGGCCGATCTCCTCGGGCTTACCGGCGCGCGGTAAATGCGCGGGATGTCCGAAATGTTTGTCGATGCCCGCCATCACCGCGTAGGGATCGCTTCCGTCGATGCCGACGGACTCGGCCCAACCCGCCAGCGACTCGGACAGGATGCTGCCCGGCGACACCACGTTGACCATGATCTCGTCGGGCGCCAACGACAACGACAGGTTCTTCGAGATGCTGGTGACCATCGCCTTGGCGGCCGTGTATGCGGGCAGGATGACGCTCTGGCGCTGCGTCGAGTGCGCGGAGAAGTTCACGATCCGCGCCCATTCGGCCTTGCGCAGCAGCGGCAAGGCGGAGCGGACGCAGTGCACCATGCCCATCACGCCTTCGTCGACGGCCTGCCGCCATTGGTCGTCGGTCAGGTCCTCGAACGTGCCGACGGCGCCGGGGCCGGCCACGTTGATCAGAATGTTGAGCTCGCCGCCCCACCGCTGAGAGACCTCGTCGAAAATGCGTTGCGCCGCTTGCGCGTCGGTGACGTCGGCCACCAGGCCGAGCGCATCGCGGCTGCCGCGGCCTGCCAGTTCCTCGGCCGCCTCCTCCAGAACCTGCTGGGTCCGCCCGACGATCGCGACGCGCGCACCGTCGTCGGCGAGGCAGCGCGCGGCCGCCAATCCCATGCCGCGACCGCCGCCGACGACCACCGCGGTGGCATTGTCCAGTCCGAGATCCACGGCGCCTCCACCCGCTTTCGCTGGAAAAGCTTACTATAGGACTTACAGTAGAAGGACGGAACGGAGGTGACCCTAGTGGCCAAGCAGGCAACCACGGAGAAGCGTCAGCGACGCGAACGTGGGTCGATCAATCCCGACGACATCATCAAGGGCGCCTTCGAACTGGCCGAGGACGTGGGCATCGACAACCTCAGCATGCCGCTACTCGGCAAGCACCTCGGCGTCGGGGTGACGAGCATCTACTGGTACTTCCGCAAGAAGGACGATCTGCTCAACGCGATGACCGACCGCGCGCTGAAGCAGTATGTGTTCGCGACGCCGTACGTGGAGGCCAAGGACTGGCGGGAGACGCTGGCCAACCACGCGCGGACCATGCGAAAAACGTTCCTGTCCAACCCGATTCTGTGCGACCTCATCCTGATCCGGTCGGCGCTGAGCCCGCGCGCGGCCAAGCTCGGCGTCGTCGCCGTCGAGAAGGCGATCGAGAACCTGGTCGAGGCGGGCCTGTCCACCGAGGATGCGTTCGACACATACTCGGCCGTCTCGGTCCACGTGCGCGGCGCCGTTGTGCTGCAACGGCTCTACGACAAGAACCGAGCCTCCGACGGCGCCGGCGACTTCGAGGAGACGATGGTCATCGACCCGGAGACCACGCCGCTGCTGGCCCGCGTCCGGCGCGAGGGCCACCGCATCGGCGCGGCCGACGACTTCAACTTCGAGTACGGCCTCGAGTGCATCCTCGACCACGCCGAGCGGCTGATCGAGACGTCGAAGAAGAAGCCCGCCGCCCGCAAGAAGTAGTCAGACCTCGACGACGACGGCGCCGCCCTGGCCGCCGCCCGCGCACATCGCCGCGACGCCGATGCCTCCGCCGCGCCGCTGCAGTTCGTACACCAGAGTCGTCACCATGCGCGCACCGGATGCGGCGATGGGATGGCCGAGGCTGCAACCACTTCCGGAGAAGTTCACCAACTCCTCGTCGAGGCCGTACTCGCGGCAGGCCGCGATGGGCACCGAGGCGAAGGCTTCGTTGATCTCCCACAGTGTGACGTCCGAAGGCTTGAGGCCCGCGCGGTCGAGCACCTTGCCGATCACCTTCACCGCGCCCAGCCCGCAGTCGCGCGGCGCGACACCGGCTGCGGCCCATGCCTTCACGGTCGCCATCTTGGTCAAGTTCTCGGCATCGGCGTAGTCGCTGTCGACCAGCGCCACGGCCGCCGCGGCGTCGTTGGTGCCGCTGCTGTTGCCCGCGGTGATCGAGAAGCCCTCGATTTCGGGGTGCAGCACCTTGAGCCCGGCCAGCTTCTCGACGGTGGTGTCGCGACGCGGATGCTCGTCGACGCTGAAGTCGACGACGGAGCCGTCGAACTGCGTGATCTTGAGGGGGATGATCTCGTCGACGAACTTGCCCGCATCAATCGCGGCGATCGCACGCTCATGGGAGCGCGCCGCCCACGCATCCATCTCCTCGCGGGTGATGCCGACGGCCTGCGCGGTGTTCCAGCCGACCGTGATCGACATGTCCTTGCACGGCGCATCGGGGGTCTCGGGGTGCGTCGGCGGCATCCACCGCTCCTCGAACTTCAGCTCCGGCCCTGGGATGCGCCAGTTCACCAGCGGGGTCATCGACAGCGACTGCACGCCGCCTGCCACCAGCGCACGCTCCATTCCCGAACCGATCTGGGCTGCCGCATTGCCGATGGCGGTGAGGCTGCCCGCGCAGTGCCGGTTCACCGACTGCCCTGGAATGTCCTCCATCCCGGTGGCCGCGGCCGCATAGCGGGCGAGATCGCCGCCTCCGTAATGCGATTCGGCGAAGATGATGTCGTCGAACGCGGCGGGGTCGACACCCGAGCGGCGCACCACCTCGGGCAGCACGGTGGTGATGAGGGTTTCCGGCGGGGTGTTGACCAGCGTGCCCTTGAAGGACCGGCCGATCGCTGTCCTGGCGGCGCCGACGATGACAGGTGTGCCCATGTTTTTGACCTCAGCTTTTGGCGTTAGAGACTTTACAAAAGTAGCAGATACTGTATCGCGACCAGTATGTGACCGGCCTCACTCCGGCTCGGGCACGTGGAAATGCTCGTCACGCAGGCGGAACGCCTCCTTCGTCCCGTGCTGCGCCCGCGTCTTGACGAAGTTGAACTCGCCGGGTGCGAACTGCAGGTTGGTCCCGTAGGCGTGGAACAGGTAGCTCGCCACTTCCTCCCCCTGATATGCCTGGCTCTGCTCGACGAGACGGAACGCCTCCTTGGCGATGACGACGCCGTCGGCGGGCATCTTCGCCGCCTTCTCCGCCCAGTACCTGGCCCGCGCGGCGACCTTCTCCGGCTCGCAGGTGTCGGTGAACACGCCGAGATGCTCGACGTCGCCGGCGGTGATGATGTCGCCGGTCAACAGCAGTCGCCGGGCCAGCACCGGGCCGAGTCGGTGGAAGAACATGTGCAGGCTGCCCAACGCGGGCCCGAGGAAGCGCGTCGCGGGCATGCCGATCCTGGTGTCTCGGCCGATGACCGAGATGTCGGTCATCAAGGCCATCTCGAAGCCGCCACCGAGCGCGTATCCGCTGATCTCCCCGACGGTGACCTTCGGAAAGCCCATCAGATTGTGGTAGAAGCCGAATGACTTGCGGTCCACCGTCAGCCGGCGCCGCTGGCTCGGCCTGCTCTTCTGCTCCTTGCCCTTCTCGCCGTACCAGCCGTAGGCGTTGTTCATGTCCGCGCCGGTGCTGAACACCCCGTCGGCACCGCGCAGCAGAACCACGGTGATGTCGTCGTCCTCGGCGACCTGGTCCAGGCACCGGCCGATGGCCTCGCGCATCGCGGCGTCGTAGGAGTTGCGTTGCTTGGCGTTGTTGAAGGTGATCGTCGCGATCCGCTTCTCGCGGTCGACGTCGAACAGGACGCGCTCGTCGGTTGACGCAGTCATATCAGTGGCTCCTCGAAATGAGTTTCGCCTCAATGGTTTTGTCCGCTCCGGCGGCCAGTGTGTTGCGGCGGGCCACGCCGAGGTGGTCTTGGGCCAGCCGAACCGCGCGGGCCGAGTTGCCGTCGCGGATGGCGTCCAACAGCCGCTGATGGTCGCGCAACGCGGCACGCATCGTCTTCTGGTTCACGTCGTCATCGCTCCACACCGAGGACTCGTGCGCAGACCAGATCAGCTCGAGCGACCCGATCAACAGGATCATCGGCTCGTTGCCGCACCTCGACACCAGCGCCTCATGAAACCGCCGCGCGTTGGGCACGTAGGCCGACACATCGTCGAACTGCTCTGTCTGACGATCGATTTCGGCCTGCAGATGCGGGACGACCTCGGTCATCCGGTCGTCGCGGGAGGCACACATTCCCGCACAGATCGGTTCGAGGTGCAGCAGCGCCTCGCTGACATCGGCGGGCGTGGAATCGCGGGTCTGCAACACCATGCTGATCATGTGCGCGGTGCGCTCGGCCGACGGCAGGTGGACCACGGCGCCCCCGACATTGCCGCGGCGCACCGAGATCAGACCGTCGGTCTCCAGGATGTGGATCGCCTCGCGCAGTGCGGGAGGGCTCACGGCGAACTGCTGAAGAAGGCTCTCCTGCGACGGCAGTTCCTTCAGCCTGCCCGCGAGGATCTCCTCACGCAGCCTCGCCGCCACGATCTCCGCGACGCGTGGCTGCCGAATCCCTCGCAGCTCCATGGGATCAGGCCCGCCGCTTGCCGAAGTTGAAGCCGGTGAGCTTGTCCGGCGACAGGGCGAGCGTCGTCGCCTCGCCGATACAGAGCACTTCGTCGCCGAGCAGCAGGCGCGCCGTCGACGTCACCCCTCGGTCCTCCTGAACGCGCGCGATGTCGAAACGCAGCTCGGTGAGAATCGGCGTCGGCCTGCGGAACTTGACCGTCAGCGACCGCGTCTTACCCGACAACGCGGTCGCGCAGTTCTGGTGCTGGATCACGCAATCGAAGAACACCGCGAGAAAACCGCCGTGCACCAACCCTGGCGGTCCTTCGTAGACGACGGGGAACACGACCCGGCCTTCTGCGGACTCGACATCGATGCGGTCGAACTCGTAGGTGGGAAAGCACGGGTTGAACCCGCCGATGTCGAATGCGTGCGCGAGATAGACCCGCTGGGTGTCGAGGCCCTCCTCGCCGATCCGCGGTGTCGGGTCCGGCGCCACCGCGCCCGCGAGTTCGGACTCCCATACCGCGATCTGCTCGAGCATCGCGTCCACGGTCGGGTGGGGATGCTCCAGCGACAACAACTGGCAGGTCAGGCGTCGCAGTGCGCCCGCTGCGGCAAAGGTCTGGTCGAGCGGCTGCTCGCCGAACCGGAGGAGATCACCGTCCGCCATACGGGCTTTCCTTTCTATCTTGTATAGGATAGTAATGGTTTAGCCTACTGTATGGGTATCCGTATACGGCTCGAGAAGGGAACCCGCCGGTGAGTCAAGAGCCCGGCTCCGACGGCGCGGTGATCGCCGAGCGGGACGGCGCGATCCTGCGCCTCACGTTCGACCGCCCCGCCAGGCGCAACTCACTGAGCCATCCGATGGTCGACGCGGCAGTTGCCGCGCTGACCGGGGCCGCCAGCGATGACGCGTTGCGCGCCATCCACATTCGCGGTGCGGGTGACGACTTCTGCTCAGGCGCCGACTGGGTGGCCACCAACTCCGGCGGACAGCGCCCGCGCACAGGAGACCTCGTCCGGCGCATCCCGCACACCTCGCACCGGTTGGTCGACCTCGTGCACACCATCCACCTGCCGGTCGTCTGCAGTGTGCGCGGCTGGGCCGTCGGCCTCGGCTGCAACCTCGCGCTGGCCGCCGACTTCACGGTGGCGGCCGACGACGCACTGTTCTGGGAACCGTTCGTGAACCGCGGCTTCAGCCCGGACTCCGGTTCGACATGGCTGCTGCCGCGCCTGGTGGGCGTGGCCCGCGCCAAGCGGATGCTGCTGCTCGGCGAGAAGGTGACGGCGCGCGACGCCGCGCAGTGGGGGCTCATTCACGACGCCGTCGCGCGCTCCGATCTGGACCGGACCGCCGAGGAACTGCTCGAACGGCTGGCCTCAGGCCCGACCGTCGCGATCGGGATGGCCAAGCAGGCGATGCGCTACGGCCAGCACGCCACCCTGCCCGAGGCGATGACCCAGGAACTGTTCAACCTGGAGCTCTCCTGTCGGACAACGGATTTCAAGGAAGGTCTGGCCGCATTCCGGGAACGACGGACGCCGGAGTTCCACGGCCGATGATCGGTAGCGAAGCGACGAAGGGATCACGATGACGGCTGGGTCGTACGACACCATCAACTACGAGGTCGACGGGCACAAGGCCATCATCACGCTGAACCGCCCCGAGGCGCTGAACGCGCTGAGCCCGTACATGATCACCGAGTTGCGGTCGGCCTATGACGAGGCCGAGAACGACGACGACGTCTGGCTGCTCATCGTCACGGGCAACGGTCGCGCCTTTTGCACCGGCGCCGACGCCAAGCAGATCCCCGAGGACGGCAAGGTCATCAACGAGAGGCCCTATCTGTCCACCTACGACCAGTGGGAGGCGCCTCAGGAGGGCACGCCGCCGTTTCGCCGGATGGCCAAACCCGTGCTGGCGGCAATCAACGGGATCTGCTGTGGCGCAGGCCTGGACTGGGTCACCACCGGCGACATCGTCATCGCATCCGAGAAGGCCACCTTCTTCGACCCGCACGTCAGCATCGGCCTGGTCGCCGGCCGCGAGATGGTGCGGTTGGCGCGCGTGCTGCCGAGAAACATCGCGCTGCGGATGGCGTTGGCCGGTAAGCACGAGCGGATGAGCGCCCAGCGCGCCTACGAACTGGGCATGGTCAGCGAGGTGGTCCCCCACGAACAACTGCTCGAGCGTGCGCACGAGATCGCCGACATGGTGACCAGCAATGCGCCGCTGGCGGTTCGGGGCACCCGGCTGGCCATCCACAAGACGCTCGACCTGCCGCTGCACGAGGGCGAGATCCTCGCCGAGGCGTTCAGGGAGCGCAACCTGCACACCGAGGACTCCCTCGAGGGACCGAAGGCCTTCGTCGAGAAGCGCGCACCGAACTGGAAGTGCCGATGAGCCAGACCTTCGAAACCATCCTGCTCGACGTGGACGCTCACGACCACGTCGCGACGATCACTCTGAACCGGCCCGACACGCTCAACGCCTTCAACCGGACGATGTGCGAGGAGATGGCCCGTGCATGGCAGCTCGTGAAACACGACGACGCCGTGCACGCGGTGGTGCTGCGCGCCGCGGGCGATCGGGCGTTCAGCGCAGGCCTTGACGTCAAATCGTCCTACGGCCAACCCGACAACATCTGGAACCACGAGGATCCCGGCGAAGCCCTCAGCCCCAAGTGGCAGAAGATGTGGAAGCCGGTCGTGTGCGCCGTGCAGGGCATGTGCACCGCGGGCGCGTTCTACTTCGTCAACGAGGCCGACGTCGTCATCTGCAGCGACGACGCCACCTTTTTCGACTCCCATGTCTCCGCGGGCCTGGTCTGCGCGCTCGAGCCGATCGGCATGATGCGACGCGTCGGGCTCGCCGACACCCTGCGAATCGCCCTGATGGGCAACGACGAACGCGTCGGCGCCGACACCGCGCTGCGAATCGGGCTGGTGTCCGAGGTGGTATCCCGTGATCAGCTGTGGGACCGCGCGCACGCCATCGCGGCGACGATCGCCGCCAAACCCCCGTCGGCGACGCAGGGCACCGTCAAGGCGATCTGGGAGTCGCTCGACAAGCCGTATCGGGCCGCGCTGGAGCAGAACCTGATCTACACCCGGCTCGGCAACCCGATCGGTACTGCGGAACTTGCGCAGCAGGGTGGGCCGGTGAAATCCGAGCCGCGGATCCGGTGATGCCCGGTCATCCGCTGCGGCAACGGATCGCCGACGTGCTCGATCTCGCCCCGGACGCGTCGGCGATCGAATACGACGGGCAGTGGCATACCTACGGCGACCTCGCCGCCGCCCGGCGAATCGAGACGGCCGTCGACGGCCGCGGTCAGGTCGGAATGCTCCTGCGCAACAGGCCCGCCCACATCGCCGCATTCCTCGGTGTGCTGCTCGCGGGCGGAACCGTGGTCGTCATCAACCCGTCCCGCGGCGACGACCGCACGAAGGCCGACATCGCCGCGCTGCACCTGCCGGTGATCGTCGGCGACCCCGATGACGTGGCGACGTTGGTCGACACGAACAGCGGATCGGCGGTGGTGACGATCGCCGAACCCGGTGCGGAACCACGCGTCCTGGCGGCGGGCGACGGCCACCGCGACACCAGGCCCGACGTCGCGGTGCGGATGCTGACCAGCGGTACCACCGGGCCGCCGAAGCGGATCGACCTCACCTACGGCATGCTCGCGCACAGCGTGATGGGTCCCGAATGGGAGAACTCCAAGCCGCCCACGGAGGTCCGCGGCGGCGTCGCGATCGTGAACGCACCGCTGGTGCACATCGGCGGGGTGTTCCGCGTGCTGCAATGTGTCACCGAGGCAAGGCCTTTCGCGCTGCTCGACCGATTCGACCTCGACAAGTGGGCCGACGCCGTCCGCAGGCACCGGCCGCGAGCGGTTTCGCTGGTGCCCGCCGCCTTGCGGATGGTGCTGCACTCCTCGCTGCGCCGCGAGGATCTCGCCGGCATCCGCGCCGTCACGTCGGGCACCGCGCCGCTGTCGGCCGACGACGCCGACGCTTTCGAGGAGAAGTTCGGCATCCCGGTGCTGACGTCCTATGCCGCAACCGAGTTCGGCGGCGGCGTGGCCGGCTGGACGCTGGCCGATCACCAGAAGTACTGGAAGGCCAAACGCGGCAGCGTCGGACGTGCCAACCCCGGCGCACAGCTGCGGGTGGTCAACGACGACGGCCACCCGCTCGGCCCCGACCAACCCGGCCTGCTCGAAGTCAAGCCTCCGCAGCTCGGCCCGTCGGTGCCGTGGATGCGCACCACCGACCTCGCCCGCATCGATGGGGACGGCTTCCTGTGGATCCTCGGCCGCGCCGACCAGGCGATCATCCGCGGTGGCTTCAAGGTGATCCCCGACGATGTGCGCGCCGCGCTGGAAAGCCATCCCGCCGTCGCGGGCGCCGCCATCGTCGGAAGAGCCGACGAGCGCCTCGGCGAGACGCCGGTCGCGGTCGTCGAACTGCGCGAGGGAGCATCGATCGACGCCGACGAGCTGATGGAGTTCCTGCGAAAACGGCTGGCGCGCTATGAGATCCCGACCGACATCACCATCGTCGACGCCATCCCCCGCACACCGTCAGGCAAACCCGATCTGGGCGCAATCCGTGGCAGCTGAACCCGACACCGTCGCGACCGCGCTGCGGCACCAGGCGGCCGCGCGCGGCTCACATCCGCTGCTGGTCTGCGACGACGACCGGCTCAGCTACCTCGACGCCGAGCGCCGCTCGGCCGAACTGGCCCGCAGCCTCATCGCGCTCGGCGCGGGCAAGGGCACACACGTCGGTCTGCTGCACCCGAACGGATCCGATTTCGTGGTCGGGATGCTGGCGGCCACCAGGATCGGCGCGGTCGCGGTTCCGTTCACGACGTTCGCGACGGCAGCGGAGCTTCGGGATCAGCTGGTTCACAGCGACGTGGCCATACTGCTGGCCGCAAAGTCGTACCGGGGAAACGATTTCGAGAAGCGGATCGCCGAGGTTCGCGACTCCGTCCCGCTGCTGCGCCACGTGCTGTTCGACAGCCATCCCGAACCCGAAGCGGAGGAAGCGCTGCTGGCCGCGCTCGAGGATGACGTGGACGGATCCGATCCGATCGCGATCATCTACACCTCTGGCTCGACCGGCGCACCCAAGGGCGTCGTGCACACCCACGCCGCCGTACTCGGACACCAACGCAACCTCAACGGCATCCGCGGGCTGACCGCCGAGGACAAGCTGTTCTGCAATTCGCCGTTCTTCTGGATCGGTGGGTTCGCCTTCGGGCTGCTGGCCACGATGGTCGCAGGCGCCACCCTGGTCTGCTCCAACGCAACCGACTCGGCCCGAACGCTCGGTCTGCTGGAGGCCGAACGGCCGACGATGACAAACGGATTCGTCGCTGGGATCGCGAACCTGGTGCGCGATCCCAGCCTCGAGAGCCGTGACCTGTCGTCGATGCGGCGCGGAAACCTGTATCCGATCATGGCGCCGGAGGTACGGCCGGCCGATCCCGAACTGCGGCACAACATGCTCGGCCTGACTGAGGCGGGCAGTGTCGTACTGCTCAGCGCGGACGAAAGCGACCAACCCGAGCACCGGCGTGGATCGTTCGGCACACCGGCGCCCGGTTTCGAGACGAGGGTCGACGAGCACGGCGAACTGTGCATCCGCGGCCCATACGTCATGCAGCACTACTACAAACGCAGCCGCGAGGAATGCTTCGACGCCGACGGCTGGTTCCACACCGGCGATCTCGTGCGCATCGACGACGACGGCTTCTACTACTTCGTCGGCAGGCGCGGTTCGATGATCAAGACCGCAGGCGCCAACGTGGCATCAGCCGAAGTCGAGAAGGCGCTCGCCCGAATCACCGGCGGCGCACCCGCATACGTCTTCGGCGTGCCCGATCCCGACCGCGGACAGCTCGTCGTCGCGGTGATCGCCACCGACGACCCGGTCGACGAGTCGGCCGTGCGGAACGAGCTGAAGCGCGCGCTGTCGGCCTACAAGGTCCCGAGGCGGATCGTCGCCGTTCCCCCCGTGCAGATACCCGTGCTGTCCAGCGGCAAGGTCGACATGAAGAAGCTCGCGGCGGTGTTCGATGCCTGAGTCGCCCACCACCATCGACGACCTGATCCGGCGCAGGGCGGCCGACTTTCCCGACAAGCCGATGGTCATCGATACGACCGGCCGCATCACGTTCGCCGAACTCGAGACTTCGACCCGCGCGATCGCGGCATCGTTTCTGGAGGCGGGCGTCACCAAGGGCTCACGGGTCGGGCTGATCATGCCCAACGGGGTGCGCTGGGTGCAGACCGCGCTCGCGCTTACCCGCATCGGCGCCGTGCTGGTGCCGCTGAGCACGCTGCTGGCGCCCCGTGAACTGGTCGCCCAGCTGCGGGTCGCGGCCGTGCAGTACCTCGTCGCCGTCGACGAGTTCCGCGGCCACCGCTACCGCGACGAACTGACCGCCGAACTGCGCTCACCGACCGATCTGCCTGCGCTGCGCGGTGTTTGGGCACCCGACGAGCTGCCAAAGGCCGCCGCACCCGAGACGGTCTATGCCGTCAGCGCCACCGTGGCCGCCGCCGACACCCTGGTCATCATGTTCACCTCCGGCAGCAGCGGCCCGCCCAAGGGCGTGATCCACTCGCACGGCAACGCGCTGAGCGCCGTGGCGTCCGGCCTCGCGGCGCGATGCATCGACGCGGACACCCGGCTGTACCTGCCGATGCCGTTCTTCTGGGTCGGCGGCTTCGGCAGCGGCATCCTGTCGGCATTGCTGGCGGGCGCGACGCTGGTCACCGAGGAGATACCGCAGCCCGAGTCCACCCTGCGGCTGCTGGAACGGGAACGCGTGACGCTGTTCCGCGGCTGGCCCGACCAGGCCGAAGCCCTTGCCCGCCGATCGGAGTCGGTGGGCGCCGATCTGTCGGCTCTGCGTCCGGGCAGCCTGGAGGCGCTGTTACCGCCGGAGCAGCGGGCCGCGCCTGGAGCACGGGCCAAGCTGTTCGGCATGACCGAGGCGTTCGGACCCTACTGCGGCTACCGTGCCGACACCGACATGCCGAAATCCGCGTGGGGTTCGTGTGGAAAGCCGTTCGACGGCACCGAGGTTCGCATCGTCGACACCGATGCCGGAACACCGGTGCCCGCGGGAACGATCGGCATGATCCAGATCCGCGGACGTAACACGCTGCGCGGCATCTGCAGACGCAGTCGCGAGGAGGTGTTCACCGCCGACGGCTTCTACCCCACGGGCGATCTCGGCCACCTCGACGACGACGGCTTCCTGTTCTACCACGGCAGATCCGACGACATGTTCAAGGTCAGCGGCGCCACCGTCTACCCGAGCGAGGTCGAGGCCGCCCTGCGGGGCATCGACGGCGTGCTGGGCGCGTTCGTCACCGATGTGGGCGGACGGGTCGGCGCCGCGATCATCACCGACCAACCCGTCGACCACCTCAGGGCCGCGGCGCGCAAGCTGTTGAGCGCCTTCAAGGTCCCCACGGTCTGGCTACCCGTCGAATCCGACGACGCCATACCCCGCGGCGGCACGGGCAAGGTCGATGTCGCGGCGCTGAGACAGATGCTGACCACTCAACTGGAGGCTGACCGCCGCTGAGCACAATGCGCACAAGCTAGGAAATTGCGGCGTGTGCGGCTTGTGCGCACAAGAGAGCCATGGTCGGCGCGGACGCTTAGCTTGCTTGCCATGAACACATACATCTCTCGAACCCTGATCCGGCTCATCGCAGGCCCCGTCGCCGCCGCAGGCATCCTCAGCGGCGCGCTCGGCATGGCGGCCGTCGCCAACGCCAGCACCCACATCGCGCACCAACCGCAGACTCAGAGCGGCGCACACGACAACACGCAGGGTGCCGTGCATCCGATCCACATCAAGGTGGATCCGCACGCGGCGGCGAAGATCACCAACCTGCAGGAGGCGACCGCTAGCTGACCACACCTCGTCGCTCGAGGTGTTCGATCAACGGCTTCGCCCCCGCCGAAAGGTGTTCCGACATCGCGGCGCGCGCCTGCTCGGGGTCCCGTTTGGCCAACGCCTCCACCACCCGCCGGTGGTCACGCATCGACCGCTTCGGCCACCCGTCGACGATCGGGAACACCGATTCCGGTGCGTACCGGGTGATTTGAGACATCAGCTGGGCCAGCTTCGGCGAGTCGGCCGCGACGTTGATGGCGCGGTGGAAATCGTGGTTGAGCCGCACCGCGCGCTCATGGTCGTCGGCCGCGTACGCCGACTCCAGCTGTGCCTGAATCGACTCGAGTTCGCGCACCTGCTCCTCGGTGATGTTCTCAGCCGCTCTCGCCGCCAGCTCACCCCCGATGTGTGCCTGCACATCGGATACGTCGGTGATGTCGCGACGGGTCACCGGCAGCACCACGAACCCGCGGTGCAGTTTCTGGTCGAGCAGACCCTCTGCCCGCAACTGAAAAAGCGCCTCGCGCACGGGTGTGACGCTGATGCCCAGTTCCGCGGCCAGCTGATCGAGTCGGACGTATTCGCCTGCCGCGTAAGTGCCGTCGAAGATGCGGTTACGCACGAACCGTGCCACGGCTTCGGAAAGCTGCGGCCGGTTGGCCAATCCGTCCACGGACACGGTCAGATCCGGTAGTCGGCAAGCAGTCGCTTGCTGATGATGTTCTTCTGGATCTCGCTCGTGCCCTCCCCGATCAACAGGAACGGGGCGTCGCGCATCAACCGTTCGATCTCGTATTCCTTCGAGTACCCGTAGCCGCCGTGGATGCGGAAGCTCTGCTGGGTGACTTCGGAGCAGAACTCGCTCGCCAGATATTTGGCCATGCCCGCGGCGACGTCGTTGCGCTCGCCGGAGTCCTTCAGCCGGGCCGCGTTCACCATCATCAGATGAGCGGCCTCGACTTTCGTTGCCATCTCGGCCAATTGAAATGCGATCGCCTGATGCTCGGCGATCGGCTTGCCGAACGTCTGGCGCTGCTGCGCGTAGCGGACCGCGAGTTCGAACGCACGGATACCGACGCCGCATGCCCGTGCCGACACGTTCACCCGGCCGACCTCGATGCCGTCCATCATCTGGAAGAAGCCCTGCCCCGGCGTCTCGCCGAGAATGTCGTCGGCCTTGGCCACATAGCCGTCGAAGATCATCTCGGTGGTGTCGATGCCCTTGTAGCCGAGCTTGTCGATCTTGCCCGGGATCACCAGCCCCGGCGCGACTTCGCCGAAGCCGGTTGGCTTTTCGACGAGGAATGCGGTCAGGTTCCGGTGCGGCTTCTCCGCGCCCTCGTCGGTGCGCACCAGCACGGCCACCAGCGTGGAGCTGCCACCGTTGGTGAGCCACATCTTCTGACCGTCGATCGTGTACGTGCCGTCGTCATTGCGCTTACCCCGCGTGCGAATCGCGGCGACATCGGATCCGAGTTCGGGCTCGGACATCGAGAACGCACCGCGCGTCTCACCGGTCGCCATCCTGGGCAGGAAGCGCTTCTTCTGCTCGTCGGTTCCGTGCTGGCGCAGCATGTACGCGACGATGAAGTGGGTGTTGATGACACCCGAGACGCTCATCCACCCGCGCGCAAGTTCCTCGACACACAGGGCGTAGGTCAACAGCGACTCGCCCAGGCCGCCGTACTCCTCCGGGATCATCAAGCCGAACAGGCCCATCTCGCGCATCTGGTCGACGATGTCCTGCGGGTAGGTGTCGGCGTGCTCGAGTTCCTGTGCGTGCGGGATGATCTCCTTGTCGACGAACTGCCGCACGTTGGCGATGATCTCGGTCTGGAACTCGGTCAGCCCCAACGTCTGTGCGATTCTGGTCACGCTCATACCCTTTCGAACACCGCGGAAAGACCCTGTCCCCCGCCGATGCACATCGTCTCCAGCCCGTAGCGGGCTTCGCGCCGGTGCAGCTCGCGGGCCAATGTCGCGAGCATCCGGCCGCCGGTCGCGCCGACCGGGTGCCCGAGCGAGATCCCCGACCCGTGCACGTTGGTGCGCTCGTGATCGGCGTCGGTGAAACCCCACTCGCGCATGACGGCCAGCGCCTGCGCCGCGAAAGCCTCGTTCAGCTCGATGAGGTCGATATCGCTCAGCTGCAGAGCGGCCTTGTCGAGCGCGACGGCCGTCGACGGAACCGGGCCGATGCCCATGATGTTCGGTGCCACCCCGGCTGAGCCCCACGAGACGAGCCGGACCAGCGGTGTGAGGCCGAGTTCGGCTGCCTTCTCCGGGGTCGTCACGATGCACATCGATGCGGCGTCGTTCTGGCCGCTGGAGTTGCCCGCGGTCACCGTTGCCTCCGGATCCTGCTTGAGCAGAACCGGTTTCAGCTTCGCCAGCGATTCGACGGAGGTGTCGGCGCGAGGGTGCTCGTCGATGCTGATGGTCTCCTCACCTTTGCGGGTGCGCACGGTGACCGGGATGATCTCCTCGGCGAGGATGCCGTCCTTCTGCGCGGCGACGGCGCGCTGGTGCGAGGCCACCGCGAGTTCGTCCTGCTCCTGCCGCGAGATGCCGTACTGACGGCGGAGGTTCTCGGCGGTCTCCAGCATGCCGCCGGGCACGGGGTAGAACTTCCCGCCTGCGGTGGTGCGCCCGCGGGCAAGCGCGTCGTGGATCTGCACACCGGTACGGGCGCCGCCCCACCGCATATCGGTCGAGTAGAACGCCACATTCGTCATGCTCTCCGCGCCACCGGCGACGACGAGATCGTTGTCGCCGCTGCGTACTTGCAGACATGCCTGGATGACGGCCTGCAGGCCCGATCCGCAGCGGCGGTCGACCTGCATGCCGGGCACCGTGACGGGAAGGCCCGCGTCGAGGGCGACGACCCGACCGATCGCCGGCGCCTCGCTGTTGGGATAACAGTGGCCGAGGATGACGTCCTCCACCGCTTCGGGCGGCACCCCGGTCCGGTCCAGCAGACCCTTGAGCGCCGTCACCCCGAGGTCGACCGCGGTCAGGGAGGCGAACATGCCGCCGTAGCGCCCGATCGGCGTACGGACCGGTTCGCAGATGACGGCGTGGCGCGTACTCACAGGTGCCGCCCGCCGGTGACCTCGAGGACGGTTCCCGTCATGTACGACGACAGGTCGCTGGCCAGGAAGAGCGCCACCTTGGCCACCTCCTCGGGCTCACCGGCGCGACCCATCGGCACCTCCGCCACCTTGGAATCCCAAATCCGTTGCGGCATGGCCTCGGTCATCGCCGACCGGATCAGGCCGGGCTGGATCGCGTTCACCCGCACTCCGAGATGCGCGAGTTCCTTGGACGCCGCCTTCGTCATGCCGACGATGCCGGCCTTGGCCGCCGAGTAGTTCGTCTGGCCGATCATGCCGACCTTGCCGGAGATCGACGACATGTTCACGATCGCCCCGCGCTGCTGCTCGCGCATGATCGCCGCGGCCGCCTTGAGCCCGTTCCACGTGCCCTTCAGATGCACGGAGATGACCTGGTCGAACTGGTCCTCGGTCATCTTGCGCAGCGTCGCGTCGCGTGTGATTCCCGCGTTGTTCACCATGATGTCGAGGCCGCCGAAGTGCTGAACCGCGGCGTCTACGAGGGCGTCGACCTCGTCGGACTTGGTCACATCGCAGCGCACCGCCAACGCGAAGTCGGACCCCAGGCGTTTGGCGGCGTCCTCCGTCGCGGCGAGGTCGAGATCGCCGAGCACCACTCGGCCGCCTTCTGCGATGAAGCGCTCGGCAATCGCGTAACCCAAGCCCTGCGCACCGCCCGTGATTACCGCGGTCTGATCTGTCAGCAATGACACCTGATCACCATCCTCCGTAATTTTTCGAGCATCATATTTCATATATGATCTGCCGCCATGACCACCTCCGCCGTCAGCGACGAGGACTTCGCCGAGATCCTGGCCCAGACCCGCCACTTCGTACGCACCGCGGTCGTCCCGCGTGAGCAGGAGATCCTCGCCGAGGACCGGGTGCCCGACGACCTCCGCGAACAGGCCGAGAAGATGGGGCTGTTCGGCTACGCGATCCCGCAGGAGTGGGGCGGACTCGGCCTGAACCTGGCCCAGGACGTCGAACTGGCGATGGAGCTGGGGTACACATCGCTGGCGCTGCGGTCGATGTTCGGGACCAACAACGGCATCGCGGGCCAGGTGCTCGTCGGGTTCGGCACCGACGAGCAGAAGGCGGCCTGGTTGGAGCGGATGGCCACCGGTGAGGTCGTGGCGTCCTTCGCGCTCACCGAACCGGGAGCGGGATCCAACCCGTCGGGTCTGCGGACGAAGGCGGTGCGCGACGGCTCGCAAGAAGGCTCAGACTGGATCATCAACGGCGACAAGCGTTTTATCACCAACGCACCGATCGCCGACCTGTTCGTCGTCTTCGCGCGCAGCAGGCCCGCAGACGACAACGGGCCCGGCATCGCGGTGTTTCTGGTGCCTGCCGATGCCGAAGGCGTCCACATCGGCGCCAAGGACGCGAAGATGGGCCAGGAGGGGGCCTGGACGGCCGACGTCACCTTCACCGACGTGCGCGTTCCGGACGCGGCGCTGATCGGCGGCAGCGAGGACATCGGCTACCGCGCGGCGATGACGTCGCTGGCCCGCGGCCGGGTGCACATCGCGGCGCTGGCCGTCGGCATCGCACAGCGCGCGCTCGACGAATCGGTCGCCTACGCAGCCACCGCCACCCAGGGCGGTAAGCCCATCGGCAGCTTCCAACTGGTGCAGGCCATGCTCGCCGACCAGCAGACCGGTGTGCTTGCCGGCCGCGCGCTCGTCCGCGACACCGCACGACTCTGGGTCTCCGGTGAGGACCGCAGAATCGCGCCGTCGGCGGCGAAGCTCTACTGCACCGAGATGGCAGGCAAGGTGGCCGATCTCGCGGTCCAGGTGCACGGTGGCAGCGGCTACATGCGGGAGGTGCCGGTCGAGCGGATCTACCGCGACGTCCGGCTGCTGCGACTCTACGAGGGCACCAGCGAAATCCAGCGCCTCATCATCGGCGGCAACCTCGTGAAAGGCGCACAGCAGCAATGAAATTAGAGGGCAAGGTCGCTTTCATCACAGGGTCCGCCCGCGGCCAGGGCCGGGCACACGCCGTCCGGTTGGCCACCGACGGCGCGGACATCATCGCGGTGGACCTGGCCGACAAACTGCCCGCATGTGCTCCGTATCCCTCGGCGACGCGGGAAGATCTCGACGAGACGGTCAAGCTCGTCGAAGCGACCGGACGCCGCATCGTGGCCTCGGCGGCCGATACCCGCGATCTGGATGCGCTGCGGGCGGCGGTCGGCAAAGGCGTCGCCGAATTCGGCAGGCTCGATGTCATCGTCGCCAACGCGGGGATCTCTGCGCCCGCGGCATGGAACGAGATCACGCCCGAGGCGTTCCGCGACGTCATGGACATCAACGTGACCGGAACGTGGAACACCGTGATGGCCGGCGCGCAGGCCATCATCGACGGCGACCGCGGCGGGTCGATCATCCTGATCGGATCCGCTGCCGGAGTGAAGTTGCAGCCGTTCATGATTCACTACACTGCCAGCAAGCACGCCGTCACAGGAATGGCGAGGGCGTTCGCCGCCGAACTCGGCAAGTACTCGATCCGGGTCAACAGCGTGCACCCCGGGCCGGTCGTCACCGAGATGGGTTCCGAGGACATGGTGGCCGCGATCGCCAAGGCCGCCGAGTCCTATGGCAACCAGACGCTGATGAACATGCTGACGCCGTTCCTGCCCAGCTGGGTGGCTCAGCCGGAGGACATCGCGGCGGCTGTTGCCTGGCTCGCCAGCGATGAATCGAAACTGGTTACCGCTCAAGAGATCTCGGTCGATCAGGGGTCGAGCCGGTACTAGAACACGACCGTCTGGTTGCCGTACCGGATGATGCGGTCCTGACAGTGCCAGAGCACCGCACGCGAAAGCACCACCCGCTCGACGTCCGCGCCGAGCCGGGTCAGGTCCTCGACGGAGTGCCGATGGTCGACACGCACCACGTCCTGCTCGATGATCGGGCCATCGTCGAGTTCCTCGGTGACGTAATGCGCTGTCGCGCCGACCAACTTCACGCCGCGCTCCTTGGCCCGCCGGTAGGGCGCCGCACCGATGAACGCGGGCAGGAACGAATGGTGGATGTTGATCAGCGGGCATCCGACGTTCGAAAGGAAGTCCTGGGTGAGGATCTGCATGTAGCGGGCCAGCACCACCAGATCGACGTTTCCGCACAGTAATTCGAGCTGGCGCTGTTCGGCTTCGGCCCTGTTGTCCTTCGTCGCGGGGATGTGGATGAACGGCACGCCGAACGGCCTGACCTGCTCGGCGAGGTCGGGATGGTTGGAGATCACCATCGTCACCGACATGTCCAGTTCGCCGCGGCGGTTTCGCCACAGCAGGTCGAGCAGGCAGTGATCCTCTTTGGACGCCATGATCGCCACGCGTTTGGGCTTGGCCGCCTCCGTGAGCCGGAAATCCATGTCGAATCGGCTGGCGACCCGCTCAGCGAAATCGCGTTCCAAGCCATCGCGTGCGGCCGTCAGACCCGGCAGATGAAAGATCGTCCGTTGCATGAATGTGCCGCCGGACTGTTCGGTCGCGTGCTGATCCAGCGAAACGATATTGGCGCCGGCCTCGGCCAGAAAGCTACTCACCGCGGCCACCAATCCGGGGCGGTCCGCACAGCGCAGGAGCAGGCGGCCGACATCTTTGGTCGGTAGCGCCCCCGAACCCTGCGCTGGATACTCGCCGGACATCACCTCAACCTTCTCATTTCGGCGATCTGCGGACAGCGCGTTCATTCGCAGTCGCTCGCTGCCGTGCCTGCGGGTCAAGTGGCCTCCGACCGGGCCCGTATTTACGGCAACGTAAGCAGGTGTCTCCAGTTTTCGCTTTTTGTTCGCCGAAGCTGCGTGTACTACGCTTTCATCTGGGTTTATTGACGACGGCGATAGTAGCCGAGCAATTCCGCGCAGTCGGGCGTCGCAAACAACGTAGTCGTGCGAGTAAATCTTTGCCGGACAAGATCGCTTCGCTAGCTGGAATAACGGTCTTGAAAAGAGCAATACTCGATGTCTGGGTATTCATATAGACCGCATGTGAATACTCCACCGGTGGCCGCGGCAACTCGACGATTTGTTCGCCGTCACCCGAACGATGGGACAAAAATGAGCGTTCCTCCGTTGAGCATCGACCTTCCGATTCCTTCACTCACGGGGAGAATCAGCTGGTTCGATTCCGACACCGCATGCACGATGGTCGTCTCGACGCCGTCAGCCGATCCGGCCCTGTGGGCCGATTTCGTCGAAGGCGCGTCGCGCAGCTACCAGAAGCACGGAATCGAACGAGCCCTGGATCTGCCCTCGCTGCTCGACGAACGCAACACCCAGCTGTTCCACGCGGTGGTCGACGGCGACGGCCACATCATGGGCGGAATCCGGGCCAAGGGCCCGCTGGAATCGCCGGAGGATTCGCACGCCCTCGTCGAATGGGCCGACCGGCCGGGGTTGCACACCGTGTACAAGATGCTGTCGGACCGCCTGCCGTTTGGCGTCATCGAGATGAAAACCGCTTGGATGACCGACGATCAGAGCCGCAGCCGAGCGCTGGGCAGCACGCTGGCACGCACGCCGTTCACCACCATGGCGCTTCTGGACGCGCAGTTCGTGGTGGCGACGGCGGGCTCGCACGTTCTCAACCGCTGGCGCAGCTCCGGCGGTGTGGTGGCGACGAAGGTCCCCGCGACGCCATACCCCGACGACCGCTACCGTACGAAGATGATGTGGTGGGATCGCGGCACCTTCAGCAACGACGCCGCACCTGATCAGGTCGCGAAGATCTTCAACGAGATGGCCATCCTCGCGCGTCAGCTCGACCATGTCGATGCTCGCGCGCTCGGAAGCGGGCTGTGACCCCAGCAGGCGGCGAAACCATCACCGCAACGGTTCTGGTCGAGGCCGATTCGCACGACGATCGACTGCTGTCGGAGTTGAGGGCCGACGCCGGTATCGAGTTCATCGACAACTGGGACGAACAGCGCGCAGAACTGCGCGCCCTGCGTCCGCCACCACCGGCCGACGCCGAAAATGAGCCTAGACACTGGGTCTATTACCCCTGGCGGCGGACCGTCACCAGCCTGCTCGGGCCGCGTGGTTTCGAGGCTGTGCGGCTCAACCGCAATCAGAACCTGATCACCGCCGACGAGCAGCAGCGCCTGCGTCTGCTGCGGGTCGGCGTCGTCGGGCTCAGCGTCGGCCACGCCATCGCACACCTGCTCGCGCAGGAGGGACTCTGCGGCCGACTGCGCCTCGCCGACTTCGACGAACTCGAGTTGTCCAACCTCAACCGCGTCCCTGCCACCGTGTTCGACCTCGGCCTGAACAAGGCGACGGTGGCGGCGCGGCGCATCGCCGAAATCGACCCGTATCTGCCGGTCGAGGTGTTCGACCGCGGTATCACGACCGGTTCGGTGGAGGAGTTCCTCGACGGCGTGGACATCCTCGTCGAGGAATGCGACTCGCTGGACGCCAAGGTCCTCATCCGCCAGGAAGCACGCGCGCGCGGCATCCCGGTCCTGATGGCCACCGGCGATCGCGGCACGCTCGATGTCGAGCGGTTCGACCTGGAACCCGATCGCGAGATTCTGCACGGCCTGCTCGGGGGCCTGGAGTTCGCAGACCTGACGGGGCTGCCGAACGAGGATAAGGTGCCCTACGCGCTGCGGATGATGGACGGCGCCGCGTTGTCGCCGCGGATGGCCGCATCCCTTGTCGAGGTCGGCACTTCGCTGGCGACCTGGCCGCAGCTGGCGGCCGAGGTCGCGGCGAGCGCGGCGCTGGTCGCCGAGGGCGTGCGGCGGATCGGCCTCGAACACGACCTGGCGTCGGGTCGCGTGCGCGTCGACATCGCGCGGCAGTTGGACGCCGTTGCCGCGCCGACGATCTCGAACCCCGCCGACACGGCCGCCACCGCCCGGCACCGCGGAACCATCACCGACGATCCGGTGGGAAGGGCGATCGCGGCCGCGGTCCGTGCGCCGTCCGGCGGCAACGCGCAGCCATGGCGCATTTCGGCCGACGACCGAGCCATCACGATCGCGCTCGATCCCGAGCTGACCTCGACGATGGACGTCGGGCACCGGGCCAGCGCCGTCGCGGTCGGCGCCGCGGCGTTCAACGCCAAGGTGTCCGCCGCTGCCGACGGGATACTCGGGCCGCTGTCGTTCGAATCGGGCGGCGCCGCAAGCCCGTTGCGGGCAGTCCTGCGGCTGGGTTCAGGGTCGGATCCCGAGCTCGCCGCGTTGTACGACGCGGTGCTTGCCAGAGAAACGAATCGCCATCACGGCAAGCGGCCGTCGCTGCCCGATGAGGTCGTCGAATCCATGCATGCCGCCGCCCAGCGCGAAGGAGCGCGGTTACGTCTTCTGACCGGAGCCGACGAGGTGGCCGAGGCCGCGGACATCCTGGCCGAGTCGGACCGCATCCGCTATCTGACACCCCGGCTGCACGCCGAGATGATCTCCGAGGTGCGCTTCCCGGGCGATCCGGATCAGGACTCCGGGATCGACGTCACGAGCTTGGAGCTGCCCCAGGCCGACCTGGTCAAGCTCGACGTTCTGCGCCGCGGTGACGTGATGGCCCACCTCGACGAATGGGGTCTGGGCGAGGCCCTCGGTGCGGAGACCCGAGAGCGGGTGCTCGCCTCTTCCTGTCTTGCGGTGGTCTCGACGACGGGAACGGCGTTGACGGACTACGCGCGTGCCGGCGCCGCCGTCGAAGCGGTGTGGGTGCTCGCCCAGCGGCACGGCATCGCGGTGCAACCCGTCTCGCCGGTGTTTCTCTACGCCCATGACGACGAGGACCTTGCCGCTCTCTCCCCGACCCGCGCCGCCACCCTGCACCGGTTGCGCAGCGGGTTCCGTGCGCTTTCAGCTATCGAGCCCGGCGAATTGACGGCGCTGGTATTTAGACTCTCTGATGCGCCCGCCACGTCGGTGAGGAGTCGGCGGCGCGTGTTCGATACCAGTAGTCTCTTGGCATAACAGCAGACCCAGGAGCAAATGTGGCTCGTAGCCTGGACGAAGTCGTCACCGCCGTCGCGACCTCCCTGATGGGAGTGAACGCGGCGACCTCGGCTGCCGTCAGCCAACGCGTGCTGGCCGATCTGGTCGGCCACTTCGGCGTCGACTTCAGCTTCCTGCGGCACAACGACCACACGATCCGCGCGACGAGGCTCATCGCCGAATGGCCGGTCCGGCCCGAGATCCCCGACCCGGACCCCATCGGCGTCGTCTACTTCGTGGACGCCGACCCGGT
Source organism: Mycolicibacterium sp. 120270 (assembly GCA_033741175.1). Taxonomy (GTDB): domain Bacteria; phylum Actinomycetota; class Actinomycetes; order Mycobacteriales; family Mycobacteriaceae; genus Mycobacterium. The sequence continues at coordinate 63,162 of JAWQNE010000009.1, read as the reverse complement.
GTTCGCGGCCGCGGAGACCGCGAACGAGATCCTCGTTTTCCGCCCGGAGCCCGCGACCGACGATTACCAGAAGAAGATCGAGGAGGGCACCGGCATCCCGTCGACGTCGATGGCCGTCGTCCCGATGCTGTCCGGCGATGTCACCACGGGCTGCCTGGGGTTCGTCAAGATCGGTGACCGCGAGTGGTTGCCCGACGAACTCAACGCCCTCAAGGCGATCGCCTCGCTGTTCGCGCAGCTTCAGGCCCGCATCGTGGCCGAAGACCAGCTTCGCTTCCTCGCCGAGCACGACGACCTCACCGGCCTGAACAACCGTCGCGCCCTCATCGCACATCTCGACAGCAGGCTGGCCGCCGGCCAGCCCGGCCCGGTTTCGGCTCTGTTCCTCGACCTGGACCGGCTCAAGGCCATCAACGACTACCTCGGCCATACCGCGGGCGACTGGTTCATCCGTGTGTTCGCCAAACGGCTCGAGGAGGGCGCAGAGGGGCCGAACCTCATCGCCCGCCTCGGCGGCGACGAGTTCGTCGTCGTACCCGCGGCGCCGATGTCGGCCGCCGAGGCCGAAAACCTCGCCAACGCGCTGCAGGCCACGCTGCGCGAGCGGGTGTCCATCGACGGCGAGATGCTGACCCGCACGGTGAGCATCGGCGTCGCGCTCGGGGTGCCGGGCCGCGACACCACCTCGGACCTGCTACGCCGCGCCGACCAGGCCCTGCTGGCGGCCAAGAGCGGCGGCGGAAACAAGATCGCGGTGTTCTCCGACGACATGTCGCTGAAGGGGGAGTTCCGCAACGACATCGAGCTTCACCTGCAGAGCGCGATCGAGAACGGCGCGCTGATCCTGCATTACCTGCCCGAGGTCGACATGCGCACCGGAGAGATCCTCGCGTTCGAGGCGCTCGTGCGCTGGCAGCACCCCAGCCGCGGGCTGCTCTCGCCCAACGCGTTCATCGGCGTGGCGGAGTCGATCAACTTCGCAGGCGAACTCGGCCGCTGGGTGATGCGCGCCGCCTGCGCCGAATTTCGACAGTGGCGGGCCAGGGGCATCGGCGAGGACGCCGTGCTGCGGCTCAACGTGTCTCCCGTGCAGTTGGTCACCGAGGGTTTCGTCGAGACGGTCGCGGGCATCATCGACGAGTTCGACCTGGACGGCGGCTCGGTCTGCCTGGAGATCACCGAAAGCGTGGTCGTGCAGGACATCGAGACGACGCGCATCACCCTGGCCGGGCTCAAGGAAGTCGGCGTCCAGATCGCCATCGACGACTTCGGCACCGGCTACAGCGTGCTGTCACACCTGAAGTCGCTCCCGGTGGACACACTGAAGATCGACAAGAGTTTTGTCCGCGAACTCGGCACCAACCCCGGCGACCTGGCGATCGTGCGCGCGGTGATCGCGCTCGCCGAGTCGTTCGGGCTCGAGTTGGTGGCCGAGGGCGTCGAGACCGAGGAGGCCGCACTGACGCTGCTGCGGCACGGCTGCCACCGCGCGCAGGGCTTCCTGCTGTCCCGGCCGGTGGCCGGTGACGCCATGGAATCGCTACTTGCCCAGCGGCGGATTCCGGTGCAGTTCTCCGCGGCACCCGCACGCTGACTTCGACGGCAAAGCCCGCGCAAACAAGACTGGCCACTTTGCATGTTTACTTAGCAATGCTGTGCTAAATTGCCAGGTCTGAATCGACGCGCAAATAGACTGCTAAACATTGGCAACAATTGTTAGAGATAATTGCTCATCGATATATGGCAATGTCGATCACTCGGGATTCAGCAATGTAACAGGTGCCGCGCCTGGCGAGGGTGCTTGCCTCCAGTTGAGTAACTAGGTTTACTATGTGCCTATCTACAGAGGGGACACCATGGACCTGCAGTGGTCGGAGGCTGACATCGCCTTTCGGGACGAGGTACGCAGCTTCCTCGACGAGAAGCTGACACCAGAGCTGCGCACGGCGGGACGACTCATGACGAGCGTCTACGCCGACCATGACGCCAGCATGGAGTGGCAGCGAATCCTGCACGAGCGCGGCTGGGCGGCCCCGGCATGGCCGGTCGAGTACGGCGGCTGCGACTGGAGCCTGACGCAGCACTACATTTTCAGCCGGGAATCCACGCTGGCGGGCGCTCCTTCCTTGTCCCCCATGGGAATTCGGATGGTGGCGCACGCGATCATCAAGTTCGGCACCGACGCCCAGAAGGAGTTCTTCCTCCCGCGCATCCTCACCGGCGAGGTGTTCTTCTGTCAGGGGTACTCCGAACCCGAGTCAGGGTCGGACCTGGCCTCGCTGTCGATGGCGGCCGTCGACGACGGCGACGACCTCGTCTGCACCGGCAGCAAGATCTGGACAACCCATGCGCGCGAGGCGAATTGGATGTTCGCCCTGGTGCGCACGTCCCGCGGTGAGAAGAAGCAGCAGGGCATCACGTTCATCCTGATCGACATGTCCTCGCCGGGTATCCAGATCCGCCCGTTGGTGATGACATCCGGCGAAGAGGTGCAGAACCAGGTCTTCTTCGACGAGGTGCGAGTGCCCAAGACCAATGTGATCGGCAAGATCGACGACGGCTGGACCGTGGCGAAGTACCTGCTCGAGTTCGAACGCGGCGGCGGCGCGTCATCGCCTGCCCTTCAGGTCATGGCCGAAGAGATCGCGACGGTTGCCACCGAGATTCCCGGCCCTGACGGTGGGCGTCTGGTCGACGACCCCGCGTTCGCGCGCAAGCTCGCCGATGCGCGGATCCGCACCGAAGTGCTCGAGATCCTCGAGTACCGGGTGCTCGCCGCGGTGTCGGAGGGCCGCAACCCCGGCACCGCGTCGTCGATGCTCAAATTGGTGGCCACCGAACTGAGCCAGACGCTGACCGAGATGGCGATGGAGGCGGCAGGGCCGCGCGGGCGGGCATACCAACCGCACGCCACCCGGCCCGGCGGTCCGGTCACCGACTTCGAGCCGCCACCGGACGGATACGTCAGCGGTGAGCCGTGGCAGGCCGTCGCGCCGCTGCGGTACTTCAACGACCGCGCCGGCTCGATCTACGCGGGCAGCAACGAGATTCAGCGCAACATCCTCGCCAAAGCAGCATTGGGGCTCTAGATGGACTTCAACCTGAGCAAAGAACAAGAACTGCTCCGCGACGGGCTGACGAAGTTTCTGGCCACCCGTTATGACCTCGAGAAGAGCCGCTCGGCCGCCAAGACCGGCGCGGGCTGGCAGCCCGAGATCTGGCGGGCGTTCGCCGACGAGCTCGGCATCCTCGGCGCTACGCTGCCCGAGGATGTGGGCGGAATCGGCGGCGGCCCAGTCGAACTCATGGTCATCACCGAAGCGCTCGGACACGCACTGGTGGTCGAACCGTACGTCGACACCGTGGTGGTGTGCGGCGGCCTCCTTCGACGCGCCGGTGGCGCCAAGGCCACATCGCTGTTAGAGGACGTGGCGGCGGGCACCGCCATCGTCGCGCTGGCCGCGGGCGAAGCCGAGACCGGTGACCGATGGCAGGACGCCGCGACGACGGCGCAGCGCGACGGCGATGGCTGGATCCTCAACGGCCACAAGATCATGGCGATGAGCGCGCCGCTGGCGACGCACCTGTTGGTCACCGCTACCACCTCCGAGGGCCTTTCGCTGTTCCTCGTCGACCTCGGCGAGGACACGACAGGGCTGTCGCTCACCGGCTATCGGACCGTCGACGACCGGCGCGCGGCCGACATCGTCCTCGACGGCCTGCGGCTACCCACCGACGCGCTGCTCGGTGTCGACGGCCACGCGTGGCCGTCGCTGGCGCAGGCGCTCGACGAAGGCGCGGCGGCGATCTGCTCGGAAGCCGTCGGAGGAATGCGAAAGGTGTTGGCGGACACCGTCGAGTACGCCAAGCAGCGCCAGCAGTTCGGCGTGCCGATCGGAAGCTTCCAGGTGCTGCAGCACCGGATGGTCGATATGCACATCGAGGTGGAACAGGCGTCCGCCGCCGTCCTGCTGGCCGTTCTGCACCTCGAGGACGACGCCGCCGTGCGCGCGCGTTCGGTGTCGGCGGCCAAGGCCACGGTCGGACGGGCGGCCCGGTTCGTCGGCCAGCAGGCCGTGCAGTTGCACGGCGGGATGGGCATGACCGAGGAACTGGCGATCGGCCACTACTTCAAGCGGCTCACCGCGATGCAGTTCGAGTTCGGCACCACCGACCACCACATCGCGCGGTATGCCGAGTTGACCAAGGTCAACGCACAGCCATGACAACACCTTCGGTGATCGTCAGCAGCTGCCGGTAGGACAACGGCATCACCGAGTCAGGGGTGCCGGCCGCCGTCCACACCACCGGATAGCGGGCCAGTGTCTGGTCGACCACCGTACGCAGCTTGCTCGGATGCCCGGTCGGTGCGACCCCGCCGATCGCCTGATCGGTGGCGCTTCGCACCAACTGGGGACTCGCCTTCGTGATCGAATCGGCGTCGAGACGGCCCGCCAGCAGGTCAGTGTCCACGCGATGCGCCCCGCTGGCCATCACCAGCAGAGGGCTGCCGTCACATTCGAACACCAGGCTGTTGGCGATTGCGCCGACCTCGCAGCCGAGTTGGTCGGCGGCCGCTGCTGCTGTCTTCGCATCGGCATCGAGGAACTTGATGTCGGGCTCGATACCGAGCGCTAGCAGTGCAGCGGCCACCCGCGCGTTGCTTGGCTTCACGCGATCATTGTGGCCGCCTCGATCAAGCCCGTCGGACCTGCCTCGTAGTGTGAGCGAAGTGAGTTCGCGCGGATGGCTGTTGTTCCTCGCGATGAGCGTCATCTGGGGCATCCCGTATCTGATGATCAAAGTGGCCGTCGAAGGCGTGTCGGTTCCGGTGCTGGTTTTCGCGCGGACTGCCGTCGGTGCGGCTGTGTTGCTGCCGCTCGCGCTGTCGGGCGGCATTCCCGCGATGGCCCGTAGGCACTGGAAGGCGCTGTTGGGCTTCTCCTTCTTCGAGATCATCGCCGCCTGGTATCTGCTGTCGGACGCAGAACGCCATCTGACGAGTTCGATGACCGGCCTACTGATCGCGGCCTCGCCCATCATCGCCGCGATCCTCGACCGCTTCACCGGCGGCGAGAAGCGGCTCGGCCTCCGCAGGATCGTGGGGCTGGGTGTCGGACTGGCGGGCGTGGCCGTGCTCGCCGGGCCCCATCTCGCGGGCGGCACCACGTGGCCGGTCATCGAGGTGCTGTTGGTGGCCACCTGTTATGCGATCGCACCCCTCATCGCCGCGCGGCATCTGGCCGATGTGGCCGCCCTGCCGATGACCGCGACCTGCCTGGCGTTCGCCGCGCTGGTGTACGCGGTTCCCGCCGCGACGACGTGGCCGACCGAGATGCCGTCGACCCGAGTGCTGTTGGCGCTGGCAGGCCTGGCCGTGGTCTGCACGGCGTTGGCGTTCATCGTCTTCTTCGCGCTGATTCGCGAGGTCGGCCCCGCGCGTGCCCTGGTGTTCACCTACGTGAATCCGGCGGTGGCGCTGCTGGCAGGCGTCATCGTGCTGAACGAACCGCTGACCGCCTGGAATGTGGCCGCGCTGGTGCTGATCCTCGTCGGCTGCGTGCTGGCGACGCACCGGCCCGACGAGCCGACCCCGAACCCCCTGGGGCGTTAGCTTGGTCATGTGGAGTTCACAGGTTCCCCTCATGCGCGTCCTCTCCACGGTCGCACCCGCGTCGACTCGGAGACGCGGCGTGCGATGTTGCGACACATGTTGATGGCCCGCGGCATCGACGAAGAGGCGGGCCTGCTGCAGAACCAGGGCGCCCTCGACCTCTGGCTGTCGTGTCGCGGTCAGGAAGCCGCACAGGTCGGCTCGGCGATGGCGATCGGCGAGGTAGCGGTGATCTTCCCCAGCTACCGCGAGCACGCGGTCGCCGTGGTGCGCGGCATCGACGCCGTATCGCTGGTGGCGCAGTGGGCCGGACGCACCTACTGCGGCTGGAACCCCAGAACACACAGGTTTTTCCCCTACACGCTGGTCTTGGCGGCTCAGGCGCTGCACGGCGTGGGCTACGCCATCGGCCGGCGACTGCAGAACACAGCGGAGACCGTCGTGGTCTACGTCGGTGACGGCGCAACGAGCGAAGGCGACATGTCGGAGGCGCTGAACCTCGCGGCGGTCGAATCCGCTCAGGTCCTTTTCGTGTGCCAGAACAACGGGTGGGCGATCTCCAAGCCCAGCCGCGAGCAGATGCTCACGTCGATCGCCGACCGCGCCAAGGGGTTTGGTGTCAGGTCCTGGTCCATGTCGGCCGACGACCCCGACAGCACATACCTCACTTGTCTGGAAGCCAGGCAGTACGTCGAATCGTCGCAATCCCCGGGCCTGATCGAGCTGCGAACCACCCGCATCGGCGGACACACCACAACCGATCCGCACACCAGCTACCGCGAACCCGACGAACTCGCCACAGCCGTCGCCAACGACCCGGTCGAGCGGTATCGCCTCGAATTGGTCTCCGAGGGTGTCGTCGACGACGAATGGTTGGGCTCGATCGACGCCGACATCGCCGCCGTGCGTCAGCACCTGTTGAAAGCCTTCGCGTCGTGATCGATAGAACTTCCAGCCTTGCCGAGTCGCTCAACGGCGCGCTGAGCGAGTTGATGGAGAACGACGAGTCGGTTGTGCTCATCGGACAGGACATCGGCCGTCTCGGCGGCGTCTTCCGGGTGACGAAGGGTCTCCAGAAGCGGTTCGGGCCGGATCGTGTCCGCGATGCGGTGCTCGCCGAATCCTCGATCGTCGGACAGGCGATCGGGATGTCGCTGAGTGGGTTGAAACCGGTGTGCGAGATTCAGTTCGAAGGGTTCATCTATCCGGGTATGAATCAGATCGTGACCCAGGCCGCGCGGATCAAGTCACGCTGGAACGACGACATCGCGCTCAACCTCGTCATCAGGGTGCCAGTCGGTGGCGGCATCCGCGCCGTCGAGCATCACAGCGAGTCGAACGAGGCGTATTTCGCGCACACTCCGGGTCTGCATGTCGCCTTTCCGTCGTGTCCGGACGACGCCTCCGCCATGCTCAAGTACTCCTGTTCGCTCGGTTCACCGGTCATCTTCTACGAGCCGAAACGGCTGTACTTTTTGCGAAAACAGCATTCCCGTGATCCGTCCGAGCCGCGGTCACCCGTCAGTGCGCGAGTCGTGCGGCACGGGAGGGACATCACCGTCGTCGGCTGGGGCGCGGTACTCGAAGAGGTGCTCGAAGCGGCCGAACAACTCGCTCCCGCCGTCGATGTCGAGGTGATCGACTTGCGGTGGATCGCGCCGATGGACACGGAGACCGTGCTCGATTCGGTGGCCAGGACTCATCGCCTGTTGGTGGTGCACGAAGCGGTCGGATTCGCAGGTGTGGGAGCCGAAGTGGTCGCGAGCGTGGCCGAGCACGGCAGCGAGCACCTCCGATCGCCGATGCGGCGGCTGGCTGCGCCACGACGGCTCTACCCACCCGCGGACTACGAGAAGCATTACCTGGTCGGCGTTTCCGACGTCGTCGCCGCGGTCAAGGAGATGTGCGGTTGAGCGGACCCATCGACATTCTGGTGCCGGAGTTCGGCCACGGATTGACCGACGCCCTCGTCGTGGAGTGGCTTGTGTCGGTCGGTGACGACGTCGAACGCGGTGACGTGGTCGCGGTGCTGGAGACCGACAAGAGCAGCGTCGACCTGACTGCGGAGAAGTCCGGGACGATCGCAGAGATCGTCGTCGCGGCGCGATCGATCACCACCTCAGGTGCTGTCCTGTACAAACTCGACGAAAAGCGATGAAAGGCGAAAGGTAATGCCGTCCAGGGACGAACGCATGAACACGGTGATGTTGTCGATGATCCGGCGACGGACACCGTCGGCGGGCGTCGACGATTTCGACACACCGATCTACGACCTCGACATGGATTCGCTCGACGTCGTCGATCTCAGCCAGGCCCTCGAGAAGGAGTTCGGCGTGCAGGCCGACCTCGAACGCGTCGCTGACTGCCTGACGCCCGCGGAGATCGGCGCGTACTTTCGAGAACTGATCGGGTCGCCATGACGGCGGGCATCGTCGACATCGCCACGGCGACACCCGGAAAGCATGTGCAGAACAGCGATTTCGACGCCATCGGGCTGACCGACGAGTGGATTCGCCGACGGACGGGCGTCGCCGCGCGCTGGTGGATGGATCCCGAGGAGCCACTCGAGGACGTCGCCGCGCAGGTCTGCGGGCCGCTCGTCGAACGCCACCGGGAGCGGACGAACATCGCCGCGCTGATCGTCGCCAGCTGCTCCACCGGCGGGAAGGTACCCGGGATCGCACAACGGGTCGCCAAACAGGCGGGCCTGCCGACCGACGTATTGGCGTTCGACATGAACGCCGCTTGCAGCGGGTTCGTGTACGGCGTGATCTCCGGGCTGTCGCTGGCCAAGCCAGGACAGGCTGTGATTGTCTGTGCGGTAGAGGCGATGTCACGTCTGATCGACAAGACCGACCGCAACACCGGACCGCTTTTCGGGGATGGTGTCGGAGCGGTGCTCCTCGAGGCGCGCCCGACGTTCCGCGACTACTTCTGGCACGCGGGCAGTGACGGTGATCGGGTGGACCTGATGCGCGGCGAGATCGGCGGCGGCATCCAGCTGGACGGAATGCAGGTCTACGACAGGGCCGTGAAGATGATGACCGACACCCTGAACGCACTGCATGCCCTCGGTCATGCGCCCGACGTCATCGTTGGGCATCAGGCGAATTCGCGGATCCTGCAGAAGATCAGTGAGCAGGTCGACGCGGGCGACGCGGTATTCGTCGACAGCGTCGAACAATTCGGCAACACCTCGGCAGCCTCGATACCGCTGGCTCTCGACTCGTGTGTCGCCGAGCGCTCCATCCCGGCGACAGGGCGGATGACGTTGGTGGCCTACGGCGCAGGCGAGGCATGGGGTGGCGTGTCCGTCGATTACGACCTCACCGACGCGATGGCCCGCCGTCACCCGTGACCGGCGTCGTCCTCGTCACCGGCGCGTCCCGCGGCGTCGGGGCGGATACCGCGATGCAGCTGGCGAATTCGCAACGCCACGTCGTGGTGAACTACCGCGAGAAGGCCAACCGCGCCGCCGACGTCGTCGAGGCCGTGCGCGCAGCCGGCGGCACAGCCGAGGCCGTCAAGGCCGATATCACCGACGAGCAGGCCGTCGGCGCGATGCTGGCGGACATCGCCGAACGGTTCGGCCGCCTGGACGTGCTGGTGCTCAATGCATCCGGTGGCTTGGAGCCAGGGGCCGATCCCGACTATCCGATGCGGCTCAACTGCGATGCGCAGGTACGGCTGGCCCGCCTGGCGCTCCCGTTGATGCCTGCCGGTGGCCGGATAGTTTTCGTCACGAGCCACCTGGCACATTTCCACGGTCGCAAACCGGTGCCGATGGACTACCTGCCGATCGCGGTCAGCAAGCAGGCAGGCGAGAACGCATTGCGCGCAGAGCTTCCCGCGTTCGACACTGCGGGTGTGACGCTGGTGGTCGTCTCGGGCGACATGGTCTCCGACAGCACGATGGTGCGGCTGTTCGAGCGCCGTGACCCCGACGCGGTTGCTGCGCGCCGCGCGGCAAGCGGCGGTCTGCCGTCCACCGCGGAGCTTGCTGCCGCCATCGTTCGCTCCGTTGATGAGCCGCATCGCAACGGCGACACCGTCTACGTCGGCGGGCAGGACTACTTCTCATGACATCGACACACGCAATGCGCAGCATCGAGATCCTGGTCTTCGACGGACTCGACGAACTCGACATCGTCGCGCCGTTCGAGATCCTGGTGTCCTCGGGCTACGACGTAAAGCTCGTCGCCCTCGCGCAGCGGGATGAAGTGGTGGGTGCACACGGCATGGCGGTCAAACCGACCGGCGTGCTCGGGTCCCGCCCCGACCTGCTCATCGTGCCGGGCGGCGGTTGGGCTGCGAAGGCGGCCGTCGGCGCGCGCGGCGAGGTGCAGCGCGGAGTCATTCCCGCGGCTATCGCGGATCGCCATGCCGCCGGCAGTCGCATCGCAGGCGTCTGTACCGGCGCGATGCTGATCGCCGCAGGCGGGCTCCTGCGCGGTAGACCCGCGGTGACGCACCGGTCGGCCCTCGAAGACCTTCGCGAACTGGGGGCGGTGGTGCACCCGGAGGCCCGAGTCGTCGATGACGGCGATGTCCTCACCAGCGGCGGAGTCACGTCGGGAATCGACTTGGCGCTGCACCTGATCGAACTGGATCGCGGTCGAGAGGCCGCGCTCAGCGAGGCAGCCCGCATCGAACACGAGTTCCGCGGGCCAGTGTTGAGGACCGGCAATACCGGCTAGCGGTAACCGCAGCTTCACGGCCAGCGTCACCGCTGAATGGCCGTCAGCCTCGATGTATGGGCTTTCAGCAACCGCCAAGGTAATCACCAGCGCCGACGAGCAACCACTCACCGGCCGAAGTTATTCCCACAACGAAAGCTGGTGATCCCCATGACAGAGCAGAAGACAGTCCACGACGTCACCTACGACCTGCTGCGCACGCTCGGCCTGACAACGATTTTCGGCAACCCCGGTTCGACGGAAGAGACCTTCCTGCAGGACTTCCCAGAAGACTTCACCTACGTGCTGGCGCTGCAGGAGGCGTCGGCGGTCGCGATGGCCGACGGCTTCGCCCAGGCCACCGGCAAGCCGGCGCTGGTCAACCTGCACACCGCGGCGGGCACCGGCAACGGGATCGGCAGCCTGGTCGCCGCCGCCCGCGCCAACACCCCGCTGATCATCACGGCGGGCCAGCAGACGCGCGAGATGTCGGTCATCGACCCGTATCTGAACAACCCGGACGCCACAACCATGCCGCAGCCGTGGGTCAAGTGGTCCTACGAGCCCGCGCGCGCCGAGGACGTGCCTGCCGCGATCATGCGCGCCTATGCGATCGCGACGCAGGCCCCGATGGGCCCGGTGTTCCTGTCGATCCCGCTCGACGATTGGCAGAAGCCCGCGCTGGGTCCCGCGGTGGTCCGCACCGTCAGCCAGCGCGTTGCCCCTGACGCCGAACGGCTGGCCGAGTTCGCCGAGAAGATGAACCAGGCGACGACCCCCGTACTGGTGCTCGGACCGGAGGTCGACCGCGCCGGTGGCTGGGATGCGGGCATCGCGTTCGCGGAGAAGTTCGGCGCTCCGGTGTTCGGCAGCGCACTGCCCGACCGGGTTTCGTTCCCCGAAACCCACCCGCTGTATCAGGGCCCGCTGCCGATGACCATCGCCGGCGTGAGCCAGGCGCTGCAAGGTCATGATCTGGTGGTCGTGATCGGCGCCGAGGTGTTCCGCTACTACCCGTATGTGGCAGGCGATTACCTGCCTGAGGGCACTGATCTGCTGCAGATCACGTCCGATCCACGGGTGGCGGCCAAGGCACCGGTCGGCGACAGCCTCATCGGTGACGTGAAGACGGTCCTGGAGTCGCTGGTCGACATGATCGACGCGACGAATCGGCCAGCGCCGACTCCGTTCAACCGCGATCGTGCCGTGCGCACGTCGGAACCGTCGGACCCGCTGACGGCTGATGAGGTCTATGCGACCTTGAGCACCGTCAAGCCCGACGATTCCGCGGTGGTGATGGAGTCCACGTCGACGATGGCCGAACTGCTTCAGTGGCTGCCGACGACCCACTCGGGCGGCTTCTACGCCACCGGCAGCGGCGGCATCGGCTGGGGTGTCCCCGGCGCGGTCGGCATCGCGCTGGGTGACCGCGAGCGCGGTGTGGATCGGCACATCGTCGCCACCATCGGCGACGGCTCGTTCCAGTACTCGGTTCAGGCGATCTGGACCGCTGCTCAGCACAAGCTGCCGATCGTGTTCGTGGTGCTGCGCAACGGGGCCTACGAGATCCTCAAGTCGTTCGCCATGCTGGAGAACACCCCGCATGTGCCTGCGCTGGATCTTCCCGGGCTCGATATCGCCTCGGTGGCAAAGGGTTTCGGATGCCGGACCGCCGACGTCGACACCACCGATGCGCTTGCGAACGAGTTCAAGCTGGCACTCGACGCCGAGGGCCCGACGGTCATCGTCGTCCACACCCAACCGGAACTGCCGCAGCTCGGCTGACGACGCACCAGTGCTCGGCGGGGTGACAAGCCCCGCCGAGCTTTTCAACTCAGGAGGATTCGAAATGCCCATCTACACCTGCACCACTGCCGAAGCGACCATCGACTCCACGACGAAAGCGGCGCTGGCTGCCGAGATCACGCACATCCACTCGGAGATCAACCACGTCCCGAGCACGTACGTCAACGTGGTGTTCAACGAGGTGCCTGCGGAGAACATCTACACCGATGCCGTTCCCGCTCAACCGCTGCTCATCACCGGGTGGGTCCGCGACGGACATCCGGAGACAGAGACCACTAGGCTGGCAACGGAAATCGCCGACGCCGCAACGCGGGTCACCGGCATCCCGCCGAACCGGGTCCTGGTCGTCTTCTCCAGCAGCCCGGCGCACTACGCGGTCGAGGGCGGCCGCGTCCTGCCCGCACCCGGCGAAGAAGCGACATGGCTCGCCGCGGGAAACCACTGACGCCGTAGATTGCGCAAGGGGTCCACGGGAGATTGGAGGTCGGTATGGACGTCTGGGAGGCGATCCGCGCTCGACGAAACGTCAGAAGCTATCGGCAGGAGCCGATTGCCGAAGCGGACCTGGATCGCATCGTCGAGGCGGGTTGGCGGTCGCCGTCGGCGAAGAACCGTCAGCCGTGGGACTTCGTCATCGTGACCGACGAGAAGCAATTGCGCGAACTGTCCACGGTATGGCGGGGCGCGGGCCACATCGCGTCTGCGCCCGCGGCGATCGTCCTCGTCGCGCCCGAGCCTCCCGATGAGCGACGCAAGACCGTCGACCAGTACGACCTGGGCCAGGCCACCATGGCGATGATGCTCGCCGCCACCGAACTGGGCATCGGCACGGGTCATTCGTCGGTCGGCGACCAGCCGAAAGCCCGCGCGATCCTCGGCGTGCCCGACGACCATTTCGTCGCGTACATGATCGGGGTGGGCTATCCCGCCGACCGCCCGCTCACCCCGGTCAACAAACCTGACCGTCGACCGTTTGACGACGTCGTGCACCGCGGGAAGTGGTGATGTCGTCCGCGCCGCGTGTGCTGGTCCTCGGCTCGGGGTTTGCCGGGCTGTGGGCGGCCCTCGGCGCGGCACGACGGCTCGATGAGCTAGGCGTCGCGCCGGGCACCGTCGACGTCACGGTCATCAGTTCGCAGCCGTACCACGACATTCGGGTCCGCAACTACGAAGCCGACCTCAGCCCGTGCCGAATCCCATTGCGGGATCTGCTGGATCCGGTCGGCGTCGGCCACATCACCGCCGATGTGATCGGGATCGACGCGGATGCCAAGACCGTGACGACCGCCGATGGCGCGACTCATCGCTTTGACCGCCTCGTGCTCGCGGTGGGCAGCAAGGTGGTCAAACCGGACCTTCCCGGGTTGGCCGAATTCGGCTTCGACGTAGACACATTCGATGGCGCGACGGCGTTGCAGACCCACATCAGCGGCCTCGACGCGGCGGATCCCGCATCCGCGTGTGCGGTGGTGGTGGGCGCGGGTCTTACCGGAATCGAGACCGCCAGCGAGTTACCGGGGATGCTCGCCGATGCGCTCGGCCCCGACGTCACACCGCGGGTGATTCTCGTCGACCGCAATCCACGCGTCGGGTCGGACATGGGTGATTCGGCTCGGCCGGTGATCGAGGACGCCCTGTCGCAGAACAAGGTTGACGCCGTGACCGGGATGGGCGTCGCGGCCGTCGGTGAGAGAAGCGTGACGTTGTCGTCCGGTGAGGTGATCTGGGCCGCGACGGTGGTGTGGTGCGCGGGAATGCGAGCCAGCGGGTTAACGGCCGAACTCGGCGTCGCGTGCGATGCGTTGGGCCGACTACCCGTCGACGACTATCTGAGGGTCGAGGGCGTTGACGGTGTCTTCGCCGCCGGGGATGTGGCTGCGGCGAAGATGGACGACGACCACCTCTCGGTGATGTCGTGCCAGCACGGCAGGCCGATGGGCCGCTACGCCGGCTACAACGTGGTGAGCGACCTGCTGGGCGCTCCGATGCTGTCGCTGCGGATCCCCTGGTATGTGACCGTGCTCGACCTCGGGCCGGCCGGCGCGGTGTACACCGAGGGTTGGGACCGCAAGGTCGTCAGCCGCGGCGCCGAGGCCAAGGCGACCAAGCGGGTGATCAACGGCGAACGCATCTACCCGCCGCTCAACCGCGACCGTGCCGCACTGTTGGCCGCGGCGGCGCCGAACCTCCAGGCTCCGCCCGCGTACGGGGCGTGAGCACAACGCGCAAAAGGTGCAAATCGCCTGTTAGCGCCCCTTGTGAGCACAAGCGGGCTTTGGCCCGTCCAGCTCCATAACTTCGTGTGCAGCGGTGCAGAAAGTGCACCTGAAACACGAACAAGGAGCACAAAATGACCACCTATCCCTCGAACCAGGATCGGGAGTGGACCAGGACGCAGGCCGCGCCGTGGTGGACCCCGTCGCCCGATGTGCCGACCATGGCGGCATACTTCCCGCCGACGTCGGCGCGTCCGACGGCACCGGTGCCGCCACCGTATGCCCCGCAGTACATGCCCGCCTACGCCTGGTCTGCCGAGCAGCCCGAATTCAATTCAGCACCCGTGTATTCCGCGCAGCAGCCGTGGTATGCACGCCCCGGCGTGCTGGCCTTCACGGCCGCGGGATTCGTCATCGCTGCGGCGGCAGGCCTTTTCGGCGTGTTGCACAGCTCGTCGGCCGGCGCTCCGGTGAACATGGCCAACCACAGCGCACCGGCGCCGACGTCGGCTCCGGCTCCAGCTCCGGCTCCGGCTCCGATGCCTACCGCGCGGCCGTCCGCGCCGAGCTACCGTCCGCAGTCGCATTCGTCGATGTCGTCGGGCAGCTACTCGAAGCCGGCCAGCCATCAGGCGCCGCAGCCGACTCCGCCTCCCCCGCCGCCGCCTCCTGCGCCCGATCAGTCGGGGCAGTGGGATCCCTCGCAGTGGAATCACGGCGGCAACCACCGTTGGAACTACTCCGGTGATCACGACGGCCACTGGAATTTCTGGAACCGCGATCACGACAACCGCTGGAACTTCTGGAACCACGACGGCAACTACTCGCACAACAACAGCCAGTCGGATTCGAACGCAAACGGAGACTCGCAATGACCGCGACATTGGTGCAGCCCGACCGCAGGGTCGGGCTGCACGACATCGGCAGGCGTCTTGACCGTGTGCCCGTCGGACGCGTACACCGCAAGGTCGTCGTCGCGATCGGGCTGGGCCTCTTCTTCGAGGTCTACGAGATCTTCTTGTCCAGCACCATCGCCACCGCGCTGAAGACGCAGTACGGATTCGGCGGCACTGCGCTGCAGCTGTTGATGGCGTCGTCGTTCATCGGGATGTTCGTCGGGGCAGCGGCATTCGGCAGAATCGCCGACCGGATCGGGCGCAAGAAGGCGTTCCTGGTGAACCTGGTGTGGTTCTCGGTGTGGAGCATCATCGGGGCGTTCGCCCCCAACCCGTGGATGCTCGTCGGTGCGCGCTTCATGGCGGGCATCGGTGTGGGCGCGGAGTATCCGGTCGCCGATTCGTATCTATCGGACGTGTTGCCGAAGGCCGACCGAGGACGCCTGGCCGCGTGGACTTACACGTGCTCCTTCGTTGCGGTTCCTGTGCTGGGATTCCTGTCGCTGTCGCTGAACGGTCACAGCATCTTCGGTTTCGCCGGATGGCGATTCCTGTTGGTGGTCGGTGCAATCGGTGCGCTGTTCGTCATCGCGTTGCGTCGAGGCCTGCCGGAGTCACCCCGGTGGCTGGCAGGCGTCGGCAGGATGGGCGAGGCCGAAGCTGCGGTGCGGGCCTTCGAAACAGGTTCCGCACCGGCGGCCGAGAACAGCGTCGATGACGATGACTACGAAGCCGAGGACGTCGAGGAGGAGCCGGTGGCGAGGTCGACTGCGATTGCGCGGCTGCGGCTTTCCCCTTACCGGCAGCGGATGACCATGCTTGCCTTCTTCCATCTGTTCCAGCCGTTCGGCTACTACGGGTTCGGCACGCTGGCGGCGCTTGTGTTGGTCAGCCGCGGATATGACGTGACGTCGTCGCTGTTGTTCACCGCCGTGTCGTTCATCGGCTACCCGCTGGGGTCGCTGGCGTCGATCCCGCTGCTGAAGCGGTTCGAACGCAAATACCTGATCATGGCGACGGTTGCGGTGATGGCGATCTGTGGCGTGTTGTTCGCGACGGTGAGCGCTCCGGCGATGATCGTTGTGTTCGGCTTGCTGACCACTGCGGCGAGCAATGTGTTCTCGAACATCTATCACGTGTACCAGGCGGAGATATTCCCGAATGATGTGCGGGCGACAGCGGTCGGATGGACCTACTCGTTGTCGCGACTGTCCAGCGCTGCGCTGCCGTTCATCCTGATCCCTGTGCTGAATCACTATGGGGCAGCGGCGATGTTCACCGTCGTGCTGGTCGCGCTCGCGGCGGCGGTCGCGGTGTTGATCCCGTTCGGTCCGCGCACGACGGGAAGGAGCCTGGACGAGATCAACCCGACATGATCGAGCACATACGCGAACGACCTCGTGCCGGTCTCCTCTGCAGAGGCCGGCACGTTGTCATGCGCGCGTGGATTCCCCGGCCCACCGCGCGGCGGCCGTTTCAGAAGGGTGGGTTGTCGCGTGCGTTGAGGTCGCGTTCGGCTTGGATGGCGGCGGCGATGTCGGCGGCACGCGGGCGTTTTCGGCGCGGCATCATCAACCCGCGCCCCGCGGCGTCTGGGGGTGGTTGAGCCTGCGGTGGCGGTAGGGCCGCGGTGGTGACGTCCCAGGCCGGGAAGAACAACCGGCTACCCGGCAGAGTCTTATAGGTCTTGCCGCTGGGCCCGGTCCAGATCACCGTGCCATCAGGCAGCTGAACATCACACCAGCCGCCGATCCCGGTCCAAAACGTCTTCATCAAATGGTGATGGCGACACTTGCAGTTCAAGTTCGAGGGATGCGTCGGCCCGAACGGATAGGGCCGGACATGATCGATATCGCAGCGATCCGCGCTGACCGGACAGCCCGGGAACCGGCAGAACAGATCCCGCATCCGCACAAACTCAGCCAACTGCGGCGAGGGCCGATAACCGATCTCGGGTTCGGCGCCGGGCATCACGATCGGTTTGATCGTCGCCCCATTGCGGATCGCCTCGGCCAACACCGCACTCGAGGCCACCCCACGCCCCAACAACAACGCCGGCCCCGCCGACCGCCACGTCGGCGCCGCCGCAGCCCCGTCCGAGATGTCGCCGGGTGATTCGGCCGGTTCCACCTCGACGACGAAATCCTCGGCGACCGCGGCAGCTTCGTCGGCGTCGTCGTCTTCGTCTGAGGCGGGCGCGGCGTCGGTGGCTTCGCCTGCGGCCGGTTCGGCTGTGGCGGCGGCGAGGGCGTGGTGGTCGGCGATCAAATGGACCACCACATCGGAGTGCTGTTGCACCCCGGCAGTCGGGCAGTCGGGCTTGCCGCAGCGACACGCCAACACATCGTTGCCCTCGGCGATCGCGGCCACGGCATCCGAGCGGCGCTCCCCCGCAGTACGCGGATCATCAGCACACAACCCGGCCAGCATCGCCGCGATCCGCTTGGCGAGCACCGCAGCCGCCGGCGCCAACAACCGGCCATGCACCGACACCGTCTCGGCCTCATCATCACAGGCCCCGATCCGGAAATCCCGGCCCCGCACCACCTGCTCGCTGCGCCGCTGAGCATCCGGATCAAAGCGGGCCACCTGCAAATCCACCGCGGCACGCACCTTGTCATCGGAGAGCCGCTCCCAATTCGCCGCGCGTTCGGCGATCGCGGCATCCACCCGCGCCCACACACCCTCATCAACGATCAGCCGGGTGCCCCAGGTGATCGCCGACACCATCCGCGTGGTCAACGCACCCTTGAAGTACAGCGCCGCCACCAGCGGCAGATGCTCACGCAGGGCTTCGGCGATGCGCATCTGCCCCGAAGCGCGGCGCATCCCGACCGCCATCGCCGCCCCCACCTCCGCCGCAGCCGAATCCCACGGATCAAACGCCCACAACTCCCGCTCATCAGGCGTACCGACCCGGCGGCAGGTCAACTCCGCGATCGCGGCCATCCGCCGCGCCCCGGCCATCGCCTCCTGACGCACCCCATCCTCGATCGCAGCCACCAACTCCACATCACTGGCCGCCGCGAACTCCGACTCGAACACATGTTCGACTATGCCACCACCCACCGACAATTTGACCGGACACGGCTCACACCTCGGAGGTCTCCAAGTCGCGCCCGGACATCCGCAGGTGGGCCGCGACACCGATACCGATCGCGAGCCAGATGGTCCCGACGATCTTGGCGTTGGTATCCGCATCCCACAGCGCGACCATCAGGATCGCCGCGCCGAGCAGTGGGGAAACCAGGTGGGCGAACCACTGCCTGCTTCCGCTGCGCTTGACGAAGTGGGTGATCACGCTGAAGTGCATCAAGATGTAGGACAGGAGCGCCCCGAAGGTGACAAGCGTCGTCAGCAGGCTCGCCTGGCTGACACCGAAGATTCCGATCGCCAAGGCGAGCGCGCAGATCATCACCATCGCGTTCACCGGCACCTTGTGCTTCCCGCTCACCCGCGCGAACAGCTTCGGCAGATGGCCGTCGCGCGCCATGCTGTACACCAGCCGTGAAGCCGTGGCATTCGCGGCGGCCATGTTCCCCAGCGCGGCGAACAGCGCCGAGTTCAGCACGATGAACATCTTGAACTTGTTGTCCATGACGTCGCCGACCAGGTTGTAGAAGGCGTTGTTGGCCGCCGTCCCTTCGGCGTAGTGCGTGCCGTTCGGCACCAGGATGCACGCGAAGTAGACCTGCACGACGAACAACAGCGTCGAGATGTACATGACGAGCATCGTCGCTTTCGACACCGCCTTGCCGCCGCCCTTGGCCTCTTCGTTGAGCGTCGACACGGCATCGAATCCGAGGAAGCTGAACGCGGCAACCGGGATGGCGCCCGCCACCGCCGACCACGGCGCGCCACCGTGCGGATGGAACGGGTCGAGCGTCAGATGCGCCTGTCCGTGCAGCACCAGAACCGCTGCCCAAGTGAGGAATACGGCGAGGATGCCGAGCTGGATGTAGAGCGAGTACTTGTTCACCTTCGCTGTGACGTTCATGCCGAGCAGGTTCGTCACGGCCGTGACCGCGACGAAGAACACCACCCACATCCACGCCGGCACCGAATGCACGATGGTGGTCATCGCACTCGCCGACAGCACGCAGAGCAGCGCAGGCAACAACAGATAGTCGAGAAGGATCGCCCAGCCCGAGACGGACCCGAGGAAGCGGTTCGTGCCGAGGCTGACATAGCTGTAGGTCGATCCCGAAACGGGGAACACCTGAGCCATCTCCTTGTAACTGATGGCGCTGAACAACATGGCGACGGCGGCGATCACGTAGACCGCGGCGACCGCCCCGGCCGACATGTCGTAGAGGATCCCGAAAATCCCGATCGGGGCCAGCGGCACCATGTAGATCAATCCGTGGATCACCAAGTCCCGCACCGACAGAGTGCGCGCGAGTTCCGGTTCGTACCCGAGTTCGCGCAGCCGGGCGGCGTCATCGTCGGCTTGCATCAGCATGGCGGTCTCCTCGCCGGTCTGGTTTTCGAAGACGTTCATGCCTCCGCTTTCGACCGAAATTACGGAGCCGCCGACGTGGTGGCTCGCTTGTGCGCACTAGCCGCGCAACAGGCGATTTCGAAGTTTTGCGCATGTGCTCAGCGCGACCCGTACGCTCGTCGCATGGTCCGAATGCGGCGCGTCGATCTACGCCTCGCCACTCAGGTGCTGGTGCTGCAGGTCGCCATCGTCGCGCTCACGCTCGGGTTGGCGGGCGGCATGCTCGCGTTCTTCAGCCACGACCGCCTCGCCTCCCAATACGAGACACAGTCGCTGGACGTGGCACGCGCGATCGCCTACGCGCCCGCAGTCCGCGCCGACGTCACACGCTATGACGCCACCCCGCTGGTTCCCAGCCCCGCGTTGACCGAACAGTTGGCCAACGGCCCGCTTCAGGCGCTGGCCACCGAAATACAAAGCCACGCACACCTCTTGTTCGTGGTGATCACCAACAACCAGGGCATCCGGCTGTCGCACCCCAACCACGACGAACTCGGCAAGCGCGTCAGCACCGACCCCTCGCAGGCGTTGGCAGGCCACGAGGTGGTGGACCGCGAGCAGGGCACGCTCGGTCGCTCGGTCCGCGCGAAAGTGCCTATCTACGCTCCGAATTCGAACCGTGTGGTCGGCGAGGTCAGCGTCGGTATCTCCACCGAGACAGTGCACCACCAGCTGTGGTCGGATGTGCGCCGCGCGGCGATCCTTGTCGGGCTCGCGTTGATCATCGGCATCGTCGGCTCACTGCTGCTGGCCCGCCGGTGGCGGGCACTGACCCTTGGCCTGCAACCGTCCGAGATGGCCGAACTGATCCGGGGCCAGGCGGCGGTGCTGCACGGTATCGACGAGGGTGTGCTGGCCGTCGACCCCGATTGGAAGGTCACGTTCGTCAACGACCTCGCGTGCCGCCTGCTCGGAATCGACGACGAGCCAGGGCGGTTGGTCGACGACATCGGCCTCACCCCGCGGGTGCTCGACGTCTTCCGGTCCGCGGATCCGACACCCGTGCTGGCCACCGTCGGCGAACGCATCGTCGTGGTGTCTGCGCGACGGGTGACGCGCGACGGCCGTGATTTGGGAACCGTTCTCGTCGTACGTGATCGGACCGATGTCGAATCACTGACCCGCCAACTCGACGCCGTTCAGTTGATGAGCACCGTCCTTCGCGCGCAACGCCACGAATTCGCCAACCGGCTGCACCTGCTCAACGGGCTTCTGCAGAGTGGTCACGTCGATGAAGCCGCCCAATACGTGGAGGAGCTACTTGGGTCGGGCCCGCTCGGCTCGGCCATTCCCCGTATCGACGCCATCCGCGACACGTTCCTGCAGGCGTTCCTTGCCGCCAAGGCCGCCGCGGCTCGGGAAGCCGGTGTCAGGCTGACCATCGGCGAGAACACCTGGGTCCCTGGCCGGTTGGCCTTGCCGGTGGACGTGACGACGGTGCTGGGCAACCTGCTCGACAACGCGATCTACGCGGCGCGCACCGGCGCCAGCGAGAAGAAGATCGTGGAAGTGGAGTTGTTGCAGGATGATTCGACACTACACATCACCGTCGCAGACACCGGGGACGGCGTTCCGCCCGATTTCGTCGAGCATGTGTTCACCGAAGGCAGGTCGACGAAACCTGACTCGGGCATCCCCGGCGGCCGCGGCATCGGGATGGCGTTGGCCCGTCAGATCAGCCGCGCGCTGGACGGCGACATCCGGCTGTCCAGCCCCGGCAATCCCGACGCCGAGTTGTGCGGCGCAGAGTTCATCGCCCGCCTGCCGGGTGTGATGGTAGAGGAGGAAGCCGAATGGGCAGCTCAGAACTGAAGGTGCTCGTCGTTGACGACGACTTTCGCGTCGCCAATATGCATGCCGGCATCGTCAACGCCCTGCCCGGGTTCACGGTGACCACCACGGCAACGACGATCGCCGCCGCGCAGAAGGCCGAGCCCGTCGACCTGGCACTGGTGGACGTCTACCTCCCCGACGGCTCCGGCATCGACTTCGTCCGCGAGTTGCGCTGCGACAGCATGGTTCTCAGTGCCGCTAACGACGCACCGACCATCCGCGCCGCGATCGCCGCGGGAGCGCTGAGCTATATCGTCAAACCCTTCGCTCCCGCAGACCTCGCGGCGCGGCTGGGCGGCTATGCGCGCTACCGCAAGATCCTGGCCGGCACCAACCTCGGCGGCAAAGAGGTGGATGCGGCGCTGGACGCACTACGTCCGAAGATCGCACCTACGCAATCCCCCACCGCCGTGGCTTCCCCAACTAAAGATCTCGTGCTGCAGGCGCTTCGCGCATCCGGCCAGCCGATGTCCTCGGCGGAGGTGTCGGCCGAGATCGGCGTTTCACGGGCGACCGCGCAGCGCTACCTGTCCACCCTCGCCAACTCCGGCGAGGTGAAGATCCAACTGCGGTACGGCACCACCGGCCGGCCCGAGCAGGAGTTCGTCGCCGTCGACAAGCCGCCCGCCCGGCCCGCTCGGGGCTGAGCGTCGGCTGAGCCACTCGATGATCTTCGGAATCATCCCGGCCGCCAACAACATCGCGACCAACCGCAGCACCTGAAGCGTCACCACGATCGGGCCTGCGTGCACCTCGTTGGCGATCGCAAGCACACCGTAGATGCCGCCGGGGGTGGTGGCGAGGTAGGCGTCGGCCAGCGACACGTTGGCCCAATGGCTCACCACGACAGCAATTCCGAAGCAGCTTCCGCTCGTCAGCGCGACGAACGTCAGCGTCAGCGGGACCAGCTTGATGAACCTGCGCAGCACATCGACGGCGAAGCCGCCTCCCGCCTGCCAGCCGATGACGACATAGGCCGCGCTCGTGATCAGCGTCGTCGGAGCCATCAGCACCGCGAGGCGCGGGTCGGCGATCGCAAGCACCGCCGCCAGCGAAAGCGGGCCCAACAGGAACGGTGCGGGTAGCCGAACCAGCTTGCCGAGACGTCCCCCCGCGTAGATGAGCGCGACGAGCAGCAGTAGGCCGGTCAAATGCCACGTCTGCGCCGTCGCCACCTCCCGCGCCGGATCGGCGGCACCGAGATGCGGCAGCACGATCGGCATGGTCAGCACCACGATGACCAGCCGCAGGTACTGCGACAGCGCCACGTAGCGCTCGTCGGCGCCGAGCTCGCGGGCCATGCTCGAGATCGTGCTCGCGCCACCGGCGATCTGCGACAGGTTGGCCGTCGCCAGGCCCAGGTCCGGGGCCAGCCGGAACAGCACGATGCCGAAGACGATGCTGAGCCCGAGGGTGGTGGTGACGGAGAACGCGGCGTTGCCCGCGAAGTGCACCAAATCCGATGTCGTCAGCTTGGTCAGCGGCTCGACGGCGAGCACGCCGATGACACCCTGTGCGGCGGACATCATCTTCTTGGGCGGGTTGAGCTCCTTGCGGAACATGATGGCGGTGGCGGCCGCGCCGACCATCCCCGCGATCAACCACCCCGCAGGCAGCTGCATCGCGCTGAACATCAAGCCGAGCGTGGCGATCATCGCCGCGGCGAAAACCCAACGGCCATAACGGGTGAAGAAGTTCGCGCGCATCTCGATCACTTCTCTCCGGTGGCGTTGTCTAGTTCGAAGAAGACGGTCCCATCGCTCAACTTGCGCGCCGTCGAGGTGAGTCGGGCGCCGACCGGGACCTCGTCGTCGATCGTCATCGCCAGCTCGATCACACCGCTGGGGTGCTCGATCGACACCGTCTCGGCATCGGCGGACCTGCCGGCAAGGCTGTCGGCGACAGTGCCCGGAATCGACAGCGTGGCAGCGAGATTGATCGCGCCCCCGACGGCGTGCGCGGGATGGCACACGTTCGGTACCAGATACCGGGACCGGGCGTCGGCCGCTTCGGAATCCGAAATCAGCATGAGCTTCGGCACGACCTTTCCGCTGACGTCGCCCATGCCCATCAGCTCGCCAGCCTTGCGGCGGATTCGCTCTACCCGCGCCAACATCGCGGTGTTGGCGTTGATCTCCGCAGGCGTCTCCGCGCCGGTAAGGCCCAAGTCCGCGGCCCGCATCAGCACCGCGCACACGCCGGCGTCGGCACAGCTGATCTCGATGCCGTCGACGAAGTCGATCTTGTGGCCCGTCGGAAACAGCGATCCGGTCGTTCCGCCCGCGAACTCGGTGAACGTCATCCGCACCGGGGCGGCGCTGCCCGCGACCCCGGCGATCGTCTGGGCGCCCTCGTAGTTGACCTGCCCGTTAGGGGTCTCGACGGTGACGACCACCCGCGCGCCGGTGTTCACCAGCCGGACGCTCATCGAGGTCGTCTCGCCGGTCACGGGAACCAGGCCGCGCTCGATGGCGAAGGGCCCGATACCGGCGAGGATGTTGCCGCAGGTCGGCGTCCGGTCCACCTTGCCCGTCGCGGGGTCCACTTGGGCGAACAGGTAATCGATGTCGATGTCGTCCTCGGTCGAGGGGCCGACGATCGCCACTTTGCTCGTGGTCGTGGTGTCCCCGCCGAGGCCGTCGATCTGCCGCGGCGCTCTGCCCATCAGCGCCGACAGCACCGCGTCGGGGTTGACGCCGTAGGGCGCCAGGTCATCTCGCAGCAGGTAGACGCCTTTCGAGGTTCCGCCCCGAAATTGCATGGCGCGCAACGAATTCAGCATTTTCTTCTCCGTATCGTCCAGGTTCGTCACCCGGAAAATTACGGCTGAACTGCCGCGATGCCACGCTTGTGCGCACAACCGGGACATACCGTCGAAATCCACCTTTTGCGCATTTTGCTCAGAAGCAGCGAGCTAGAGCGGTGGTCCGCCGAAAATCGACCCGACCTCGTCGAACATGCAATAGTTGACGAGTAGGTAAACACTCTGGGAGGAAGTGGGGACCGATGACAAAGTCACAAGATGAGGCGACCGCGGGTGGATCAGGAGAGGTGAAGGTCGACGCCGCGGTGCGCGTGTATCCCGGGACACCTCAGGAGGTCTACGGGTTCGTCGTCGAGGACTTCGGCAGCGATGCCGGGGAGGCCGTGGACATCGGCGAACACCACATAGTGGATGCCGCACGGCGCTGGGCCGTCCGCCTCGCCGACGGCAGCCTCGTCTTCGTCGACGACGACGACCTCGTCTCGATCGACTGAGCGATCCCGCGGCGCGATTGGCGCCGCGTCGCTGAGGGGCACTAAGTTCTCCGGTTATGTCCTCAGCGGTAGGCGCAGTCGCGCGGTGGATCACCCCTTTTCTGACATTTGCAGTGGTCGTCGGCTTGGGTCTGGTCGCCGACCCGACACCGGCCGCACCCGCTCCTGCGGTGCGCCTGACGGCCGACGGCAACCCGCTGGCCGGGCTGCCCTACTACGTCAACCCCAAGTCGAAGGCCAAGATGGCCGCTGACGGTCTCGACCCGCGCAGCCCCGAACTCGACTCGATCGCCAACACCCCGACCGCCTACTGGATGGACAACCTGTCCACGCCGTCGGTGGACGCGAAGTACATCGCCGACGCGCAGGCCGCCGGCACCATGCCGATCCTCGCCCTCTACGGGATCCCGCACCGCGACTGCGGGAGCTACGCCGCGGGCGGGTTCGGTTCGGCCGACGCGTACCGGGGCTGGATCGACGGCGTCGCGGCGGCCATCGGTGGCGGACCGGCCGCCGTCATCCTCGAACCCGACGCGCTCGCCATGGCCGACTGCCTGTCCGGCGATCAGCGGCAGGAGCGATTCGACTTGATCAGCTACGCCGTCGACAGGCTCACCGCCAACCCGGGCACGGCCGTGTACGTCGACGCGGGCCATTCGCGGTGGGTCGCCGCCGACGAGATGGCCAACCGGCTCAACCAGGTCGGGGTCGCCAAGGCGCGCGGGTTCAGCCTCAACACCGCGAACTTCTTCACCACCGAGGAGTCGATGGGATACGGCGACGCGATCTCCGGGATGACCGGCGGCAAGCCCTACGTCATCGACACGTCGCGCAACGGCGCAGGCCCGGCGGACGGCGAGATGTACTGGTGCAACCCGAGCGGCCGCGCGCTCGGCGCCGCGCCGACGACGGACACAGGCAACGGAAACGTCGACGCGTTCCTGTGGGTGAAGCGACCCGGGGAATCCGATGGCTCGTGCAACGGCGGCCCGGGTGCGGGGCGCTTCGTCAACGACTACGCGATCGAACTGGTTCACAACGCAGGCCGGTAGGTCGCCAGCTCTGGAAACCGCTGTGCGACAGGGAGAACGCGTCCCGCTTGTGGACCATCTCGCAAGAGCTGACCTGGGTCCCGTTTCCCTGATTCGCTTTTCGGACAGAGAAGTTTCGTTTTGGGCAGCGCTCTGTCGGGTATCGCTGCTTGACTGTGCGCTTCCAGACCAGCGAGCCACTCCGGCGACCCGTATCGGGGTCCGCACTCCCTGCTTCCTAGGAGGACCATGTATCTGCACACGCAGCAACTCATCAACGAGATCGTTGTCGATGAGCCGGATCCGGCCGCCGCCAATGCGCTTCAGGAGGGCCTCGGCGGTCAGTTCGGCGAAATGCGGACGATGATGCAATACCTGTTTCAGGCCATCAATTTCCGCGGCGACGCGACGTCCAAGCCGTACAAGGATCTGCTTCAGGGAGTCGGCACCGAGGAGATCAGTCACGTCGAGCTGATCGGGACGACCATCTCTCGCCTGCTCGACGGCTCCCCGGGCTACCAGAGCAAGATGACCGACCCCGTAGACAAGCCGGGCGCCAACGGTGCGACACCGCTGAAGATCGCGCTCGACACCAGCAACATCCACCACTATCTGGTCGCCGCGCAGGGGGCCCTGCCGGTCGACGCGGCAGGCAATCCGTGGCTGGGGTCCTATGTCTACAACAGCGGCAATCTCGTGCTGGATCTGTTGTACAACCTCATGTTGGAGTCGACGGGACGGCTGCAGAAGTGCCGGATCTACGAGATGACCGCCAACAAGACCGCCCGGTCCACGATCGCCTATCTCATCGTTCGCGACCAGGCACACGAGAACGCCTTCGCCAAAGCTTTGGAGAGCCTCGGGGTGAACTGGGGCGCGGCACTGCCCATCCCGAAAACCAATGCCGAGGCGTTCCCAGAGGTCAAGGAGCTCATCGACCGCGGACTGCAGAGCATCCAGTACACCTTCAGCGCCGACGACCAGAGCCAGGCGGCGAAGCTCTACCGGGGTGCGTCACCGTCGAATGACGGAACCGAGCTGAGCACCGCGGTGATGCCGGAGGGCTTCCCGATGACCATCGCACCCGAGCGGCGCGAAGAGTTCGCTCCGGGTCTGGACAAGGAACTGCTGTCGCTCATCCAGGCGACCGCCGAGATCGAGATCGCTCAAGAGAGCTGATCGATGTAGGAGTCCGCGTCCTTGTTGCGGCTGTCGATCCCCACGCTCGCCTCGTGCTCGGCGTAGAACCGTAGCCACTTCATACCGAGCTCGTGGCGCAGCTCGAGCGACGCGCTCTTGATGAAGTCCGGCATGGCTTCACGCTCCTCTTCGTCGAGGTGCGTGCCGTTTTCCTTGCGCGCCTGGTGCACGGCCTCGAACCATTCGTCGCTGCCTGCCTTGTGCCGGCGGGACGCGCGGACCGCGTCTCGGATCGCGTTGTGGTCGGTGATCGCGTCTTCGGTTTCATCCTCCGGATCGCCGGCCGGATTACCGGGGTCGTTACGGCCGCCACGCTTCAGCAAGGCCGGGTAGAAAACTCTCTCCTCAGCGTCGGCATGTGCGTCCAGACGCATGCTGAGGACATCCCATATCGCGGCGAGATCTTTTTCGGATTCGGCGTCGTCGAGCCGGAAGAACTGTCGGCGCAGCCAGTCGTGGTCGGCGTAGATGAGATCGATGATGTCGGCCATGGAGGAGGTATCGGCCGCCCGCGACCACATCAAACCCCTTAGATGGGCGAACCATTTCTGATATGACTGGGGGGTCGCAGGGAGGGAGTCCTGGTGAGTGCCCCGACGGCCGAAGCCGCCACCGGCGCCGAACGGGTGCACAGAGGCGGGATCGCGCTGTGGATCCGGCGCCTGGCCGTCCCCATCATCGTCGGCTGGGTAGCGCTGATCGTCGTGCTCAACGTCTCGGTCCCGCAGCTCGAAGAAGTCGGCAAGATGCAGGCGGTGTCGATGTCGCCCAAGGAGGCGCCGTCGGTTATCGCGATGATGCGCATCGGCAAGGTCTTCGAGGAGTTCGATTCCGACAGTTCGGCCATGATCGTGCTGGAGGGCGACAAACCGCTCGGCGAGGACTCCCACCGGTTCTACGACGACATGATCGCCAAACTCCGCGCCGACACCACGCACGTTCAGCACATCCAGGACTTCTGGGGTGACCCGCTGACCCGGGTCGGGGCGCAGAGCGAAGACGGCAAAGCCGCCTACGTCCAGGTGTATCTCGCGGGCAACATGGGCGAAGCGCTCGGCAACGAGTCGGTGATAGCCGTCCAGAAACTGGTTTCCGAGCTGACACCCCCACCCGGAGTGAAGGTCTTCGTCACCGGCGGGCCCGCGCTTCAGGCCGACCAGGAGAACGCGGGCAACGCCAGCGTCAGGGTCATCGAGTACGTGACGGTCGCCGTCATCGTCTTCATGTTGCTGTTCTTCTACCGATCGATCGTCACCGTCCTGCTGGTGCTGGCCATCATGGTGCTGAGCCTGTCGGTGACCCGAGGAGTGGTGGCGTTTCTCGGCTACAACGACCTGATCGGGCTGACGACATTCGCGACCCAGCTGCTGGTGACCCTGGCGATCGCCGCCACGACCGACTACGCCATCTTCCTGATCGGGCGCTATCAGGAGGCCCGTTCGATCGGGCAGGACCGAGAATCCGCGTACTACACGATGTTTCACGGCACCGCGCACGTCGTGCTCGGCTCGGGATCGACCATCGCAGGCGCGACGTTCTGCCTGTCGTTCACCCGGCTGCCGTGGTTTCAGACGCTCGGCATTCCGCTGGCCATCGGCATGATGGTCGCCGTGCTCGTAGCGCTGACGCTCGGGCCGGCCATCATCACGGTGGCGAGCCGCTTCGGGCTGTTGGAACCCAAGCGCGCCATGCGGATTCGATTCTGGCGACGCATCGGTGCCGCCGTCGTGCGGTGGCCGGGATGGATCCTGACCTTGACCGTCGCCCTCGCACTGATCGGCCTACTCACGCTGCCGGGCTACCGGCCCAGCTACAACGACCGTCTGTACCTGCCCGACGATCTGCCGTCCCAGCAGGGTTTCGCCGCCGCCGAACGGCATTTCCCCGTCGCCCGGATGAACCCTGAGATGCTGCTCGTCGAGACCAACAAGGACCTTCGCAACTCCGCCGATTTTCTCGTTATCGAGCGGATCGCCAAAGCGGTGACGAAGGTGCCGGGTATCGGGAGGGTGCAGTCCATCACTCGTCCGGAGGGTAAACCCCTGAAGTTCAGCACGATTCCGGCGCAGATGAGTATGGGCGGCACGCTCCAGGAACTGAACCGTTCGTACAGCGTACGGACGATGGACGACATGTTGGTTCAGGCCAACGAGATGCAGACGACCATCGACGCAATGACGAAGATGAGCGCGTTGATGGGTGAGATGGTGGCCGTCACCAATTCGATGGTGGAGCGGATTCGCGATACTACGATCGACACCGCCGAATTACGGGACAACATCGCGGATTTCGACGACTTCTTCCGGCCGGTCCGCAACTACATGTACTGGGAACCGCACTGCTACAACATCCCGGTTTGCCATACGTTGCGGTCCATCTTCGATGTCATCGACGGAACCGATGTGCTGACCAATGACATCCAGTCACTGCTTCCGGACCTGGAGCAGCTGCAGATCCTGATGCCGCAACTGCAGGCGATGCTGCCGCCTCAGATCGAGTCGATGAAGCGGATGCGCGACATGATGCTGACCATGCACTCGACCCAGTCGAGCGTGCAGGATCAGCAGTTCGCGATGAACGACGGCCAATCGGCCATGGGCGACGCCTTCAACGACTCCTACAACGACGACACCTTCTACCTGCCGCCGGAGATCTTCGACAACGCAGACTTCAAGCGCGGGATGAAGAACTTCATCTCCCCCGACGGGCATTCGGTCCGGTTCATCATCTCCCATGAGAACGACCCGCTCGGCCCAGGCGGCATCGATCGCATCGACGACATCAAGAACGCCGCGTTCGAGGCCATCAAGGGCACGCCGTTGGAGGGCTCGAAGGTCTACCTCGGCGGCACGGCGTCGACCTTCAAGGACATGCGGGACGGCAATGAGATCGACCTGCTGATCGCCGGCGTCGCCGCTCTGATCCTGATCTTCATCGTGATGCTTCTCATCACCCGCAGCATCGTTGCGGCAGCTGTCATCGTCGGCACCGTGGTGCTGTCGCTGGGCGCCTCGTTCGGGTTGTCAGTTCTGTTCTGGCAGCACCTGATCGGCCTTGATCTCGAGTTCATGGTGATGGCGATGGCGGTCATCATCCTGCTGGCGGTCGGCGCCGACTACAACCTGCTGCTGGTCGCCCGCATCAAGGAGGAGATTCCGGCCGGGCTCAACACCGGGATCATCCGCGCCATGGGCGGTAGCGGATCCGTCGTGACCGCGGCCGGGCTGGTGTTCGCATTCACGATGATGTCGATGTCGGTGAGCGCCATGGTCGTCGTCGCTCAGATGGGCACGACCATCGGGATGGGTCTGCTGTTCGACACGCTGGTCATCCGGGCGTTCATGACGCCGGCCATCGCGGCGCTGCTCGGCCGTTGGTTCTGGTGGCCGCAGATGGTGCGCCCGCGGCCTGTCCCGGCACGGTGGCCCAGTCCTACCTCATGACGGTCGCAGTACGCAGCGCGTGCCGTCGTAGATGGTGGCCATGCACTTCGTGCAGTGAACGCACAGCCCCTCGCGCGCGCCGTCGTTGCGAAACTTGTTGACGAGACCGGGATCCCGCAGTAGGGCGCGTGCCATCGCGACGAACTCGAAACCCTCCGTCATCGCCGTCGCGACGGTGTCCATCGTGTTCACCCCGCCGAGAAGGATCAGCGGCATCGAGAGCGCCTCACGGAACTGCCGGGCCAACGGCAGGAAAAAGGCCTCCTCGAACGGGTAGGTGCGGAACATCCGATTCCCGATGAGGCGAAGCCCGAGGCCGACGAACGCGGGTTGCGAGGCGATGAACTCGGCCATCGGCACGTCACCGCGGAAGTAGTACATCGGATTGAGCAACGAACTGCCGCCGGTCAATTCGAGCGCATCGAGGTATCCGTCCGACTCCAGCAGACGTGCCGTCGGCAGGCTGTCGGTCAACCAGAACCCGCCGCGGACGCCGTCGTCCATGTTGAACTTCGCGGTGACCGCGACGGCGTCACCCGCTTCGGCGCGGACCCGTTCGATCACCCGGCGCGCGAGTTCTGCGCGGCGCGTCGTGTCGCCGCCGAAGGCGTCCTTGCGCCTGTTGAGGTTCGGGCTGAGGAACGAGCTGAGCAGGTATCCGTGGCCGAGGTGGATCTCGATGGCGTCGAAGCCCGCTTCGACGGCATTGCGCGCTGCGGCGCCGAAGTCGTCGACGACTTCGGCCAGTTGTCCGATGGTGGCCCCGCGCACCAATGCCATTGCAGGCGGGCTCAATCGAGTGGACGGCGCGAGCGTGCGCATCCGATTCGACCTGGTGTTGGCGACAAGCCCGGCATGGCCGATCTGCGCACACACCAGCGTGTCGCGGGCGTGCACCGCGTCGGTCAACCGCCGCAACGCCTTCGCCCGCCGCGAATCGAGCACCATCGTGTCGCGATGCACCCGGCCGCCGGGCGAGACCGCGCAGTAGGCGACGGTCGTCATCGCCACGCCGCCGTCGGCCACCTCGGTATGGAAGTCGATGAGGTCGTCGGTCACCTCGCCGAGCGGCATCCGACCCTCGAACGTCGCGGCCTTGATGAACCGGTTCTTCAAGGTCAACGGCCCCAGCGTGATGGGCGTGAACGCCTGCGATTCGACGGTTACGGGGCCCGCTGTCAATTTCGATACCATTGGCACCGTAATATAGCACCATGCTGATCGGCGTCACTGGAGGAACCGGCTACCTCGGTGCGCACTGCGTCCGCCGTCTGCTCGCAGAGGGCCACCGCGTGCGCCTGCTCGTCGCACCCGACGCCGCGGGCGCCCCAGTGGTGAACCGGTTAACCGAAGTCGGCGACGTCGAGGTGCTGCCCGGCGACGTCCGCGACACGGCAGTGATCGACCGACTGATCGACGGCTGCGACGCGCTGATCCACGCCGCCGGAATCGTCGGCACCGACAACCGTCGCCGCACGCTGATGTGGGATATCAATGCCTACGCCACGGAGTCGGTGCTGACCCGCGCGGTGGCCGCAGGCCTCGACCCGGTGGTGTCCGTCAGCAGCTACAGCGCACTGTTCCCTCCGCCGGACGGTGTCATCGGACCCGACTCCCCCACCGCGGACGGACGTAGCCCCTACGCGCAGACGAAGGCCTACGCCGACCGCGTCGCACGACGACTGCAGCGACAGGGCGCACCCGTCGTCGTCACCTATCCGTCGAGCGTGGTCGGTCCCGCGTTTCACACCGAGCCCGGCGTGACCGAGCGCGGTTGGGCGCCCATCGTGCGGTTCCGCGTCGGCCCCCGCCTGCGCGGCGGTATGCAGATGGTCGACGTCCGCGACATCGCCGAGGTACACAACGCGATCATGGTCCCCGGCCGCGGCCCGCGGCGCTACGTGTGCGGCGGCACTCTCGTCGCGTTCGACGACATGATCTCGGCGCTGGAATTCGGCGCCGGTCGCCGATTCACCCGAATCCCCATCAGCCCGCGCGTATTTCGCGGGTTGAGTCGCGTCGGCGATGCGCTGTCGAGCATCGTGTCGATGGGCGACGGCCTCAGTTACGAAGCGGCGCTCCTGCTCACCGCCGCGACGCCGACCGACGATTCCGCCACGCTGAGCGACCTCGGCATCACCTGGCGGTCACCGATCAACGCGATCGTCAGTTCCTTCCCCGGTCACGACCTGCCCGAGGATGTCGCCGATTCGAGCGTATAGGGCGTCGGTGGCGTCCTCGACGGCGACCGCGCTGAGAAACAGCGCTGCGCCGGCAGCCATCGCCATGACGGCGCGAGCGTCCCGCTCAGCACCCGGGTCGGCGTCGGAACCGGTGAACAGCGCCACCGCAGGCCCGCTGAAATCAGACCACAACCGGGCACGCAACTCGTCGCTCTCGGCCAGCGCCAGCAGAAGCCCGGGCACCGCGGCGATCACCTCAGGGCGATTGAAGAGCTGACGGCTGCCCTGCACTACCCACTCCACCCAGCCGGACCGGTCGGTGCCGGCGAACGGTGTCAGATCCGGCGTTGCCCCGAGAATCGCCTGCAGAACCAACTCTGCCTTCGATGACCAGCGTCGGTTCAGGCTGGACCGGCTCACTCCGGCGCGCGCTGCGATCGACCGCATGCTGAGTTCGTCCCATCCGGATTCGATCAACAGCTCACGGGTCACCTCGAGCACCCGGGTGTCGATCGAGGCGTCCCGAGGCCGCCCCGCCGGTTTGGCGTCCACCACATCAGCAATTGAACAGCACCGCTGGATAGGCTGGTTGACGTCTCGATGTGGGGAGCCGGTCGTGGTCACGCTGGACCGCTTGGTCAATGTGCTCGGCAGCTATGGCGTGCGCCTGCGGTTCTGCCCGATTCCACGGTCCACGGAACTGCGCAGCGTGATCATGCACGAGGTCACCCAGAATCGCACCGTCACCGGCGACGTGCTGCTCGGCATCGGCGCCGGCTCGGTGAGAGAAGCGGTGCGGTGGGCGGCCGCGGCCGGTGCGGTCGTCGTGCTCGTCCGCGAAACCGACGGTGACGACACCGTGTTCTCCGGGGCCGCCGAGGGTGTCGCCGTGATGGTCGTCGACCCCGCGGTGTTGTGGAGTGAGTTGGCCGCGATCATCTACGGTCTGGTGCTGGAAGGCCGCGAGACCGAATCCGGCCGCGGCCCAACGGATCTGTTCGCACTGGCCGACAGCTTGGCCGAAACCACCGGCGGCGCGGTGATCTTCGAGGACCGGCTCGCGCGGGTGCTGGCCTATTCCAGACGACAGCAGAACGCCGACCCAGCGCGCGTCTCGACGATCATGGAGAGACAGGCACCGGAACGGCTGCGAAAATTCTTCGAGTCCCGTGGCGTGTACGCACATCTGGAGACCTCCGAGGAGCCGCTTTTCGTCGCTCCCGCTCCCGATCAGGGTGTGGTCGGACGCATGGTGGTCGCAGTGCGGGCGGGACGCGAACTCATCGGATCGGTGTGGGTGGAGTGCACGGCGCCGCTGACCGGACCCGCGCGCAGCGCGCTGGCCGACGGTGCCCGCACGGTGGCCCTGCACCTGCTGCGCTCCCGTGCCAGCGCAGACCTGGAACGTCAGGTCGAGTCCGAGCTGGTGACCCGGTTGCTGGAGGGTACGGCCGATGCCGCGACGGCAATGAGCCGACTCGGCCTTTCGCACCGCCTGCTGAGGGTGATCGCGGTGCAGGCGTTCGTCGGGCAGGAGCGCGACGCCGCCCTGCTGCAGGCGTTCGAACGCGCCACCACCGGATTCGGCTGGTCCCGCCCAGGGCGCAGCGCGCTCGTCGGCAACACCGTGTACACCCTACTGCCGGGCGAAGGGGCGAACAACGCGCGGCGCTGGGTCAGCGGTCTGCGGGCCGCGCTGCCCGACGGGATGTCGATGGTGGCAGGCATCAGCGGCGCCGCCGAGGTGTCAGACCTCCCAGCAGCGCGTGGCGAAGCCGACGAATGCCTTGCCCTCCACGAGATCTCCTCCCCCGGCGCGGCGCCGGTGGCCTATGACGAGTCGTGGCACGACATCCTGCTACAGCGGTTGCGGACGGCCGCGCGATCGGGTCGTGCGCCGGATCGGGGGCCGGTGGCCGAATTGCGTCGCCACGACCGCGCGCACGACACCGAGTACGTGGCGACGCTGCGGGCCTGGCTGTCGGCCCAGGGCGATTCGGCCGAGGCTGCCAAGGACTTGGGCGTGCACGAGAACACCGTCCGATACCGGCTGCGCAAAATGGCCGACATCGCGAACCTGCAACTCGACGACGCCAAGATGCGGCTGGCGATGATGATCGAGTTGGCGGCGATCGACACCGACTGAGCGGGCTGTCGCAACACGACAAACCGCGGCGGTGACGTTGTTCGACTGGGGCAAACACCCCCGGCGCGATCCGCGTGACCATGGAAGCAGCGAACTGTCGACCTGTCGAGAGAGTGATGCCGATGAAGCGCCGCGGACCGCGCGACGAACGCGGTACTGCCAACACACGTCCCGATGACGCCGAAATGGAGACCTTCAGCCTCGGCGTGCCCCGGTGGCCGGTTCTGCTGCGGCTGATGGGCCGCGGGCCGCTGGTCCGTCGTAGCGATCGGATCGAGGCACTGGTGTTGGTGTTGGCACTCGTGGTGGCCGTGCTCGCCATCCCGGCCGCCGCGGCCGTCGGCACCGCGGTGCATGACTCCAACCGCCATCTCTATGCCGAGCAGGCCAGGACCCGTCATCTCGTTTCGGCGACGGTCACCGAGGTCCCCGCCAATCGACTGGTGTCGCGGACCGGCACCATCGACGTGCAGGCCCGCTGGACGGCGGCCGGTGGCGAGCACACCGGGGACGTCAACGCGCCGTCGTCAGTCCAGCCCGGCGACACCGTCGAAGTGTGGGTCGACGACACAGGTGCGCAGGTACCCGCCCCCAACCCGACCTCCCGTGCCGCGTGGGAGGGGGCCGCGGCGGCGTTCGCGCTCTGGTTCGCCGTGGCCGCCACGGTGGCGACCGTATTCGCCGCAACGATGGCGATCTGTGACCACATCCGCTGGAACCGGTGGCAACACGACCTCAACCGCCTGGTCGACAGCGACGACGGGTATCACCGCCCCGGTCACGCGGTCTGACCCACGTCGTTGTCGGAACCGCACAACGGGGCGCCGGCGCGTTGTCCGATTTCCGCAAACACTCCCGGGTCCGGTCTGACCACCATGGCGGTAGCGACGAAGAATCTCAAACGCTGGAGGTAAGTGATGGTCGACGTCGAACGCTTCGATCAAGTGCCGCGGTCGGCGATCGTGGTCGGCGCGGGAATCGTCGGCTTGTCGACGGCATGGTTCCTGCAGGAGCGCGGGGTCGACGTGACGATCGTGGACCGCACCGGCGTTGCCGCCGGCGCCTCCTGGGGTAACGCCGGCTGGGTTTCGCCCGCATTGACCGTGCCCTTGAACTCTCCCTCGGTGCTTGGATACGGACTGCGCTCGCTGGGCAATCCCGCTGCGCCGCTGCACATTCCCATGCCACCCGGCCGGGACCTCGCCGGCTTCCTGCTTCAGTTTGCGCTCAACTGCAGGCCCTCGTCGTGGCACAGGGCCATTCGGGCCAATGTGCCGCTGAACGCGGAGTGCCTCGAGGCCTTCGACGTGCTGATCGCGAACGGAGTCGACGCACCGGTGACGGACGCGCCGATCACGGCGCTGTTCCAGACCACCGAAGCTGCCGAGCACATGCTGCGCGAACTACGCCACCTCGAGGATGCGGGACAGTCGATTTCGGTCACCGCTCTGTCCGGCGCAGCGTTGCGCGAGCAGGTGCCCCTGGCATCGCAAGCGGTCACCGCCGGGCTGAATGTCAACGGCCAACGCTTCATCGACCCCGGCCGATTCGTGCAGGCCCTCGGCAAGGCAGTCGAAGAGCGGGGCGCAACGATGCACACCGCGGAGGTCTGGGATGTGTCGGGTTCGGACACCGGGGTCAAGGTGGACGCGAGCGACATCACGCTGACCGCTGACGTGGCGGTGATCGCCACCGGCGCATGGCTGTCCCGGCTGACGGGCGGCAGGATTCGCGTTCCGGTGCGGGCCGGCCGCGGATACTCGTTCACGGTGCCGGTGGACCGGCCTGTCCCCGGCCCGATCTATCTGCCCGACGTGCGGGTGGCGTGCACGCCTTATCGGGGCGCGCTTCGCGTTGCGGGCACGATGGAATTCCGGGATCCGCAGGATCCGGTGGTGCCTGCGCGAGTGGGAGCGATCGTCGCCTCGGCAAGTCCGTTGCTCGAGGGAGTCCGCTGGGCGGAACGAAGCGACATCTGGGTCGGTCCACGCCCGGTGACGCCCGACGGCCGCGCGCTCATCGGTGAGGTCGCCAAGGGTCTGTATGTGGCCGGCGGACACGGCATGTGGGGACTGGCGCATGGTCCGGTGACCGGTCGGCTGCTGGCCGAACAGATCACCACCGGCAAGCAGCCGGAAGCCCTACGCGAGTTCGACCCGCTGCGCCGAACCGGCCGATAAGCATCGCCCGACAAGGGCTTCCGAGTCGTCAGGGGCGGCGCATCAAGCGGGCCCGCCCCTGACGGCGATCCAGTCGTCTATCGGAAGGAACACACATGACCACAACTGAACGTATTTGGATG
Source organism: Mycolicibacterium sp. 120270 (assembly GCA_033741175.1). Lineage (GTDB taxonomy): Bacteria > Actinomycetota > Actinomycetes > Mycobacteriales > Mycobacteriaceae > Mycobacterium. The sequence continues at coordinate 26,057 of JAWQNE010000009.1, read as the reverse complement.
ACACGGCAGGCACACCAACAACTGCAGGACGAACTAGCCGAGCTGCGTTCACATCGCGGCGTCGAAGTCCCCGACGACCTGGCGGACGACGGCGATCGTGCCGCGAGGTACGCTGCGCGCCAAGCTCGTATCCGCGAGATCCAAGACCTGCTGTCGAATGCGGTCGTCGACGAGGATCCGCCCGATGACGGAATCGCCGAGCCGGGAATGGTTTTGACCGTTCGGTTCGACGATACCGGCGAAACCGAAACCTTTCTCCTCGGTGTCCGCGGCGCCGAAGAGGCCGACATCGACGTGTACTCGGTGCAGTCGCCGCTGGGCCGTGCGCTCTTGGGGGCGCGCCCGGGCGAGCAGCGCACGTACGAGGTTCCGAGCGGGGCCGAAGTGCGCGTGACGCTGCTGGAAGCCGTGCCGTATGCAGCGACGAGGTGCTGACGTGGCCAACCCGACACGCGTTTGGATCTCCCCGCAGGCCCACGAACGGCTCAACCGCGAGCTCGACACCCTGCGGTTCCTGTTCTCCGCGGGAGTCACCGACGGAGAAGCCGACGAGAACGCCGTCGCGGTCCACCGCGCGTGGGAGATCCGAATGCAGCAGATCCACGATCTGCTGATCAACGCCGTCGTCGGCGAGGATCCGCCGAACGACGGCATAGCCGAGCCCGGCATGGTGGTCACCATTCGCTACGACGCGACTGGTGACGTCGACACCTTCCTGCTGGGCGTGCACGGCGCCGAATACGCCGACATGGCCGTCTACTCTATCGACTCTCCCTTGGGTGCAGCGCTTTCCGGCGCGAGGGGCGGCGAGCGCCGCACCTATCGACTGGCCGACGGTGCCGCGATGACGGTCACGCTCCTCAAAGCGGTGCCGTACGGCCTGCACAACGCTGACCTTATGAACCGTTCATGAGTGAAGAAGGAGTTCCGATGTCCCCTACCGATCCTTCAAAACAGACGCTGATCAAACAACTCAACGAGGCTCACCGCCGGATTCGCGAGCTCGAGGCACGCGAAGCCGAGTTGCTCGCCCAGATCGAAACTGGGACGCTGACCCGACTGGTCCAGGCTCCCGGCGAAGACGCCCACGGCATTGGTCACTCAGCGAAGACCTTCAGCCAAGTGGCGCAATATTTTTGGCATAGAAGACGCGGTCGTAGCCGTCTTCACGACCGCGTGCGGTCTCCGTATAGCCATGACGTGGATAGAACGTCTGATTCTCCGTCATCGCCTCGTTTGTGTAGAGCCTGACCTCGCCCAGACCCAGTTCGCGGGCGTCGTCCTCGGCACGGGCAAGGAGCAGCGCACCGTAACCGCGGCCTTGCGCTGCGGGGTCGATCGCGACGGTGTCGAGCAACAGGTGGTCGTCACGCACCTTGTTGACGACGACCCCGGACACCGCGCCGTCGGCCTCGAGCACCCACACCCGTGCCGACTCGACGGCGGCGCCGTAGTCGGCGGTCATCGGCGCCGGTTGTCTTCCGATCCTGGCGACATACATGTCGAACGCCGCGCGCACGACACGCTCGATGCCGTTTACGTCGGACGGGGCCGCCCGACGAACCTCGACGTCACATGCGTTCATCGCGCGGCGCGACGCGCGAATGCCGGCGCGCGTTCGGGCAGCACGCCGACTCCGACGAGGTATGCCGGTACCACCGACAATCCGGGCAGACGGCTGAGAAGTGCCGAAAGCGCGCGCTCCGCGGCCTTCGGCGGTTGGGGCACTCGACCGCCGAGTATTGCACGGCGCAATCCGACGTGCAGGAGTCGTTGCACGCCCTGGGTGACGACGGCAGGCATCTTGCGGCGGCGTTGCACCTTGGCCAGATCGGCCTCGCTGAGCGTTCCCGCCAACAAGGGTTCGGCGACGACCGACGCGGTGGCCACCGCGTCGGCGACGGCGAGGTTGATCCCGACGCCGCCTGCCGGTGACATCGCGTGCGCCGCATCTCCAATGCAGAGAAGTCCGGGCTTGTACCACCGGTGCAGGCGGTTGAGTCGAACGTCGAGAACCTTGACGTCGTCCCACGAGGTGATGGACTCGACCGAGGCTTCGGGCACCAAGTCGGCGACCCTGGTCCGGAATGTGTCGAAGCCGCGTGCATGCAGCTGCGACTCTCCACCCTTGGGGATGAGCGCGCCAGCCTGGAAGTAGCCCTCGCGCGGGATCAATATCAGCGGGAGGTCCGCCGAGATGCGCGGCGTCAGTTGGTATTTGATTTCGGCGACGGCGTCGAGGCGGAACCAGGCGACATCGAACGGCACCGGGAACTCGCGGGGCACCATGCCTGCCTCGCGACGCACGAGCGAGGTGCGACCGTCGCAGGCCACAGTGAGGTTAGCGCGCAGTTCGCCGGGCCCGTCAGGCCCGTCATAGCGCACACCGGTCACCCTGTCCCCATCGCGAAGCAACCCGGTGACTTCGGTCTTCATCCTCAAGGTGAACGTCGGTTCGTCCTGGGCGGCATCGGCCAACAGGTTGAGCAGATCCCACTGCGGCACGAGCGCGAGAAGCGGATGCGGTTCACGCAGACGGCCGAAGTCCGCGACGGTCACCTTTCGGCCACCGATGGTGAACTGTGCTCGATGGACCTCGCTGTGGGGCAGCGCCATGAAGCGGTCGTAGAGCCCGAGATCGTCAAGCAGGGTGAGGGTGACCGGATGCACGGTGTCGCCGCGGAAGTCGCGCAGGAAGTCCGAGTGCTTCTCGAAGACGGTGACCCCGACGCCGGCGCGGGCCAGCAGTAGCCCGAGCACCATCCCCGCGGGTCCGCCGCCGACGACGGCGCAGGTCGTCGATTCGGCTTGGGTCATGACCGTGTCGTCTCGTCGGTCGGGTCGGTGAAAACCGGTGGCTCCCCGGACATCCCGGCCATGACGGCGGCCAACTGGTTGGGCTTGCCGATCAGCCCGCTCTGCAGTTCGGATTCGAGTTTCAGGGCCGACGCGCTGTCGTCGCTGACCCAGGTCTCGTTGTACAGGCGCTTGGCGGCGCGGATGGCATCCGGAGACTTCTGCGCGATCTCGTCGGCGAGTGCCAGCGCCGCGGCGAGCGGATCCTCGGCGGTTCGCGTGACCAAGCCGAGCGCCAACGCTTCGCTTCCCGAGACGATGCGGCCGGTGAACGTCAACTCCTTGGCGACGTCGATGGCCACCAGCCGCGGCAGGGTCTGGGTGATCCCCATATCAGGGACGAGACCCCACTTGATCTCCATGATCGACAGCTTCGCGTCCTGTGCGGCGATCCGGATGTCGGAGCCGAGCGCGATCTGCAGACCGCCGCCGAAGCAGTTGCCGTGAATCGCGGCGATGACCGGAGCAGGTACCAGCGACCAGTCGTAGGTGACCCGCTGGGCGAAGTTGGCGACCCGGCCTTTCTCGCGGGTCAGCAGTGTGTTGGTGCCGCCGCGTCCGCCCATGAAGCTCGCGACATCCAGGCCGGAGCAGAAGCTCTTGCCCTCGCCGTGCAGCACGACGGCACGAACCGACCGGTCGCCTCTCAGCTGCTCGGCCGCCCCCATCAGCCCGTCGAACATGGCTTGGTCGAGCGCATTGTGCTTGTCGGCGCGCACCATCGTCACCGTCGCCACGCCGTTGGCGCCTACCTGTACACGAACCCTGTCTTCGCTCACTGAGTGGCAATCTACGGGCGCATCCTCACGATGACTACACAGACGTCGTCTCGACGTGGCCTCATCACAAGCGTTTCGGTGAGTCGCCTGCACCGCTCGTTCAACGGGCTGTCCGACTCCCACCCCGCGATGACCTCCTCGGCCGCGGTGATGCCCGATTCCAGATGGCGGCCGGTGCCTTCGACCAGCCCGTCGGTGTACATCACCAGGGTGTCGCCCGCCTCGAGGTGTAGCTGACCCTCGGTGTAGCTGGCGTCGCGGATCGGTCCGAGCACCGGGCCGTGACCTTCGAGCAGACGCGCAACGTCACCGTCATGCGCGCGACGCAGCAGCAGCGGCGGATGGCCGGCCGACGCATAAGACACCGCGCCGGCTTGGGGATCGAACACGGCGACCGCCATGGTGGCGAACCTGCCGTTGCTCGCGTGGGCGGTGAAGGTGTTGAGTTCGGCCAGCAGTTGCGCGGGCCGCAGACCCTGCAGGGCCATCGCGCGTCCAGCGCTGCGCAACTGCGCCATGTCCTCCACGGCAGGCAGGCCGTGACCGACCACATCGCCCACCGCCAGATAGGTCCGCTGCTTCGGCAGCGCCATGACGTCATACCAGTCGCCGCCGAGCCCGTGCTCACCGTCGGCGGGCTGGTAGCTGACCGCGACGTCGAGGGCGGCGACATCGGCGGGCTCGCTGGGCAACACCGCGGCTTGCAGAACCGCGGCCCTGGCATGCTCGTCGGCGTACACCTGGGCGCGCACCAACCCTTGCGCGACCATGGTGGCGACGGCGGAGATGTACGCCAACTGCGCGGCGTCGAGAGCCTGGCGCTGCGTCCACATCATGGCGAGCACCCCGACCGGCCTGGCTCCAGACGTGAGCGGCCAGTTCACCAGCGCTTCGGCCCCGGTCCGCTCCATCAGATCAGCGTTGGTGGAGTTGGCGTAGCGCCGCCGGTATTCGGCAGGGCTGCGGATCACCACCGGTAGGCCGGTGCGCACTGCCTCGGTGGATGCCGTCGGCTCGTCGAGCGGGACGTCCGGTGCGAACCTCTCGTGCACGAGCTGCGGGTACCCCGCCGTCTTCACCCACTCCAGACGGCGCCCGTCGGGGGTGACCAGACCAAGCGCCACGGCTTGCGCGCCGGCGTCGTTGTACAGCTGCTTGACGACCGCCTCGCCGATCTGGGTCGGCGTGAGCGCGGCCGAAAGCACTTGGGCCAGCTGCGCCAGGATCTGCAGGCGGTCGCGCTCCCGGCGCTCGGCTTCACCCGCTCTCAGCGCTTCGACGCGTCCGGCAGCCTCTTGGGCGATGAGCATGGCCACCAACGCCACCACCGCGACGAAGACCTGTGTGGTAGCCACCCGACTGGGCTCGGCCAGTCCGAATGCGTGGAAGGCGCCGCGTCCGGTGCCCGTCATGTAGTTGACGGTGAACGCCACCACTGCGCCTGCCAGCGCCGCACCGATCACGTCGAGACGAAGCGCCGCCCACACCATGACGGGCAGCAGAGGCAACGTCAGCGGTGCCTGCCACACGATCGCCACCAACGACAACACCGCCGTCACGGCAAGCACGGCCGCGGTTTCTGCGGGCCGGTTACGCAGTATGTGGGATTGCTTGGTCCACAGCAGGATTGGCGCACCGACCACCAGGACGCCGATCCCGTCGCCTGCCCACCAGTGCAGCACGGTCGAGAACCATGCGGCGTCGTTCTGCACGGCGCTGACGGTGGCGCCGATCAGCCCGCCGACGAGCGGGGCCGCCACACAAGCGCCGACGAGAAACTTCGCGAGGTCGCGTCGCGTGCGGAGATCGGGCACGCCTTTGCACCAGGCCGATACCAGCGACGCCCCGACGATGGGCTCCACCGAGTTGGCCGAGGCATATCCCAACGCGGTGGCTGCGTCGACCCCGAAGGAAAGGTCCACGACGAGCTCGGCGGTGACGATCGCGGCGACGATGACCGCCCACCGCGAGCGGGGGGTGAGCAGCATCAGTGCCACCGTCACACCGGCAGGCGGGAAGAACGCAGGCGTTATCTGGGCCCCGAACGACTGCCACGACAGCACCGCACCGGCGGAGTAGGCCAGCGCCACCGCAGCGAACAACCACCCCATCGACCGCCAGTTCGAGCGCGCACCGCTACTCGGGTCGCCGGCCGTCACGTGTGGCAAAGACACCTATATCAGGGTATTCATCTCGGTGTTCTTGCGGCGAGTTACCGCTTTTTGTCGAAATCGCCCCGTCGACGGCAATCGCGTGTCAGTGGATTCGCGCGCTGCCGCCCAGGCCGATCTCGAGGACGCTGCCGGTGATCACGCCCGGATCGGTGACGAGATAGAGGAGTCCGCGACTGACGTCCTCGGGCTCGATCCAAGGCTGGGGTATCGGGTTCGCCTTCATCATCCGCCGGACCAGGTCGTCGGGTACGTCGTCGCCGCCGACGGGCTGCACCATGGGGGTGCGTGTCGTGGTCGGGCAGATCACGTTCACGGTGATGCCCTCTTTGGCGACCTCCAATGCCAACGACTTCGCAAGGCCGATGACGCCCCACTTTGTCGCGTTGTACGCCGCCAGTTCCGGGATGCCCATCCGGCCGCCCATGGAGGAGGTGGCGACGATCCGGCCGAAACGCTGCCGCCGCATCACCGGTGTCGCGGCCCGAAACGTGTGAAACACGCCGGTCAGGTTGGTGTCCATCAGCTGATTCCACGTCTCGTCGGTGACCTCGTCCAGCGGCCCGGTGCTGACGACACCGGCGTTGGCCACCAGGATGTCGAGGCTGCCCAAGCTGCTGACGGTTTCCGCGACGGCGGCGTTCACGGCGTCGGGTTCGCGGACGTCCAACGTGATCGGAATGCATACAGCGCCGAGTTCTTCGACCTGTTTGGCCGTATCGCGCAGATCGTCCTCCGTACCGAGCGGGTAGGTGAGGTTCATCGGACGCGGCGCGTCGGCGATGACGATGTTTGCGCCTTCGGCGGCCAACGCCAAGGCGTGTGCGCGACCCTGTCCTCGCGCCCCTCCGGTGATGAAGGCGACCCGGCCATCCAGCAGACCCATGCGTGGCAATGTACCGTGACGCCGCTGGAGCAGGTGCGGGCTACTTCTTGAACCGATACTTGGCGAATCGGGTCAGATAGCGCGGCAGCCCCGCGGCGCTCACCCGGGCAGGCCAGTCCTCGCTGCGCAGGTAGGCATCGGAGCCGCCGTCGACGAAAATGACGCTGCCACAGAGGAAGTCGGCGGCATCGGACAGCATGAACACGATCCAGTCGGCGAGCTGGCCCGGGTCACCGTATTCGCCGACGGGCACCGGGAACGCGCGCACCGCCCGCGCCTGCCCCGGGTCGTCCAGCTGCTGCTGGAGCAGCGGCGTCATGATCGCTCCGGGCGCGAGCGCGTTCAGTCGGATGCCCGCACCCGCCCACTCCGGCGTCACCGCGCGTCGACGCACCCAGCGCGACACCGCGATCTTGGATGCGGCATACGCCATCGCGGGCGCCGCAGGCCGCAACCGCAGGGCGCGCTCAGCGCCAGCGGCCTCGCTGTGCAACAGCGCACGTACCGCCCGCCACGGCACCAGTGGTGTTGTTGTCGTCGAATTGCTGCTTACCACAACGACTTTTGCCTTACCGGCGTTGGCAAGCGCGGGACGCCACGCGTCGAGCAGATCGACGACGCCGAAGTAGTTGACCTGGAATATCAGTCGGCACCGGTCGGCGCCGGGCATGGGCCCGATACCCGCGGCCATGACCGCGCCGTCGAGGTGACCGCCCGCCTCGGCCAGCACTTTCTCAGCGGCTGATCGGCGCCCCTGGAGAGTCGACAAGTCGGCGGTGACCTCGGCGTCGCGCAGATCGACACCGATCACCGTGTGACCGGCGGCGCGTAGCTTCGCGGCTGCGGCGCCGCCCATCCCCGATGCAGAGCCGGTAACCGCGTATGTACCCATGTGCTCTTTTTATCTGACGACCGAAAATCATCGGGAGTCGTGGGTCGCCGCAGGCCTGCCGCGTTAGTCTGACGCTCATGATCGCAGGCGAAAAGGCGCCTGATTTCACCCTCTACGATCACACCGGTCGGCCGCGGACGCTGTCCACGCTCCTTGCCGATGGGCCGGTTGTGCTGTTCTTCTACCCGTTGGCGTCCTCCCCGATCTGCACCATGCAGGCGTGTCATTTTCGAGACCTGAGCAGCGAGTTTGCCGAGGTCGGAGCCCGGCGGGTCGGCATAAGCACCGACGCCGTCAACAGGCAGGCCCACTTCGCCCAGCAGCGCTCGTTCGACTACCCGCTGCTCTCCGACGAAGACGGAGTGGTCTCCGAGTTGTTCGGGGTGCGCCGTGGCAGGCTGGCCAGGCTGCGTCGGTCCGTGATGGCGCGTCAGACCAATCGGCGTCGCAGGCACGTGCGGCGTCGCGGTCTGCTGGCGAGGCTGCTGCCGGTCAAGCGCACGACGTTCGTCATCGACACCGACCGCACCGTGCTCAAGGTCGTTTCCAGCGATCTGCGCGCGTCGGTGCACGCCGACGAGACGTTGTCGTTCTTGCGCAACCATGCGGCGCTGGCCAGGGCGAACCAGGCTGAACAGCCGGCCGAGGACGGGTTCAGCGACTGGTTCACCGAACCGGAGCCCTCGGCCGAGCCGACAGGCCGTATCGACGGCGATGTCGAACTGCCACTCGACGCTCCGGTCGAGGCGAACCCCACCGCGAAGCCGCCGCGCTGGGCGAAAAACGATGTGCGGGGCCAGATCTTGACGTCCTGCGTGCGCAGCCGTTCGACTGCGGAGATCGCGGCTGCGCTGTCGTTGCCGCTGGGTGCGACGCGGTTTCTGGTCGGCGAACTCGTGACCCAGGGGTATCTGCGGGTGCTCGCCGCCCCCGGCGACGCGATGACGCTCGACGAACGGCGTGAACTGCTCAAGAGGACGCTGGCCGGCCTACGCGCGCTGTGAGTGTCGAGTCCTCGATCGCTACAAGCCTCGACCACTGAGCCACAGCGGCGGCTCGTGGTCGTTGTACATGCTCGTGGGATGCCATCGCCGTCTGCGAAACAGTCGGCCGGCATGGTGCTCGGCCACATCTTTCAGATATTCGACGTCGTCGCTGGTCCACGGGTGCTGGCCCGTTCCGTCCAGCGACCACCGCGGTTGGCCGTCCTGCTCGTATCGGGTGATCCGGTAGTGGCTGGCGACGTGCGTACCGTGGGAATCCATCTGCCAGTCCAGCACACGCGGGCGCACAGCGTCGGGAGCCGGCTCGAAGAACCGGCGTGGATAAGTAATGCGGACTTCAAACTGCTCGCCGCCCATGAATCAAGCCTACGACGCCTCTGTGGGGCGAGCGATCCGCGGCAGCGGCACTCGGTCGCCGACTTCGCCGTTGGCATCGCGCAACGCTTCGGACGCCAGGCCCTCGCGCAACAGCCAGCGGGCGCGATCACCCCGTTCCACCCGCGGCGATGGCGGCCTCTATGTGTGCGGCGAACCGGCTGAGGAGGTCACCGACCCGCTCCCGGCGAGGACGCGCTGCAGCGGGCTGAGTCGGCGAAGAGCTGCAGTGATCGCGCTGGGTGGCGCAGGCCAGGTCGCGGCTCTCGCCTTCGGCCGGCGGTGATCGGATCGGTGCGGTCTCCTGCCGCGAAAGAGAAGCTGTGGTCGTGAAAAGCGCGAATCCACGACCATGGCTTCTCACTCAACAGCACCGAATCCTGTTGTCCCACTCTCACTATACGGCGGGAACCGGGGCTTGCGGCAAGGCCCCACCCGTGCTGCACAATCGTCCGGCCAGCAACCGCGACCGATGGAGAACCGCTGTGCCGACCGCGCCGAAACCCTTTGAAGTCCACGAGTCGGGTGCCTACCTGCACGGCACCAAGGCCGACCTGAAGGTCGGTGACCGGCTGGTGCCCGGCCGCCCGTCGAACTTCGAGCGGGGCCGCATCATGAACCACGTCTACGTGACGCAGACCCTCGACGCCGCGGTGTGGGGCGCTGAGCTGGCCCCGGGCGACGGACCCGGGCGGATCTACATCGTCGAACCGGAAGGCCCGCTCGAGGACGACCCCAACGTCACCGACAAGAAGCTGCCCGGGAACCCGACCCGCTCCTACCGCACCCGAGAACCGGTGCGGATCGTCGGTGAACTCACCGACTGGGTCGGACACGCATCCGAGCAGCTTCAAGCCATGCGTGACAACCTCGCCGAACTACAGCGACGCGGCGGAGCCGTCATCTACGACTAATTGCGCAGTGCTGGTCAGCGCAGACGGCTTAGACCTCGTCAGGAGGCGGCGGCCAGGTGTGGGCGGGGCTGACGATGTTCGCGATCTTGGTGAAGAAGTTCCACACTCCGAGGACTTCGACGTTCGTGTTGACGAGCATGATCAGGGTGGTGTCCTCGGGCGGGAGATAGTAGACGTAGCTCTGATAGCCGTCGAGATTGCCGTTGTGGCCGATCCAGCCGTTCTGGTTCTCCAGGCCGAGCCCGTAGAGCGCGCCCTTGCCCTCCGATGGCGCCAGCAGGAACTTGTCGCGTTCGGCGCGGGTGGCGGGCGAGAGGAGGGCACCCGTCGCCAGGCTGGGAGCCCAGATCCGCATGTCGTTCAGCGTCGAAATCATCGCTCCCGCAGCCCATCCCCATGACGTGTTCCAGTCAGCGGCATCAGCGATCTGGCCGTTGGCACGCTTGGTGTAGCCCTGCGCATGCGGTGAGGGGAATTCGGCACCGACCGGCAACAGGGTGTGCTGCATGTCAAGCGGTCGGGTGATGTGGTCGCGGATGTAGTCGCTCAGCGACTGGCCCGAAGCGTTCTGGACCACGAGGCCGAGCAGCACCGTGTTGGTGTTGTTGTAGTCGAACCGGTCATTCGGCGGGAAGACCGGCGGGTGGCTCGCGGCGATCGCCACCAATTCCTCGGGTGTGTATTGACGCGATTCGTCGCCAGGGGCCGGCGGCTCGGTATGCACGGAGTAGTCGTAGAGCCCGGAGCGCATTCCGGCCAACTCACGGATGGTGACCTGGTCACCGTTCGGGGCGCCGGGCACGTACCGGCAGACCGGATCGTCGAGTCCGATTCGTCCCTGGTCCGCCAACTGCAGAATGGCCGTGGTGGTAAAGGTTTTGGTGACGCTGCCGATGCGCATCGACAAATCGGTGGTCATCGGCTCGCCCGTACTGCTGTCGCGAACTCCGAACGCCCGGGTGTACGCCTGGCCCGGTTTCCACACGCCGACAATGACGCCAGGAACGGAGGCCTCTCCCATCCCCGCCGGGATAGTTTGATCCAGCTGCGCCTCCCAGCCCGCCGGTGACATCGATCCTCCCTCGGACGCGGTTCGCCAGTGCTTTGCACGATTTACTCATCCATGCCGACGACAGGACGCGGTTTTCGCGAAAGAGAAGCTGTGGTCGTGAAAAACGCGAATCGACGACCATGGCTTCTCGCTCGGCAAACGATTTGAAGGCTAATCTCATTTCTGATGAAACTCAGATCGGTGCAGGAGATCTATACGGACTTCGCCGCGGAATATGAGCATGTCGTGCGAAACGAATTGCGTTACGCGGCATGCACGGATGTGCCGCAACGGGTCATCACCTCGATGGGTCCGCGGCCTCATGCCCAGATTCTGGATGTGGGCTGCGGCACCGGACTGAGCTCGCTGCCCTTCATGGCGCAGGGCTGGGATGTGACCGGCCTCGACGGCAGCAGGCCGATGGTGCGTAAAGCGCAGCGGCTTCCCTACAAGAAGCTCATCCGGCAAGACATCGAATCACCTTGGCAGGTAGAGGATTGCTCATTCGACGCGGCCGTGCTGATCGGCGTCCTGGAGTACATCGAGGACCCAGCCGCACTGTTCCGGCAAGCATACGAGAAGCTTGTCGACGACGGCGTTTTCGGCGTCACCGTTCCCATCAAGAGCAGGTGGTGCACAGAAGTCGGATTGAAGTCCTATTACCGGCCGGAGATAACGCCTGCGATCAGGGACGCCGGCTTCCGAATCGAATCCTGTGAGCGGTCGCTGGGCTTCGAGGACGCAGACGCGAGAGTGTGTTACTGGAATTACGTGCTGCGCCGCGAGTAGAGAACACGAGCCTACGGCGTGCGCCGTCGGAATAAACCGCCACCCGGCGAGCTTGGGTCGAGAGTCGCACCTTTTACCGACTCAGGAGCTTTCATGACCCGTCCCCTCCGCGTGGCCGTTCAGATCCAGCCCGGCGGCACACCCGACTACCGCACATGGCGTGACGCCGTGTTGGCCGCCGACGACCTCGGCGTCGACGTGATCTTCGGCTACGACCACTTCCACCGCCCGGCGATGGAGGGAATAGTCGACGGCAAGCCCGTTCTGGAAGATGAGCAGCCCGACGTCGCCAACTTCGAGGGCTGGACCGCGCTTGCGTCGTGGGGTGAAATCACCTCACACGCCGAGATCGGACTCCTCGTCACCGGCGTCGGCTACCGCAATCCTGACCTGCTCGCCGACATGGCGCGCACCGTCGACCACATCAGCGGTGGCCGGTTGATACTGGGCCTCGGCGCGGGATGGTACGAAAAGGACTACACCACATACGATTACGACTTCGGGACCTTCAGCTCGCGCTTCGATTTGTTCGACGAGAGCCTGATCCGTATCGAGAAGCGACTGGCCGCACTGATCCCACCGCCCGTGCGCAAACTACCGATCCTCATCGGCGGCACCGGGCCCAAGCGCTCGCTGCCCGCCGTTGCCAGGCACGCCGACATCTGGCACGCGTTCCAGGACCTCGACGCGTTCCGAAGGTCGTGCGACCGCGTCGACGAGCTGGCTGCGACATTCGGGCGCAACGGCGCGGACATCGAGCGTTCAACGCTTTGGGAGAACCCCGACAGCGCCGATGCGTTCCGCGAGAACGGCGTCACGCTGTTCCAGACCGAGCTCACTTCGGACAACGGCTACGACCTGACGTCGCTCAAGGAGGTGATCACATGGCGGGACAACGCGTGATCGCGACTGCCCGGAGTTACGCGATCATCGGGTCGATGCCCGACCGAGGTGCCAGAACCTGCAACGCCCCGTATGAGTCGGGCAGCAGCACGCCCTGGTCGAAGAAGAAGATCACCCCGTCGTTGACCACCGCGAAACTCTGGTAGTTGGCGGGGTTGTAGAGCGCGGGTGTCGCAATGGGCAGGGGCGCGGGTTCCGGGGTCGGAGTGGGTGAAGCGGCAGCGGGCTCACCCGCTTCCGCGGGCGGCGCGGCCGGCGGCGGTGGCGCCAGCTGCTTCTGCAGCTCGGCCTGCACGATGGGCCCCACGGTTTTCAGGGGATCATCGACCCGCCACAACGGCGTGTTCTCCTTGTCGTCCGGCGCAGCCGTCCAGATGATCTCTTTGCGATAGGTCTGATCCCAGTTGAACGACTTCCACGTCGTCTTCGCACTCGTGCCACCGGTGTTCTGAGTCACCTTGAACACCACGGCTTGCGTGCCGCGCGGGGGGATCGCGGAGGTGTACTCCTTCGGCTTGATGGTCAGCGAGGAGGGCGTCGCGCCAGACGCGCCGGACTTGGCGACGTTGAGGAACCCGTCGCGCGTCTGGGAGATCCAGTCGGCGACCGCCTTCTGGTTGGGGTAATTCAGCGGGATGCTGATGTCGACGGTGTACGCGGGGTCGGAAAGCTGGATCTCACACGTGCTGCCGGTATTGCCGCCTTTGAGCTCGGCGCAGTAATCCTTCGGTGCAGCCACCGCGACACTGTTCGAGCCGACGATGGCGGCCGCCGCGACGAGCACGGCCACTTTGGCAATTCGCATGTCCAAACCCCTCCGAGCAAACCCCGCGGCACGGCGCCGCGCACGAGAGATTAGCGCATTGATGCTGTGAGGTGCGCTGGGCCGGGTACGAACGGCCGGCCAGCCCATGGAGGATTGCTGCAGGGCCCTCCATGGTCACGCGACTCATCGCACGTTCTGCTGCCGTCAGCTTGGCATGTCGGTTCTGCTTGCCAAGGTCGCCATCTCTGCGAGTTCGCGCGCGATAGCCGCGCGTGCAATCTCCTGCCGGCTGCTGGTCATCAGACGTTTTGTAGCGGCGACCGACAAGGGGTCGTGGACGGCGACGGTCGCTGCCGCGGTCGCCGTCTGCTCGATAAGGGCGTCGTCCGGCACGAGCCGCGAAGCGAGCCCCATCTGGTGTGTCGCCGTGGCGTCGATCCACTCGCTTGAGAGCATTGCCCACATTGCGTCGGCCCAGCGGACGCGCGCGGGCAGGAGCACGCTGCTGCCGGCTTCCGGCACAATGCCAAGCGCTGTGAAAGGCAACCGCAGGCGAGCGCTTTCCGCCATGAACACCACGTCGCAGTACAACAGCATGGTGGCGCCGATACCGACTGCAAGACCGTTCACGGCGGCGAACAGGGGCTTGGCGAAGCCGGCTAGTGCTTGCAGAAAGAGACCGAATTCCTCGCCGGCCCTCTGCCGTTCGAGCGCGGACGAATCTCCGTCGAGCAGGGACAGGTCGGCGCCCGCTGAGAACGCCCGACCGCGTCCGGTGATCACCGCCACTCGAGTCTGGTCGTCGACGGCAAGACGTTGCAGCGCGATGCGCAGTTCTCGGTAGCCGTCAGCGGTGAAGGCGTTCAAGCGCTCGGGTCTGTCCAACGTCAGCCACGTGACGAAGCCGTCTCGCCGCTCGTCGATCATTCGCTCAATGCGCAGATTCGTGGTGCAGCAACATCGGGAAGGTCGACACGGCGCGAACGCCGGGGGTGAAGTCGAGTTCGACGCCCGGCTTGATGGAATAGTCGGGCAGTCGGTGGTGCCAGAGCCGCAACGCGGTGCGAAGTTCGACGCGAGCAAGGTGCGAACCCAGGCACCGGTGCACTCCGCCACCGAAGCCCAAGTGGCGGTTTACCCGACGATCCAGTCGGACGACTTCTGGTTCATCCGTGTTCTTTTCGTCATTATTGGCCGCACCGAGCAGGGCCAGTACTTGTTCGCCGGCGTGAATGGGGCATCCACCCAACTCGGTGTCCTGGGTGGCCTCCCGCGCCACCGCCATTACCGGTGTTTCGTATCTGAGGAGTTCCTCGACGAGGAACGGGATGTTCGATTCGTCGTCAGCGATGCCTCGGCGAACGTCGGGATGCTGTGCCAGATAGCTGAAAAAGCAGTCCAGCGACGCTGATACGGTGTCGAGTCCGGCAATGAGGAACAGGAAGCAGATATCAAGTATGTTCTCGTCGCTGAGGCGGTCACCGTCGATCTCCGCCTCGAGGAACCAGCTCAACAGGTCGTCGCGGCGGAGGCGCTTACGCTCCTGCATCGTGGATGTGAAATACCCATAGATCGATTGCGCAGTCGCGGTTTGATAGGCGTCGGTGTCGGGGTGCCCGAGCGGCTTGCCGGTGATCTCGTGAGGACGGATGATGCCGTCCTTCATCGCCAATAGGCTGGGCGTCTCGTCGAGCGGCAGGCCCAACATCGTCAGAAACACCTGGGTGGGGAACGGCACCGAGAACTCTTTGGCGAAGTCGATCTCGTCTCTGTCGACGAAACCGTCGATGAGTTGGTTGACCAGCGTTGCGATAGACGCCTCGAGTGCCGTCATCCGTTTGGGGGCAAACAACGGGTCCAAGATCTTTCGAAACTTCCCATGTGCCGGCGGATCCACCTGCAGCGGTATGAGCGGGCGTTCGTTTTTCAGAACGCCCGAGGTCAATGCCGAGGAGAACAGCTGGGGTTTGTGCAAGACCTCATCGACGAGCTCCCAGGTGCTGACAAGCACGCCGATGCCGTCGACGCGCATGACCGGCGAGGAGTCGCGCAGGATCTTGTAAGTGGGCTGGGGATGCCGGGTCAATTCGGGAGCTGCCAACAGGTTCAAGCCAGAGGCCGCTGATTCCTGGGTCATGGATCCCCTCATCTCTCAGTGCCACCGAGCCGCGGCGGCGCCGCAGCGGACACTTATCAAATGCTATTTGTATAGTCGGTGACGTTCCGGTGTGCAAGCCTCGAAAAGGATGGAGCACGATGACCACCGCAGTTGGCCGGGTACTTCCCGCGACGCAAGGGCCCAGTGGCTTTTTCTGGACTTCGGGTGCCGATGGCCGCTTGCGCTTCCTGCGCTGTGAGGCGTGCTCGTATCTCATCCATCCACCGACCTCATACTGTCCACGCTGCGGCGGTCGCAATGGCGTCCCACAGGTCGTATCCGGTTGCGGCACAGTGTATTCCTTCACGGTGAACCACCAGCCCTGGGACGGCGCCGGCGACGTCTACATCATCGCCGTAGTCGAAATGGCCGAGCAGCAAGGACTTCGTCTGGCCACCAACCTCGTTGACGTCGCTCCCGAAGACGTGCGGATCGGAATGGCCGTCGAGGTGGTCTTCGAAGACCACGATCCGGTGTACATTCCGCTGTTTCGGGCGGTGGCACCATGACGGCTGCCGAACGGCGGGCCGTCATTTCCGGTATCGGTCAGTCGCAGGTCGGACGTCGACTCGGCCGCGACACCCTTGACCTCACCATCGACGCCGCGCTTGCGGCCATCGGCGATGCAGGGCTAACCGTCGCCGACATCGACGGTCTGGCGACGTATCCGGGCGCAGTCACCGGCCACCCCGGGTTCTCCGGTCCTGGCTCACCGGAAGTACAGGACGCGTTGCGATTGTCGCTGGCCTGGCACAGCGGTGGTGCGGAGGGGCCTGGCCAACTGCAGGCTGTTGTCAACGCGGTGATGGCCGTATCGACGGGGTTGGCGCGACATGTTCTGGTGTACCGAACCGTCACGGAGTCGACGGCACAGGGCACGGGACGGCGTCCGGGCATCGGAGTCGGACGCAGCGAAGCCGATGGCTTCCAACAGTGGTTGATTCCGTACCGCGCCTACTCAGCGGCGAACTGGTTGGCGATCTACGCCCAGCGACACTTTCATGAGTACGGAACGACAGAGAAGCAGATGGCGCAGATCGCTCTGAACGCTCGTCGCAATGCCGCGCTCAACGCGGCAGCAGTTTTTCGAGCGCCGTTGACGCTCGAGGACTATCTCGCCTCGAAGGTGGTCTCTACACCGTTTCGCCTGTACGACTGCGATGTTCCCGTGGACGGCTCAACCGCACTGGTGGTGTCTGTGGCCGAACACGCACCGCACGTCGATCATCCAGTTGCGCAGTTCGAGGCGGTCGGAACCGCGCTGCGTGGACGACCCTCCTGGGAGCAATGGGAAGATCTGACGACGATGCCGGCCCGGACCTCGGCGGAGCAGATGTGGGCCCGCACCGACCTGCGCCCCGCCGATGTCGACGTCGCCGAGCTGTACGACGGATTCAGCTGGCTGACGATGTCGTGGCTGGAAGCGCTGGGTTTCTGCGGACACGGCGAAAGCGGGCCGTACATCGAGGACGGCACCCGTATCGCGCTGGACGGCGAATTGCCGCTGAACACCAACGGCGGGCAGCTGTCGGCCGGCAGACTGCACGGATTCGGTTACATCCACGAAGCGGTTCTGCAGCTGCGGGGAGAGGCAGGTGCGCGGCAGGTCACGCGAAGGCCTGAAGTGGCGGTGGTGTCCAACGGCGGCGGCCCCATCTCGGGGTGCATGCTGCTAACGCGGCTGGCGTGACCGGGGTCTACGAGCGCCACCACTGGTTGTTTCGGAGGTGATTCGGAGCGCCGGCCAAATGAACCGGAAGGCCTGCGCGCGTGCCGACTTCTTGCTGCGTGGATAGGCGTGCGGCGAGGTGGCCACGCTGCTCACCAGGGCGAACATGCTCACGGCATCGGCTTCGGGCTTCGGCGAGTACAAGGCCCCGGCTCGGTGGCCAGCACGCAGCACTCTGATGACTGGCTGACAAAGAAGCCAGCGCATGTCAGCCATCAACTCGGTGTTCGTTTGGTAGATGTTGAAGATGTCCGGAGTCAGGAACAGCGCGGTGCGCGCGGCCTTCGCCGGCTCGTAGAACTGATCCAGCAGCCCGTCTAGCCACGCCTCCAGGGCCGCTACAGGCCCAGAGGCGTTCGCTATGGCGCGTTGCAGCGCACGCCTGGCCGATTCGCCATCTCGGCGGATGATCGCAATCAGTAGCGCTTCCTTGGATGGGAAGTGGCGATAGAAGCTGGAGGTCGACAGTTGCGCCTCAGCAAGGATGGCGGCAACCGAAAGTCGCGTATAACCTTGGTCGGCCATCAGGCGGACGGCGGCGTCCATCACCATTTCCCGTTCGGTGTCGTCGTCGAAATGGCGTGGTCGGCCCAGCTTGTCGGACACCTGACCGTTCGGATTGCCCACGCCACCCTCCACGCGACCTTCAATTGATGAGCGAACCTCATGCAACGACGCAACCACGTCAGTTGCACACCTTTTCAAATCCTATTTGACAGCGCGCAAGAGGAGCTGATGTCACGGTCGTGACCAGACAAGGGAGCGATGGTCAGCCGGGTTGGACCGGGCTTATTGCTCGGCGGGCACTGAGGCGCGCCTCGTCAAATGAGTGGAGCTAAGGGGACTCGAACCCCTGACCCCCACACTGCCAGTATCGCTGGGGCTGTCCGGGTGAGGTTCGCACGTACTCGGCCGTCCGTGTTTACCAGCACATTTCGTCCGTTGTGTCCGGCTGGTGTCGGGGTGTGCTCGCTGGCCTTGACCCATTGGTGGCCCATTGGCCCGCCCATTGAGCCGCCGCACTCACGGTTTGGGCGGGAGCGGCTTCGACCACGCTTGTCGGTCGCCGTTCTGATCGGTCCATTCGACGGTGATGGTCTGGTCCAACCCCCACGCTGACAGTCCGAAGAACTCGATCTCGCTGAATGCCTTGATCTCGTCATAGGGTCCACCGCCGCGCCGGACGGGAGGTCCGGTCACGGCAACCTTGGTCTGCCGGAACGGGGTGTTGTTGACGAGCGCGTACACCGAACCGGACCGGTGTTCGATCGCCCATGTTGGGCCTTGCTGCGTTGCCGATGGTGCGGTGCTGCTGACGGCTGAGTCCCGGATCGCGGTGGCGACGTCCTCCACGGCCTTGGCCGATCGTTCCGCGGCTGCAACAGTTCGCCGACGTTGCTCATCGGCCTTATCTGCGGATGCCTTGGCCCGCCGTTCCGAGACAATGGCGCGAATGAGGACGACCACGGAGACGATGACAGCAGTCCAGGACGCAAGGCTTCCCCAATCCATGCGGACACAGTAGGTCGGGCTTCCGACAGGTGCAGGTTGTGCCACGCCCATTGCCACACTGCAGATACGGTCGCAGCACTTCTCGGCAATTGTCTCGCAGAATTGCCGGTCCCGATCGGAGCGGGACACCAAATGACACCCACCCGTTGCCATAACCTGGTTCGCGGACACGGTCTCCATCTCCTGAATAGGAAACGACCCTCATGACGATTACCCTGCAGGACCTTGAACAGCGCCTTTGGGCGGCCGCCAATGCCCTGCGCGGACCTGTCGACCCGGCTGACTTCAAGACTTACGTCTTCCCGATGCTGTTCTGGAAGTGGATTAGCGACACCTGGGAGTACGAGCACGCTCAGGCGGTGGAGGACTACGGCGACGACCTGACCGACGAAATCGAAGCCGACTATCACCAGTTCGACCTGCCCGGTGAGGCGTCGTGGAAGTCCGTGACCAATAAGACGACAAACATCGGACACCAGATCGCCGTCGCGTTCCGCAAAATCGAGCAAGCCAATCCGAAGACCCTGGGCGGCATCTTCGGCGACGCCGCGTGGGCGAATAAGGATCGGTTGCCTGAGGCGGCGCTGCGCGGGCTGATCACCGCGTTCAACGCCATCACACTGAACCCGGCCACCGTTTCGCACGACATGCTCGGACAGGCATACGAGTATTTGCTGAGGAACTTCGCCGACGAGTCTGGCAAGAAGGCGGGTGAGTTCTTCACACCGCGCAGTGTGGTCCATCTTTTGGCGGGCATACTCAATCCGCAGCCCGGTGAGGAAGTGTATGACCCTGCGTGTGGCTCGGGCGGCATGTTGGTGGAGACAATCAACCTGGTCAAGTCGGCAGGCGGTGACGCCCGCACGTTGCGCCTCTATGGCCAGGAGATCAACCTCACCACATCCGCAATCGCACGAATGAACCTCTTCTTCCACGACATCGAGGACTCGAAAATTGTGCGCGGCGACGTGCTGCGTGAGCCTAAGCTGCACGACGAGAACGGCGCGCTGCGACAGTTCGACGTGGTGATCGCTAATCCTCCTTTCTCGCTGAAGGATTGGGGTGCGGACAAGTGGGCTGCCGACCCGCGCGCCTTCTGCGGTGTTCCCCCGGCCACCAAGGGGGACTACGCCTTCATCCAGCACATGATCACGTCGATGCGCCCTGACACGGGACGTGTCGGGGTGGTCATGCCGCACGGTGTCCTGTTCCGTGGCGGCGCGGAGGCGAAGATTCGCCAGTGCCTTGTCGAGAAAGACCAACTGGAGGCGGTGATCGGCTTACCGCCCAACCTGTTCTACTCGACGACGATCCCGGCGTGCCTGCTCATCTTCCGCGCCGACAAGTCTGAGGAACGCAAGAATCACGTACTGTTCGTCGACGCCGCTGCGCGATTCGTCAAGGGAACCAACCAGAATACGATGAGCACGGCGGACGTAGAAGCCGTGTTTGCCGCATACCGCAAGGGTCAGGACCCCGACGGCGAAGGCGGCATCGAGGTACGGCTTGTGCCGTTCGACGAGATCAAGTCCAACGCCTTTGTCCTCAGCTTCGGGCGGTATGTGAAGTCCGCATACGACGACGCAAGCGACCTTCCGAGCGCGATCTCCGACTACCAGGCAGCCCGCGCCGCCCGCATCGCGGCCGAGAAGCGGATGTTCGAAGTGTTGTCCGCAGCTGGGATCGAGGTCGGCGATGAGTGAGTGGGAGGAAACGTCGTTGGGTGAGATCGCCGAGTGGAGCGGCGGGTTGACACCTAGCAAGGCCCGGGCGGACTTCTGGGATGACGGAACGATTCCGTGGATTTCGTCGAAGGAGGTATCCGGCGGCCTTTCGTTGGGCACCGAACACAAAGTGACTCAGAAAGCGATCGACGAAACATCGCTTCGGGTGCTCCCCGAGGGAGCGGTGGTGGTCGTGGTCCGCTCCGGCATACTGGCACGCACGTTGCCCATAGCCGTGGTGCCATTCAAGACGACCATCAACCAAGACGTCAAAGCCGCTGTCGCAAAGGAAAACACGTCCGGGTATTTCCTCCGACTGCTAATCGAGCAATCTGCACCCCGGATTCTTGCCGAATACACAAAGACCGGCACAACTGTTCAGAGCGTGGACGTTCCGTCCTTGCTCGCTCATCGTGTGCGGCTTGCCCCGCCCACGGAGCAGCGCCGCATCGTCGAGGTGATGTCCTCGATGGATGCACAGATACTGGCATTGGAGGCCGAGTACGCCGCGCTGAACCTCGCCTACATCAATGCCCTCTCGCTTTTGTGGACCGATGAATCGGGAGATCAAGCCGACTTATGCTCCTTAAGCGACCTGATGACTCTCGATGTTGACCGTGTGAAGGTCGACGAAGCGAGCACCTACCCGATTGCCGGTGTCTTGAACGCAGGCAAGGGCCTGATTTCACGCGGCGCGATCCGTGGGAGTGGCACGGATTACGTCACGCTCAACAAGATGCGGGCCGGACAGGTCGTGATGCGAAAGCTGACCGCGTGGGAGGGTCCAATCAGTGTCGTTCCAGATGAGTTCGATGGGTATTTCGCCAGCGCCGAGTTCCCAACTTTCTCACTGAGACCCGGACTGTCCGCACGCTATTTCGACCATGTGTGTCGCACCCAACGACTGCTGGATGAAATGCAGAACCGCGTCACAGGCACGGTACAGCGCCGCAAGCGCCTGAACCCCGATCAACTGCTCGATGTCCAGCTGCCGGTTCCGCCGTTGCCCCGCCAGGAGATTGTCGCCGACGCCCTCGACGCAATGTATGACGGCTTAGCGTTCTCCACCGCAGAACTCGCCGCGCTGCGCCGTGTCCGCTCCGACCTGTTGGCTGCCCTGCTCTCGCAGGAGATCACCGTAGATGAGGCTGTCGACCAGTTCGTGGAGGGAGCCGCGTAGGTCATGGTGTGGCATGAATCGAGCACCATCCAGAAGGCGCTCATCGACTGGGCGGTGTTGGCCGGGTGGGAACACGTCACTGGCGAAGAACTGCCACGTAATCACCACGACGTGATCATCGCGCCGTGGGTGAAGAAGGCGATCACCGATCTCAACCCCGAACTAGTGCAAGACACCGCCAGTGCCGAATTGGTCATAGAAGACATCCTCGCAACCATCACCTCCGCCGTTGACGGACTGGTTGATGCGAACGAGCGAATGACTGTCATGCTGCGTGGGGAGAACTCCTTCGTCACAGCCGACGGTAAGCACGTCCCCCGCGCGTTAATCGACTTCGCCAACCCACGCGCCAACAAGCTGGTCGTCGCCGACGAGGTGACCATCGGCGCACCCGGCTCAGCGCGGCGCTTCGACATCGTCTTCTACGTCAACGGGTTCCCGCTCGTGGTCGTAGAGACGAAGAACCCCGTGAAGCAGGACGCCACGTGGCTGACCGCCGCGAAGGACATCCACGACGTATACGAGGTCGAATACCCGAACTTCTTCGCCCCCAACGTCTTCAACGTCGCGACCGACGGCAACGAGTTGCGGGTCGGCGCGATCCGTTCCGAGCCGAACGAGCAGTCGTGGTCGTTGTGGGGATCGACCGAACTGAGCCCAACCCTGATCGGACCGAAACGCACCGAGGAGGCGGCGAAGCGGCTGCTGACACCCGAGTCAGTGCTGAGGCTGCTGGAGACGTTCACCCTGTTCCGTCACCCGGCGTCAGCAAGCGAGGTGATGACGAAGATAGTGGCGCGCTACCCGCAAGTCGAAGCGGTGGCGGCGATCAACGATAAGGTGCGTAGCGGTGGAAGCGGCGGCTTGATCTGGCACCACCAGGGCAGCGGCAAAACGATGGTGATGGCCTTCGCCGCGTTCAAGTTGCTTAAGGACCCAGACGGCACCGACCCGACAGTGATCGTCTTGTGCGACCGCACCCAGCTCGTGCGGCAGGCATCCGACGCGTTCCGTACGGCCGGGATGCCGAGCATGCACGTCCCCGAGTCGTCCTACGACCTTCGCACGCTCGTCCGCAGCGGTTCCAGCGGCGTCATCTTCACCACGATCCACAAGTTCGCCGACGCCGGGAACCTGAGCGACCGCGACAACGTCATAGTTCTCGTGGACGAAGCGCACCGCACCCAAGAAGGCAGCCTTGGCGAGCAGATGCGCGCCGCCGTGCCGAACGCCACGTTCTTCGGCATGACGGGAACGCCGATCAGCGACAAAGAACGCAACACCTTCAAGCTGTTCGGTGACCCCAAAGACCCGAACTTCGTCATGAGCCGCTACGAGCCGATCCGTTCCATCGTCGACGGCACCACCGTGCCCGTGTCGGTCGAAGCCCGGTTGGTCAAATTCAACTTGAATAAGGAAGCCCTGGACGAGGCGTTCGACGAACTCGCCGAGACAGAAAGCATTTCCGAGGAGGAGAAGGTCGATCTGTCGGGCCGGGTGTCGCACCGCTCGACGATTCTGCGCAACCCCGAGCGCATTGCGATGGTGTGCGCCGACATCGTCGACCACTACCTCGACAAGTTCCGCCCCCTGGACATGAAGGCGCAAGTCATTGCATTCGACCGCGAGATGGTCGTCGCTTACGCGGACGCTATCCGCGCCGAACTGGACAAGCGGGGACACGGCGACATCGAGGTCGGTGTGAACATCAGCGTTTCCAGCTCCAAGAGCGAGAATCCGGCGCTAAAGCCGTACGCCATGACCGAAGCAGAGGAGGAGACCCAGAAGCGCCGTTTCCTCGACATCAACGACCCGCTGTGCTTCCTCGTTGTCACCAACAAGCTCATGACCGGCTTCGACGCCCCCATCGAGGGAGTCCTGTATCTCGACAAGCCGATCAAGGCACAGAACCTCTTCCAGACGATCACCCGCCCCAACCGAACGTGGACGAACCCGAAGACGGGTCAGGTCAAGAAGCACGGCCTGGTCGTCGACTACATCGGCTTGGCGAAGGAGATCGGCAAGGCTCTAGTCGATCCCACTGCCGAGGACAGCGGCGAGGAGCCTGAACTCGTAGACACCGAGAAGCTGGCCGGGAAGTTCGTCACCGACCTTGCAACGCTGCTAGCGAAGTTCAACGGCATCGACACGACCAAGAGCGACTGGGAGTCGCTCGCCGAGGCCCGAGAGCGCATCGAGTCCGATGTCGACCGCGAAGCGTTCATCAAGGGCTTCATCGCCGTGGAGACGGTGTGGGAGTTCCTGTACCCGCACGACATGCTAGAGCCGTTCAAGGACAAGTACCGCTGGCTGGCGGCACTGTACGAGTCGATCAAGCCCAGCAACGTCGCGCGCACGCTGCTGTGGGAGCGGCTCGGGTCCAAGACGCTTGGGCTGATCCACGCACACATGACCGATCTACAGGTGTCGCCGTCGCTGAGCCGCTCGGTGAAGTTGGACGCCGCCGGGATCGAACTAATCAAGCAGATCGCCGAGCAGTTGAAACTCCCCGCCGATCCCAAGGGTCCAGAGACGATCACGCTGGAGGATGTCATCGAGTCGATTGAGTCGCGGGTCAAGCGCCGCCTCGACGAGTCCGACAGCCCCGTCTACAAGAGCCTTGCCGACAGGATCGAGAAGCTGCGCCAGAAGTCGATCACCTCCGCCGAGGACTCGCTCGAGTTCCTGAAGCAGGCGTTGGAGATCGCCCGCGATGTCGTGGCCGCCGACAAGCTGGCGGAGAGCGGCAAGCTCAACGAGAACGAGAGCCTGTTCGACCCGAAGCTGCGGGCACTGTCCCAGATCATCGACGAGAACAAACCCGACGGTCTCCACGTGGTTGTTCCCGACGTGGCCGCGCGAATCGACGCCATCGTTACCGAGGTCGCGTTCACCGGCTGGCGCGAGTCCACCCCTGGCGACCGCGCCGTGAAGAAGGAACTGCGGGGCGTGCTGAAGCAGTTCGCTCTCCCCGTCACGGGTGAACTGTTTGATCGGGCTTATCTATACGTGCGCGAAAACTACTAGCGTGGCTGTCACTCAATGCTCGATCCCGAACTGCTGAACCTCAGTGCGGCAGCTAGATGTTCGACCAAGGCTCGAACTCGTCGACTGGGTGGCCGCCAAGGTTTCCAGCCTCGATGGTGCCGTTTCGAACGGACTCCGCGATGTCGACCACTAGCCGGTGGCCGCCCTGCATCGGCGAATCGGCTTGTCCAAGCAAAACGTCGCGGGACAGCTCCACCGCCGCTGACGAACCACCGGGAAGGTGAGATATCGCCTCCGCGAGACCTTGCGGGTCAAGGACGTTCACCAAACGGACGAATTCCTCAGCGAATTCGACTGACGACATCTGAGGGACGTCCACTTTGGCCGGCATGTCCAAGCCGAACAGCCGTGCTCGCCTGGCCATGATAGCCAGCACGGATTTGATCGCGTCGGTGTCACCGGAAGTGGCCGCGGCCCATACCGCGCGCTGCAGCGCGTCAAGCCGTTCGCCTTCGACAGCACGCATCTCGGCTACCTCGTCGTACTCGATGCGGGTCAGCAGCCGGGTAACAGCCGAACGGGCCGAGGCTTCGTTCTTCCAATCCAGCCGTTCGGCAATTTCCCGATACGGCAACCCTTCGCGACGCAGCGCCAAGGCGTTGAGCGCACGTTCGCGCTCGGCAGGCTGCCGGACGGATTTGCTTGGCACTACTCACTCCATTCGTTCGTTCAGCGATTGTTCGTGCGGTTCAGAACCAGTTGCGCCTTTAGTTGATCCTGCATCTCCCCGCTTGGCGTGACCGGCGCGATTGCGACTACGGCTCCAGTCGCGCCAAGCCGTTCTTGCAGGTCTAGTCCTGTTGCGCCAGTCACGCCAAGTTTCAGAGGTATCGACCTTGCATCTGACGTCAATGGCGCAACTGTGACGGTCACCCTTCCGCCCCTTGAGTAAAATCGCTGGCAACATCGGCATTTTCGGGTACCACGATCGGGTGGTGGGGTTCGGTGATCGGTTCAAAGTTGCTGCCCAGCGCGATGCCGCCGGGCAGGCTCCAGTGTGTTGTGCGCGGGAAGCCAGCAGCAACGGACAAGACGTGCATCCTCTGCGCCGCCCGTTCGACTGTGCGCCTGCCGATCCCGGCAAGCACCGCTGCGTCCTTTACGGTCTTGGATGCGGTCTCGCCGTTTTCGGACAGGTAGTCCTCCAGCCAGGTCATCGCCTCTGTGTTCTCCGGTGAGTCGTCATTGTCGCCGTCGTCGCGGCCGTGGAACGCTTCAGCGATCAGTGACGGCGCTCATCGAAAGTCCCCAGGTGTGCTCGCTGAAATTCCCCACCTGTGAGCAGCGGTCAGTGTAGTGGTTGGCGGGTGCCGGTGGTGG
>JAWQNE010000008.1:0-278930 GCA_033741175.1 Mycolicibacterium sp. 120270 | reverse complement strand
TCAAGTGCAACATCCAACACCGACATGAGCAGCCTCCCTCGAACCGGACCCCCCAAAGAGAATCCGCCCGACTACCACTCATGGCCTATCAGCTCGCTAGAAGATCACGATCAGCAGGAATCCGGTCAGCACAAAGACGCCCACCCCGCAGGCCGCGGCCAGCACGCCCAACGCCAGCGGCTGCGTGCGCTTGAACAGGAGTAGCGGGCCACCGACCACCAGCGGCAAAAACGGCGCCAAAGGCGGCGCGAGCGCTCCGGCGATCCACGCAAGCACCAACCCTATCGTCAGACCGAACAAGAGCGGCACGGGTTGCCGCCGAGCCTCTTCAAATCCTTTGAGCGGCTTGGTTTTCGCTTTTGATCGTGCTATCTCGTCGTCCATCGTCACGATCCCCTCAGTGCCCCGAAGCCCATCCCGATGGTCAACATCGCGGCAAGGAATGCGACGCCCACGAAAGGCACGATCCACAGCGCCGCCGCCAATGTCCGCTTCGCTTCACGGCGCCACAGCAGCCAGCTGACGACGAGCAGGACGGCGTTGACGACGACGGCGACAGTCAGTGCCCGCGCCCCCCAAGGAATTTCGGGGGTGTCCGACGAAGCGATGGCGATGATCACCGCCCATACGAAGCCGCCGAGCATGGCACCCGTGAACGTCGCACGGACCCAGTTGATCTGCGTCATGGGCGGCTCCTTGTCGTGATCGGTTGACACTAACGCACGGGTACCGACGGGAAGCGCACCTCTGGATCGTCGATGCGAATGACAGGTGGTGCATCCACCGAACCCAGCGGAGTGAGGTTTGCCGGCGGGAGAATCGTCATGGGTGGCGGCCCCAGCACCGGCGGATCGGCGCCCGGTCCGTGAGGGATCTGCGGTATCTGCGGCGCCGGGATGACGTCGTTGAAACCCGTGATGATGCTGGTATCGCCGACGTCTTTGTGGACGCCCAGGCCGGCGATCGGTCCCCACTGCCCGTCGTCGAACGACGGCCACGACTGCAGCAGCGTCTGGGTCTCCACGCCGGGACGGTCGTTGTAGATCTCCAGCGCGGGGAAGGTCGTCACGTTGCCGCCCACCTTCGGACCGTCGGCCGTCGGCTCAATGGCCAGAGTGCCGTTCACCGAGAACGGGATCGCCTTCGCGGGTCCCTCTCCACCGGGGGAGAACGGGTCGGCGGCGTTGTACTCCAGGAGCACCGAACCGTTCGACTGCTGAATGGCCGACACGTCTGGATGCCCCACCTGGACTTCGCCGGTATCGGCGTTGACCGAGGGGTTCTGCCGAGCCACGATGATCCCGTTTTCGTAGTCGACGACGACGGCGACCCTGGTGTCCTCCGGGCCTGCGGTCGGGCTGAACCCCCGGTTGTCGCCGAGGTTCATGTCGTAGAGCCCGCCTCCGGGAATGTCGGTCGGCGGTGCGTACACGTCCTTGCCGGGGATGAACATGTTGGTCCGCACCACGCCCTGCCCGGGAACGGGGTTGATTCTGGCGACGGTGATGTTAGGCGGCACGCCGCTGTTCTTGGCGTTGTAGCTGTGCGGGTCCAGCGCAGCGGCGGTCGCCCAGTCCGCGGACGACAGCGGCGCGCGCCCGAAGACCTGCTCGAACGCCTTCATCTGGTTGTAGGTGCGGTTGGCCTCCGGTTCGGCCTCGCCCTCATGCGATTCCTTGGGCGGCTCGCCGTCGTCGAGCTTGTCGTAGATCTGCTCCGGCGTCTCCTGGCCCGCGGCTCCGCGGATGGCGCTGGCCAGGTCGGCGTCGGCTTCGTTTGCGCGGGTGATCAGTGACCGGATCTCGGCTTCGATGATGTCGGCGCGGCGCTCCATCTCGGCGCGCTTCTCGGGTGTGCCTGGATCCATGTAGGAGATCTCGCCGGTATCGATGTGGATGGTCAGACCCCACCGGTCGGCCATCCG
Organism: Mycolicibacterium sp. 120270; assembly: GCA_033741175.1. GTDB lineage: Bacteria > Actinomycetota > Actinomycetes > Mycobacteriales > Mycobacteriaceae > Mycobacterium. The sequence continues at coordinate 277,006 of JAWQNE010000008.1, read as the reverse complement.
CTGCACCTTGGTCCAGTCCGATTTGATGGCCAGCACCTGCGCCTCGGCGGTTGCAGCCGCCCGACCGACGGCAGCGCACGCGTCGGCGTGCTGAATCAAATCGGCGCGGATCTTGCCGTTGGCTTTAACCGCCGCATCGTGCGCGACGCCGTCCCACGGTGTGGCAGCTAAGACGTCGCCGATCGTGGTTGCGGTGCCTCGCACGCCGGTGGACCGGTCGATCGCCGCCTGGAACACCGCATGGATCGCGTTCGGATCCCATTTGTCGAGGTCAGCGAGGTCCATGCCCACTGGTCACCTCCTCGGCACGCACGGACTCCATCTTTCCCGACGCTGCGGCGCATTCGTGCAGCAATTTAGGCCGACGAGGCAAAACGCAGTCAAGATCACGAATTGACGCTCGTGTTGTGAGGCAGCTCACCAACAGCGCTATATTGTGTTTGTCGTCACAGTGAAAGGGGCCTCGTACATGCTTGAAGCGCACAACGGCGCAATGGTCCCCGGGGTCACTTCTTCGCGTGCCGCGTCGCACAGCCACGCGCACATGTGGTGGGGCGTCCTGATGGCGCTCATCGGTGTCGCGGGCATCGCGGCCGTGGTCATCCTGGCGATGGCCGGGTTGACCACCGAAGCACTCATCGTCGCGATCTTCACCGGCGCGTTCTTCTCTCGCTGCGCCTGCTGACCCGCGCTTCGAGACGGCAATTCAATCGCCGGTGCGCTCGAACTTGTCCTCAAAATCGCCGCCGCCTGTGCATGCGCTGCCCGGCGCGATCGTCTGAGTGCCGCGGCCGGTAAGCACCGTGATCGGATCGTTGATGGTCTGCGGCATCGGATATTCGGCGGTGATGGTGACTTTGGCGGTTCCGCCGTCGGGGCACTGCGCGCTGCCCTGTTCGTTGCGGGTCCACTTCTCGTCGGCGTACACCAGCGTGACCGCCGACCCGCCGGCGTGAAACAGGCTCATGCATCGCTCGCCGGTGCGCAGACAGTAGGTCTCGGCGCTGAGCACCGATCCAGGCACGACGTTGCCGTTGGTGAACGTCGTCGTCTGCCGGTAGCTGCCGTGCAAGTCATCGGCGGGCGAAATCGCCCGCGGCGGAAGGACTGCGGGGTCGGGGACCTTGTTCGGGTCGGCGTCGCCGGTACGGGTGAACTTCAGGGTGCGTTTGGCCGCGCACAAGCTGTCGGTGGATGCCCGGACGCTCTCGCCGACCAGGGTTCCGTCGGGCTGCGGTTCCAGCGTGAAGATGACCCAGATCTCCGAGGGCGCCTCGCCGCCGCAGTCCGATGACGCCAGGCCGACGGCGACCCACTTCGGGCCGATCTTGTCGAACGTCATGTTCGACAACAGCGAATTGCCGCTGGCGCTGGCGGCGGTGGCGACGCATCCGCCGGCACCGCATTCGGAGCGGACATCCCAATTGCTCGTCGTCGCAGGCGCATTCGGCACCGGCTTGTCGTCGAGGTCGGTCCCCGGTCCATAGTCGGCGCGGTAGCTGCCGTTGAAGTCGGTGTTGTCGGCGCCCGCCGCCGCGGACGGCTTGGCCGAGCCGTTGTCGTCTCTACCCGTCAGCTCGACAACGCCGATGACGCCGCCGACGATCACCAGCGTCGCGATGAACACCAGCGCGCCGACGAGCAGTCCGTGGTTTCGGCCCGAACTCTTCTTCGGCGCGGGCGGCGGCTGCTGGAAGTGGTGCGGTCCGCTGAACTGGGTCGGCGCCGACGCCGGATACGGCGCAGGTGTGTTGCCGATCTGGGTGAACGGCTGCTCGGGCCAGCTCAGTGCGGGAGGGCCTGCGGCTGCCGGGTTGGCGGGCGAGGCCCACGCGCTCGACGGGGCCGATCCGGTGACGGCTTCCTTTGCCGCGGAGGCCATCTCGACCGCGGTGGAGTACCGGTCGGCGGGTTGCTTGGCCAGCCCGGTGGCCACCACCTGATCCAGTCCGGGCGGGATCGGCGCGCGTTCGGACGGTCGCGGCGGCGGTGTCACCATGTGTCCGACGGCGACCTGCTCCAGCGTGCTGCCGGGGAACGGTTGCTGGCCGGTCAGGCACTGGTAGAGCACGCACGCCAACGCGTAGATGTCCGAACTCGGGTGCACGTCACCGGAATTGAAGCGTTCGGGCGCCATGTAGGCCCATGTGCCGATCGCCGAGCTCGCCGAGGTCAACCGAGTGTCGTTGGCGGCGCGCGCAATACCGAAGTCGATGAGGTAGGCGTAGTCGTTCTTGTCCACCAGGATGTTCGACGGTTTGACGTCGCGGTGCACCAGCCCCACCTGGTGCGCGTTGTGCAGCGCCGACGCGATCTGGTCGATGATCGTCACCGCACGCTTCGGCTCGAGCGGGCCCTGGTCGATCATCGTCTGCAGGTCGACGCCGTTGATCAGCCGCATGGTCACATACAGCCGGTCGTCGATCTCGCCGACGTCGTAGATCGGCACGACGTGCGGGTCGTCCAGCCGGGCGGCGGCGCGGGCCTCACGGCGGAACCGCTGCTCGAAATCGGTGTCCTTGGCGTAGTGGGGGAGCAGCATCTTCAGCGCGACCACCCGGTCGATGGCGGTGTCGTGCGCTTTCCACACCTCGCCCATGCCGCCGCGGCCCAGCAGCTCGATCAGGCGGTAGCGGCCGAACGGCGTGCCCTCCTCTGGCGTGCCCTCCACGCGCCAACGATAACGGCCGATGAGGGCGTCTGGGGGCCTGATCGGCGGGTTCTTCCTGCGGCTCCCAGGCGCCCCACGGCGGGCTTGCCGCCCCGCGGCGCCTTCCCACGGGGAGCTGCATTAGACGGTTGCGATACGACTCAGCGGAGGATGCCAACGTTGCTTGATGAAAGTCGTTCTGGCACAACCGATGACCATATTGCGGTGTTGGCGTGCTACGGTTGTGACGGATGTCTGTTGACATCTTCGAAATGAAAGAAGAAGAAAAGTATGGCGCAGGGAACTGTGAAATGGTTCAACAGCGATAAGGGCTTCGGCTTCATCGCTCCGGACGACGGAGCAGCGGACGTGTTCGTTCACTACTCGGAAATCCAGGGAAACGGCTACAAATCGCTTGATGAGAATCAGCGAGTTGAATTCAGCGTCGAGCAGGGCGCCAAGGGCCCGCAGGCGGTGCACGTAACCGCTGTCTAGCAGGGGCTACTCATGTGGGCTGGTGGATCATCCGCCAGCCCACAATGCATTTCAGGGGCGCGCCACGGCAGCAATTCCGCTAGCGCGTATGCTCGGGTGATCGGGACCAACCAGGCCTCGCAATCGAGGGGCCCATGGTGGCTGACAAGTCTCCCCGACAATCAATGAGCAAGAAATCGGGCCAGTCGTTGAAGCAGAAGCGCGCCGAGAAGCGTGCGAAGGCTGACGGCTCATCGTCTACCGTCGAGGCCATACCCCACAAAAAGCGTTGAAAAACAACATCTCTCGCTTTCAAATCGCGGAGCCAGGGGTCGTACCGTCGGCGCCGATTCAATGTCGGCCGCTTTGGTCGAGACGGGAAAGTCGCATGACACAACGGAAGGATCGTGCCGGCACCGGTGACGACCACGCGTGGCCCATTCGGCCAGGTTGTACAGCACCCGCTCGATGGAGCCGAGGCGCACGGACAGCACCGCGAGGAGATCTGGTAGCTCGTGGGAGAGATTGGCGCTGCGTGGAACACGCTCCAAGTTCTCGGTGTGGGCCGTGATCGGCGAGCGCAGCTGACACCATGACGGTCAGCGTGACCCGCCACGACGGTGGAATCGATAAGTACATGCGGTTCGGCGACGCCTACGTCAAGCACAGCGACGGCACACTCGATGTGTTCCGAGGCGGTGCCAAAAAGCCGTACAGCTATTCGCCTGGCGAATGGTCCGACGTCCAAGGCGATCAGAAGAGGTCGACGGGCCGGTTCTGGACTCGGCGTTCGATCTGAGCGGTCGCTTGGCCTACCTCCCGACCCGCCAACCGGGTCGAATCAGCCTTGCTGCACGGTGTTGGATCCGTCGGCGTCGATCTGCGGCGTACCCCCGTGGTAGGTGACCTTGTTGTCGAAGCCTGAGGCGCCGATCTTGTCCGCGGCGTCGACGGTGATGTTGTTCTCGATACCGGACACCGCAACTTGCGCGCAGTGACCGATGATGGTCACGGTGTTGCGGATGCCGCTGACTGACACGTCGCCGCCCTTGCAGGTGACGGTCCTGTTCTCGTCGACGCCTGAGACGGTGACCGTTTGGCCGGGGGCAGCGGTGGTCCCGTTCGGATCGGCGCCCGGTGGACCCGGCGCCGGAACGCCCGGCACCGGAATGCTTGGCACGGTTGGCGCTTGCGGGATTTCGACCGACGGGATCGGCGACGGCTCTCCAAGAGTGATGTCGATCGATCCGCCGCCACTGGGAACGCTCGAATCATCCGGAGCACCGGTCATCTGCGTCACGAAGACGATGATGCCCGCGGAGATGACGAGAATGACCACCGCGATCATGCCGAAGATCACCCACGGGATGCCCCCGGAAACCTTCGTCGGCGCGGCACCCCACTGCTGGGCGCCCCATTGCTGGGTGCCCCATTGCTGGGTGCCGTAGGGCTGTGTGCCGAAATCCTGGGTGCCGTAGGTCGGCGTGTTGGGGTCGGGCGGACTGTAGGCCGACACAGGCGGTGGCAGGTAGGCCGCGTCGCTACCGGCCTGCGCCCCGCCGAGTTCGCTGGCCCGGGCCTGATCGGACAGCGGTTGCTCGAGCGCCCTGATCCTGGCCTCGGGGTCGTCCTCGAAATTCACAGCCGAATGGTCCCATAGACGGGGCGTCTTCGATGGCGATCAGGTCATCACCTCGGCGGCGGCGATGTGCCCCAAGAAGCCATGCGATGTCGCAGTGGCGAGATAGCGGTCGGCGGTTTGGCGGCAGGTGTCGAGATCCCCCTTCGCCTTCGCGATCAACGCCCGCATTCGCATGTGGTGCATATCGACGCCGACCACTCCCTGGAATGCCGGCACCGCTTCCGAACGCCTCAGCTCAGCCTCAGCGGCCTCGAGGTCACCGGCGCCGCCTCGGGCGAGAAGCGATTGCACCAACTCGGCGGTGACGTGAGGCCTGAAGGACTCGTTGGGGAACAGGTTGTCGAGGATGGATCGCAAGATGTCGATCGCGCTGTCGAGGTCTCCCTCGTCGGCTTTGGCGATCGCCGTCAGCAAGTCGAGCCAACCCGCCGTTGCAAAGCTGAAGCGGTCACCGAGGATCTCCTTCCGCACCTCTGCCAACAGCGCGAGCCCGGCCTGACGCTCGCGGCCGCCTCGGAGGACCAACACGCTGCCGTGGACGCAGCGAGCCATATCCAGCGACAGGTTGTCGCCCAACTGCTGGGCCGCAGCCAACGCATCTGCGGTGTCGCGCAATACAACGTCGTCTGCGGGCTGCAACCACGGCACCGCGGAGATGTAAGTGAAGAAGGCCACGGCGGCAAAGGTCGCCGCGTCGGATGCCCGCGCCAGTTCGAGACCGTGGTCGTAATCTTCTCGCCAGCCTGGCAAGCCAAGGCAATACCGGCCCGTTCCACGGAATGTCAAAGCGAGCGCCAAAGATCCGAACGCGGCGTTCCCCACGCCGGAATCGCGATCGGCGAGCGTGACGACGTGGTCGGCCAGCCGCAGGACCTCCGAGATCTCCGATGTCTCCAACTTGGCAGCGAGCGCCACGTTTGAGAATCCGACCGTCAAGGTGGGGTCGGCAATCGCCTCGAAGATGCGAACCTGCTCTGAGGCAAGCCTCGACGCTTCCGGGTCGTGCCTGGTGTACAGCTTGGCGATCACGCCAGTCATCCCGATTGCCAGGGAGCGTTTGTCGCCGGCTTCTGCGCAGAGCTGTCGCAGCTCGTCGTAGCCTGTCTCGGCTCCGCTGCCGCCGACACGAAATGAGCTCGCGCACAGTATGGTTCGAGGTGCGATCCGCAGCGCCAGCCGATCGTCCACACCATCCGGCAACTGGTCGGCGACGTCGCGGGCTCGGCGCCAACACGTGTGTGCGGCGACGATGTCGCGGTTGACCGCCCAGCTGCCGGCGCGCATATGCCAACCGTAGGCCGCCAGCGGTTCACCTGCGGCCTCGAGGTGTTCGGCGATCAGCGCGGCGTTGGCATCGGCATTGTCGGGATCGCGCCGTTCGATCTCGGCGGCCAGTGTGCGGTGCAACGCCGCGCGATCGGCTTTCAGCTGGGACTCGTAGGCCACCGAGCGGATCAGTGGATGACGGAACGCATACTCGGCTTTCTGGGTGAACTGCACCTGATCGATGAGTTCCGCCGCGATCAACGCGGGCAGCGCGGTTTCCCCCACCAGCGTGGCGGGCAGTTCCGCGTCGAACCGCGAACCGATCACCGACGCCGCGTTCAGGGTGCGCTTGGCGACCGCGTCGAGCCGATCGATGCGGGCGGCGATGGCGGCGTGCAGCGTCGCGGGCACGGTTGGCTCTGGCCCGATGCCGTCGGAGCTATACGCTCCCCGCTCGCCGTGCAGGACGCCGCGATCCACCAGGTCTCGCACGATCTCCTGTGCGAAGAACGGATTGCCTGCCGCCCGGTCGGTGATCTGGGTCGTCAATGCCGCCAGTGACGGGTCGTCGCCCAACATCTCGATGACCAGCGCTCCGGTCTCCGAGTCGTTCAGCGGCGCAAGGGCTATCGTCTGCGCGCCGGGTTTTGTGCTCAGCGGTCCGCGGTAGTCGGGTCGGTACGTCATCAGCACCAGTGCGGCTGTCCTCGGGATCACCGAGAGAAAGTCGGCGAGCAGGGATTCGCTGACCTCGTCGATCCAGTGCACGTCCTCGATGATGTAGACGGCGGGCGTCGAACGGCGCAGCGACGCCGCATTGACCAGCGCGGTGAGCCGGCGCCTGCGAGCATCCGGGGCGATGTCCGGCGAGGGGATCGCGGGATCTCGAATGCCGAGCAGATCGTCCAGCAGCAGTAGATCCTCGGCGTCCGCGTCCGGCACGCGCTCTCGCAGATGGGCGCGGGCCTCCTCACCGGCGACTCCGTCGACCCCGAAAATGCCCCGAAGAAGCCGGGATACAGCGTGGAACGGGATTTCGGTGGCGTGCGACTCGCAGGCCGATGAGTAGACGGATACACCGCGGCCCGCTGCGATGGCGGCCATCTCGGCGACCAGCCTGCTCTTGCCGATGCCGGGCGGGGCCACCAGTCCGACGACCGCACCCGAGCCGTTGATTGCGCGGTCCAGCACGCCGGTCAGGGCAGCGAGCTCCCACTGCCGCCCAACCAAAGTCGTATTCCGGCCGCCGATGGGCGCGCGCTCGGCAACGCCGAGCAGGCGGCGGGCGGATACCGGGTGATCCGTGCCCTTGATGTGGACGCGTTCGGGCTCATCGAGCACCACAACGGTGTCGACCAGCCGTGCGGTGGACTCGCTGAGCATCACCCCGCCCGGTGGCGCCGCCGACTCCATTCGCTGCGCCATGCCGACCTGCTCACCGATGGCCGTGTAACCGCCTGCGCCCGAACCGATGTCGCCGGCGATCACTTCACCCGAGTTGAGACCGGCCCGCAGCTGCAGGTCACGCCGTCGCGGTTCATGACGGCGAGTGCCAGCTGTTTGGCCTCCACCTGTAGATCCAGCGCGGCCAGGCACGCGCGAAAGGCGTGATCCTCCAGCGCCACCGGAGCACCGAAAACCGCCATGATGCCGTCGCCGGTGAACTTGTCGACGGTGCCGTCGTAACGCTTGACGACGGTCGCGGCACGCTCGACGAGTTGCGCCATGATCTCGCGCAGACGCTCGGCACCCACGGACGCAGCGATCTCCATCGAGTGCACGACATCGGCGAACAGCACCGACACCTGCTTGTACTCCGCCGCTGCTCCCGAGGGCCCTACCGGGGCGCCGCATCCGTGGCAGAACCGGGCACCCTCCAGCGGGTGGGTGCCACACGTCGCGCACGCCGTCATCCGACCTCCCCAAGAACATGGGCCTCTCAATTGAACAGCGTGGTCGTTTGTCTGGACCGAAATACGGCAATTCGGGGCCCATGATCGGAAAGCTTCGCTCGACCGTCATCGATACAAAGGACCCGTCCGGCCTGGCCGGTTTCTATCAGGCGGTACTCGGGGGTGACGTCGAGAAGGACGACGACACCTGGGTGACCCTGATCGACCCGTCGGGGCGGCGTCTCGCGTTCCAACTCTCCCCGGAGCACGAGCCGCCGACCTTCCCCGACCCGCGCGGGTCGCAGCAGTTCCATCTGGACATCCAGGTGCCCGACGACGACGTCGACGACGCCGAGCGCAAGGTCATCGAGTTGGGCGCCACGCGCGTGACCGGTGCCGAGGAAAACGGCACCTTCCGGGTGTTCCGCGACCCCGCCGGGCACACGTTCTGCCTCGTCTGGGACATCGACGATGCGGGCTGAGTAGCGCGTGACCGAAGGGTGACGGTTCGGAATAGTAGGGCCGCCGCGGTGGTACTCAGAAAAGCATGGTGGCTCCCGGCTTCGTCGTCGTCGGCAGTGGTCCGGCCGGGCTGACCGCTGCGGAGACATTCCGCGCCAGGCATCCGAAGATCCCCGTCCGGGTGATCGCCAGCGATCCGGCGATGCCGTATGCCAAACCTCCGCTGAGCAAGGCGTACCTGTGCGGTCGCAATTCCAAGCTCGATCTTCACAGCGCGGCCTGGTTCACCAAACACGACATCCAGCTGCACAGGGGGATCACTGTCGAGCACATCGACCTCGAAGGCAGGGAAGTCATCACCGCAGGTGGCCGACGCCACCCGTACTGGCATCTGGTGCTGGCGTGCGGTGCGGCCCCGGTGCCGTTGTCGGTACCCGGCGGTGACGCGGCGTTGCCGTTGCGGTCGTTCGCCGACGCAGTCGTGCTCCGGATGGCCGCGAAGAACTCCGATTCGGCGGTGGTGATCGGCGGCGGCCTGATCGGATGCGAAGCGGCATCGTGTCTTGCCGCCCTCGGCGTTGCGACCACGCTCGTCGCCCCCGAATCGGTGCCGGTACAGCGCAGGTTCGGGTCAGAAGTCGGGGAGCGGGTGGCGAAGATGTTGTCCAACAGCGGAGTTCGATTCATAGGTGGGACGCGCGTGACCGCGGTGAGCGACACCGAGGTCGCCCTCGACACCGGCACCACGGTGCCGGCCGATCTCGTCGTCTCCGCTACCGGGGTCCGACCCGACGCCAGACTCGCTGCCGCGGCGGGCCTCGACACGGCCCACGGACGCGTGGTCGTCGACGAGCGAATGCACACCTCGGCGCCGAACGTATACGCCGCAGGCGATATGGCGCTCGCCTACAACGTCACCGCGCAACACCGAGTGCCGTCAGAGCACTGGCATGACGCGACAGAACAGGGCCGAATCGCCGGCCTCGCCGCCGCGGGCTGCCCGGCCGCGTGGAGCGCGGTACCTGAATTCTCCTGTGTCATCGGCGAACACACGATGACCTACCGGGGTTGGGGCAGCGGCTACGAGGCGAGCAGCATCGAGGAGGATTGTGACGGGTTCACCGTGACGTACCGCTGCGGCGACGAGATCGTCGGCGTGCTGCGGGTCAGCTGATGGCGGCCACGATGATCTCGGCGATATCGCTCGCGCGCTCGACCGGAAGGTGATGACCTCCCGCCAGGCGGACGACTTTCATCATCGGGTTGACGCGTACCAGCGCGTCCACTGCGGCATCGCGCAGATCGACGAAGCGGTCGGCATGGGCCACCGTCGACTGGTCGGTGGCCAGCACGATGGTGACCGGAATGCCCAAGCGCGGGTAGAGGATCGCGGGATCGATCTCCCACGCACATCGCTGGGCAGAGATCAGCTCCTGCGGTAGCGGGTGCGAATGCAGGAGACCGTCGTCGAGACGAACGCGGCCACGCTCGGCGACCGCACGGGCAATCGAGCCCGGCGAGCCGGTGACACTCATTCGTTTCGTCCAGGCCGCATCGTCGCCGTGGAAGGCCTGCGCCCGCAGCGTCTCCTCGCCGCCTTCCCCGCGGTCCGGTGGTAGGCCGAGTTCGCGGAACAGGTCGTCGAACGACAGCACCGGGCCCTCTATCGACACCAGTGCCCGCACGCCGCCGAGTGCAGCCGCGGCCAGTGCAGCCCAGCCGCCGAGCGAATGCCCCACGAGCACTGGTGCTTTCAGGTCGAGAGCGCGGCACACGTGATGCACATCGGCGGCGAGGTCGGCCATCGCGAACGAATCGACGACGGCGGACCGGCCGTGCCCGCGCAGATCCACCGCCACCGCACGGCATCGACCGTCGATGGCGGCGACCACGTCGCGCCACACCTCGAGGTTGTGTCCCGCGCCGTGCAACAGGACCACTGCGGGTCCGTCACCGCCGTGGTCACGGACCGCCAGCGATCCGGTCGGCGTGTCGACGGACCAGTCCCGCATCGTCAGCGCGACGCGGTTGCCAGCAGTGACAGCAGCCGGTCGTCGAAGTGCAACTGCTTCAGCTCATCCCACGGCGGGGGCACCGGCGGGCCTTCGATCACCACCGGCCGGATCTGCGGGCACTTGGCGCCGAGGCCGAGCGCATAGTCGACCTCGCGCTTCACCCACTCGGAGTCCTTGGCCGCCTGCGACCAGAACAGCAGAAACAGGTCACACCCGTCGATCTGCCTGTACAGCTGCTTTTCCCATCGCTCTCCCGGCTCCATGTCGATGTCCTGGAAGTAGTCGATCCTGGCCGCCCGCAACACCTGCACACGCGCCAACACCGCGGCCCGGTCGGCCGAGGAGTACGACACGAAGGCGCGTGTGAAGCGTGTCGCATCGTCTCCGGCCATGCGCCAGCCCGATTCGTCGGCCTGCTCGACGACCTGCATTTTGAACAGCAGGGTGCCGAGCGTGACGCCGTCGCGCGATACGCCGACCGTGCCGACCGATGTCCGAGGCGGGCGAAGATCGCCGGGAACGTCGACGGCGAACTGCACGGCCGCGGGCCTGCCGGTCCACACCAGCGACCGAACGGGTTCGACCACCTCGAGACCGGGCATCGTCAGGTCGAAGACGAGCTTCTCGCCGCGCGCGATGGGAGCCTCCAGAGTGCGGACCCCGCGTCGCACGGCGTCCTCGTCGAATTCGGCGGCTTCGGCCGCTGCCTGGCTCGCCTGGTCGGGCAGATGCACGAACACCTGAACCAAGGTGGTGGAGCCGGGCACGACCTTGGGCGCCGCGAACACCGAGCAATCCACGACGTCGTCGGTTGCATCGTTGTCGGCGGCACGTTCCACGACGGCAGGCGTGCTGTCCCGGATCGCGGCGAGGATGGTGTCCTCGTCGACGGGCAGGGACTCGCACGTCAACATGCCCCAATCGGGCCGACGCGCGGCGGCGGGCGCAGGACCGAGGCGGGCACCGGTGGGCGCAGGCGGCGCGCCAGCGCCGTAGCCGCCAGCCGGACCGTAGTCGGTGGGCGTGTCGGGTCTGAAATTATCGAAGCGCCGCGGCTGCTCGCCGTACGGCGGCGCTGTCCAGCCCGGGAACGGCGGGGGATAGGCCGGCGGGGACGCGGCGTGCTCGGCCCGATCCATGGCGGCGGCCAGTGCACCGCAGGAGGCGAACCGGTCGGCCGGTCGCAGAGCCAGAGCACTGCCGAGGACGACATCGAGTGCGCATGCCAGATCGGCGGAGAACCGGCCGAGGAGCGACAACGATGTCGCCGAATCACGTAGATGCGCGTCGACCGCCTCCGTCACCGTCGACGCCGGATAGGGCACCGTTCCGGCGAGACATTGGTACGCCACGGTGGCGAGCGCATATTGGTCGGCGCCGGGGCTTGCGGCCTCGCCGCGAATCCGCTCCGGCGCGGCGTAGTCGAGGGTCATCCGGATCGAGTCGGCGGGAATGGGGTCGACGAGATAGGCCCGCATACGGTCGGGTCGGCCTGCGCCCGTGGTCAGCAATATGTTGCTGGGTTTGACATCGCCGTGTGCCATACCGGCGGAATGCATGGCATCGAGCGCCGAAGCCACCTGTCGCACAACCGAAATCACGTCGCTCAGCTCCGGTCGAGTGTGCTGGAGCCAGGTGTGCAGATCCACGCCGGTGATGCAGCGCATGGCGACCCACGCGTGATCATCCGTTACGCCGGCCTCATAAGCGGGGACGATCGCCGGATTCGCGATGCCACCGGCCTTGACGGCGGCGACGGCCATCGAGTCGTCCGCCGCGGTGAAGATCTTCAGCGCAAGATCGCGGCCCAGGCCGGGATGAGAAGCCCGGTAGACCACCGAATCCGCACCCCGGCCCAATTCTTCGAGCAGGGTGAAGGATCCGAACGATGAGCCCACCGCAAACTCCGGCACCACATCGGCAATTTACAGCCAGTCGCGACGCTTGAACGTCCAATACAGCACAATTCCGATGATGACGATCAATGTCGTGCTCGTCACGAAGCCGCCGAACGTTTCGACGCCGGGATAAAGTACGTTCTGCCCGTAGAAGCCGGTGATCGCCGTCGGCACCGCGATGATCGCCGCCCACCCGGTGAGCTTCTTCATCACCTGGTTCAACCGTGCGTCCTGCAGCGAGAGGTTCGTCTCGAATACGGTCGTCACCATGTCCCGCAACGACTCCGTCCACTCCGACACTCGCAACACGTGGTCGTACAGGTCGGCATACAGCGGGTCGAGCTCGGGCGCGGTCTTGGCATCCAGCCGGCGATGCTGAATCGAGTTCACCACCTCGCGCATCGGCAACACCACCCTGCGCAACTCCACCAGATCCTTGCGCAGACGAAAAGTCTTGCGCTGCAAACCACCTCGTGGCGTGCTGTCGGCGAAGAGGTCGTCCTCGAGCGACTCGATGGCGTCGTCCAGCGCCTGGACCGCGGCGAAATGCTCGTCGACGACCACGTCGAGAAGGCCGTGCACCAGCGATCCGACCCCGTACTCCTGGCCGCCGAGCTCATCGAAACGCTGTGAGACCGTGTCGATGTCGTACCACGGCGACAGCCGGACCGTGATCAGCCCTTGCGGCAGCACGAATCCCGAGATGCGGTGCACATCGATCGCCGAGTCGGAGTCATCGGCGGGTTCCTTGCAGGAAACGGCGTAAACGGTGAAGAAGGTGTGCGTGCGGTAGACCACGGCCTTGGTGCGTTCGGCCTCGGCTACGGCGTCCTCGACCGCCCATGTATTCAATCCGATTTCGCGCGCGAGGTCGGCGAGCGTCGATTCGTCCGGATCGTAGATGTCACACCAGACCAGGGTGTCGTCGGCGGCCAGATAGTCGGAGATCGACGAGAAATCGAAGTCTTCCTGCGGCTTTCCCTCGCGCCACACGCGTCCCCGCACATCGGTCATAAGAACATCATGTACCCATCCGAATCCGTAGTATCACGTCATCGACCATGCACCGATGCCGGAATTCGCCGTTGTCGCTGGTGAGAACCCCGTGCCGGGGATAATCCAGGCGCTGTTCCTGCTAGCCGGCTGGCGGAGCCAAGCCGAAGCCGTCGAGGACTGACCTCACCCCGACCTTCCACCGCCGCTCGATCTCGGTCGGAGTGCCCAGCCACCGGCCGGCCTCCTGCACCGCCAAACCCTGTGCCAGCGCGAGCAATACATGAGCGTTGTCCACGGCGTCGCCGCCCAGGATGCCCTTGTCGATGCACCGCCGGATTCTTCCGACAAAGATGTCGCGGACCGCGCCACCCGCCGCCAAATCGTCGGGTCCCGGCTCGAAATCCGCGAACGGCCGCGAGAACATCACCTGCGCCAGCCTCGGATACGCGCGGCAGAACAGGCGGAACACCGGCGCGAGTCGCTCCAGATCGCCCAACGCATCGTCGGTTTCGGGAATCTTGGCCAATTCGGCGCCGAGAAGGCGAAAGCCTTCGAAGAACATCGCCCGGACGAGTCCGGCTTTGTCGGTGAACAACTCGTACACGGCGGGCACCGACGTGCCCGCGCGTTCGGCCACCCGCCGCGTCGTGAAGCGCGCGATGCCTTCCTCGCCCAACGTGGTGATCGCCACCTCGAGCACCCGGTCCCGAAGCTCGGGCGTGCGCTGCTTCGGCCTGGCCATTGGGGTGGCCTAGCTGGCGGTGAATTCCGCTGCCAGCCCGTCGATTCCGGCCTGGATCGCCGCGAGCGCCGACTCGCGTGCCTTCAGCTTGGTGGCCAGGTGCGCGCGGGCGTGCAGCGTCGCAGCGGCCTCGGCAGCCACCTCCTGCGCCCGGTACAGCACCTTGTCCGCGTCGACGATCTCGTCGAGCCAGCCGGCGGCGATCGCCTCGTCGCCGACAAACGTCGTCGCCATCGCGGTGCCGCGCTGGAAGGCGGCGGGCGTCAACCGCATCCGCATGATCTCGATCGCCGAGATGGGAATCGTCATCCCGATGGCCACCTCGATGGCCTGGCACCGCGACTTCGGCGCGCCGACGCGGTGGTCGCCGCTGAGCAGAAGGAACGAGCCCATCGCGATCGCCGGGCCCGTCGCGGCCATGATGACCGGCTTGGGGAATGTGAGGCACCGCTTCGACAGCTCGAAGCCGCCCGACAGCATCGCCAACGCGGCCTCCGCGTCGCCGGACTGGAACACCGAGAGGTCGAAGCCGCCACTGAACACCCGCTGGTTGCCCGCGATCACGACCGCCTTGGCGTCGTCCTTCTCGGCGCGGTCGAGCGCCTCGTTGATGGCGGCCTGCATGGTCGGCCCGAGGACGTTGACCTTGCCGTCGTCGAGCGTGATCGTGGCGACGGATTCGTTGAGCTCGTAGTTCACCGGGCTGGTCATCGGGCCTCCATTGGCGTGGGCTTTGGTTTCGGATCGATGTTACGAAACGATGTTACGAAAGCTGTACGCCGGGCCGGTGACCGGTCAGCCGTTGACCGCGCGCCGATGCCTGCCGTTGATCACACGGGTCTGGGCATCGTCGTCGTCGTACGGCGGTTCTTCGTCGTAGGGCGGCGGTGGATTGTCGTATTCGGGGGGCAGGCCGTCGTACCGCAGCTGGTGCTGGGACTGTGGCTGATGCTGAGGTTGTGGTGGGTTGAGGTAGCGCGCCTGCTGCGGTGGCGGAAGCTCGGAGACCGACACCGGCGCCGACTTCACCTCCTGCTGCGGCGCCTCGGCGGCGATGAACTGGCTGCGATAGCGGTCGCGTTGTTCGTTGGCCGCGGCGTTGATCTTGTTGATCTCGGCCTGAAGGACTTCGTGGCGGCTCTCGGTCGTCGCGTAGTGGTAGTAGGTCAGCAGGCCGCGCAGCAGCTCGAGCTTCTGCTTCTCCTGGCGCGCCAGGTCATGGGTGGTCAGCAGCTGAAGCCGTTCGACCGGGTGCAGCGTGCCCCAGTCCAGGACGGCGGGTGTGCGGTACTGCCGCCGCTTGGTCTTCACCTTGCCCTGCCGGTTCGACTTGGGCTGGTCGTAGAACGTCACCGCGCCGGCGAACCGCGACCCGATCGATTCGCCGAGCTGCTTGCGGTCGAGCGCCGAATCCCACACCGTGCGCCACTCCTGCGACGGCGCGAGATAGGGGATCTCCGCGGGCAGCTTCAGCGGGACGATGTCGACGTAGTTGTCGGCGTCGGCGCTTTCGTACCGCGCGACCGTCGGCGGGGAGGCGAACTCCAGCTGGATTCCAAAGGCCGGCTTCTGGCCGAAGTTCTTCACGACCAACTCGACGAGATGCCAGTCCGATGCGCTCGGCTCCATGAACATCGTGACGTTCGGCTGCGAGACGTCTTCGGTCTCCTGCCTGGCCGACTGGAACTGTCGCCAGGCGTAGACAAGTGCGGCGATGGTGATCGCCAGGGCCAGCCAGGCGGCCATCGCGGTCCACGCTCCGGAGGATAAGTTCGCAATGTCGCTCGCGCGTTCGTCGAACCAATCCGTAATTCCCACGCGTCTCTTTTACCATGGGCGCCCGCCGAGATCAGCATTCGAAGTCCGCCCACGGCAAATTTGCTGTGACGGCAATTTCTGGTGAGTTAGATGAGGCTGGAGTGCCTCACGAGGTTATTTGCGCAGATTGCCCAGCTCTTATGGCGGTGCGCTGGTCGTAATCCTCGCAGCTAAATTATCGCTGGCGATAATAAAGCTGTTTGGCAACAGTCGGCAGTCCGCACCGAATCCACCACAGGTCAGCGACTTTTGTTGCCAATTCCCGCGCTACGACGCGACCGCCGCGAGTTCGTCCGTTTCCTGGGTCGTCTTCACCATCGGCGCAGTGTCGGGCACCGGCAACCGTTCGGCCCGGGCCGCCCAATCCAGATCGGACCACACGATGTGCGACGGCAACCTGTGCCAGTAGTCCGGATGCGCACGCAGATACATCTCGACGCTGGCGTGCACGAGGGCGTGGTTGGGCACGGTGCGCAGGCGCAGCGATCGGGCGCCCTCGGCGAGTGCGTCGAGTTCGGTGGGTGCGGGTGTGCGCGGCATGGCCGCGTCGGCGACGATCGCGCCGGCGTTGACCACCCCGTCGAGCATCCAGTCGAGGGTGATGTCCGCAAGGGGCCAGTAGGCATTCGGCCCGCCCGCGACATCGCAGTGCGTGCCGCGGAACCAGACTTCCTCGATGGCGTCGTCGTCGCCTCCGATCCGGCACTCGCTGAACGGCCCTGTGCCGCCGTCGATCGCCACCGCGTGTCGGCCCGAAATGACGTTGCCCAGGAAGTCGTCTTCGGAAAGCGGCGGTGTGCCAGGCACTTTCACGGTGTCCCACATGCCGAGGAAGTGCACCGGCACCGCGATGTCCCTGCGGCCCGCAAGGGCGCACGCCATGCGATGGATGTTCTGCAAATCTGCGGTCGTACGGCTCTGGGAGGGCAGTGCGAAGGCGGCCAGCGCGTACTCGACGACGTTGTCTGCGCGGTCGTCCATCATCCCCACGGTGCCGAGCATCCTGGCCAACGACCGCGCGCAGTACGCGCCACGGCCCGCGCCCAGCAGGAAGATCCGGTCGCCGGGTTGCCAGTGCTCGGCAAGGTAGAAGTACGCGTCGACGACGGATTGGCGGGAGGTGGCCGCGACGCTCTTGCGCCAGCGGCGGGCGGCCGGGTTGAACAACTGCGGTGAGCGCAGCGCCGCTTCGCCGGCGTCGTACCAGGTCAGCTGGCGGTCGGCGGCGGTGGCATCCAGCAGCCGGAACAGGGTTTCAGCGTTGGTGGCGTTGCACGGACCCGGTCGATCGTTCGTGCTGTCGAAGCACACGACGACGTTCTTCATAGCAAACTCCCTGACCCCACGCCCTCCGCTTTCCGAGCGTTGACAGCTAGAGTTTGCCAGGCTGCCGCTGCGGTGTCTTGCGTATTGCACTACTCGATCAATTTGCCCTGCGAATTCCGGCGGTGAGTAGCGGTAGCCAAGACGGATTCCGTCGCACATATTGCGACTGGTGTGGCATATCGCGGGAAAAACCGGAGAATTCGGTGACGAGAGCGTCAGGGCGCACAACTTCGTTGTTCGCTGTGCACTGCGACGGCCGAATTATCGCCGTTGCTGGACTTTGTCCGAGTTGGCCGGCCGGACCGCGTTGTCGTAATACATGGCAACTTTGGTTAGGCTCAGCGGCTAAGCAAGCGGCAACACCACTCCGGGGCTCATCGGATCGGCGTGCAGTTCGACGGATTCCGGGACTGTACCCGGCGGTACGTCGTAGGCGAGTCCGACCTGCGCCTCGCCGCCCGGCGGGATGTCGACGAAACCTCCGCCGACGTAGAAGGTCGCCTCGTCGTCGATGACGAACTGCTGTCCGCCCGCGTTCAGCTTCTGGAGGGTGCCGAGGAACTGGCCGGGGTCCGGGCTGGTGTTCTGCACCGCGAGCCGTACGACGATGTACTCGCCCTGCGCGTCCTTGGACAGGAAGCTGTTCTCCGTTGAGGTGATCGTGGTTCCGGTCTCGACGCCGACGACCGTGAACGTCAGCGGGCCATCGGTCGCGCTGCCTGCGGGCGGCGGTGGGAGCGGCGCCGCCTCCGTGGGGGAGGCCTCCGCCGATGTCGTCGCGTCTTCCGTTGTGGTCGTTGAGGTTTCGTTGCCCGGGGCGGAGATCTCGGTGGTATCGGGTTTGTGGATGACGAAGGCGTACACCGCGGCGAGCACCAACAGGAGCAGCAGCGCCGCAACGGCGCCGCCGAAGCCCATGATGAGCTTGCGGTTGTCGACGGGCTCTCGGGGCTCGGTACCCGCGGGCGGCTCTACGGGTTGCGGCCCCGGCGGGGTGGGCGTGGTGGCATCGGCGTACGGCGGCGACTCGGGCGTCGGGTCGCTCCAGTCGCGCAGTTGCACCTTCGTCGTCGGCGCGTCGGTCAGCGGCGGCGGCGGAGCGGAGGGTGGTTCCGGGGTCTGCTCCGAAGGGGGCTCGGGCGTCGGCGCAGCCGTCGGCTCGGTGGCCCAGCTGGGCGTCGTCTCCGGCTCGAGCGGTGGCGGTTCGAAGGACCATTCCCGCAGCGGCACCTCGGTTGTCGGCTGCTCGCTGGGCGGGGCAGGCTCGGGCTCGCCGGCGGCCTGGGAGGGCTCGCTGGGTGGGGCGGGTTCGGGCTCGCTGACATTTGCGGGCTCGGACTCCGTCGCGCGGTGGGAGCCCGGGGCCGACGGAGCTTCAGGCGCGGACGGAGGCGGCGGTTCTGGCGCGGACGGGGGTTCGGGCGCCGGGGGCGCGGCAGGCTGCTGGATCGGGGACCAATGTTCGGTCCATGTCGAGCCGTTCCAGTAACGGAGTTGACCGGCCTGCTCGGGATCGGGATACCAACCTGGCGGGGTGGGCGGTGTCGTCATCGAAAACTCCCCCTCATAGGGCGCCCGCGGGCGCTCAGGCACGGCGGCTCGCCGTGGTCAGCACCCTACTGAAAGATCAGCCGCCCATCAGCGTTCGCCACTGATCCAAATTGCTTACGCGGTAGACGTAGTTCGTACGACGGACCTCCGACAGCGACGCGCTGGGCTCCGCCGAATACCAGTGTCCCGGATAGACCGTCGGATCCCCGGACAGTTGAGCGAGCTGCTGAAGGCTGCGGAACATCTCGTCGACATCGCCGCCGGGGAAATCGGTGCGGCCGCAGCCCTCGAGGAAGAGCGTATCGCCGGCGACCAACCGGCCGTCGAGCAGGAAGCACTGGCTACCCGGCGTGTGGCCCGGGGTGTGCAGCAGTTCGATCTCGATGTCGCCGATGCTCACCCTGTCGCCGTGCTCGTGTGCGGTGAGGTCACTGCGGGCGATACCGGTGACCCGCGAAACCCAGTCCGCCTCATGGGTATTCACGTGCACGGGTACGCTCTGGCGCTCGAGCAGCTCGGCGAGTCCCTTGAGCTCGAAGCCCATCATCGAGCCGCCGACATGGTCGGGGTGGTGATGGGTCACCAGCACGCCGGACAGCTTCTGTCCGTCGGCCTCGAGGATGTCGACGAGATCGTTGGCGGCATAGGCGGGGTCGACGACGACGGTGTCGCCGGTTTCGCGGTCGCCGATCAGGTAGGCGAAGTTGCGCATCTGTGCGGCGATCATGTCGGTCTCGGCGAAGTCGCGGCCCGACAGCAACTGCCGAAAGTACAGGCGTTCGGTCATCTGCTCAGCCTAAGGATCGTCAACTTTCGCGGTGCAGCCGCACCATCCGAGTGGTGCTGCTCTCGTCGAGGTCGGCGATGTCGCTGCGGGACCGCAGGAAGTCGCTGAACGAGCGGAAACCGAGCGACTTCTCCGAGAACGACGGGTCCATCCGCTTCATCTGCGCCTTGACCGCCGAATTGTGCAGCCAGTCCGCGTCGTCCTTCTCGTGCCCGATGCGCAGCGCGCGCTCCAGCAGAGCCGTGGCGGCCGCCTGCGGATCCGCGGGCTCCGGCTCGTCGTCGGGGGTCTTGGCCTTCGTCCGCTTGGCGGCCTTCTTCGGTGGCGGCGCAGCGGTCGGGATGCCGGGCAGTGCGTCGTAGGTGACGAACTCGTCGCAGGCCGCGGCAAGCGATCGGCTGCTGGCGCCGGCGACCCCGATGCCGACGACGTAGCGGCCGAGCCGTTTGCACCGCTGCGCAAGCGCGATGTAGTCGGAGTCGCCGCCGACGATCACCACGTGCGTCAGGTCGGGCAGCCGGAACATGTCCTCGACGGCGTCCACGGCCAGCCGGATGTCGGCGCCGTTCTTGCCGTATGCGGCGGCGGGAAACAGCTGAACGAGGTCGACCGCGCGGCCGACGAGCTGGCTCTGGTACTCGGCGTTGACGTCGGCTGACCAGTCGGCATAGGCCCGGGTGAGCACGAGCGTGCCGAACGACGACGCGAAGTCGATGATCGCCCCGATGTCGACGGTGGCCTTGGCGAGCTTGTCCTTCTCCAGCCCCCGCGCCCTGTCCTTCTGGAAGGAGTTGCGGCCGTGTACCTGGTCGTAGCGCGAAATCACGATGTTGTCGAAGTCCATGTAGACCGCGACGCGCGGGATTTCTGCTGCTGAGACCGCTTCCGGCATGGGTCAGTCCTACCACAGCGACGGGCAGGTCCCCGGCCGCTGCAAACGGCGGCGGTATTGCTACAGGAGCTGCAGTTCTCGGCTATCGTGCGGTAGCTCCGTTCTGGCTGATTAGCTTACAGAAGGACCGCAACCCGTGACCACACCTGCCGGTTGGTATCCGGACCCCGACGGGTCCGGCGGCCAACGCTATTACGACGGCCAGTCCTGGACCGAGCACCGTGCGTCCGCCCAACCCGCCGCGCCGCCGCGGTCGGGGCCCGACGGGAAGATGATCGCGGGCATCGTCGCCGCCATCGCCGTCGTCGCAGTCGTAGGCATCGCCGCGATATGGATGACGTTGAAATCCGACGTCGGCGACGTCACGGTCACCCGCACACCGCCCGACGCATCGGGCGAGACGTCCGTCGTCGCAGCCGAACCGGAAACCGGCGTGGAGGCGCCGACACTGGAGAATCAGGCCGCAGGCGTCGGTCAGCCCGTGCGCGACGGGAACTTCGAGTTCGTCGTCACCGGCGTCGAACGGGCCGCCGTCGTGAGCGATCCCGAGTTCCCCGACCTGCAGAAGGCCGCCGGAGGCGAGTTCCTGATGGTCAAGGTGACGGTCACCAACGTGGGCGCCGATCCGCAGACCTTCTTCGCGTCGTTCAACACGCTTTCCGACGGATTCACCGAGTTCACGTCCGACGACGAAGCCTGGATCTACCTCGGCAACACCCTTGCCGAGCTGAACCCCGGGGACTCTATCGACACCGCCGTGGTTTTCGACGTGCCGGTGGGCACCGAACCGGAGTCCATCGAACTGCATGACGGGCCGTTTTCGGAGGGCGTGGTCGTCGGTTTGTGAGCGGTTTGGCGAGCCAAACGGCGAGAATGTACCCTCTTTAAGGCCCACGAGCATGACCGCGCGGGGCCCAGGCCCCCTTAGCTCAGTCGGCAGAGCGTTTCCATGGTAAGGAAAAGGTCAACGGTTCGATTCCGTTAGGGGGCTCGGTGGTCGCCAACGGCTAGTAGGTGGCACCCGGATGGCGGTGTAGCTCAGCTGGTTAGAGCGCACGACTCATAATCGTGAGGTCGGGGGATCGAGTCCCCCCACCGCTACAAGGCAAGACTGGAAGTCAAAGACTTCCAACTAGAAGGAGACCGACGTGGCGTCCAGTACCGACGTACGGCCGAAGATCACTTTGGCCTGCGAGGTGTGCAAGCACCGCAACTACATCACCAAGAAGAACCGCAGGAACGATCCCGACCGGCTCGAGATCAAGAAGTTCTGCCCGAACTGCGGGAAGCACCAGCCTCACAAAGAGTCGCGCTGACTGCAGGCCCTGCGGGGCGTTAGCTGAGAACGTAGGTAGGTTCAAAAGCCGTGTCGTCGTTTCTGGACAACCTGGTCGGACTTCACTACCGCTATCCCGACTTCTACGAGGTAGGTCGCGAGAAGATCCGCGAGTACGCGGTCGCAGTCAAGAACGACGACGCCGCGTTCTTCGAGGAGTCGGCGGCCGAGAAGCTGGGATACGACGCCGTTCTGGCGCCGCTGACGTTCATCTCCGTCTTCGGCTATACGGCACAGCTGGCGATGTTCAAGCACAACGGCATCGCGATCACGGACGCCAAGATCGTCCAGGTCGACCAGTCGTTGAAGTTCTTCAAGCCCGTCAAGGCAGGTGACCGGCTCTACTGCGATGTCGAAGTGCAATCGGTCAAGCAGGCTTTCGGCACCGACATCATCGTGACGAAGAACATCGTCACGAACGAAAAAGGCGAAATCGTACAAGAGGGCTGTACGACCCTGGCGGGTCGATCGGCCTCGGATGGAGAAGAGGGTGGCTTCGGCGATGGCACTGCGTGAGTTCGATTCCGTGAAGGTGGGTGACCAGCTTCCCGAAAAGGTCATTCAGCTGACCCGCCAGGACCTCGTGAACTACGCGGGCGTATCGGGCGACCTGAACCCCATCCACTGGGACGACGACATCGCCAAGCAGGTGGGCCTGGACACCGCGATCGCCCACGGCATGCTGACCATGGGCCTCGGCGGCGGCTACGTCACCTCGTGGGTCGGCGACCCGGCCGCCGTGACCGAGTACAACGTTCGCTTCACCGCTGTGGTGCCCGTGCCCAACGACGGCGTCGGCGCCGAGATTACGTTCAGCGGCAAGGTGAAATCCGTTGACCCCGAGACGAAGTCGGTGACCATCGCGCTTTCGGCGACAAGCGGCGGTAAGAAGATCTTCGGTCGCGCAGTCGCAAGCGCGAAGCTGGCGTAGCCGATGGCTATCAAGATCGACGTCCTTGGCATGGTCTACGACCACCCGGGCTACTTCATCATCGGACGCGAGAAGATCAAGGAATACGCCGCCTCGATCAAGAACGACCACCCGGCGCACTTCGACGAGGCCGCCGCGGCCGACCTCGGCCACAAGGCGCTGGTCGCGCCGCCGACGTTCATCACGACGCTGGCACTGATCATGCAGCGCGACTTCTTCCGCAAGGTCGACACCGGCTTCGAAACCATGCAGATCGTGCAGGTCGACCAGAAGTTCCTCTATCACAAGCCGATGCTCGCGGGCGACAAGGTGTTCGGCCGCATGGAGGTCGTCTCCGTCAACGAGCGGTTCGGCGCCGACATCGTCCAGACCAGGAACCTGGCCCTCGACGAGAACGGCGACCTGTACCTGGAGGCGTACACGACGCTGATGGGGCACGAGGGCGACGACTCGGTTTCGTTGAAGTACGACACCGAGACAGGCCAGGTCGTACGGACGGCGAACGCGGCGAAAAGCGCCGCTGCGGCGGCCTCCGACGGCGAAGCCAAACCGGATTAGTAACAAAGACCAGCGTCGATGTAGACTCGAACCTCGGGATTTTCCCAACTAAGCGCGCTGTCCGTCGGTTTGAAGATCGGCCGATCGGGGAGCGCGCAAATTGTGTGAGTCCCGAGGCGGGATGATGGCCTGCCAGCAGTGCCAGCAGTGTTATCCGTGAAGGGGCGTAGCTCAACTGGCAGAGCAGCGGTCTCCAAAACCGCAGGTTGCAGGTTCAAGTCCTGTCGCCCCTGCTCAAACTGAATACTCGACACGTGTGGACACTGGAAGGTGACCCCACACACACAGACGAAAGGCATGCGGTGAGCGACGAGCCCGAAGGCACCGGCTCTGTGGTGACGCAGCCGACCCGACCCACCGGCAAGCGGTCGCGGCGCGGCGCCGCAGTCGACGACTCCTCGACCGGCGCCCAGGAGGCGCCCTCGATCGAGGAGACCGGCAAAAAGAAGAAGACGAAGAAGGCCGGCACGGGGCCGCGCCGCAACCCGATCGCGTTCGTCATCAACTACCTGCGCGAGGTCATCGGTGAGCTGCGCAAGGTCATCTGGCCCAACCGCAACCAGATGGTCACCTACACCATCGTGGTGCTGGTCTTTCTGGCGTTCATGGTGACGCTGATCGGGTTTGTCGACCTGGGCGTTGCCAAGCTCGTGACGATCGTGTTCGGCTGAGCCCGACCGAGGATATTGAGAGGACTGACAAGTGACTAGCTTCGACGGCGAAACGGCCGCGAGCGTGTCCGACGCGCTCGCAGAGGCCGCGGACCCGGCGACCGTGATCGCAGACGAGGCCGCCGAGTCTCTCGAGCAGAGCACCGCGGCCGAGGCCGTCGAGGATGCTCCGGTCGAGGACGAGGCCTCCGACGACACCGCAGACGCGGCTGGAGAATCTGAAGCAGCCGAGGAGGCTCCCGCCGAAGAGGACGAGGATCCTGCCGTCGCGCTGAAGAAGGAGCTGCGCCTCAAGCCGGGCGAGTGGTATGTCATCCACTCCTACGCCGGCTACGAGAACAAGGTGAAGGCCAACCTCGAGACCCGCGTGCAGAACCTGGACGTCGGCGACTACATCTTCCAGGTCGAGGTGCCCACCGAAGAGGTCACCGAGATCAAGAACGGCCAGCGCAAGCAGGTCAACCGCAAGGTGCTGCCGGGCTACATCCTGGTGCGCATGGAGCTCAACGACGAGTCGTGGGGCGCCGTGCGCAACACCCCCGGCGTCACCGGGTTCGTCGGCGCCACGTCGCGGCCGTCGCCGCTGTCGCTGGACGACGTCGTCAAGTTCCTGCTGCCGCAGGGCCAGGCGAAGAAGGCCGGCAAGGCCGCTGCGACCACTGCCGCCGCCGAGACCGGCGGCATCGCGCCGGCGCCCGTCGAGGTGGACTTCGAGGTCGGCGAGTCGGTCACCGTCATGGACGGCCCGTTCGCGACGCTGCCCGCGTCCATCAGCGAGGTCAACGCCGAACAACAGAAGCTCAAGGTGCTGGTGTCCATCTTCGGCCGCGAAACACCTGTCGAATTGACCTTCAACCAGGTCGCCAAGATCTAGCGAAATTCAAGAGAGGAACACCGCACCACCATGGCCCCGAAGAAGAAAGTCATCGGGCTGATCAAGTTGCAGATCCAGGCCGGGCAGGCCAACCCCGCCCCGCCGGTCGGTCCCGCGCTCGGCCAGCACGGCGTCAACATCATGGAGTTCTGCAAGGCGTACAACGCCGCGACCGAGAACCAGCGCGGCAACGTCATCCCCGTGGAGATCACCGTCTACGAGGACCGCAGCTTCACCTTCAACCTGAAGACCCCGCCCGCGGCCAAGCTGCTGCTGAAGGCTGCAGGCGTGCCGAAGGGCTCGGGTGAACCGCACAAGACCAAGGTCGCCAAGGTGAGCTGGGATCAGGTGCGCGAGATCGCCGAGACCAAGAAGGAAGATCTCAACGCCAACGACATCGACGCCGCCGCGAAGATCATCGCCGGGACCGCCCGGTCGATGGGGATCACCGTCGAATAACTCGGCGCGATCCCCCGTTGAGACTGCGGTGAGGGCGACAAAGTTCGAGTAGCCGTCGCCCGCAGCGCAGTCTCGACACCAGTACGTGGGAGAGCTGGCATCGGCTCGCCAACCACAACTCATCACTCAGGAGATACAAATGAGCAAGAACAGCAAGGCATACCGCGAAGCCGCCGCGAAGGTGGACCGCGAGAAGCTGTACCACCCGCTGGAGGCCGCCAAGCTGGCGAAGGAGACGTCTTCGAAGAACCAGGATGCGACCGTCGAGGTCGCCATCCGGCTCGGCGTCGACCCCCGCAAGGCCGACCAGATGGTGCGTGGCACCGTCAACCTGCCCCACGGCACCGGTAAGACCGCCCGGGTCGCCGTGTTCGCCGTCGGCGACAAGGCCGAGGAGGCCAAGGCCGCAGGCGCCGACGTGGTGGGCAGCGACGATCTGATCGAGAAGATCCAGGGCGGCTTCCTCGATTTCGACGCCGCGATCGCCACCCCCGACCAGATGGCCAAGGTGGGCCGCATCGCCCGCATCCTCGGCCCGCGCGGCCTGATGCCGAACCCGAAGACCGGCACCGTGACGCCCGACGTCACCAAGGCGGTCAACGACATCAAGGGCGGCAAGATCAACTTCCGCGTCGACAAGCAGGCCAACCTGCACCTCGTCATCGGCAAGGCGTCCTTCGACGAGAAGGCGCTCGCCGAGAACTACGGCGCCGCGCTCGACGAGATCCTGCGGGCCAAGCCGTCGTCGTCGAAGGGCCGCTACCTGAAGAAGATCGTCGTCTCGACGACCACGGGCCCCGGTATCCCCGTCGACCCGTCGGTCACGCGTAACTTCGCCGAGGTTTAAGCCCGTCGAAGTGCGAACGCTCGCAGCGGGTTTCGCCGCGCTGACCATTGCGGTCGTAGCGGCACCCGTCGCGGGCGCTTCGCCTGCGACCGCCGAGCAGGCGGGCTTCGTCGATATCACGACCGTCGTCCCGGACGCCGTCGTCGACCTCCGATACGCCACGCCCGACAACTTCGTCGGCAGGCAGCTGTACCCGCCCGACGCGCGCTGCCTCGTGCACGAGTCGTTGACTCCTGGGCTGGCGAAGGCGGCGCAGGCGTTGCGGGCCCGTGACGCGAAACTGGTGTTCTGGGACTGCTATCGCCCGCACGCGGTTCAGGTCGAGATGTTCTCGGACACCCCCGATCCGAACTGGGTCGCGCGGCCGGGGACATTGGCCCGCAGCCACGAATCCGGCCGTTCGGTGGACGTGACGCTGGCCGACGCGGGCTCGGGCCAGCTGGTCGACATGGGCACCGGCTTCGACGACTTCTCTGCTGCGGCAAAGGCTTTCGCGACCGACGGGGTGACACCCGAACAGCAGGCCAACCGCAAATGGCTACGCGACGGGATGGCTGTGGGCGGGCTGTCGGTGTACTCGGGCGAGTGGTGGCATTTCGACGGGCCCGGCGCCGATGTTGGCCGGCCGATCCAGGACGTCCCGCTGTCCTAGCCGGAGCATTCCGCGACGCGGCGCCGCAGAAAGGCGCGCGACGGATCGGACCCCGCGAACTCGAGCGCCCGCTCGTACCACGTGAGCGCTTCGTCGCCGCGACCTGCGCGGCGCAGCAGGTCGGCCCGGATCGATGAGACTGTGCTCGACCGTGCCAGCCGTGGGTCGTCGGCCACCCCGTCGAGCGCGACAAGGCCGGCGGCATAGCCGTCGCGGAAGCCGATTGCCAGCGCGCGATTCGCCCGCGCCACAGGCGAATCAGCGATCGCCAGCAAGCGGTCGTAGGCCGTGCAAATGGTCGTCCAGTCGGTCTCTTCCCAGCTGGGTGCGGTCGCGTGGCAGGCTGCGATCACCGCTTGAGGCAGGTACGGTCCGCTCGCGCCCGCGGCAAGCTTCAGCCGTTGCAATCCGGTCGCAATCCGGCCGGAATCCCACCGGCTTCGATCCTGTTCATCGAGTGGAACCAGCGCCCCGTCCGCATCCACCCGCGTGCGTCGACGCGAATCGTGCAGCAGGACAAGGGCGGCCAACGCGTGCGCATCCCGCGACCCGGGCATCAGCGCGCACAGCTCACCGGCGAGCCGTACCCCCTCGTCACACAACTCGTCGCGGATCGCCGACGGTCCCGCTGTCGACCAATAACCTTCGGTGAACACCGAGTAGATGCAGGCGAGCACGTGCGGGGTTCGCTCTGGCAGGCGTTCGGCTGGCGGCACCTGCAGCGGGATGTTCGCGTGTCGAATCTTGTTCTTGGCCCGCGTGATTCGCTGTCCGACGGCGCTCTCGGACTGCAGCAGCGCTCTGGCGATTTCGGCCACGGTGAGACCCGAGATCAACCGCAGCGTCAGCGCGAGTTGCGAGGCGCGGTCCAACGCCGGGTGCGCGCAGGTGAACATCATCCGCAGTTCGTCATCGCGGACCGGATGCGGAACGCCTGCGTGTTCGGTGCGTGCCCGGATCTCGTCCACCACGGCGGCAAGCTCCTTTCCCGGCCGGGCGGCTTCGCGTCGCAAGCGGTCGAGTGCGCGGTGTCGAGCTACCGTCACGACCCATCCGGCCGGATTGTCCGGAACACCGTGGCGGGGCCAGGCGCGCAACGCTTCGGCGAAGGCCTCCTGAACAGCGTCTTCGGCGACGATGAGATCGCCCGACCAACGCGCTAGCGCGGCGACCGCCGGGCCCCATTCGCGCCGAAAGACGCTGTCCAGGTTTGTCATGAAAAGGACTACAGGCCGGAAACGCCCGCCAAACGCCGCAGCTCCACGGTTGTCGC
The DNA here is from genome assembly GCA_033741175.1 of Mycolicibacterium sp. 120270. Classification (GTDB taxonomy): domain Bacteria; phylum Actinomycetota; class Actinomycetes; order Mycobacteriales; family Mycobacteriaceae; genus Mycobacterium. Next base: position 248,994 of record JAWQNE010000008.1, on the reverse strand, counting down.
GGGCATCATCGACGCGATCTTGATCGCCTCGTCGCGGTCGGCGACATTGATGTAGCGGAAGCCGTTGGCGACCTCGGCACCTTCGGCGTACGGCCCGTCGGTCAAAAGCACCTGGCCGTCGCGGACGCGCACAGTCGTCGCCGTCGACGGCGGATGCAGCGGTGCGCCGCCCGCTGCCCGGTCGCCGACGACCTTGCTGAGCTCCATGTGTGCCGCAGCGAGCTCGTTCCACTCCGGGGTGCCGGGAATGTGTACGGCCTCGGTCGGCTCCAGCAGGAGCGCGAGCCAGCTGTCGCTCGTCAGCGGTGCGGGGGCGGCATCGAAGTGCACGATCGGCCACACCTCGACGGCGCCGTCCTTCGCCGCGGGGATGTCGCGGGCCAATTCCAGTGCCTCATCGAGGTTTTCCGCCTCGAACACGTAGTAGCCGCAGGCGACTTCGGCGGTTTCGGCGAACGGGCCCTCGGTCACGATCGGAGCGTCCGGCCCGCCGGCGATGCGCACGCCGGTGGCTGAGGGCTGCAGCGCGTCGCCGGCGACGATGGCCGATGACGCCTTGGCGTGAAACTCCATGTAGGCGGCCATCCCTGCCGACCCCTCCTCGGGACTGAGCTGGCGCTCGGCGCTGATCAACAAGGCGAAGTAGTGCATCGTCACTGACCTCTCGTTTGTGAGCAGAACCCTGTGTTCCACTCTCTACCTGTTCGACGAACAGGGCAGCGCGATTCCGACACCGACTTCGTGATCGGGGCCGTCGTGAAACCTGTCACATCTCGAAAGGGACACGGAGCCGTGTTCAAAGCACGCTCGCGTGTAGGTCTGGGTAGGGTCGGGTACAGCCACAAATATCGTCGGAGGGGGCCCGGGGATGTTGTCACGTCGCCGAAGTGCGATGTCAGGAGCGTCGACATCCCACGGGGCGCTCGACAATGTTGTCGAGCCCGGCTTCGGCGGAAATATGGCAGAAGATCTCATTGTGGTGTCGGTGCATGACATCTAGGGACGCGTGTTACGGAAGTGACGGCCGTGACCACATTTCCCCAGATCGGAACGGCGAGAGGACCCTTTGGATGCAACGCTTCGAGACCGCCGATTCACGACTGAAGCACCTCATCTCTTAGACTGCGCTTATGGAAAGTGCTTCTGTGCGTGGTGCACCGGGTCGGGGGGTAGGGCCAGCCACCGAGCCCTATCTGGACGAGAACGGTCACATCTCGCTGCCAGAGGGCACAACCGTGTCGGCTTTGCTCGACAAGAACATCGCTGAATTCGCCAACGCACTCGCTTACCGCTTCGTCGATTACAGCCAGAACCCTGACGGAAAGGCCGTCGAACTCACCTGGGACCAAGTCGGCAACCGCTCGCGCGCCATCGCCGCCCGTCTGCAGCAGGTCACCTCGCGGGGGGATCGCGTCGCGATCCTGGCGCCGCAGGGCCTGGACTACGTGACGAGCTTCTTCGGAACCATCCAGGCGGGCAACATCGCGGTCCCGTTGTTCGCACCCGAACTGCCCGGCCACGCTGAGCGTCTCGACGCCGTCCTCACTGACGCCCAGCCCGCCGTCGTGCTGACGACGACCTCGGCGGGCGATGCGGTGCAGAAGTTCGTGCGGCTGATGCCGCGCGAGAGCCGGCCGCGCATCATCGCCGTGGACGCCATTCCCGACACCGTAGGGGCCACGTACGCGCCCGTTGAGATGTTCAACGACGAGATCGCCTACCTGCAGTACACGTCGGGTTCGACGCGCACACCGACGGGCGTGGAGATCAGCCACCGCGCCGCGGGCACGAACCTGCTCCAGATGGTGCTGTCCATCGGCCTCGAGGGCGCCGCCGACGAGATCAACGGTGTCAGCTGGCTGCCGCTGTACCACGACATGGGGCTGATGATGATCGGCTTTCCGATCCTCTACGGCGGCCACCTCACCTTCATGTCGCCGATGGCGTTCGTCCGCAGGCCGCTTCGCTGGATCCAGGTGCTCTCCGAAGAGTCGAAGAACTGCCATATCGTCTCTCCTGCACCCAATTTCGCGTTCGACCTGGTCGCCCAGCGCGGTATGCCGGGCCCGAACGACCCCGTCGACCTGAGCAAGGTCGTGCTCATCAACGGCTCGGAACCGGTGAACCTCGACTCGATCCAGAAATTCACCGAGGCGTTCCTGCCTTACGGCCTCACCAAGACCGCTGTCCGGCCGTCCTACGGAATGGCCGAGGCCGCCCTGTTCGTGTCGTCGATCCTGCCCTACACCGAGCCCACGGCCGTCTACCTCGACCGTGAGCAGCTCGGCCTCGGACGTGTCGTCCACGTCGAGCCCGACGCCCCCAACGCGCTCGCTCAGGTCTCGTGCGGCCAGGTCGCTGTGAGCCAGTGGGCCGCCATCGTCGACCCCGACACCAGCTCCGAACTGCCCGACGGTTGCGTCGGCGAGATCTGGCTGCACGGCGACAACATCGGTCGCGGCTACTGGCGGCGACCGGAGGAGACCGAACACACCTTCGGTAACAAGCTGCAGGCCCGCCTGGAGTCCGGCAGCCACGCCGACGGCACCCCCGACGACGCCCTGTGGCTGCGCACCGGCGATCTGGGCTGCTACATCGACGGCGATCTGTACATCACCGGCCGCATCAAGGACATGGTCATCGTCGACGGCCGCAACCACTATCCGCAGGACATCGAGGCCACCGTCGCCGAAGCGTCCGACGGCATCCGCCACGGCTTCGTCGCGGCGTTCTCGGTGCCTGCCCGCGAGCTTCCCGACGGATCGCCGACGGACACCAGCGAGAAGCTGGTCATCGTCGCCGAGCGCGGCCCCGGCGCCGGCCGCGCCGACCCGCAGCCCATCATCGACGCCGTGCGCAGGGCGGTTTCGCGCAAGCACGCCGTCAACATCTACGACGTGCGGCTGGTCGCCGCCGGTGTCATCCCGCGCACGACCAGCGGCAAGCTGGCGCGACGCGCGTGCCGCGCGGAGTACCTCAACGGAACGCTGAGCACCCGCTAGCCTGCGCTGGCGAAAACTACCCTGCGGCAGCGGGTTTCAGTGCGATGACCGCTACTTCTCCAGCGTGAACTGGTTGACGTCGATGTAGCCGACGCGGAAGCCGTCAGCGCACCCGGTCAGGTACTTCATGTAGCGCTCGTAAACCTCTTCGGACTGCATGGCGATCGCCTCGTCCTTCTTGGCTTCGAGGTTGGCCGCCCAGATGTCCAGCGTGCGAGCGTAGTGCGGCTGCAGCGACTGGCGCCGGGTCAGCTTGAAACCGGCCTTGCTGCTGTGGTCTTCGACCTTCTCGATCGACGGCAGCCGGCCGCCTGGGAAGATCTCGGTGATGATGAACTTCACGAAGCGCGCGAAGTTGAACGTCAGCGGCATGCCGCGCTCGACCATCTGCGGGCCCGTCAAAGCCGTGATGGTGTGCAGCATCATGACCCCGTCGTCAGGCATCGCCTCGTAGGCGAACTTGAAGAAGTCGTCATAGCGGTCGAAGCCGAAGTGCTCGAATGCGCCGATCGACACGATGCGGTCGACGGGTTCGTCGAACTCCTCCCAGCCCTTGAGCATGACCCGCTTGGTGCGCGGGCTGTCCGACGACTCGAAGACCTTCTCGACGTGGGCGGCCTGGTTCTTGCTCAGCGTGAGGCCGACGACGTTGACGTCGTACTTCTCGATCGCCCGCATCATCGTGCCGCCCCAGCCGCAGCCGACGTCCAGCAGCGTCATGCCCGGCTTCAGGCCCAGCTTGCCCAGGCTCAGGTCGATCTTGGCGAGCTGGGCTTCTTCCAGCGTCATGTCGTCGCGCTCGAAGTACGCGCAGCTGTAGGTGCGCGAGGGATCCAGGAACAGCGCGAAGAAGTCGTCGGACAGGTCGTAGTGCGCCTGGACGTCCTCGAAGTGCGGTTTGAGCGTGGATTTTCCCTTGTCGGCCATAACGATGTGCCTCTCTCATAACGGAAGGCATCCCCCGAAAGCCGTGGTGGGTGGCGTGCCCTGGGATGCATGGAGCATCCCAAGAATGCCTCCCCGTTGGCACACTAGCGTATATCGCGATTTCCGCCGAATTCAGCAAACGCGCTGATCAGCGGGTTTCCGCGAAGTTCGTCTTCAGTTCACCGACGATTTGGTCCCACAGCTCTTCGGGCAGGTCATGGCCCATTCCGTCGATCAGCACCAGGCGGGCGTTCTTGATGGCGCGCGCGAGCGCGCGTCCGCCGGACGGCCGCATCAATTTGTCGGCCTTCCCGTGGATGACCACGGTCGGGGCGCTGATCTGACGGTCGTATCGGAGCAGGCTGCCGCTGCCAAGGACGGCGCCGAAGTGCCGCGCGATGCCGGCCGGATAGTAGGCGCGCCGGTAGCCTTCGAGCGCGTCGGCGCGCAACTTCTCGTCGTCGCGCGGATAGCCGGGGCTGCCGATGGTCTTGGCGACCCGCACCAGGTTGGCGACGATCGCGTCTTCGGTGCCACCAGCGGGCCGCTGCAGGAGGGCGCGCAGCTGCGGGTATCCCGGCGGCGGCAGGAATGCCTGGTTGTTGCTGGAGAAGATGACGCCGAGGCTGCGGGTGCGCTGCGGGAACCGCGCCGCGAAGATCTGGGCGATCATCCCGCCCATCGAACCGCCGACGATGTGCGCGCGGTCGATCTCGAGGTGGTCGAGCAGCGCGGCGGCGTCGTCGGAGAGGTCCTCGAGCGTGTAGACGGCGGGGCTCGGCCTGCCGAGGAAGGAGCGGACCAACCCCGGCAGCATCGGCGAATCGACGCGCCGGCCGGTCAGCTTGCTCGACAGGCCGACGTCGCGGTTGTCGTACCGGATGACGCGCAGACCCTGGTTGACGAGCTTCTCGCAGAACTCCTTGCGCCACAACAACAATTGCGCGCCGAGGCCCATGATGAGCAGCACCGGGGGATGGTTCGGGTCGCCGAAGTCCTCGTAGTAGATGTCGAGATCGCCCGACTTCGCCGTTCCAGTGCGGACCTGCATCAGGCTTCGACCTCGTTCTTCTCGCCGGATTCCTCCGGATCCTCGTACTCGCGGCTGACCTCGACCATGAAGTTGGCGAAGTAGCCCGTCAGCTGTGGGTCACTCATCATCTGCCAGCGCGGCGCGAGCAGTTTCATGTAGCGCTCGACGTAGAGGAACTGCTTGCCGATCAGCACCAGCTCGCGCGGCAGCTTGACGTCGTAGGCGTCGGCCAGTGTCGACAGCTGCTTGCCGATCTCGGCGTAGGACATGTCGCCGAGGTTCTGCATGGTCAGCGGGGTCGCGAACTTCTCCAGATCCTTGGCGGCCTGGGCTTCGGGCTTGACGGTGCCGACCGCGCCCATCAGCACGACGATCTTGCCGGCAGCGGCGTGGTCCTTCTTGACCAGCAGCGCGTACACCAATTCCCTTAGCAGCCAACGCGTTCGCGGGTCGATACGGCCCATGATGCCGAAGTCGAAGAAGACGATCTTGCCGTCGTCGTCGACGTAGAGATTGCCCGCGTGCAGATCGCCGTGGAACAGGCCGTGCCGCAGACCGCCCTCGAAAACGCTGAAAAGCAGTGCCTTGACCAGGGATTCGCCGTCGAAGCCCTTCCTGCGGATGGTGGCGACGTCGTCGATGCGGGTGCCCTGGATGCGCTCCATGGTGAGCACGCGCGCACTCGTCAGATCCCAGTACACCTGCGCCACGCGGATGTTCTCGCCCAGCGGCGACGCGTGCATGTGCGATACCCAGGCGTCCATCGACTGCGCCTCGAGGCGGAAGTCCAGCTCCTCGGCGAGGTTGTCGGCGAAGTCGGCGACGACATCCTGCGCGGACAGCCTGCGACCCAGCTTGGCCAGCTCAACGAGTTGCGCGCCGCGCTTGAGGATCTGCAGATCGGCGGCGACCCGGCGTCGGATGCCCGGCCGCTGGATTTTCACGACGACCTCTTCGCCGCTGTGCAGCGTGGCGTAGTGCACCTGCGCGATCGACGCCGATGCGAACGGCTTTTCGTCGAAGCTCTTGAAGAGGTTCTCGGGTTCGTCGCCGAGGTCCTCGACGAACAGCTTGCGGATCTGATCGATGTCGGCAGGCGGCACCCGGTCGAGCAGGCTGCGGAACTCACGGCTCAGGGGCTCCCCGAACGCGCCGGGGCTCGAGGCGATGATCTGACCGAATTTGACGTAGGTGGGCCCGAGATCGGCGAACGTCTTCGGGATCTCCTTGATGACTTTCTGCTGCAGTGAGCCGCGGCCGGCGAGCTTGGTGACGACACGTGCGCCGGTGCGGGTTACCTGCCAACCCGTCGCTCCGATGCGGGCGGCCTCGACGGGCAACGGGACCCGGTCAAGCTTGGCCACCTCGCGGTGCTTGGTCGTACTCATGGTCGCCAGTCTCTCAAAATCGCCTGCGAGCCGCGAAAAGCTGTGGACGGGGTCACAATGGCCCGCCGCTGTGGCCGTCTCCGGCCGCTGAGCATAATGCGCAGAACGTCGAGATCGATGGATACAGCAGGTAGTGGGCAGAACCGTGTCATCGTTGCTGGAGCTTTCTAACTTCAGGCGGAGCAATGACCCGTCTGAAGTCTTGAAGGAGCGACATGGCAACGACACCGGTTCAACCGCAGGGCACCTCGATGAAGCGCGTCGCGTTGGCCAGCTTCGTGGGCTCGGCGATCGAGTACTACGACTTCTATATCTATGGCACCGCGGCGGCGCTGGTGTTCCCGAAGGTGTTCTTCCCGCATCTGGGCACGACGATGGCGACCGTCGCATCGATGGCGACGTTCGCCGCGGCGTTCCTGTCGCGGCCGGTCGGCGCGGCGTTCTTCGGACACTTCGGCGACCGCTTCGGCCGTAAGTCGACGCTGATCGCCACTCTGCTGATCATGGGCTTGTCCACTTTGACGGTGGGCCTGGTGCCCGGCGCGGCGACCATCGGCGTGGCCGCGCCGATCATCCTGCTGACGCTGCGGCTGCTGCAGGGCTTCGCCGTCGGCGGTGAATGGGCCGGCGCCGCGCTGTTGTCCGCCGAATATGCCCCTGCTGAGGCGCGCGGCCGATACGGCATGTTCACCCAGATGGGCGTCGGCAGCGGGCTCGTCATGAGCAGCCTGTTGTTCCTCGCGGTGAACAAGACCATCGGCGAGAGCAGCCATGCGTTCTTCGAATGGGGTTGGCGGATCCCGTTCGTGTTCAGCGCAGTGCTGATCGCAATCGCTTTGTACGTGCGCCTCAACGTCGCCGAGACCCCGGTGTTCGCCGCGCAGAAGACCGCGGCCGAGCAGGCGCGTCCGCTCTTCGCATTGCTCCGCGAGCAGCGCCGCGAGGTGCTGCTCGCCGCGGGCAGCATGATCGGCTTCTTCACGTTGGGCTATCTGGCGAACGCCTACTTCATGAGCTATGCCCATACACACGTTGGCTTTTCACCGGATGTGATCCTGGCGGTCGGGCTGCTCGGCGGTGTCGTCGTCGTAGTGTTCAACGCGGTCAGCTCGATATTGAGCGACATCTTCGGACGTCGTCGCGTCATCATGACGGCGCTGGCGGTGGGTGTGCCGTGGGCGTTCGTGGTGCTTCCGCTGATCGACACCGGTAATGCAGCGCTGTTCGCGTTGGCGATGTCGGGCACCTACGCGATCGCCGCGAGTTCCTACGGGCCGATGGCCGCGTTCGTGCCGGAGATCTTCGGGACGAAATACCGCTACAGCGGTGCAGGGTTGGCGCTGAACCTCGCGGGCGTGGTCGGCGGTGCGGTGCCGACGATCATCGCCGCGCCGCTGCTCGCGACGTGGGGCGTGGGCGCGATCGCGGTGATGATGATCGTCGTCCTCCTGGTCAGCCTCGTCTGCACGTGGATACTCCCCGAGACGAAGGGCGTCACGCTCTAGTACTCGCGAAATTGCATTCCGGCAGGCCTGCACGCGAAATTCCTCTGCCGGAATGCAATTTCGCGGACGGGGCGTCAGGCGAAGCTGTGCTCGACTTCTTCGCGGCTGAGCACCGGGTCGCTGCCCGGCACGTACGTCGGCAGCGTGTGCGGCACCGTGGTGCCGCCCTTCACCCTGGCCTGCGCCTGACGGAACTCGGGGATGGGACCGGTCGCGGCGCTGAGCCCGTTGATGACGGCCCAGACCGCGGCGCGCCGCGCGGTGCGCTCGACGATGTTCGGGTTGGTGTGGTGCACCATCTGCGCGGCCCACTTGGGCAGCGTGTCGCGGATCGCCCAGTCCACCGCGCTCTGCGGCATCGGCAGGCCGGGCCCGGTCGCCGTCGCGGTGCCGTGGGTGACGGCCAGCTTCGGCACATACGACTCCAGGCACTCAAGCGTCTCGGCCTCGGTCGACGGTAGGTCGGTGCCGCCGAGCGCATGCCCGACGCGCACGAACTCGCGGTAGTAACGGTCGATCTTCTTGCCGCGCAACGGCTGTGGGTGATAGAGCTCGTGCGCGGTGGCAAGGCCCCACACCACGGTCGCGTAATTCCAACGCAGCCAGTCGGGGTCATCGGCGTCATAGGGTGCGCCGTCGGGGCGGACGCCCTTGATGGTGTGGTGCATCGCCCGCACCGACTTCGCGAGGCGTTCTGCGGTCTCCGTCGAGCCGTAGGCGGTGCCGATGAAGAACGCGATCGAATGCCCGAGCCGAACCGCGAGGCCCTTCGGGTCGAGTTCAGGGGTGGCTTCGCCGGTCTCGGGGTCGCGCTTCACCAGCCGTGAGTGATGCATGCCCATCCAGTAGATCGACGGGTCGAGGCGCTCCATGTACGCCGCGCACTGCAGGCCGAAGATCAGCGAATGCATGTGGGAGTGCACATGCCACACCGCGCTGCCTGGGCCGAACCAGCCCGGGTCGCCGACCGGCGTGGCGAACTCCATGCCGCGGAAATAGTGGCGACGGACGTCCTTGTCGAACTTGTTGTTCAGCAGTTGCCCGACGATCTCGTGCGGCAGGTGCATGCGGTCTCCCCAATTCTGGTCACGGCTGTAGCCAGAATACATTTTGGCTACGGTTGTGACCAGATGTGCGTCGGCCAACGTAGCCTTGCCTGATGACCAGCCCGACGCGCTGGGCCGGTGTGCCATTGACCGACCGCCGCACCGAGCGGCGTGCGCTGCTCGTCGACGCCGGCTTCCGGCTCTTCGGCGACGAGGGGGAGTCCGCGGTGTCGGTGCGCTCGGTCTGCCGCGAGTGCGGGCTGAACACCCGCTACTTCTACGAGAGCTTCGCCGACGTCGACGACCTCCTCGGTGCTGTGTACGACCAGGTGAGCGCCGAACTGGCCGAGGTCGTCGCGGCCGCGATCGAAGCCGCCGAGGACACCGTGCGCGGACGGACGAGGGCGGGGATCGCCGCGGTGCTCGGCTTCAGTTCGGCCGACCCTCGCCGCGGTCGCGTGCTGTTCACCGAGGCGCGGGCCAACCCCGTGCTGGCCGAACGGCGCGCTGCCGCCCAGGAACTGCTGCGCCAGGGCGTGCTGACCGAGGGCGGCAGGCTCACCCCGGAATCCGACCCGATCGCCGCGGCGGTCGGTGCGGCCATCTTCACCGGCGCGATGGCCGAACTGGCCCAGCAGTGGCTGACCGGCAGCCTCGGCGACGATCTGGACGCCGTCATCGACCACGCGATCGCGCTGATCCTCTAACCCTCTGCGTCGGTTTGGCGTCAGTCGGCCTGCGCGAAGTTCTCGGTCAGCGCCTCGACGACGGGACGCCACACCGGCTCGGGCAGGTCGTGGCCCATACCGTCGACGACGACGAATCGCGCACCGGGGATGACCTTCGCGAGGGTGCGGCCGTTGCGCGGCCGGACCATCGGATCGTCGGTGCCGTGCACGACGACGGTCGGGGCGGTGATGCGCCGCGTGTACCGCAGCAGGCTGCCCGTGCCGAGGATGGCGTCGAACTGGCGCATCATGCCCTGCGGGTAGTCGCTGCGGTCGCGAAGCTCCTCGACCCGACGCCGCAATGCCTCCACGGGCGGTAAATAGTTGGGGCCGTTGATGATCGAGATGCTTCGGACCTCGGCGGCCAGCCGTTCCTCCCACGGCGCGTCCTTGCCTGGACCGCCGAAGGCGAGCTTGATCACCCGCCATCGCGGCACCGCCGACAGCAGCCGGTTCGAGCTGGACATGATCAAGCCCAGCGACGCGACACGGTCGGGATGCATGCCCGCGAGCACCTGCGCGATCATGCCGCCCATCGACGCGCCGACGACGTGGACGCGCTCGATGTCGAGATGGTCGAGCAGACCCGTCACATCGCCGGCCATGTCCACCAGCGTGTAGGGCACCCTGCTGCGGCGCCCCGTCACGTGCCGCAGCACCCGCGGGTACACCGAACCGGACGCCTTCAGTCCGTGCAGCTTGGTCGACAGGCCCGTATCGCGGTGGTCGAACCGGATCACCCGGTAGCCCTGCTTGACCAGCCGCTCGCAGAACCCGTCCGGCCACATCGGCAGCTGGGCCCCGACGCCCATGATCAACAGCACGGGCGGGGCATCGACCTCGCCCCGCGCACGCGAGGAGCAGGATGGGAGAAGCTCCTCATAGAACAGCTCTACGGGCAGCGTCGGGCTGCCGCATAGAGCCGTCCCACTGCGGGTCTGCATGTCACATTTCTACGCTGTCGCCTTCCACGGCTTGATCCAGTCCGTCTCCGGCCAGCCCTGATAACCGGCCATCAACTCGTACATCGTTGCGCCGTCGATGGATTCGCGGATGATGTCGCCGTGCCCGGCATGCCGGGTGAGTTCCTCCACCAGATGCATGGCGACCCAGCGCACATTCCAGAAGTCCAGGTTCTGCGGGAACCATGGCACCTCGTGCGGCACGGGCACCCGGGTGTCGAGGTCCGCGTCGGCGAAGGTCCGCAGCGTGTCCTCGTTCTGCGCGCGAAGTGCTTCGAGCAACCCCGCGAGCGTCTCGTCGTCGCGCATCACGTACTGGTCCTGGTACTCGGCCATCTGCTGCTCCATCGGCCGCTCGTCGCGCGGCGGGAAGTCGGGAGCCGCCTTCACCCGCTCCATCCAGCCGCACTGCACGCCCGTGGCGTGCTTGACGAGCCCGCCGATCGACAGCGCGCTGACCGACGGCGTAGACCGCGCCTGCTCATCGGTCAGGCCGTAGGCCACCGAGAAGAACGCATTCTGGTTGAACCGCAGGAACTCGATCAGCGTCTGCTTCTCGCCTTCGGCGGGTGGCGGCATTCCCTGCATCACTTCTCCTTCTTTTCCGGGGTGTGGGCGTAAAGATCTCGGATACAGGCGATTTCAGCGCCGTGGTGGATGACTTCGCGGTTGATGTGCAGCACCAGCGCCATGAACGGATAGTCGGCGTAGGGACCCTCGGCCGGCCCGCACGGACGGTACAGGTCCTCCTCGCTCAGTCCGCGCACACCCGCCAGCCACGTCGCGTAGACATCGTCGAGCTGTTTCAGTGCCGTCGCCGCATCCGTCGCATACGGCCAGCTCTGGTAGTCCGCGGGCGGACCGCCGAAGTGCGAGTGGTTGCGCATCGCGAACACGCCGACGATGACGTGCGCGAGCCGCCACGCGATCGTGGTGAACGGCGCCGGCTTCGGCTCGGGGTAGACGAAGTCGATCGCGCCGTCGCGGTGGACCGTCCAGCAGTTCGGCACCGGCTCCCAGAAGTACTCGTCGTCGGTCAGCCCGTCGAGTCGGGGCCGTAACTGGTTCGTCCAGTGGAATTCGAGCTGGTCGGCGAGTTGGTCGGTGATCGATGTGGTGTTCGTCTTCGAGCTCATGAGACCAATGTGCCACGGGTTCAGGACAGTTTCGGTCCTAAGAATGTGCGAACCTGGGGGCATGTCCCAAACGACCAGCCGGGTGCTGCAGCTTCTCGGCCTGCTGCAGTCGCGCCGCGTCTGGTCGGGCGAGGAATTGGCCGACCGCCTCGGGGTCACCACCCGCAGCGTGCGCCGGGACGTGGAACGGCTGCGCGACCTCGGCTACCCGGTGCTGGCCAGCAGGGGTCACGGCGGCGGCTATCAGCTGGGTGCCGGCGCCGCGCTACCACCGCTGTTGCTCGACCCCGACGAAGCGGTGGCGATGGCGGTCTGCCTGCGGCTGGCCGCCGGGGGGAGCGTGGCGGGTGTGGGGGAGTCGGCGCTGCGGGCGTTGAGCAAGCTCGATCAGGTGATGCCGTCGCGGCTGCGGTCGCAGGTGTCGGCCGTGCACGAGTCGACCGTCACGCTCGCCTGGGACTCGTCGGACTCACCGGTGGAGCCCGACGTGCTGATGACGCTGGCGCGCGCCTGTCGCGACCGCGAGCACGTCTCGGCTTCCTACGTCGACCGTTCGGGGAACGTCAGCGACCGCCGAATGGAGCCGTATCAGCTCGTGACGACGGGCAGGCGCTGGTATCTGCTCGCGTTCGACCGCGACCGCGAGGACTGGCGCAGCCTGCGGCTGGACCGGATGGGCGACGTGCGCGCCCTCGGCAGCACGTTCGTCGCGCGGGATGCGCCCGACGCCGCGGCGTACGTGCAGCGGTCGATCAGCGCCTCGCCGTACCGCCACATCGCGCGGGTGCGCTACTTCGCACCCGAACGGGTTGTGACGCAGCACTTCTCGCCGTCATCGGTGACCATCGAGGCCGACGGGCCAGACGCGTGCATCGTCACCGCCGGAGCGGACGATCCCGAGCGGATGGTCTTCTACTTCGCGACCGTCGGAGCCGACTTCGAGGTGCTCGAACCACCCGAGGTGGTCGCCGCGGTCACCACGGTCGCCAACCGGCTACGACGGGCAGCGAGCAAGCCGTGACGATAGCGCCTGGCCACGGATCCGCGTAGCCGTAACCGCAGCAGAAGCAGTTGGCGGTGCGCCTCGAAGCCCATCGAGAGAGGGTCCGACCAGTTTCGGGAGCCGCCTGACGTATTGCGTTCAGTCGTCATAACCCTTCCATTGTGGCATCCGAACTCCGCGGCTGCAGATGGCACGCCGCCGCACCGGCATCACACGTCGGTCGAAATGAACTGTGGCCCAACCGCACTCGACGCTACGGCGACGAAACAGCGTCTGCGGCATGGCCGGCGCTGTGACAAGCGTCACGCCGACCCGCATCACATCGTGATGCCCAGCCGGTCGGTCAGCACCAGAAACGCCACGGCAAAGTCGTTTTCGCTGGTATCGGCGCGCAGCTCGACCCAATCCACCTGCTCGCGCACCGCGCGAACAGCGGGTAACAGCGCAGCGAAATCACAGTGGTGCTCGTTGAGCGAGTTCAGCTTCTCGGTGAGCACATGCGTCGGCGGAAGCACCCGCATCCGGATCGCCAGCACGTCGAGTTCGTCGGCCGAGGCGATCAAATCGGCGGTCACCGGCGTCCCGTTCAACCGATGCAGCACGTCGATGACGAACTGCTCCTGCACGCACGCCTTGAACAACCAGTCCTCCGGCGTGCGGTCGATGCGGAAGCCGGCCTTTTCCAGCGTCACGGCCGCCACCTCGGTGTCCTCCTCGGCGACCACGAAATCGACGTCGTGCACGGGCTCGGGACCGCCGTACACCCACAGCGCGTAGCTGCCCGCCAGCGCGAAATCCGGCCCGTGCGCCTTGAGCGCGGAGGCCGCGTGCTTGAGGGCATCGCGCAGATGGATCTCCGTCATCGTGGGTACCTAGTACCCATGCGGATGGCCACCTTCAACATCCTGCACGGACGCAGTGTCCACGACGGTTCGGTCGAGCTGGGCCGGCTCGAGGAATCGGTCAAGCGGATCGACGCCGATGTGCTGGCGCTGCAGGAGGTCGACCTCGACCAGCCACGCTCGGCGAGGGCCGATCTGACGGCGCTGGCCGCCGAGGCGATGGGCGCGGTCACGCACCGTTTCGTCGCGGCGATATCCGGCACGCCAGGGGCGACGTGGATGGCGGCGACCGGCCGCGAACAACCCGGCACCGCCGCCTACGGCATCGCATTGCTGTCCCGCTGTCCGGTGCAGAGCTGGCAGGTGATGCGGCTTCCCCGCATCCCGGTGACGTTTCCGATGTATCTCCGTGAGCCGAAGAAGGTGCTGATGGTGCACGAGGAGCCGCGCGCGGTGGTGGTCGCCCGGCTCGACACCCCGCTGGGTCCGATGACCGTTGCGAATACCCATTTGTCGTTCGTGCCGGGCTGGAACCGCGTGCAGCTGCGTCACCTCGTCCGGGATCTGCGCGGATTCCCCGGTCCCCGGGTCCTGATGGGCGACCTGAACATGGTGCCGCCGAGGACCGGGCGCTGGCGGGGGCTGCGCTCACTGGGCGTCGCGCCGACGTTTCCGGCCCACGCGCCGACGCGGCAGCTCGACCACATCCTGACCGACGATCCGGCGCTGCGGGTCGACGACGTCCAAGCCCCCGAACTGCCGATCTCGGATCACCGCGCGCTCGTTGTGGACGTATCGCGCCCGTAACTCCGTAGGGTGGCGGACGTGGCGTTCGGCGTGACCTCCGCGGAGTCGACGGACCTCTTCACGGGTCCGCCCGACGCTCCGCTGCAGATCGTCAAGGTGACCCACACCGGCGGCACGTCGCCGATCATGATCGAGGGCGACGGCCTGGCCACGCCTGCCCCGCCGCAGGCAGGTCCCGCGGGGACGACCGAGGTGTCCGTCGCCGTCAGCGACCCCGTCCCCGGTGAGCGGCGGCCGGCGCGGGTGTCCTGCGACGGGACGAGCACCGACTTCGAGTTCGTCGTCGCCGAGCCGGGCTGGACGATGTTCATGGTCAGCCACTTCCACTACGACCCGGTGTGGTGGAACACCCAGGCCGCCTACACCAGCCTGTGGACCGAGGAGCCACCCGGCCGCTGCAGGCAGACCAACGGGTTCAATCTGGTGGCCGCGCATCTCGAAATGGCGCGCAGGGAACCGGAATACAAGTTCGTGCTCGCCGAGGTGGACTACCTCAAGCCGTATTGGGACACCCACCCCGAAGACCGCGCCGACCTTCGACGCTTCATCGCCGAGGGCCGGGTGGAGCTCATGGGCGGCACGTACAACGAGCCGAACACCAACCTGACCAGTCCCGAGACGACGATCCGGAACTTCGTGCACGGCATCGGCTTTCAGCGTGACGTGGTCGGCGCCGCGCCGGCGACGGCGTGGCAACTCGACGCGTTCGGCCATGACCCCCAGTTCCCCGGCATGGCGGCCGATGCCGGGTTGACGTCGAGTTCGTGGGCGCGGGGGCCATACCACCAGTGGGGCCCGATGCAGAACCAGGGCGATCCCGAACGCATGCAGTTCTCCAGCGAGTTCGAGTGGGTGTCCCCGTCGGGGCGCGGGGTGTTGACGCATTACATGCCCGCGCACTACTCCGCGGGCTGGTGGATGGACTCCTCGGCGACCCTCGAAGAGGCCGAAACCGCGACCTACGAGCTGTTTTCGACGCTGAAGAAGGTCGCCCTGACACGTAACGTCCTGCTGCCGGTCGGCACCGACTACACCCCACCGAACAAATGGGTCACCGAGATCCACCGCGACTGGAACACGCGCTACACGTGGCCGCGGTTCGTGTGTGGGCTGCCGAGCGAGTTCTTCGCGTCGGTGCGCGGCGAACTCGCCGAGCGCGGCATCGAACCGTCACCGCAGACCCGGGACATGAACCCGATCTACACCGGTAAGGACGTCTCCTACATCGACACCAAACAGGCCAACCGCGACGCCGAGAACGCGGTGCTCGACGGCGAGCGCTTCGCGGTGTTCGCCGGGCTGCTCGGCGGTGCGACCTATCCGCAGGCCGCGCTCGAGAAGGCCTGGGTCCAGCTGGTCTACGGCGCACACCACGACGCCATCACCGGCTCGGAGTCCGACCAGGTCTACCTCGATCTGCTCACCGGTTGGCGCGACGCCTGGGAACTGGGCCGCGCGGCGCGCGACAACGCGCTCCGGCTGATCTCCAGCGCCGTCAATGGTTCGGTGGTGGTGTGGAATTCGCTGGCGCACAGGCGAACCGATGTGGTGACCGCGAGGTTCGACGAACCGCTCGGTGCCGGTGTACGCGTCACCAACGCCGACGGCCGTGAGCTGCCTGCGGTCGTCGAGCACGACGGCCGGTCGGTCACCTGGCTGGCGCGCGACGTCCCGTCGCTGGGCTGGCGTGCCTACCACCTGTCCTCAGATACGGCTTCCGAGGGGTGGGAGCCCGTCGACCGCGGCGCTGCCCCCGAGATCGCCAACGACCGCTACCGGGTGCGGGTCGACCCTGCCCGCGGCGGCGCGGTCTCATCGCTGATCGAGAACGGCCGCGAACTGCTGGCCGAGGGCAAGCTCGGCAACGAGTTGGCCGTCTACGACGAGTACCCCGCGCACCCGGATGCGGGGGAGGGGCCGTGGCATCTGCTCCCCAAAGGCCCAGTGGTCGTCTCGTCCAGCGCCGCGGCGGAATCCGTGCAGTGTCTGCGGTCAGCGCTCGGGGAGCGGTTGGTCGTGCGTGGGCGGATCGGGTCGGTGCTGCGCTACACCCAGACCCTGACGCTGTGGCGCGACGTCGCGCGGGTGGATTGCAGCACCACGATCGACGAGTTCACCGGTGAGGACAAGCTGCTGAGACTGCGCTGGCCGTGTCCGGTCCCCGGGGCGATGCCGGTCAGCGAGGTCGGCGACGCGGTGGTAGGCCGCGGGTTCGCGCTGTTGCACGAGCCCGGCTCCGAGGAATCCGTCGACACCGCGAAACACCCCTACACACTGGACAATCCGGCCTACGGCTGGTTCGGCCTCTCCTCGGCGGCCCGGGTACGGGTGAACGAATGCGTGCGTGCCGTTTCGGTGGCCGAGGTGATTGCGCCGACCGAATCAGAGTCGGCGTCGCTGGCGCGCGGTCTCATGGTGGCGCTTGTTCGGGCGGGCGTCACCGCGACATGCAGTAGTGCCGAGCGGTCCCGCTACGGGAGCCTGGTCGTCGACTCGAACCTGCCGGATGCCCGGATCGCGCTCGGCGGTCCCGACGAGAACGCCTTCACCGCAGCGGTGTTGGCCGAGGCGGATCCCACATACGCCGAGGAACTCAAGCGGCAGTTGTACGCGCTGGGCTCGGCGCGGGTCTGGGTGCCCGCTGCGGCCCCGCTGGCCGCGAGCTGGCTGCCCGGCGCTGATCTGCGGGGTGTCCGGGTGCTGCCGGTGCTCATCGTCGCGGGGGGCGACGCCCTCGAAGCCGCGGTCGACTCGGTCGTGGAAGACCTTGCTGACGCGGAGATTTCGGTCGATCAAAAGGCTCCGCCGGACATCGAACCGTTCGACGCGCGCACCGTGGCGGTGCTGAACCGCGGCGTTCCCAGCTTCGCCGTCGACATCGAGGGCACGCTGCACACCGCGCTGATGCGGTCGTGCACCGGCTGGCCGTCCGGGGTGTGGATGGACCCGCAGCCGCGCCGCACCGCGCCGGACGGCTCGAACTTCCAACTGCAGCACTGGACCCACACGTTCGACTACGCGTTGGTCAGCGGCGACGGCGACTGGCGAACCGCCGCGGTGCCCGAGCGCAGCGCGGAGTTCTCGCATCCGCTGATCGCCGTCGTCGACAGCCGCGGCGCGCAGGGCGGACTGCCGAGCTGGGGTTCGCTTCTGGAGATATCGCCCGCCGGCGCCGTCCAGCTCGCCGCGCTGAAGGCGGCGGGCAACCCGCTGGCGTCCGGCAGCAGCAGGGCCGTCGACGTGAACGAGGCGGTGGCGGTGCGCCTGGTCGAGACCCGAGGCGCGACAACAGATGTGGCGATCACGTCCGGGTTGCACAGGGTGTCGTCGGCGTCGCGCGTCAACCTGCTGGAGGAGCCGCGCCTGCAAAAGCACCGCGCGTTCGAAGGCATCACGGTGCACGGCTACGAGATCGCGACGGTGTTGAGCCGGCTCAACATGCCGCAGATCCTCGAAGCCGATCACATTCAGCTGGCGCCGCAGGTCGAGGCGGCTCAGCCGCTGTATGCCCGTTACTGGCTGCACAACCGCGGCCCGGCGCCACTGGGCGGGCTGCCCGCGGTCGCGCACCTGCACCCGCAGGCCACCGTGGCCACACCCGGCGATGCAGTGGTGATGCGGCTCACCGCCGCCAGCGACTGCACCGACTCGGTGCTGCACGGCACCGTGCGAATCGTGTGTCCCGACGGCTGGAAGGCGAGCCCGCGGAGCCTGCCGTTCGTCCTGCCCAGCGGCGAACATCTGGAAGCCGACATCGAGCTGACGATGCCGCCGGACACCCCGCAGGGGCTTTATCCGATCCGGGCCCAACTGCACGTCACCGGCGACGACGCGGTGTCGATGCCCGCGTCGTGGCGTCAGGTCGTCGAGGACGTCGCAACGGTGTCGGTGGGCACACCTCGCGAGGACAACGAAATCGTCTATCTGACACGCGAACCCGCCGACATCGAGGTGGCCGCGGGCGAAGCCGATCGCCTCGCGATAACCGTCGGAAGCGCGGCGGGTGCGAGCCTGTCGCTGGAAGCACATCTGATCAGCCCGTGGGGGACGTGGGAGTGGATCGGGCCCGCCGTGCAGGGCGCGGTGGTCGACCCGGGCGAGACGACGGAGATCGGCTTCGACGTCGCGCCGCCGCCATGGGTGCAGCCAGGGCAGTGGTGGGCGCTGGTGCGCATCGGCTGTGCAGGGCGACTGCTGTACACACCCGCGGTGAAGGTGACGGTCCGATGAGCCACCCGCACGTCGCCGCCACCGTCGCAGGTCTCGATGTGACCGTGTCCGACGTCGACGCCCGCGAAGCCGCGTTGCGGGAAGCGATGCCCGCCGCCGCCCTGCCGCGTGCCGGCACCAGCGAGGGCAGGCAGTTGCGGCGCTGGCTGACACAGCTTTTGGTGACCGAGCGGGTCATCGCCGTCGAAGCCGCCGCCGCCGGGGTCACCGATGCGGGCGCGCCGCAGGAGGATGAGGTGCTGCCCGACGAGACGGCACGGCTGGAGATCGGCAGCATCGCCGCGGCCGCACTGGGCGATCCGCTCGCGAGGGCGATGTACGTCCATATCACCGCGGACGTCGACGTCAGTGATGCCGAGGTCTGCGATTACCACGCCCGCAACCCGCTGCGCTTCGCCACGGCATCACACACCGAAAGGGGCTGGCGCACAGCGACGCTCGAGGCGCCCGCGCTTGACGCCGTGCGGCCGCTGATCGTCGAGCATCTGCGCGGCGCCGTCCGTCGTCGCGCGTTCCGGCTGTGGCTGGATGCCCGGCGCGCCGAACTCGTCCGGCTCGCGCCCGGCTACGAGCATCCCGGCGATCCCCGTCAACCCGACAACACCCACAGGCACTGATGCCCGAACAGACGCTGGCCATCGACATCGGCGGGACGAAGGTCGCCGTCGGGCTGGTCAGTGACGACGGTGAACTCGGCCATCGCGCTCAGCTGCCGACGCCCGACGGGGACGCCGAGGCGACCTGGGCGGTGATCGACACCCTGGTCACCGAAGCGCTCGCCGAAGCGGGCGGCCGCGTTCGCGGTGTCGGGATCGCGTCGGCGGGCCCGATCGACCTGCAGGCCGGCACCGTCAGCCCGATCAACATCGAACAATGGCAAGGCTTTCCGATCGTGGACCGCGTCACCGAATTGGTCGGTGCGCCCGTGCGACTCGGCGGTGACGGCCTGTGTATGGCGATGGGTGAACAATGGCGCGGCGCGGGCCGCGGTGCGCAGTTCATGCTCGGCATGGTGGTGTCGACGGGCATCGGCGGCGGGTTGGTACTCGACGGGGCGCCGTACGACGGCCGCACCGGTAACGCCGGGCACGTCGGCCACGTCGTCGTCGACCCGGACGGAGCGCTGTGCTCGTGCGGCGGGCACGGCTGCGTCGAGACGGTCGCGTCGGGTCCGCACATGGCGCAGTGGGCCCGTGAGCACGGCTGGAACGCGCCGCCGGACGCCGACGCCAAGGAACTCGCCGACGCCGCCAACGCCGGTGATCCGGTGGCCCTGGCGGCGTTCCATCGATGTGCGAAATTTGTCGCCGCGACGATCGCGTCTGTCGGGGCGGTATGCGATCTGGACCTTGTCGTCATCGGCGGTGGAGTCGCCAAATCGGGCGCGCTGCTCTTCGACCCGTTGCGGGAGTCGCTCGCCGTACACGCGGGGCTGAGCTTCCTACGCGGTCTGCGGGTGGTGCCCGCCGAACTGGGCGGCGACGCGGGCCTCGTCGGCGCCGCCGCCTTGGTGGTTTCGGCGTGATTTCCTGCGCACAGCGATGGTTTTCACGCCGAAATCGCTTCTCCGCGGCGCACCTCGAGGATCAGCATGGCCACGTGCAGCGACACCATCGACTCGGCATCGTCGAGGTCGATGCCGAGGGTCTGCGAGATGTTCGACAGCCTCTTGTACAGCGCGGGCCTGCTGAGGTGCAGCCGCTTCGCCAGCGCTGCCTTGTTCCCGGCCACCCGCAGGAACTCGCGCAGTATCGCCAAATCCGTTGGCACTCGGGTGTCCTCGCTCTTGAGCAGCGGCTTGAGCTCGGTTTCGGCGAACGCCTGCACACGCGGGTCGTCCTGTAACAGCGAGAGCAGCCCGCGCAACCGCACATCGGACGCACGGTAGAACGGCCGCGGTTGCCCCCGCATCGCCAGCGCGACCTCCGCGACGTGCGTCGCTTCGCCGATGCCCCGCACTGCGTCGACGACGAGCTCGCTCGGCTCGCCGACCGCAAGCACCGAACGCTGCCTGCCGTCGATCCGCGACAGCTGGCGCGTCATCGCCGTCCCGAGCGCCGTCCACGCCTTGTCCGACCCCTTGCCTGCGCCCAATGCGACGACGGCCCCGATCTCACCGTCGCCGTGGACGGTGAACAGCCCGGTGTGACCCGAGGCGTTGATGGTGTGCACGACCGCGTCGAGAAGCGAGATGTTTCGGCGCTGGTCGGCCACTGGGTCGACGGTATCGGCGGAGAATCGGGCGCGCACCACCACGGGGTAGTACCGCGTGGCCTTCCTGAGGCCCAAAGCCGATGCCCTAGCGGCGATTTCGCGCTCGTCGGTGACCCGCTCGCGCAGCACGTCGTCGATCAGACCGCTCTGCGCCTGCTGGTGCAGACCCGTCCGGTCGCGTTCGATCATCCGGTGCAGCGCCAGCGCCGCCGCGGCGCGTTCGAGCACCATCCCGGTGCGGGCGACGTCGGCGGGTGCCCGCGGCACGATGAGCCTGCCCCATTCCTCACCGCGGGGGCCGACCGCGGTGACCGCCCACTGTTCGGTGCCACTGCCTGTCGAAGCGTGGCGGGAGCGTTGCTCCCAGTCCTGCAGGAGATCGGCGGTGGTGTCGGGACCGTGTGCCACCGCCAGGGCTTGGTGCGCCAGGTCTTCCAGCACGACGGGTTCGTCGAGCATTCCTGCGGCGGCTTCGACAATGCCGGTCGCGGAGACGCGCCGCATGCTCAGGTCGGTGAAGGCCCGGTGCACCCGGCGGTCGAAAGCCACCTCCTCGAACTGCTCGGAGACGATCCGGCGGTGCACCTCCTCGGTCACCTCGACGAACCTGATCGTGCGGTGAAGGGCCACCAGAACGAGGTTCATGTCCCGGGCGGCCGCGGCGACGGAGGCGGGCAGGGGACCGGCGGCGCCGAGTTCGACGACGACCCCGAGTGCGCCCGCGTCGGCGATGCCGCGCAGGTATCGCGCGGGCGCCTCACGCAACGCCGCCCCGGTGGTGAGCACCAACTCCCCGCCCTGCAGCAAGGAGGTCAGGTCCGCGACGTCGCCGACGTGCACCCAGCGCACCTGGGCGTCCCAGCGATGCGTGCTGAGAACCTCGGGCTCACCGGCCTGCACCACCGGAAGTCCGATCACGTCGGCGACCGTCAACGGCATTTACACAGTGTAAATCTGCAGCGAGATTTGGTTACGGTTTGTACACCCGACGGCGCTATTTGGCGCGTCAGACTGGGCGTACCAAAGGTCGACCGCATTTTCGCGCCACGTCAGGAGTACCGCCGCATGTCAGCCACCATCAGCCACTGGATCAACAATGCCTCGTTCGCCGGACAGTCGGGTGACTCCGCGCCGGTGACCAATCCGGCGACTGGCGAGGTGACCGGTCAGGTGGCGCTCGGCAGCGTCGAGGATGCGCGGGCGGTGATCGCGGCGGCGAAGGCGGCGTTCCCGGCGTGGCGGGACACCTCGTTGGCCAAGCGCACCGCGGTGCTGTTCCGGTTCCGTGAACTGCTCAACGAACGCAAGGGTGAACTGGCCGAGATCATCACCGCCGAGCACGGCAAGGTCGTCTCCGACGCGTTGGGTGAGGTCAGCCGCGGCCAGGAGGTCGTCGAATTCGCCTGCGGGATACCGCATCTGCTCAAGGGCGGCTTCACCGAGAACGCATCGACCAGCGTCGACGTCTACTCGATCCGGCAACCGCTCGGCCCGGTCGGCGTGATCAGCCCGTTCAACTTCCCGGCGATGGTGCCGATGTGGTTCTTCCCGATCGCGATCGCCACCGGCAACACCGTCGTGCTCAAGCCGTCCGAGAAGGACCCGAGCGCGTCGCTGTGGCTGGCCGAACTGTGGGCCGAAGCCGGCCTGCCCGCCGGTGTCTTCAACGTGCTGCAGGGCGACAAGACCGTCGTCGACGAGATGCTGACCAACAAGGACCTGAAGTCGATCAGCTTCGTGGGTTCCACCCCGATCGCGCAGTACGTGTACTCGACCGGCACCGCGGCCGGAAAGCGCGTGCAGGCCCTCGGCGGCGCGAAGAACCACGCGGTGATCCTGCCCGACGCCGACCTCGATCTGGCCGCCGACGCGATGGTCAACGCCGGCTTCGGCTCGGCCGGAGAACGCTGCATGGCCATCAGCGCGTGCGTGGCCGTCGGCCCGATCGCCGACGACCTCGTCGCCAAGATCGCCGAACGCGCCGCCACCATCAAGACCGGCGACGGCACCCGCGACTCCGACATGGGCCCGCTGGTCACCAAGGCCCACCGCGACAAGGTCGCCGGCTACATCGACGCCGGGGAAGCCGACGGCGCCAAGGTGGTCGTCGACGGCCGCAGCGTGCAGGCCGACGGCGGGCAGGACGGGTTCTGGCTCGGCCCCACCCTGCTGGACAACGTCACCCCCGAGATGAGCGTCTACACCGACGAGATCTTCGGCCCCGTGTTGTCGGTCGTGCGGGTGCAGTCCTACGACCAGGCGCTGGAGTTGATCAACGCCAACCCCTACGGCAACGGCACGGCTATCTTCACCAATGACGGCGGCGCCGCGCGGCGCTTCCAGAACGAGGTCGAAGTCGGCATGGTCGGTATCAACGTGCCCATCCCGGTCCCGATGGCCTACTACAGCTTCGGGGGTTGGAAAGCCTCGCTGTTCGGCGACACCCACGCCCATGGCACCGAAGGCGTGCACTTCTTCACCCGCGCCAAGGCCATCACACAACGCTGGCTCGACCCCAGCCACGGCGGCATCAACCTCGGCTTCCCGCAGAACAAGTGAGCAGGAACAGGATGACGACAGCACCTGAAATCCAAACGCTGCCAAACGGTTTGACGCTCGAGGAGGCGCGCGCCCAGGCTGCGCGCGCCTACGAACTCGACCGGGCCCACGTCTTCCACTCGTGGTCGGCGCAGGAGGAGATCACCCCGATGACCGTCGTGGCGTCGGAGGGCTCCTACATCTGGGACGGTGACGGAAATCGCCTGCTGGACTTCGCCTCTCAGCTGGTGTTCACCAACATCGGCCATCAGCACCCCAAGGTGGTGGCGGCCATCCAGGAGCAGGCCGCCAAGCTGTGCACGATCGCGCCGCAGCATGCCAACGACGCGCGATCGGAAGCGGCCCGGCTGATCTCCGAGCACACGCCAGGCGAGCTGAACAAGGTGTTCTTCACCAACGGCGGCGCCGACGCCAACGAGCACGCGGTGCGGATGGCCCGCCTGCACACCGGCCGCTACAAGGTGCTCACGCGCTACCGCTCGTATCACGGCGGCACCGACACCGCGATCAACATGACCGGCGACCCGCGGCGCTGGCCGAACGACTACGCCAGCAGCGGCGTCGTCCACTTCTTCGGCCCGTTCCTCTACCGCACGCGATTCCACGCCACCACCGAGGCCGAGGAGACCGCGCGGGCCCTCGAGCACCTCGACGAGGTGATCCGGCTCGAAGGCCCGTCGACCATCGCGGCGATCGTGCTCGAGTCCATCCCCGGCACCGCGGGCATCATGGTGCCGCCGCCCGGATACATGGAAGGCGTGCGGGAGATCTGCGACCGCTACGGCATCGTCTTCATCGCCGACGAGGTGATGGCTGGCTTCGGGCGTACCGGAAAGTGGTTCGCCATCGAGCACTTCGACGTCACGCCGGACCTGATCACGTTCGCCAAGGGCGTCACGTCGGGATACGTGCCGCTCGGCGGCGTGGCGATCAACCCCGCGATCTATGAGACGTTCGCCCACCGCGCCTACCCCGGCGGCCTGACGTACTCGGGCCACCCGCTGGCGTGCGCGGCCGCCGTCGCCACCATCAACACGATGCGCGACGAGGGCATCGTGGAGAACGCCGCGCGCGTCGGCGAGGAGGTCGTCGGACCCACGCTCGCCGAGATCGCGGGCAGGCACCCCAGCGTCGGCGAGGTCCGCGGACGCGGCATGTTCTGGGCCGTCGAACTCGTCGCGAACCAGGAGACGAAGGAGCCGCTGGCGCCCTACGGCGGCAGCAGCCAGGCGCTCAACGAGACGATCGCCGCCTGCAAGCGGGGCGGGATGATTCCGTTCGCGAACTTCAACCGCATCCACGTCGTGCCGCCATGCAACGTCAGCGAGGACGAGGCGCGCGAAGGCCTGGCGATCCTCGACGAGGCGCTGACCGTCGCCGACAACTATGTGAAGTAGTCGCCGAACCCGCCGTTTTGGCTGATCGGTGGGCTATCGGCTACTCTTGGCCAGTTCCACCAAAGACCGTCGGTCACCGAGAAATCGGTTGAAGGCCCGGATTGCCCGGGCGGCCCACGCAGGAGGACGAGGCAGTTGTGCATATCAGCGCGCCCCGACCGTCTGCGTCGGG
The DNA here is from genome assembly GCA_033741175.1 of Mycolicibacterium sp. 120270. Classification (GTDB taxonomy): domain Bacteria; phylum Actinomycetota; class Actinomycetes; order Mycobacteriales; family Mycobacteriaceae; genus Mycobacterium. The sequence goes on along the minus strand of JAWQNE010000008.1, from coordinate 224,043 downwards.
GCGTTCGTCATTTCCGGTCCATCGACATCTCGCAGCTGCCGGTCTCCCAACCACGAGGAGGCATGCATGGCCAAGGCTGACAAGGCCACCGCGGTTGCCGACATCGCTGAGCAGTTCAAGGAGGCGACGGCAACGCTCGTCACCGAATACCGCGGACTGACAGTGGCCAACCTCAAGGACCTGCGCCGTTCGCTCGGTGACTCCGCTACCTACACCGTCGCAAAGAACACGCTGGTCAAGCGTGCCGCGGCCGAGGCAGGTATCGAGGGCCTCGACGAGCTGTTCGTCGGCCCCACCGCGATCGCGTTCGTCAAGGGCGAGGCGGTCGACGCGGCCAAGGCGATCAAGAAGTTCGCCAAGGAGAACAAGGCGCTGGTCGTCAAGGGCGGCTACATGGACGGTCGACCGCTGTCCGTCTCCGAGATCGACAAGATCGCCGATCTCGAGTCCCGCGAGGTGCTGCTGGCCAAGCTGGCCGGCGCGATGAAGGCCAAGACCAGCCAGGCGGCCGCGCTGTTCGCCGCGCCCGCATCGCAGGTCGCACGGCTGGCTGCCGCTCTGCAGGAGAAGAAGGCTGCAGAAGAAGCTGCCGCGTAAATCACCAACCACCAGACCAAGTACAGAAATAAGGAAGGACCCACACCATGGCAAAGCTGTCCACTGAGGAACTGCTCGACGCATTCAAGGAACTGACCCTGCTCGAGCTCTCGGAGTTCGTTAAGGCGTTCGAGGAGACCTTCGACGTCACCGCCGCCGCTCCGGTCGCCGTTGCGGCCGCCCCCGGCGCCGCTGCAGGCGGTGCCCCCGCCGAGGCCGCCGAGGAGCAGTCGGAGTTCGACGTCATCCTCGAGGGTGCCGGCGACAAGAAGATCGGCGTCATCAAGGTCGTCCGCGAGATCGTCTCCGGCCTGGGCCTGAAGGAAGCCAAGGATCTGGTCGACAGCGCTCCCAAGCCGCTGCTGGAGAAGGTCAGCAAGGAAGCTGCCGAGGAGGCCAAGACCAAGCTCGAGGCCGCCGGCGCGTCGGTTACCGTCAAGTAGTTCGAACACTCACTGTGGGGTCGATCTGGCAAACAGATCGGCCCCACAGTGGTTTTTGCCGTCGATGCTGGTCGGAGCCGAGATGTGACCTCCGACAAGTGTCGCGGAGGGGTCGTCGTAAGCTACAGTGACTCAAGCCACAGGCGGGAGGCGTGTGGCAGAAGCATCTACTGGCGGAAGGATCTCGCGTGGGCATTGGCATTCAAGTTGAGGGACTGACCAAGTCCTTCGGGCCCCAGCGAATCTGGGAGGACGTCACCTTCGACATCCCGCCGGGCGAGGTCAGCGTGCTCCTCGGCCCGTCCGGTACCGGTAAATCCGTGTTCCTGAAGTCGCTGATCGGCCTGCTGCGCCCCGAGCGCGGCAAGATCATCGTCGACGGCACCAACATCATCGAGTGTTCGGCCAAGGAGCTCTACGAGATCCGCACGCTGTTCGGCGTCATGTTCCAGGACGGCGCGCTGTTCGGCTCGATGAGCCTCTACGACAACACCGCTTTCCCCTTGCGTGAGCACACCAAGAAGAAGGAAAGCGAAATCCGCAACATCGTCATGGAGAAGCTCGAGGTCGTCGGTCTGGCCGGCGACGAGAACAAGTTCCCCGGCGAAATCTCCGGCGGTATGCGCAAGCGCGCGGGCCTGGCCCGCTCGCTGGTGCTCGACCCGCAGATCATCCTCTGCGACGAGCCCGACTCGGGTCTCGACCCGGTTCGTACCGCGTACCTGAGCCAGCTGCTCATCGACATCAACGCGCAGATCGACGCGACGATCCTGATCGTCACGCACAACATCAACATCGCCCGCACGGTGCCCGACAACATCGGCATGTTGTTCCGCAAGCACCTGGTGATGTTCGGTCCGCGCGAGGTTCTGCTGACCAGCGACGAGCCCGTCGTCCGGCAGTTCCTCAACGGTCGCCGCATCGGCCCCATCGGCATGTCCGAGGAAAAGGACGAGGCGCAGATGGCCGAAGAGCAGGCCATGGTCGACGCCGGTCACCACGACGGTGGCGTCGAGGAGATCGTCGGCGTGCCGCCGCAGATCACCGCGACACCGGGTATGCCTGAGCGCGCGGCCGTCGGCCGCAGGCAGGCTCGCGTGCGCGAGATCATGCACACGCTGCCGCCGAGCGCGCAGGAAGCGATCCGCGACGATCTCGAGGGCACGCACAAATACGCGACCAGTGCGTTCAGCGATGCGGAGACCGCACGGCACCGTTCGGGCGACGACGCTCCGACCGGTCGCATCCCGGTCACCGGAGAGCGCTGACCCGACACCGTTTCACGACAACTGCCGGCGGATGACATTCCGCCGGCATTTGTTTTTGGGCAGTTGTATCTGCCCCGATTGACGTAAACGCCCACCGGAACGCCCGGCCCGCGGTTACCGTTACCGACGATCCGCAGACGGGAGACGGTATGGGCGACCGGTTCTTGCTTTGGCTCGGCGCGGGTGCGGTGTGCGCGGGTGTGACGGTGGGAATGCTTGCCGGGGCGGGCACCGCCTTTGCGCAGACCGAATCCGATGGCGGTGAATCCGCCAAGACCTCGCAGCAAGCGAAAACCGATGACAGCCAACAGGATTCGGCTAAGCCATCGAAGCCGTCGAATGACAGGCCGGCCTTCGGGCGCAATGCGGTCAAGGCCATCAATGCGGTGAAGGACGCGGTCGACGACGCCGTCACCAAGGCCGCCAAGGCCGCCGACGGCGACGGCCGAGCGACCGCGACCGCCGCGTCGAACAACCTGACCGCGACCAAGTCCACGACCGGACCGCGGCCCGGGCAACGTGCCACCGCGTTCGTCAACGACGTCGTCGCCGCGGTCACCGCCAAGCCCGAACGCACGGTGGTGTTCGAGCGGCCCCGCCGCACCGACCCCGTCGACCCCGTCGCGGAGGCCGAACCCGTCGCGCCCGTCGCGGAGCGGACCAACGTCGCGCTGCAATCAGTCGCCCTGGCGCAACCGCTGGCGCAACAAGCGCAACCGCAACCGCTGGCGCAACAAGCGCAACCGCAACCGTTGGCGCAACAAGCGCAGCCGAGGGCGGCCGCATCCGCATCCCCGACGATCGATGTGCCACCGGTCATCAGCGCCATCGGCACGGCGATCTTCGGGCTGATCTCCCTGGCCGAAAGCGTCTTCGAGGGCCCGCCGTTGGCCCTGCCGGGCAGCGGGGTGACGGTCAAGCGTTCGACGCTCGACCTCGGCGACGGCCACGTCGTACCCGCCGACTGGTACTTCCCCGATACCTACGACCCGGAGAGCGAGACCCCGCCCGAGCGCATCATCTACCTCCAGCACGGCTTCCTCGCCCGGGGTGTGTTCTACGACTACACCGCGTCCTACCTGGCCCAACAGACCAACAGCGTGGTTGTCGCGCCAACGCTGACGTCGAACATCTTCGCCACCGACGGCATGTGGCTGGGCGGCGACCCGATGCACCGCGCCGTCGCCGACCTGTTCCCCGACGACAACCCGGCACTGCTGGAAAGCGCGCAGGCGGCGGGCTACGGCCAGGACGAACTACCGCAGCAGGTCGTGCTGATCGGCCATTCGCTCGGCGGCGGCCTGGTCATCGACACCGCGCGCTACATGAAGCAGAACGGCACGAGCGACAAGCTGGCCGGCGTGCTGATGCTCGACGGCGTCTCGTTCACCGACCCGGTGCCGATCCTCGAAGACCTCGAGGGCATCCCGGTGTACAACCTGTCGGCGACGCCGTATGTCTGGAACCTGTTCGGCTCGATGGACGCCGCGCTGGCGCAGGTGCGGCCCACCGAATTCCACGGCATGCAGATGCTCGGCGGCCTGCACTCGGACGCGATGATCGGCGGAAACCCGCTGGTGCAGATCGGCGCCTACTTGCTCACCGGCTACGGCGGACCCGCCAATGTCGCCGGCTCGCAGATTCTGGCCGCCGGCTGGATCAACGACATGTTCGTCTGCCAGGACGACCCGGCCTGCACAAGGACCGGCTACTACGGCGATCCGGGGGAGGCCGTCGAGATCCCGACGCCGGTCGGCCCCGCGATCGGCCTGGTCCAGCCGCGCCAGGACGTCGTGACGTCCTTCCTGCAAGACGTGACCGGAGTGTTCCTCGGACTGCTCGCACACATCAACTTCGCCACCGACGTCGAGCCTGCTCAGGAAACCAGCGTCGCGGTGTAAAAACCACACGCAACACGGCGCTATCTCTTGACGGGAAGCCTCTGACGGGCCAGTCTGTTGGGCAGCATGTGTGAACGGGTCGAGGACGCCAGCCAGCGCCCGAGTTGATCCTGCATGCCGTAGTTGAGGAATACGCCGTCCTGCGCTATTGTTGGACGTTGCGCTGGCTGCCTCCTGCCCATCTATCGCCTCTGACACCGTGGTCCTAGGCTGAGCCCGTTGGCTCAGCAATCTAGTTGCGTGCCCGCCGTCCGGGGCCGTCTAGGTCACAGGAGATCGCCAGCCGAACCGACGCAGAGTTCGCGGCGTAAAGGATGGTTCCAGCCGTCCCGGCAGTCGCATTAGGTGCTGGAAGGATGCATCTTGGCAGTCTCCCGCCAGAGCAAGCCCGCTACTACTACCTCTAGCTCCGTCCCAGGAGCACCAAACCGAGTCTCATTCGCCAAGCTCCGCGAGCCCCTCGAGGTTCCGGGGCTTCTCGAGGTTCAGACCCAGTCGTTCGAGTGGTTGGTCGGATCCGATCGCTGGCGCGAGGTCGCGATCGCCCGCGGTGACGTCAACCCCGTCGGCGGGCTCGAAGAGGTGTTGTCCGAGCTGTCCCCGATCGAGGACTTCTCCGGATCGATGTCGCTCTCGTTCAGCGACCCGCGCTTCGACGAGGTCAAGGCCCCCGTCGACGAGTGCAAAGACAAGGACATGACGTACGCGGCCCCGCTGTTCGTCACGGCCGAGTTCATCAACAACAACACCGGCGAGATCAAGAGCCAGACGGTGTTCATGGGCGACTTCCCGATGATGACGGAGAAGGGCACGTTCATCATCAACGGCACCGAGCGTGTCGTCGTCTCCCAGCTTGTCCGCTCGCCGGGCGTCTACTTCGACGAGACCCGCGACAAGACCACCGACAAGACGCTGCACAGCGTCAAGGTGATCCCCGGTCGCGGCGCATGGCTCGAGTTCGACGTCGACAAGCGCGACACCGTCGGTGTGCGCATCGACCGTAAGCGCCGTCAGCCGGTCACCGTGCTGCTCAAGGCGCTGGGCTGGACCACCGAGCAGATCACGGAGCGCTTCGGCTTCTCCGAGATCATGATGTCGACGCTGGAGAAGGACAACACCGCAGGCACCGACGAGGCGCTGCTGGACATCTACCGCAAGCTGCGTCCGGGCGAGCCGCCGACCAAGGAGTCCGCGCAGACCCTGCTGGAGAACCTGTTCTTCAAGGAGAAGCGCTACGACCTGGCCCGAGTGGGCCGCTACAAGGTCAACAAGAAGCTGGGCCTCAACGCAGGCCAGCCGATCACGTCGTCGACGCTGACCGAAGAGGACGTCGTCGCCACCATCGAGTACCTGGTGCGGCTGCACGAGGGCCAGACCACGATGACCGCCCCCGGCGGTGTCGAGGTTCCGGTCGAGGTCGACGACATCGACCACTTCGGCAACCGTCGTCTGCGTACCGTCGGCGAGCTGATCCAGAACCAGATCCGGGTCGGCCTGTCGCGGATGGAGCGCGTCGTGCGCGAGCGCATGACGACCCAGGACGTCGAGGCGATCACGCCGCAGACCCTGATCAACATCCGTCCGGTGGTGGCGGCGATCAAGGAGTTCTTCGGCACCAGCCAGCTGTCGCAGTTCATGGACCAGAACAACCCGCTGTCGGGTCTGACCCACAAGCGTCGCCTCTCGGCGCTCGGCCCGGGTGGTCTGTCCCGTGAGCGCGCCGGCCTCGAGGTCCGCGACGTGCACTCCAGCCACTACGGCCGGATGTGTCCGATCGAGACGCCTGAGGGTCCGAACATCGGCCTGATCGGCTCGCTGTCGGTGTACGCACGGGTCAACCCGTTTGGCTTCATCGAGACGCCGTACCGCAAGGTGAACAACGGTGTCGTCAGCGATGACATCGAGTACCTCACCGCCGACGAGGAGGACCGCCACGTCGTGGCGCAGGCCAACTCGCCGATCGACGACAAGGGCCGCTTCACCGAGGAGCGCGTGCTGGTCCGTCGTAAGGGCGGCGAGGTCGAGTTCGTCTCGGCGACCGAGGTCGACTACATGGACGTCTCGCCGCGCCAGATGGTGTCGGTCGCGACGGCGATGATCCCGTTCCTCGAGCACGACGACGCCAACCGTGCCCTGATGGGTGCCAACATGCAGCGCCAGGCGGTTCCGCTGGTGCGCAGCGAGGCCCCGCTGGTCGGCACCGGTATGGAACTGCGCGCCGCGATCGACGCGGGCGATGTCGTCGTCGCCGACAAGGCCGGCGTGATCGAAGAGGTCAGCGCCGACTACATCACCGTGATGGCCGACGACGGCACCCGGCACACCTACCGGATGCGTAAGTTCGCCCGCTCCAACCACGGCACCTGCGCCAACCAGCGTCCGATCGTCGATGCGGGCGACCGGGTCGAGGCGGGTCAGGTCATCGCCGACGGGCCCTGCACCGAGCAGGGCGAGATGGCGCTGGGCAAGAACCTGCTCGTGGCGATCATGCCGTGGGAAGGCCACAACTACGAGGACGCGATCATCCTCTCCAACCGCCTGGTCGAAGAGGACGTGCTCACCTCGATTCACATCGAGGAGCACGAGATCGATGCCCGCGACACCAAGCTGGGCGCCGAGGAGATCACCCGGGACATCCCGAACGTCTCCGATGAGGTGCTCGCCGACCTCGACGAGCGCGGCATCGTCCGCATCGGCGCCGAGGTCCGCGACGGCGACATCCTGGTCGGCAAGGTCACCCCGAAGGGTGAGACCGAGCTGACCCCGGAGGAGCGGCTGCTCCGCGCGATCTTCGGTGAGAAGGCGCGCGAGGTCCGCGACACGTCGCTGAAGGTGCCGCACGGCGAGTCCGGCAAGGTCATCGGTATCCGGGTGTTCTCGCGTGAGGACGACGACGAGCTGCCCGCCGGTGTCAACGAGTTGGTCCGCGTGTACGTGGCTCAGAAGCGCAAGATCTCCGACGGCGACAAGCTCGCCGGACGCCACGGCAACAAGGGCGTCATCGGCAAGATCCTGCCGGTCGAGGACATGCCGTTCCTTCCCGACGGCACGCCGGTCGACATCATCCTCAACACCCACGGTGTGCCGCGACGGATGAACATCGGCCAGATCCTGGAGACCCACCTCGGGTGGGTGGCCAAGGCCGGCTGGAAGGTCGACGGATCGCCCGACTGGGCGGGCAACCTCCCCGAGGAGCTGTTGGAGGCCGAGCCGAACACGATCGTGTCGACGCCGGTGTTCGACGGTGCCCGCGAGGCCGAACTGCAGGGTCTGCTCTCGGCGACGCTGCCGAACCGCGACGGCGACAAGCTCGTCGACGACGACGGCAAGGCGACGCTGTTCGACGGCCGTAGTGGCGAACCGTTCCCGTACCCGGTGACGGTCGGCTACATGTACATCCTGAAGCTGCACCACCTCGTGGACGACAAGATCCACGCCCGGTCCACCGGCCCGTACTCGATGATCACCCAGCAGCCGCTGGGCGGTAAGGCGCAGTTCGGTGGCCAGCGGTTCGGTGAGATGGAGTGCTGGGCCATGCAGGCCTACGGCGCGGCGTACACGCTGCAGGAGCTGTTGACCATCAAGTCCGACGACACCGTCGGCCGGGTCAAGGTGTACGAGGCGATCGTCAAGGGCGAGAACATCCCCGAGCCGGGCATCCCCGAGTCGTTCAAGGTGCTGCTCAAGGAGCTGCAGTCGTTGTGCCTCAACGTCGAGGTGCTGTCCAGTGACGGCGCCGCGATCGAGATGCGCGACAGCGACGACGAGGACCTGGAGCGCGCTGCGGCGAACCTGGGAATCAACTTGTCCCGCAACGAATCCGCGTCCGTAGAAGACCTGGCTTAACTAGTTACTTGGTTACTAATCCCGAAAGGGGAAAGGGAGTTACGTGCTAGACGTCAACTTCTTCGATGAGCTCCGAATCGGCCTGGCCACCGCTGACGACATCCGTCAGTGGAGCTACGGCGAGGTCAAGAAGCCGGAGACCATCAACTACCGCACATTGAAGCCGGAGAAGGACGGCCTGTTCTGCGAGAAGATCTTCGGACCGACTCGCGACTGGGAGTGCTACTGCGGCAAGTACAAGCGCGTCCGCTTCAAGGGCATCATCTGCGAGCGCTGCGGCGTCGAGGTCACTCGTGCCAAGGTGCGTCGCGAGCGGATGGGCCACATCGAGCTGGCCGCGCCGGTCACGCACATCTGGTACTTCAAGGGCGTCCCGTCGCGGTTGGGCTACCTGCTCGACCTCGCGCCGAAGGATCTCGAGAAGATCATCTACTTCGCGGCCTACGTCATCACCGAGGTCGACGACGAGATGCGGCACAACGAGCTGTCGACGCTCGAGGCCGAGATGGCCGTCGAGCGCAAGGCCGTCGAGGATCAGCGCGATGCCGATCTCGAGGCGCGTGCGCAGAAGCTCGAGGCCGACCTCAAGGAGCTCGAGGAGGAGGGCGCCAAGTCCGACGTGCGGCGCAAGGTCCGCGACGGCGGCGAGCGCGAGATGCGTCAGCTCCGCGACCGTGCCCAGCGTGAGCTGGACCGGCTCGAGGAGATCTGGAACACCTTCACCAAGCTGGCTCCCAAGCAGCTGATCGTCGACGAGGTGCTCTACCGCGAGCTCGTCGACCGCTACGGCGAGTACTTCCAGGGCGCCATGGGCGCGGAGTCGATCAAGAAGCTCATCGAGAACTTCGACATCGACGCCGAGGCCGAGTCGCTTCGTGAGGTCATCCGTAACGGCAAGGGGCAGAAGAAGCTTCGTGCCCTCAAGCGGCTGAAGGTCGTCGCCGCATTCCAGCAGTCGGGCAACTCGCCGATGGGCATGGTGCTCGACGCGGTGCCGGTGATCCCGCCGGAACTGCGCCCGATGGTGCAGCTCGACGGTGGCCGGTTCGCCACGTCGGACCTGAACGACCTGTACCGCCGCGTGATCAACCGCAACAACCGCCTCAAGAGGCTGATCGACCTCGGCGCGCCGGAGATCATCGTCAACAACGAGAAGCGGATGCTGCAGGAGTCGGTGGATGCGCTGTTCGACAACGGCCGCCGCGGCCGTCCGGTCACCGGGCCGGGCAACCGTCCGCTGAAGTCGCTGTCCGATCTGCTCAAGGGCAAGCAGGGCCGGTTCCGTCAGAACCTGCTCGGTAAGCGCGTCGACTACTCCGGCCGTTCGGTCATCGTGGTCGGCCCGCAGCTCAAGCTGCACCAGTGCGGTCTGCCGAAGCTGATGGCGTTGGAGCTGTTCAAGCCGTTCGTGATGAAGCGTCTGGTCGACCTGAACCACGCGCAGAACATCAAGAGCGCCAAGCGGATGGTGGAGCGTCAGCGTCCGCAGGTGTGGGACGTCCTCGAAGAGGTCATCGCCGAGCACCCGGTGCTGCTGAACCGTGCACCCACGCTGCACCGCCTGGGCATCCAGGCCTTCGAGCCGCAGCTGGTGGAGGGCAAGGCAATTCAGCTGCACCCGCTGGTCTGCGAGGCGTTCAACGCCGACTTCGACGGTGACCAGATGGCAGTGCACCTGCCGCTGAGCGCCGAGGCACAGGCCGAGGCACGCATCCTGATGCTGTCGTCGAACAACATCCTGTCGCCTGCGTCGGGCCGCCCGCTGGCCATGCCGCGTCTGGACATGGTGACCGGCTTGTTCTACCTGACCACCGAGGTCCCCGGCGCCACAGGCGAATACACCCCGGCCGCCAAGGATCAGCCGGAGACGGGCGTCTACGCGTCGCCCGCCGAGGCGATCATGGCGCTGGACCGCGGTGCGCTGTCAGCGCGGGCCAAGATCAAGGTGCGGTTGACGCAGCTGCGTCCGCCGGCCGACATCGAGGCCGACCTGTTCGGTGACGCGGGCTGGAAGCCGGGCGACGCCTGGACGGCCGAAACCACGCTGGGTCGCGTGATGTTCAACGAGCTGCTGCCGATGGGCTACCCGTTCATCAACCAGCAGATGCACAAGAAGGTGCAGGCGTCGATCATCAACGATCTGGCCGAGCGCTATCCGATGATCGTGGTCGCGCAGACCGTCGACAAGCTCAAGGACGCCGGCTTCTACTGGGCCACCCGCTCAGGTGTCACCGTGTCGATGGCCGACGTGCTGGTGCCGCCGAACAAGCAGGAGATCCTCGACCGCTACGAGAAGGAAGCCGACGGGATCGAAAAGAAGTACCAGCGCGGTGCTTTGAACCACGACGAGCGCAACGGCGAGCTGGTCAAGATCTGGCAGCAGGCGACCGAAGAGGTCGGCGAGGCGCTGCGGGAGCACTACCCGCAGGACAACCCGATCATCACGATCGTCGACTCGGGCGCCACGGGTAACTTCACCCAGACGCGCACGCTGGCAGGCATGAAGGGTCTGGTGACCAACCCGAAGGGTGAGTTCATCCCGCGTCCGATCAAGTCCTCGTTCCGCGAGGGCCTGACGGTGCTGGAGTACTTCATCAACACCCACGGCGCCCGAAAGGGTCTGGCGGACACCGCTCTTCGCACCGCTGACTCGGGTTACCTGACCCGTCGTCTGGTCGACGTTTCGCAGGACGTCATCGTCCGCGAGGCGGACTGCGAGACCGAGCGCGGCATCACCGTCACGCTGGCCGAGCTGGCCGCCGACGGGTCGCACATCCGCGATCCGCACATCGAGACGTCGGCCTACGCACGCACGCTGGCCGCCGACGCCGTCGACGAGAAGGGCAACGTCGTCGTCGAGCGGGGTCACGATCTCGGTGACCCGGCGATCGAGGCGCTGCTCGCGGCGGGCATCACCGAGGTCAAGGTTCGCTCGGTGCTGACCTGCACGACGGGCACCGGCGTGTGCGCGATGTGCTACGGCCGTTCGATGGCGACCGGCAAGCTGGTCGACATCGGCGAGGCGGTCGGCATCGTCGCCGCGCAGTCCATCGGCGAGCCCGGCACGCAGCTGACCATGCGCACCTTCCACCAGGGCGGTGTGGGTGAGGACATCACCGGCGGTCTGCCCCGCGTGCAGGAGCTGTTCGAGGCCCGCGTGCCGCGCAACAAGGCGCCGATCGCGGACGTCAGCGGACGGGTGCAGCTCGAGGAGAGCGACTCCTTCTACAAGATCACCATCATCCCCGATGACGGTGGCGAGGAAGTCGTCTACGACAAGCTGCCCAAGCGCAACCGTCGCCTGAAGGTGTTCAAGCACGAGGACGGCACGGAGCGGCTGCTCTCCGACGGCGACCATGTCGAGGTCGGCCAGCAGCTGATGGAAGGCTCCGCGGACCCGCACGAGGTGCTGCGTGTCCAGGGCCCCCGCGAGGTGCAGATCCACCTCGTGAAGGAGGTCCAGGAGGTCTACCGCGCTCAGGGTGTGTCGATCCACGACAAGCACATCGAGGTGATCGTCCGGCAGATGCTGCGGCGCGTCACGATCATCGACTCGGGTAGCACGGAGTTCCTGCCCGGCTCGCTGACCGAGCGCGGCGAGTTCGAGACCGAGAACCGTCGGGTGGTTGCCGAGGGCGGCGAGCCCGCGGCCGGTCGCCCGGTGCTGATGGGTATCACGAAGGCGTCGCTGGCCACCGACTCGTGGCTGTCGGCGGCGTCGTTCCAGGAGACCACTCGCGTGCTGACCGATGCGGCGATCAACTGCCGCAGCGACAAGCTGCAGGGTCTGAAGGAGAACGTGATCATCGGCAAGTTGATCCCGGCTGGTACGGGTATCAACCGGTACCGCAACATCCAGGTGCAGCCGACCGAAGAGGCGCGGGCCGCCGCGTACACGATCCCGTCCTACGAGGATCAGTACTACAGCCCCGACTTCGGCCAGGCCACCGGTGCCGCGGTTCCGCTGGACGATTACGGCTACAGCGACTACCGCTGAGTCGATACGGAAAAGAGCCCTCGCCTCGTGCGGGGGCTCTTTTCTATTGGCGAGCTATTGGCGAGCAGACGGGCTGGCGCGGGCGTGCGGCGTGCGGCCCCGCGGGGGTCTTTTCTCTTGGCGACCAGACGCAAACTCGTACGAAATGCCTGGCAAATGTGCGAGTTTGCGTCTGCTCGCGGTGGCCAGGGAGGCGGGCGCCAACGACCCGTATGAGCTCGGAAACCAGCTGATGGTGCTGTTCGAGGGCGCAACGGCGTTGGCGACGTCGCTCAACGACACCGTTGCCCTCTGCATGCTCGTTCCGCCGCTGCGCAACTGATCGACGCCGCCATTCGCTGACGCCGCCGACAGCGATTGACCACACTCGACGTGGTGCTGTCGAACGTGCTGTGGTTCCTCGTCGGTCTGGCCGCTTTGGTGGCGGGCGCCGAGGTGATGGTGCGCGGCGGCGTCGGAGTCGCAGCGCGGTTCGGCATCAGCCCGATCGTCATCGGCCTGACCGTGGTGTCGATCGGCACCAGCATGCCCGAGCTCGCGGTGGGTGTGGTCGCCGCCGTCGAGGACAACGGCGCGCTGGCGGTCGGCAACATCACCGGCACCAACGTCGTGAATCTGCTGCTGGTGCTTGGCCTGAGTGCATTGCTGCTGCCGTTGGCCCTCGAGCTGCGCACGCTGCGCGTCGAATTGCCGGTGATGACCGGCGCCGCGGTTCTGTTGTGGCTGTTGGCGTTCGACGGTGTGCTGTCGCGGCTCGACGGTGTCGTGCTGATCGTCTGCGCGATCGTTTACACCGGTGCCGTCGTGGCATCGGCGCGGCGCGAAAGCCGGGAAGTCGCGAGCGAATTCGCCGAAGCGTACCCACAGCAGCCGGAACCGCCCGGCCGCACAGCGTTGAACGTCGTCATGACTGTCGTCGGCGTCGCCGTCATCGTCGTCGGCGCGGAACGACTCGTGGACGCCGCGGTCGGCATGGCTCGCGGCTTCGGGGTGTCCGACGCGCTGATCGGCCTCACGGTGGTGGCCATCGGCACGTCGGCTCCTGAGCTGGTCACGACGGTGGTGTCGACGCTGCGACGTCAGCGCGACATCGCCGTCGGGAATCTGCTCGGCAGCAGTATCTACAACATCATCTTGATCCTCGGCGCCACATGTCTGGTGCCCGCACAAGGCCTTTCGCTGCCGTCGCAGCTGGTCAACATCGACATCCCGATCATGGTGGCCGCCACACTGGTGTGCATTCCGATCTTCATCACCGGCAGGCGGGTCAGCAGGGTCGAGGGCGGCGCGATGGTCGCCGCGTATGTCGCCTTCTTGGTGTTTGTCCTGACGACGCAGACCTGAGCGCGGTGGCTGCACGTTCGATGATGTCGTCGGGCCCGCCTAGACTCGACTCCGTGCTCATCGGTTCGCACGTCCACCAAGACGACCCCCTGGCAGCGGCGCAGGCAGACGGCGCCGACGCGGTGCAGTTCTTCCTCGGCAACCCGCAGAGCTGGAAGAAGCCCAAGCCGCGTGAGGATGCCGAAACGCTGAAGGCGGCAAGCATCCCGCTGTACGTCCACGCGCCGTATCTCATCAACGTCGCGTCGGCGAACAACAGGGTGCGCATCCCGTCCCGCAAGATCCTGCAGGACACCTGCGACGCCGCATCGGAGATCAACGCCACCGCGGTGATCGTGCACGGCGGCCACGCCGACGACAACGACATGGAGGCCGGTTTCGAGCGTTGGGTCAAGGCGCTGAAGTACCTCGAAACCGACGTGCAGGTCTACCTGGAGAACACCGCGGGCGGCGACCACGCGATGGCCCGCCACTTCGACACCATCGGCCGGCTGTGGGACCACATCGGCGACACCGGCATCGGGTTCTGCCTCGACACCTGCCACGCCTGGGCGGCCGGCGAGGCCCTGGTCGGCGCCGTCGACCGGATCAAGGCCCTGACCGGCCGCATCGACCTGGTGCACTGCAACGACTCGCGGGACGCGGCGGGCTCCGGCGCCGACCGGCACGCCAACCTCGGCACCGGGCAGATCGACCCTGACCTGCTGGTTGCCGTCGTGAAGGCCGCCGATGCGCCCGTCATCTGCGAGACGGCCGACGAGGGCCGCAAGGACGACATCGCCTTTCTGCGGGAGCACCTCGGCTAGGTCTCGGCCGGCACGATTTGGTTACCAAACTGACCTAAAACTGGCGGTAGCGCCCAGGTTAACTAGGCTGCTCAGGGTGTCCGCGGTTGACGATGCGCCAATTGCCTTGACGCCTGTCGCGGACGAACCTGTCGCGGCGCCCAGAAAACGATGGCTGAGAATCGCGCGCTGGGTGGCGATCGCGGTGTGGGCATTCGTCGTCATCTACCGCACCGCGACCGACGGCTTCGCGTTCAACCGTGAGCTGCTGCTGCTCTACATCGCCACCGGCCTTCTCGCCGCGAGCATCGGGCAGGGCCGCCGCATGCTCTACGTCATCCGCGACTGGCTGCCGTTCGCACTCGTCCTGCTCGCCTACGACTTGAGCAGGGGAGCGGCCGACATCGTCGGGCGGCCGACCCTGTGGCAATGGCCCGCCGACGCCGACCGCTGGATGTTCTTCGGGACGGTCCCGACGGTGTGGCTGCAGGAGCAGCTCAAGCAGCAGTTCCCGCCGTGGTGGGAAGTGGTGCTCAGCACCGTCTACATGTCGTTCTTCGTCCTCCCGTACATCGTCGCCGGCGTGCTGTGGCTGCGAAACCGCGACGAGTGGAAGGCGTTCGTGAAGCTGTTCGTCGGGATCTCGTTCGCCGGTCTGGTGATCTACGCGCTGGTGCCCGCCGCGCCGCCGTGGGCCGCGGCCCGCTGTACTCCTGCCGACGTCGACGGCGGCCCGTCCGGCCCGCGCTGCATGTTCAAGTCGGCGCGCGGTGTGCCCGACGGCGGCCTGCTCGGCGCGATGCAGACACACCAGGACGGCGCAAACGCCTGGGTGGAGCGCATCGTCGGGCGCGGTTGGGGCAAGCTAAATCTGCACACGGCCTCTGCGCTGCTCGATGCGGGCCAGGCCAGCGTCAACCTGGTCGCCGCCATCCCGTCACTGCACGCGGGGATGACGGCGGCGATCGCGGCCTTCCTCTGGCACCGGGTGAACCGCGGCTGGCGCCCGGTGCTGGTGGCCTACGTGCTCGTCATGGCCTTCGCGCTGGTGTACACCGCCGAGCACTACGTCATCGACATCCTGCTCGGGTGGGCGCTGGCGGCGGCCATCATTCTCATCCCGAAAGCCATCGCAAAACGACGAGACAAGCCCGAGCGCGAAGTTCCAATAGCGGTGCCGCAGAGCGCCTCAGACGAGCAAGCGGCAACGCCCGTTACCATCCCCGCATGGCCGAAACCGAACCGGAACAGCAACCCGAGCCGACTCAATCTATTGAATCGCCGGCCCCGAGTTCCAGAGGGGGAGCGGCCCGCTTTGTGATGCTGCTGTCGCCCTTCATCGCGCTTCTCGCGCTGGGCGTCGCCGCATGGGCCATCGTGTTGGCCTGGCCGCAGAAGGAAGAGCCGGTAGAGCCCACCCCCGAGTCGAAGCAGAAGGTGTGCGCCGCGTTCGACACCGTCACCACGGCGGTGCAGTTGCAGACACACGCCGATCTCGGGCCAGATCCCGTCGCTCAGACCGCCGTCGCGGCCAATGCCCGGTTGTCACTGATCGGCGGCGGTGAGTATCTGCTGAGCCGAGTCGACGACAAGACGCCGCCGGATCTCGCCGAGGCGGTCCGGATGTTCGCCAACAACCTCGAGGACATCGGCGTCAACGCGCTCGCAGGCGTCACCAACGACGATGCGCAACAGGCTGCCCGCCTGACGGCAGGCGAGGAAGGCCGCAAGAAGGTCGCAGAACTCTGTCAGTAACCGGCCTTGTTACGCCTCTTGTACAGCTGTCGAGGAACTGTAATATCGGAGCATGGCCGATACACACGTCGTCACCAATCAGGTCCCGCCGTTGGAGGACTTCAACCCGGCATCGTCACCGGTGCTCACCGAGGCACTGATCCGAGAAGGAGGGGAGTGGGGCCTCGACGAGATCGCCGAACTCGGTGCACTCTCCGGTAGCGCTCAGGCGCAGCGCTGGGGTGAGCTGGCCGACCGCAACCAGCCGATACTGCACACCCACGACCGCTACGGCCACCGCGTCGACGAGGTCGAATACGACCCCGCCTACCACGAGCTGATGAAGGTGGCGATCGGCCACGGCCTGCACGCCGCCCCGTGGGCCGACGACCGGATCGGCTCGCACGTCGTCCGCGCGGCCAAGACCTCGGTGTGGACGCCCGAGCCCGGCCACATCTGCCCGATCTCGATGACCTACGCCGTCGTCCCCGCGCTGCGGTTCAACAAGGAACTCGCCGACATCTACGAGCCGCTGCTGACCAGTCGCGTCTACGACCCCGAGCTCAAAGTCCCCGCGACCAAAGCCGGCATCACCGCGGGTATGTCGATGACCGAGAAGCAGGGCGGCTCCGATGTGCGCGCGGGCACCACGCAGGCCACTCCCAACGCCGACGGCAGTTACAGCCTGACCGGCCACAAGTGGTTCACGTCGGCGCCTATGTGCGACATCTTCCTGGTGCTCGCGCAGGCGCCAGGCGGACTGTCGTGCTTCTTCCTGCCGCGCATACTTCCCGACGGCACGCGCAACCGAATGTTCCTGCAGCGCCTCAAGGACAAGCTCGGCAACCACGCCAACGCGTCGTCGGAAGTCGAGTACGACGGCGCGACGGCATGGCTGGTCGGTGAGGAGGGCCGCGGTGTGCCGACCATCATCGAAATGGTCAATCTCACCCGGCTGGACTGCACGCTGGGCAGTGCGACCAGCATGCGGACCGGGCTGACCCGCGCCATCCACCACGCGCAGCACCGAAAGGCGTTCGGCGCCTATCTGATTGACCAACCGCTGATGCGCAATGTGCTCGCCGATCTCGCCGTCGAGGCTGAGGCTGCCACCATCCTCGCGATGCGAATGGCCGGCGCCACCGACCGCGCGGTGCGCGGCGACGAGTGGGAGTCTCTGTTCCGTCGCATCGGGCTTGCCGCCAGCAAGTACTGGGTGTGCAAACGCTCGACCGGACATGCCGCAGAGGCGATGGAATGCCTCGGCGGCAACGGCTACGTCGAGGAGTCCGGCATGCCGCGGCTCTACCGCGAAGCCCCGTTGATGGGTATCTGGGAGGGCTCAGGCAACGTCAGCGCACTGGATACGTTGCGCGCCATGGCAACCCGGCCCGAGAGCGTCGACGCCTTGTTCGACGAGGTCGCCCGCAGCGCTGGGCAGGACCCGCGGCTGGACGCCCACGTCGACGCACTCAAGCCACAGTTCGACGACCTGGAGACCATTCAGTACCGGGCCCGCAAGGTCACCGAGGACATCGCGCTCGCCCTGCAGGGCTCGCTGCTGGTGCGCCACGGCCATCCCGCGGTCGCCGAAGCGTTTCTCGCGACCCGGATCGGCGGGCAGTGGACCGGCGCATACGGCACCATGCCCCCCGGGCTGGACCTCGCGCCGATCCTCGAGCGAGTCCTGGTCAAGGGATGAAGCGCTCGTGGGCACCTAACGCGGCGGGCTGCCCACTCTCTTGAAGTCGTCAGGCAGTTGACTGAGGACGTCGTTGAACTCACCCGGTGAGACGGCATCGCGCAGCGTGTCGAAGACAACGTCGACAGCCATCTCGGCCGTATTGACGTCGCTCCCACTACGATCTGCGACGCGGCGAACGAACTCGACGAAATCGAAGGCCTCGGCTTCTTCCTGCGCGGGCAGCAAAGGGGTCTGGAGCGGAATGGGCAGCTGGTCGGCGAGGTCGCGGGCCTCGCCCCCGGTGATGCGTTCGGAAAGTGTGGTCAGTACCGCGCGGGTGAGTTTCTCTGCTTCTGATGGGCTGACACCGACCCCGGAGGTCACTCTGGAGATGAACTCGTCGTATTTCATATTCGTCAGGATTGTCGGGCCCGCGGCGTTTTTCCTCCACACGCGCGAGCCAACTTCGTCCTTGCGAATCGGCCCCCAATAACTGTTACGACTGTTGTGCGACTGTCGAAAAAACGTAACATGAAAAACATGCCAGATACACACACCGAGGCTGTGGTCAAGGGATGACCCACGCCATCAGGCCCGTCGACTTCGACAACCTGAAGACGATGACCTACGAGGTCACCGACAGGGTTGCGCGAATCACGTTCAACCGCCCCGAAAAAGGCAATGCGATCATCGCCGACACTCCGCTCGAGCTGTCGGCGCTTGTCGAACGCGCCGACCTCGATCCGAATGTGCACGTGATCCTGGTATCCGGTCGCGGAGAAGGGTTCTGCGCCGGCTTCGACCTGTCGGCCTACGCCGAGGGGTCGTCGTCCGCGGGTGGTGGAAATCCGTACGCGGACACCGTGCTGTCGGGTAAGACGCAGGCCATCAACCATCTGCCCGATCAGCCGTGGGACCCGATGATCGACTACCAGATGATGAGCCGGTTCGTGCGCGGCTTCTCCAGCCTCATGCACTGCGACAAGCCGACGGTGGTGAAGATCCACGGCTACTGCGTGGCCGGAGGTACCGACATCGCGCTGCATGCCGATCAGGTGATCGCCGCGTCCGACGCCAAGATCGGGTATCCGCCGATGCGGGTGTGGGGCGTGCCCGCTGCGGGGCTATGGGCGCATCGCCTCGGCGACCAGCGCGCGAAACGCCTTCTGTTCACCGGTGATTGCATCAGCGGCGCACAGGCTGCCGAGTGGGGGTTGGCCGTCGAAGCGCCCGAGCCCGCCGATCTCGACGAGCGCACCGAACGGCTCGTCGAGCGGATCGCCGCGATGCCCGTCAATCAACTGATCATGGCGAAGCTCGCGTTGAACACCGCGCTGCTTCAGCAGGGCGTCGCGACCAGCCGATTGGTGAGCACCGTCTTCGACGGCATCGCGCGCCATACGCCCGAGGGCCACGCGTTCGTCGCGGAGGCCCGCGAGCGCGGCTTTCGGGAGGCCGTGAAGAGCCGCGACGAACCGTTCGGCGACGCAGGCCGCAGGACGTCCGGAGTCTGACGATGGCCACGCTCAGCCGAATGACCGCGCGTTCGGTGGTACTGAGCGTGCTGCTCGGCGCGCATCCGGCGTCGGCGACCGCCGCCGAACTCGTCCGTCTGACAGCGGATTTCGACATCAAGGAGCCGACGCTCCGGGTCGCGCTGACCCGCATGGTCAGCGCAGGCGACCTGGTGCGCTCGCAGGACGGCTACCGGTTGTCCGAGCGGCTGATGGCGCGGCAGCGTCGCCAGGACGACGCGATCAACCCGCAGCTGAGGCCGTGGGACGGCGCGTGGACCACGCTGGTGATCACCAGCGTCGGCATCGATGCGCGGACGCGGGCAAGCCTGCGAACGACGTTGCAGCAGAATAGGTTTGCCGAGCTGCGCGAAGGGGTGTGGCTGCGTCCGGACAACGTGAAGTACACCGTGCCCGACGATGTGCTCTCGCTTGTGCGGGTGATGCGCACCTACGACGACCGCCCAGCGGAGCTGGCGGAGCAGCTGTGGGATCTGCCCGCATGGGCACGCACCGGCAGGGAGCTTCTCGACGACATGGCGGCCGCGACCGACGTGCCCGCCCGGTTTGTCGCCGCAGCGGGGATGGTGCGCCACCTGTTGACCGATCCCGTGCTGCCCGACGAACTGCTGCCCGACGGCTGGCCCGGATCGGCACTGCGAGAAGCTTATGCAGAGTTCGCCGCCGAACTGGTGGCCCGACGCAACGAATCCCAACTGATGGAGTCCACATGAGTGTGCGAGTCGAACGCAGCGGGCCGGTCACCACGGTCATCATGAACCGAGCCGAGGCCCGCAACGCCGTCAACGGCCCGACGGCCGCCGAACTGTTCGCCGCCTTCGACGAATTCGACCGCGACGAGTCCGCATCGGTCGCGGTGCTGTGGGGCGACAACGGAACCTTCTGCGCCGGAGCCGATCTGAAGGCGTTCGGCACACCCGACGTCAACCCGGCGCATCGCACCGGACCCGGGCCCATGGGGCCGACGCGAATGGTGCTGTCGAAACCCGTGATCGCGGCCATCAGCGGTTACGCCGTCGCCGGCGGCCTGGAGCTGGCGCTGTGGTGCGACCTGCGGGTGGTGGAGGAGGACGCGATCCTGGGTGTCTTCTGCCGGCGCTGGGGAGTGCCCCTGATCGACGGCGGCACCGTGCGCCTGCCGCGCCTGATCGGACACAGCCGCGCGATGGACATGATCCTCACCGGCAGGCCCGTGGACGCCGCCGAAGCACTGTCGATGGGTCTGGCCAACCGCGTGGTGCCCAAGGGGCAGTCGCGGGAGAAGGCCGAGGAGTTGGCCGCCGAACTTGCCGCGCTGCCACAGCAGTGCATGCGCGCCGACCGGATGTCCCAGTTGCACCAGTGGGGGTTGCCCGAAGCCGAGGCAATGGATTACGAGTTCGGCAGCCTCTCGCGCGTCGCGGCCGAGTCACTCGAGGGCGCACAGCGTTTCGCCAAGGGCGCGGGCCGCCACGGCGCGAAAGCCTAAGAGTCGACCAGCTGTGACGCGTTGACGTATTCGACGATCGCGTCGGCGGCCACTTCAGCACCGTCGCGCCGCCGGATGTCCGCGCCGAGCCGTTCGGCGGCCGTGCGGTAGGCGGCGTCGCCGAGCACCGTTTCGATGGCTGCTCTGATCCGCTTGGGCCGAGCGTGTTTCGTCAGAAGGATGCCTGCGCCGGCCTTTTCGAGTGCCGCGCCGACTCCCTTCTGGTCGATCATTGGATTCGCGGGCATGACCACCTGCGGTACTCCGAAGGACAGTGCCCGCATCGCGGTGCTGTGACCGCCATGTCCCACCAGCAGGGACGAAGTCGCGAGCACCTCGTCATGGTCCATCCACTCGTGCATCGACACGTTCTCGGGCACGCGTAGCCCATCGGCGTCGATACCCGGTCCCACTGTCACGGTCACCTCGACGGGCAGGGGTGCCACCGCGTCGAGGATGTTCTGCAGCATCCCGCGCTGGCCCGCGAACGCACATGTACTGAGGCTCACCAGGATTCGCGGGACAGCGGCGGGCGCGCCGGCGCTCGGCGCGCCCTGCCAGACGACCCCGGTGTGGCGGACCGGCGGCTCCCCCCGCACCGGATCCAGATCGGCGCGCGCCGAGACGATCTGCAACAGCTTTCGGCGTTCCGCGGTATACGGGTTGGCACCGCGCAGACGTAGCGTCCAACCCGCTGGGCTGGCCGCGAGGTCCTGCAGGGCTCGGTAGAAGCAGTGCACGAACACGACAGTCGGGATTCCCGCATCCGCCACCTCGGGGACCCCCGCGACGAGGAGCATGTCGATGACGACGGCATCGACATCGTGGCGCCGCGCGGCCTCGACAGCGGCTCGGCCCAGCTCTGGATCCGCCGCGACACGGATGAACAGCGCCATGGACCCAATGAGCGAGCACCGCGTGGTGGGGTCGAGATCTGCACCTCGCGAGAAGGATTCGAACGGCAGGCCGGCGGCCTCGACGCGATCGCGAATACCCGAATGGCCAAGCACCTGGATCGCGACGCCCCGCGCCTGGAGTGCTCGCGCCACGCCCAACTGGGGCGGGACATTGCCGCCGCCGTCGACGATGACGAACAAAAGCTTCACGGTTTGACCCCCGATTCCAGCAACGCCGCGGTCATCATCGCCATGCGGTCGTGGACCTCGTCGACGGACAGGCCGCGGTCGAGGCGTAACAGCTTCCAGGCGTACACATCGGTGGCGACCACGAGCACGTCGACCAACCGGGAACGCGCCTCGCCCGACGCGGGAAGCTGCGCGGCGAAGACCTCTTCCACCCACTCGCGGTGGCCGAGCTTTCCGGCCGCGGTCATGCGCAGCGCGCGCGGATCGTTCTCCTCGGAGAGCATGGCCAACGCCACGAGCCCGCGGCGCTCGTAGTGGTTGAGGAGCACGCGCAGCGCTGCTTCCGGATCGACCGACACGATTCTGCGTTCGGCCTCGACCTCGTCGTAGACCTGGGCGCAGGCGGCGTCGAGCAGTGCGTCGCGGCTGCCGAAATGGCGCAGCACCGTCTTGACGGTCACGCCGGCGCGGTCGGCGATCGCCGGGAGCGTGACCGCGAAGGAGCGTTCCGCCATGAAGGAGTCGATGGCGGCCGCGATGATACTCTCCCGCGTCGCGCATTTGGCCTGCTGACGCGCGCCCATGTCGTACTTGCGCGTTTTCATGTCCATGGCAATGTACATCAAATACGTCTTTCATGTCCATAGGTATGGACACGAAATGGCGCGCGCGTCAGCCCTTGCTGATCTTGTTGCCCGAGCCGGTGTCGCTGATCTTCGGATCACCCTGCTTGTAAGTCACGGTGTTGTTGAAGCCGACGACGCTGAGGCCCTTGTCGATCCGTTCGATCGTCACCGTGTTGTCCGCGCCGCCGATGTTCGCGTTTGCGCAGGTGCCCTTGACGGTCAGCTTGTTGTTGTTGCCGCCGATGTTCAGCGACTTCCCGTCCGCGCAGTCGAGTTCGGTCGTCGTGCCGATCGAGCTGTAGTTGATCGTGTTGCCGATCTCGACCTGGCCCCCTTCGGACCCCAAAGTCGCTGTCGGAGTGTTGGTATCGCTGCTATCCGCGCCGCAGCCGGCGAGAACGATTGTCGCGACGGCCGCAGTGACACCGAACAAGACGTGTGCGCGCATGGTGCCTCGCTTCCTGTTGGCGGTGAACAGAACGCGAACGATCACGCCGGAATGCGGTCGATCCGGTTCATCATGCCCAGTTCGCGTCCGCGATCCCAGACAACGGGCTCACCGCCCTTGTAGAGCACCGTCTGGTCGAATCCGTAGACGGTGATGTCGTTGACCACGTTGTCGGCCACGATCAGGTTTCCCGAACCCTGCACCGTGACCGCAAAGCAGCTGCCCAGCGCATTGATCGTGTTTCCGGAGCCGTTGACGAAAAGTGTCGCCTGGTTGCAGTCGATGGTCTGAGTACTGCCGACCGAGGTGATGTGGGTGTCGCCGTTTTTGGCGAGGGCGTTCGGCGCACCCACCGCGATCGCGGCCGGTAACGCGACCAGGCACGCAGTGATCGACCGGCTCAACGCTTTCCAACCCCCAGCGGTCATGGGTCTAGAGCGTACGTTGTGCGCGTCGGCGATGGCAGTAGTTGGTCGGTTCCGCCGAAGCGGACCTGCATCGAACGAGTCGCGGCGCGCCACCGTGCTGGGTAGCGTGTTGATCGATGCGTTGGCGTGTCAAAGCGGTTGCTATCGCGGCGGTCACAGCGGTGGTGACCGGCGCCGGATGTGCGCAGACGATCACCGGGACCGCGCAGCGGGCCAACCCCGTCGTGCCCGACCCCGAACGCAGCTACGGATACGTCGACAACCGCTGCGGACTCCTCGAGGACAGCTCGATCCAGGAGATGCTGCACGCCGAAAACATCGTGCGGCCCTACAGCGGCGCGGTGTGCCAGTACGTGTTGGAACGCGACTCGAACACGATGGTCGACGTCGTCTACTCCTGGTTCGAGACCGGCAGCGCGGACCGGGAGCGAACACTGGCCGAGGAGCGCGGCGCGACGATCACCGACAAGGTCGTCGAGCGGCACGACGCCTTCCTGGCCCGCCGCGACACGAACGGCGCGGCCTGCGCGGCCACCACCGCGGCCGGCTCCGGCGTGCTGAGTTGGTGGGTGCAGACGCGCGGCAAGACCAATACCGATCCCTGCAAGGACGCCGAGAAGCTGCTTGCCGCAACGCTCTCGTCGGATCTGTAGATCATGGCCAGCCTCCGACCGCTCGCCGCCTGCGCCGCGCTGGCGTTGGGCGCCGCGCTGACTGCGGGCTGCGGCGCATCCGAGCATCCCGCGCCGACGGACGCGCCGGCAGCACCGGCCGGCGGCTTTCAGAGCGGCGAGTGCAACAACGTCACCGACGCCGACGTCGCGAAGGCCGTCGGATCGACGACCTTCACCAAGGTCGTCGACAGCGACGCGGGCTGCTTCTGGCAGGAGAACACCATGCTGGGGTCGTTCGGGGCGGGCATGGGCATCTCGACGTGGTGGTATCGCGGCAGCGACATGGACACCGAGCGGTCTCTCGAACAGCAGGCCGGCCGCACGCTGACCGAACTGTCCGTCGACGGCAACAAGGGGTTCAAGGCCTACGACGCCAACGCGTGCAGCATCTACGTGTCCAAGGGCGGCGACGTCATCACGTGGTCGATCCAGACCATGAATCCCGCCACCCTGGCCGATCTGTGCGGCATCACCGAGCAGTTGGCCACGCTCAGTCAGGAACGTGTCAACTGACTCAGCGGAAACTAGAGGTGTTAGTTTTCGCATATGACAGGCCGTCCCGCGCCCCAGACGCCCGGTCGACGACCGGCGAAACTGAGCCGGGACTCCATCGTCAACGCCGCGCTGACGTTTCTGGATCGCGACGGCTGGGATGCACTGACGATCAATGCGCTGGCCACCCAGCTCGGCACCAAGGGCCCGTCGCTGTACAACCACGTCGACAGCCTCGAAGACCTGCGCCGCACGGTGCGGATGCGGGTGGTCGGCGACATCATCGAGATGCTCAACACCGTCGGTCAGGGCCGCACCCGTGACGACGCGGTGATGGCGATGGCCAGCGCCTACCGTAGCTACGCCCACCACCACCCGGGCAGATACTCCGCGTTCACCCGGATGCCGCTCGGCGGTGACGACCCCGAGTTCACCGAGGCCACCAGGGCCGCGGCGGGACCGGTGATCGCGGTGCTGGCGTCCTACGGCCTGGACGGCGAAGACGCGTTTCACGCCGCGCTGGAATTCTGGTCGGCGCTGCACGGATTCGTGCTGTTGGAGATGACCGGGGTGATGAACGGAATCGTCGACACCGATACTGTGTTCAGTGACATGGTCATGCGGCTGGCGGCAGGCATGCAGAGGCGTTGAGGCCTCGTAGCGGCTGACCTGCGGTAAGGCGGTTCGTCGCGGGTTTGGATGGTCGTGCTCTGCCCTGGTATCGTGGATCGCCGTGCCTGGCAGTAGGCGGTTGCCGCACGCCGGGCCAATTCGCGTGTCGTGAAGCATCGAATCGGATCGGACGAAAAATCCCGGTGCGGGCGCGTGCGACACTCCCGGTCGCGGGGTAGGCGAGCGGGACATAACTGCAGTACAGAGACTTGGAACACCACGAAGTGACGAAGAGAGAAAGCCGGTAGATGCCAACCATTCAGCAGCTGGTCCGCAAGGGTCGCCGCGACAAGATCGCCAAGGTGAAGACCGCGGCCCTCAAGGGCAGCCCGCAGCGGCGCGGTGTGTGCACCCGCGTGTACACCACCACCCCGAAGAAGCCGAACTCGGCGCTTCGCAAGGTGGCCCGCGTCAAGCTGACGAGCCAGGTTGAGGTCACGGCTTACATCCCGGGCGAAGGCCACAACCTGCAGGAGCACTCGATGGTGCTGGTCCGCGGTGGCCGTGTGAAGGACCTGCCCGGTGTGCGCTACAAGATCATCCGCGGCTCGCTCGACACCCAGGGCGTGAAGAACCGCAAGCAGGCGCGCAGCCGCTACGGCGCGAAGAAGGAGAAGAGCTGATGCCGCGCAAGGGGCCCGCACCCAAGCGTCCGCTGGTCAACGACCCGGTCTACGGATCGCAGTTGGTCACCCAGCTGGTCAACAAAGTTCTGCTGCAGGGGAAGAAATCGCTGGCCGAACGCATTGTTTATGGTGCGCTCGAACAGGCTCGCGACAAGACCGGCACCGATCCGGTCGTCACCCTGAAGCGCGCTCTCGACAACGTCAAGCCCGCCCTGGAAGTTCGCAGCCGCCGCGTCGGTGGTGCGACCTACCAGGTCCCCGTCGAGGTGCGTGCTGATCGTTCCACCACGTTGGCTCTGCGCTGGCTGGTGAGCTTCTCGCGGCAGCGCCGGGAGAAGACGATGGTCGAGCGGCTGGCCAACGAGATTCTCGACGCCAGCAACGGCCTGGGTGCCAGCGTCAAGCGGCGCGAGGACACCCACAAGATGGCCGAAGCCAACCGCGCCTTCGCGCACTACCGCTGGTGAGATCCGCGCCCCGGCGGTGCTGCCAGGGCGCAACACGACAGCAACTACGCAATCGAAAGAGATGACTTTCTGTGGCACAGAAGGACGTGCTTACCGACCTGAACAGGGTCCGCAACATCGGCATCATGGCGCACATCGATGCCGGCAAGACCACGACTACCGAGCGCATCCTCTACTACACCGGTATCAGCTACAAGATCGGTGAGGTGCACGACGGTGCCGCCACCATGGACTGGATGGAACAGGAGCAGGAGCGGGGTATCACCATCACCTCCGCTGCGACCACCACGTTCTGGAAAGACCACCAGATCAACCTGATCGACACACCGGGGCACGTCGACTTCACCGTCGAGGTGGAGCGCAGCCTGCGCGTGCTCGACGGTGCCGTTGCCGTGTTCGACGGCAAGGAGGGTGTCGAGCCGCAGTCCGAGCAGGTGTGGCGGCAGGCCGACAAATACGACGTTCCGCGCATCTGCTTCGTCAACAAGATGGACAAGATCGGCGCCGACTTCTACTTCTCCGTGAAGACCATGGAGGAGCGTCTCGGCGCGAACGTCATTCCGGTCCAGCTGCCCATCGGCTCCGAGAGCGAGTTCGAGGGCGTCGTCGACCTGGTCGAGATGAACGCCAAGGTGTGGCGTGGCGAGACCAAGCTCGGTGAGACCTACGACACCGTCGAGATTCCCGCCGACCTGGCTGAGAAGGCCGAGGAGTACCGCACCAAGCTGCTCGAGGCCGTCGCCGAGACCGACGAGGCGCTTCTGGAGAAGTACCTCGGCGGCGAGGAGCTGACCAAGGAGGAGATCCAGGGCGCCCTGCGCAAGCTGACGATCTCGTCCGAGGCGTACCCGGTGCTGTGCGGCAGCGCATTCAAGAACAAGGGCGTGCAGCCCATGCTCGACGCGGTCGTCGCCTACCTGCCTTCGCCGCTGGACGTGCCGCCGGCCACCGGCCACGCGCCCGGCAAGGAGGATGAGGTCATCATCCGCAACCCGTCGGTCGACGAGCCGTTCGCGGCCCTGGCCTTCAAGGTGGCCACGCACCCGTTCTTCGGCAAGCTGACCTACGTCCGGGTGTACTCGGGCAAGGTCGACTCCGGTTCGCAGGTCATCAACGCCACCAAGGGCAAGAAGGAGCGGCTGGGCAAGCTGTTCCAGATGCACTCCAACAAGGAAAACCCGGTGGAGTACGCGTCGGCCGGTCACATCTACGCGGTGATCGGGCTGAAGGACACCACCACCGGTGACACCCTGAGCGACCCGAACGAGCAGGTCGTGCTGGAGTCGATGACCTTCCCCGATCCGGTGATCGAGGTGGCCATCGAGCCCAAGACCAAGAGCGACCAGGAAAAGCTGTCGCTGTCGATCCAGAAGCTCGCCGAGGAGGATCCGACCTTCAAGGTGCACCTGGACCAGGAGACCGGCCAGACCGTGATCGGCGGCATGGGCGAGTTGCACCTGGACATCCTGGTGGACCGCATGCGCCGCGAGTTCAAGGTCGAGGCCAACGTCGGCAAGCCGCAGGTGGCCTACAAGGAGACCATCCGGCGCCCCGTCCAGAACGTCGAGTACACCCACAAGAAGCAGACGGGTGGCTCGGGCCAGTTCGCGAAGGTCATCATCAACCTCGAGCCGTTCGTCGGCGAAGACGGTGCGACCTACGAGTTCGAGAACAAGGTCACCGGTGGCCGCATCCCGCGCGAGTACATCCCGTCGGTGGACGCCGGTGCGCAGGACGCCATGCAGTACGGCGTGCTGGCCGGCTACCCGCTGGTGAACCTGAAGGTGACGCTGCTCGACGGCCAGTACCACGACGTCGACTCGTCCGAGATGGCATTCAAGATCGCCGGCTCCCAGGCGCTGAAAAAGGCTGCGGCGCAAGCACAGCCGGTCATCCTTGAGCCGATCATGGCTGTCGAGGTCACCACGCCCGAGGACTACATGGGTGACGTGATCGGCGACCTGAACTCCCGCCGTGGCCAGATCCAGGCCATGGAGGAGCGAAGCGGTGCACGCGTCGTCAAGGCGCATGTGCCGTTGTCGGAGATGTTCGGCTACGTCGGAGACCTTCGGTCCAAGACCCAGGGCCGGGCTAACTACTCCATGGTGTTCGATTCCTACGCAGAAGTTCCGGCGCAGGTGTCGAAGGAGATCATCGCGAAGGCGACGGGTCAGTGAGAATCGAGACCGAAGGTCGAGGATCGGAGCTGACCCGGAGTCGAGCGATCGGCCCAGCGAAGGCGACGGGTCAGTAAATCGGACCTGTTGTCACTGCGGCGAACAACAACTGCAAAAATCAACACACTGCTTTACCAAGCACCAACAAGAAGTCCAGGAGGACATAGAAGTGGCGAAGGCGAAGTTCGAGCGGACGAAGCCGCACGTCAACATCGGGACCATCGGTCACGTTGACCACGGCAAGACCACGCTGACTGCGGCTATCACGAAGGTTCTGCACGACAAGTTCCCCGACTTGAACGAGGCGTCGGCCTTCGACCAGATCGACAACGCGCCCGAGGAGAAGGCGCGTGGTATCACGATCAATATCTCCCACGTGGAGTACCAGACCGAGAAGCGTCACTACGCGCACGTCGACGCTCCCGGCCACGCTGACTACATCAAGAACATGATCACCGGTGCCGCCCAGATGGACGGCGCGATTCTGGTGGTCGCGGCCACCGACGGCCCGATGCCGCAGACCCGCGAGCACGTGCTGCTGGCCCGTCAGGTCGGTGTGCCCTACATCCTGGTCGCGCTGAACAAGGCTGACGCCGTCGACGACGAGGAGCTCATCGAGCTCGTCGAGATGGAGGTCCGCGAGCTGCTGGCCGCCCAGGAGTTCGACGAGGAGGCCCCGGTCATCCGTGTCTCGGCGCTCAAGGCGCTCGAGGGTGACGAGAAGTGGGTCAAGAGCATCGAAGAGCTGATGGACGCGGTCGACGAGTCGATCCCGGACCCGGTCCGTGAGACCGACAAGCCGTTCCTCATGCCCGTCGAGGACGTCTTCACGATCACCGGCCGCGGCACCGTGGTCACCGGTCGTGTCGAGCGTGGCGTGATCAACGTCAACGAGGAAGTCGAGATCGTCGGCATCCGCCCGGAGACCACCAAGACCACGGTCACCGGTGTCGAGATGTTCCGCAAGCTGCTCGACCAGGGTCAGGCGGGCGACAACGTCGGTCTGCTGATCCGTGGTGTGAAGCGCGAGGACGTGGAGCGCGGCCAGGTCGTCACCAAGCCGGGCACCACCACGCCGCACACCGAGTTCGAGGGCCAGGTCTACATCCTGTCCAAGGACGAGGGCGGCCGGCACACGCCGTTCTTCAACAACTACCGTCCGCAGTTCTACTTCCGCACCACCGACGTGACCGGTGTTGTGACGCTGCCGGAGGGCACCGAGATGGTCATGCCCGGTGACAACACCGACATCTCGGTGAAGCTGATCCAGCCCGTCGCCATGGACGAGGGTCTGCGCTTCGCGATTCGCGAGGGCGGCCGCACCGTCGGCGCAGGCCGGGTCACCAAGATCATCAAGTGATCTGATCTAGCACGTCAAAGTGGCGCTCATCCGAAAGGATGGGCGCCACTTTGCGTTTGCGGTTCTCAGTCCATCGTGAGCACCATGCGGAATCGCGCGGCCCCGCTCATCATCTTGTCGTAGGCGGCCTGGACGTCGGCAAGCGGCACCGTCTCGATCATCGGGCGCACACCGGTCAACGCCGAAAAGCGCAGGGTGTCTTCGGAATCCTGCGACGTTCCGGAGGCGTGACCCTGAACCGACGTCGAACCGGGGATGATGGCGAGCGGCGGCACCTGAATCGGATCCGGCGAGACGCCGACGACGACAAGCTGTCCGCGCGGCTTCAAACCGCCGAGCGCGGGCGTCATCGCGTCGGGCGCCGTGACCGTCGCGAGGACGACCTTCGCGCCGCCCAGCTTCTTCAGTTCGGCGGCGACGTCGCTAGCCTTCGAATCGACGTAATGATGCGCGCCAAGCTCTTTCGCCAACGGCTCCTTGTCCGCGCCACGGGCGATCGCCACTACCTCCATCCCCATCTTCGCGGCGTACTGGATGCCGAGATGCCCGAGTCCGCCGACCCCGAGAATGGCGACAAGGTCGCCGGGCCGGGCCACCGACTCGCGCAATGCGTTGAAAGTCGTTATGCCGGCGCACAGTAGGGGACCCGCTTCCACGTCGGAGAGGTCGTCAGGGATGCGAGCGAGGGCTTCGGCGGGCGCAACCATGTACTCCGCATATCCGCCGTCGTAGGCTATTCCGGGCACCTGCCCGTTTTCGCACGAGATGAAATCGCCTCTGCGACAGGGCTCGCAGGTGAAGTCGCAGCCACCGAACCACCCGACCCCGACGCGATCGCCGGGCCGCCACGTGGTCACTCCCTCGCCGACGGTGTCGACGACGCCGGCGACTTCGTGGCCGGGCGCGCGCGGAAAAGAGTTACCCATCGCGCCCATCACGGTTATCGAGTCGGAATGACACACACCGCAGGCATGCACCTTGACACGAACCTGTCCGGGGCCGGGCTCTGGGATTTCGACATCCGTTATCTCGAACTTGGCATTCGCCGCGGGGATGCGGGCAATCTTCATCGTGGCCACGTCGGCGACGTTACTCCGGGGTGACCGTATCCGGCGCGGCGACTCAACCTGAGAGACACCTGAGTAGCGATGGCACAAAGCGGCTGCAGCACACTACCACCACAGATATCAGCGAATTACCCGAACGATAATAGTGGCCGAAGCGCGACAAAAGTCAGCTTATGACAGGATAGCTACCTGACGTAGCTGCAAATAACCGATGTGAGTCTAAGCGATCACTGAGAATCCCCATGGAGCGCGTATATCGTGGTCAACGATCATATCTGCGATTGTCGCAGGTCCACGGTAGATATTTGCGAGGACAGCAACTGAGGGTTCGCTAACCTACGGGTCCGTATATAGCGGCCGCGTCAGTGTGATGCTTGACACGCGCAATAGCAAAGATCTACGGTCCCCTTGCGCAACTTAGGTTCGACACAGCTTTTATCTGAGGGGTGGGTCAGCGATGACTCCGGATACGAGCGGCGCCGGCAGTCCCGTGCCGAAAACGCAGCGGGGCCGCCACCGGGCGCCGCGCCAACACAGGCCGATTCTCGTTCGCACTATCGGCTTGGGCGGAGTGGCGTGCTGCATCGGCTTTGTCGCCGAGATGAACGCGCCCGACGCCGACGCGTTGTCGATCATCCTGCCGTCGGGCAAAGGCAACGCCACCCAGATCAACATTCTCGAAGGCAACATCTTCAACCCGCAGTTCGGCCTGGGCGGCAATGGGTCGAACACGAGCCACAACTCGACGATCGGCGCGCTGTTCTTCGGGCAGGGCAACGGAGGCACCGGGACGACCGGCGAAAGCTTGTTCGGCCCCATCAAACTCGGCGGCGCGACGGGTAACGGCAACGTCACCCAAGTGAACATCCTGTCGTACAACATCTTCAACCCTCAGGTGGGCCTCAACGGGAACTCCAGCAAGAACACGACGATCAGCAGCGTTGCGGTCAACAACGGCAACGATGCTTCGACGACCGAGTCGGGCGGTGGTGCTGTCGGCCTGTTCGGCGGTGCGATCGGAAACGGCAACACGACCCAGCTGTCGTTCTTCTCGGGCAACATCTTCAACCCGCAGTTCAGCTTGTTCGGACCCAATTCGAGCGACAACACGGCGATCGCGAACATCGCCGGACTCAACGGAAATCGCAGCGAAACCAACGTCACGTCGGGCGGCTTCCTCGGCACCGGCTTGTTCGGCCAGACCGGAAACGGCAACACGAACCAGTTGGCCATCGGCGTGGCGAACATCTTCAACCCGCAGTTCAGTCTGCTCGGCACGAACCTGAGCCGGAACTACGCGAACGCCAACCAGGCGACCGGCAACGCGAACGACGGCGCCAACGAGGTGACCGCCAGCGCAGGGATGTGGAACTTCCTCGCCGTCGGTAACACCGGCAACGGCAACACCACCCAGAACGCCCAGGGCTCGGGCAACATCGTCAACGAACAGTGGCGGCTCGGTCTCGGAAGTCTCCTGCCCGGCGCACCCACCACACCCGCGCCCGGTCAGCAGACCGAGACGACGCAGGATGCGGTCGAGGTTACAAACGAGCAGGTGACATCAGGTGGTGCGGGGCAGTCCGGCCCGCTCACCAACGAGGAACTGCTCGAACTCCAAAAACGGCAGGCGGGTTCGACGTCCAGCACCGGCAGGGTCGTCTCGTCGCGTCCGCTGAAGGAAATCGCCACCCGGCTCAAGAATGCCGTCGACGAGACGATCGACCGGATCACGAAGCCGCGCAAGCCCGCTACGACAAGCGGTCCCGACAACCCGCCCGCGTCGAATCCGGACGACGAATCATGAGTGCACTGAGGGCCTGCCGGGAGGTGCGGATGACGTGACTGCGCACAGCAGCGTCGCTGAAAGTCCGTTAATCGACCATCTGACCGAAAAACACTGAGCCACACAGAAATCAGAATTCACAGAGGAGTTCAAGGGAATGGGTACTCATCGCAAGCCCCGCGCAGCCGCACCGGCGAAGCTGAACCGCACCTGTGCGATCTGCGCGATCGCGGGCGCCGCCGGATTCGGCCTCATCTCACTCGCGCCAAGCGCCTTCGCCGACAACAGCAGCGACGACGGCTGGTGGTTCGGCAGCGGTAACAACACGCCGATCGGTAACAACGGCAACGGCAACACCAGCCAGAACGGTGCCTTCAACGGCAACATCATGAACAACCAGTTCAACGGGCTCAGCCCGATCATCGGCGGGACGGCCGCGAACGTCGGCGTCGCGACGGCCGGGTCGGGTACCAGCGCGGCGACGAACGTGGGCGGGGCGGTCGCCGGAACCGCAGCAGGTACGACAACGAGCGCGAACGCCGCAGGCGGCGGCATCGGAACAGCGGGTGCGGCGGTGGGCGGCCAGAATGTCGCTGCCAATACCGGTGGCGCGGCAGGCGGGGGTACCAATGGCGGAGTAGCCACTTCCGGTGCAGCCGCAGGTGGTCAGGTGATCGACGGCCCTGACATCGCGGGCGTTGCAGGCGGTGGCGCGGGCACCGGACTTGCCGGCACGGGCGCGGCGGCGACGGGCGGCACGAACCTTTCGACCGGAAATATCGGTGGGCCGGCTACCAGCGCGGCGACCGGAGGGATCGCCAGTGAGGTTGCCACTCAGACCAACATCAACGGAGACATCGACATCATCGGCGGCGGAGGGGATACCTCGCCGATCAATTCGATCGGAGGTGCGACGGCCGGCGGCGGCGTGCTCGGCACCACCACTGGCGGAGACGCGAACACCGTCCAGATCGCCGAGGGCGGAACGGGTGGAGACGGGGTCGGAGGCGACGGAACCGGTGGCTTCGGAATCGGCGGAAGCATCCTGCAGGATCAGGCTGGTGGTGCTGCCGTCGTCGGCGGAAACGCGATAACCCAGACCGCCACCGGCGGAACGGCAGGCGCGATCAACACTGGACAGCAGGGTGGCGCCGCGCAGGGCGGCTACGGTGTGGGCGGCGCTGCCGTCAGCGGGGATACGGTCGGCGGTACGGCGGTGGGCGGCGACGCCAACAACAACAGCGTCACCGCTTCCGGCGAAGCAACCGGAGGCGACGCCACCAACGAGGTCATCGGTATTGCGGCAGGCAACCTGGCCACCAACGTCGTCAACTCGAACACCAACAGCGGCAACGGCAACAACAGCAGCAATTCCGTTGGCACATTGGGTTCCAACAGCAGTGACGACGGGTGGTGGTTCGGCAGCGGCAACAACACCACGATCGGTAACAACGGCAACGGCAACACCAGCCAGAACGGCGCGTTCAACGGCAACGTGATGAACAACCAGATGAACGTGCTCAGTCCGGTCATCGGCGGGACCGCCATCAATGGCGGTGCGGCCACCGGCGGTCTCGGCACCTCGGCCGCCACGAACGGCGGGGTGGCCACAGCTGGTTCGGCCGTGGACGCGACGACCAGCGTCAATCCGGCCATCGCCGGCGCGGCAATCGGTGGCGCCGCCGCCGGCGGCACGAACGCCGCAGTCAATACCGGTTCGTCAGCGCTCGGCGGGACCAATGTCGGAACGGGAACCACCGGTGCCGCAGTCGGGGGGTCGGTGGCCGACACCGCCGACACCGCGGGGGCCGCGTTGGGCGGGCTCGGAACGGGTGGCGCCGGCATCGGCACCGCAGGAGCGGGCGGAATCAACACCTCTGCGGCCAACGTGGGCGGCGCAGCGATCGGCGGTGCGCTCGGCGGGACCGCCACCGAGTTGGTCACTCAAGTCAACACGAACATCTCCGGTGATCCCGAGAACACCGTCGACGGTGCGGTCGCTTACGGCGGCCAGGCCGGTGACACCACCGGTGGCGGTGCGTCGACCGGTCAACTCGCAGGTGGCGGCGTCGGTGGCAACGGTTCAGGCGGCAACGGCACCGGCGGCAATGCCCAAGGCGGTTCGATCGTCCAGGCGCAGACGGGTGGTGACGCGACTGTCCAGGGCAACACCGTCAACCAAGGCGCTACGGGCGGCACGGGTGGGCCGCTGACGAATGCGCAGATCGCCGGCAATGCCACCGGCGGCAATGCTCAGGGCGGCAGCGCCACCAGCGGCAACACCCAGGGCGGCAGCTCCACTGGCGGCACCGCCACTGTCAATGGCAGCGCGACCAGTGGCACCGGCACAGGTGGTAACGCCACCAATCGTGTGAGCGGTACGGCGTCGGGCAACAGCTCGAACAACACCTCGAATACGAACACCAACAACAACAACGGAAACGGCAGCTCCAACAGCGTCGGCTGACGCCAACAGCTGACCCCGAAGGACAGCGCTGGGCCGCCGACCCTCAGCGGCGGCCCAGCGTCTCTTCTTGTTCGGTGGCCCGAAAGCTCAGCACTGCAACACCGGAAGGTAGCAGGACGGCAGCGATCGTCAGCAGTATCACGTCGATCCCTGTGCCCGTTGACATTCCGGGGTACCGCAGAACCTCCAGCATGGTTCCGCTCACTGCAACGCCGACTCCGGCCAGCGTGACCAGAGATGTGAGCGCCACTCCGGCCGCCTCGCCCGCGCGCTCGGGGCGTACGACCGCCTGAGTCGCGACGGTAGTGAACGCGTACACCAGCCCCATCGTGAAACCGCATGCGGTGAGGGCAATTACATACGAAAGCCATCCTCCGGCGATCGCCAGACCGGCAAGCGACAACGCTGCCGCCACGCATCCGGCGCCCATCACGAGAATCGGCGGACGTTTCGCCGCAAGCCGACCCGACAGTGGGCCACCCAGCGCCGCACCGATCGACGGGCCCAGGAACACAAGGCCGGCCGTCAGCGGATCGAGGCCGCGCACCTGCTGCAGATTCAGCGTCGACAAGTAGATGGTCACCGCGTACGCGATATTGGCGACCGTGCCCGCGAGTACGAGAATGCTGAAGCGCACGTTGCGAAACAACGACATGTCCACCAGCGGCCACTGCACCCTGTTCTCGACCGCGACGAAAAATCCCAACACCGCCACCGCGCCGACGAACGCGACGACCGTCACCGGCGACAGCCATCCCCAGGCGGGCGCGCGGTCAAATGTCAAGGTGAACAATCCGATTCCGACCGTGATCAACGCCAGGCCGGTCACGTCGATACGCCGCGGTACCGAGTCGTCCGAGCTCTCCGGGACGGTCAGCGCACCAATGGCGAACGCCACCAACGCAAGCGGCACCAACAACCCGAAAATCCACCGCCACCCCAGCGTCTGCGTCAGCAGTCCGCCGACCAGCGGACCCGCAGCATTACCCAAACCCGCAATTCCGTAGGCCACCCCGATCGCACGGCCGGCCCGTGCCGCAGGAAAAACGTTGGTCAGCACGCTGACCGACACCGGGAAGATCAGCGCCGCACCGACACCTTGCACGGCGCGGAAACCGATCAACGACGCCGCGGACGGGGCCACCGCGCACGCCGCCGACGCGAGACCGAACAACGCGATGCCTGCCAGCAGTGCCCGCCGGCGACCGAAGATGTCGCCGACACGGCCCGCGGGCACCATGAACGCACCGAGCGCCAGCATGTAGACGCTGATCACCCATTGCAGGTCGGTGGCGTTGCTGTCGAGATCGACCGCCATCCGGGGCAGCGCCAGGTTCATCGCGAAGTAGTCGAGTTGGACGCAGAACAGCGCCGTGGAAACGGCGACCAGGATCCATCCGGATCGCGCGGCGCCACTCGGCGAAGTCACGCGCTGACGATACGGGCCGCAACAGGCCACGCCGATGATCGTGAGATTCGTGATTGATCTGTAACGCGTGAGACCTATGAGGCGATAAACAGCCCGTATATCGTCTTTGTGCAGGTCGGGTTGGGGGTTTTATGTTTCGTCGGACGAATGCGGCGGCGTGTGCGGTCGCTGTGGCGGGAAGTGCTCTGGTCATGTTGGCGACCGGCACCGCAAACGCGGCGCCGGAATGCCCGGACGTCCACTGGATGGGTGCCGCAGGCTCCGGCGAGCGGACCGAGTACGACATCGCCACCAACGCTGGGATGGGCGAGATCGTCTACCAGTCCTACGAGGTGCTCAGACAGCAGCTCGCAGAAGAGGGCCGGACCATGACCGCTGAGGCGGTCAACTATCCGGCCAAGGATGTGCCCGACGATGCAGGCATCGGTGACTGGCTCGACTACATGGGCAGCGTCGACGTCGGCACGGCCGCGCTGGGTGCCCAGTACGCGGACTTCACCGCACGCTGTCCCGAGTCGAAGGTGGTGCTCGCCGGTTACTCGCAGGGCGCGATGGTGGTGCACCGCAACCTGACCGCCATCGGCGCCAACCCGAATCTGGCCGCTGCGCTGCTGATCGCCGACGGCGACCGCCACCCTGACGACACGACGGTCAACATCGGTACCGCGTCAACCGATCCCGAGAAGACCGGTGGCGCAGCGCAGGACTGGCCGATTTTGGCGCACGCCCCCGCGATTCTTCCGGCCAACATCGGCGTGCGCACCATCAGCGTGTGCGACGTTGGCGATGCGGTCTGCGACTACGACCCGGACGCTGAGGAGGTCTCGGCGACCGCGGTGGCCGTCCATACGAGCTACACGGTCGACGGCCCCAACGGGCAGATGTGGACGTGGATGGTCAACCAACTCCTCGGGTCGCCGTCGACGACGCCGGCACCGCAGGCGCCCACAGGGCCTACCACCCTCTCGTAACGCGGGGTGGAAACCCCCTTTTGCCGCTAATCTGACACGCGAACCGCGTCAAGCGAGGAGCGTGGCAGATGGTGTGGCGGTACATCAAGGCGCAGTTGATGGTTCTGCTGTGCGGTGGTCTCGTCGGCCCGATCTTTTTGGTCGTGTACTTCGCCACCGGGCAGGACTCGCTGCTGAAATGGATGTTCTACGTCGGCCTGCTGATCACCGTCGCCGACGTGCTGATCGCGTTGGCCCTCGCCAATTACAGCGCGAGGTCGGCTGCCAAGACGCAGGCGCTCGAGCAGAGCGGCGTGCTCGCGCTGGCCCAGATCACCGGGATGGGTGAAACGGGCACCCGCATCAACGACCAACCACTGGTGAAACTTCAACTGCACATCGAGGGGCTTGGCATCACGCCGTTCAACTCGGAGGACCGTGTGATCGCCAGCGTGACAAGGCTGGGCAACCTCACCAGCCGCAAGCTGGTCGTGCTTGTCGACCCCGCGACCCAGGAATACCAAATCGACTGGGAGCGCAGCGCTTTGATCAACGGACTGGTGCCCGCGACCTTCACCATCGCCGAGGACAACAGAATCTACGATCTCAGTGGCCAGACCGGCGCGCTGCTGGAGATCCTGCATATTCTCAAGGCGCACGGCATCGGCATGAACAACATGATCGACCTTCGATCCAATCCCGCAGCGCGCCAACAGGTCCAGGCGATCGTCCGCCGTGCCGCAGCCCAGCAGACGCCCGCCGGACAGGCCGCAGCACCGTCTGCAGGAACACCGCCGCCGCAGTACCCATCTACGCCGCCGGAACCGTCGGTGTCTCAGCGGTTGCAGGAATTGGAGACACTGCGGGCCACAGGCGCTGTCTCGGAAGAGGAATACACCGCCAAGCGGGCTCAGATCATCGCAGATCTTTGAAACCGGCCGCGTTTGCCGGCGCGCGATGCGCGGCTTGACGTGCTACGTCATTAATGTCAATTACTCCGTGATGCCCTGAACTCCCTGGTAGTTTGCCCGCAGGATCAAGATCTGCAGGGATGGTCTGACAGATGTCGGAACCGGTTCAGGAACGTGCAGTCCGGCGGCCGTCGCTGGCCGATGCTTTGATCCCGCTTTCCGCGTTGGCCTTGTTGATCGCCGCGTCCCTGGGACTGTTCGGGCTCAAGGCACTCGACGGACCCATTCAGGTTGCGCTCGTTCTCTGTTGCGCGATCGCCGCGTTGATCGGGATGAAGAATGGCCACGAGTGGACGGCGGTGCAGGAGGCCGGTCAGTCCGCGCTGGCATCGATCACAAATGCGCTGTTCATCCTGCTGGCGGTCGGCGCCCTGATCGGCACGTGGAATCTGTCGGGAACGATCCCGACGTTGGTGTACTACGGAATTCAGGTGCTCTCACCGGGCTACTTCTATGTGGCGGCAGCCGTGATCTGTGGTGTGGTGGCCATGTCGATCGGCAGTTCGTGGACCACGGCGGCGACGGTCGGTGTCGGCCTGGTGGGCATCGCAAGCGTGCTCGGAGTGTCGTCGGCGATCACCGCCAGCGCAGTCATCTCCGGGGCGTATTTGGGAGACAAGCTTTCCCCGCTGTCGGAGACCACCATCCTGACCGCCCAAATGGTCAAGGTGGATCTCTACACCCACATCCGCAGCCAGGCGTGGACGTCGGTGCCCGCCTTCGTCATCGCCTGCATCGGGTTCAGCATCCTCGGGATCG
Source organism: Mycolicibacterium sp. 120270 (assembly GCA_033741175.1). Taxonomy (GTDB): domain Bacteria; phylum Actinomycetota; class Actinomycetes; order Mycobacteriales; family Mycobacteriaceae; genus Mycobacterium. Next base: position 184,960 of record JAWQNE010000008.1, on the reverse strand, counting down.
CGGGTCCGCCGGTCAACGATCTCGTCAGCGAAGACATCGAACTGGCGAAGTTGTCCGAGATCTTCTGGATCAACCCGGTGAATCTGCTGCCGTTGGTGTTGCTGGGATTCCTGTCGGTCCGCAAGGTACCCGCGTCGCTGGCTTTGATTTCCGCGAGGTCGCTCAGCCGTCGATGGCCTCGGTGCTGGAATCAATTGTCGGACCGTGGGGTTCGGTGTTCATCAAAGCCGGTGTCATCCTGTCGGTGCTGGGTGCATACCTGGCATGGACGCTGGTGGCCGCCGAGATCCTCTACATTCCGGCCAAGACCGACGACATGCCCAAGTTCCTCGCTCGGGAGAACGCCAAGGGCGCACCGGTCTTCGCGCTGGTGATGGCGGGCGGCCTGGTGCAGCTGCTGCTGATCCTGCTGCTGTTCACGTACGAGGCGCTCGATTTCATGCTGGACCTGACTTCGGCGCTGGCGTTGATCCCCTACCTCCTGGCCGCGGGGTATGCGCTGAAGCTGACGATCACCCGCGAAACCTATGAGGACAGGCGATCGCTGGTCCCCGACACGGTCATCGCCGCGTTGGCGACCTTCTACACCCTTTTCCTGGTCTACGCGGCCGGGTGGGACCACCTGCTGCTGTCCTGCATCCTCTATGCCCCCGGCGCGCTGCTGTATTGGCAGGCCCGCCGGGAACGCAACCTTCGGGTGTTCACGCCCGCGGAGGCGGTGCTGTTCGGAGTCATTGTGGTCGGCGCCGTCCTGGGCATCTACGGGCTGGTTTCCGGTTCTATTCAGATCTGACGAGACGGAAGGACTTTCGACATGTCGAAGCCATCAGACGCCTACGGCGTTCACTCCGAGGTCGGCAAGCTCCGCAAGGTGCTGGTGTGCTCGCCGGGTCTGGCACACGAGCGGCTCACCCCGACCAACTGCGACGACCTCCTGTTCGACGACGTGTTGTGGGTGCAGAACGCTCGTCGTGACCACTTCGACTTCATGGACAAGATGCGCGACCGTGGTGCGGAAGTTGTTGAGCTGCACGACCTGTTGACCGAAACGATGGCGAACCCCGAGGCCAAGGCCTGGTTGCTGGACCGCAAGATCGTCCCCAACGAAGTCGGCCTCGGGCTGGTCGACGACACCAGAGCTTTCCTCGACTCGCTGGAGCCTCGGCGCCTCGCCGAGTTGCTGATCGGCGGCATGTCCACGCGCGACCTGCCCGCCGACATGAAGTCGGGTTACCGGGCGCTGGCGCGCGAGGACACCGGGGTGACCCAGTATTTGATGCCGCCGCTGCCGAACACCCTCTACACCCGCGACACCACGTGCTGGATCTACGGCGGCCTCACCCTCAACCCTCTCTTCTGGCCGGCCCGCCACGACGAGACGCTGTTGATGAAGGCGATCTACGAGTTCCACCCCGACTACGTCGGATCGACTGTCTGGTGGGGGGATCCCGAGAAGAGCTGGGGGCTGGCCACTTTGGAAGGCGGTGACGTGCTGATCCCAGGCAACGGGGTGGTCCTCATCGGCATGAGCGAACGGTCGTCGCGCCAGGCCATCACCCAGGTAGCGGCCGAACTGTTCAAACAGGGCGCCGCCGAGAAGGTGATCGTCGCCGGGATGCCCAAGCTTCGCGCCGCCATGCACCTGGACACGGTGTTCACGTTCGCCGACCGCGACGTCGTGACCATCTACCCGGAGATAGTCGACAGCATCGCGTCGTTCACGCTGGTGCCCTCCGACTCCGAGGTCGGCGTCGAGGTGATCGAGGAGACGAAGCCGTTCGTCGAGGTGGTCGCCGCCGCGCTGGACCTGCCGGAACTGCGGGTGGTGGAGACGGGCGGCACGAAGTACGACTACGAGCGTCAGCAATGGGACAGCGGCAACAACCTCGTGGCCGTCGAACCAGGGGTCGTGTTCGCCTACGACCGCAATACCCACACCAACTCCCTGCTGCGCAAGGCGGGCGTCGAGGTCATCACCATCGTCGGGGCCGAACTCGGCCGCGGCCGCGGGGGAGGACACTGCATGACCTGCCCGATCATCCGCGACCCGATCTAGAACACGTTCCAGTTCGGCTGTTAGCCTGGTCCGCAGCCAACGAAAGGAGCGGTGGTGGCGGCATCTGACAGCCCTCTGGAAGGCCGAGTGGCATTCATTACCGGGGCCGCACGCGGCCAGGGCCGGGCACACGCGGTACGGCTCGCCAGTGAAGGCGCCGACATCATCGCGATCGACATCTGCCACCCCATCTCCGACACCATCACCTACCCGATGGGCAGCACCGAAGAACTCGCCGAGACGGTGAGGGCCGTCGAGGCCACCGGCCGCAAGGTGCTGGCGCGTGAGGTGGACATCCGCGACCTGCCCGCGCTGCAGAAGGTGGTCGCCGACGGCGTCGAGCAGTTCGGCCGACTGGACATCGTGGTGGCCAACGCCGGCGTCTTGAGTTGGGGTCGCATGCACGAGATGTCCGAGGAACAGTGGGACACCGTCATCGACGTCAACTTGAACGGCACGTGGCGCACCATTCGCGCCGCTGTCCCCGCGATGATCGAGGCAGGCAACGGCGGATCCATCGTCATCGTCAGCTCATCGGCCGGCCTGAAGGCAACACCGGGCAACGGTCATTATTCGGCCTCCAAGCACGGCTTAGTGGCGATGACAAACGCGCTGGCGATCGAGTTGGGTGAGTTCGGGATTCGCGTCAACTCGATCCATCCGTACTCGATCGAAACGCCGATGGTCGAGAAGAAGGCGATGATGGAACTCTTCAGCAAGTTCCCCCAGTATGTCCACAGCTTCTCGCCGATGCCGTACCAGCCGGTCAACCATCAGAGCAAGAAGGGCCTGATGGAATTCATGATGCCGGAGGAGGTTTCCGACGTCGTCGCGTGGTTGGCCGGTGACGGGTCGGCGACGATCTCGGGCAGTCAGATCGCCGTCGACCGCGGCACCGCGAAGTACTGACGCTAGCGGGCTCCGGCAAGCACGTCGGCGAACTGGCCGATGGCCCAGTCGATCTCCTCTGCGGTGATCACCAGGGGCGGTGCGAAGCGCAGCGTCGAGCCGTGGGTGTCCTTGACGAGCACGCCGCGCTCGGCGAGACGCATGCTGATCTGCTTTCCGGTGCCCAGGGACGGGTCGATGTCGACGCCGGCCCACAGCCCCAGGCCGCGTACCGCCAGCACCCCACTGCCGATGAGATCGCGCAGACGCGAGTGCAGCCGGTGACCGAGTTCGGCTGAGCGCGACTGGAATTCACCGCGCCGCAGTATCTCCACGACTTTGGCGCCGATCGCGGCGGCCAGCGGATTGCCGCCGAAGGTGGAGCCGTGCTCGCCGGGGTGCAGCACCCCGAGGATGTCCCGGTTCGCGACGACGGCGGACACCGGAACCACGCCGCCGCCCAGTGCCTTGCCGAGCAGATACATGTCGGGCACGACGCCCCATTGGTCGCACGCGAACGTGTGCCCGGTGCGGGCGAGACCGGACTGGATCTCGTCGGCGATCATCAACACGTTGCGCTCGGTGCACAGCGCGCGCACGCGCGGCAGGTAGTCGTCGGGCGGCACGATGATGCCCGCCTCACCCTGGATCGGCTCGATCAGCACCGCGACGGTGTCCTCGTCGATCGCCGCGGCAAGCGCGTCGGCGTCGCCGAACGGCGCCGAGCGGAAGCCGGGCGTGTAGGGGCCGAAGCCGCGGCGGGCGGTGTCGTCGTCGGAGAAGCTGATGATGGTGGTGGTGCGGCCGTGGAAGTTGTTCTGCGCCACCACGATGTTGCCCCGGCCGGCGGGCACGCCCTTGACGTCGGTGCCCCACTTGCGGGCGACCTTGATACCGCTCTCGACGGCCTCGGCGCCGCTGTTCATCGGCAGCACCATGTCCTTGCCGCACAGTTCGGCCAGCGCCTGGCAGAACGGTCCGAGCCGGTCCGAGTAGAAGGCGCGGCTGACCAGCGTCACGGTGTCGAGCTGGGCGTGCGCGACGGCGGTGATCTCCGGGTTGCGGTGTCCGAAGTTCACCGCCGAGTAGGCGGCCAGGCAATCCAGGTAACGCCTGCCCTCGATGTCTGTTATCCAGGCACCTTCGGCGCTGGCCGCGACGACGGGCAGCGGCGAGTAGTTGTGCGCGGTGTAGCGGTCGTCGACGGCGATCGCGTCCGTCGTGGGAGTCACAGCATCAAGGATGGTCACGAATACACCTCCAGCGTGCAGCATTTGATCGATCCGCCGCCCTTCAACAGCTCCGAGAGATCGACGCCGATCGGCTCGAACCCGGCTTCGGATAGTTGCTCGGCGAAGCCGGTGGCGGCTGCCGGGTGGACGACGTGCAAACCGTCGGAGACGGCGTTGAGGCCCAGCACGAACGCGTCCGCCGTGGCGACCTCGATGGCGTCGGGGAAGAGTTCGAGCAGCCGCAAGCGAGACTTCTCACTGAAGGCCGGCGGGTAGTAGGCGATGGTGGTCTCGTCGAGCACGGCAAGCGCGGTATCGAGGTGGTAGAACCGCGGGTCGACGAGTTCGATGCTGACCAGCGGCATCCCGACCGCCGCGGCGATCTCGTCGTGCGCCCGGATATCGGTACGGAAACCGTAACCGGCTAACACGATCGAGCCCGCGACCAGCAGATCGCCCTGGCCCTCGTTGACATGCCGGGTTTCCACCGGGTCGAAGCCGTGCCGGGTCATCCACTCGGCGTACGCCGCTGCTTCGGGTACGCGTTGCGGGTAGGCGAAGTTGGCGACGACGGCCTTGCCGTTCACCAGCAGGCCGCCGTTGGCGGCGTACACCATGTCGGGAAGCCCCTCGACGGGCTCGACAAGTTCGACGGTGTGCCCCAGCTCCTTGTAGGTCTGGCGCAGCGTCTCCCATTGACTCATGGCGAGGTGGACGTCCACCTGTGTCGAGGTGTCCATCCACGGGTTGATGGCGTACTCGACGGTGAAGAAGGTCGGGGCGGTCATCGCATACCGACGTGTCGTAGGAAATCGCGGCTTCATCGCGGCGACATCGGATACCGGAGCCGTCTCGGCGGCGACATCTGAAATCGTCATAATTCAACGATATGATCAACTGATTTTGCAAGCAATCGCCGTTTGTTGCGTATTGACCAGCGATCCGTTGTGCCAAGATGGGAATCGTAGCGTTTTATTGCGTGGAGGTGGGCATGGAGCGGCTGGACGAGACCGACGAGCGCATTCTCGCCGAGTTGGCGGAGGACGCCAGGGCGACCTACGCCGAGATCGGCCAGCGCGTGAACCTGTCCGCCCCGGCGGTCAAGCGTCGCGTCGACCGCATGCTCGACAGTGGTGTCATCCGCGGCTTCACCACCGTTGTCGACCGAAACGCGTTGGGCTGGAACACCGAAGCCTACGTCCAGGTTTTCCGCCACGGCACCATCTCGCCCGACGAACTGCGCAAGGCGTGGGTCGACATTCCCGAGGTGGTCAGCGCCGCCACCGTCACCGGAACGGCCGACGCGATGCTGCACGTGCTGGCCCGCGACATGCGCCATCTGGAAGAGGCGCTCGAACGGATCCGCTCGGCGGCCGACGTCGAGCGCAGCGAGAGCATCGTCGTGCTGACCAACATCATCGACCGGATGCGGGGCTGACCGGCGCAAGGGCAGGGTGGCGGACATTTGGCTCCGGCCATCGTGTAGAAAACCCCACGTGAGCAACTCTGCGGGCATCGTCATCGTGGGAGGCGGGTTGGCCGCCGCCCGAACCGCCGAACAGTTGCGTCGGTCCGAGTACGGCGGTGCCGTCACGATCGTCAGCGACGAGGACCATCTGCCGTACGACCGGCCGCCTCTGTCGAAGGAGGTGCTGCGCGCCGAGGTCGACGACGTCACGCTCAAGCCCGCGGAGTTCTACGAGGAGAACGACATCACCGTGCGGCTCGGCAACGGGGTCGCGTCGGTAAACCCCGCCGCGCAGACTGTCACGCTGGCCGACGGCAGCGAGCTCGCCTACGACGAGCTGATCATCGCGACCGGGCTGGTGCCGAGGACCATCCCGTCCTTCCCGGATCTGGAAGGCATTCGGGTTCTGCGCTCGCTCGACGAGAGCATCGCGCTGCGCGAGCACGCCGGTTCCGCCAAGCACGCCGTGGTCGTCGGTGCCGGGTTCATCGGCTGCGAGGTTGCGGCGAGCCTGCGCGGCATGGGTGTGAATGTCGTTCTGGTGGAGCCGCAACCGACGCCGCTTGCTTCGGTGCTCGGCGAGAAGATCGGCGCCCTCGTCAGCCGGCTGCACCAGGCCGAGGGGGTCGACGTGCGCTGCGGTGTCGGAGTGGCCGAGGTGCGCGGCACCGACCACGTGGAAAAGGTCGTGCTGTCCGACGGCACCGAACTCGATGCCGATCTGGTGGTCGTGGGCATCGGCTCGAAGCCGGCCACCGAGTGGCTCGAGGGCAGCGGTATCGAGCTGGACAACGGCGTCGTGTGCGACGACGTGGGCCGGACGTCGACCCCGCATGTGTGGGCGATCGGTGACGTCGCGTCGTGGCGGCACCCGGTGGGACATCAAGTGCGCGTTGAGCATTGGAGCAACGTCGCCGACCAGGCCCGGGTACTGGTGCCCGCGCTGCTCGGCAAGGAGATACCCGCGACCGTCTCGGTGCCCTACTTCTGGAGCGACCAGTACGACGTCAAGATCCAGTGCCTCGGTGAACCGCAGGCCGACGACGTCGTGCATGTGGTCGAGGACGACGGCAGGAAGTTCCTGGCCTTCTACGAACGCGACGGTGTGGTGGCCGGCGTCGTCGGCGGCGGGATGCCGGGCAAGGTGATGAAGGTGCGGACCAAGATCGCCAACGGCGCCCCGATCGCCGACGTGCTGCCGTCCTAGTCAGAACTCGCCGAGGTAGAAGCGGCTGCCCTGATCGTCGGTGCACAACGCCGACTTGCCGTACGCCTGCTGTGACGGCTCCTCGATGACGGTCCCGCCCGCCTCGCGCACGCGGGCGACCGCCGCGTCGATGTCGTCGACCGTCCACATCGGCACGGTCACCGCCTGCGCGTTGCCGCCTGCGACACCCGCCATCGGATGGGTCTGCTGAACCTGCCAACCATCCTCGATGCGGCCCGGTTCGAACGTCCAGAACAGCACGCGGCTGTAAAACGCCTTGAACGCCGGCGAGTCGGGCACCTCGTAGGTGATATACGAGAGTTCGCCTGGCCCAGTCCCGTTCAGCGCAGGTCGCGGCTGTCCCGGTTTCGGCTGGTACACCGCGAACGACGTGCCCTGCGAGTCGGTTGCGCCGCTGACGGTGCCGAAGTCGAAGTCCTCCAGTTGGTCGACCGTCCCGCCGCCGTCGACGATCGCCTGCCGCGCGCCGTCGAGATCGGCGACGGCATAGCAGCAGAACAGCGTCGGCGGACCGGGCACCGAGAAGAGGCCGATGCGCTCGGTGGTGTTGGTGACCTGGTGGGTGTCGGGGTCGTAGTTCCAGCCGAGCACGTGGCCGTAGAAGGCCGCCGCACGATCGGCGTCGGGCGTCCACACCGAGACATAGCCGACGTCGCCATGCTGGATCTGAAGCGGCGCACCGGTGACGGGTCCGCTGAGCATCCAGCGATGCCCGAACGGGTCGATGATCGTCGCACTGCGGGCCCCGTAGTTCTCGTAGGGCTCCCGTTGCACAACGGCGTTGCGGGCGCGCGCCCGCTCGAGCGTCGCATCGGTATCGGCCACATGCAGCATCAGGCTCACCGAACTGGCCTGCGGGGCAGGGGCTTTCAGGCCCAGCTCGGGATACTCGTCGGCCAGGTAGAGCACGCCGTCGCCGATGCGCAGCTCGGCATGTCCGACGCGGCCGTCGTCCATCTCGTACATCTCGCCGACCAGCGATGCGCCGAACGTGTCGATGTACCAGGCGATGGCTTCGCGCGCATTGGCGACGGACAGGTAGGGCACTGCCGCCGGGCGGGGCGGCGTGGTGGTCTCCGTGCCGGGTTCGGTCAGCTCTGCAAGGGCGGTGTCGGCGCCGCTCATGTCGACGTCTCCTGTTCGATTCGGTAGGGACAGTGCGGATTCCAGGCGTGCGCGCAGCCGAGCCGCGAACGCCGGATCGGGCGCAACCGGAAGCTCGTCGCCGCGCAGCACGGTCAACGGATCGTGGCTGTTGTTCACGACATCCCTCCTTCCGGCCGTGGATAGTGCGATCTGAACGCCCGGCGGGCCCGCACGAGCAGGGCCTCCGTCGCGTGGACGGTCCGGCCGATCAACTGCGCGCATTCCGGGACGCTGCAGTCGTCCATGTAGCGCAGCGCGAGCACGGTGCGATGCTGGTCGGGCAGCTTGGCCAGCACGCTCTCGGCGACGATCCGGTCCAGTTGGGCGTCCCACTCGTCGGCCGGCTCGACCGGCTCGGGCAGCTCGGCCACCGGAACGGTGTGCCGATCCGACCGCCGCCGGTAATGGTCGGCGAGTTTGTGCCGCGCCACGCCGATGAGCCAGGGCACCGTGATCGACGGCGGAGCGTCCTTGCGCGCGGCGTCCATCGCCGCCAGAAACGTCTCCGACGTCAGGTCTTCGGCGGTTCCGCGGTCTCCGCAGCGGCGGACGAAATACCCGTACACCGTCGGCAGTGCCTCGTCGTACAGCGCCAGCAGTGCCCGCGGAGCGTCACCGTGCTCTGGTTCGGCGCTCACACCCTTATCGTCGCGTCGAACGGCCGAACTCCGACGCCTGAGCCGAAAAAATTTTCCGACCGATATCAGGTCAGCGCGCCCAGACCCTCGCTCACCGTGTCGAACGCGGCGTTGAGGGCCTGGGCCAGCGACACCGATTCGTCGGCCAGCCACCGCTCATAGGCCGACAACGCCACCCCGAGCATCGTCCAGGCCACGGTCTTGGGGACCAGGTCGTCGACCGAGACGCCGAGGCGTCGCGCCACGAACTCGGCAACTACCGCGCGCCAGCCCGCGTACATCGTCATCGAATACGCCTGCAGTTCGGCGGTCTGCAGGATGACCCGCATGCGTTGCCGGTGGCGTGCGGTCTCGGTGTCGTCAAAGGTGTTGAACGCCAACAAGGCAGTGCGCAACGCGTCACCGATCGGCACGCTGGGATCCAGCTGGGCCAACTGATCGCGCATGAGCGCGAGGTGGGCGTCGAAATCGCCCCACGGCAGCGCATTCTTGGACGGGTAGTACCGAAACAGGGTGCGGCGGGCGATGCCGGCCGCATGGGCGACGTCGTCGACGCTCACCTCGTCGAAGCCGCGCGCCGCGAAGAGGTCGATCGCCACATTGCTCAGGTGGTCGGGGGTCGTGGAGCGGCGCCGACCCACCCGATGCTCGGAATTCGGCTCCATCGCCACCCCGCTCTTCCATTCTGGCACTCGATGCCATATTCTTGCGATCTCGCTCACATTTGTCGAGACCCGGTTAGAGAAAGGCGTGAACCATGGAGCCGCAGCAGCAGGCCACCGACGAAACCGAACTCGTCACCGAGACGCTGGTCGAAGAGGTGTCGATCGACGGGATGTGCGGCGTCTACTGACCCGCATACGACAGGAACAAACAGCGTCGTGACGTTCGACCCGGATGCCCGTTGGCGGTTGCACCACCAAGTGGCGGTGCGGCCCGAGCCGTTCGGCGCGCTGCTGTATCACTTCGGCACGCGCAAGCTGTCGTTCTTGAAGAACCGGACCATCGTCGAGGTGATCAATTCGCTGGATGATCACCCCGACGTCAGGTCCGCCTGCCGGGCGGCCGGGGTCGACGACGCACAGCAGGGTCCGTACCTGCACGCCCTCGGCGTGCTGGCCGAGTCGAAGATGCTCGTGACGGGAGAGAGTTCATGACCGTGACCGATGCGGCGCCCGCGCCGGAAGTTCAGCCGGTGCCCCGGCTTGTCGAGCAGTTCGAGCACGGCCTCGACGCGCCGATCTGCCTGACCTGGGAGCTGACCTACGCGTGCAACCTTGCATGCGTGCACTGCCTGTCGTCATCAGGCAAGCGTGATCCGCGGGAGCTCTCGACGCAGCAGTGCAAGGACATCATCGACGAGCTCGAGCGCATGCAGGTGTTCTATGTGAACATCGGCGGCGGCGAACCCACTGTGCGACCGGACTTTTGGGAGCTGGTCGACTACGCGACCGCTCACCATGTCGGGGTGAAGTTCTCCACCAACGGCGTGCGCATCACCCCCGAAGTGGCGGCCAAGCTCGCGGCCAGTGACTACGTCGACGTGCAGATCTCGCTCGACGGTGCCACCGCGGAAGTCAACGACGCCGTGCGCGGCAAGGGATCGTTCGCGATGGCTGTCCGCGCGCTGGAGAACCTCGCCGACGCGGGCTTCAAAGACGCCAAGATCTCGGTCGTCGTGACCCGTCACAACGTCGACCAGCTCGACGAATTCGCCGCTCTGGCAGCACGTTACGGGGCCACCCTGCGGATCACCCGGCTGCGTCCCTCCGGTCGCGGAGCCGACGTGTGGGACGAACTCCACCCCACCCCGGAGCAGCAGGTGCAGCTCTACGACTGGCTCGTTGAACGCGGCGAGCGCGTGCTGACCGGCGACTCGTTCTTCCACCTGTCCGGACTCGGTGCGCCGGGCGCGCTGGCCGGGCTCAACCTGTGCGGCGCGGGTCGCGTGGTGTGCCTCATCGACCCGGTGGGCGATGTCTACGCATGCCCGTTCGCCATCCATGACCGATTCCTCGCGGGGAACATCCTGTCCGACGGCGGGTTTGACAACGTGTGGAAGAACGCGCCGCTGTTCCGCGAGCTGAGGGAACCGCAGTCGGCAGGCGCGTGCGGTAGCTGTGGCCATTACGACAGCTGCCGTGGCGGTTGCATGGCGGCGAAGTTCTTCACCGGCCTTCCGCTCGACGGCCCCGACCCGGAATGCGTTGAGGGCTACGGTGTTCCGGCGCTCGAGAAGGAGCGCGTCAAGCCGAAGCCGAGCGGTGACCATTCCCGTGGGACCAAGCAGGGGCCGATTCCGCTGAAGCTGCTGACCACACCCCCCGCCCGCTTCTGTAACGAAAGCCCGGTGTAGCCATGGCCCGAGACAAGTGGTTCGAGACGGTGGCGTTCGCCCAGCAGAGGGCGAAGAAGCGGCTGCCGAAATCTGTCTACAGCGCCCTGCTCGCCGCCAGCGAGAAGGGCATCACGGTCGCCGACAACGTCGACGCGTTCGGTGAGCTGGGCTTCGCACCGCACGTCATCGGCGCCATCGAGAAGCGCGATCTGGCGACAACCGTAATGGGGCAGGATATTTCACTGCCCGTGGTGATCTCCCCGACCGGGGTTCAGGCGGTCCACCCGGACGGTGAGCTCGCCGTCGCCCGCGCCGCCGCCGCCAGGGGTACGGCGATGGGTCTCTCCTCGTTCGCGAGCAAGCCGATCGAGGACGTCGTCGCGGCCAATCCCAAGACGTTCTTCCAGGTGTACTGGCTCGGCGGCCGGGACGCGATCGCCGCCCGGGTGGAACGCGCCAGGGCGGCCGGCGCCGTCGGGCTGATCGCCACCACCGACTGGAGCTTCGCGCACGGCCGCGACTGGGGCAGCCCGAAGATTCCCGAACACATGGACCTGCGCACGACGGTGCGGATGCTCCCGGAGGGCCTCACCCGGCCCAGGTGGTTGATGCAATGGGCCAAGACGATGCGTCCGCCGGACCTGCGGGTGCCCAACCAGGCGCCGCTGGGTGAGCAGGGGCCGCCGTTCTTCGCCGCCTACGGCGAGTGGATGGCGACGCCTCCACCGACCTGGGAGGACATCGCCTGGCTGCGCGAGCTGTGGGGCGGGCCGTTCATGCTCAAGGGCGTGATGCGCGTCGACGATGCGAAACGTGCTGTGGACGCTGGCGTTTCGGCGATCTCGGTGTCCAATCACGGCGGTAACAACCTGGACGGCACGCCGGCGTCGATCCGGGCGCTCGAACCCATCGCGCAGGCGGTCGGGAGCCAGATCGAGGTGCTGCTCGACGGCGGTGTCCGGCGCGGCAGCGACGTCGTCAAGGGGCTCGCCCTCGGTGCCCGGGCAGTCATGATCGGCCGCGCCTATCTCTGGGGGCTGGCGGCCGAGGGGCAGGCCGGGGTCGAGAACGTGCTCGACATCCTCCGGAGCGGTATCGACTCGGCGATGATGGGCCTCGGCCGCGCGTCGATCCACGACCTCGTCCCCGACGACGTCGTGGTGCCGCCCGGCTTCATCCGGGCGCTCGGCGTGCCCGCTGAGCCGAGCGCCTGACGCACCAACTCCGCTACCAGCGTGATTGCACGTGAAACCCGCGTGGCAGGGGAGACGGACGTGGTTCGCCGATCGGCCCTTCGGCAAATGTGCGGAAAACAAAATCTACGCATGCGCGAACAACCGGCGCACAGCAGGTGAATTCGTCCTACCATCGGCACGTGGCTTTCCCCAGCGAGCTTGGGAACTCAACGTCGAGGCAGCTGCACGGCACATCACCCGCGTTGGTTATCCCGGTAGGTTCCACCGAACAGCATGGACCGCACCTTCCGCTGGACACTGACACCCGGATCGCCGTCGCCGTGGCTCGCGGGGTTGCTGACCGCCTCACGGCCGCCGATCATGATTCCGGATGGATGCTCGCGCCGCCGATCGGCTATGGAGCCAGTGGCGAACACGAAAGCTTTCCCGGCACGGTGTCGATCGGCACCTCAGCCCTGCGGCTCTTGCTGGTGGAGTTCGGCCGGTCGGCCGCGACGTGGGCGAGGCGACTGGTGTTCGTCAACGGCCACGGCGGAAACGTCGAGGCCATGGCGGCTGCGGTGGCGTTGCTGAGGTACGAGGGACGCGACGCCGCGTGGTGCTCGTGCGGCGTGAAGGACGCCGACGCGCATGCCGGACACACCGAAACCTCTGTATTGCTACATATTTCGCCGGAAGTCGTCCGGACCGACGAAGTCGTACCCGGTAACCGGGCACCGCTTGCCGAACTCCTCCCGGCGATGCGTAACGGCGGGGTGGCAGCGGTGAGTGAGCTCGGCGTGCTCGGGGATCCCACCACGGCCACCGCGACCGACGGTGAACGTCTGTTTGCCGAGATGGTCGAGGGGTGCCTGCGGCGTATCACCCGCTGGGAGCCGGACCGCGACGGGATGCTCACGTGAGCCAGCCCCGTCTGCCAGACGGCTTCGCCGTCCAGGTCGATCGCCGAGTCAAGGTACTCGGGGAGGGGGCCGCGCTGCTCGGCGGTTCCCCCACCCGCCTGCTGCGTCTGGCGCCCGCCGCGCAGACCATGCTCAACGGCGGTCGCCTCGAGGTCCACGACGCGCTGAGCGCGCAGGTCGCTCGCACGCTGCTCGACGCGACCGTCGCCCATCCGAGGCCGGCCAGCGGACCGTCACACCGCGACGTCACCGTGGTAATTCCAGTGCGCAACAATGCATCTGGCGTGCATAGACTGGTGTCAGCGCTGCGTGGTATGCGGGTGGTCGTGGTCGACGACGGCTCGGCGACACCGATTCAGCATTCGGACTTCGACGGCACGCACTGTGACGTGCAGGTGCTGCGACATTCCCGGAGCAAGGGACCCGCGGCCGCGCGGAACACCGGCCTGGCGGTGTGCACCACCGACTTCGTCGCCTTCCTCGACTCCGACGTCGTGCCGCGGCGGGGTTGGCTCGAGGCGCTTCTCGGCCACTTCTGCGATCCCGCAGTGGCTTTGGTGGCTCCGCGCATCGTCAACCTCGCGCAACCGGAAAGCCTGGTGGCCCGGTACGAGGCCGTGCGCTCTTCGCTGGACCTCGGTCAGCGGGAGGCCCCCGTCGTCCCGTACGGCCCCGTCTCCTACGTGCCGAGCGCAGCGATCATCTGCCGACGCTCCGTGCTGAACCAGGTCGGCGGGTTCGACGAGACGCTGAAGTCGGGCGAGGATGTCGACCTGTGCTGGCGGTTCGTCGAAGCCGGGGCCCGGCTGCGCTATGAGCCCATCGCAATGGTGGCGCACGAACATCGCACGCAACTACGAGAGTGGTTCGCGCGCAGGGCTTTTTACGGCGAATCAGCGGCCCCGCTCTCAGTTCGGCATCCCGGCAAGACAGCACCGCTGGTGATCTCCGGCTGGACGCTGGTGGTGTGGATCCTGCTGTCCATGGGTTCCGCGATCGGCTACCTGGCGTCCATGGTGGTGGCAACGGTCACCGGGCGTCGTATCGCCAACTCGCTCGGCACGGTCGACACCGAGCCGAAGGAGGTCGCGATCGTCGCCGCGCACGGCCTCTGGTCGGGTGCCCTGCAACTGGCCGCGGCGATCTGTCGGCACTACTGGCCTGTCGCCCTGGTCCTTGCCCTGATGTCCCGCCGCTGTAGAAACGTGGTGCTGATCGCGGCGATCGTCGACGGTGTCGTGGACTGGGTGAAGCGACACGGTAACGCCGACGACGACACCAAACCCGTCGGCCTGATCAGCTACCTGCTGCTGAAGCGCCTCGACGACATCGCCTACGGAACGGGCCTGTGGACCGGGGTGGTTCGAGAACGGCATGTCGGCGCCCTCAAGCCACAGATCCGGACCTGAAGCCGCTTGCACAGCGACGTATTGATCGTCGGCGCTGGAAGTGCCGGATCGGTTGTAGCAGAACGTATATCACGGGATTCGTCGTGCACTGTGACGATCGTGGAGGCCGGTCCTGCGCCATCAGACCCGAAGGTCAGCGCCCAGATCACCGACGCGGTCCGGATGCCGATCGGCGCGGCGAGCTCCGTGGTCCGCCACTTCACGACAACGCTGACCGACCATCCGGCCAGGACGGGCCACATCATGCGCGGCGCGGTGGTCGGCGGGTCGGGGGCCGTCAACGGCGGCTACTTCTGCCGTGCGCTACCCGAGGACTTCGACAACTGGGCGATGCCCGGCTGGTCGTGGACCGACGTTCTGCCGCATTTCCTGGCGATCGAAAAGGACCTGGACTTCGACGGCCCGCTACACGGCTCCGACGGCCCGATACTCGTCAGCCGGGTATCTGAATTCGATGGCTGCACAGCATCTTTCGTCGAAGCCGCAACCGAAATGGGCTACCCGTGGGTGGCCGATCTCAACGGTGCGGACGCGGACAATCCGCTGCGCCCAGGAATCGGCGCGGTTCCGTTGAACATCAACGGCGGAATCAGGATAGGTCCCGGCGGCGCATTCCTGCGACCGGCGCTCCAACGTCCCAACGTTACGCTGCTCGCCGACACCCGCGTGCAGCGTATCCGGTTCGAACAGCACCGTGCCGTGGGTGTGGAGTGCGTCGGCGCCAACGGCGTAGATCTCCTCTCTGCGGATCGAATCGTCTTGTGCGGCGGGGCAATCGGATCCGCACAGCTTCTGATGGTGTCTGGTATCGGGCCGGCCGGCGTGCTGTCGGCCGCGGGAATTCCGATGGTGCTGGACTCTCCGGTCGGCGAACGCACCAGCGACCATCCCGAATGGGTGCTCCCGGTGGAGTGGACACCGACCCATGACCTTCCTCCGCTCGAGGCGATACTCACCACGCCCAACGGTCTGGAGCTTCGGCCCTACACGCGGGGATTCGGCGCGATGGTGGACGGTCCGACGAGCGACCCGGCCGATCGTCCGCACATCGGCATCGCGTTGATGCATCCCAGGTCGCGGGGGAGGGTGTCGGTGGTGTCGGGCGACCCGGCGGTGGCTCCCCTCATCCAGCACCGCTACGACAGCGATCCGCACGACGTCGCGATGCTCAGCGCGGGCGCCGAACTGGCGCGCGAATTGGCCTCGTCGTCAACAAAAGTCGGTGAGGCGGTGTGGTCGTCCTCGCAGCACCTGTGTGCGACGGCACCGATGGGTCGCGACAGCGACGCGTCAGCCGTCGTCGACGAACGGTGCCGGGTCCGCGGCGTCGAGAGGTTATGGGTGGTCGACGGCTCCGTCCTGCCGTCCGTCACCGGCCGGGGTCCGCACGCCACCGTCGTCATGCTCGGACACCACGCCGCCGAGTTGGTCGTGGCGTGACCGGCGCGCGATGAGCCGCCTGACGAATTGCAGTTGACGACCGTCGCGGCCGGGCGCCCACACTGCGATGAACGCGGCGGCCACGAACAGCGAAACGCTCAACACCACAAGGGAGTTGTGCATCGCGTGCACGAAGGCCTCGTTGGCAACCGCGGCCAACTGTGCGCCCTGCGGCCCCATGTGTTCGGCAACGGCGAGTGCATGGGCCAGCGAATCGAGCGCCGATCCCCGAATCTGCTCGGGAAACGCGGCCAGGGCGGGCTCGAGTTGGTTGTTGAACTGCGCGGCGAGGATCGATCCCGCGATCGCGATGCCGAGCGCGGCGCCGATCTCGCGCGTGGCGTCGTTGACCGCGGAGGCGACGCCCTGTTTCTCGTCCGGAACGGCGTGCATGATCGCGGTTGTGGTTGGCGCCGTGCATAATCCGATGCCGGCGGCGGTGATGAGCAACGGCCACGCGAGGTCGATGTATGCGGCATCGGCGTCCAGCGTGCACGTTGCGAGCAGACCGGCGCCGATGAGAGCCAGGCCGAGGGCCACCGTTATCCGCAGCCCCATCCTCGGCAGATACAGGTGCATTGTCGCGCTGAATGCCAGGATCGGCAGCGCAAGCGGGGCAAGCGCGAACGCCGTCTGCAGCGGGGTGTAACCCAGCACGAGTTGCAGGTACTGCATCTCGACGTAGAAGAAGCCGAAGTTCGCAAGGAACAAGAACGTGATGCCCACC
This sequence comes from Mycolicibacterium sp. 120270, assembly GCA_033741175.1. GTDB lineage: Bacteria > Actinomycetota > Actinomycetes > Mycobacteriales > Mycobacteriaceae > Mycobacterium. Next base: position 168,292 of record JAWQNE010000008.1, on the reverse strand, counting down.
GCGCCGGTCGCGAAGTCGGGACGGCTGAATAATCGAACGTCCAGAAGCGGATGATCGTGTCGCAGTTGGGTGATCGCGAATGCGACGGCCAGCGCGGCGCCTCCGGCGATGGCACCCCACACGACCGGATGCGTCCACCCCCGAATCGGGGCCTCGACGACACCGAAGACGAACACCGCGACAGCGCCGCCGATCAGCACCGCCCCGATCCAGTCCACCGGCGTCAACGCTTCATCGCGGGAGGACGCGATGGTGCACGTCAGTACGAACATCGCGACGCTCGCTGCGGTGAACGCCCAGAAGATCGACTGCCACGAGAAGAAGTGCAGCAGCACGCCGCTGCCGAGAAAGCCGATCACCGCACCGGAACCGCAGACCCCTGCCCAGATGCCCACAGCCTTGTTGCGTTCCGACTTCGGGAACGCCGCGGTCAGCAAGGACAATGTCGCGGGCATGATCAACGCTGCGCCCATCCCGGCGACAGCGCGGGCGATGATGATATGCAGCGGGCTGTCGAAGAACACCGGCGAGATCGAGGCGACACCGAAGATGGCCAGCCCGCACAGCAGCGTTCCGCGCCGACCGTATCGGTCACCGATGGCGCCGGCCGGCAGAAGAAGACAGGCCAGAACCAGCGTGTAACCGTCGACGACCCACGTAAGCTCCCCTTGAGTCGCGTTGGTGTCCAACGCAATATCGGGAAGCGCTGCGTTCAACGCAACCATCGAGGTGATGACCATCAACACGTCCAGGCTCGCGACCGTCAGCAACCAGGTTCTGGCGCGGCGCGACAGGCGCGTCAGGCCAGGGTCGATGTCGTCGGCAGCGCGAGCGACGGTATCGACCATGGGCGGACTCCTTCGGTGGACTATTTTTGAGACTAACAGTCTCGTAGAGAGACCAACAGTCTTGTTCCCGGTCGGAAGGAGGCATAAACGGTGACCGAGCGCCACGACCCACGACCGGCGCGATCGCGGGCCCGACTGCTGGACGCCGCGACCGCCCTGCTGCGCTCGGGCGGCCCGAGCGCGGTGACCGTCGACGCGGTCACCCGTGCCGCCAACGTGGCCCGCGCCACGCTGTACCGGCACTTCCCGAGCGGCAATGACTTGCTGGCAGCGGCTTTCCACGCACTCATTCCGCCTGCGCCGACTCCGCCCGCGGAAGGCTCGTTACGGGACCGGCTGATCGCGCTGGTGCAGGCGCAGGCCGATCTGATCGCCGAAGCGCCGGTCACGCTGACCGCGATGTCGTGGCTGACACTCGGCGGCGACCTCGAACGGCTGCCCGGTGCGCCACACCGCGGCTCGGTGGAGAGCCCCGAGGTTCAGACGCTCCGCGAACGGGTCGCCGAACAGTACGCCGCGCCGTTCGAGGCGATACTCAGCAGCCCGCAGGCGATCGCCGAAATCGGTGACGTCGACCGCACGAAGGCGGCTGCGCTGCTGCTCGGACCGATCGCGCTGGGGAAGCTCTCGACGCTGCCGAACTTCGATTATCGCGAGATCGCGGTCTCAGCCGTGGACGGCTTCCTGGCCACCCACCGCAAGAACGCCAAGGGGCTCAGCGCAGCGAGTAGCGAATAGGCAGGTGCTTGAGACCGCCGACGAACGTCGTCGCGGACAGCTCCGGTTCACCTGCCAGCTCGATCGACTCCAGCCGCGGCACCAATTCAGTGAACAGGCTGTTCATCTCCATCCGCGCCAACGCCGCGCCGAGGCAGAAGTGCACGCCGTAGCCGAACGCGACATGCCGGTTCGGATCGCGGCCGACGTCGAACCGGAACGGGTCGGTGAAGACGTCCTCATCCCTGTTGCCGGAAACGTAAGCGAGATAGACGGATTCGCCCTTGGCGATCTTCACGCCGCGAACCTCGGTGTCCTCGGCGGCGGTACGCATGAACTCTTTGACGGGGGTGGCCCAGCGGATCATCTCCTCGACGGCCGTCGGCATCAGGTCCATGTTGTCGCGCAGCCGCTTCAACTCGCCGGGGTTCTCGATCAGCGCGAGCAGGCCGCCCGAGATCGCGTCCTTGGTGGTGTCGTGCCCGGCGCTGGCCACGATCACGTAGTAGGACAACGTGTCCACGTCCGACATCAGCTCACCGTCGACACGGCCGTTGGCGATCGCCGACGCAAGGTCTTCTGTCGGGTTTTCGCGGCGCGAGGCCGTCAACGCCGAGAAGTACTTGAAGAAGTCCATGAGCACGGCGATCAGGTCGTCGCTCGAGTCACCGCGCTGGTGTTCCTCGTCCTGGCCGCCGAACATCTCCTGCGTCAGCTTCATCATCCGCGGGAAGTCGTCCTCGGGCAGGCCGAGCAGCGAAAGGATGACGTACAGCGGGAAATTGACCGCGATGTCCTCGACGAAGTCGCATTCTGGGCCGATGTCGCGCATCGTGTCGACATAGCGCTTGGCCAACTCGTCCACGCGAACCTTCAACGCGCGCATAGCCTTTGGCCGGAACCAGTCCGCGCCGATGGCGCGAACCTTGCGATGGTGGGGGTCGTCCATGTGGATGAGCGTGCGCAGACCCATGCCGGCTTCCGCCTGGGCCTTCAAAGCGTCGTCGACGTCTGCGGCCGCCAGCAGCGGACGGGGCTCGGAGAGGAAGAGATCGTTGGCCCGCTCGATGGCCATGATGTCCTCGTGCTTGGTGATGGCCCAGAACGGCCGGTACGGCGGATTGTCGACCCACGCCACCGGATGGTTGGCGCGCAACTCGGCCAGCGCCTCGTGCAGCCGCTTGTCATCGGTGTACGCCTTCGGATCGGCCAGTACTTTGGCGGCCTCTACCATCACGCGCTGGCTCATGAGTCTCCTGAGGGCTGTCGAAACTTGACGGGTGTCAAGTCGCAGTGTAGAGGATCGTCACACCCGAGATCCAGGGTGTCGGACAAAACCCTGCGTAGGCTCGGACTTCGTGCAGCGAGGGACGGCTCGAAGCCTGCGGGTGGTCCTACTCGTCGTGATGGCGACGGTGCTGGTGGTGGCGCTCGGCCGGTTCGTCGGGCCGCGCGCGGCCGTCCCGCAGATTCTTCAGCCGCCGTCCCCGGTGGTTCCGACACCGCCGTCACCTCAGACGGACACCTCGCTGGTGCGAACGGCGACGGGGATGGTCCGCGGGGTCGTCGAGTCCGATCACCGGATGTTCGCCGGCATCCCTTACGCCGCACCGCCCGTAGGCCCGTTGCGGTTCAGGCCACCCGCACCGCCGGTGGCTTGGACGGGCATCCGCGATGCCACCAAGCCCGGCCCGCGGTGCATCCAGGATCCCGGTGTCGATCCGGAGTTCGGCAAGCAGAGCGATGAGGACTGCCTCAACCTGAACGTCTGGACTCCTGAGCTGACCGGTTCACCGAGGCCGGTCATGGTGTGGATCCACGGCGGTTCCTTCACCGGCGGCAGCGGCAAGATCTACGACGGCCGCTGGCTCGTCACCCGCGACATCATCGTCGTCACCATCAACTACCGCCTCGGCACACTCGGATTCCTCGCGGACCCCTCGCTCGGCCCGCCAGGCGACGTCGGCAACTACGGCTTTCAGGACCAGCAGGCCGCGTTGCGATGGGTTAAGGACAACATCGCCAACTTCGGCGGCGACCCGGGAAAGGTCACGGTGGCAGGCGAATCGGCGGGGGGCATGTCGGTGTGCGACCACCTGGTGGCGCCAGGCTCGAAAGGGTTGTTCCGCGCTGCGATCATCCAGAGCGCCCCGTGCGGTGCGCAAGCCGATCTCGGGACGGCGGAGCGGCGCAGCGTCGAGTACTCGGCGCAGGTCGGGTGCGCCGACCCGAGAACGTCCGCCGAGTGCCTGCGCGCACTGCCCGTGGACAAACTGCGGAAACCGGTGTCGTTCTTCACCATCGGGGAGGACGAGATGCCAGGGCCGGTGACAGGTAGCGCGGCGTTGCCCGTCGACCCGGTCACCGCGATCGCGAGGAACGACGCCGCCCGCGTACCCGTGCTCATCGGAACCAACCGCGACGAGTTCACGCTCTTCGTCGCGCTGCAGTACCTGCGCCTCGGCAAGGTCTACACCGTCGACAACTATCCGGAGCTGTTGCGAGAAACGTTCGGGGCCAACGCCGCTGCGGTGGGGGACCGGTATCCGCCGCGCAACTACGGCGGCGGTGTGCCGTCTGCGTACGCGGCGGCGGTCACCGACGCGGTGTTCTCGTGCGTGGCCGAGCGGATGAGCGACGACCTCGCCAGAACGCGGCCGGTCTACGCCTACGAGTTCAACGACCGCGAGGCGCCCGCGCCGGAAGCCATGCGCACCTTGCCATTTCCGGTCGGCGCGAGTCACTCGCTGGAGCTGCGCTACATCTTCGAGGTCGGTGGCGCGGAGCCCATGACGCCGGAGCAACAGGCACTGTCGGACCAGATGCTCGACTACTGGAGCCGGTTCGTCACCGATGCGGCGCCCGATGCGGTCGGCCACCCGGCCTGGCCCCCGCTCGGTACCGACACCGCCGAACAGCCGTGGATGTCGCTGCAACCCGACGGCAGCCGAGTCGTCACCGACTTCGCCGGCAACCACCAGTGCGAGTTCTGGGCCAACCTGGCCAAATAATGCGTTTGCACTTCGGACAATCGTTTCTAGGCTGACCGGATGCCGACCCCGGATGCCCATCAATTCGCCGATGATTGGCTGCGTTCGACGGGGATCTGGTGCGGGAGGGTCACGGCACCCATCAGTCGCGCTGAGCCTACCGATCTCGACGCCCCCGTGGCTCGTCGAGATCGACGTTTGGGCGGGATTTACTCGGACTTTCCCGCCCAAGTGTCGGTTTGGGCATCAGTGAGCGGGCGTGACCCAGCAGGTGATGTCGGCGTGGACGACTTCGGCGCCCGCCTTGTCCGTCACGCTGACCGGCACCGTCAACTCGACGCCATCGGTGATCGTCGAGAAGTCCGGCGGGTCGCTTCGGGCCGTGGCCCGCAGCGACGACGTCGCCTTCTCCAGGTACTGCACGGTCATCGCCTTCGGAATCCACCGGTGACTCGTGGGCACGGTGGCCTCCATCAACATCCCCATCGCGATCTCGGCGGCATTGCAGGAGGCGATCGCGTGCACGGTGTGCAGATGGTTGTAGACGAAGAACCACTTGGGCACCCGCACCTCGGCCAACCCCGGCTCCATCCGCACGACGTGGGGGACGATCGACGCGAAATACGGCACCCGGACCATCGCCGCCGTGGAGAAGAGGCGCGTGCCGCCCGGACGTCCCGCGAGGCGCTTCCATATTTGATAGGTCGTCGTCTCAGCGGCCATGGCGAGCTATCTTACTCTGGAGTAAGAAAGGCCGGCGGCTACAGTGGTGCGCGGGCCGCCTGCCAGCGCAGCAAGCCCACGGCCAGCGATTTGGAGCAGCCCGCGAGATAGGGCATACTGGTCGGGTTGCTCTGAGCCGGGTTAGCGCCTGGCCGGGCACACAACCGGCGTCCAAACGGGCGCATCCGGTGCCAACTTCGACAATGGCGGATTTCCGTCGAGGCGAAGTGCGCGTGCGGGCGACACGCCCGACCGCGGGGACCGGTGCACATAGACAGGTAAACAGCGGCGGCATCACCAGCGCTGACAAAGCGCGGCCGAAGTACGAAGCAGGAGCGAGGTAGGAGAAGCGTGGCGGGACAAAAGATCCGCATCAGGCTCAAGGCCTACGACCACGAGGCGATTGACGCCTCTGCGCGCAAGATCGTTGAGACGGTCACCCGTACCGGCGCCAGCGTCGTTGGTCCAGTGCCGCTGCCGACCGAGAAGAACGTGTATTGCGTCATCAGGTCCCCGCATAAGTACAAGGACTCGCGGGAGCACTTCGAGATGCGCACGCACAAGCGGCTGATCGACATCCTCGACCCGACGCCGAAGACCGTTGACGCTCTCATGCGCATCGATCTGCCGGCCAGCGTCGACGTCAACATCCAGTAGGAGACCCCAGACAAATGGCTAGAAAAGGCATTTTGGGCACCAAGATGGGTATGACGCAGGTGTTCGACGAGAACAACAAAGTCGTGCCGGTCACGGTCGTCAAGGCAGGCCCAAACGTCGTCACGCGCATCCGCACCCCGGAGCGCGACGGCTACAGCGCAATTCAGCTGGCGTACGGCGAGATCAGCCCGCGCAAGGTGAACAAACCGGTCACCGGACAGTACAGCGCTGCGGGCGTCAACCCGCGTCGGCACCTAGCCGAGCTACGGCTCGACGACGAAACCGCCGCCTCTGAATTCGAGGTCGGCCAGGAGCTGACCGCCGAAATCTTCGCCGACGGAACGTATGTCGACGTGACCGGCACATCGAAGGGCAAGGGTTTCGCGGGCACGATGAAGCGCCACGGCTTCCGCGGACAGGGCGCCAGCCACGGTGCCCAGGCCGTTCACCGCCGCCCCGGCTCCATCGGCGGCTGCGCCACCCCGGGCCGCGTCTTCAAGGGCACCCGGATGTCGGGCCGCATGGGCAATGACCGAATCACCACGCAGAACCTGTTGGTGCACAAGGTCGATGCCGAGAACGGCGTGTTGCTGATCAAGGGCGCCATCCCCGGCCGCACCGGCGGCCTGGTGATGGTCCGAAGCGCGATCAAGCGAGGCGAAAAGTAATGGCAACCACGAAGATCGACGTCCACACGCCGGCGGGTAAGAAAGACGGCTCCGTCGAGCTGCCCGCCGAGCTGTTCGACGTCGAGCCGAACATCGCGCTGATGCACCAGGTGGTGACCGCCCAACTCGCGGCTGCCCGCCAGGGCACACACTCCACCAAGACCCGCGGTGATGTCAGCGGCGGTGGCCGCAAGCCGTACCGGCAGAAGGGAACCGGTCGCGCCCGCCAGGGTTCGACGCGCGCCCCGCAGTTCACCGGTGGTGGCGTCGTCCACGGCCCGAAGCCGCGCGACTACAGCGAGCGCACCCCCAAGAAGATGATCCGGGCCGCACTGCTCGGCGCGTTGTCCGATCGGGCCCGCAACGGCCGCATCCACGCGGTGACCGAGCTGGTCGAAGGCCAGAAACCGTCGACGAAGAGTGCCAAGGCCTTCCTCGCCACCCTCGTCGAGGGCAAGCAGGTGCTGATCGTCATCGGCCGCAGCGATGAGACCGGCGCCCTGAGCGTTCGGAATCTGCCCGGCGTGCATGTGCTTTCGCCGGATCAGCTCAACACCTACGACGTGCTGCACGCCGACGACGTGGTGTTCAGCGTCGAGGCGCTGGATGCCTACGTCAGCGCGGCAACGCAGCGCTCGCAGGACAAGACCGAGGAGGTATCGGCCTGATGGCGACCCTCACCGATCCGCGCGACATCATCCTGTCGCCGGTCATCTCCGAGAAGTCCTACGGGCTGATCGAGGACAACGTCTACACGTTCATCGTTCACCCGGACTCGAACAAGACCCAGATCAAGATCGCGATCGAGAAGATCTTCAAGGTCAAGGTCTCGTCTGTGAACACCGCCAACCGTCAGGGCAAGCGCAAGCGCACCCGCGCCGGCTACGGCAAGCGCAAGAGCACCAAGCGCGCCATCGTCACCCTTGCCGAAGGCAGCAAGCCCATCGATCTGTTCGGAGCGCCGGCGTAGCCGGCAGAGAGATTTAGCAAGATGGCTATTCGCAAGTACAAGCCGACGACCCCCGGTCGCCGCGGTGCGAGCGTCTCCGATTTCGCCGAGATCACTCGCTCGACTCCGGAGAAGTCGCTCGTCAAGCCGCTGCACGGTAAGGGCGGGCGTAACGCGCACGGTCGAATCACCACCCGGCACAAGGGCGGTGGGCACAAGCGCGCATACCGCGTGATCGACTTCCGTCGGCACGACAAGGACGGCGTCAACGCCAAGGTCGCTCACATCGAGTACGACCCGAACCGCACCGCCAACATCGCGCTGCTGCACTACCTCGACGGCGAGAAGCGCTACATCATCGCGCCCGAGGGTCTGAAGCAGGGTCACGTGGTGGAGTCCGGCGCGAACGCCGACATCAAGCCCGGTAACAACCTGCCGCTGCGCAACATCCCCGCCGGTACCGTCATCCACGCCGTCGAGTTGCGGCCCGGTGGCGGCGCCAAGCTGGCCCGGTCCGCAGGCGCGGGCATCCAGCTGCTTGGCAAGGAAGGCACCTACGCCTCACTGCGTATGCCCAGCGGCGAGATCCGACGTGTCGACGTGCGCTGCCGCGCCACCGTCGGCGAGGTCGGCAACGCCGAGCAGGCGAACATCAACTGGGGCAAGGCCGGCCGTATGCGGTGGAAGGGCAAGCGCCCGACCGTCCGCGGTGTCGTGATGAACCCGGTCGACCACCCGCACGGCGGCGGTGAGGGCAAGACCTCCGGCGGCCGTCACCCGGTCAGCCCGTGGGGTAAGCCCGAGGGCCGCACGCGCAAGCCCAACAAGCCCAGCGACAAGCTCATCGTCCGACGCCGGCGCACCGGCAAAAAGCACCACCGGTAGGAGTAGCCGATGCCACGCAGCCTGAAAAAAGGTCCGTTCGTCGACGACCATCTCCTCAAGAAGGTCGACGCTCAGAACGAGAAGAACACCAAGCAGGTCATCAAGACCTGGTCGCGCCGGTCGACCATCATCCCCGACTTCATCGGACACACCTTTGCGGTGCACGACGGCCGCAAGCACGTCCCGGTGTTCGTCACCGAGGCGATGGTCGGACACAAGCTCGGCGAGTTCGCACCCACCCGCACGTTCAAGGGTCACATCAAGGATGACCGGAAGGCCAAACGGCGATGACCTCAGTTGAGACCGAATATCCGACCGCGACGGCGAAGGCCCGCTTCGTCCGCGTTTCGGCGACCAAGGCGCGCCGGGTCATCGACCTGGTGCGCGGCAAGTCCGTGGCCGAAGCGCTGGACATCCTGCGCTGGGCCCCGCAGGCGGCAAGCGAGCCGGTTGCCAAGGTGATCGCGAGCGCCGCCGCCAACGCGCAGAACAACGAGGGACTCGATCCCTCGACGCTGGTGGTCGCCACCGTCTACGCCGACGAGGGCCCGACGGCCAAGCGCATCCGGCCGCGCGCGCAGGGGCGTGCGTTCCGAATCCGCAAGCGCACCAGCCACATCACGGTGATCGTCGAGAGCCGGGCAAGCCGCGACGAGCGTGCATCGGCCGGCAGCTCGCGCGCGCGTCGCGCGCAGGGCAGCAAGGCCGCCGCCGCGAAGAAGGCCCCCGCCACCAAGGCGACCGCCGAGGCCGAGACGACGGCTCCTGCGAAGAAGGCCGCCGCCAAGAAGGCACCCGAGGCGGCAGCGAAGAAGGCGCCGGCCAAAAAGGCCGCCGCCGCGAAGAAGGCTCCCGCCAAGAAGGCTTCTGACGAAGCGAAGGAGGGCTCAGAGTAGTGGGCCAGAAGATCAATCCCCACGGCTTCCGGCTCGGTATCACCACCGACTGGAAGTCCCGGTGGTATGCCGACAAGCAGTACAAGGACTACGTCAAGGAAGACGTCGCGATCCGTCGGCTGCTGGCCACCGGTCTCGAGCGCGCCGGCATCGCCGACGTGGAGATCGAACGCACCCGCGACCGGGTCCGCGTCGACATCCACACCGCCAGGCCGGGCATCGTCATCGGCCGCCGCGGCACCGAGGCAGACCGCATTCGGGCCGACCTGGAGAAGCTCACCGGTAAGCAGGTGCAGCTGAACATCCTCGAGGTGAAAAACCCCGAGTCGCAGGCCCAGCTGGTGGCCCAGGGTGTGGCCGAGCAGCTGAGCAACCGCGTGGCGTTCCGTCGCGCGATGCGCAAGGCCATCCAGTCGGCGATGCGTCAGCCCAATGTCAAGGGAATCCGCGTGCAGTGCTCGGGTCGCCTCGGCGGCGCCGAGATGAGCCGCTCGGAGTTCTACCGCGAGGGCCGCGTCCCGCTGCACACGCTGCGCGCGGACATCGACTATGGCCTGTACGAGGCCAAGACGACCTTCGGCCGCATCGGCGTGAAGGTCTGGATCTACAAGGGCGACATCGTCGGTGGCAAGCGTGAGCTGTCCGCGTCGGTTCCCGCCGGTGCCGATCGTCCGCGTCGTGAGCGCCCGTCGGGCAGCCGCCCGCGTCGCAGCGGCGCATCGGGCACCACCGCAACGAGCACTGAGGCCGGTCGTGCCGCATCGGGTACCGAAGAGGCGCCGGCCGCCGCCGAGGCGAGCGCGGGCACCGAGGCCGCTGCAGGTGCTGCCGCCGAGGCGACCACGGAAAAGACGGAGAGCTAGATCATGTTGATTCCCCGTAAGGTGAAGCACCGCAAGCAACATCATCCGCGGCAGCGTGGGATCGCCAGCGGTGGTACCTCGGTCAGCTTTGGTGACTACGGCATCCAGGCACTGGAGCACGCCTACATCACCAACCGGCAGATCGAGTCCGCCCGTATCGCGATCAACCGCCACATCAAGCGTGGCGGCAAGGTGTGGATCAACATCTTCCCGGACCGCCCGTTGACCAAGAAGCCCGCCGAAACCCGCATGGGTTCGGGTAAGGGCTCGCCAGAATGGTGGGTGGCCAACGTGAAACCGGGCCGTGTGCTGTTCGAACTGAGCTACCCCGACGAGGGGATCGCCAGGGCGGCACTGACCCGCGCGATCCACAAGCTGCCGATCAAGGCACGCATCGTTACCCGAGAGGAGCAGTTCTGATGGCAGTGGGAGTGACGCCGGGCGAACTGCGTGAGCTGACCGACGAAGAGTTGGCAGACAAGCTGCGCGAGTCCAAGGAAGAGCTGTTCAATTTGCGCTTCCAGATGGCCACCGGTCAGCTGGCCAACAATCGCAGGCTGCGCGTCGTGCGGCAGGAGATCGCGCGCGTGTACACCATCCTGCGCGAACGTGAACTGGGTCTGGCTTCCGGACCCGTTGGTGAGGAATCGTAATGGCAGACAACGCAACCAAGGGCCCGAAGTACACACCGAAGACCGAGAAGCCGCGCGGTCGTCGCAAGACGCGCATCGGCTACGTGGTCAGCGACAAAATGGAAAAGACGATTGTCGTCGAGATCGAGGACCGTAAGAGCCACCCGCTCTACGGCAAGATCATCCGCACCACCACCAAGGTGAAGGCGCACGATGAGAACGGCATCGCAGGCATCGGCGACCGCGTGTCTCTGATGGAGACCCGCCCGCTGTCGGCCACCAAGCGCTGGCGACTCGTCGAGATCCTCGAGAAGGCCAAGTAGCAGTCGCTGCACCAAGCACGCAAAGCAGTCCCCCGTCACGCCCGGCGTGCGGGGGATTGTCATTTTGCGTGGCAAACGCCGTCGTTGTTTGATTCGACGCCGGAATACCCGTTTTCAGGTTTGCCAATTCGCTCGTCTGTCTACCATTCGGCAATGGGAGCCACACTGCAACGGTGCTTTGCGGCGGCAGTCGCGGTCGGCATCGGGTTGCTAACGTTCGCCACAGGGTCGATTGGCGTTGCCACGGGGCAACCCGGTGTCGGCGGGATGCTGGCGGACTCACCGTCGCTGAGCCTGGCGGCCATCAACGGTGATACCGACATCGCGCTGTACGGCATGCAGAGCGTGCAGACCGTCTCGTTTCCGGTTCCGCCGGGGTTGACGCCCGCTGCGCTCAACGCAACGGTCGAGCTTCCGCCCGGAGTCACCGGCGGCACCATCAGCGTCTCCCAGGACAATCGCACCGTGTCGCGCATCGATCTGCCGCCGGTCAGCGAGGCGCCGGTGTCGATTCCGCTCACCGGTGCCGCGGTCGTCGGCAACGCCGTCACAGTGCTGTTGCGCGGTCAGCTCATCCCGCCGCAGGGGTACTGCCTGCTGGACACCGCAACACCACTGCGGCTGACCAACCCGACCATCGCGTTCACCGGTCGTGAGGTCGCACCGAGAACAGTCGCCGATTTCCTTCCGCCGATTCTGCAGAAGCTCACCATCTTCATCCCGCCATCGCCGTCGCGCATCGAGTCCGAGGCGGCGATCCGGCTCACCACCGCCGTCGTCGCCCACTACGGAAAACAGCAGCTCGACGTCGACGTGGCGCCGATACCGACGGAACCCGCTGCGCCCGCGCCTGCACCGGCGCCGCTGGAACGGCAGATCGTCGTGCGCGAAGAACCCACGGGCGGAGTCGCTTTGGACGACACCGTCGACGTGCCCACACTGTTCGTCACCGGGTCGGGCAACGAAATGACCAATCAGGTACGGCTGCTGACCGCCGACCTGTCGCGTCTGGCCATCGCATCGAAGGCCGTCGCGGGCCCGCTGCGGACCACCCCGCAGCTGCCTGCCGAGACGTCGACGATCCGCGATCTCGGTCAGAACGGAGTCAACTCGACCGCCATGAAACCGCGCGTTTCGGTCGCGCTGGACCAGACCCGGCTGGGCCGCCCGGTGCGGGACGTGCGGGTCCAGTTGAAGGGTTCGTACACACCGCTGCCCGCAGGCGTCGGCGGTCAGGTCGTCGTGTCCGTCGCAGGGCAGACGGTCGACAGGTGGCCTGTCGACCCCAGCGGCACCATCGACCGCTGGGTGAACGTGCCCAACGAGACGTTGCAGCGATACACGAATCTCGATGTGGCCGTGGACATCACCGGTGACACCGGTCCGTGTGGACGGTTCCAGCCACTGACGTTGACGATCGACGGCGCCACCACCGTGCAGAGCGCGGCGGCAAAGCCAGCCGTGCCCGCGGGCTTTCAGACACTGCCGCAGGCACTGATGCCGCGCACCCAGGTCGGGATTGGGGGCGACGCGTTCGCCGACACCGTGCGCGCCGCGACGGTCATGGAAGGTCTGCAACGCCTCAGCGCGTTACCGCTCGACCCCGAGGTCGTGTCCTTCCGCGACGCCCTCGCCTCGTCGGCTTCGGCACTCCTGATCGCCGCCGACGGCTGGAGCGACGACCGTCTCGTCCTACCCGTCACTGCCAGCGCCGACAGCACCCTCGATGTTCAGCGACTTGGCGATGACGGTGAGGCCACCACACTCGAGTTGGAGCCCGGACAACAACTCGGATCACTGCAGACGGTGGTCGATGGTGACCGTACTCTGTTGATCGCGACATCGAATGGTGCTGCAGCCGAACTGGACTCGTTACTGGATTGGCTCGATGAAGATCGGATGCGGTGGTCCCGGCTGAACGGAACCGCTATCGTGGCCGCACCGGACCGCGAACCCGTCACGGTCGACTCGAGTGAACCGCAGGCGGCCAGTGAGCAGCCCGCGCGGGACGAAAGCCCACAATGGGTGTGGCTGGGTGCCGGTGCGGCCGCCGTCCTCGTCGCACTCGCCGCCGGACTGCTGTTGATGCGCCGCCGCAGGCGGACGGCGGAGCGCTGACATGTCCGCGCCACCGGCCGTCGAAGCCGACATCGAGCCGCGACGCGAGTACCCGCCGATAGTGCAGTTCCTGGGGCGCCCCTCGACCAGAGTCGCACTGCGCTGGGGCTACATCGCCATTCTCACCGGCGTCGCGTTCTGGCCCAGCATCACCAGCCTCGCCGAGACCGCCAGGTCCGACGGATTCAACAGCTACATCTGGATGGTTCCCGCCGCTGCGATCCTCGCTGCGCAGGGCGTGGCCCGCCGTCCTCGCACGGAACTGCCGATTCACGACCGGCAGACCGATGTGATCGTCGGGCTGATGGGACTGGTGCTCGCCCTGCTGCTGCACGGCGTACTGCTGCAGCGCTACGCGCTGTATTTCCACCTGCTGCGACTCGACTTCCTCGCTCTGTATGTCTTCGTGCTGAGTTCGGCGATCGTACTGTTCGGCCTGCGGCCGGTGGCCCGCTTCGCGGCGGTATGGGTGCTGCTGTTGGCGATGTTCGCGCTGCCGTACCAGATCCTGGTGATCCTGTTGGGCGGCAACAGGATCGCCGCAGGCGCGGCCACACTGGCAATCGCAGGAGGCGCGACTGGTATCGCGGTGGGACGCACGGTACGCCGGGGGTGGATCGGCGGCCTGGCCGCCTGGGGTGTCGGCCTGGTCATCCTCGTGGCGCTCGCGGTCGTCTTTCCGTACGCGCCCGTGCTGGTCTACCAGGAGGTGCCCGCGCTGACGGCGACGGCGCTGGTCGGCTTCGTCATGTTCCTCCTCGCCCGCCGTGGCGGACCGAAGCGACTGTTGGATCGCAAGATCGAACCGATCGCCGCGGGTCAGGTGCTGGCGGGTTTGCCGCTGGTGCTAGTCGTGGCGATTCTGCTCGCGATGGTGAAGCTGCCGATCCTGCCCTCCCCGCCCACCCAACACTTCGCCGGATTGCCGTTGTCCGGCCCGCTGAACCCGCCCGCAGGCTGGCATGTCACCGAAACCGAGGACTACCCGTGGGTGAAGCGGCTCTACGGTCGCATTTCATATCTCACCCGGCAACGCATGGTTGCCGATGTCGGAAACCCGCAATGGGACAAGCTGTCTCGGCCACGCACCGTGATGGTCGACAATGTGGTGACCGATCGCCCGATGTCGTTCAGCGTGTACCCCGCGAAAGTCCTCTACGACGTGTCCGCGACCCGGTTGAGCGAGCCGCGGCGAGTCGGCCTCGGTTACGGGGTGGTCGGGGAAGCGGTGACGGTCGTCGACGACCGTCTGCACGTGACGTGGAACATGCTGCAGTGGACGTGGCGCAACGATGAACGCGCGCAACGGATAGTGCTGATCACCGTCGACAACCACGAGGAAAGCGCCCCGTTCCCGAATCCGTCGGGCAGGCTGCTTCCGACGTTGAGCACGTTGTTCACGGTGCTCTTCCGTGGCAACTCCGCCGTCGACGACCGCAGCCCCACCTTCAAGGACATCGACCTGCTCACCGAAATCGGTCGCGGCCTGGTCCGCAGCCAGCTCGAGCCGTTGGGCCGGTTGTCATGACCGCAGCGCCGTACCGCATCGACACCCTCACCCAAGCCGAGAGCGAGCACGCACTGGGTCGCGCGATCAACGGACTGCGCGACGACGACCCCCTGCGGTCGGCGGCAGTGTCCGTGATGGGCTGGCAGAAGGTGTTTCTCGCGGTTGTGCTGATCGCCGTTGCCGGGCTGGCGATCTGGCGTCCCAACCAGACAGCGGTGGGCCTCATCGGGCTCTGCACGTTCGGCTATGTGTGCACGATGGCCGACCGGGTGATGATCTTCCGGCGCGGTCTCGCCGCGCGGCCTATCACCGTCACCGACGAAGAGGCCGAAGCGATTCCCGACGACGAACTCCCGCGGTACACGATCCTGGTACCCGCGTACAACGAACCCGAGGTCGTCGACGATCTCATCGGCGCGTTGTCCGGGCTGAAGTATCCCGCCGAGAAGCTTCAGGTACTTCTGTTGCTCGAAGCCGACGACGACGTGACCATCGAAGCGGCCAAGCGGTGCAAGGACTCCGATGCGATCAGCATCTTGCTCGTGCCACCCGCGCAGCCGCGCACCAAGCCGAAGGCGTGCAATTACGGCCTGCACTTCGCCACCGGCGACATCGTCACGATCTACGACGCCGAGGATCTTCCCGAGCCGTTGCAACTCCGGCGGGTCGTCGCCGCGTTCCGCGCCCTTCCCGATGACGTCGCATGCGTGCAGGCCAAGCTGGCGTACCACAACGGTCATCAGAACCTGCTGACGGGCTGGTTCACCGCCGAGTACGGCCTCTGGTTCGGTTACCTGCTGCCGGGAATGATGCGCACCGGCACGCCGATTCCGTTGGGCGGCACGTCGAATCACCTCAGACGCTCGGTGCTCGACGAAATCGGCTCATGGGATCCGCACAATGTCACCGAGGACGCCGACCTCGGCCTGCGGATCGCCGCCTCCGGCTACCGCACCGCGGTGCTGGACTCGCAGACCCTCGAGGAGGCCAACAGCGACCCGATCAACTGGATTCGCCAGCGGTCGCGTTGGTACAAGGGGTATCTGCAGACCTGGCTGGTGCACATCCGCAGACCCGCGGCGCTGCTGCGCACGCTGGGCCCGCGTAGCTTCATCCGGTTCAACCTCGTGCTCGCCGGGACGCCGATCATCGCGGTGCTGAACCTGGCCTTCTGGCTGATCACCATGCTGTGGTTCCTCGGCCAGCCCGCGGCGATCGGCGCCGTATTTCCCTGGTACATCTACTTTCCCGCGCTCATCGCGCTTGTGCTGGGGAACTTCGCCACGCTCTACATGAACCTGATCGCGATCCGCGAGGACGACCGTCCCGACCTTCTTGTGCCCGCGCTAACCGTTCCGCTGTTCTGGGTGATGATGAGCATTGCCGCTGCGAAGGGCACCTACCAACTCATCCGCCAGCCGTCGTACTGGGAGAAGACCTTCCACGGGTTGACCCACCAGCCCGCGGCCGACGAATCCGACGCCGAACCGGAGAAGAGATGACGCGGATGTCGGACCGGCGGATGAAGGTGTGGGCCTACGTCCTCACCTTCGCGCTGTATCTGGCGGTCGGATACTGGCTGCAGGTACGCAATGGCTTCATCCTCGGTGACGCGCTGTCCCGGGTGTCGGCCGCCCAGAGCGTGCTGTTCAGCCGCGATCCGCATTTGGCGGCAATCGGTTTCATCTTCACGCCGCTGACCGCGATGGTTCAGATACCGGCGATCGGACTCAGCCCGTGGTGGCCCGACCTGGCGGAAAAAGCGTTCGCGGGCTCGGTCATGTCGGCGCTGTTCATGGCAGGAAGTGTCGTTCAGATCATGGGGATCGGCACCGATCGCGGGTTGCCGCGCGGCTACATCATCGCCATCACCGCGCTTTTCGCGTTGAACCCGATGATCGTCTTCTACGGGTCCAACGGTATGAGCGAGGCGCCGTTCATCTTCTTCGTCACCTGGGCGGTGCGCCGGTTGATCATGTGGATGGTCGACGACGATGTGCACCATCTGATCGCGGCGGGCGGTATCGCCATGGCGCTGTCGTATCTGACCCGGTATGACGCGGTCGCGTGTATCGCCGCGGCGGGGGTTGTCGTGTTCGTCACCACGTATCGGCGTGCCTCGCCGGAGCCTCGGCTGCGCAGGGCGCTGCTCGACCTGCTGCTCGTCAGCGGTCCGGGTCTCGCGTCCTTCGTGGGATGGGCGGTGGCCAGCTGGCTGATCACCGGACTTCCGTTCGCGCAGTTCAGCTCTCAATACGGCAACACGGCCATACTTCAGCAGTCCGGGCTGGCGACATCTGACTTCGGCGGCGGGCTGGTGTTCGCCGCGACGTGCATGATGCTGCTCGCCCCGACGTTGGTCGTGCTTGCGGTGTGGGCCGGAGTCGTTCGGCTGCGGCGGCCGCACTGGCCGACGTTGATCGTGCCGTTGGCGCTGTTCGGCGGGGTGCTCGCTTTCCAGGCGTACAGCTACGCCTCGGGTTCGACGTTCCCGTTCTTGCGCTTCTACATCGCGGTGATCCCGTTCGCGGCGTGTCTGGCGATGCTCGCGGTACCCGAGGGCACCTTCGTTACGGCCAAGCGCCGGGGAACGTACGCCCCCGCGGTGGCCGATGTCATCGAACCGCGGCGCCGGTGGGCGGCGTACCTCCCCGTCGCTGCCGTGTTCGCCATCACCGTGCCGGCCACGGGCTGGGCCATGACGCTGCCCGAGTACGCGCCTCAGGAATACGCCCTCGCCGCCGTCCTGCGTCCGAACCCGGACGCGGTCAGCCAGCGCAGCGCCGTCGAGCGCAGCATCGCGGCCACCTTCTCCACTGAACGAAAGATCGCCGACTACCTCGACGGTCTGGGACTGCCGGAGAGCTCGGTGATCGTCGACACCGTCTACGGCTTCGCCGTGGTGGCCGCATCGACGAAGCCCAAAACATTTGTGGTGCCGTCGGACCCGGACTTCACCACCCTGCTCAACGACCCCATGCACACGGGCGTGGAGTACCTGCTGGTCGTGCCGAACGAGGGCCGTGGCGTCTCAGACGCCGTCAACGTCCGCTATCCCACCATCTTCGACACCGGTGCAGAGATCGCCACGCTGGAGCTCGAAATCCCCAACGACGGCGACAGCCAGCCGACGTGGCGGTTGTACCGAGTGGCCGAGCCGGTGGAAAACCAGAGCGGCTCACCGTAATCCGTCAGCAGTCGTCGTGCTTGTGCTCCCGCCAGGCCCGCTCGAACGGCAGCCGCCACGCGTTCGGTGCGATCAACTGGTGAATCGCGTTGGGGCCCCACGTCCCCGGGGGGTAGGGCTTGGCGGGTGGCGGGTCGTTCAGCAGGTTCTCGGAGCGTTCCCACAGCGACTCGATGCCCTCGGCCGTGGTGAACAACGTGTGGTCACCGCGCATCGCGTCGAGGATGAGGCGTTCGTATGCCTCGAGCACATCGTTCGACGAGTCGATCTCCTGCGTCGAGAACTGCATCGACAGCTTGTCGAGCTTCATCCCGGGTCCCGGCCGTTTGCCGTAGAACGACAGCGACACTTTCGAGTTGTCCGCCAGGTCGAAGGTGAGGTGGTCGGGTCCCTGCGCGCCGACGCCGGACCCCGGCGGAAACATCGAGCGTGGTGCCTCCTTGAACGCGATCGAGATGATCCGCATCCCTTCGGCCATCCGCTTACCCGTACGCAGATATATCGGGACGCCGGCCCAGCGCCAGTTGTCGATACCGACCTTGAGCGCGATGAACGTCTCGGTGTCGGAATCCCTTGCCACACCTTCCAAGTCGCGGTAGCCGGTGAACTGACCCCGCACCACGTCGGAGGGGTTGACCGGCAGCATGGACCGGAACACCTTGTTCTTCTCTTCGCTGATCGCGCGCGGCTCCAGCGCCGTCGGCGGCTCCATCACCACGAACGCCATCACCTGGAACAGGTGGGTGACGACCATGTCCTTGTACGCGCCGGTGCTCTCGTAGAAATTGGCCCGCTCGTCGAGACCGAGCGTCTCCGGAATGTCGATCTGGATGTGGTCGATGAAGTTGCGGTTCCAGATCGGCTCGAACAGGCCGTTGGCGAACCGGAACGCGAGGATGTTCTGTGCCGCTTCCTTGCCGAGGAAGTGGTCGATGCGGAAGATCTGCGCCTCGTCGAAGGTCTCGTGCACAAAGTTGTTGAGCTCCACGGCGCTGGCCAGGTCCGTGCCGAACGGCTTCTCCATCACCACCCGCGATCGCTCGACCAGCTTCGCGTCGCGCAGCATGGTGATCACCGCGCGCGCGGCTTTCGGTGGAACCGACAGATAGTGCAATCGGCGTACATCGGGCCCGAGCTTCTTCTCGGCCGCCTCGACGGCGGCGGCAAGCGCCTGCGGCCCTGCGCTCTGCGGAACATAGGTGACGGTTTGGGCCCACCCCTCCCACTCTTCTTTGGAGAGCTTGTGCGTGCCGAACTCGTCGATCGCCGCCTTCGCCAGCTCGAGGAATTCGTCGCGGGACATGTCTTCCAACGACGTCGCCACGATCTCGATGTGGGGTGCCAGCTCCGACTGGTCCAGATAGGCCAGGCCGGGGATCAGCTTGCGCCTGGCAAGGTCGCCCATCGCGCCGAACAGCACGACAACATGGGGTCCACCGAGCGGTCGTCGTGACGGTGCGGACGCGCGCCCGGCGCCGGATAGGAGATCGTCTGCGCTTTGCTTGTCGTCACTTCGGCATACTCCCACCGCCGGAATCGTCGTGCACGGCTTCCCGTTCTTGGCCACCGCGCCGTCAGGTCAGACAATCTCGCGTTACCCGAAAGCCGCACCGGCCAATCGCAGAGGACGCCGCGGCGACACGGTCGTCAATTTCTCAGCAAACGAATACGCACGCGGTGTAGTCTCCGGGCGGTTGGGGACCACGCGGCAACGCACCTTCTTACCGAGGCAGGCCATGGCAACCGAATTCAACGGGAAAATCGAACTCGACATCCGCGATTCCGAACCGGATTGGGGCCCCTACGCCGCACTCACCGCGCCCGAAGGCGCGCCCAACGTCCTGTACCTCGTCTGGGACGACACGGGCATCGCGACGTGGGACTGCTTCGGCGGTCTGGTCGAGATGCCGACGATGAGCCGGATCGCCGAGCGAGGTGTGCGGCTGACCCAGTTCCACACGACGGCGCTGTGTTCGCCGACGCGGGCGTCGCTGCTGACGGGACGCAACGCCACGACCGTCGGCATGGCCACCATCGAGGAGTTCACCGACGGATTCCCGAACTGCAACGGCCGGATTCCCGCCGACACCGCGCTGATCTCAGAGGTGCTCAACGAGCGCGGCTGGAACACCTACTGCGTCGGCAAGTGGCACCTGACCCCGCTGGAGGAGTCCAACCTCGCGGCCACCAGGCGTCACTGGCCGCTATCGCGTGGCTTCGAACGGTTCTACGGATTCATGGGCGGTGAGACCGACCAGTGGTATCCCGACCTCGTCTACGACAACCATCAGGTTTCGCCGCCCGCGACGCCGGAGGAGGGCTACCACCTGTCAAAGGACCTCGCGGACAAGACAATCGAGTTCATCCGCGACGCCAGGGTGATAGCGCCGGACAAGCCCTGGTTCTCCTACGTGTGCCCCGGCGCCGGGCACGCACCGCACCACGTCTTCAAGGAGTGGGCGGACAAGTACGCGGGCAAGTTCGACATGGGGTACGAGCGCTACCGCGAGATCGTGCTGGAGAACCAGAAGAAGCTGGGAATCGTTCCGCCCGACACCGAGTTGTCGCCCGTCAATCCCTACCTCGACGTCAAAGGCCCCAACGGCGAGCCGTGGCCGCCGCAGGACACGGTGCGACCGTGGGAGTCGCTGAACGACGAAGAGAAGCGCCTCTTCAGCCGGATGGCCGAGGTGTTCGCCGGGTTCCTGTCCTACACGGACGACCAGATCGGGCGCATCCTCGACTATCTCGAGGAGTCCGGACAGTTGGACAACACCATCATCGTGGTGATCTCCGACAACGGCGCCAGCGGTGAGGGCGGACCGAACGGGTCGGTCAACGAGGTGAAGTTCTTCAACGGCTACATCGACACGGTCGAAGAGAGCATGCGTTGGATCGATCACCTCGGTGGGACGGACACCTATCCGCACTACCCGATCGGCTGGGCAATGGCGTTCAACACGCCCTACAAGCTGTACAAGCGGTACGCCTCCCATGAGGGCGGGATCGCCGACACCGCAATCATCAGCTGGCCCAACGGAATCAATGCGCACGGCGAGCTTCGCGACAACTACGTCAACGTCAGCGACATCACGCCGACGGTCTACGAACTCCTCGGCATCACCGCGCCCGACGAGGTCGCCGGTATTGCGCAGAAGCCGCTGGACGGCGTGAGTTTCAAAGCGGCCCTTGACGACCCGAAAGCCGACACCGGCAAGGAGACGCAGTTCTACGCCATGCTGGGCACCCGCGGGATCTGGCACAAGGGATGGTTCGCCAACACTGTGCACGCCGCGACGCCGGCAGGCTGGTCACACTTCGACAAGGATCGCTGGGAGCTCTACCACATCGAGGCGGACCGCAGCCAATGTCACGATCTGGCCGCCGAGAACCCCGACAAGCTCGAGGAGATGAAGAAGCTGTGGTTCAGCGAGGCCGCCAAGTACAACGGCCTGCCGCTGGCTGACCTCAACATCCTGGAGACGATGACGCGGTTCCGCCCGTATCTGACGGGGGAGCGGACGAGCTTCACCTACTACCCCCACGCAGCGGAGGTCGGCATGGGCGCCGCCGCCGAACCGCGTGGACAGTCGATCTCCGTGCTGGCTGAGGTCACCATCGACACCCCGGGCGCCGAAGGCGTGTTGTTCAAACAGGGCGGCGGCCATGGCGGGCACGTGCTCTTCATTCAGGACGGTCGGCTGCACTACGTCTACAACTTCATGGGCGACGAGGAACAGATGGTGTCCTCAACGGGTGCGGTTCCGCTGGGCAAACACATCCTCGGCGCCACCTACCGCCGTACCGGCACAGTCGAAAACAGCCACACACCCCTCGGCGATGTCACCCTGTACATCGACGGTGAGGCCGTTGGATCGCTCGCAGGCGTCAAAGCGCATCCGGGGACATTCGGGCTGGCCGGCGCCACCATCAGCGTCGGTCGCAACACCGGCTCGGCGGTGTCGAGTGCGTACAAGGCGCCCTATGAGTTCACCGGCGGCACGATCGCGCAGGTCAACGTCGACCTGTCCGGGGCGCCGTATGTCGATGTGGAGAAAGAACTCGCGCTGGCGTTCGCCAAGGACTGATGATGGACCGGTGACGCGGCTCGGTTCGAAAGCGCTGGTCCTGCTGGGCGTGGCCCTGCTGGCCGTGGGCTGTGGCCGCGTTGAGGAGGGTGTGGCGATCCGCAACGAGGATCTCGCGACGTCGACAAGCATCCCGACTTCTCCGTCGACGAAGAACGAAGCGCGCTCGATTGCGCCGGGCATCCGCACCACCACCAGAATCCCGCTGGCGGCGGACTCCGTCACCTGCCCTCAGCCGCCCCGCGTTCCCCGGGGGATCGTGCGGGTGGCCGACCCGAACGCCCCCACGGTCACCGTCGGGCTCCCTGAAGGTTGGACCAGCGCACCGGAATCCGACGGTGCGAAGCTGTCAGGTCCGAATGGAATGTCCGCGACCGTGACGATCAAACAGACGTCGCTCGATCCCGCCGCAGCGTTCACCGAGTACGCCGACAAGGCGATGGCGGTGTCCGCGGTGGCCAGCGTCAGCGTGCTGCCCGGCGAACTCTGCGACTACAGCGGTCAGAAGCTGATGGGCGCATGGTCGGACAGCCCGCAGCAGTCGGTCGAGTTCCTCGATCGCATCGTGCATGTCTGGACGAACACGAACGATTACCTGGTGGCGATCCATGTTCAGGCGCCCGCGGGAACGGACGGATTCGACGCCGCGTCCAAGGTGCTCACCGAGGACTTCGCCGTCGAAATACCCTGAAGGCATGCTCAGTGAGCTCGTCGAGTTGCCCGGCGGTTCCTTTCGGATGGGATCGACGAGCTTCTATCCCGAAGAGGCGCCGATCCACACCGTGCAGGTGGCCGCGTTCGCGATCGAACGCCATCCGGTGACCAATGCGCAGTACGCCGAGTTCGTCGACGACACGGGCTATGTCACCGTCGCCGAGCGCGAACTCGATGCCGCCCTGTATCCGGGCGCGGACCCGGCGGATCTGGTGCCGGGCGGGTTGGTGTTCCGTCCGACGGCGGGGCCGGTGGACCTGCGCGACTGGCGGCAGTGGTGGCAGTGGCAGCCCGGCGCGTGCTGGCGGCATCCGTTCGGGCCGGACAGCGGAATCTCCGATCGCCTCGATCATCCGGTGGTGCAGGTCGCGTATCCGGACGCGGCGGCATATGCGCGGTGGGCGAGGCGGCGGCTGCCCAGCGAGGCCGAGTGGGAGTACGCGGCACGCGGGGGCGGCAGCACGGCGTACGCGTGGGGCGACGAACCGATGCCGGACGGCAAGTTGATGGCCAACACGTGGCAGGGCCGCTTCCCGTATCGCAATGACGGGGCGCTGGGATGGACGGGGACCTCACCCGTCGGCGCCTTCCCGCCGAACTCCTACGGTCTGGTCGACATGATCGGCAACGTGTGGGAGTGGACGACGACGCAGTTCTCCGGCCATCACCGCCTCGACGCGTCGGCCCAAGGGTGTTGTCTGCCAACGGATGAGGCCGATCCCTCGATCAACCAGACGCTCAAGGGCGGTTCACATCTGTGCGCGCCGGAGTACTGCCGGCGCTACCGGCCGTCGGCGCGCTCGCCGCAGTCGCAGGACAGCGCGACGACGCATATCGGGTTCCGTTGCGCTGCAGACGTTTAGCTGAGCAGTTGTACTCCGAACAGGTTGACGCACGTCCGCTCGGACGAGCAGTCGCCGGGTTGGCGTAGAGGGGTGAAGTCAGGTACGTCGAACGGCAAAAACAGCTACTTGTCCGGCCTGCGTCACGCAATTCGGGTACCTGGATATTGCATGCAGGGCTGTTGACGACCGCCCCGCGCGGCACAGCCGTCAGCGCAAAATCCACGTCGGCCCTCGGCGACGCGGATATCGTCACCGCCGTGGCAGATGACAAATATCGGGTGATTCTGTGGGGGCCGGGCTCGATCGGCGGCGAACTGCTGACCGCGATCATCGACCACCGCGACGACCTGGAAATCGTCGGCGTGAAGGTGTACGCCGACGCCAAGAACGGCGTCGACGCGGGCACGCTCGTCGGCCGCGACCCGATCGGCGTCACCGCCACCACCGACGACGACGCGATCCTCGCGCTGGACGCCGACTGCGTGGTCTACACCCCGCGCAACGGCGATATCGATGAGGTCTGCCGCCTGCTCGCCAGCGGGAAGAACGTCGCCACGACGGTGTTCCTCTTCTATCCGCCGCGGCTGCCCGAAGCCGAGCGCGAGCGTCTGGCGGCGGCCTGCCGCGACGGCGATACGACTTTTCACGCCAGCGGCATCAACCCCGGCAACCTGTCGGGTGTGCTACCGCTCGCACTGTCGGGGATGAGTCGCACGATCGACAAGATCACCCTGCAGGAGCGCGCCGACATGACGCTCTACGACAGCACCGACATCAGCTTCGGCAACATGAAGTTCGGTGAACCGCTGGATGTCATCGACCCCGACGTCGACGACTATCTCGGCGACATGAGGTCGATGTTCGTCGAACAGATCTGGCTCCTCGGCGACGCGCTGAAGGCGGACCTCGACGAAGTCACCGTCGACATCGAGGCGCTTCCCGCGCAACGCGACCACCAGATCTTCGATCGGCTGCTGAAGGCCGGAACGACCGCGGGCCAACGCTGGAACATGGTCGGCAGGCGCGACAGGCAACCGCGCATCGAGATCGAGACGCTGTGGACCGTCGGCAACGAGTACCCCGAGCACTGGCCCAACCCCGACCACGGCTGGACGCTGACCATCGAGGGCGATCCTTCGATGCGGGTCCACTTCCTCACGCTGGCCAGCTTCACCCGCAACGCCAGCATCGCCGAGCACGCCCAGGCCGGGAACATCGCGACCGGCATGCAGGTGCTCAACGCCGTGCCCGCGGTGTGCGAAGCGCCGTCGGGGTTCGCGACCAACGCCACGCTGCCGCTGATCCGCAGCGCGACGGGTTTCCGGAGGTAGCGCGAGCGTGCGGGAAACGCCGCAGGTCAGCGGCGTGTTGCAGAACAGACCCGCACGCTCGCCGGCGTACTGCGTGGCCTGACCAGCGGCAATTTGGTTCTGCGCAGGTCCTCACCTAGAATTCACTGGTTGCCTTGGGCAGACCTCGGGTCTCTTCTGACGAAGAAATCCCTGCGTGCCCTAAGTAGCGAAAGACCACGTACGTCAGGTCGGTATCTGCCGTGCATACATAACCAGGTCTGAGGAGATCGAGTGATTCAGCAGGAATCGCGGCTGAAGGTTGCCGATAACACGGGCGCCAAGGAGATCTTGTGCATCCGTGTGCTCGGCGGCTCGTCGCGGCGCTATGCCGGCATCGGCGACATCATCGTGGCGACCGTCAAGGACGCCATCCCGGGTGGCAACGTCAAGCGCGGTGAGGTCGTCAAGGCCGTCATCGTGCGCACCGTCAAGGAGCGCAGGCGTGCCGACGGCAGCTACATCAAGTTCGACGAGAACGCGGCCGTCATCATCAAGCCCGACAACGACCCCCGCGGAACCCGCATCTTCGGGCCGGTCGGTCGCGAACTTCGCGAGAAGCGCTTCATGAAGATCGTTTCGCTCGCCCCGGAGGTGTTGTAAATGAAGGTCCACAAGGGCGACACGGTGCTGGTCATCTCCGGCAAGGACAAGGGTGCCAAGGGCAAAGTGCTGCAGGCATTCCCGGCCCGCAACAAGGTCCTGGTCGAGGGCGTCAACCGCATCAAGAAGCACACTGCGGTGTCGCGCAATGAGCGCGGCGCGCAGTCCGGCGGCATCGTCACGCAGGAGGCGCCGATTCACGTGTCGAACGTGATGGTCGTCGACTCCGACGGCAAGCCGACGCGGATCTCGTACCGCAGGGACGAAGAGACCGGCAAGAAGGTCCGCACCGCCAAGACCAACGGCAAGGACATCTGAGAATGACTACCGCTGAAAAGACTCTGCCGCGCCTGAAGCAGCGCTACCGCGAAGAGATCCGCGAGGCGCTCCAGAAGGAGTTCGGCTACGCCAACGTCATGCAGATCCCCGGCGTGGTCAAGGTCGTCGTGAACATGGGTGTCGGCGACGCCGCCCGCGACGCGAAACTGATCAACGGTGCGGTCAACGACCTGGCGCTGATCACCGGCCAGAAGCCCGAGGTGCGCAGGGCCACCAAGTCGATCGCGCAGTTCAAGCTCCGCGAGGGCATGCCGATCGGTGCGCGCGTGACGCTGCGCGGCGACCGGATGTGGGAGTTCCTGGACCGGCTGATCTCGATCGCGCTGCCGCGTATCCGCGACTTCCGCGGGCTGAGCCCCAAGCAGTTCGACGGCCGGGGCAACTACACCTTCGGGCTGACCGAGCAGTCGGTGTTCCACGAGATCGACGTGGACTCGATCGACCGGCCCCGCGGTATGGACATCACCGTCGTCACCACGGCGACGAACGACGACGAAGGACGAGCGCTTCTCCGGGCCCTCGGCTTTCCGTTCAAGGAGAACTGAGCGAATGGCAAAAAAGGCTCTGGTCATCAAGGCCAACAGGAAACCCAAGTTCAAGGTGCGCGCCTACACGCGGTGCAGCAAGTGCGGTCGCCCGCACGCGGTTTACCGGAAGTTCGGCCTGTGCCGAATCTGCCTGCGCGAGATGGCGCATGCCGGCGAGCTCCCAGGCGTTCAGAAGTCCAGCTGGTAACGCGAAAGACCATTACCCAATAGGAAAAGTTGCGGCAGGCCCTTCGACAGGGAACCGCCGCGAGGAAGGTGAACCGGCTGTCATGACCATGACGGATCCGATCGCAGACTTCTTGACACGTCTGCGCAACGCCAATTCGGCATACCACGACGTGGTGACCCTGCCGCACTCGAAGATCAAGGCCAACATCGCCGAGATCCTCAAGAACGAGGGCTACATCTCCGACTACCGCACCGAGGATGCTCGGGTCGGCAAGTCGCTGGTCGTCGAACTGAAGTACGGCCCGAGCCGCGAGCGAAGCATCGCGGGTCTGCGCCGGGTGTCCAAGCCCGGCCTTCGGGTGTACGCGAAATCCACCAATCTGCCGCGGGTGCTCGGCGGCCTGGGCGTGGCGATCATCTCCACGTCCTCGGGCCTGCTCACCGACCGTCAGGCAGCACGTCAGGGCGTGGGCGGCGAAGTCCTCGCTTACGTGTGGTGAGGGGAGGTACGAGCTATGTCGCGCATTGGTAAGCAGCCGGTTCCGGTACCCAGCGGAGTCGACGTGACGATCGACGGCCAGAACATCTCGGTCAAGGGTCCCAAGGGCACCCTGGGCCTTGCGGTCGCCGAGCCGATCAAGGTGTCCCGCGACGACGAAGGCGCCATCGTGGTGACCCGCCCCGACGACGAGCGGCGCAGCCGTTCGCTGCACGGGCTGTCGCGCACGCTGGTGGCCAACCTCGTCACCGGTGTCACCGAGGGTTACACCATCAAGATGGAGATCTTCGGCGTGGGCTACCGCGTGGTCGCCAAGGGCAGCAACCTCGAGTTCGCCCTCGGCTACAGCCACCCGGTGTTGATCACCGCCCCGGAGGGGGTGACCTTCGCGGTGGAGACCCCGACGAAGTTCTCGATCTCCGGAATCGACAAGCAGAAGGTCGGCCAGATCGCGGCCAACATCCGCCGCCTGCGGAAGAGCGACCCCTACAAGGGCAAGGGCATCCGCTACGAGGGTGAGCAGATCCGCCGCAAGGTCGGAAAGACAGGTAAGTAGCAATGGCTCAGGCGCAGAAAGAAACTGGCGCAAAGAAGGCAACGGGGCAGAGCGTCGCCGCGAACCGTCGCACCTCGCGGCTGCGCAGGCACGCCCGGCTGCGCAAGAAGATCGCGGGCACGGCCGAGCGGCCGCGTCTGGTGGTCAACCGGTCTTCGCGGCACATCCACGTGCAGCTGGTCAACGACCTGAACGGCACCACGGTGGCCGCCGCGTCGTCGATCGAAGCCGATGTGCGGGCAGTCGACGGCGACAAGAAGGCCCACAGCAAGCGCGTCGGTCAGCTCATCGCCGAACGCGCCAAGGCCGCAGGCATCGAGAGCGTCGTGTTCGACCGCGGTGGTTACACCTACGGCGGACGGCTGGCGGCGCTCGCCGACGCGGCGCGCGAAGGTGGGCTGAAGTTCTGATGACGAAGACTTACGTGAATCTCAATGGAAGGACTGCATGATGGCCGAGCAGGCTAGCAGCGGGCCGGCGAACGACAACCGCGACAACCGCGGCGGCGGTCGCGACGGTGGCCGTGGCCGTCGTGATGATCGTGGCGGCCGCCGCGACCGCGACGGCGGCGAGAAGAGCAACTACCTCGAGCGCGTCGTATCGATCAACCGCGTGTCCAAGGTGGTCAAGGGTGGCCGGCGGTTCAGCTTCACCGCGCTGGTCATCGTCGGCGACGGCAACGGCATGGTCGGCGTCGGCTACGGCAAGGCCAAGGAAGTTCCCGCCGCGATCGCCAAGGGCGTCGAGGAGGCTCGCAAGGGCTTCTTCCGCGTTCCGCTGATCGGCGGGACCATCACCCACCCGGTTCAGGGTGAGGCGGCCGCGGGTGTGGTCATGCTGCGCCCGGCCAGCCCGGGTACCGGTGTGATCGCCGGTGGCGCGGCGCGTGCGGTGCTGGAATGCGCCGGCGTGCACGACATCCTGGCCAAGTCGCTGGGCAGCGACAACGCGATCAACGTGGTGCACGCCACCGTTGCCGCGCTCAAGCTGCTGCAGCGTCCGGAAGAGGTGGCCGCACGTCGTGGGCTGCCCATCGAAGACGTGGCACCCGCGGGCATGCTGCGGGCGCGCCGGGAGGCCGAGGCTCTTGCCGCAAGCGCCAACGCCGCCGCACGTGAAGGATCGGCATAGTCATGGCAGAGCTGAAGATCACCCAGGTACGCAGCACCATCGGTGCCCGGTGGAGGCAGAAGGAGAGCCTGCGGTCGTTGGGACTGCGGAAGATCCGGCAGTCGGTCGTTCGCGAGGACAACGAGCAGACGCGCGGCCTCATCAAGACGGTGCACCACCTCGTAAAAGTGGAAGCGGTTGAAGAGGTTTAAGCAATGACAATCAAACTGCACGATTTGAAGCCGGCGCCCGGCTCGAAGACCGCGAAGACCCGAGTCGGTCGCGGCGAGGGCTCCAAGGGTAAGACCGCCGGTCGCGGTACGAAGGGCACCAAGGCGCGCAAGAACGTCCCGGTGACGTTCGAGGGCGGCCAGATGCCGATCCACATGCGGCTGCCGAAGCTCAAGGGCTTCCGTAACCGGTTCCGCACCTCCTACGAGGTCGTCAACGTCGGTGACCTGAACAAGCTGTTCCCCAAGGGCGGCGATGTCGGCGTCGAGGAACTGGTGGCCGCGGGTGCGGTCCGCAAGAAGTCTCTGGTGAAGGTGCTCGGCGACGGCAAGCTGACCGTCAAGGTCAACGTCACCGCGCACAAGTTCAGCGGAAGCGCCAAGGAAAAGATCGAAGCCGCAGGCGGTTCGGTCACCGAGGTCGCCTGACCGCTGCATCACGCAAAGCCCCCGCACGTTCGGCGTGACGGGGGCTTTTGCGTTTGTGCTCAGCGGTTTCCGGCTTTGATCTCCGCGACGATCGCGTCGGCTTCCGGCCCGCATACGACCGGAAGATCGACGGGTCCGGCGGCAAGAATGCTTTCGATGCGACTCCTGAGATCGCCGTCTGTGACGTGTGCGTAGAGGCTTTCGCCGGGGCAGGACGTGTCACCGCTCTCGTCCCGGTGGCCGGCAAGGGTGTCGAGTGGAATCCCGTATTGTTCTGCCGCCCAGGCAAATACGAGCGCCGCGCCATTGAGCTGTGCTTCCGTCACCTGTTCTTCCTCGAAGTTACCTTCGCAGACAACAAGGAAGTGTCCAGTGGGGTCGTAACTCGTGGCGGTGTCGCCGACGAGATGAGGATCCCTCAACTGGTAGATGTTTCCGTTGCGGTCGACACTGAAGTGATAGGCGATGTCGATCCAACCGTGTGAGTCTTGGTGATATCGCTGGTGCTGTTGGAGGCGCGTGGGCGCATTCGAGTTGTCGCCGAGCACGACCGCAGTGTGATGGATGGTCATGCTGTTCAGCGGATTGGGATTGCCTCCCGGAAGAGGCGGAGTTGCTCCCCACGACTCCCGACATAAGACAACTCTGGAAACCGGGTTGATCGCGGGTGGCGGTGGAGCCACCGGCGCGGGTGCCGGACTCGCCATAGCGCTCGGGCCGGGACTGGGCGGCGGCTCGGTGGTTGTCGGCGGCGCGGAACTCGGCCCTGCGGTCTGCTGGGCCGAACAGGCACCGGCAGTCGCGACCGTGAGGCCAGTCAGCCCGGCCAAGCGCAGCCACAGACGTCGGCTAATTTCAACGGGGCCGCTCGGCCATGGCTGCGAACCGGCATCCATGAGGTCACCATACGTAATCACCGTTCGCTACTGAAGGCGTGAGTGATATCCAGTTACCCTGCCGGGCGCTCCCTCCCCAGTGCCGTACACGTCGTCCGCAGAACCTGAGACGAGCCGAAACGGGGCGACGGGCATCTCGACCGACCGCAAGGTGGCAATGATCGCAATCGGTGTCGCTGCGTTGTTGGCTGTTCTTGTCGTCGCCTTCGTTCGTGCCCGTCTGGCGTCACCGCCACCTGCGCCACCGCCAACGAAGACCGTCACAGAGACGGCGACCTTCACGCAGCGCCCTCCAGCACCGCCTGCGCCCCGCCCGCCCGCGCCTCCGCCGCCGGTGCCACGGCCATCTCGCCCGTCGGGCGATTTGGGCTTGGCGACACAGTTGTTGAACAAGCATCCAGGCGCGTCGTATCTGCGCACCGACCAGTCATCCCGTCCTTACGCCAGGCGGACGACGAAGGCGATCCCATCTATGCGGTGTACAGGTACGCCGGCACAACCGATGCCGCGGCGCGTAGCGCAGCATGCGCCGCAGGAGCAGGCGCGTATGGAAAGCGACTCGATTACACGACTGACCCCGGCTACTTGATCTCCTGCTGAGGAAGTCGCGCTTGCTTGACCGCGCACACCGCCGCGAGTGGCCACTTATGACGCGCTAAATTCACTTCGCCGCCATATAACTGGCCACTCGGCGAACGCAATCAGCGCAGTTGCGGAATCACCTCGGCGGCAAGCCGTTCCATCTGCTCGCGGTTCTCGGCCACGGTCGCGCCGACCGGGTTCAGCAGGACCATGTCCGCGCCCGCGTCGATCACCTCGTTAAGACCGCGCACGACGTCGTCGGGCGTACCCGAGACGGGTACGTCCTCGATTCCCCGCATGCCCGTCCCGTAGATCCGGTGCAACCCGGCGACGACGCGTTCGCGGGCACGGTCGCGGTCGTCGTCGACTTCCACGTAGACACGTTTGCCGATCCTGAATGACGTTGCGTCCTTGCCCTGTTCGTCGATTTCGCGGCGCACGGTCTTGACCGCCTCGGCGAAGGTCGACGTCGTCGACGAGCCGGCTCCGAGAAACGCGTCGGCCAGCCGAACACCACGGGCAAGGGCCTTCGGCGCGGTTCCGCCGATCCACAGGGGCGGGTGTGGGCGCTGCACCGGCTTGGGTTGGATCGGCAACACGTCGACGTCGCGGAACCTGCCGTGGAACGTCACGGTCGGCTCATCCGACCAGGCCGCCTTCATCAGCTCGATGCCCTCCGTGAAGTAACTGACGAAGGTCTCCCTCTGCACACCGAACGCCTCGAACGGTCGCTGTTTCCCGCCGTGGCCGACTCCTACGTCCAGCCGGCCGTGGCTGAGCCGGTCCACCGCGGTGAGCGCCCACGCCAACTGCAGCGGATCGTGCAGCGTGGTGATCAACACCGCGACCCCCAGCCGCAGACGAGTGGTGCACGCGGCGGCGTAGGACAGCATCTGCAACGGTGCGATCTGCGGTGAGCCGCCGACGACCTGCTCCATCGTCCAGCCGCCCTCGAAGCCGAGTTCTTCGGCCCTGGCGAGATAGGCCTTGAGGCCCGCATCGTCGAACCGGTCGTAGTCCAGCTGGGGGATCGAGATCGAGAAGCTCACACGTCCACCGTAGGCGTCATCGACGGCGGTGATCTCTACCGCGTGGCTACGCGATCGCCTCGGTAGGCTCTAAAGATGTTCAGCTTTTTGCCAGGTATACCCGGCGCCGACGACCTGCGCTCGCTGGCCCGCAAAGTCGACACCGCCCGCCATCACGGCGTCCCCAACAACTGCGTACTTGAGCTGGATCTGCCCGCCGCGCCGCCGGAAACCAGCGGTTTCGATCCGATGGTGATCCTCAGCGGCAACAAGCCGATGGTGCTGCGCCAAGCCGTCGCGGCCATTCATCGGGCAGTAGATGACGATCGCGTCGCCGGGCTCATCGCGCGCGTCCAGATCCCGGCTGCGCCGGCAGGCCCCGTGCAGGAGTTGCGCGCCGCGATCGCCGCGTTCAGTGACGTCAAGCCATCTGTGGCATGGGCGGAAACGTATCCCGGCACGCTTTCGTACTACCTGGCATCGGCGTTCCGCGAGGTGTGGATGCAGCCGTCGGGTACGGTCGGGCTCGTCGGCTTCGCCACCAATGCGATGTTTCTTCGTACAGCCCTCGAAAAGGCGGGCATCCAACCCCAATACATCACTCGTGGCGAATACAAGTCCGCGCCAAACCGTTTCACGCAGGACGGATACACCGAAGCCCATCGCGAAGCCGACAGCCGTGTGCTGGAAAGCCTGCAGAGCCAGGTGTGGCAGGCAATCGCCGAATCGCGGCACATCGACCAGAACATCATCGACAAGCTGGCCGACAAGGCGCCGCTGTTGCGTGATGACGCCATGGCCGGACGATTGGTCGACCGGATCGGGTTCCGCGACGAGGCTTACGCGCGCATAGCCGAACTTGTTGGGGCCAAAAGCATTTCACCTGGGGCCGACGCCGATCACCTTGGCGACACGCCGCCGCAACTGTATTTGTCGCGCTACGCCAAGGCGACCGCCAACCGGCCCGGCTCTGCGCTGCCGCCGATCCCGGGCCGCGGTTCCAAGCCAACGATTGCCGTCGTCACGGTGCACGGCGTGATTGTCGGTGGCCGAGGCGGGCCCCATGGTCTGCCGTTCGGCAACTCCACCGCGGGCGCGGACACGATCGCGGCGGCGCTGCGTGAGGCCGCCGCTGACGACTCGGTGTCGGCGATCGTGCTGCGCGTCGACAGTCCCGGCGGGGAGGTCGTCGCATCGGAAACCATTTGGCGGGAAGTCAATCGGATCGGCGAAAGTGGCACACCCATCGTCGCCTCCATGGGGTCGGTGGCCGCCTCCGGCGGTTACTACGTGTCGATGGCCGCGGACGCGATCGTCGCCAATGCGGGCACGGTCACCGGTTCGATCGGTGTGCTCGCCGGCAAAATGGTCGCCCGCGAGTTGAAGGACCGGCTCGGCGTCGGCTCGGATTCGATACGCACAAACGAGAATGCCGATGCGTGGTCGATCGACAAGCCGTTCACCGAGGCCCAACGCGCTCACGTGGAGGCCGAAGCCGATCTCGCCTACCGCGACTTCATCGAACGGGTCGCGCAGGGCCGCAAGCTCAGCGTCGAAGCAGTCGACGCCGTGGCGCGCGGCAGGGTGTGGACCGGCGCCGACGCTCTGGAACGCGGTCTGGTCGACGAACTCGGTGGGCTGCGCTGCGCGATCAACAAGGCCAAGCTGCTCGCCGGACACGACGAGGACGACGACGTTCGCATCGTCAGCTACCCGAGCTCGTCGTTTATGGACTTCCTGCGGCCCAAGCCGTCGTCGCAACCGGCCGCGGCGTCGTTGTCGGAAGCCGTCGCAGCACTGCTCGGCCGGTCGGTCGTTGAGATGTTCGGGCAGGCCGAGCGGTTGGTGACCGGAGTTTCGGCACTCTGGCTGGGGGAATACCGCTTTTAGCCCGCCTCGCGGGGAGGGCGTTTGCCCCTTCGCTGAGCTGGGTATGTCCTGGCTGACAACTCTTGATGTTCGTCCTTGAGGTTGGCTAATGTCGGATTGTCAACAAAACTACGACCTGGATCCAGGAACCGTGCACACCCTGCCCGTCGTATGTGTAGGGCGCCGGCCCGGGGACAGCGTCCGACAGTGTCCATGACACGAGGAGGGTCCCCATGGGAGTCCCCGATCAGCCCGCCGCGTCGTCGCCTACCGACAGTGTTCCGCCATCCGTCCTGAAGAAGGCGGTCGCGGCGTCGGCCATCGGTAACGCGACCGAATGGTTCGATTACGGCATCTACGCCTACGGCGTGACGTATATTTCGGCCGCCATCTTCCCGGGCGACACCGAGAGTCAGACGCTGCTGGCGCTGATGACGTTCGCGGTGTCGTTCCTCGTCCGACCGCTCGGCGGCCTGGTGTGGGGACCGCTCGGCGATCGGATCGGGCGCCGTTCGGTTCTCGCGATCACCATCTTGCTGATGTCGGGTGCCACCTTGTGCGTCGGCCTCGTCCCGTCCTACGCGACCATCGGGTTCTGGGCACCGGTGCTGATGGTGGTGCTGCGCATGATTCAGGGCTTCTCCACCGGCGGGGAGTACGGTGGAGCGGCCACTTTCATGGCCGAGTACGCGCCGCCCAGAAGGCGCGGATTCTTCGGCAGTTTCCTGGAATTCGGCACATTGGCCGGGTTCTCGTTCGGCGCGCTGTTGATGCTGGGGTTCTCCCTCGTACTCAGCGAGGACCAGATGGCGACGTGGGGTTGGCGGCTGCCGTTCCTGGTTGCCGCTCCGCTCGGCCTGGTCGGTATCTATCTGCGGTCGCGGCTGGAGGACACACCGATCTTCCGCGAGTTGGAGGAAGCCGGCGAGAAGGAAGAGCGCGCGACCACCGCGTTCAAGGATCTGATCACCAACTACTGGGGTCCGATCCTGCGGCTGGGCGGTGTGGTCGTCGCGCTCAACGTGGTCAATTACACGCTGCTGAGCTACATGCCGACCTACCTCGAGCAGACGATCGGCCTTTCGGCGAACATGTCGTTGCTGTTGCCGATCATCGGCATGCTGTCGATGATGATCTTCCTCCCTATTGCCGGGAGTCTGTCTGATCGGCTTGGGCGCAAACCGTTGTGGTGGTTCTCGCTCATAGGTCTCTTCGTCGCAGTCCTGCCGATGTTCATGCTGATGCGCACGAGCACGGTTGGCGCGGCAATCGGGCTTGCCGTCCTCGGTCTGCTGTATGTGCCTCAGCTGGCGACGATTTCGGCCACCTTCCCCGCGATGTTCCCCACCCAGGTGCGCTTCGCCGGATTCGCGATCGCATACAACGTGTCGACGTCGCTGTTCGGCGGCACTGCGCCCGCGGTCAACGAATGGTTGATCAACGTCACCGGTAACAACCTGGTGCCCGCGTACTACATGATGGTGGCCTGCGTCATCGGCGCGATCGCGATGATCAAGGTGCCCGAGACGGCGCGCTGTCCGATGGACGGCACCGAGATCCCCGGCACTCCCGAGGCGCCGCCGCAGCTCGACTACCGAAAGAAGGAACCCAGCGGCGTCTGAGGCTTGGGGTGGCAGGTCAGCCGACGACGGCGGCGACGGCGTCGGCCCAGATGCCCGCGGCTTCGTCGACCTGATCGCTGGACACCACCAGCGCGGGGATGAACCGCACGACTTGACCCCACGCTCCGCACGTCAGCAGCAGCAGGCCGCGGCGGGCAGCCTCCTGCTGGACGGCGGCGGCTGTGGTCGGGTCCGGTTTGCCGTCGGCGTCGCGGAACTCGTTGCCGATCATCAGTCCGAGCCCGCGCACGTCGGTGATCGCGTCGTGTTTGTCGGCGACGAGTTGCAGCGCCTGCTTCAGCTGCGCGCCGCGCTGCGCGGAGTTCTCGACCAGGTTCTCGTCGCGGATCACGTCGAGGGTCGCGATCGCGGCCGCGCACGCCACCGCGTTGGCGCCGTAGGTGCCGCCCTGGGATCCCGGCCACGCCTTGGCCATCAACTCCGCAGAGGCGGCGATGCCGGACAGCGGGAACCCCGACGCCAGCCCCTTGGCCGTCACGATGATGTCGGGCTTGGCATCGAAATGCTCTCCGCCCCACAACTTCCCGGTCCGCCCGAAGCCGGTCTGCACCTCATCGACGACCAGCAGGATGCCGTACTTGTCGGCGCGCTCGCGCAGGCCCGCGAAGAAGCGCTCGTTGGCGGGCACGTAACCGCCCTCCCCGAGCACGGGTTCGACGAAGAACGCGGCGGTGTCGGCGGGCGTCGTCAGCGTCTGCAGCACATAGTCGAGTTGGGCGAGGGCGAAGTCGGTGGCCTGCTCGACGGGCCAGCCGAAGTGCGTCGGGTCGGGGAAGGGCGAGACATGCACGCCTGCCATCAACGGGGCGAAGCCGGAGCGGAACTTCGTGCCGGACGTCGTCATCGACGCGGCGGCGACGGTGCGCCCGTGAAAGCCGCCGTGGAAGACGACGACGTTGGGCCGCCCGGTGGCCTGCCTGCTCAGCCGCAGCGCGGCCTCGATGGCCTCGCTGCCCGAGTTCGCGAAGAACATGCGGTCCAGCCCGTCGGGGAGCACCTCGCCCATCCGCTCGACGAGCGTCAACAGCGGGCGGTGCATGACGGTCGTGTACTGCGCGTGGATCAGCGTGCCGACCTGCCGTTGCGCGGCCTCGACGACGCGGGGATGACAGTGTCCGGTGCTGGTCACGCCGATGCCCGCGGTGAAGTCGAGGTATCGGCGGTCGTCTTCGTCGTACAGCAGCACGCCCTCTCCGCGTGCGGCAAGAACGCCGGTCGCTTGTTTGAGAACATCGGAGAGCTGTGCGGACGAGGACACGGTCCTTCCCCTTGCCTGTAGACGGTAGATTGTCAACAATCAGCGTATCGGACCTGTCCAGCCCGACCCGCCGACGACGAAAGGGATAGGTGTGAGCGAACAAGACGAGGCCAGGGTCGTTGGGTCCGTCGAGAAGCGGTTGTTCATCGACGGCAAGTGGGTCGACGCTGCCGAAGGACGCACGTTCGACGTCACCGATCCCGCCACCGGTGTGACGCTGTGCTCGGTCGCCGACGCGTCGCCCGCCGACGGCAGGGCAGCGCTGGACGCCGCCGTTGCGGCCCAACCGGATTTCGCCGCGCTGCCGCCGCGTGCGCGGGCGGACATCCTCATGCGATCGTATGAGCTCCTGCACGAACGGGTCGACGACCTCGCCCTGCTGATGACGCTGGAGATGGGCAAGCCGCTGGCCGAAGCGCGCGGCGAAATCGGTTACGCCGCCGAGTTTTTCCGTCACTTCGCCGAGGAGGCCGTGCGGATCGACGGTGGATACCAGACGGCGCCGGCAGGCGGATCACGGTTCCTCATCACCCGGCAGCCTGTCGGCCCGTGCCTGCTGATCACGCCGTGGAACTTCCCGATGGCGATGGGCACCCGCAAGCTGGGGCCCGCCATCGCCGCCGGGTGCACCAGCGTGATCAAACCTGCTCCGCAGACGCCGTTGTCGATGCTCGCGCTGATGGACATCCTGGCCGAGGCGGGCCTGCCCGCAGGCGCCGTCAACTGCATCACGGTCACCGACGCCGGACCGGTGATGGAACCACTGATCCGGTCGGGTCTGGCCAGGAAGCTGTCGTTCACCGGATCGACTCAGGTCGGCAAGCTGCTGCTGGAACAGTGCGCGGAGAAGGTGTTGCGGACGTCGATGGAACTGGGCGGCAACGCGCCGTTCATCGTCTTCGCCGACGCCGACATCGACGAGGCCGTCGACGGCGTCATCGCCGCGAAAATGCGCAACATGGGCGAGGCGTGCACCGCGGCCAACCGCATCTATGTCGAATCCACGGTTATCGACGAATTCGGCAAACTGCTTGCGGCGCGGATGAAATCGCTCACGGTGGGCCGCGGCACCCAACCGGACGTGAAGGTCGGGCCGTTGATCGACGAGGCGGCGCTGCTGAAGGTGGAGTCGCTGGTCGCCGACGCCGTCGAACGCGGTGCCACGGTGCTCACCGGCGGCTCGGCGCCGGGCGGTGACGGCTACTTCTATCCGCCGACGGTGCTCAGCGGCGTGCCACCCGAAGCCGCGATGTGCAGCCAGGAGATCTTCGGGCCGGTGGCGCCGCTGACGCCGTTCGACACCGAGGCCGAGGCGATCGCGGCCGCCAACGGAACCGAATACGGGCTCATCTCTTACGTTTTCACCAACGACCTGAGGCGCGCGTTGCGGGTCGCGGAGGCCATGGAGACCGGCATGGTCGGACTCAACCAGGGCATCGTGTCGAACCCGGCGGCGCCGTTCGGCGGCGTCAAGCAGTCGGGTCTCGGCCGCGAAGGCGGCGCGGTGGGCATCGACGAGTTCCTCGAGACGAAGTACATCGGCATCGCAATGCGCTAGCTGCCGACGTCGGCTCCGTCGACGCCCGCGTCATGCGTGAGCCGACTGACGGCGTCGTCCATGTGGGCGGCCAGCAGCCGGTCGGTGAGCTCGCGGTCACCCTTGCGGATCGCATTCGCCAGTGCCCGGTGTTCCTTGTCGCGCACTTCGGATTTCGCGTAGCTCTCGTCGAGCGCGTGAATGCACATCCGGGTCTCGGTGATGAAGGTCTGGTGCATGCGCGACAGCCGCGGGCTGTTGGCCAGTTGCAGCAGTCGCTCGTGGAATGCGATGTCGAGCTCGCTGACTTCGGCGGGCGTCTCCGCCTGGGCCATCTGTTCGACGATGCCCAACAGCTCCTTGCCCGCGGCATGGTGGTCGCCGTCGAGGATCTTGCGCGCGGCGGCCTGCTCGATGGCCTCGCGTGCGGCGTACATGTCGCGCACATCGTCGGGCGTCATGTCGATGACGAACACCCCGCGGTTGCGGATCGACACGAGCAGCCCCTCCTGGGTCAGCCGCTGCATGCCCTCCCGCAGCGGCCCTCGGCTCACACCGAGCTTGCGGGCCAGCTCGGCCTCGCCCAGCTGCGCACCGGGTTTGAGCTCGCCGTGCGCGATCGCCCGGCGCAGCTTGTCGGCGATGATGCTCGGCGTCGACTCCTGAGCCAGGGGGCCGATATAGGTGCTCACCGGCTGGCCCCGAACAGCGCGCCGAGGCCGGGAAGTTGCGGCACCGGACCGATGAGGTCGAGACCCTTCCACACGGTCACCTGGTTGGCGGTCAGCACGGGCTTGCCGACGGCGGCTTCCAGCTTGTCGATGATGGCCAGCGTGTGCATCGCGGTGTCGGGCACGAGCACCGCCTCGGCGTCCGGGTGGTCGGCGGCGACCACCATCGCGACCACCTGGTCGGGTGTCAGCGTGCCCACCTCGGCGGCGGTGTAGATGCCGTGGCTCCCCATCGACACGACCTCGGCGCCGCCCGCGGTCAGGAAATCGACGAAGTGGCGTGCCACGTCGTCTGGGTAGGAGGCCGCGACCGCGACCCGGCGGATGCCGAGGTGGCGCAGCGCGTCGACGAAGGCGATCGAGGTCGACGATGCGGGCACACCCGCGGCTGCGGCCACGGCGGACACCTGGTGGCGGGCCCCCTGCGGGCCGAACACGAAACTGCCCGACGTACATGCCCACATCACCGCGTCCGGGTTCTCGTCGGCCAGCAACGCCGCGCCGTCGGCGAGCCTTTCGTCGCTCCCGAGATCCAGCAGGGCGTCCACGCGGTGTGCGTCTTCACCGACCGACGTGATGGCGACCGGCAAACGCACCGCCCCGTCGATGCGCGCCTCGAGTGCGGGGAAGTCGTCCTCGGCGCTGTGGCCGGGGTACAGCAGACCCACCGTTGGCATGTCATCTCCCTTGGATCGCGGTGACCGGAATGGGTAGATTGTCGACAATGTTAACCCGCGCGGGCTACGACGCGAGCAAGCTCGGTGGAGCGCTTCGAACCGCGCTCCGCGGAACCGTGAGCGACGACGCGGCCAGCCGGGCGCTGTACGCGGTGGACGCGTCGAACTACCGGGTCGTGCCCGACCTCGTCGTGGTGCCCGCCGACGTCGACGATCTGGCCGCGGCGGTGGCACTGACCGCCGAGGCGGGCGCGCCGGTCACACTGCGCGGCGGCGGCACGTCGATGGCGGGTAACGCGATCGGCGGCGTGGTCATCGACGCGTCGCGGCACGTGAACCGCATCCTGGACATCGACGTCGACGCGAGGACCGCGGTCGTCGAACCGGGCGCCGTGCTCACCGACCTGCTGGCCGCCACCCGTCCGCTCGGGTTGACGTTCGGCGCCGACCCGTCCTCGGCGAGCCGCGCGACGCTCGGCGGCATGATCGCCAACAACGCCTGCGGCGCGCATTCGGTCGCCTGGGGCACCACCGCCGACAACGTGCGCGCGCTCGATGTGCTGCTCGCCGACGGCACCAGGTGCACCGTCGAATCATGCGGGGCGGCTCCTGTTTTGGCTGCAAGGCCGGGCCGCGAAGGTGAGCTGCACCGGTCGCTGCTGGCCTTCGCCGACACGAATGAGCTGCTGATCCGTCGCCGGTTCGGCCGCTTCACCCGGCAGATCTCGGGCTACGCGCTGCACCGGCTGCTGCCCGAACACGGCTACAACGTCGCCGGCCTGCTGTGCGGCAGCGAGGGCGGGTTCGCGGCAACGCTTTCCGCGACGGTGGCGTTGACACCGCTGCCTCGTGCGCGGGTGCTGTGCGTGCTCGGTTTCTCCGATTCCGTTACGTCGGCCGAATGCGTCCCGGTGGTGCTCGCCCATAGCCCGCTGACGATGGAGTCGATCAACGTCGACCTCGTCGACCGGCTGCCCGGAGAGGTGCGCAGGGCGGCGACGGCGGCTGGCCTGCCTGCCGGGCGGGCCTGGCTGCTCGTCGAGATGGGCGGCGAAGATCGCGTCGCCGCCAAGCTGTCGGCCGAGAAAATGCTTGCCGCGCTGCGTGATTCGGGCTCGCCCGCAACGGCATCCCTCGTCGTCGACCCTGCTGCCCAGGCGGTGCTGTGGCGGTGCCGAACCGACGCCGCGGGCCTTGCGACGCGGCGGGCCGACGGGGCGGAGGCCTGGGGCGGATGGGAGGACGCCGCCGTACCGCCCGACCGTCTCGCCGACTATCTGCGCGGTCTCGACGACCTGATGGCCCGCTACGGGTTGTCCGGTGCGTCGTACGGGCACTTCGGCGAGGGCTGCATGCACATGCGGATCGACTTCGATCTGCTCAGCGCTGACGGCGTTGCCGCATACCGGTCGTTCGTCGAGCAGGCCACCGATCTCGTCGTCGCCCTCGGCGGATCGGTGTCAGGCGAACACGGTGACGGGCGCGCCCGGTCGGAACTGTTGGGCCGCATGTACGGCTCCGACGGGCTGGCACTGCTCGCCGAGATGAAGCGCATCTGGGATCCGCGCGGGCTGATGAATCCCGGGGTGATCGTCGATCCGCCGCCGCTCGACGAGGCGATCCGCCACCTCGGGCCGGCCAAGGATCGGAAGCTGTTGACGCTGTTCGCTTTTCCCGACGACAACGACGACTTCGCGCAGGCGCAGCGGCGTTGCGTCGGGATCGGCAAGTGCAGGCAGACCAGCGGCGGGGTGATGTGCCCGAGCTACCAGGCGACCCGCGAGGAGATGCATTCCACCCGCGGCCGCGCGCACCTGCTGTGGGAGATGCTGCAGGGCGATGTGGTGACAGACGGCTGGCGCTCCACCGAGGTGCGCGACGCGCTCGACCTGTGCCTGTCGTGCAAGGGCTGTCTGTCGGACTGCCCGGTCAACGTCGACATGGCGACGTACAAGGCGGAGTTCACCCACCACCACTACGAGGGACGGCCGTGGGCGCGGCCGCTGTCGCACTGGTCGATGGGCTGGCTGCCGCAGATGTCGCGGCTCGCGTCGAAGGCGCCGCGGCTGGTCAACCGGGCCGCGGGTACGGCGTTGGCGAAACGCCTCGGCGGCATCGCGCCCGAGCGAGAGGTGCCCGCATTCGCCGAGCAGACGTTCACGTCGTGGTTCGCCGGACGGGCACCGTCCGCGCCGACGCGGGGCAGGGTCGTGCTGTGGCCGGACAGCTTCACCAATTACCTTGCCCCACAAGTTGGTCGGGCGGCTGTCACGGTGCTCGAGGCTGCGGGGTACGTGGTCGTGGTTCCACGGGGCCCGGTGTGCTGCGGGTTGACCTGGATATCGACCGGCCAGTTGAAGGCGGCGAGGAAACGCATTGCGCGCTCCTTGGATGTGTTGACGCCGGAGCTCGAGGCGGGCACGCCGATCGTCGGCCTCGAGCCGAGTTGCACCGCCGTGCTGCGACGCGATGCGGCCGAATTGGTGCAAGACGACCCGCGTGCCGAAGCGCTGGCGTCGGCGACGGTCACGTTCGCCGAATTGCTGACGCGGTCGGACTGGACGCCACCCGACGTCGGCTCCGAAGCGCTGGTGCAGACCCACTGCCATCAGCACGCCGTACTGGGGTTCGACGCCGACCGCGCGCTGATGGCCGCGGCGGGCATTCGCGCCGACATCCCGGACTCCGGATGCTGTGGGCTGGCAGGCAATTTCGGGTTCGAGCGGGGGCATTACGAGGTGTCGCGTGCCGTCGGGGAACGGGTGCTACTGCCCGCGGTGCGGGCGGCGGATGCAGATACGGCCATCGTCGCGGACGGGTTCAGCTGTCGCACGCAGATCGCGCACGGCACGTCGCGGCGGGCCGTGCACCTCGCCGAATTGCTCGCTGCCGCCCTCGGCGAGCAGACGTAAAATCGCGCTGACACGCGGTAATTTGTGCGACTTTGCGTCTGCTCGCGAGGGAAGTGGCGCGGTGAGCAGACGTAAAGTCACGCGGCGGGCTGTCCACCTCGCCGAATTGCTCGCTGCCGGCTTTCTCCCAGCTCGCGGGGAAACTAGCCCAGGAGGCGTAAGGCGGTCAAAACGTAGGTGCGCGCGGCGATGATCAACTCCTCGATCGCGACCGACTCATCGGGCCGATGTGCCTGCTCGGCAACCGATCCGGGGCCCAACACCACGACGGGCACGCCGAGATCGCGCGCGATGAAGCCGCCGTCGCACGCCGCCGTCCAACCGCCTGGCGGTAGCGCGGGACCGCCCGCGTCGGCGACGGCCGCGACGACGGCGCGCGCCAACGGCGAATCCGGCGGCGTCTCGAAGGCAGGCATCTCCATCGGCGTCGACGCCTCGAAGGTCAGCCCGCGGTCGGCCAACCGCAACGCGTCGATGCGCGCCTGCAGGTCGTCGAGCACCGCCGCCGCTGATTCGCCCGGCAGCAATCGCCGATCGGCGACCGCGACGCACTCCGCGGGCACGGTGCTGCCGCCGCTGCCACCGCGGATCTGGCCGACGCTCCACGTCGCAGGACCGAGCAGCGCGTGCGGACGGCATGCGAGTTCGGCGTGCATGCGCTCGATCTCCGACACCACGGCCGCCGCGCCGTAGACGGCGTTCGCGCCGTCATCGGGCCTGCCTGCGTGACAGGCGGTTCCGTGCACTTCGATACGCACGTAGCATGCGCCCCGAGCGCCGACGATCGTCTGCAAATCGGTTGGTTCGGCGGTGACGCAGCCCAGAAACGGCCGGTCCGCCGAGGACACATAAGCGCGGATGCCGATGCCGTTCTCCTCCTCGTCGACGAGCGCGGCGAGTTCGACGGGTCCGCTCAACCCGGCGCCTCGAAGCGCCGCCATCGCCGAAAGACACGCAGCCAGGCCACCTTTCATGTCGGTGGCGCCGCGGCCGTAGATGCGGCCGTCGTGGACGGCGGCTCCGAACGGGTCTTTCGTCCAGCCCTCTCCGACGGGGACGACGTCGGTGTGGCCCAGCAGCAGGAGGCCCGGCCCGTCTGCACCGGACAGTGTGACGTGCACGTTGTTGCGCCCGTCCTGCACCGTCTGCTCGCGCACGTCGAGTCCGAGTGCGGCCGCCGCCCCGGCGAGGACGGCGACCGTCGTCGCCTCTTCACCCGGTGGGTTCTGCCCGTGCGCGCG
Source organism: Mycolicibacterium sp. 120270 (assembly GCA_033741175.1). GTDB lineage: Bacteria > Actinomycetota > Actinomycetes > Mycobacteriales > Mycobacteriaceae > Mycobacterium. The sequence goes on along the minus strand of JAWQNE010000008.1, from coordinate 124,474 downwards.
AATCAAGGACCTGGTGAGCTCCACCAGCTGGCTTTCGTCGATCTTGTCCAGCACGGCCTGCTCGGCGGGGGACACGGCCACGTTCGATCAGCCGTTCACCAGTTGATCGACGGCGCGGCGCAGCCGGGCGATGCCCTCGTGGATGCGATCCGGCGGGGTGGAGGCGAAGCACAGTCGCAACGCATTGCCGAAGCGCCCCGAAGGGGAGAAGGCCGTCCCGGGGATGAACGCGACGCCTTCGGCGAGTGCGGGCTCGAAAAGCGCTGTGGCGTCGACACCCTCGAGCGTCACCCAGCAGAAGAAGCCGCCCTCGGGATCGGTCCACTTGGCCATGTCGCCGAAGTGTTCCCGCAGCGCGGCGTGCATGGCTTCCTTGCGGCGCTTGTACTCGGCACGCTGGGTGACCAGGTGGACGTCCAGGTGCCCGCCGTTGAGGAAGCCGGCCACCAGCCGTTGCGCGGGCAGGTTCGTGCAGGTGTCCATCGCCTGCTTGGCGTTGATCAGGAGCGGCTGCAGTTCTTCGACGGTGTCGACCCAGCCGACCCGCAAGCCGGGTGCGACGATCTTGGAGAACGTGCGGACGGCGAAGACCAGCGGGTCTCCGCCGCCGAGTTCGCGCAGCGTCGGCAGCGGCTCACCCTCGAAACGCAGTAAGCCGTAGGGGTCGTCGTCGATCACCATCGAACCCCACTCCCGCGCGAGTTCGAGCAGTCGCAGCCTGCGCTCGAGCGACATCGTGACGCCCGACGGGTTCTGGAACGTCGGGATCGTATAGATGGCCTTGGGTTTGCGGCCCGCCTCGTCGACGAGCCGTTCCAGTTCGTCGATGTCCATCCCGTCGTCGTCGACCGGGATCTCGAGCAGTGTCGCGCCGTAGGACAGCGCGGTCGCGCTGCCGTTGGTGTAGGTCGGCGACTCGACGGTGACGAGGTCGCCCGGGTCGACGAAGATCTTGCAGAACAGATCGAGTCCCTGCATGCCGCCCGCGGTGATGGTGAGCCGCTCGGCGGTGGTCTCGTCGCTGGTGCCGCGCAACATCTCCAGTAGCGCGGCGTGCAGGGGCGGGTCGCCCTCGGTCGCGGCGTAGTCGTAGGCGTCGGGCGCGGCCAGTTCCACCGCCGCGATCCCGGCCAGGATCTTCGAGGGCACCGCCTCTGACGCCGGACTGCCCATCGCGAGTCGGACGATGTCGTGAGACTGCTTGTGCAGCAGTGACGTACTCGAGTCTATGACCGATCCCACCAACCCTTCGGCGCGGGCGGCGAACGGGAGTGTCGATGCTGTCATGGGTTCACCTCCAGACCGTGAGTTCCTGCGGCAGGTGGGTCAGGCGCTCGGCACCTTTGTCGGTGACCACCACCGGTTCGGACAATTCGTAACCCCAATCCTCGTTCCAGATACCGAGAATGACGTGGAAAGCCATGCCTGCCAGTAGTTCTGTTGTCTCACCGGGGCGCAGGCTGATGGTCCGCTCGCCCCAGTCGGGTGGATATCCGATGCCGATCGAGTACCCGATGCGGGACTCCTTATGCAGGCCGTGCGGTCGGATGACACGGTCGAAAGCGCGGTGGGCGGCGCCGCCGTCGGCGCCGGGACGCATCACCGCCAGCGTCGCCGCCATCGCCTCGGCGATCACCTTGGCGGTGTCGGTGAGCAGCGACGGCGGGTCGCCGAGCATCACCGTCCGCGCCAGCGGCGCATGGTAGCGGCCGTAGACGCCCGCCAATTCGATGGTGGTGGCTTCGCCGATCTCGAACGGATGCTGTGTCCATGTCAGATGCGGTGTGCCTGCGGCCTTTCCGCTGGGAAGCATCGGCACGACCGCGGGGTAGTCGCCGCCGTGTTCGGGTGTGCCCGCCGCCTGCGCCGCCATGATCTCGGCGGCGACGTCGCATTGCCGTCGACCGGGACGTACCCCGTCGAGCGCGGCGCGCATCGCGCTCTCGGCGATCGATCCGGCGATGCGCATCTGCTCGATCTCGAAGTCGGACTTGACGACTCGCACCCAGTTGACCAACTCGTAGGACTCGGCGAGGCGGTGCGACGGAAGGCCCCGCTCGAGCGCCTGATAGCCGCGCGGTGAGAAGAAGTGCGAGTCGCCTTCGACACCGATCGTCTCGCCTGCCGTCACCAGCCCGCGCACCGCGTCGGCGATCCAGTCGTACGGATGCACGTCGGGGCGGTGAACCAACTCCTCGGGGTAGCCGTGGATGTGGTCCTCGTCGAGAGCGGCGGTGAAACCCGCGCCCGTTGCGTCCATCGCCCTTGCGAACAGATGCGGCGTGCCGCCGGCGCCGACCAGCAGGCACTGCGGGGTGTAAAACGACCACGCGTTGTAACCGGTGAGATAGAAGATGTTCGCCGGGTCGCAGACCAGAAGTGCGCCGAAACCCTTCTGCGACATCGCTTCCCGTATCCGCTGCAGCCTGTTCGCATATTCCGTGTGCATCGACGGTTGGTCCGTCATCGTCACCTCTCCAGCAGCCATTGACCCGCGCCAACGGCTTTGCGTCCCAGGACGCGCAGCGCGGACCACAAGGTCACCTGGTTGGCGGTCAGTACCGGTTTGCCCAACTCGCGTTCGAGTTCGGCGATCAGGTCGTAGGTCGGCAGGTTGGTGCAGCTGATGAACACCGCCTGCGCGTCGTCGGTATCGGTGTCGCGCACCAGCCCCGCGGTGACGTCGTACGGCACCATCCAGATGTCGGATGTCAGCCCGAGCCCGGCCGCGGCGACGACGTCCACCCCCGCCTCGGCCAGATATGTGGTCAGCCCGACGGTGAGCTCGGCGACGTAGGGGGTCGCCGTGGCGAGCCGGCGCACCTCGAGGTGCGCCAGCGCCTCGAGCAGCGCGCCGCTGGTCGTCACCGCGGCGGGCGCGCCTGCGGCGGTCATGGCGGACAACAAGGCGGTTTCACCGTCGAGGCCGCCGATGAAACTTCCCGACGTACAGGCGTAGGCCATCACCAACGGCGATACCGCGCGCACGTCGTCATATCCCTGGGCAACCAGCGCGGGATCGGATATGTGCACCGCCATCTCGAGCGTCGCGGGCAGCGGTGCGTACGGCATCCGGGTGATGTGCAGGCTGACGTCGTCGGGCACCCACCGCCACAGCTCACGGTCCAGCGCGAAGTCGAACGGCACGACGACACCGATACCGGACTGCTGCAACGGCGGGGTATGGCCCACTGACTCAGTCTGGGGGGAGGCCACGGCCGCCGCAAGCCGATTGTTGACAATCGTACGGTTTCGTTCCTAGCCTCGGATTCGTGCCTCGAACACGACCGGTGATCGCGGTCCTGTGCGAGAAGGCGACCGACCGACCGCCCGGCCTCGAAGGGCTGGACGTGGACTTCCGATACTGCACGGCCGACGGCCTGCCCGATGCCATCCGCGGGGCGAAAGCCCTTTTGCTGTGGGACTTCTTCTCCACGGCACTCCGCGACGCGTGGCCGCACGCCGACCAGCTCGAGTGGATTCACATCACCGCCGCCGGCGTCGACACGCTGCTGTTCGACGAATTGCGGGAATCCGACGTCGTGGTCACCAACGCACGCGGTGTGTTCGACAGGCCCCTTGCCGAATACGTGCTCGGCGCGGTGATCATGTACGCCAAGGACAGCCGGAAAAGCTTCGACCTGCAACGCCGTCACGAGTGGCGGCACCGGGAGACCCGCAGGATCACCGGCGCCACCGCGTTGGTGGTGGGCACCGGCGGCATCGGCAGGGAGATCGCCAAGCTGCTGCGTGCGGCGGGCATGCAGGTCAAGGGTGCGGGTCGCAGGCCGGTCACCGACGAACCCGATTTCGGCGAGATCGTCGACAGCGCCAACCTGGCCGCCGAAGTCGGCTGGTGTGACCACCTGATCCTGGCCGCGCCGTTGACCCCGTCGACGCACGGGCTCGTCGACGACAAGGTGCTCGCCGCGATGAAACCCGACGCGCATCTGGTGAACATCGCCAGGGGGCCGATGGTCGACGAGGCCGCCCTGCTGGCGGCGCTGAACGAGGGGCGGATCGGCGGGGCGACGCTGGACGTCTTCGACACCGAACCGCTGCCGCAGGACCATCCGCTGTGGGATGCGCCCAATGTCGTTGTCACCGCGCACATGTCGGCCGATGCGGTCGGCTGGCGCGAGACGCTCGCCGAACAGTTCGCGACCAACGTGCGGCGCTGGCTGGCCGGCGAGCCGCTGCTCAACGTCGTCGACAAGAAGCTCGGATACGTATCGACGGGCGCGCCCACATGATCGCGTCGGCGACCGAGCTCGTCGAGGGCTACCGCAACAAGACCATCTCGCCCGTCGAGGCGACCGAGGCCGCACTGGCGACAATCGACACCTACGACGGCCGGGTGAACGCGTTCGTCCTCGTCGACCACGAAGGTGCGCTCGCGGCGGCCAAGGAATCCGAAGCCCGCTGGCAGGCGGGCGAGCCGCTCGGGCCGGGCGACGGTGTGCCGACCTCGATCAAGGACGCGCTGTGGACCCGCGGCTGGCCGACGCTGCGGGGCAGCAATCTGATCGACGCGGCTGGCCCGTGGGACGAGGACGCGCCGTGTGTCGCCCGCCTGCGCGAGACCGGTGCCGTCATCGTCGGCAAGACGACCACGCCGGAGTACTCGTGGAAGGGCGTCACCGACTCGATCCGGCACGGAGTCACGGGCAACCCGTGGGATCCGACGAAGACGGCGGGCGGATCCAGCGGCGGCAGCGCCGCAGCAGTCGGGCTCGGCATGGGTCCGTGGTCGGTCGGCACCGACGGCGGCGGATCGGTTCGCATCCCGGCGGCGTTCACCGGGACGGTGGCGCTGAAGCCGACCTACGGCCAGGTGCCGTTCTATCCGCCGAGCCCGTTCGGAACGCTGTCGCATGCCGGGCCGATGACCAGGACCGTGCGGGACGCGGCGGCGCTGATGGACGTCATCACCGGGTTCGACGCGCGTGACTGGGCGGCGATGCCGACCCGCGCGACGTCGTATCTGGCAGTCCTCGACGACGGGGTGGCGGGATTGCGCGTCGCGTACTCGCCGAATCTCGGCTTCGCGCAGAATGATTCGGAAGTCGACGACGCTGTCCGTGCGGCCGTCGATGTGCTCGCAAGCGCGGGTGCACACGTCGACGAGGTCGATCCCGGCTTCGGTGACCCGGTGGAGGCCTTCCACGTGCTGTGGTTCACCGGCGAAGCCAAGGTGCTGTCGGGCTACGGCGCGCTCGAGGATCTCGCGGGCCGGATCGACCCCGGACTGCACCGTACAGCGTCGATCGGTGCGACGATGTCGGCCGCCGACTATCTGGACGCGATGGCCGTCCGGATGGAGCTCGGCGGGCTGATGGGCCGCTTCCACCAGCGCTACGACGTGCTCGTCACGCCGACGCTGCCGCTGCCCGCGTTCCCCGTCGGCCAGGACGTGCCGGACGGGTCCGCGTCGCCGAACTGGACGAGTTGGACGCCCTACACCTATCCCTTCAACATGACCCAGCAGCCCGCGCTGAGCGTGCCCTGCGGGTTCACCACCACCGGCCTACCGATCGGGCTGCACATCGTCGGCGCGCGCCACAACGACGCGCTGGTGTTGCGGGTCGGCCAGGCGTATCAGGCTGCGACCGACTGGCATACGCGCATTCCGGCCCTACTGCAGGAGGCTTGAGATGAGCAGGTTGATCACCGTTTCGCTGGACAAGCGTGGCGTCAGCTGCGTGGCCCGCATGCTCGACGACCAGGCGCCCCGCACATGCGCGGCGGTGTGGGATGCGCTTCCGCTGTCGGCGCCGGTGTTTCACGGCAAGTACGCGCGCAACGAAATCTACACCCTGCTACCGGCGTTCGCGCCGGCCGATCCAGGCAAGGAGAACACCACGATCACCCCGATCCCCGGTGACCTCTGCTGGTTCTCGTTCGACTCCGACGTGCTGGGCAATCCCGCCTACGGCTACGAAAACACCACCGGCACAGGGACAACCGGGGCGATCGTCGACTTGGCGCTGTTCTACGGGCGCAACAACCTGCTGATCAACGGGGACCAGGGCTGGGTGCCGGGCAATGTCTTCGGCGCGGTCGTCGAGGGGCTCGACGAGATGGCCGAGGCGTGCCAGGACCTATGGATGGGCGGCGCGCGCGGCGAGTCCCTCACCTTCGCCGCGAAATAGCATTCCCGGTCGTGATTTCGCGATTTCACGACCATGATTTCTCGCTCGCGGTCGGCTTCGTCGGTCACGGCTGGGCGTGCCGGCCACGCCATCTTCGGGGTGACGCGCCGTGCACGCGGCGGAACACCCGGCTGAAGTAGCCGGGGTCGGGCAGGCCGACGCGGCGCGCGATGTCCGATATCGGCAGCTCGGTTTCGGCGAGCAGCGTGCGGGCTTCGGCCATCCGGCGCTCGGTGATCCATTCCTGCACGGTGCGCCCGGTGCGGCGGCGCACGACCGTCGTCAGATGTCCCGGCGTCATGGAGACCGCGTCGGCCACCTCGCGCAGCGACAGTGTTTCGCTGTGGCGACGCTCGATCACCGCGAACACCTCGGCCAGCAGCGGTTCCCCGCTACGGCGCAGGTCGCCGACAACGTCACCCGCCAATCGCGCGATGTCGATCAGCAGCAGCGTCAGGTGAGCGAGCAGGGCCTGCCGGTATCCGTCCCGGCGAGCGGCCAACTCGGCCTCCATCGACTCGACGGCGCCGTCCCATGCCGCGCGCCGGTCCGCGGGAAGGCTCAGCTTCAGCAATCCGCCGGAGTGCCCGTGCAGGAACGGGAACAACAACGGGTGCGCGCGCCATGACGACCACGGCGGCAGCGTGTCGCCGCCCACCGCGGCAGGATCGAAGAACAGCCCGACGCCGTCGTCGGTGCGCACAACCTCGTCCGGATGAAGCACCACACCGGCGGCAGCGACGTAGACCAGCGCCGCTTCGGGGGCGTACCACAGCGCCGGAAAAGTGTGGATGTGGTGACCGCGCTCGAGGACGTCGTCATCGCGCGGGCGCACCAGCAAAACCGGAGGAATGTCGACGCCGGTCGGATAGCTGTACGTCGGCACGCCGGCCCGACGTCCGGCCGGTGGCGCAGCGTTCACCATGCGCCCGAAGATAGTCCTAGTTTTACCCACGATCGACCAACTACGTTGACCAGCCGATGATCATCATGGAAGTCATGACCGAACATCGTCCACATACAGCACCGCACGACTACCTCCCCGCGGCTGGACGCGACGCCTTTCTCCCCGGCTACGACCTGCTGACCCGCCTGATGGGCATGGGACCGGTCTACGACGCGCTCATCGAACAGGCCGAGTTGACCGATGGCGCGCGTGTCCTGGAGATCGGCAGTGGGACCGGCAACGTCACCGTCCGCGCGAAGCGGATGCACCCTGGAGCCGAACTGGTCGGCCTGGATCCGGACCCGCGTGCATTGGCGCGCGCGCAGCGCAAGGCGCGGGGATTGACCGGGATACGCTTCGAACGCGGCTACTCGCAGGAGTTGCCGTTCGCCGACGCCGAATTCGACCGCGCGCTGTCCTCGATGATGCTGCATCACCTCGATGAACAGACGAAAAAGACGACGGCAGCGGAGATCCTGCGCGTGCTACGGCCCGGCGGCAGCCTGCACATCCTCGACATCGGGGGACACATGACCGCGGCCGACGGGTTCATGGCGCGCCGCATGCTGCACGGCGACCACGTCGCCGGCAACCTCGGCGACGCGATACCGCGGCTTCTCACCGAAGCCGGGTTCGATTGCACTGAAACGGCTTCCCGGCGTCATCGCTTCGTCGGGCGGCTGACGTTCTACCGCGCGACCCGTCCCGCCTGAGGCGGCGCCGAGATCGACGTTTTGGCGGGGTTTACTCGCACTTTTGCGCCCAAATGTCGGTTTGGGCGTTAAGGGGAGAGCTACACCTCGTGTGTGCGCAGATAGGTGTAGACGCTTGCGAAGTTGGCGTTGACGTCGTCGGGAATGGGCACCGGTCCGCCGAGAGCCTTTGCGCCCCAGACGATCTGCGCTGTCCGTTCGACCAGCGCAGTAACGTGAAGCGCCTTGTCCGGCCGCGGCGCGACCGCGACCAATCCGTGGTTGGCGATCAACGCCGCGGCTCGGTCCTTCAGCGCCTCGACCGCGTTGCGTCCGACGTCCGGCGTTCCCGATGCGGCGTACTCCGCGCAACGGATCTCCCCGCCGCAGTACACCGAGAACTCGTCGACGGCGGCCGGAATGGGTTGGCGCGCGACGGCGAACATGGTGGCCCACACCGGATGTGAGTGGATCACGCTGCCGATGTCGTCAAATGCGCGATAGCACGCCAGATGCAGGTGCATCTCCGACGACGGGTTTCGACCGTCGGCGGCCCGGACGACGGTGCCCTCGCCGTCGACGACGACGAGGTCGTCGATGGTCATGTCGCGGTAGTCGACCGACGACGGGGTGATCACGATGGTGGCGTCCTCGCGGCGGGCCGAGATGTTGCCCGCTGTGCCCTCGACGAGACCGCGGCGCAGCATCTCCTTGGCCGCCGCCAGCACAGCCGCTTCGGCGTCGTCGACGAATCTCACCGCGCCAGCACCTCCGGGTTCACGATGTTCGCCGGTCGCTGTCCCGACAGCAGCGCATCGAGATCGTCGGCGACCATTTGTGCTTGCCGCAGCTCAGTGTTCCACGTGGCGCCGCCGATGTGCGGCGTCAGCACGACGTTGGGCATGGTCGTCAGCGGATGGTCGACGGGCAGCCACTCACCCTCGAAGTGATCGAGCCCCGCGGCCGCGACCTTGCCGCTGCGCAGCGCGGCGACCAGCGCATCGGTGTCGTGCAGCGCAGCGCGTGCGGTGTTGAGGTAGACCACGCCGTCACGCATCGCCGCGAACTGCGCGGCGCCGATCATGCCGACGGTGTCGGCGGTGACGGGTGCGTGCATCGAGACGATGTCGGCCCGCTCCAGCAGCTCGGAGAGGCTGTGCTGCGCCTCGTCGTGAAACGGGTCGCAGGCGATGACGTCGACGCCGAGCCCGGTCAGCCGCCAGCGCAGCGCGCGACCCACGGCGCCAAGGCCGACCAACCCGGCCGTGCGTCCGGCTATCTCGCCGCCGCGGAAACGTTGGTAGGGCAGCGTCCCGTCCCGGTACACCTGGCCGGACCGGACGTCGGCGTCGGCGGTCAGCAGATGACGGGTGACCGCGAACAGCAGCGCGACCGCCAGTTCTGCGACCGCATCGGCGTTGCGGCCGGGCGTGCGCAGGACCGGGATCCCGGCCGCCGTCGCGCCGGCGACATCGACGTTGGTGGGGTCGCCGCGGGTCGACGCGATCGCCCGCAGCGGTAGGTCGAATACCGGCCCGGCGACCGAATCAGACTCCACCACAAGCACATCGGCGCCTTCATCGGCAGCGCGCTCGGCGAGCTGTTCGGGGGTGTAGATCCGCAGCGGTGTCTTGTCGATCCACGGGTCGTAGACGACGTCGGCCAGTGCGCGCAGTTTGGCCAGACCCGGTCCCTGCAGCGGGGCGGTCACCAGGGCGCGCGGTCTCGGGCTCACGACTGCCCATGCTGGCGTACGGTGACGCGCGTGTCACGCAAAGAGGTGACAATCGGCATCGACATCGGCTCGACCGCGGTCAAGGCGGTGGCCGCCGACGAGCACGGCCAGGTGGTGGCCAGGACCCGGATTCCGCACCGACTGGTGGTGCCTGCGGCCGACAAACTCGAACACGACGCCCGGCAGGCCTGGCGCGACGGTCCGTTGGCGGCCCTCGACCGACTGGGCCGTCCGGATGCGCGCGCGGTGGCGGTCTCGGCGATGGTGCCCTCCCTGACGGCGGTCGACGATGACGGGGTGCCGCTCACGCCCGGCCTGCTCTACGGCGACAGCCGCGGCAGGGTGGCGACGCCCGCCTCGGGGATGGGCTTCATGGTCGGCGAGACGGCTGAGTTCCTGCGGTGGACGGCGGGGCAGGCGCCCGACGCGGCGGGGTACTGGCCCGCGGCCGCGGTGGCCAACTACGCATTGGGTCGGCAGCCCGTGATCGACTTCGCCACCGCCTTCACCACGATGCCGTTGTTCGACGGCACGGCGTGGAACGCCAAGGAATGCGCCGACTGCGGGGCCTCGCCCGATCGGATGCCTCGGGTGGCGGCACCCGGCGCGGCGGTCGGCACCGTCGGCGACACCGACGCCGTGCTCGCGACGGGCGCGATCGACGCCACCTGTGAGCAGATGGTGGCCGGCGCAGACCGCGACGGAGACGTCCTCGTGCTGTGCGGGACGACGCTGATCGTGTGGGTGACGATCCCGGAGTACCGCGACGTCGACGGGTTGTGGACCATTCCGCACACGGCGGCGGGCAAGTGCCAGATCGGCGGCGCCAGCAACGCCGGCGGATTGTTCCTCAACTGGCTCGACGGCCTTGTCGCACAGGCCGATCCGACGCCAGCAGATCCGGCTCGGGTGCCGGTCTGGTCGCCCTACATCCGGGGGGAGCGCACGCCGTACCACGATCCGCAGAAGCGGGCCGCGCTCGACGGGCTCACCCTCGCACACGACGCCGCGTCGGTGCGCCGCGCCGCGTTCGAGGCGTCCGGGTTCGTCGTCCGCCACCTCATCGAACTCGGCGGAGCTCCGGCGTCCCGCATCGTGGCGACCGGCGGCGGTACCCGCGTCGAACCGTGGATGCAGGCCATCGCCGACGCCACCGGGCTCCCCGTCGAAGTGTCGGCCGTGCCCGAGGGTGCGGCGCTTGGCGCGGCGTTCCTGGCGCGGATGGCGACGGGGCTGGAGTCGTCGCTCGCCGACGCCGCGCGCTGGGCGTCGACCGAGCGCACGATCGAGCCGAGCGTTGCGTGGCGGAGTGCGATGGAGGACCGCTATGGCCGCTTCCTCGAGCTGGCCGGCGCGGGATAACGGTCAGCGCCTGATCGCCGTCACGTAGCTCAGGTCGGTGAAGAAGCCGATCGCGCCGTCTTCGGGGAACTCGAAACCGTTGGCGGCGTAGGCATCCTGCACTTTCTGCGCTTCGACGTCCCAGCCGTGGCGCCTCAGATACTCGAGCACGTCGCTGCGCTTGTCGTGATAGATGAGCTCACCCATTTCGAGGTCCTGGCCGTAGGCCTTCAGCCGATCGGTGATCTCCTTGGCCCGCTCATCGGCGAACATCGACACATCCGGGATGTGCTCGGTGGCCAGGCGACTGCCTGCCGCGCTGAGTTCGGTGATCCGGTCGAACAGCAGGTCCTGCGCCTCGGCAGGCAGATAGATCAGCAGCCCTTCGGCTGTCCACGCGGTCGGCTGCCGTGGATCGAACCCGTTGTCCAGCAACGCCTTCGGCCAGTGGTCGCGAAGGTCGATCGCCACCGTGCGCCGATCAGCCGTCGGCTGGGCGCCTAGGTCGGCAAGCGTGCGCGACTTGAACTCGATGACGTCGGGCTGGTCGACCTCGTACACGACGGTGCCGTCGGGCCACGGCAGCCGGTACGCCCGCGAGTCCAGGCCGGACGCGAGAATGACCGCCTGCCGCACGCCCGCATCGGCGGCGTCGGTGAAGAGCCTGTCGAAATGCCGCGTGCGCACCGCCATGCCTTCGGCGGCGCGGCGCCTGCTGAACCGTGGATCGATGTCCTCGAATTCGATTTCGCCGTCGAGGGCGCGGGTGAAGAAGTCGATTCCGACCGCGCGCACGAGCGGTTCGGCCCACGGATCGTCGATCAGACCCTCGCGGTCGGCCAGCACCCGCTGCGCGGCCACCATCGTGGCGGTGGCGCCGACGCTGGAGGCCAGATCCCAGGAGTCGTTGTCGGTACGGGCCATCATGCTCCTTGACGAATTGCGGTGAGGTACCCGGAGTCACCGATGAGGTGCACGATCTCTTCGGGGGCGGTGAAACCGTTGGCGGCGAACGCTTCCGTCGTCGACCGGGTGCTCACCTGCCATCCGAGCGACGACAGGTGGTCACGCGCGCTGTTGCGCTCGCCCATGAAGAACAGTTCGGACAGTTTGAAGTTCATCCCCGCCCGTTCCGACCGCTCGTCCATCACCTGCACCCAGTCCTCGCGCATCGACGACATGTCCATGTGCTCGGTCGCCACCCGGCTGCCGGCCGCCGACAGCGTGGTGATCTCGTCGAACAGTCGGTCCTGGGCGTCCGGCGGCAAATAGGGCAACAGGCCTTCGGCGATCCACGCCGTCGGCGCGGCCGGGTCGAACCCCGCGGCCCGCAGCGCGGCGGGCCAGTCGTCGCGCAGGTCGATGGCGACGGTCCTGTGTGTCGTCGCCGTCGGGGCGGCGCCCAGGCTCTCGAGCGCCGTGGTCTTGAACGCGATCACCTCCGGCTGGTCCACCTCGAAGACGGTAGTGCCCTGTGGCCAATCGAGGCGATAGCTGCGGGTGTCCAGGCCCGCCGCCAGAATGACCGCCTGCCGGATCCCCGCCTCGGCCGCGGCCAGGAAGAAGTCGTCGAAAAACCGTGTCCGGACGGCGATCTGCTCGCTCATCGACTTGCGGTTCAGGTACGGGTCGTCATCGACGAAGGCCTTCCCGTCGACGATTTTCAGGAAGGCCTCGACGCCGACGGCGCGAACCAGTGGTTCGGCGAACGGATCGTCGAGGAGCGCGTCGGGGCCCTGGGAGGCGACTGCCCGCGACGCCGCGACCGAGGTCGCGGTCGCCCCCACGCTGGATGCCAGATCCCAACTGTCGTTGTCGGTGCGTGCCAAGAGAGTTTCCTACTGTCGTATCGCGGTGACGGCCAGCGAGCCTCGCATCGGTGTGAGGTTCTCGTCGTCGGGGAAGTGTCGGCCGTATTCGGTGAACATCTCCGGCCTGTTGCGCGCGGTGACCTGCCATCCGTGCTCGGTGAGGTACTCCACCACGGGGTTGCGTTCGCCGGGATAGAACAGGTCCGCCAGGTTCATGTCGAAGCCGTGCTTCTGCCATCGCTCGCGGAACGCCTCGGCGCGCTGGCCCATGCTCGCACCCGCGTCCGGGTGGTACTCGGTGGCCAGCCTGCTGCCCGGCGCCGACACCCGCGCGATGTCGTCGAACAGCCTGTCCTGTGCTTCCGGCGGCAGGTACACCAGCAGGCCCTCGGCCGACCATGCCGTCGGCGCGGTGTCGTCGAATCCGTTGGCGCGCAACGCCGCCGGCCAGTCGTCGCGCAGGTCGACGCTCACCGCGCGACGCGTCGCCGTCGGTTCGGCACCGATCGCAGCCATCGTCGAGTCCTTGAACTCGATGACCTTCGGCTGGTCGATCTCGTAGACGACGGTGCCCGCGGGCCACGCCAACCGGAAGGCGCGGGCATCGAGGCCGGAGGCCAGGATCACCGCCTGCCGGATGCCCGCGGCCGTCGCATCGAGAAAGAAGTCGTCGAAGAACCGGGTGCGCACCGCCATCACGGTGGTGATCAGTTGGGTCGCCCCGTCGTCGTCGGTTTCGCTGAATTCGCCGTCGACCAGCCGGGTGAAGAAGTCCACCCCGACTGCCCGCACGAGCGGATCGGCGAACGGGTCGTCGATCAGCGCGTCGGGTTCCCTGCTGGCGATCGCGCGCGCCGCGGCGACCATCGTGGCGGTCGCCCCGACGCTGGAGGCGAGATCCCAGCTGTCGGCGTCGGCCCTGGTCACGGTTTCACGCCGCGGATGTAGCGCAACTGGGCGAAGTGGATGTCGCTGTCCAACGGGGGATACCCGTGAGCGGTCAACAGGTCGTTGATGTTCTGGCCCGTCATCCGCCAGCCCCGCTGGGCGAGGTAGTCAGCAGGCTCGTTGCGGTCCCCGAAATAGACGAGGTTCGCCCAGTCGAGGTCGAAACCCTGTTCCCGCCAACGCTGCGCGGAGCGATCCATCTTCTCCTTCGCCTCGTCCATGGCGGCCGCATCCAGCGGCGGTGAGCTTTCGGTGGCCAGCCAACTGCCCGCCGCGCTCAGGTCGGTGATGGTGGTCAGAAGGTTGTCCTGTGCCTCCGGCGGCAGGTAGCCGAGCAGGCCCTCGGCGCTCCACGCCGTCGGCTTGTTGGGATCGAAGCCGGCCTCCTTCAATGCGGCGGGCCAGTCGAAGCGAAGATCGATCGCCACCACGCGACGCTCGGCGGTGGGCTCGGCGCCGATGTCGGCGAGCGCGCGCGTCTTGAACGCGATCACGTCGGGCTGGTCCACCTCGTAGACGACGGTGCCTGCGGGCCAGTCCAGGCGGTAGGCCCGTGAATCGAGGCCCGACGCCAGGATCACGGCCTGCTGGATCCCCGCGGCCGTCGCCTCGAGGAAGAAGTCGTCGAAGAACTTCGTCCGGACGGCCATGTTGTCAACCATCCGGTCCATGCCTGCGTGCTTCTCGTCATCGATGTCGAACGCCGACGGTTCGATCTCGCCGGTGGCCAACCGCGTGAACACGTCGACGCCGACGGCGCGGACAAGGGGCTCGGCGTACGGGTCGCTGATCAACGCGCCGTCGATCCTTGTCACCAGTGCGCGTGCGGCCGCCACCATCGTCGCGGTCGCTCCGACGCTGGAGGCCAGATCCCAGCTGTCGTCGTCGCTCCGAGCCATGATGACCCCCTGTCCGTCATTTACTTAGCTGATGTAATGAGCTGTCCGTGACTGTACGCCTCGAATCTGAAAGGTTGTCTGACCTCAGTAGCCGGCCACCTGGGGATGCGGGATCGGCGCCTGCCAACTGTTACTCTCGTAGACTGCGCGACTTCGCAGGCTGGGCGCCTGCCGAGGTTCGCCAATTGACTTTGGCCACGCTGGTAGACGACCAGCCCATTTAGCACGCCGCGATAAGAGCCCGGCTGCGCAGGAGGAAGAGTGCTTTCGGCTTTCATCTCATCGCTGCGAACGGCTGACCTCCGACGCAAGATCCTCTTCACCCTCGCCATCCTGATCCTCTACCGGATCGGCGCTTCGATCCCGTCTCCCGGCGTCAACTACCCGAACGTCCAGAAGTGCATCGCCGACCTCTCCGGCAGCGACAACTCGCAGATCTACTCCCTGATCAACCTGTTCTCCGGCGGCGCACTGCTGCAGCTGGCGGTCTTCGCGATCGGCATCATGCCCTACATCACCGCGAGCATCATCGTGCAGTTGCTCGGTGTGGTGATTCCGCGCTTCGAGGAGCTGCGAAAAGAAGGCCAGGCGGGTCAGGCCAAGCTGACCCAGTACACCCGCTACCTGTCGATAGCGCTGGCGTTGCTGCAGGCCACCAGCGTGGTGGCGTTGGCCGCCAACGGCGGTCTGCTGCCGGAGTGCTCGCTCGACATCATCCAGAACCCCTCGATCTTCACCATGGCGGTCATCGTGATCGTGATGACCGCGGGTGCGGCGCTGGTGATGTGGATGGGCGAGCTGATCCAGGAGCGCGGCATCGGCAACGGCATGTCGCTGCTGATCTTCGCCAGCATCGCCGCCCGCATCCCGTCTGAGGGCAAGGCCATCCTCGACAGCCGCGGGCCGGTCGTCTTCACCGCGGTGTGCGTCGCCGCGCTGGTCATCATCATCGGCGTGGTCTTCGTCGAGCAGGGCCAGCGCCGTATCCCGGTGCAATACGCCAAGCGAATGGTCGGCCGCAAGATGTACGGCGGCACGTCGACCTATCTGCCGTTGAAGGTCAACCAGGCCGGCGTCATCCCGGTCATCTTCGCCTCGTCGCTGATCTACATCCCGCACCTGATCACCCAGTTGATACAGAGCGGGTCGAGCAACCCGGGCAACAGCTGGTGGGACAGGTTCGTCGCGAACTACCTGACCAACCCGGCGAGCCCGTCCTACATCGCGGTCTACTTCGGCCTGATCGTCTTCTTCACCTACTTCTACGTTTCGGTGCAGTTCAACGTCGACGAACGCGCCGACGAGATGAAGAAGTACGGCGGCTTCATCCCCGGCATCCGACCCGGAAAACCGACCGCCGACTACCTGCGCTTCGTGCTCAACCGGATCACCCTGCCCGGTTCGATCTACCTGGGCGTCATCGCCGTCCTGCCCAACCTCTTCCTCGAGATCGGCAACACCGGCGGCGTTCAAAACTTGCCGTTCGGTGGAACAGCGGTTCTCATCATGGTTGGCGTCGGTCTGGATACGGTCAAGCAAATCGAGAGCCAACTGATGCAGCGCAACTACGAAGGGTTCCTGAAGTGAGAGTCGTACTGCTCGGGCCGCCGGGGGCCGGCAAAGGGACGCAGGCTCAGAAGCTGTCCGAGAAGCTCGGCATCCCACAGATCTCCACCGGCGACCTCTTCCGCGAGAACATCAAGTCCGGTACGCCGCTCGGCGTGGAGGCCAAGCGCTATCTGGACGCCGGCGACCTGGTGCCCTCGGAGCTGACCAACAAGCTGGTGGAGGACCGCATCGAGCAGCCGGATGCCGCCGACGGATTCATCCTCGACGGCTACCCCCGCTCGGTGGCACAGGCCAAGGCTCTCGACGAGATGTTGAAGAACCACAGCACCAAGCTCGACGCCGTGCTGGAGTTCGCCGTCTCCGAAAAGGAGCTGTTCAAGCGCCTGAAGGCGCGCGGTCGCGCCGACGACACCGAAGACGTCATCCACAACCGGATGAAGGTGTACGCCGACGAGACCAGGCCGCTGCTGGAGTACTACAGCCACAACAACCTGCAGACCGTAGACGCGGTGGGCAGCCTCGACGAGGTCTTCGCCCGCGCCCTTCGCGCGCTCGGCAAGTAAGGAGATGATCACCCTGCCGGGACTGCGAACCCGCAAGGTGGTCGAGCCGCGCACACCCGGTGAGCTCGACGCGATGGCCGAAGCCGGGGCACTGGTGGCGTCCGCGCTGCGCGCCGTGCGCGAGGCGGCGGTTCCCGGGGTGTCCACCCTCGACCTCGACAGGATCGCCGAATCAGTGATCCGCGACGCCGGCGGAACCCCGTCGTTCCTCGGCTACCACGGGTTTCCCGCCAGCATCTGCTCCTCGGTCAACGACCGTGTCGTGCACGGCATCCCGTCGCCCACCGAAACGCTGGCCGCCGGCGACCTGGTCTCCATCGACTGCGGTGCGATCGTCGACGGCTGGCACGGCGATTCGGCCATCACGTTCGGCGTCGGGCAGCTGATCGAAGTCGACGAGGCGCTCTCGTCCGCCACCAAGGAGTCGATGGAGGCGGGCATCGCGGCGATGGTGCCGGGTAACCGCCTCACCGACGTCTCGCACGCCATCGAAAACGGCACCAAGGCGGCCGAGAAGCGCTACGGCCGACGCTTCGGCATCGTCGCCGGGTACGGCGGCCACGGCATCGGCAGGCGCATGCACATGGACCCGTTCCTGCCCAACGAGGGCCAGCCCGGCCGCGGCCCCTACCTCGTTGCCGGATCCGTGCTGGCGATCGAGCCGATGCTCACCCTCGGCACCACGAAGACGGTGGAACTGGAGGACGGCTGGACAGTCGTCACCGCCGATGGGACGCGTGCCGCCCACTGGGAGCACACCGTTGCGGTCACCGATGAAGGGCCGCGCATCCTGACCCGCTGACGCAGAAGATTTCTTCGCTGTTTGGGCGAAACCTGTGAACCGGATCGTTCACTGCCTCGTAATAACGAGGGAGGTTGTGAATGGACGATCCGGAAACCGCCTTGATGCGTCTGCTCTACGACGAGCACGGCGCGGCCTTGTGGCGTTACGCCGTGCGGCTGACGGGCGATCCGGCACGAGCAGAGGATGTAGTGCAGGAAACCTTGCTGCGCGCTTGGCAGCATCCTGAGGTCACCAACGGTGACCGGTCGGCCCGTGCCTGGCTGTTCACAGTCGCCAGAAATATGATTATCGACGAACGGCGCAGCGCCAGGTTTCGCAGCGAGTCCGGAACCCCGGACCCGGAGAAGACCTACGACCGCGCCGGCCCTGATGAGGTGGATTCCGCCTTGGATCGAATGCTGTTGACCGGCGCCCTGGCACAGCTCTCCCCAGATCACCGCGCGGTGATCCGACGGTCGTACTACCAGGGCTGGACGACCGCACAAATCGCCGCCGATCTGGACATTGCCGAAGGCACCGTGAAATCGAGGCTGCACTACGCCGTGCGCGCGTTGCGTCTCTCTCTGCAAGAAATGGGGGTGACCCGATGACGCAATCCGCGAACCGCGACGACGCCGTGCGCGGTGACGACCCATACGTGATGTGGGACGCGGCTTATGTCCTTGGCTCACTGTCGGGTGCGCAGCGGCGCGAATACGAGACACATCTCGCGACCTGCTCGCGGTGCAGTGCGGCCGTCGCGGAACTGAGCGGCATCCCTGCTCTGCTGGCACAACTGACCGCCGAGGAAGTGGAAGCGCTGGACAATCCGGCGACACATGAACCGCAGCCGCGTCCGGAGATGCTGGACAACCTGCTGGCCAAAGTGGAACGGCGGCGCCGCCGCACCCGCAGGATCAGCATGATCACGTTGGCCGCCGCGGCCGCGGTGTTGGTCGTCGCGTTGGTGATCGGGATCCTCCCGGGAATCCGCGGACAGGGCGGCGAGGACGGCCCGATGGCGTCGGCGGTGACGATGAGCAAAGTCGCCCAGACGCCCATCAACGCCACCGTGACATTGACCGGCTTCGGCTGGGGCACTCGGATTGACATGGTCTGCACGTACGGCGACTACGCGAGCCGAGGGCAGGCGACGACCCAGAACTTGGGCATGGTTCTGGTGGGACCCAACGGAACTCAGAACCAAGTCGCGACGTGGGTCGGCGTGAACGGCGCCACCGCATTGCCGAGCGGCAACACGACGATGCAGAAGGATCAGATCAAAGCCGTCCAACTCGTCGACACGGATACGAAAGAGGTGTTGTTGCAATCCGACTTGTGAGTCCGCTCACTGGTTGAACCGTTGTTACTCACGAGTCGTGTCACTTGCAGGTGCGGAAGCAGGTGAACAATGGCTGAGAATCAGCGAGTGATCGGCAGGGTTGTTGATCACATCGTCGGCTACCTTGCGGCGACGGGGGTCGAGTACATCTTCGGCGTCGACGGCGCCAACATCGAGGACGTCTACGACGCCGCTTACTTTCGCGACGACATCACCGCCGTTCTGGCCAAGCACGAATTCTCCGCGGCGACAATGGCAGAAGGCTTCAGCCGCAGCGGATCTGGCCTCGGGGTGGTGGCCGCGACATCCGGCGGCGGATGTTTGAACACCGTCGCCGGTCTCGGTGAAGCATTCGCCAGCCGGGTTCCGGTGCTGGCGCTGATCGGTCAGCCGCCGACGTCGCTCGACGGTCGCGGCGCGTTTCAGGACACCAGCGGACGAAACGGGGCACTCAACGGCGAGGCGCTGTTCTCGGCGGTGTCGGTGTTCTGCCGACGGGTCACCGCACCCGAAGACATCGTCAGCGCTCTGCCGGAAGCGATCGCGGCGGCCCACCGCGGCGGCCCGGCGGTGCTGTTGCTGCCCAAGGACGTCCAGCAGGCCGCACTCGACCCGACTCGTTTGGTGAATGGGGCCAACGGGTTGCCGATCGCCGCCCACCTCGGCGACCCGCACCTCATCGCCCGAGCGCTGCGCAACGCCGACGGCCCCGTCACGATCATCGCGGGCGAGCAGGTGGCCCGCGACGATGCGCGCGGCGAACTCGCGCAGCTGCGGTCCATGCTGCGAGCGCGGGTGGCGACCGTGCCCGACGCAAAGGACGTCGCAGGCACGCCGGGCCTCGGTTCGTCGTCGGCAATCGGCGTCACCGGCGTGATGGGCCACCCTGGTGTCGCATCCGCGGTTGCTGACAGTGCGCTGTGCCTGCTCGTCGGAACCCGCATGAACGTGACCGCGCGGGCCGGCCTCGACGAGGCGCTGGCCTCTGTGCCCACTTATTCGATCGGGTCGGCGGCCCCGTACGTGCCGAGCACCCACGTCCACACCGAAGACCTGCGCGGCTCGCTGAAACTGCTCACCCAGGCCTTGACCAGCGACTGCCGGCCGACCCGGGTGCGGGTGCCCGACGTGGTCCCCAGCACGGAGCTGACCCCGCCGCCGCACGACGGCCCGGGGGTGCGCTACCGCGAGGCGATGGCCACGCTCGACGCGACACTGCCCGACGGTGTCGACATCGTCGTCGACGCGGGCAACATCGGCGCGGCGGCGATCCACTATCTACCTGCCCGCAGGGACGGCCGGTTCGTGGTCGCGCTCGGCATGGGCGGGATGGGCTACAGCTTCGGCGCCTCGCTCGGCGTCGCATTCGGTCGCCGGCGCCGCACCGTCGTACTGGCGGGCGACGGGTCGTTCTTCATGCACGGCATGGAGATTCACACCGCGCTGCAATACCGGCTTCCCGTGACGTTCCTTCTGTTCGACAACCACGCGCATGCGATGTGCGTGACCCGCGAACAGCTCTTCTACAACGACACCTACAGCTACAACCGGTTCGGTCCGAGCCGGCTCGGGGCCGGGCTCGCGGCGATGTTCCCCGGGCTGTCGTCGGTGGACGTCGAGACGATCGACGATCTTCCCGCCGCGTTGCAGGCCGCACTCGAGGTCGACGGACCCTCCGTCGTCGCAGTCGAGTGCTCGGCCGACGAAATCCCGCCCTTTGCAGCCTTTCTCGACAAGGCACCCGTGAAGAAACCCGTTATCGCTGAGGAGAACAGATCAAATGTCGTTGCCCGCGCTTGATGACATCACCGCCCACCGGCTCCAATCGGCTG
Source organism: Mycolicibacterium sp. 120270 (assembly GCA_033741175.1). Lineage (GTDB taxonomy): Bacteria > Actinomycetota > Actinomycetes > Mycobacteriales > Mycobacteriaceae > Mycobacterium. Next base: position 103,860 of record JAWQNE010000008.1, on the reverse strand, counting down.
GCACATCCGCCCCCATCGACGGGGTCATCCGTGTCGAGACCGCTCCGAGGGAGAAGGCCACTCCGATCATCATGAACATGATGCGGTCGGTCTATCCGCACGATGAAGTGTTCGGAACCTTTTGCACCGTAAACGATTACATCGACTGCCCGCCGGATGAGCTGTTCGATTACATGGCCGACACCCGGTGTCTGGAGGAGTGGACGTACAGCCTTCGAGGCTTTGCTCCGACCGAGGAACCCGGCTTGTGGGTCGCCTACGACAAGCTCGGCGGTGACAAGGGCAGCCCCATCTTCACCAGAACGGTCGCCAACAAGGAAGCCCGCACGGTCGACTATCACTGCGCGTGGGACCAGGGCAAGCACCTGTGGATGATCTACCTGATGCGGATCGTGGACGCGCAGTTGGTGTTCGACAAGCCCGGGTCTGTCGTGCTCTGGACCAACTGCCACCACCCCTTCTACGACAAGAACCCCTATCCCGAGACCGCGCCACCCCAACGGCCGGTGTGGGTCGGAGATTTCTGGGACATGTTCGGCCCCGGCCATCTGCTGGAGCTCAAGAACCTCAAGGCAATTGCCGAATACCGGCACCACAACGGCCTGCCGGTCACGCCGGCCTGGATGAAGTGAGGACCGCCCCGATGACTGTCAGCCTGCTCGACATCTCGACCTATCTGCCCGGAGAACCGGTCAGCGCCGACTACTACGCCGGCTACGCCGAAACCGATGACCTGCGCGAGAACGTCATGTTCCGGGCGCCGAAGTTCCGCCACCACGTCGCCGAGGACGAGACCGCCATCGACATGGTCGAACGTGCCGCCGCCGGGATCGTCGAACGCCACGGCCACGATGCGATCGCCAACGTCGACGTATTGATCACCCATGTGCAGTTGCCGGACATGCCGTTCTACGGCGGCGGCGGCGGGATGGCCCATCGGCTCGGCATGAAGCCGAACTGGGTTCTCGATCTGCACAACGGCGGTTGTGCGGCGTTCGTGCTCGGCATGAACGTGGCCCGGTCACTTCTCGAGTCGGGGCAGGGCCAGACGGCGCTTGTCGCCGTCGCCCAGAACGCTGCGGGCACCATCTTCGACCAGAAGACGATCCGGTCCAAGGCGCAGGCATCGGTGCCCGGTGACGGCGCGGCGGTCGGCCTGCTCGCTCTGTCGGACAAGTCCCCGATCCTCGACATCGAGTGCCGGACCTACGGCGAGTTCGCAGGCGATATGACCATCGCCGTCAACCCGTACCGCAAGTGGTGGCAAGCGGGTCCCGGCGAGGGCTGCATCGGGTTCACCGAAAGCAAGATCACCAAGGTGCTCGCTCGCGGCAACCGCCAGGTGCCCGAGGTGTCCTATACGGTCTGCGACCGGATCGGCATCAAGCCGAAGGACCTCGACCTGTTCGTCACCAACCAGCCCAACAGGGTGTTCCTGCGCAACTGGCGCGAGGCGCTGGAACTGCCGAAGGAGCGCCACCGCGACACGTTCGACGAGTGCGGCAACCTGTTCGCCGCGGGCATCCCGATCAACCTCGAGCGGGCCATCTCCGACGGTCAGCTCAAGAAGGGTGACGTGGCGCTGATGGCCGCATTCGCCCACGCCGGTGATTTCGCGGGCGCGGCGGCGATCAAGTGGGGCGGGCGGGACTGATGAGCACGCCCAGGGCCGATCTCACCGAAGCCGTCTCGGCGCTGCCGAGTGCAGTGAACCCGTTTGCGTTGTCGCTCAACGAGAATCCGTTCCCGCCACTTCCGGGTGTGCGGTCGGCGCTGACCGAATCCGTCGACGTGGCCAACCGCTATCCGGAGTTCCTGCCCGAGCGGCTGCGCGCGTTGATCGCGGGCCACATCGGGGTGAGCGAGGAGCAGGTCGTGATCGGTGCCGGTGCCACCGGCGTGATCATGCAGGTGCTGAACGCCGTGACGAGCCCGGGGGACCGGATGGTGATGACGTCGCCGACGTTCGACGGCTTTCCAATCTTCGCCCACATGGCCCGGCTCGTCTCGGAGACGGTACCGCTTGACGAGCACGGTCACCACGACCTCGAGGCGATGGCCGAGGCGGCAAGCCGGGCCCGCGTGGTGGTGGTGTGCCGCCCGCACAATCCGACGGGAACCATCGAGCCGGCCGCCGACGTCGAACTGTTTCTGCAGCGGGTGCCCGAGGACACGGTGGTCCTGTTGGACGAGGCCTACGTCGAGTTCCTCGCACCCGAGCACCAGATCGACGCCGTCGACCTGGTTGAGCGGTTTCCGAATGTGGTGGTGGTGCGAACTTTTTCGAAGGCATACGGGCTCGCCGGTCTGCGGATCGGATACGGCTTTTGCGCCCCGGATCTGGCCAGGACGATCTGGACCATGCAGCTTCCGTTCGGCGTCGGAATCACGGGGTTGGTGGCGGTGGCCGCTTCCTACGACGCGGAAAGTCAACTGCAACAACGGATCCGGATGATCGCATCGGAGCGTCGCTATCTGCGGATGCGACTTCATTCGATGGGTGTGTACAGCACCGACGGCCACGCCAACTTCGTGTACCTGCCCGCCAACAGCAGACCGTGGCGCCAGTTCTTCGAGAACACCGGCCTGCAGATCCGTGACTACGCCGACGGCAGCGTGCGGATCACGGTGGGCAACCGACAGTCCACCAAGGCGGTGCTCAAGGCATTGGAGCCCTACGCGTCGCGCTGAGATTTCGGCGTCCCGGCCGCACTGCTGCGGTATGAAGAGGTGTGGCCTCAGAACCGCCCGCGGACGCGCACAAGCGCGATCCCATCCAGCTGGCGCGTGAAAACTGGGAACGCGCGGGCTGGGGCGACGTCGCCAACGGGATGGTCGCGGTGACGTCGGTGATGCGGGCCCATCAGATCCTGTTGGCCCGCGTGGAGAACGCCCTGCGACCTTATGACTTGAGCTTCGCGCGCTTCGAGCTGCTGCGGCTGCTGGCGTTCAGCCGTAACGGTGCGCTGCCGATCACCAAGGCGTCGGACCGGCTCCAGGTACACGTCACGAGCGTGACCCACGCGATCAGGCGGTTGGAGGCCAGTGGACTGGTCGAACGCCTTCCACATCCCACCGACGGCCGCACCACGCTGGTGCAGATCACCGACCTCGGGCGCTCCACCGTCGAGGACGCGACGGTGACGCTGAACAAGGAAGTCTTCGCCGACATCGGCATGTCCGACGATGAATCTCGGGCACTCGCCGCGTCGATCGAGACGCTGCGGCGCGCCGCCGGCGACTTCTGACCTGCGCTGCCACAGCTCAAGCCTCCGGTCTCGGTGAGTGAGACATCGCCTTGCCCGCAATTCGTCGTGCGTCCACCGTGAGCTGTCCGTACCACCGACCAAAGGATGTTCAGTGAACGATGGCTTCGAATCCGACGCCATAGCCCGGCCCCGGCGCAGACGGGTGAGATGGACGTACGTCGGGACCGCGCTCACCGCATTTCTGCTGCTGTTCGCGGCGGCAATACCGGCCTCGGCCGCCGAGATGATGAGGGTGACATTCGTCCGTCACGCCGAGTCAGAGGGCAACGCCTCGGGAAAGATCAACACACAGACCCCCGGTCCCGTTTTGACCGCGAAGGGCCAGCAACAGGCTCAAGACGTGGTAGCGACACTGGGCGACAACAACTACGACGCCATCTACGCGTCGACGATGGTGCGAACCCAGCAGACCGCAGCGCCGATGTCGCAGTACCTGCGGCTGCCGATCCAGGTGCTTCCCGGGCTGCAGGAGATCGAGGCCGGTGTCTTCGAGGACTCCTTGGAAGCCAACGCGGCGTCCGGGTACGGCCTGTATCCGATCGGATGGGCTCTGCCGGGAATCATTCCGCAGCTGCCGGCTTCGATGTTCAACAAGAGCACGTACATGCCGGGGACCAACGTCAACGGGTACGTGTTCGACGAAAGGGTCGACAACGCGCTGCAGACCATGTACGACAACGGCGATCGCAATCCGATCGTCTTCTCGCACGGCGGCACGATCATGTTCTGGACGATTATGAACGTGAACAATCTGACGCCGCAACAGAAGCTCGAACTGCTGAAGACGGCCCAGCTGAAAAACACCGACTATGTCGTCATCGAGGGCAATCCCGAGGATGGCTGGACGCTGGTGAGCTGGAACGGTCAGCAGTTCGCCCCCGAGCCCACGCTGGGCAACGAGGTGAAGCTTCAGGTGCGCACGCTGACACGTCAGCTGTCGGCGGTCGCCAACCAGGTTGCCGCCGCGTTCGCAACCCGGGATATAGCCGCGGTGGCTACCGCAATCAACCGCGGCATCGCCGATGCGAGCTACTCGGCGGCCAAGTTCACCCGAGCGGTGAACGCCAAGGTCATCCATGAGGTCGAGCAGGCGGTCCAAGCTCCGGCGCCCTCGCCTGTCCAGGCGCCAACCGTCGCTTCGACGAGCCAGACCGTCACCGCAGAAGCGGAGAGCAAGAACAAGGCTCCGGCGACCCCGAAGGCTGCCGTAGTCCAGTCGACGAAGGTGGCTACGAACGGCGCGACCGACCTGAAGGACGGTAACAAGGCCGTGCCGGGTAAGCGCGACACCCGCTCGGCTCATCCGGGCAGCCGGCTGCTGGACATCGTCAAGGACGCCGGCGATCAGCTGACGTCCGCTGTTCGCAAGCTCGGCGACATCGGCCCGAAGAAATCGGAAACCGATGGCGGCCCGAGCAACAGCGGAGCCGGTGACGGCGCCGGCGCGGAAAGCGACGCCGCTTGAGTTAGCGATGCGACGCGCAGTCGGCCCCCGTCCTCGTCGGCGGGGGCCGACCTTTCATGAGATCGTTGACCGAACGGGACTCTCTACTGGAGGTGATCGTGCCGCGATCTGCCAGTGGCAGTGCGCCGCAAGCGGACACATCGATGGTGACCCGGGTCGCGCTGATAATGAATGCGTTCGAGCGTGCCGACACCCTGCTACGCCTGGACCAGGTGGTCGCTCGCACCGGGCTGCCGCGCTCATCGACCCACCGCATCCTCGGCCAGCTGGAGAAGGCCGGCCTGTTGCAGCGTCGTCCGGGCGGGTACGGCCTCGCGGCCTCGCCTCTGCCTGTGACGCGCATGGCCGATCAGTCCCAGTTGCGCGGCGTCGCGGCTCCGGTGCTCGAGCGGCTCCACACCGACACCAGGTTGGTGGTGCACCTCGGTGTGTTGCTCGGCGCGGATGTCGTGTATTTGGACAAGGTCTCAGGTGCTCACGGAGTCGCAATGCCGACACGTGTGGCCGACCGCACGCCTGCACACGCCAGCGCACTCGGAAAGGCAATGCTCGCATTGCTTCCCGCGGAGGAAGTCGACGCGATCCTCCGCGACCCGCTTCCCAAACGCACCCCGGCAACCATCGCCGACCTGTCGACGTTGCACAAGGAACTGGCGCGGATCCGATCACGGCACGGGCTTGCCTATGACGATCAGGAGCTCGCCGTCGGCCTGTCGAGCGTCGCCGCCCCTATCCGGATAGTCGACGGTGTGTTGGCGGGTTTGTCGCTCACCGGCTCACTGCCGGTACATCGACTGCAGCGAATGGCGCCCTTCCTCACCCGTGCCGCCACGGGCATTTCTGAGCAGCTCGGTAGCGCCGGGCCCGCATCGCGCGATGATCAACCGGACTCGGCGTCCATCACCGACGACATGCTGTCCCGGGTTCTTCGGACGCTGTCATCGGATGACTGGGTGTGACCGATCATCACCAGATGAGGTCGTGGACGTCGAGGCCGAGGGCGAACCGGCCGACTACAGAGAGCACCTGATCGGTATTGCTCGCGACATGCATGCGGGCGGTCTGCACGTCGCGCCAGATGCGCTCGATGAGGCCGTCGTCGTCGCCGCGGTTCTGAACCATCGTGCGTACTGCCCGCTCTGCCCGCTCGGAGGCCATCACCTGGTCCCGGCGCGTGCGCAACATCAGCGCGGCGTCGGGATAGCCGCCTGCGCGCACACACTCCGTGAGATCGCCTACGTTGCGGCGGATTTGGAACACCGACAGCTCGACATCGGTGTGAGCCATAGCGGTGACGCTCAGCGCAGGCGTTTCGTGGGCAGGCCACACCGCAAGCGCGCGCTGCGCCGCGCCGAGTAGTGGCATTGTTCCGGCCAGCGTATACAGCGTCGGCTGGGGCAGCCGATCCAACGGCGGCACGCTGCTGTCCAGCTTCAGGTCGAGCCAACTGAACGCGCGATGCTCGGGCACGAACGCGGAGGACACGACGACGTCGTCGGCGCCGATGCCGCGCAACCCCAGCCCATTCCAGCTGGACTCGACGACATAGTCGCTGCGCGGCACCAGAACCGCCATGAAGTCCTGCGCGGCGCCGTCGGGGCCTACCCGTAGGGCGGCGGCGCTCAGCCACGTCGCATGGTGCGCGCCGGTACATCGACTCCACCGACCGGACAGCAAGAAGCCGCCGTCGGCGCGCTCCAGTCGGCCCGTCGGCGCATAAGACGAACACAGCAGCGCTGAGGGATCGGTGCCCCAAATATCCTGCAGAACACGTGGATCGCGAACCGACAACCCCCAGTTGTTCATCGCGAGCCACCCGGCCAGCCATCCGGTGGACATGCACGCCGACGAGAGTTCGCGGGTCGCCGTCAGGTAGACATCCGGTTCGGCCTCCAGACCTCCGAACGCTCGGGGCTGCAACAATGCGAAATAGCCCGTCTCGCGCAGACGCCTAATCACCTCGGGGGCGACCGCGCCTGTTCGATCGACATCAGCCGCGGCCGCCGCGATCGTCGGCAGTAGGGACCTGACCGCACCGAGAACGGACGCGCCGTCGGTCACAGCTGGCTGCTCCGCGCCGCGATCATGCATACCATTGTCGCTGTTTGTGGAGGTGGGCATGGGCGAACCGGCCGGTATGGGCGCGGCCGCACGCGCGGTGGTCGACGCCGCCGCAGCTGGTTCGGTTGCCGCGCTTCATGGTTCGGCGGCCAGCCGGATGCTGCAATCCGAATGGCGTGGCGGGCTGGCATTGCCTGCCGGCGAGTTCGTCGCAGCGGTCGCCGAACTCGCCGCGGTCGACGGGTCGCTCGGTTGGCCGGTCGCCATGGTCAACGCGGCAGCCTACGAGGTCGATACGTTGTACCCGAACGCGGCCGACGACGTGTGGAGCGCGGACCCGCATGCGCTGATCGTCACCAGCTATCAGGCCGGGGGACGGCTTCGCGACGGTGTGCTGACCGGTCGTTGGAAGGCGGTCGTCGGCGCCGAATTCGCCGACTGGCTGTTGTTGTCGGTGCGCGACGCCGCCGCGAGCCGCGTGCTGGTGCCGCGCGGCACGGCCAGTATCGACCCGCTCGACAGCCTCACCGGGCTGCATGCCGCGGGCATCTGTGACGTGACCGTCTCGGCGCTCCCGGTCGACGACGGGCGCATCTTCGCGTGGCGCAACTACGACGACGTCGCGATGGTTGCGGGTGCAGGCATAACAGCAGCCGTGGTCGGCGCAGCCGACGGTGTATGGCGTAGGCACGTCGATCAGTTACGCGAACTCCTCGCCACTTCGCATGGCGGACAACAGGTCACAGATGAGGCATCTGCGCAGCTGGGTAGGGCGGCGTCCGACATTGATGCCGCCGCTCTTCAGATCAGGACCGCCATACAGCGGCGGGACGATAACGCCGCAGCGACGCGGGCATACCGGCAGGCCGTCGAACGGGCGCGTGGTGCGGCGGACCGGATATTGGGCAGCAGCAGGAACGCCCTCGAAGCGTCCAGTCCGGTCAGCTGCCAGTGGCGAGACGTCCACGCAGGGTGTCGTCTCGCGGCCCAACTCCTCGACGGGTTGGCTCTGGACTGAGAAGTCGGTGCTAGTCGGAGACGTTCGGCAGCGGGATGGTCGCGGTCACCGCGGTTCCTGCGCCTGGTCGCGACCGGATGTTCAGCCGTCCGCCGACGATCTCGGCGCGCTCGGCCATCGACAGTAGGCCGTAGCCGCCCATCTCGTCGCTGCCGAGCGGATGCTCGAAAGTGTCGAAACCGACTCCGTCATCGACGATTTCGAGCCGGGCGGTGTCGTCGTCGACGGCGAACTTCAACCGCGCGGTCGAGGCCTTCGCGTGCTTGACGACGTTCTGCAGGCACTCCTGTGCGATGCGGTACAGCGCGAGCTCGATGTGGTCGGGCAGGCGCCTCTCGGTGAGGTCCACCTTGACGTCGATCTGGCCGATCGAGCGCGCCAGGCTGGCGAGCCCGCCTGCCAGGCCGAGGTCGTCGAGCACCGGCGGTCGTAGACCGCTGATCGCCGCGCGGGCCTCCTGCAGCGTCAGATCGACCAGTTCCCTTGCCATGCCCAATTGTTCGGTCATCGCGTCGGCATCCGACTGCGCCGCCCGTGTCGCCGCATCCAGCCGGTACGACAGCGTGATCAACCGCTGTGAGATGCCGTCGTGGATGTCACTTGCCAGGCGCCGACGCTCGAGTTCCTGCGCCTCGATGACCTGCTCGACGAAGTTCTCGTGCGCGCGTTCGCGAACCACCAGCTGGCGGTGCAGACGGGCCTGATGCAACGCACCCGCGATGAGCTGCCCGATCACCAGCAGCAGCTCGACATCGCCTGCGGTGAACTCCCGCCGGTCCACGGTGTGCACATTGAGCACCCCGACCAGACCGCCCGGATCGGTTTCCATCGGCACCGACACCATCGAGGTGAAGTCGGATCCGCGGAGCGACTGGAACGGCATGTATCGGGGGTCGGACTCCTTGTCGTGGGTGATCACGACGGGTTCGCGGTGGCTGGCCACCCAGCCGGAGACGCCGGAGCCCAACGGTAGCCGGATCTTTCCGATCTCCTGGTCGAACGGCGGCGTCGCGCCCGCCAGTGTCAGCGAGCGGTCGCTGTCGTCGAGTACGTGCACGAAGCAGACGTCGGTGCCGGTGGCTTCGGTGATCATGCGGGCGGCCGCGGCCGCGAGCGGTTCGACGCCGGGGCCGCTTGATGCTGCCTGGATCAGCTCGCGCAACAGCGCCAGTTCGCGATCGGCGTCGACGAGATCGCGGACGGCGTGCGGGCGCCGTGGGCCGCTGCCTGCGCGGCTCACTGGTAGATCCCTTCGCGCAACGCAGTGGCCACTGCGCCGGTGCGGTCGCTGACGCCGAGCTTTCGGTAGATCGAGCGCAGATGCGTCTTCACCGTTTCGTCGCCGATCACCAACTTGGCGGCGATCCCGCGGTTGGACAGTCCGTTGACGACATAGGAGAGGATTTCGCTCTCCCGCTGGGTGAGCCCTTGGCGCGCGCCGGGCCAGAACTCGTCGCGCTGCATCCGGGCTGCGGTGTCGGCGGCCCTGGCCGCCATACCGGGATCGATGGCGGTGGCGCCGCCGTGCACGAACTCGAGTTGGCGCACGAGTTCGTCGCCCTTGATGCTCTTCAGCAGATAACCCGATGCGCCAACCCGCAGCGCCTGGAACAGGTACTGCTCGTCGTCGTAGACCGACAGCATCACGACCTTGCGGTCCGGCCTTCGCTCCCGCAGCGTCTGGCAGAGGTCCAGGCCGCTGGACCCCTGCATGCGAACGTCGGAGAGCACGATGTCGGGGTCCAGTTCGTCCACCACGCTGACCGCCCGCTCAGCGCCGATCGCCTGCCCCACCACCATCACCCGGTCGGTGAATGCGGCGAGCATCGCCTTGAGGCCTTCGATGACCATCTCGTGGTCGTCCACCAGGACGATTCGCACTGGTCCGGAGGCGAGCGGGCTGTCGGACGCCATGGCAACACCTTAGGTCCGGCGCCGGCCGGCATCCCGCAACTTGGCCTGCCCAATCCCCCTAATGGGGGAGGCCCGCGGACTGTGTCGTGGGCCACCCTTTCTACGTGCCTATGACACAGCAGAAGACCTGGCGTGCAGGTCGGTTCTGGTGGGACTGCAATTCACCGGCCGGCGCCGACGTGACCCAGCTCCGCGCACTGGTCTTCGACCTCGATGCGCTCGCCGACGTGGAATGCGACGGGCATCGACTGGCCTACAACGCCGCCTTCGCCGAGCACGGCCTGAGCTTCGAGTGGTCCGTCACGCGCTACCGGCAGCTGCTCGCACTGACCGACGAGCGTCAGCGGATCCTGGCCGAGCTCCGCAAGCGCAGCGTCTCCACCGAGTCCGATGTGCTGACGAAGCTGCTCGCCGACGACATCTACACCACGAAGACGATGATGCTCGACGAGATGATCCTCGGCGCGGGCCTGACACCTCGCAACGGGCTCATCGATCTGGTCATGGAGGCGTTCACCGCCGGGGTGGCTGTCGCCGTCGTCGCGGGCGGACAGCGCAGCTGGGTGGAGCCGTTGGTGCGTCAGCTCGTCGGCGACGGCGTCGTCGAGACCGTGGTGACCGCCGATGACGTCAAGAAGTCGATGCCCGATTCCGAAGCGGTCCGAACCGCGTTGTGGGAGCTCGGGATACCGGCTGAGCACGCGCTCGCCATCACGGGTTCGGCCGCCGGCCTGCGCGCCGCGACGTCGACCGGGCTGGGCGCCGTCGTCGTCACCGGAGACGGTACGCCCGACATTCCCGCCGCCCTCGCGGTCCGGCCGGACTATGCGGGCAGCGAGCCGATGCGCATCGCGGATTGTCAGCGGCTGCACCGCCGTTGGTTCGCCGCGCACAAGCCTGCCGACGCCGCCTAGATTTGCCCGGCGAAGTCACCACCTGACGTCGGCGTTTGCCGACGAACGCCGCAAAACATAGGGAAACGCCCTATATCTCGGGCGACAGCGCCTGCCTTAGCGTCGATTCGTTGGGGGACGTAGACGCCACTGCGCCCCTACGCGTGACGCGGAGGAGACTTTGATGACGAGATCACGATTGTTTGCGCTGCCATTGGCAGGTGCGATTGCCGGACTGGTGTTGTCGATGCTGATGGTGGTGCCGGCGGCACAGGCCGATCCCATCGCCGACATCCGGGGAACCGTCGCCCGCGATAGAGCCAACGCCGGCTGTCCCGACTTGAAGTACAACCAGACGCTTCAGGACATCGCCTTTGCCATCGCGGCGCCAATCCCCGAGCCGGACGCCAGGATCAACGAACTGAAGGCGGCGTACGGCGGAGATGTCGTGTATTTCAAAGGCACGGGTGACCCCATGGCTGCAACGCTGACAAAGGCGTACGCCAATGGCGGTGGCGGTGCTATCGGCGACTGCAACAGAACTGACTTCGGTGTTGCATTTATTCGCAACGAGGCGTACGACGTCGACGACTACGGCCCTGACTTCGTCGGCCTGGTCTTCGGGACGAAAGCAGTCACGACACCGCCTTCGGGACCGGGTGCGCCCGGCGGCCCCGCGCAGGACGCGCCGAAGCCGCCGGTCAAGTGCGGGCCGAACGACGTCGAAACCGAAGTTCCGGCAGGTCAGAGTTGCACGCCGAAGCCGCCCGTGCAGTGCCCACCCGGTGGACCGCAGCAGACCGTTCCGGCCGGCCAGAAGTGCCCACCGCCTGCGAACGCGATCAAGGTGAGCTTCAATCGCAGGCTCCCACCGTTGCCCTGGACCGTGAATGTCACGAACTCAGCGGGCATCGGTGGCAGCTGCACCTACAGCGCGACGAGCCAGGTTGGCCTGCCGGGACGCGATGAGGCGTTCGACATTGCGCCGAACGGCACGCACAGCTTCGACGTGCTCGCTCCGGTCGGCAAGTACGACGTCGTGACTTCGTGCACGGGGACGTACGACGGTCAACAAGTGGAGTTCGGGCGCGACGTGCAGACCGTCGGCTGACCACAATCGAATAGCGCTTCTGCCGCGGCTCGGCATCGTCCGGGCCGTGGCGGAGCGTTGTGCGGCTTCGCTGTGCCGGTTCATCCCGCGGCCGGGGGAGCGGACAGGCGCCGATATCGCCTGGTGAGACGCCACGCGAGTGGAAAAAGTAGGGAAACACCCGATTTCTTTGTGAGCCTGCCGACTCTACGATTCCGGGATTGGGTAGCCACCCCCGCAACATTCAAGGACACCGTGATGATCCTCAAACGAGTATTCCGACGGCTGATGATCGCGGCCACGATAATCTTCGCCGCCGCTGCATTCTCACCGTTCACTGCGCCGCTCGCGTCAGCCGACACGCTGTCCAATGGGCTCACCGTGACATGTAGTCCGGTCGGAGAACACCAGCTCACCTGCGTTATCGGGGGGTGCCCCCGGGTGAACGGCGATTACGTCGTGGACATCGTGCACGTGATGGACAACGGGTACCAGTTCGACGACCAAGAATTCAAATGCATCAACGGCCAGACCGCCACGCACAACGCGAATATCTTGATTCCCAGCATCGGCCCCAACGGATACACATTCGGATTCCAGGCCTGCCGTTTCAAGACGTTCGAGGAGAATTGGTGCACCCCCTGGGCGAACTACACCTGGAAGCCGCCCGCCAGCAGCGCAGGTGGATCCGGACCCGCCTCGGCCCCGGCGCAGCCGGAAACCAAGCCGCCGGTCAAGTGCGGACCCAACGATGTCGAAGCCGAAGTGCCCGCCGGCCAGCAGTGCACGGCCAAGCCACCGGTTCAATGCCCACCCGGCGGACCTCAGCAGACTGTTCCCGCCGGCCAGACGTGCCCGCCGCCGTCGAATGCCATCTCAGTGTCGTTTGACCGTGGTGTCCCGCTGTGGACGGTCAACGTCAAGAACAGTTCGGGCGTCGGCGGTAGCTGCACCTACCGTGCGACCAGCGGCACTGGATTGACCGGAGCCAGTGAGGATTTCAATATCGAACCAAATGGAACTGCCAGTTTCACGGTGCCTGCTCCGCTACCGCTGGCGAAGTACACCGTGGTGACAACCTGCACCGGTACCTACGACGGCAAGCAGATTGAGCTGGGTAAGAACACCCAGACGGTTCCCTGACGGGGCGCCGACTCAGTTGCCGCGCAGCAGTTCGATGACGGCGCTGAAGTCCTTGTCGGCGTGGTCGGCGTTGAACTTGGCGTAGATCTCGGCGGCATGGGTGCCAAGCGGCGCCGACGATCCCGTCGACGTCACGGCGTCCATCGCCAGCCCGAGGTCCTTGTTCATCAGCGCGGTTGCAAAGCCCGGCTTGAAGTCGTTGTTGGCGGGCGAGGTCGGAACCGGCCCGGGCACGGGGCAGTTCGTGTGCACCGCCCAGCAGTTGCCCGTGGCGCCGGTGATCACGTCGAACAACGACTGGGCCGACAGCCCGAGCTTCTCGGCGAGTACGAATGCTTCGCCGATGGCGATCTGCTGCACCGCGAGCACCATGTTGTTGCACAGCTTGGCGCTCTGGCCGTTGCCCGAACCGCCGCAGTGAATGATCTTGCCCGCCAACGGCTCCAGCACCGGTCGCGCTCGTTCGACGGCCTCGTCCTCGCCGCCGACCATGAACGCCAGCGTTCCCGCCGTCGCGCCCTTGACGCCGCCCGACACCGGGGCGTCGAGCTGAGCGAATCCGCGGTCGAGCGCCTGTTTGTGGATTTCACGGGCGTCGGCGACCGAAATCGTCGAGGTGTCGATGAACAGCGCACCCTCCTTCGCCGCGGGCAGCACCTCGTCGTAGCACGCCTTGACGATTGCGCCGCTGGGCAGCGAGGTCATCACCACCTCGGCGTCGGCGACAGCCGCCGCGCCGGAGTCGAAGACCTTGGCGCCGTTGGCTTCTGCCGCGGCTTTCAGCGCCGGTACCGGGTCGAAGCCGTGCACGGTGTGCCCTGCCGCGACGAGGTTGGCCACCATCGGCCCGCCCATGTTGCCCAGCCCCAAGAACGAGATGATCGACATTGACCCTCCGGGTTAAGAGGCGCGGACTCGGGCGGCCTCTGCCGAATTGCGGGCTCGGCCCGCGGCAGCCCGACCGATGACCACGCGCATGATTTCGTTGGTTCCTTCGAGGATTCGATGCACCCGCAGATCGCGGACGATCTTTTCCAGACCGTACTCGTTCAGGTAGCCGTATCCGCCGTGCAACTGCAGCGCGGAGTCGGCGACCTCGAAGCACGCGTCGGTGACATAGCGCTTGGCCATCGCGCACAACTCGACCTTGTCGGGATGGTTGTCGTCGAGCGCGGTTGCCGCCCGCCACAACAATGTTCGCGATGTCTCGAGCGCGGTTGCCATGTCGGCGAGCTTGAAGCGGATGGTCGGCTCGTCGAGCAACGGTCCGCCGAACGCCTGCCGATCGGCCAGATAGGCCGCGGCCTTGTCGTAGGCCGCCTGCGCGCCACCGAGCGAACACGCCGCGATGTTGATCCGACCGCCGTTGAGGCCGTTCATCGCGACGGAGAACCCGTTGCCCTCGCCGTCGGCGCCACCGAGCATCGCGTCGGCGGGGACACGCGCGCCCTCGAAGATGACCTGCGCGGTGGGCTGCGCGTGCCAGCCCATCTTCTCCTCGTTGGCGCCGAAACTCAGCCCCGGCGTGTCCTTTTCAACGATGAACGCCGAAATGCCGCGGGGTCCCTCACCGCCGGTGCGGGCCATCACGACGTAGACATCGGATGCGCCTGCGCCGGAGATGAATTGCTTGACGCCGTCGAGCACGTAGTAGTCACCCTCGCGGACCGCCTTGGTACGCAAGGCGCCGGCATCCGAGCCCGCGCCGGGCTCGGTCAGGCAGTAGCTCGCGATGGCCTCCATCGACGCGAGCTTGGGCACCCACGACTTCCGCTGCTCATGCGTGCCGTACGTGTCGACCATCCACGCGCACATGTTGTGAATCGACATGAACGCCGCGACGGTCGGGTCGGCGGCGGCCAACTGCTCGAAGATGCGGACGGCGTCGATGCGGCGCAGGCCGCTGCCGCCGGCGTCTTCACTGCAGTAGATCGCCGCCATGCCCAACTCGGCGGCCTCGCGCAGTTCGTCGACCGGGAAGTGATGCGACTTGTCCCATTCCAACGCGTTGGGCGCAAGGCGCTTTTCGGCGAATGCGGCCGCCGTCTCGGCGATCACGCGTTCGTCGTCATCGAGGCCGAAGAACTGCACGGGCTTCTACTACTTCATCGTCGGGATGACGAACTCGGCGCCATCCTTGATGCCCGACGGCCACCGCTCGGTGACGGTCTTGACCTTGGTGTAGAAGATGATCGACGAAGGCCCGTGCTGGTTGAGATCGCCGAAGCCGGACCGCTTCCACCCGCCGAACGTGTGGTAGGCCACCGGAACCGGGATCGGAACGTTGACCCCGACCATGCCGACCTGCACGCGGGAGACGAAGTCGCGCGCGGCGTCACCGTCACGGGTGAAGATCGCCACCCCGTTGCCGTACTCGTGTTCGGTGGGCAGCCGCAGCGCCTCCTCGTAGTCGTGGGCGCGCACGATGCACAGCACCGGCCCGAAGATCTCGTCGGTGTAGATCGACATGTCGGTGGTGACATGGTCGAACAGCGTCGGGCCGATGAAGAAGCCCTTCGACAGGTCGGCCTCGTCGAACGTCAGCTCGTCGCTGCCGCGTTCGCGTCCGTCGACCACCGCTTCGGCACCGGCCTCGATGCCCGCGGCGATGTAGTCGCGCACCCGCTTGAGCGCGGCCTCGGTGACCAGTGGACCGTAGTCGGCCTTCGGGTCGAGGCTGTGGCCGACGCGGAGCTGGTTGACCCGCTCGACGAGCCTGGCGCGCAACCGGTTTGCGGTCTCCTCGCCGACGGGAACCGCGACGCTGATCGCCATGCAACGCTCGCCGGCGCTGCCGTATCCCGCCCCGATGAGGGCGTCGACAGCCTGGTCGAGGTCGGCGTCGGGCATCACGATCATGTGGTTCTTCGCCCCGCCGAAGCACTGCGAGCGCTTCCCGTTCGCCGCGGCCGTGGCGTAGATGTACTGCGCGATGTCGGAGCTGCCGACGAAGCCGACTGCCTGAATGTCGGGATGGTGCAGGATCGCGTCGACGGCTTCCTTGTCGCCTTGGACGACCTGGAACACCCCCGGCGGAAGGCCGGCTTCGAGGAACAACTCGGCCAGCCGCACCGGCACCGACGGGTCGCGCTCGGAGGGCTTGAGGATGAACGCGTTGCCGCACGCCAGCGCCGGGCCCGCCTTCCACAGCGGGATCATCGCCGGGAAGTTGAACGGGGTGATGCCGGCGACGACGCCGAGCGGCTGGCGGATCGAGTAGACGTCGATGCCCGAGCCCGCGCCTTCGGTGAACTCACCCTTGAGCAGGTGCGGGATGCCGATGGCGAACTCGATGACCTCGATGCCGCGCTGGATGTCGCCCTTTGAGTCGGCGACCGTCTTGCCGTGTTCGAGGGAGAGCAGTTCGGCGAGCTCGTCGACGTTGGCGTTGACCAGATCGATGAACTTCATCATCACGCGTGCCCGGCGCTGCGGGTTCCACGCCGCCCATTCCTTCTGGGCCTCGACGGCCGAGGCAACCGCGGTGTCGACGTCGGCTGCCGACGCCATCAGGACCTGGGCCTGCACCGCACCGGTGCTCGGGTTCATCACGTCGGCGGTTCGGGTGGACGCCAGAGTGCTGCGCTGGCCGTCGATGAAATGCGGAATCTGTGTGGTCATGACCATGCCCCTTGGTGGAAGATACTTGGACATCCTAGTAATGGGCCGACGGCGCTGGCAAGACGCTCGGACGAGGGCTTCGGCGGCGCCGGACCACCCACTTCCAATACTGCGCCTGATGCTCGGCGCCGACAATCAAGTCGCGACACGAAGGTGATTTGACGGTTCATCCAGAAAACGAACCCGCCAACCCGTAGGTTGTCGCCTCATGGGATCAACCAGTGCGTATTTGTCCGCGGTCGTCGCAGGCGCGATGACGGCCGGAATCGGGGCGGCGAACGTGCTGGCCGTTCCGCCGGACACTGTTGTACCGGCGCAATCGACGAGCGACGTCGACCTGGCCGCGTACATCCAGATCCCGATCATCGATATCGGGCCGACGCCCGGCCCGTTGTCGATCTGGCGGCAGTTGGCCATCGAGGCGGGTACGAATCCGCTGCTGTTGGGCCTCATTCAGAACGCCGGTAACACGTATGACCTGCCGGGGCTGACGACGACAGTCGACTCGGACACCCATTGGCGGGTCCTGGCTGAGCGCGGCGTGGACTACATCGACTTCGGCGCCGCCTCCGAGCAGGGACAGCTGGGTTCCTGGGACGTGCTCGGTGTGTTCAGCAGCTCCGCCGATGTCGACGGCGACAGGAACATCCATTTCAGGCCGCTTCTCGGCGGTGCCGGTGGCATCGGCGCGGCGCTCTACGGCACGTTGGGGCACTCCACCACCACGCGCAGCCTGCAGTTGTTCGACAGCGGACTCGACGCCGTGGGAGAGAGGACCGTCGGCGACTTCAACGGCGAACTCGCGTTGCTGCCGTTCGACGGCTTCAAGGCCGTCGGCGACGGCACTGCGATCGATGCCCATCCGGACGCCGACTTCAACCTCGGCTCGTTGACGGGTTCTGCGGGCGGAAACGGCCGTCTCAGCGGCGACATCGGACTGTGCCTGGGCTCGGCGCAGGCGAGCTGCGGTGGCCGGACCGCGTTCCTCACCGTTGGCGCGCCGGTGGACGGCGGACTGACACTCGGCGGCAACAACATCATTTCGGGCGACTTCTCCACCAACGAGGTCGCCGTTGAGCTGAAGGACCGCCAGTTCTCCGCTCAGGGTGCCATCGGCGGCACCGTGAAGATCGGCAACCTCGAGATCGGACGCCCGATCCCGATCGACATTCAGATCCCGCGTACGACGTCGCTGGTGAACACAACGACCAGCAGACAGCAATCGACCGTGCGGAACTCGCTGTTCGCAAGCCCTCGAAAGTCGTTCTCCGGCAATGACACCGGCGGAAAGCATCGCGCGCCGCTGCGTGACGCGATCGACAACGTCAAGACCGCGGTCAACAACCTGACGCAGCCGAAGCACGCCAAGGCGGACACCGAGGACTGAGTTACAGTTCGCCGAGCAGGAACTGATCGAAGACACGGTCGTGCTCGACGGTGAACGCTTCGTCGAACGTCACGCCTGCGCTCGACACCAGATAGCGTTTGGTCGCTTCGAGCGCGGGCTGCGGCGCCTCGAGCATCACCCGCGCGGTAGCCATCGCTTCTTCTTCGACACGCTCGGCGTCGACCACGGTATTCACCAGTCCGATCCGGTGTGCTTCGGCCGCATCGACGCGTCGTCCGGTGAGGCACAGTTCGCGTGCGATGCCGGCGCCGACGATCCACTGCAACGGGGTGAACAGCGGGGGAGCGCCGAACTTGATCTCGGGGTGGCCGAAGACCGCATTTGTTGTCGCGATTCGCACATCGCACAGCAGCGCGAGGTCGAAACCGCCGCCGAGCGCCGGTCCGTCGATGGCGGCGATCACCGGTTTGGGGAACCGCCAGACGGCGAGGTGATAGCGGTGGCTGCTGTCGCGGATCGTGTTGGCGAGGTCGGGTTCGGCGAACTCCTTGAGGTCGAAGCCTGCGCAGAAGGTGCTTCCCGCCGCGGTCAGGGTGACGGCGCGGACGCGGTCGTCACCGGCCCACGCCTCCAGCGTCTCGCTGATCGCGTCGCGCAGCGCGATCGACAGTGCATTGCGGCGCTCCGGCTGGTCCAGTCGCATGACCGCGACCCCGTCGGGATGAATGTCGGCCCTCAGCATGGGTTGCCACGCTACTCGCGACTGCGCAGTTCCTCGACGAACGCCTTTGCGCCCTGCCACGAGGGCAGCAGACCCGCAGCCTTCACCTCTTCGAGTGTCGGCGCGTCGGCGTCGCGCCCGGACAGCACGTGATCCGTTCCGGGCCAGGCGATGTTCAGCGCCGGATCGGTGGCGCGGATGGTGTGCTCGCGCTGCGGGTTGTACTCGGCCGAGCAGAGGTACACCACCGTCGAATCCTCGTACAGGGCTTGGAAGCCGTGCGCCAAACCCTCGCTGATGTACACCGAGCGGCGGCTGCGGTCGTCGAGCAGCACCGAGTCCCACTGCCCGAATGTCGGTGAGCCGACACGGATGTCGACGACGACGTCGAATACCGCGCCGCGCACACAGGTGACGTATTTGGCCTGGCTCGGCGGCAACTGCGCGAAGTGCAGGCCGCGCAGCACGCCCGCCGCCGACACCGAGCAGTTCGCCTGACGCACATCGAGGCGGTGTCCGGTGATGTCGGAGAACCCGGTGTCGGTGAACCACTCGTAGAACAGTCCGCGGTCATCGGCATGCTGATCGGGGGTGATCTCCCACGCCCCCGGCACCGTAAGCTCGCGCGCTTTCACGTCACTGCCCCCGCTTCGCGTATGTCGCCTCGACGAGTTCTTTCTGCGGGCCCCACCATGATTCGTTGTCGCGATACCAGTCGATGGTTTGGCGGAGGCCGTCCTCGAAGTCGGTGTGCTTGGGTCCCCACCCCAGCTCGTCTTCCAGTTCAGACGGGTCGATCGCGTACCGCAGGTCGTGGCCGGCGCGGTCGACGACATGGTCGAAGTCGTCGGGATCGCGGTCCATCAGCGAGAGGATGCTCCGCAGCACCGACAGGTTGTCGCGTTCGCCCCGCGCGCCGATCAGATATGTGCGGCCGATGACGCCGTCGGCCAGGATCCGCCACACAGCGCTGTTGTGATCGTGGACGTGAATCCAGTCGCGCACATTGCGGCCCGTGCCGTAGAGCTTCGGGCGCCTGCCCGTCAGCACGTTGGTGATCTGACGCGGGATGAACTTCTCGACGTGTTGGTAGGGCCCGTAGTTGTTGGAGCAGTTCGAAATCGTCGCCGGCACACCGTAAGACCGCACCCACGCCCGCACCAGCATGTCGGCGGCGGCCTTGGTCGAGGAGTACGGGCTCGACGGGTTGTACGGCGTGCCCGCCGTGAAGCGCTGCTCAGCATCGAGCGCGAGATCCCCGTAGACCTCGTCGGTGGAGATGTGGTGTAGCCGCACACCGTGCGTGCGCACGGCCTCCAGCACCGTGTACGTGCCGATGACGTTGGAGTGCAGGAACGGCTCGGGGTCGTCCAGCGATGCGTCGACGTGCGTCTCCGCGGCGAAGTGCACGACGGCGTCGGACTCTGCGACGAGCTTGCCCATCAGGTCGGCGTCGGCGATGTCGCCCTGGACGAGGCGGATGTCGTCGGCCACCGGTGCCAGCGATTCACGGCTGCCCGCATAGGTGAGCGCGTCGAGCACCGTGACCTCGTGCTCACCCACAGCGCTGTGCACGAAGTTGGCCCCGATGAAGCCTGCACCTCCGGTGACGAGCAACCGCATGGACCTACCGTAGCGGTCCGGACTTGGTCAGCCCTTCAACCCCAGGGGCCCGGCCAGCTCCGTCAGCGTCGGCAGCAGGGCGTCCCAACCGCCGAGGACCTGGATCGCGACGTGGTCTGCGCCGGCCTCGAGATGCTGGTTGAGTCGGCGCGCGATGTCTTCGGGCGTCCCGTAGGCGACCACTGCGTCGATCAACCGGTCGCTGCCCGGCTTGGCCAGATCGTTGTCGGTGAACCCCAGCCGCTTCCAGTTGTTCAGATAGTTGCTCAGGTTCAGATAGAAGTCGACGGTCTGGCGGCCGATCTCGCGCGCCTTGTCCACGTCGGTGGTCAGCACCACCTTGTGCTCGGGCGCCAGATACACCGTCGGACCGATCAACTCGCGTGCCCACCCGGTGTGCTCGGGCGTGGTCAGATACGGGTGCGCACCCGCGCTGCGCTGGGCCGCCAGCTTCAGCACCTTCGGGCCGAGTGCCGCAACGACCCGCCTGCTCGTCGGCACCTTCGCGGCGTCGAGCGCGTCGAGGTATTCGACGAGCACGTCGTAGGGCTTGCGGTACTCGTCGGTGTGCTCGGGGTGTCCGATGCCGATACCGAGCAGGAACCGGCCCGGGTAGGCATCCTCGACGCGGTGGTAGGCCTCGGCGACCTCGGCGGCAGGTGCCGTCCACACGTTGATGATGCCGGTGGCCACCTGCAGGGTTTCGGTCTGCTCGAGGATGGGGTCGACGTATTCGAGGTTGCCCGCGGGCGAACCGCCGACCCAGACGGCGCCGTAGCCCAGCTTCTCGATCTCGACCGCCTGCTCGGGTTTGGGTGCGCCGAACGTCCAGACGCCGTAGCGGCCGAGATCGGGTTTGAGCGAAACAGCGTCAGTCATGCGGGTCCCCCTGTTTGATCGGCCATTACGACAGACCGAGCGGTCCGGCGAGTTCGGCGAGCGCAGGTACCAGCTTGTCAGGTCCGGTCAGCACCTGCACCGGCACGTGGTCGGCTCCGGCGGAGATGTGCTCTTTCAGCCGCGCCGCGATCTGCTCGGGCGTGCCGTACGCGACGACCGCGTCGACCAGCCGGTCGCTGCCCGGCTTGGCTTCACCTGCCTCGCTCCTCGCGTCCGCGAAGTCATCGTCGGTGAAACCGAGCCGCTTCCAATTGTTCAGGTAGTTCGCCAGGTTGAGGTAGATCTCGAGCGCCTTGCGGCCGACGGCGCGGGCCTTTTCGGGGTCGGTGGTCAGCACGGCTTTGTGCTCGGGCGCGAGGAACGCCTCGGGGATCAGCTTGCGAGCCCAGGCGGTGTGTTCGGGCGTCGTCAGGTAGGGATGTGCGCCCGCCGAGCGCTCCGCCGCCAGCTTCAGCACCTTCGGGCCGAGCGCGGCCACCACCCGGCTGTCCTTGGGCACGCCGTACTCGTCGAGCTTGTCGAGATAGTCGGTCAGCGCCTCGACCGGTTTGCGGTACTGCTGATGTGCTTCGGGATGGCCGACGCCGATGCCGAGCAGGAAGCGGCCGGGGAAGGCGTTCTCGATGCGGTGGAACGACTCCGCCGTCGGACCGGGCTCGGCCGTCCAGATGTTGACGATGCCGGTGGCCAGTTTCAGTGTGGACGTCTGGTCGAGGATGGGATCGACCCAGGACAGCTCGGCCGCAGGCGAGCCGCCGGCCCAAATGGCGCCGTAGCCGAGGGACTCGATATCCCGCAGTTGCTGGGATGAGAGCTGCTGCCACATCGAGTGGTGGCCGAAGGCGCCGAACGTTCCGAAATCAGGCTTGGTCATGGTTGGTAAACCTACGGCGATGCGGCGGCTATTCCGTGCCGGCCTCCGCCAGTTCGCGCGGCGACGGGGTGAGCGGTGCCGGCGCTACGAGAGGCAGAACCACGATGAACCGGGTGTCGCCGGGCCTGGACTGCACCGAGATGTTGCCGCCGTGCTTCTCGACCACGATCCGCCAGGCGAGGTCCAGCCCGAGCCCCGTGCCCTCACCGAACGGTTTGGTGGTGAAGAACGGGGTGAAGATGCGGTCGATGATGTCCTCGGGGATGCCGGGACCGTCGTCGCAGATCTCGACGCGGATCATCTGCTCGTTCTCGCGCGCGGTGCGAATCGTCAGCGTGCCGTGGCCCTCCATCGCCTGGATGGCGTTGTCGATGAGGTTGGTCCACACTTGGTTGAGATCGCCTGGGTAGCACTGCAATTCGGGCAGCGTCTTGTCCATGTCCTTGATGAGCGTGACCGGTCTGCCCTTGCCCTGGTGGCCGATTTTGTCGCCGAACATCATGATCGTGCTGCGCAGCAGTTCGTGGACGTCGGCGCTCTGGTAGGCGCCGCGGTCCATCTGCGAGTACTGCTTGGCGCCTGCGAGCAGCGCGGAGATGCGCTTGCTTGCCTCGCCGATCTCGTTGAGCCGCAGTTCGTTGTCGATCGTGTACTTCAGCCACCCGATCGCACTCTGCAGCGACGCGGATGCGTCGACGTCGTCGAGAAGAGCCGACACCCGCTCCAGCCAGTCGGTGTCCAGGCCCGCGTCGACGAACGTCGGCGCGTAGTCCCATGCGCTCGCGATGCCGTGGTCCTCGAGCCAGTCGCCGATCTCGTCCTCGCGATCGGAGGCTTCGAGCGCGGTCAGTTCCACGTCCTTGTTCTTGGCGACCTGCTCGGCGACCTGGTCCTGGATGCTCACCAGCATCCGCAGCGCCTCCGGCGTGAACTTGGCCTCGGCGACCATCGCCAGCTTGTGCCGCATGTGGCCGACGCTCTCCCGCAGATCGGCGACGGCGCGGGCGGTGGCGGCCGCGGGATTGTTCAGCTGGTGGGTCAGTCCGGCGGTGATGGTGCCCAGCGCGAGCAGCTTCTCGCGCTGGCCGATGATCTGGCTCTGCCGACGACCGCCGACCCGGTGACCCTCCAGCAGGTGCACCGCCATCGGGAACTGCGTCTGCATGAAGCGGGCGAAAGCCTGCGAGTCGAGCACGAAGCAGCGGGACGGCTTCGTCAGCCGCACCGAGGCCTCGTAGATGTGTTCCTCGCCGGGTACGTAGGCAGACCAGGCGCCGAAGTAGACGCCGCGCTGCGACGTCTTGCCGGTCTGGATGTCCACGCCGCCCGAGCGCTTGGACATGACCAGCTCGCCTTCGATCATCACGTAGAAGCAGCTCGCGGGCTCACCCTCGACGACGAGAGGTCCGGCAGGGAAGGTCTCGATGTGGCCGTCCTGGCACAGCATGTCGAGCTGCTCGTCGGACAGGTGCTCGAACAGGAACAGGGTGCGAAGCTCGTCGCGGAGGCATGTTTCGCCCATCGGTGGTCCTCTCTAGGCCTCGCCGGCGGTGCCGGCAATCATGCCTCTGCCAGATATCTATGCACCAACATCACCGCCATCGAACCCTCGCCGACGGCGGCCGCAACCCGCTTCGCGGAATCCGAGCGCACGTCACCTGCAACAAACACACCGGGCACGCTTGTTTCCAGGTGATGGGGAGGACGGTCCAGGGTCCAGCCGCTGACCTTCATCACGTCGGGACCCGACAGGACGAAGCCGTAATCGTCGCGGGCTATTCCCGACTCCTCCAACCAGTCGGTGCGCGGTGTCGCGCCGATGAAGCAGCACATCCGGTCGCACGACACCGTCTCGGTCTCGTTCGTCCGCCTGTCCAGCAGGACCAATCCGGACAGGTGGTCGTCTTCTGCGACGGTGTCGACGACCTCGGTGCAGGTGCGGACGGTGATGTTGTCGGTCCTGATGATGCGGTCGACGAGGTACTGCGACATTCCGGCTTCCAGCGAGGAACCGCGGATCAGCATCGTCACCGACTTCGCCGTCTGCGACATGAACATGGCGGCCTGGCCTGCGGAGTTCGCGCCACCGACGATGTAGACGTCCTCACCCGCGCATTCGGTGTTGTCCGATACCGAGGCCCCGTAGTAGACGCCGCGGCCGACGAAGTTCGCCTCGTCGGGATCTTTGGGGGTGGCGCGGCAGCCGGTGACCTCGAGTTCGCGATAGGCGACACCGGTGGCGAGGATGACGGCCCGCGCGCCGATGGCGTTGCCGTCGTTGAGGTGGATCGAATGTGCCGCACCGACGCCGTTGACCCCGAGCTTGCCCGCCTCCTGAGTGGTGATGACCTCGGCGCCGAATCTTTCCGCCTGCCGCCGGGCCGACGTGGTGAGTTCGGCTCCCGAGACGCCGAGCGGAAAGCCGAGGTAGTTCTCGATCTTCGAACTGCGTCCGGCCTGACCGCCGGTGGAGGCCTTCTCGATCAGCACGGTCTTGAGTCCCTCGGAGGCGCCGTAGACCGCGGCGGCCAGCCCGGCGGGGCCACCGCCGATCACCGCGAGGTCATACATCTCCAACTGCGGGGAGGTCGACAGGCCGAGCAGCGCGGCCAGTTCGACATTGGAGGGGGCGACCAGGGTCTCGCCCTTCTCGGTGATGACGACGGGCAGCCTGCTGTCATCGAGGCCCGCCGCTTCGAGCAACTGCCTGCCCTTGGGCTCGTCGGCGTTGACCGCGCGGAACGAGTACTGGTTGCGGGCCAGGAACTGCCGCACCTCCCATGACCGCTCGTTGTAGCGGTGCACGATGACCTTGGTGTAGGGCATCGCCCTGTCGCCGACGGCCCGCCAGCCTTCGAGCAGGCCGTCGATCACCGGGTAGAGCTTCTCCTCCGGCGGGTCCCACGGCTTGAGCAGGTACTGGTCGAGGTCGACGACGTTGATCGCGTCGATGGCGGCGTGGGTGTCGGCGTAGGCCGTCAGCAGCACCCGTCGCGCCAACGGAAAGAAGTCCATCGCCTTCTCGAGGAACTCGATACCGCTCATCTGCGGCATCCGGTAGTCGGCGACGAACACCGCGACCGTGTCACCGCGCAGCTTGAGTTCTTTCAGTGTCTCCAGGGCGTCCGGTCCGGATTCGGCGCGCACGATACGGTACCGCTCGCCGTAGTGGCGGCGCAGGTCACGCGCTACGGCGCGGGATACGGCGGGGTCGTCATCGACGGTGAGAATTGCTGGTTTACGTGGCTCGAGCGAGGGTCCAGTCATCGTCATCAAGTATGCGCCCATTGTCCAGCGGATATGCTGTCGAGCGGGGTGGCCGGTTTTGACGCCCTGAGGTGGTGCTTCGGCGATTTTGGGGCCACGCGCCGAGCGGGTAGTATGGACCAACGGTGCGGTGATCGCGCCGACTCTTGCGTGCCCCAGTCCTGGAATTTCTGGCTACCGGCTCACGTTTTGCAGTCGGTGTGAAAATCGCGCCAGGAATTGTCGCCGCTCGCGGCGATGGGCGCCAAACAGATGGACACGGAGGATCTCCGAAAAATAATGGCCAAGAAAGACGGTGCCATCGAGGTCGAGGGCCGCGTGGTCGAACCTTTGCCCAATGCGATGTTCCGCATTGAGCTGGAGAACGGACACAAGGTGCTCGCCCACATCAGCGGCAAGATGCGGCAGCACTACATCCGCATCCTGCCCGAGGACCGTGTCGTGGTGGAGTTGTCTCCCTACGACCTCTCCCGGGGCCGCATCGTTTACCGGTACAAGTGACAGACCTACGAGACAAGAACAGGATCGACGAGCCGTGAAGGTGAACCCGAGCGTCAAGCCCATTTGCGATAAGTGCAGGGTGATCCGCCGGCATGGGCGGGTCATGGTGATCTGCTCAGATCCGCGTCATAAGCAGCGCCAGGGCTAGCGATGTGGGCCCCCGCCCGAAGGGTAGGGGACGCTTGCGCGAAGAGCCGACAGCTCTAGCAAGCCCTTCCGTTGAACAACTGAATGATGACCTCCCAGCGCCACTGAGCGGGTACGCCGCTCGTCCACGTCCGGTACGGAGGCCGGACCCCCTCGAACCGGGGAACGGGCTGGGATCAGACCTCCGCATAGAAGAAGGAACACACCCCTGTGGCACGTCTAGTGGGCGTCGACCTCCCGCGCGACAAGCGCATGGAGATTGCGCTGACCTACATCTACGGCATCGGCCGTACCCGCTCCCAGGAGATCCTGGAAGCCACCGGCATCAGCCGGGACCTGCGCACCAAGGACTTGACCGACGACCAGGTCACCCAGCTGCGCGACTACATCGAGGGCAACCTCAAGGTGGAGGGCGATCTGCGCCGCGAGGTGCAAGCCGACATCCGCCGCAAGATCGAGATCGGCTGCTACCAAGGCATTCGGCATCGCCGCGGCCTGCCGGTGCGCGGCCAGCGGACCAAGACCAACGCGCGCACCCGTAAGGGCCCCAAGCGCACCATCGCCGGCAAGAAGAAGGCCAGGTAACCGATGCCTCCCGCAAAGAAGACCTCAGCCCCCAAGAAGGGGCAGAAGACCCGCCGCAGGGAAAAGAAGAACGTCCCGCACGGCGCGGCGCACATCAAGAGCACGTTCAACAACACGATCGTGTCGATCACCGATCCTCAGGGCAACGTCATCGCCTGGGCGTCCTCGGGCCATGTCGGCTTCAAGGGGTCGCGTAAGTCGACGCCGTTCGCCGCGCAGCTGGCCGCCGAGAACGCCGCCCGCAAGGCGCAGGAGCACGGCGTGAAGAAGGTCGACGTATTCGTCAAGGGTCCGGGTTCGGGCCGCGAGACCGCGATCCGTTCGCTTCAGGCGGCCGGCCTCGAGGTAGGCGCGATTTCCGATGTCACACCGCAGCCGCACAACGGCTGCCGTCCGCCCAAGCGGCGCCGGGTCTAGGAGGAAACAGACAAATGGCTCGTTACACCGGACCGGCCACCCGCAAGTCGCGCCGCCTCGGCGTCGACCTCGTCGGTGGGGACCAGGCCTTCGAGAAGCGGCCCTACCCGCCCGGCCAGCACGGCCGCGCGCGGATCAAGGAAAGCGAATACCGCCAGCAGCTGCAGGAGAAGCAGAAGGCGCGCTTCAGCTACGGCGTCATGGAGAAGCAGTTCCGTCGCTACTACGACGAAGCGGTGCGTCAGCCCGGCAAGACCGGTGACAACCTGCTGCGCATCCTGGAGAGCAGGCTGGACAACGTCGTGTACCGCGCCGGCCTGGCGCGCACCCGCCGGATGGCCCGTCAGCTGGTCAGCCACGGCCACTTCACCGTCAACGGTGTCAAGGTCGACATCCCGAGCTACCGGGTGTCGCAGTACGACATCATCGACGTGAAGGAGAAGTCGCTGAACACCCTGCCGTTCCAGATCGCGCGTGAGACCGCGGGCGAGCGGCCGATCCCGTCCTGGCTGCAGGTGGTCGGCGAGCGTCAGCGCATCTTGGTGCACCAGCTGCCCGAGCGGGCTCAGATCGACATCCCGCTCACCGAGCAGCTCATCGTCGAGCTCTACTCGAAGTAAGACTTCTCGGCCGTCCGGATGGCGGTCGGGACACGCGACATCAAATAGCGGTTGTCGCGAAGGAGGAAAGAAAAAATGCTGATTTCTCAGCGACCCACACTGTCCGAAGAGGTCATTGCCGAGAATCGCTCCCAGTTCGTCATCGAACCGTTGGAGCCCGGATTCGGCTACACCCTTGGCAATTCGCTTCGGCGCACGCTGCTGTCGTCGATTCCCGGCGCAGCGGTCACCAGCATCCGCATCGACGGAGTGCTGCACGAATTCACCACCGTGCCCGGTGTGAAGGAAGACGTCACCGACATCATCCTGAACCTCAAGGGTCTGGTCGTCTCGTCCGAGGAGGACGAGCCGGTCACCATGTACCTGCGCAAGCAGGGTCCGGGCGCGGTCACCGCGGGCGACATCGTGCCGCCTGCCGGTGTGACGGTGCACAACCCAGAGATGCACATCGCCACCCTGAACGACAAGGGCAAGCTGGAGGTGGAGCTCGTCGTCGAGCGGGGCCGCGGCTACGTCCCCGCCGTGCAGAACAAGGCGTCGGGCGCCGAAATCGGCCGTATCCCGGTCGATTCCATCTACAGCCCGGTGCTGAAGGTCACCTACAAGGTGGAGGCCACCCGCGTCGAGCAGCGCACCGACTTCGACAAGCTGATCCTGGACGTCGAGACCAAGAGCTCGATCACCGCGCGTGACGCTCTGGCGTCGGCGGGCAAGACGCTGGTCGAATTGTTCGGCCTGGCACGCGAACTCAACGTCGAGGCCGAGGGCATCGAGATCGGCCCGTCGCCGGCCGAGGCGGACCACATCGCGTCGTTCGCGCTGCCGATCGACGATCTGGACCTCACGGTGCGGTCGTACAACTGCCTCAAGCGCGAGGGTGTGCACACGGTGGGCGAACTCGTCGCCCGCACGGAGTCCGATCTGCTGGACATCCGCAACTTCGGCCAGAAGTCCATCGACGAGGTGAAGATCAAGCTGCACCAGCTGGGTCTCTCGCTGAAGGACAGCCCGGCTACGTTCGATCCTTCTGAGGTCGCCGGCTACGACGTCGCCACGGGAACGTGGAACAGCGATGCCAGCTACGACCTGGAGGACAACCAGGACTACGCCGAAACCGAACAGCTCTAAGAAAAACCGTCCCGGTCCTACCTGATACGGGGACCGGCCCCATTTAGGAGATAGTCGCAATGCCCAAGCCCACCAAGGGTCGTCGCCTCGGCGGGTCGTCCTCGCACCAGAAGGCGCTGCTGGCCAACCTGGCCACGTCGCTGTTCGAGCACGGCCGGATCAAGACCACCGAGCCCAAGGCGCGGGCGCTGCGGCCCTACGCGGAGAAGCTGATCACCCACGCCAAGAAGGGCACGCTGCACAACCGGCGTGAGGTGCTCAAGAAGATCCGCGACAAGGACGTCGTACACACCCTGTTCGCCGAGATCGGGCCGTTCTACGCCGACCGCAACGGCGGCTACACCCGCATCATCAAGGTCGAGCCGCGTCAGGGCGACAACGCCCCGATGGCGGTCATCGAGCTGGTGCGGGAGAAGACGGTGACGTCGGAGGCCAACCGCGCACGCCGTGCGGCCGGTGCGAAGAAGGCCGCGCCCGTCGCGGCTGCTGCAGCGCCGCAGGCGGCGGTGGAGCCGGAGGCCGCCGAAGGTCCGGCCGACGAGACCTCGGTAGAGGAGGTCAAGGCCGAGGATGCGGCGATCGAGGAGGCCCAGGAAGCCGAGGCCGCCGCCGACGAGGCCTCGGCCGAGGAGCCGACGACCGAAGAGGTCGCCGAGGAAGCCGAAGCCGACAAGGATGACGACAAGTCCTAGTAGTTCCATGAATGAGCCCGCCATCGAATCCGGTGGCGGGCTTGTTTCTTTGTCCTCCTCGCGTCCGGTGACTCGTTTGCGCCTCGATATCGCCTACGACGGAACCGAGTTCGCGGGCTGGGCGGTGCAGGCCGGGCAGCGCACGGTCGCCGGCGTGCTCGACGAGGCGCTGTCGACGGTGTTCCGCACGCCGGTTGCGCTTCGGGCGGCGGGGCGCACCGACACCGGTGTGCACGCGACGGGTCAGGTCGCACACGTCGATGTGCCCGCAGACGCCATCCCGCACGCCTACCCGCGCACGGCCCGGCCGCTGGCTCCAGAGTTCCTACCGCTGGTGCGCCGGCTGTCGCGGCTCCTGCCGACGGACGTCCGGGTGACCGACATCGTCCGTGCGCCGGCGGGATTCGACGCGCGGTTCTCGGCGCTTCGGCGGCACTACGTCTATCGGCTCTCGACCGCCCCGTACGGGGTGGAGCCGCAACTGGGCCGCTACGTGACGCCGTGGCCGCGTCCGCTGGACGTCGACGCGATGAACGCGGCGTCGCGTGAACTCATCGGGCTCAACGACTTCGCGGCATTCTGCCGGTTCCGCGAGGGCGCCACCACGATTCGCGATCTGCAGCGGCTGGACTGGTCGCGCTCCGGTGAGCTGATCACCGCCCAGGTGACCGCGGATGCGTTCTGCTGGTCGATGGTGCGCTCGCTCGTCGGCGCGCTGCTCGCGGTGGGGGAGGGCCGTCGGGACCCGGCCTGGTGCGCAGACCTGCTGAAGGCCTCGCGTCGCTCGAGCGATTTCGCGGCCGCGCCTCCGCAGGGCCTGACTCTCGTCGGGGTGGACTACCCGCCCGACGACCAACTCGAAGCCCGCATCACGGTCACCCGCGATCTGCGCCGCCTCGATTAGCCGTTGAGCCTGCCCGCGGCGAAGTCCGCGGCCTGGTTGACCATGCCTGCGTTGATGTACGCCTTCGCCGCGTGGTCGCCCCAGTTGTCTTCCCAGGTGTCCGGATCGGCCGGGTTGCAGATCGGGTCGGCGCCGTGGCACAACTCGATAGTGCGGTCCGAATACACCGGGCTGAAGTTGGTGATCGGCCCGACCCACGCGACGCCGTTGCCGAACAGCGCGATCGCGGCGATCTTCTGCTGCACCCCCTCGGGCAGCGGGTTGTCGAACCCGAAGAACGAGAACGGCAGGGCGAGCACCACATCGGTGACGGCCGCACCCAGCGAGTAACCGCCGAGGACCAGGCGGGTGTCGGGGCAGTTGTTCGCCATGTTCTGGATGTGGGCGCTCATGTCGTTGGCGCCGATGTCGATCTCGTTGTCGGCGGGGTAGCGCACTGCGTAGACGCCGATGTTCTTGTTCACCTTGCTGCGCAGGGCGTTGACGAACGCATTGCCGATCAGCCCCACCCCGGGCGGTTCGAGGCGGCCGCGCGCGAAGATGACCTCGACTTGCGGGCATGCCGCCGAAGCGGACGGGGTGGTATGCCCGCCGAGCAGGACTGATGGGCCCACCAGCAGGCCGGCCGCTACCAGGGTCGCAGCGGTTGCAGCTGCGAGCCCGCGTCGAATCAGATGACCCATGCTGTTGCGCTCAACACGAACAATCACCACGCCGATGTTAGCCGACGAATTGACGCGGTCGTTGCGTCGTTGAGGTCCGCTACACCCTGCTCGCGACGAAATCGGCTGCGGTGTTGACGAAGCCACCCGTGTAGCTGGGCGACCTGTGCGCGGCGACGCTCTCACCGTCGGTCTGGCAGATCGGATCGCCTCCGTTGCACAGGTCGATGGACCGTCCGCCCCACGTCGGGCTCATCGTCAACGGCAAGCCCAGCTTGGCCGACGGATTCCCGAAGACGGCAATGGCGGAGACGAAGTCGGGCGCATTGGGCGGCAGCGGATTGGTGAAGCCGATAGCCGGAATGGGCACTGCGGCAATGACATCCATCACAGCAGCGCCTTGTGAGTAACCGCCGAGCACCAGCTTGGTGTTGGGGCAGGCGCCCATCATGTATTGGACATGCGCGCTGGCGTCGTTGGCGCCGTCTGCGGCAGCGAGGAAGTCGTAGTCGGCGGGGTAGCTCACCGCGTAGGAGCCGACCGACCGGCCGCCGACCTTGCCCGAGAGTGCGTTGACGAATGCGCTGCCGATGGTGCCGAGGCCCGGCGTGTCATCGGTGCCGCGGGCGAAGATCACCTCGATGTCCGGACAGTCTGCAGATGCTGCCGGGGCGAATGCGATGGACGGGGTGATCGCCGCGACGGCGCCGACCATCAGGGCAGCTGCTTTCTCAACTACGCGCATTGTGGTTATACCCTTCCGGCTGCGAAGCTCGCCGCTTGTTGAGCCATCGCGTCCTCGTAACCCCTGTGAGCGAAGGGGTTTCGCCCATCAGAACAAATCGGGTCGCCGTCCTTGCACAGGTCGATGGCCCGACCTGCGAATTGTCCCACCGAAGAGAGCGGCTGTCCGAACTTTGTCGCGGGATTGCCGAACACCGTGACGGCCGCGACGGTCACCGCGGCGGTCGGGGAGATCGGCGGTGCGGATCCGATGCTGCCGATTTTGTTGCCGAGCGGAGGGACGCCCGCCAGCATGTCGACGACGGCCGCACCCTGCGAGTATCCGCCGAGCACGATCTTGGTGGACGGGCATGACAGCGCCATCGCCGAAATGTGGGCGGTGGCATCGGTTGCGCCCTCGGCGGCGGTGAGGAAGTCGTAGTCCGCGGGATAGTTCACGGCGTACGACCCGACGGTACGGGGCGCGATCTGGGCCGCGAGCGCGTCGGTCACGGCTTGGCCGACCCGGCCGATGCCCGTGGGTTCGCCGGTGCCGCGGGCGAAGACGACCTCGACATCGGGGCAGGGCACCGCTACCGCTGCCGGAGCGGAGACCAGAAGGCCTGCGGCCGCGGATCCAACAATTGCCAGGACGGCGGCCCCCCGGGCCGAGATATGCGCCAAAGTCACGCCGACATGTTTCCACACCGACCTAAGAGGAGCTAACCGTTTGCCCTGCTGCACGGGGTCAGCTCGTCGACGCCACCGGTATCGGGCCACGTCGCGGCCCGGACCTTCTCGCTGCGGTCTCCCTGCCGTGCCAGCGCCAATCCGATGAGGACGACAGCGCCGCCGACCGCCTGGGTGACCGTGATGGCCTGGCCGAGCATGACCCATGCAGCCAGCACGGCGAACATCACCTCGGACAATCCGACCAGCGATGCGAACCGCGGCCGCAGCCGGGAGATGCCCATGATGCCCAGCGTGTAGGCGATCGCGGTGGTGACCACACCGAGGGCGACGAGCGGCACGATCCACGACATCGTCAAACCCCCGATGACGGTGTCGTTGGTGGTGAAGGTCAGCGGCATGACGCCGGTGACCCCGAGGGCGCCCGTGGTCGCCGCGCCGATGATCAGGCCGCCCGCCGCGAGCGTGATCGGGCTCAGGCTTTCGTCGTCGTCATCCCCGGCGGCGACCCTGTCGGACAGCATGAAGTAGCTCGCCGCGCAGACGGCCGCCGCCAATCCCCACGCAACGCCGACGGCGTTGATGTGCGCGCCGGCGAATACGTTCAGCACCAACATGATTCCGGCGACCGCGAGCGCGACGCCTGCCAGCGTCAGGTTGGTGGGCCTGCGACGTGTGGTGGCCCAGAGCCAGCCCACCACGAGGATGGGCGCGCTGTATTCGAGTAGCAGCGCGACGCCGACGGACAGGTGGGCGACGGCGTTGAAGTAGCAGAGCTGGGCGCCCGCGATGGGGAAGATCCCGTAGGCGACCACCATCCTGCGGTGGGTGAGCGCCTCACGGATCCAGCCCCGCCGGACGATCGTCGCGAATAGGGCCATCGCCAGCGCGCCGACGGCCATGCGGGCGGTCACCGCCCCGGTCGGGCTCCAGCCGGCATCCATGAGGGACTTGGCCAAGGGACCCGACAGCCCGAACGTCATGGCGGAGCCGACGGCGAACATCATGCCGAGCCGGAAGTGGTCAACGCCCCTGGTGGACTGGGTCGCTGTCATTTGGCACCTCCGGCATGTAATGAGTAAAATCGCGATTGGTCATGACATTATCCGGACGGGAGGTCATGGGTCAAATGATTTTCACTCATGACACCGAGCTCACACTGCGAGCGGCATGTGTGCTGGTCAACACGGACCGGGTGGATGGCGAACGGCTGACCGACCAGGGGGCGCTCGATGCCTACCTGGACAGCTTCGGCTGGACCGGTAGGCGCGACCGCGACGACACCGAGCTGAAGTCGGTGATCCGGCTGCGTGAGCGGCTGGGCAACATCTGGTCGGCGGCCCACGAAGAAGAATCCGCCGTCGCGCAGGTCAATGCGCTTCTCGCCGACACGAAGGCGCAGCCATGGCTGACGCGGCATCCCGAGATGCCCGAGTGGCATCTGCACCTGGCCTCGGTGCACGACCCGCTTTGGCAGCGGATGGGCGCCGAAATTTCGATGGCGTTGGCCGACCTCATCCGCGCCGGCGAGCTGCGTCGGCTCAAGATCTGCGCGGCCGGCGACTGCGAGGCGGTGTTGATCGACCTGTCGCGCAACCGATCCGGGAAGTTCTGCGACACCGGCAACTGCGGCAACAGGCAGCACGTCGCGGCCTACCGCGAACGCCGCGCCCGCGAGCCCGATCAGGGTAGGTAGTAGCCGCGGATCCGGTGAAACCGGCTGCGCCCCAACAAAAAGTTCGCGGCCTGGAACCCTGACATCACCGCGGCTTCGATGCAGCCGGCGTTCATGCCGCAGTCCGTCCAGTCGCCGGCGAGAACCAGGTTGTCGTAACCGCTTTCGTCGCACCGCAGACGGTATCGATCCGAACCGGGCACCGATTGGACGTAGCGATCCGACGGGTCGATGTTGACGCGCACGTACTGGGTCGCAAGCGCCGACTCGCCCCGCTCGCCGTCGACCCCGCTCAACAGATGCCATGCGAACCCGTCCGCGGTGACCGCATGTGGCAGATACAGGCCGATGTCGTGGTTGAGGTAGTGCAACACCGCCTGTCGGACGCGCTTCTCGGCGTCGGACACGTAGTCGGCGTGATCGATCTGGGTCGGCCACGGGGCGTCGAGGCTGCCGCAGAAGTATCCGACCGCGGACGGCCGATCGTCTTCGGGCCAGTCCTCGGTCCACAGCGTCTGCGGCATCGATGCCCAGGTGTCGAACGGCGGGGTGTAGGCGCTCGTCGTCACGCCGGGATGGTGCCAGCCCAACGCATGGTCGTCGGGTCGGAACCAGAGTTGGAACGCCTGGGTGGCCACCGTGCGGACGTGGGTGGTCATGTCACGCCAGTCGCGGGAGTCCTCGATGAGTTCGCCGGCGATGACGGGGATCATCCCCAGCGAGATGGCGAGCACAACGTGGTCGAAATCCACGCCGCGGCGCAGGATCCGGGTCTCGACGTCGTGGCGGGGTCCGAAATGTGTCTCGAGGGAGTCCAGCGCGCCGGATGCGACCTGCTCGGCGATCGGTCGCTCGGGGAACACCGGTAGGCCGCCGACGCGTACGAGGGGTTGATAGCCGTCGACGCCCGCGGCGAGGCGAACCTGTCGGCCCATCGTGATCGACTCCACGGCGTGTTTGGCCTCGTCGAGGTGGAGTGCATCGATGCGGTGGAAGAACTCGAACTCGACTCCCCGCCGTTGGAGGACCTGGTAGATCGGGGCGATCACCACGTCGCCCATCCCCGCGGTCATCTTCCAGAAGAATGCGCCCTTGTAGCCGAACAGGACCTGGCCGGTGAGGAACACGGCTACGCCCGCGCCGAACGCCGGACGATCCGGGTCACCGTCGGTGTAGCCGAAGACGATGTCGTAAAGCGCTCGCACAAGCGGGAAGTCGACAACTCCGGGATGGGCGCGGTGCCTTGTGATCCAGTCCCCGAAGTCCTCGTCGTTGAGTGCGCGAAAGCCCCGCGGATCGGTCACCACGCCGTCGGCGATCAGCCCGCGTGCGGTCGCGGTGACCATGGACAACAGCAGCCACAGCCGCCGTTGCTCCGGCGAGTGGTCGCGGTCGAGCAAGTCGTTGACGAGATCGAGGACCTGGTCTGCGAGTTCGACGACGTCGTCGCCGGGCACCTGTGAACCGCCGAGCGCCGAGACCGCCGTCAGCGCCGCCGCCTGCACCGCATCCATCGGCACCAGCGGCGGGTCGGGAGAGGTTGTCAAGGCCAGGCCGAGTTCGGTTGCGAAGGTGACTGATTCAGCGAAATCGAGGAGAAGTTGCATCGCCCGTCGCAGGAAGTCGACCACTGTGATCTCGCGACCAGTGGAGTCCGGGTCGCCGGGAAGTCCCTCGGTGCGGGAGAGCCGCCCGGGCCACACCAGCCATTCGCTGCCCCATTGGTCTGCCAGGCCGAGGTTGTCGGCAGGGACAAGAGCCTCGCGCCAGTCTTTGATCGGCGCATCGGGATCGGTTGTCTCGCGGTCGAGTTCGGCATAGCACTCCCGCAGCAGGGCGAAGGCGTTCTCGTATGAGCCGAGCCAGACGTGAAGGCCGTGTTCCTCGATCCGTGCGTTCTCGCCGCGGCTGGAGGCGCCCTTGCCGCCGAGCCGGGCACCGCGTTGGTAGACGGTGATCGACTCGAAACGGTCCCGCCAACCGGGTTCGCTGAGTCGCCATGCGGCCGCCAAACCGGCCATGCCGCCGCCCAGTATGGCGATGCGGGGTTTGGAGCGGCTCACCCGAGCAGCGCTCGTGCGTGCGCCAACTCGGGCCACGCCGTGGTGTCGGGCAGACGCTTGGTCACCTCGGCCAGCGCCTCGCGGGCCGGTTCGCCGACGGCCTCGAAGTAGTCTGTGGCGGCCCGCAATTCGAACAGCCGCGCACCTTGGCGGCGGGCGAGTGCGATCGCGGTCAGCAGGTCCGCCTTCTGCTCGGAGGGGTCGTCGAACGTCTGCGCACGCAACCGCAGCAGCTCGGCGTCGTAGAAATGGATGTCGGTTTCGTCGGCCATCTGCAGTGAGAGCTTGACGTGCGCGCGGGCACCCTGCGGATCACCGGCATGGACAAGCGCACGCACCAGCGCCGCGTCGTAGAAGGCAAGCCACGTGCGGAGTTCGAGAGCACGCCAGCCCTGGGTGACGGCCGTCAGCGCCTGCACCTGCATGCGTATCGCTTCAGGGTCGCCGCTTTGAATCGCCTTCTTGCTCTCGATGACGGCCCGGTTGCTGTCGGCGATCATCACCCATTCGTCGAAGCCGTCGGCCTTGCTCCGCTTCTTCAGCTCCTTGACCAGTTCGATCGCCCGGTCCAGTTGTCCGGCCTCGATGTGAATCCACGAGTCCAGTGCCCGTCCGTAGCACAAGCTGGACGGACCGCGGGGGAATTCGAGTGTCTCGCAACGGCGTTCCATGGATGCCAGTGCACCCTCGGCGCCGGCGAGGTCGCCCTGCAGGAAGCGCGTCAGCGCCAGGAACGAGTACATGCCCGCGATGGGGTCGTTCGGGGAGTACCACGTTTGCACATCGGGTGGGCCGTCGGTCTCCATCGCCGCCGCCGCATCTTCGAGGGTCTTTCTGGCGGCTACCAGATCGCCGCGGAAGGCGTTGAGGACACCCATCGCGGCGTCGCTGACGGCCGCGGTCGCGTCGGGCACGTCGACCGGACGCCGTTTCATGGACTCGATCAGTTCCCGTCCCCGGCGCAGATCGCCACGCGAGGAGTAGTGGAACCACAGGGCGTTGAACGTCGCATACAGCGCGGGGCCCGGTTCGCCGGCGATCAGCTGCAGGCACCGCTCGAACTCGGCGAGGGCCTCCTGGCTGGTGTGTCCCTGTGCGGCAGAGGCGAGGAACCCGCGCTCGAGCCGGATGGCGATCTCGCGCCGGTCGCGTGCGCGGCCGGCGGGGATGCCTTCGACGTGCTCGATCGCGCGGTTGAGATGGGCGCGAGCCTCGCCGAGCGCCCCGCGGCGACGGGCGTCCGCGGACGCTTTCTGATACGCCGAGACGGCGTCGTCGAATCGCTCGGCCTCGTGATAGTGCGCTGCGATCAGCGGCCAGTCCGGATTGCCCGGCGCATCGGGGGAGGCGAGCGCGTCGGCGATCCGGCCGTGGAGGCGTCGCTGCAGGCTCGGTGGCGACAGTTCCGCCGCCAGCTCGCGCAGCAGCTCGTGGCGGAACCGAAAGCTCTTCTCGTCCAACGGGATGAACACCCGGCTCTTGACGAGCTCGCCGATCACCTGCTCGACGCTGTGCTCGTCGATCTCGGAGGCCGACACCAGCAGGTTGCGGTCGAACCGACCGCCGCAGACGGCGGCTGCCTCGACGACGCGCACGGCGTTCTCGCTGGACCGCAGCCGGGCGAACAGGGCCTCGTAGATGCTGTCGGGGACCTGCGTGGATTCAGCCGCGTCGGACGGCTGCTCGCGCAGCTTTGTGACGACTTCTTCGATGTAGAGCGGTATCCCGTCGCAGCGCCCGCGGACCGCGTCGCGCGCCTCGGCCTCCAGTTCGGGCCCGAGGGCCGCGATCAGCTCTTCGGACTCGGCGTCGCTGAGCGCCGGAAGATCGAACACTCGCGCCTTCTCGGGGATGGTAGCCAGTTCCCGCGCCGTGATGACGACGAGCAGCCTGCCCGAATTATCCTGTAGCAGCGAGTTCACGAGTTCGACCGTGTCCTCGTCGAACCAGTGCATGTCGTCGACGAGCAGCAGGCCGGGTCTGTCGTCGAAGCATGCCGCCAGGTAGTCGCGTACGGCACCGCCGATCTGGTCGAAGAGCTTGGCGCCTTCGGCCTTTGCGGGTTGGTAACCCACGCGCTGCGATATACCGAGCACGGGTGCCAGTAGGGGGATCATCTCGGCGGGGTCGAGGCCGCGCGCGGTGACCTCGGCCTCCAGCCGGTGCAGTCGCTCGGTGGGTTCGGTATCCCTGTCGATGCTGCAGTGCCGCTCGATCATTCGGCGGACAGGGCGCAGGCCGATGTCGGTGTGGAACGGCGAACCGAACAGCCCGAGGATGATCGCGTGCGAGCGCTCGGCCATTTCGATTGCGGCGCCGGCCAGTCGGCTCTTGCCGATGCCCGCCTCGCCCCGGAAGATCACGCCGGGGGTGTTCAGGGTCCCCGCCTCGGCCTGCGCCCACATCTCCTGGAGGTAGGCGAGTTCGTCCTTGCGTCCGATCAGCGGGCCGCGCGCGATGTCCCCGCTGTCACGTTCGGCGACGACGCGGTAGTGCTCGATCTCGCCTTCGACACCCTTGACGGGTTTGGCAGGCAGGTGGTCGAGTTCGAAATGGTCCCGGACGATGTGCGCAATCGAAGCGGACACCGCCACACTGTTCGGATCGGCGAGGCTGCACATGCGCGCGGCGAGGTTCGCGCCGAGGCCGTAAACGTCGTCCTCGTCCGGGTCGAGATAGACGACGCCGCGGTGGACGCCGACGCGAACTCCGATGTCGAAGCCGAACTGCTGGCGGACCTTGTCGCTGAGCTTGGCGACTTCACGGGTGATGTCGAGTCCGGTCTGCACGGCACGCTGGCCGTCGTTCTCATGGGCCAGCGGATGACCGAAGACGGCGAGCAGGCCGTCTCCCTTCGTCGACCCGATGTGGCCCTCGTAGCGGTTGACGGCCTTGCGCACGAGCTTCTTGTAGTTGCCGACCACGGTCCGGTAGACCTCAGGCTCGGTACGGGTGGACAGCGCGGTGGAATCAACCAGGTCAGCGAAAAGTATTGTCAACCTTCTTATTTCGCCGCTGTCGTCCGGTGCGGCGAGCAGTTCCTCTGCTTCGGCGTTTGCGCTGTCGACGGCCAGCACCTGCTCGGCGAGCGCGTCTGCGGCTGCGCGATCGCCGCGGTTGAGTGCTGAAACGGCGCGATCGAGAAGGTCATCGACAGACGCCGGTTGGCGAGAGTCGTTCACAGCCCCACAGTGACGACGTACACCTCGGTCTTGTCGGATGCGGCCGCCCCTGCCCCGGTCTTCTTCAGCTTCACCCTCCCGCGGTAGTTCGAGCCGGTGTAACTCATATCGAGGAGCGTGATCGTAATGTCCGTCCCGCCCGCCGGGAGCACGTCCGGCGTCACTTTCAGATTGGTGCTCGGCAGCCGGAGCGTCTGCCAACCAACGCGCCAGAAGTTCTTGCCGAGCTCCACCTTTCGGGGATATGCCGCCGCTTTGACTTTGAAGGTGGCGGCGGAAGCCCCGGTAGAAGAGCACGGTGTGATCCACGGCCCGGAGATGAGAGTTTCGAGAAGCTCGGCATGTCCCTTCACCTCCAGGTCGACGAATCTGTGCGCGACCTTAATGCGTTCGTTGATGCCAAGATTCTCGGCGTCAGCTTCTTTGGCGGCGTCGACACCCATCTGAAACGCCTTCTTGATGTGCGCCTGCAGCTGCGCCGAGAACTTGTCGAACACAGGGTTCGGCTTGTCGGGATTCGGCTTGATGGGTTGGCTCATGGTGTACCGCCCGGAGGTTCACTCGGCTTGGTGCCCGTCGTGATCTCGTGCAGCCAAAGCCACGGTTCGCTGGCCAGCCTGGCGCCGACTTCGGAGCCGAACTTGGCCAGGTCGCCGAAGTTGAGACCGCCGTCTAGCCACTTCTTGGTCAGGTCGAGATTGGACTTGGTCAGGTAGTCCGCGACGTCGGCCAGCCTCTTGGCCGTCTTGGTCGCGACAGCCAGCTTGTCATCGGCGGGTGGCGCCGCACCCGCATTGACTTGACCCGCTGCTCCGGCGCCGGCGCCACCGCCGACTCCAGCACCGGCGCCACCGCTGAGTCCAGCGCCACCGCCGCTGCCGTCGTCCTTTTCGTTATCGGGGGGATCGTTGTCCGGTTCGCCTATCAACGGTGCGTCCTTCCAGTTGACCCAGCCGGGCGGGGGCTCGCCCTTCTTTCCGAAGAAGAGGTGCGCCGCTATCCACCCGTATCCCATCTTGCAGAGCCAGAAAGCCTGTCCGTAGGGATTGATGCCCTTGATGTGGGCGACCTTCTTTGTCGTGAGTCGGACGCCGCCCCTGCTGGTGTCGCCATCTTCTCGGGTGCACGTCGCGTTGACGAAGCCCCTGTCGACGAGGACCTTGCCGGTGCAGTCTGTCTGATCCTCCGAGAGATCGAAGTCAAGGCGGAAATCCGTTTTCGACTGCTCGCTCTTGAGGAAGCGAAGTCTCTGTGTCAGGCCGAGTCCTCCGTCGTCGAAATACTGGCAGAAGCCCACGGTTTCTCTGACGTTCCACCACTTGTCTTTCGGAGCGCGGGATGTCGACGGGTACATCTCGCAGAAGAAAGCGGGGTAAGCGTAGGGCCAGTTACGCGGGTCGATGACATCCACCAGGTCGTCGAAAGTGATGATGTTCGACGTGATTTCGGCGTCGATGATGACGCATTCGAGGCCTTGGACGGTAACTACCGCCGTGCTGCACTGGGGAACTTCAGCGATGACCTTCATGATCCAGTCGTTGGCAGCCGCCGTCTGGATGACGCCCGTCCACGCGTCCCACCCGGACAGCGCGTAATAGAGCCCACCTTCGTCAAAGAGGAACGCATTCGCTCGCTCAATCCGCTCCTCGATGAACGCGTCGTCAACGGCCAGGGAGAGCACGTCCCGGAACAGGTCCGCATTACCGTCCAGGTCAGCGGCGGGAATATGCGCCAGCGCGCCCACGGCGTAGATGAGGTTCGCCAAATCGGGAACGGTGAGATTCTCCCGGCCGTTGGCCAGGACTCCGTTCAGCGCCGCGGCGACCGTTTCGGCGATGGTCAAGTCGTCGCTTTGCTGAACCGGGCCGAAGAGTTCGCGAAGCTGTCGCGACCACCCGGGATACTGGACCGAACCGGGCAGATACCGATTGACCAGGGCAGCGGTATCGGCGTCACCGTCGCGGAGCGCTGTGGTCAGGACGTCGTCGAGTGCGCCATAGAGCACAAGATTGGCCTGCGGCGCGGTGAAAGTCGGCTGCGGTGACGACGACATATCCCCTCCTGACCCCACAATTGCGCATAGCATACCGTCATAAATTGACGCCAGCAGGTCTTTAATCGGGGTAGGAGGATCCGGTGTCAGAACGCGAAATTGGTGATAACGGCAACTTCGCCGACCTGTTCTTCTCTTCGATCTTGGACCCCGAGGCGAACGCCCGTAGGTTGACCGCGATCCAGGCCGAAGGTCTGCGTGCCGCAAGCGAATTGGTGGACCGGTTTATCCGGATCGCGAACCCGGAAAGCAATGGAAGCGGCTACTCGAAGAAACAATCTGTTAACCAGAATGGCGAGGAGGACAAAGGCGAAACCGCCAACGGTGCAATTATCGAACCCCTCCTACGGTCGTGGATGACCATGGCCGAGCAATTCCTGCGAGGGTCGAGTCAATTGTCGGAGGGCACCGCTGACGGCCTCGCGACGCTGGATCTGGAGAAGGCCGAGGCGCAGGGGGCGCTCGACCTGACCTGCCGATCACCGGGTGTCGCGCGCAGCGAGGTGTGGCTGCACAACCGGGGGCTGGGAAACCTGGGCGAGGTGCGACTGCGGTGCACTGAACTGCTCGCCCACGACGGTCACGTGATCAGTTCGGCGGCAATCGAGTTCGAACCCGAGACGGTGCCGATGCCGGGACGGTCGAGTCGCGGAGTCTCCATCAAGGTCCTCGTCAACCAGGAGGTCCCGCCGGGGAAGTACTGCGGCACGCTGCTGGCCGAGGGCTACCCGGATCTGGCCATTCCGGTGGCCGTGACCGTGGAACCGCCCGCCTCGTGACCGACACCGCGGATCGCGCCGACGCCATCGCCGGCGTCGAGGATCAGCTGCGAAAAGTGGGCAAGATCGTGCGTCGCGCGATGTTGGACGCCATTCCCGACGGCGAGCCGGTGCGTTGGCTCTATGCCCCCATGCGCGAATACCCGTCGCGGCCGGGTAAGGCGTTACGGCCGGCGCTCTGCTTGTCGACCGGGCGCGCGTTCGGCGGAAAGACCGACGATCTGCTCGGTGTCGCCGTCGCGATCGAGATGATGCACAACGCCTTCCTGGTCCACGACGACGTCGCAGACGGCAGCGAAATGCGCAGGGGCAGACCGACTTTGTCGGCCACCCACGGAACGGCGGCGGCCTTGAACGCAGGCGACGGCCTCGCCGTCATCGCAGGACAGGTCTTGCGGCGCGCGACGCGCCGCTTCGATGAGGATCTGTCGGATCGCGTGTGGGCCGAGTTCGACATGATGGCGCTGCGGACCCTGGAGGGCCAGGCGACGGAGGCGGGCTGGCAGCTGGACGGCGTGCAGGACCTGGGACCGTCGAACTACCTCGAACTGATCATGCACAAGACGTGTTGGTACACGACGATCCATCCGTTGCGGGTCGGCGCCATCGTCGGCTCGCGGGGGGCCGCGGACCCGGGCCCGCTGGTGCGGTTCGGGTTTCACTTCGGGGCCGCCTTCCAGATCCGCGACGACCTACTCAACCTGGTCGGCACCGAACGGATGTACGGCAAGGAAATCCTCGGCGACATCTACGAGGGCAAGCGGACGCTGCCGCTGATGCACTTGATCTCGAATGCGACCGGTGCCGACGCCGGCGTGGTCCGCGAGTATCTGGATCGAACCCGCACGGAGCGGTCGCCGGAGCTCGTCGCCAAGGTCCGGGCGCTCATGGACGACTACGGCAGCATCACCTTCGCCGGTGAGTACGCCGAAGGCATCCTGCTGGTTGCCGAGGAGTATTTCGAGCAGGCTTTCGCAGGTGCTCAGCCGGGGCCCGATCTCGACTTCCTGCGGTCGTTGGTCCCGTATGTCTGGGCCAGGTGGCGATAGCCGGAGTCTGTGAATAGCCTGTGCGTCGGCGATCGTGTCAATTTGCTGGAAATCGCTTCGCGTCCTGGATTCAACTGGCAGGATGCCTCGCGGGAACCGAGGCGAGGAGCGTTGATGCAGACCAAGACCCGATCGTTAGCAAGGTCAATGATCGTCGCGATCATGACGGCGTTCGTGGCTCTGATCGTCGGCGTGATGTCGTCGCTGACGACGGCCGTGACGGCTTCGATCGGGCTGTCTGCGTTCCAGGCCATCATCGTGCCGGGCACCGGCACGCCCAAACCGGCCGAGGTTCCGAACTACCTCGAGAATGCGCTCAACTATTACGTGGTGCCCGGCGGGGACTGCGCGCTCAACGGCGGTAATTCCAATCCGTGCCCGGAGAACACGTACGGCGTCAACTACTTCGCCACCTTCTGGCCCATCCCGCTGCCGGGCTGGGGCGGGCTCGACGGCGAGAAGTGGAACGTCTCGGTTGCCGACGGGGTGAAGAACCTGACGACGATCTACGACGGCGTCGACGCGGACGACACCGTGACGATCTTCGGCTATTCACAGGGCGCGACGGTGGCCAATAAATTCAAGACCGCGCATCCTCAGGACGCCGCGGACCTCGATGGCGAGCCGCTGACGAATTACTTCTTCATCGGCGATCCGCAGCGGCCGTCCGGCGGCTTCTTCGAGCGGTTCGCCTTCCTCGGGAACGTGCCGATCCTCGACGCCCAGTTCGGTGAGCCGGCATCGACCAACACTTGTACCGACGGCGGAGAGATCCGGATCTGCGCCACCGACTTCGCCCTGCAGTACGACGGGGTCGCCGACTTCCCG
Source organism: Mycolicibacterium sp. 120270 (assembly GCA_033741175.1). Taxonomy (GTDB): domain Bacteria; phylum Actinomycetota; class Actinomycetes; order Mycobacteriales; family Mycobacteriaceae; genus Mycobacterium. The sequence continues at coordinate 59,955 of JAWQNE010000008.1, read as the reverse complement.
CAGTGGCTGATCAACCCGGTCGCGGTCGCCAATGCCATCGCCGGCTTCCAGTACATCCACGGCACCTACCTGGCTCCCGACGCCGACGACCCGCCTACGGAGACGCCATACGGGTACACCCCGCAGGAGGTGCAGGACTACATCAATGCCGCCCAAGCGCCTGACGGTTGCACGGCGGAGAACTACTGCCAGCACGTCGAGGGCAGCGACACCATCTACATCACGCTGCCCGCGCGGTACCTGCCGCTGTATCAGCCGTTGGTGGACCTCGGTGATGCGACCGGCACCTCGTTCCTGACCGTCCCGGTGACCGACTTCCTGTCGCCGTTCACCCAGACGATCATCGAGACGGGTTACGACCGAACGAATTACGCCAACCCGCAGCCGGGCACGCTGCTGCCGCCGAAGACGTTCAACCCGATCCAGACTGCGGTGGACCTCGTCAACGACATCCCCGAGGGCATCGACATGGCGCTGACGCCGGGCCGCACGCCGCTGCCGGGTTCGCCGCCGGTGCAGACGACGACCACGCTCTCGGACATCAATGCGACCAATGAGTCGGTCCTCGCGACCGCGACCGCGACGCCCAAGCCGAACACGCCCGACCTCAGGCTGGGCTTGTTCGCCAGGCCGGGCGAGAAGGCGACGGACTCGGGTGCGGACGGATCGACCGCCAACCGTCCGCTGCGCAATGCGCTGAAGGACTTCCATCCGGTGCGCGATGTCGTGAAGGCCGTCTCGGGCACGGTGAAGAAGGTCGTCGGCAAGGACGGCGACAACTCCACCGCCGCCGCCAAGCCCGACTCGGAGGACTGAGTCCCCGCGAAATTGCATTCCGGCAGCAAAATCGCGAGAAACGGCCTGCCGGAATGCAATTTCGCGGAAGTGGTGACGGGCGTGGGTCCCGCGCGGCATTAGGCTGGGCGCCGGGGGAGTATGGCTCGTCAACCGACGACCCGGCTGCATGTCAGCGGGTACAGATTTCTGGTGCGCCGGATGGAGCACGCGCTGCTGCGCGGCGACATCGGCATGCTGCATCCGATACGGGCTCAGTCGATTTCGCTCGTCGTCGGCTGCGGTATCGCGGCCGTCGTCGTCGCGGTGTGCGCCATGCTGGCGTTCTTGCGGCCGAACACGCCTGTCGGCGACTCCGCCATCGTCATGTCCCGCGAATCCGGCGCGCTGTACGTACGCACTGACGGCATACTGCATCCCGTCGCGAACCTGGCGTCGGCGCGCTTGATCGTCGGCAACGCCGCAAAACCCCAGCTGGTCAACGCGGCCGGCATCGACAGCGCGAAGCGCGGCTCGCTCCTGGGTATCCCGGGCGCGCCCGACGTCATCGGCAAGCCGTTGTCCGCCAACGAGTCCGGCTGGGCGATCTGCGAGGACACCACCACCACGATGATTGCCGGCCGGGCGGAGCAACCCGGAAATAGCGACGCCGCGGTCCTGGTAACGGCGCGGTCGGAGAGCGCCGCGACGACGTACCTGCTCTACGACGGCCGTCGTGCCCTCGTTGACCTCCGCAGCCCCGGCGTCGTATGGGCATTGCGGCTCGACGGTATCGAGCCGAGAGCCGTTTCACGGGCACTCCTCGACGCCGTTCCCGAAGCGCCGCCGATCGTTGCGCCGCACCTTCCCGACGCAGGCAGGCCAGGCGCCGTCCCCGGCCTGACGGTCGGGACGGTGGTGAGGGTGACCCGAGTCGCCGGCGACGACTTCTTTGTCGTGCTGACTGATGGCATCCAGCGGATCGGGGAGACTGCGGCGAACCTGATTCGCAGCCTCCACTCGCAGGGCAGTCGTGAGATCCTGTCCGTCTCACCCGACACCGTCGCCGGTGTCTCATTAGTCGACTCGCTTCCCGTGTCGACATACCCGGGCCGCGCGACCGTACCCCTGGGCGCCCGCGACGCAGGTGTGCTGTGCGCGGGCTGGCAGCCCGATGGTCCGAAAAGTGCTGTGTGGATGGAAGATTCACAGCCGGATAGCACGAACTCTGTCGAGCTCGCGCAGGCCGATGGCGAGGGAGTCAACCTCGACAGCGTCGTCATGCCCGCCGGCCGGAGCGCGTACGTGCGTGCAGCCTCGCTGGGGCGCCAGCGCGGCCAGTCCGGTCCTCTCTACCTCGTGACCGACACCGGCGTGCTGTTCGGTATCCGCGACGAGGAGACCGCCAAGATGCTCGGCGTCGAGGGTGATCCGGTTGCGGCGCCATGGCCGCTTCTCGCCCGGTTGCCCCGTGGACCCGAACTCGGTCGGGACGCTGCGCTAGTCGCCCGCGACGGTATCGCCTCGCCGTCGTGACCGGCCGAACGTCGCCGCCATCGCCAACGCGGCGACCACCGTCGCGACGCAGACCCCCGCACCGCCGAACGCAACCCGCAGTCCGCTGCGGTCTCGGCCCTTCTCCTGCGCGCGAAAGTCCGAACGCCCGGCGCCGGTGGCCGACTCCGGCCTGGGGACGACGACGTTCGTTGTGGCGGCGCCACCGCTGACCGCTGCGAGCGCATCGACGAGACCGTTTCCGACGAACGGATTCCACCCCTCAGGCGGCCGATGTGCGGTGTCCTTGATCCGTTGAATCACCTGCCGTGCAGTCAGATGCGGCGACCGCGCCCGCACAAGCGCAGCGATACCGCTCACCACCGGCGCGGCATAGCTCGTTCCCACGATCGGCGCGGCGTCGCCCAGGACAGGAAGCGAATCGACGAGGCCTTCGCCGTCGGCGTCGAGCGATACGACGCCCTCGCCCGGCGCCGCCACGTCCACCCACGGGCCTGCGAGGGTGAACTGCGACGGCGCCCCCTGCACATCGCTCGATCCCACGGTGAGGACGTAGTCGTCGTACCATGCCGGGCTCACAACGACTTCCACCGACTCCCAGTCCGGCCGCCCGGGCCGCGCAGGGTCCGACGGAGGGTTCTGGTCCGGGCACTGGCCCAGCCCGCCGACATTTCCCGCCGCGGCGACCACGACGACGTTCTTGACGTCCACCGCGTACGCCAGCGCCGCTCCGAGCGCGCGGTCGTCGAGTTCGGCGTCCGCCGCGACGCACGCGATCGACGACACGTTGATCACCGTTGCGCCCATGTCGGCGGCGGTCCGTATCGCTTCGGCAAGGGTGTCCACGTCACCGAATCCGGGCGCCGATTCACCGGCGGGCGCGAACTTGACGCTCGACTGCCGAATACCGATGATCGTCGCGTCAGGCGCGATACCGCTGAACCCTGCACCGCGCGTTGAATCTTCGGCCGCGCCGATGATGCCTGCGACAACCGTGCCGTGGCCGTCGCAGTCGTCGGTGCCGTCGCCGGTGTGCACGTAGTCGCCGCCGGGAACCAGATGGGGCAGCAGGCGATGGCGCGCCACGCCGGTGTCGATCACGGCGACGGTCTGGCCTGCGCCGCGACTGAGCGCCCACACCTGCGGCAGCTCGAGCCCCGCCAGCTGTGTGCCCGCCGTGGGCTGTGTCGGTGGCGACACCAGGCAGTCCTGCCGTTGCTCGGTCGGTTCGGGCGGGGCGGGCGGCCGAGGATCGGGTAGTCGGGAGTTGTCGACGACCGGCGGGCTGACCGCCATCGCCGGCGGCGACGTCCACACGGCGGCGGACGCCAACCCGATGGCGCAGACGATTCTCGCTGACAGACAGCTCATATCAGGCTCAGACCGCGAACCAGGCCGAAAAGGCCACCGATCCAGCACGCCAGCGGCACGACGGCGGCCAGAACGAGATATTCGACGACATCGAGACCGCGCCGGGCCAATGGGCTCAACCGCGCCCCCAGGTCGGCGTGTGTAAGACACAGTGCGGCTGCGCCAAGCGCGATTGCGAACAGGCAGGACCACGCGGCGTACGCTGGTGCCTCGACGACCGGCAGGAAAATCGCAGTGGCACTGAACAATCCGGCAAGACCGACAGACGCCTGTCGAGCCGACCCATGCTGCTGACAGGCCCGAAAGGCGAGCACTGTCGAAACCACAGCCGCGAAGACAACCCGGCTTACGATGGCTTCGCGCTGCGGGTCGGCGACGACGAGTACGACGCCCACCGCAGCCGCCAGCGAGAAGCCGGCCAGCAGACCTGTGAGCGTGTCATGGCCCTGCTTCGCTCGCGGAGCGGCGACGTCAGCAGGCACGGGTGCCTCGTCATCGGGCAGGTGACCCGCATTCGGCACATGTGGTGACAGCCCGGACAGGAAGACCGACATCTTGGCCGCGACGCTGAGCGCGGCAAGCGACGCGGCGGCGAGGACGGCACCAAGCGTCGTCGCCGGTATCGGCCAGATCGTTGCGACTGCGGTGGTGACCGCGACCATCGATGACAGCGCGGCGACCGCGATGAGCAACGCCGACCCGCCGCATGTCGTGTGCAGCAGCACGATCGCGATCGCCGAGCAGACCACTGCGGCGAGGAAGAAGTTCGGCGGCGCCGGGCCTCCGGGCACCGTCAGGAATCCAGCCACCGCGCCGAACGCGGCAGCCGTCGCACCCATGGAGAGTGTCAGCGTTGGTTGGGCGTCGACGCGACCCGCGCCGATGGCCGCGATGGCCGCCGTCACCGCGACGATCGCCGCCGTCGCCGCACGTGCGCTTTGCGACACGTTGCTCGGCCAACCGAGAGCTGTCGCGCCGATGGCCGCCGACCAACACCACACGATGACGCCCGACCTCCGCGACCATGCGTAGTCCCGCTCAGCGGGCACCGCTGCGGCGACGTACTGGCTCACGTCGGCGAAATCGGTGCCCACCACAGGAACCACGGTGGTGAGCAACAGGAGATCGCCGTCGCGAACACCATTCTCCTCCAACGTCATCGAGTCCTCGAGTACAGATCCGTTCAGCAGCGTGAGGACGTAGCACTCGGCGAACCCCGAATGTACGGAATCGGGTCGGCCTCCGACGAGGTCGAGGATCGACGGCATCAACTCGCCGAGTGCCATCCGCGCAGGCAACGCCAGGTCGATTGTCGCCGAGTCAAACCACTGCGGCTTCACCGATATCCGGCACAGATCCGTAACTGTCATGTGACCCCCCCACCGATCACGGTAACCACGTCGGCACGGGTGAAGCGCCGTCAAAGTCGTGGCTGTGGACAGGGAACGAGATGACGCCCGCCTGCGTCTATTACCCGATGGAGTTCTTGATCCAGGAGCGATTGGCAGCCCCGCAGATGGCGCGGGGCGAGATCGCCGTGCAGTCGCCACCTGACGTGCCGAAGGAATCGCCGGCCAGTCCGCTCGCCCGGATACTTCCCGCAGCGATGATCCTCGCCACCGCCGCGATGATGGCCCTGTACTTCACATCGGAGTCCTCGGCGACACGCAACCCGATGTTCATGTTCTTCCCCGTGCTGATGCTCGTGTCGGCGCTCGGCACATTCGCGACGGGCGGGCGCGGTGGCAGCAGGAGCACCGAAATCGAGCAGGACCGTCGTGACTATCTTCGCTACCTGGTATCGCTCGACACACAGGTCGCGGAGACCGCTGCACAGCAGCACCTTTCGATGGCATGGGACAGTCCAGATCCCGCGTGCCTCTGGACGATGGTCGGCAGCAGGCGGATGTGGGAGCGCAGGTCCGACCACGCCGACTTCGGGTACGCGCGGGTCGGCCGAGGTCCGCGCGGCCTCTCGACGCCGCTCGTTGTGCCCGATCCTGGACCACCGGAGAAATGCGATCCAGTCACGTCGGCGGGGTTGCGCCGGTTGATCCGCCATCGCGCCGAGGTGCCGGATCTCCCAGTGACTCTGCCGATCACGAGGCATCGTGTGATCAGCATCGACGGCGACGCTCACGCATGCCGAAACCTGCTGCGCGCACTGATATGCCATCTGGCCGTCATGCACAGCCCACACGATCTACGAATCGCCGCCGCCGTCGACCCGCTCACCGCGTCAGAGTGGGACTGGCTGAAATGGCTGCCGCACCATGATCATCCGTTCGCGCTCGACGATGCTGGGCGGGCTCGGCTGACATTCTCCAGCCTGTCCGGCGCCGAGGCGGCCCTCGCCGGATGTGAGGCGATTGCCGCGGTGCTGGTGATCGATGCGAATATCGTCGCCGAAGCCCGGCCCATTCCCAGTGACTCAGACCATGTGACCTGGGTGGAGGTCGGCACGAGGTGCGAGCGGAACGCCGATCTTCAGCTCATAGCGCGCGACGGTTGCCTACTGAGGCGGACAGAGGACGGCGAGGATGTCATCGGACGCGCAGATGCGATGACGGCAGGGCATGCGGTCGCCCTGGCTCGACGCCTCTCTCGCTACCGGCCGACAAGTGCGGCAGCCGAGCACATTTCATCGTCGACGTCCTGGCCGCAGTTGATGGGCATGGGAGCAGGCGGCCGACTCGATCCCACCGTCATGTGGCGCACCGCGCGTGCCCGCGAGCAGATGCTGCGTGTTCCCATCGGAATTTCGGAGGACGGCGCACCCGTCGACCTCGACATCAAGGAGGCCGCCGCAGGCGGGATGGGACCACACGGCTTGTGCATCGGAGCGACGGGTTCGGGCAAGTCCGAGTTCTTGCGCACGCTGACACTCGGCATGATCACTGCACATTCACCTGAGCTGTTGAACCTGATCCTCATCGACTTCAAGGGGGGTGCCACCTTCCTCGGCTTCGAGCGGGCACCCCATGTCGCCGCGGTGATCACGAATCTGGCTGACGAGGCACACCTCGTCGCGCGCATGAAGGATGCCCTGGCCGGAGAGGTGAACAGGCGTCAGGAGTTATTGCGGGCGGCGGGCGGATTCGCGAACACCGCGGACTACAACGCGGCCCGAAGCAAGGGTGCAGATCCATTGCCTGCACTCTTCATCGTTGTCGACGAGTTTTCAGAACTGCTCAGTCACCATCCCGATTTCATCGACCTGTTCATCGCGATCGGCCGACTGGGCCGGTCACTCGGTATACACCTTCTGCTCGCGAGCCAACGCGTCGACGAAGGCAGGTTGCGCGGGCTGGAGTCACACCTGTCCTACCGTGTGTGCTTGAAGACCTTCTCCGCGGCCGAATCCCGGTCGGTATTGGGCATTCCCGACGCCTACCACCTGCCCAACACGCCGGGGGCGGCCTACCTGAAGACCGGCGCAGGCGACCCGGTGCGGTTCCAGACTGCCTTCGTATCCGGCCCATACGCGGCACGCAGCGGAGACACCGCTGCAGCCCAGCGCACTTGTGTGCCGCGGCTTTACACCGCGGCGCCGATGGGCCGCGTGGTGTCGGGACACCCAGGTGAAGCGTTCGTCAACACGACCGGAACAGTCGTCGAGGCGGTTCTCGGCGGGGTGCAGGGACGCGGGGCGCCGGCACACCAGGTGTGGTTGCCGCCGTTGGCGGAATCGCCCGCGCTCGACGCCCTGCTACACCGCGTCGGGGGCCGCGCGCCGCTGACCGTGCCGATCGGGTTGGTGGATTGCCCGTTCGATCAGCGGCGCGAATTCCTGATGGCCGAATTCGCGGGCGGCAATGGGAATGGCGCGGTCGTCGGCGGGCCGCGATCAGGCAAGTCGGCGACGCTGCAGACGTTGATCTTGGGATTGGCCGAGACACACGATCCTCGCGATGTGCAGTTCTACTGCCTGGATTTCGGCGGTGGTGCACTGTCGTCATTGTCGACGTTGCCGCACGTCGGTGTCGTGGCGGGTCGAAGCGATGTCGAACTCGTCCGCCGGACGGTCGGGCAGTTGGAGTTGCTGCTGCGAGCACGGGAGGCGCGCCGCGCCGATGATGCCTACGGCGACGTCTTCCTCATCGTCGACGGATGGGCCGTGTTCCGTCAGGAGTTCGACCTGGAGTCGGCGATCACCGCGCTTGCGGCACAGGGTCTTTCGTACGGCATCCATGTCGTGCTGTCCGCGTCGCGGTGGGCCGAGATCCGGCCGGCGCTGAAGGATTCGATCGGCACCCGCATCGAACTGCGGCTGGGCGACCCGGCGGAATCGGAGATGGATCGCAAACGTGCACGGCAGCTGTTGGGAAGCCCGCCCGGCCGCGGCATCACCCGTGATGGACGCGAGTTCGTGATCGCCACCGGCCGGCTCGACGCAGGCACGGCTGACAGACTGCGGGCCCGCTACCCAGGGCGGGCCGCCCCGCGGATCGAGGTGCTTCCCACCCACGTCGACTACGACGTCCTCATCGCGCAATCCCCGGTGGGTCGACCGGGGACACAGGCGTACCTGGGTGTCGGTGAGGCCGAATTGATTTCTATCGCAGTCGATTTCGCCGCAGAAGGCCATCTCGTCGTTCTCGGGCAGGGTGAGTGCGGCAAGACGGGCGTGCTGCGGACCCTCTGCACCGAGATCGTGCGATGCAACACGGCAGACACCGCTGCGCTGTTCATCGTCGACTATCGCCGCACGCTGCTGGGCGTCGTCGAGTCCGAACACCTCGCCGGGTACATACCGTCGGCGGCCGCGCTCACCTCCCAGCTGACGGCTCTCGTGCAGCGCCTACAGGCGCGGATCCCCGGCGCCGACGTCAGCCAGCAGCAGTTGCGCACGCGGTCGTGGTGGTCGGGACCGGAGATCTATGTCGTCATCGACGATTACGACCTCGTGGCCCCTGGGTCGGGTGCCAATCCGCTGACACCGCTCGTCGACTTCCTGCCGTACGCCAAGGATCTCGGCCTGCACATCGTGGTGGCGCGCCGCTCCGGCGGTGCCGCGCGAGCGATGTTCGACCCGGTCCTCGCACGCCTGCGCGACCTCGGATGCATGGGCCTGATGATGAGTGCGAGCCCCGACGAGGGGGTTCTGTTCGGCACGGTGCGCCCGTCGCAACTGCCGCCCGGCCGCGGCACGCTCGTCACCCGCAGCCAGCCGGAACAGCTCGTCCAGATCGCGTGGACCGAACCAGTGTGAGCGACCGTGTGGTTGAGGTGGGGCCAGCGACGATCCGCGGCCCGTACCCAGCACCTCACGAGATGGTGACGGCTGCCCTGGCGTTCGTCGACGACGACATCGCGATACTCGACGATGTACCTGTCAGCGTCGAGGCTCTGTGGCACAACCTGTTTCAGGAGGTGTTGTCCGACGGACAGGACGCCGTCGTGCTGGTCTGCCCGACGTGGTGGCCAGCGGAAAGAGTCGAACGTGTGCGAGCGGCAGCGGCGGCACGGCCGGCCACCGTCTCGATGCGGCGACGCTGCGACGTGCTCGGCGAGGCGACGGACCACTCGACCGTCGTCGAGATCGCGCCCGAACTCGTCGTCACCACGCGGGAAGGCACCGTCATCGCCGCCGATCCGTGGCTGGGCGACACCGCAGATGTTGCACGATCGGTCGCCGCCCGCATCGGGCCGTCCACCTCGGTCTTGGTGGACGGGCCTGCGGGTGTCGTCGGCGGGGCTGAACTGGCGGCCGCGGTCGCGGAACGTCTGCGGAGCGACGGCGCGGCCGTGACGGTCCCGCACCAGGATCAGGTCCTGCGCTGGAGGCCGAGACCCCGACCCGGGAGGCCAGGTGCGAAGGAGCCATCGCGTTCGACACGCGGCAGGGCCTATGTGCTTGGCGCCCTGATGGTTTCGGTGACGCTGTTCTGCATCGCCGCCGCAGTTGGCGCCGGCGACCGCGACCCGATTCCGATGACATTGCTGGTCGAGGGCCGGGTCGCGGTGAAGGTCCCGGCGCTGTGGGTAGTGCAGCGGGTAACGGCCGGGCCGGGTTCGGCGCGGGTTGAGGTGGTGGCACCCGACGACTCGGGCGCGGTGTTGGTGACGCAGGCGCAGGTGCGGGAGGGGGAGACGCTGGTGAGCACCTCGGCAACCTTGCGCGACGCCCTCGACGAGCAGCCGGCCGGCGTGTTCAGCCGGTTCAACCCGGAGGACCGTCGCGCGGACCGGCCGGTGGCCACATACAGGGAAGTCCGCGGGGGACGCCAGATCGACTGGGCGGTGTTCGTCGACGACACCGTCCGGATCGCGGTCGGATGCCAAACCCCGCCGGGCGCCGAAGAAGCGCTCCGCAGCGTCTGCGACGAGGCGATCCGGTCAGCGCACGCCCTTGTCTGAATTGCATGGAACCGAACGCGTCCGCGCTCCGTCATACCTACGACGCGAACGAGAAACAGGAAGGGTTTCGATGACGACATCGGCTGGGGGATCGCTCAACACCGACCTCGACCTCATGACAGTGGTCGCGGGCAAGATCGACGCCCGCAACGACGAGATACGGGCGATGCTGCAGTCGTTCATCGGCCAGATGACCACGGTGCCGCCGTCGGTGTGGGGCGGCGTGGCGGCCGCGCGGTTCCGCGACGTGGTCGACCGTTGGAACGCCGAGTCGACGAAACTGCATGCCGCCCTGCAGCGGATCGCCGAGACCATGCGCGTCAACGAGCGCTCGCTGCGTGAGGCGGCGGAGACGCATTCCCATCAAATCGGCGCTGTCGGCACCAACCTCTGAGGAGTCTGACCATGGAACCGGTTCTGTCGTACAACTTCGACGAGATCGAGTACACCGTCCGCCAGGAGATTCACAACACCTCCGCGAGGCTCAACGCGGCGCTCGACGACTTGCGATCGCAGATCGCGCCGCTGCAGGAGGTCTGGACCCGCGAGGCGGCCGAGGCGTACCGGGTCGAGCAGGCCAGATGGGATCAGGCCGCGGCGGGTCTCAACGAGATCCTGTTCCGGCTCGGCAACGCGGTGCGCGACGGCGCCGACGACGTCGCGACCACCGACCGCGGCGCGGCCGCAGCCTGGGGCGGCTAGGCCCCGACAGACCACTGTGCGGTCCTGCGGGAGGGGAGCCTGCGGGACCGCACAGTTCTGTCTGCGGACCAGCAAGGACAGCGAAATCTGCATGAGGGTCGTGAAATGCTTCGATCCACAGCCCTTGTGCAGATCTCGGCGCGGCGACTGCTCGCAGCGGGCTGACGGAAGGCGTTTTGACCTGCGGTGACGCTCGCCGGTATGCTGCTCGGTTGGCGTGCGGTGAGCCTGTTTCTGCAGGCACGCGGTCTCGGGTCAATGTCGGTCGCCGAGCCTGCCATCGCCACCGCCTGACCGGCGCCCGGCTCGCACCGGGATCCAACCCGAGAGATAGAAGGTAAGCGCTGTGCCTACGTACACGCCGAAGGCGGGTGACACCACGCGCACGTGGTACGTCATCGACGCCACCGACGTGGTGCTCGGCCGGCTCGCCGTCGCGGCAGCCAATCTGCTGCGCGGCAAGCACAAGCCGACATTCACGCCGAATGTCGACGGCGGCGATTTCGTCATCGTCATCAACGCAGACAAGGTCGCCATCGGTGGCGACAAGTTGCAGAAGAAGTTCACCTACCGTCACTCGGGTTTCCCGGGTGGTCTGCACCGCCGTTCGCTCGGCGACGAGATGCAGCGTCATCCCGACCGCGTGGTCGAGAAGGCGATCGTCGGCATGCTTCCGCACAACAAGCTCAGCCGCCAGATCCAGAAGAAGTTGAAGGTCTACGCCGGACCTGAGCATCCGCATACCGCGCAGAAGCCCGTGCCGTACGAGATCAAGCAGGTGAGCCAGTGACCGAGTCAACCGACATCACCGAGGCCCCGGAGACTCAGGACGTCGAGGCCACCGAGGCCGTCGAAACCGCAACCGAGACCGAGGCCCCCGAGGCGCGCGAACCGCGCGAGCCCGTCATCATCGACCGCCCGATCCAGACCGTCGGCCGCCGCAAGGAGGCCGTGGTGCGGGTGCGTCTGGTGCCCGGCACCGGCCAGTTCAACCTGGACGGGCGTAGCCTCGAGGCCTACTTCCCGAACAAGGTGCACCAGCAGCTGATCAAGGCCCCGCTGGTGACCGTGGACCGGGTCGACAGCTTCGACATCCACGCCCACCTCGACGGTGGCGGTCCGTCCGGGCAGGCCGGCGCGCTGCGTCTGGCCATCGCCCGTGCGCTGATCCTGGTTCAGCCCGAGGACCGGCCCGCGCTGAAGAAGGCCGGCTTCCTGACGCGCGACCCGCGCGAAATCGAGCGCAAGAAGTACGGACTCAAGAAGGCCCGCAAGGCGCCTCAGTACTCCAAGCGCTGATCCGCTTCACCTCACCGCCCGGTATGCCACGCGCGTGCCGGGCGGTGTGCGTCAGCGGCCAAGGAAGTTACCGAGCACCCCGGCGACCGCAGAGCCCGCCTGGCCGGCCTGGTTACCGCCGCCGGTGCCGCCGACGAACGACGCAGGCACCTCCTCCGACGGCTGCACGACCACGAAGCCCTGGCCGTTGAACGACATCGTGAACGCCTCGCCGGTGCTGCGCCCGATCAGCGTGCCCAGGCCGAACTGGTCGGCGCGGTGGAAGCCGGTCTGCAGCGACGCCGACCAGCAGACGGCGGCCTGCGGGTCGGCGTAGGTGGGCTGGTCGACCTGCAGCACGACCGGCGTGCCCTTGGTCGTGATCGCGATGCGGCCCTGGCCGGAGAACACGCAGTTGAACAGCCCTGCGTTGGACAGCATGCCCGCCCCTTGCACGCGACGGATGTCGTAGGACAGCGACGGCTCGAACGCCAGCACGTTCTTGCCGTTGATGGTCAGCCCGTCGTGCGGCCCCTCGAGGTCGAGCAGGTGGATGTCGGCGGCCAGATCGGCCAGGAACAGGTCGCCGGTGCCGGTGCACCGCATCAGCGGCACGCCCTCGCCGGTCAACTGCTGTTTGACGAACTGGCCGACGCCGCCCGCACCCATTCCCTGGAACTGGACGTTGCCCTGGTAGGCCACCATGGCGCCCTGCCGCACCATCATCTCGCCGTTGAGCGCGACCTTGAGCATCTTGCTGTTCTGCAGCTTCATGCCCGGCTGCTGGGTCTGGGTCTCGGCATTCTGCGGGGAGAACAGGTCGCTGCGCATGGGGGATCCTTTCGTCGATGGCGACGCTAGTGACCGCCCAGCGGCAGATAAATAGGGTGTTTCCCTACTTCGGCGACCCGAGATGTTTGCATTCGCAAGAAAACATTTTTGGCGCGTCCAGTAACGATCTTGAGGGGTCGCACAGACATACACATAGAGCCCCCACCTGCGGATGGCAGGATCCGCAATTGACGATCAAGTTAATTAGCTGATCAAGCGAAAAGTATTGCGGCTCAGATTCTTTTGAGATTTCTTGTTTAGCTGCCTCGTGATCATGGAAGCCCCCTTACCGGAAGCAGGGCGCATCAATCGCGCCAGGGTCGGGATCCGAACAACTGCTTCCTGACCAGTAAGGAGAGATTGATGGCAAGCATGATGAAGAAGGCGGCCGCAGGCGCCGTACTCGGCGGTTCGTTGCTGTTCACCGGTGGTATGGGCATCGCAAGTGCCCAGCCGGTGCAAATTCAAGATGGCCTGGTGAACCTGGCACTCGGCGACATCACCGTTCTCGAGGATGTGAACGTGGGCGTCGCCGCACAGGTCGCGGCGCTCGTGTGCCCGGGGGTGGACGTCGGAAACGTCACTGCCCTCGCGACGGCGGTCGACGTGGGTGATGAGACGCAGAGCGTCGTCTGCACCACGCCCGGCGGTCAGGACATCGTCGTGACGCAGAACGGCCCGGGCAATTCGGAGAACGCTCCGGGTGCGGGTAACCGTCCCGCGCGGTAATTGAATCGAATCTCACCGCCCGTATCCGAGGGGTACGGGCGGTGAGCCCGTTCTAACGGGTCTCAATCGGGTACCGATTGCACGGCGGCACGAGTGCTGACGTCGGAGTTTGTGTTATCGGGCGGCATTTATGAGAAATTTGTCCGATGGGTCGACTGTTCGGCACCGACGGGGTACGCGGACTCGCAAATCGCAATTTGACCGCTGAGCTGGCACTTGGGCTGGGCTCGGCGGCCGCCCGCCGACTCGGAAACTCCTCGCATGCTCGTCGCCGGGTGGCCGTGGTGGGCCGCGACCCACGCGCCAGCGGCGAGATGCTGGAGGCCGCTGTCATTGCCGGACTGACCAGCGAGGGCGTCGACGCGCTGCGGGTCGGAGTGTTGCCCACGCCCGCCATCGCCTATCTGACGAATGCCTACGACGCCGAATTCGGCGTGATGATCTCCGCCTCGCACAACCCGATGCCCGACAACGGCATCAAGATCTTCGGTGCCGGGGGCCACAAGCTCGACGACGCCACCGAGGACCGCATCGAGGAGCTGCTGAGGTCCGGCCCAGGAGAGCGCCCCCTCGGCGCCGCGATCGGCCGGGTCGTCGACGCCGACGACGCCCTCGATCGGTACCTGCGCCACGCGAGCAAGGCCATGACCACCCGGCTCGACGAACTCACCGTCGTCGTCGACTGCGCCAACGGGGCCGCATCCCAGGCGGCCCCGAGGGCCTACCGGGCTGCAGGCGCCAACGTCATCGCGATCAACGCCAGTCCCAACGGGCTGAACATCAACGAAGGCTGCGGATCCACGCACATGGCTGCGCTGCAGCAGGCGGTCGTGTCGCATAACGCCGACCTCGGCCTGGCCCACGACGGCGACGCCGATCGCTGCCTGGCCGTCGACGCCGAGGGCAACATCATCGACGGCGACGCCATCATGGTGATCCTGGCGCTGGCCATGCAGGAGGCCGGCGAGCTGGCGTCCAACACCCTGGTGACCACCGTGATGAGCAATCTCGGGCTGCATCTGGCGATGCGGTCGGCAGGCGTCGAGGTGCGCACCACCAGCGTCGGCGACCGCTACGTGCTCGAAGAACTCCGCGCGGGTGAATACTCGCTCGGCGGTGAACAATCCGGCCACATCGTGATGCCCGCGCTCGGCACCACCGGCGACGGCATCGTCACCGGACTGCGGCTGATGTCGCGGATGGCGCAGACGCGCACACCCCTGGGCGCGCTCGCGTCGTCCATGCGGCAGCTGCCGCAGGTCCTGATCAACGTCGAAGTCACCGACAAGACGACCGTCGCCGACACGCCCGAGGTCCGGTCCGCCGTCGCCGAGGCCGAAGCCCAACTGGGCGACACCGGACGAATCCTGCTGCGGCCCTCGGGGACCGAACAGATGGTCCGGGTGATGGTCGAGGCGGCCGACGAGGACACTGCGCGCCAGTTGGCGATCCGGGTCGCCGAGTCCGTCAGCGACCAGTCCTGAAATTGGTTGGAACCGCCCGGGTTCCGTCGACGTCGTAGCAGGTGTGGGAGAACCTGACTTCGCGCGTGCCGACGTAGCGGCGGTGCTCGACATCGCGCGTCAGTACGACATGGCGTCCGACATCGTCGACGCCGCAGTTCGCACGCATCTGACCGGACTTCGCTTCGACGGGGCGGTCGCGGGCCGAATGCACGCCGCGCACGGCGATGCCGTCCGCCTCGCGCTCGACGACGTGGCGCACCGGTTGCAGCAGTGGGCGCGTGCGGCCGCGGAGATCGCGGCCGAGTTGCGCGCCTGCGCAGACCGATACGTCGACGCCGATGCCCGCGGCGCCCAGCGGATCGGCTGAGCGATGGCCGACCCGCTCGACGTCGACGCGCGGCTGGCCGAAGGGCGACCGGCCGTCGACACCATCGGCGACTACGTGTGGGCCTGCCATCTGCTCGGCTACCAGAATCCCGATCTCACGCTGCATCCCGCGCAGGTGCGCGACTGGTACGGCACCGAGGACGGGTTGAATCTGCGTGCGCTGGAGGCGGATCGGGCCGCACTGGAGTCGGTCGTGGCGGCCGCGGAGAATGCTCGGCAGCTGCAGGAGCGGCAGCTCGACGTGCTGGCCGACGCCTGGCAGGGCCGCGGCGGCGTGGCGTCACGCGAATTCCTGCTCCGCCACGGCCAGGCGTCCGCGGCTGCGGCATCGGCGGTGCGCAATGCCGTCGACGTGCTCGAGACACTTCGCGACGGCCTGTGGCGTGCGGTCGACGACAAGGTCGCCGCGGCCGTGGACATCGATGACCGCCGCCAGGCCGAACGTGCACAATGGCAGGCCGCAGCGAAGACCGTGACGACGGGGACCGGCGACCGCGCGGTGGCCAGCGAGCTCGTCGATCAGCAGGTGAAGCCGTTCGTGGACAACGATATTGGCTCGGACTGGCTCACCGCGATGCAGAAGGCGATGACAGCCGTCGCCGCAGCCTTCGACGTCGCGACCGAAGCCCTGACCGGTGAGAGCCCGGCGCGGTTCGAGGTGCCTGGCGACCTGGGGCCGCCGCCATCGCCGTCGTCATCGCCGCCCCCGCCGAGCGGGGCCGTACCTGCCGAAAGCGCGGGCACCGCGCCCGCCGGCTGGTCATCGCCTGCTCCGTCGGCGCCGCCGGCCACTTCTATCGCAACACCGACATCTCCCGCCGCGCCGGAACCGTCGGCCGTGCCGCCGGTGCCTGCCCCCACCCCTCTGACCACACCCACGGCTGCGCCGCCATCGATGCCCGCCATGCCATCGCTCGGCGAGATGGGTGGGGGATTACCCGGCGGCGCAGGCGGATTAGCCGGCCTCGGCCCACAGATCGCGGACGCCATCGGCGGTCTGCTGAGCAACCCCGACGACGCGCTGCCCGAGCCGGAGTTGGAAGACCCGATCGTCGACGATGACGAGCCGAACCCCGATGACGACAAGCCGACACTCGATGACGACGAGAGTCCCGACGACGAACCCGAAGACGCAGACGAGGCCGTCGAAACCGGCACGCCGGCTGAGGAACCGGTCGAGGATTGCCCGCAAGACGAGCCGGAGGCGCCGCCGGAACCCGTTCCGACACCGCCGCCCGCACCGCCACCGCCTCCGCCGACCGCGGAACCGCCTCCGGATGCTGAACAGTTGGGCGCCGAAACGCCGTGCGAGATCGCGGCCGACGAACTGCCGCAGGCCGGACCGTAACGCGCGCGCCTACGGCAGCAGGCCCTGCAGCTCCTCGACGAAGCGGACGGACTCCCGGCGGTCGCCGGTCAGCGGATGTACGAGCAGCGTGGTGACGCCCGCCTCGGCGTAGGCGGCGACGCGCTCCTTGACGAAACCCCTTGGCCCGACGAGCGACACGTGCCGCACCAACTCATCGGGAACGGCGTTGATGGCCTCGGTCTTACGGCCCGACAGGTAAAGGTCCTGAATGTGGTCGGCCACCTCGCCGAACCCGTAGCGCGTCGCGAGGTTGTTGTAGAAGTTCTTGCCGCGCGCTCCCATACCGCCGATGTACAGCGCCAGTTGGGGTTTCGCCCATGCCAGCCGATCGTCGACGTCGTCGCCGATGGCAAGCGTCGCGCTGACCATGATGTCGAGCGGGCCGAGTTCAGGGTCGCGCTTGGCCGCTCCCGCGCGCAGCGCGTCGCCCCACGCGTCGTCGGCCTTCTCCGGGTAGAAGAACACCGGCTGCCAACCCTCGGCGATCTCCGCGGTCAGCTCGACGTTCTTCGGGCCGAGCGCGGCGATCGTGATCGGAATACGTTCGCGGACAGGGTGATTGATCAGATGCAACGACTTGCCCAGGCCAGTGCCGCGGTCGTGGGGGAGCGGCAGCTGGTAGTGCTTACCGTCGAACTCGACGTTCTCGCGGCGCCACACCTTTCTGCAGATCTCGACGACCTCGCGGGTGCGGCCGAGCGGGGCGTCGAACGGAACGCCGTGGAAGCCCTCGATCACCTGCGGTCCGGACGTGCCGATGCCCAGGCGGAACCGGCCGTCGGAGACGTAGTCCAGGCCTGCGGCCGTCATCGCCAGCAGCGTCGGGGTGCGGGTGTAGATCGGGACGACCCCGGAACCGAGTTCGATGCGCGACGTCCTCGCGGCGAGGAATCCCAGCTGGCTGATCGCGTCGAACGAGTACGCCTCGGCGACGAGGGCGATGTCGACACCGACCTTCTCCAGCTCGACGACCTCGTCGACGGCTTCCAGGAACCCGCCGGCGTAGTTGAGGAAGATCCCAGTCCGCATCGATCGCATCAACAAGTTATACACCCAACCGGTTGGTTGGCCGCAATCAGGGCTTCAGCAGTGCGACGACCTTGTTCTCCAGGCCAACGGGATCACCGGCGAACGGATCCATCGTCGCCGCCTTCGGCAGCGCGACATCGGGGTCGGAGAAGTCGCGATAGGTCTTGTCGCCGGTCAGCTGATGCAGCAGATAGCCGGTCATCACCGCCCTCACCATCCGCTGGGTGTCGCTGTCGGCGCCGGGCAGGCCCACCACACGCGCGAGGCGGCGTCCCTCGATCAAACCGCCCGCCTTGGCCTTCGGCATCGCGCGCAGCGTCGCGGTTTTCCACACCCGGGCCAACTCGACGGCGTTGGAGCGAAGCGACATGGGATCACCGGGGTCGGTGAGGATCAGCCCGGGCACCTTGAGCGACGCCGCGGCCTCCTCGGCACGCGGCTTCGTCACGGTCGGAAACGCCGCGACGACGGCCTTCGGCTTCGCAGGCATTCCTGCGGCGGCGAACACCGCCGCCGACGCGCCGAAGCCGTGGCCGGCCAGGCCCAGCTTGTGGGGATGCACGCTGATCTTCCCGTCGCCGAGCCGCACCCCGGCGATGATGTCCAGCGTGGTGCCGAGGTCAAAGGCCATGTTCAGCACCGACGGCGCGATGCCCTTCTCGGTGTCCGGCGCGGCCGCGACCATGCCCCACGAGGCGAGGTGTTCGAGCGTGCCCTCGTACCGCTCGGCGCCGGTCAGCCATTCGTGCGCAAACGCGACACCGGGGAGGTTGAAACCGGACTCCGGCGTGTACACCACGCCCGGCAGCCCTGCGAACGACAGATCGCCCCGAAGAACACGGTGTGGACCGCGCCGTTTCAGTGCTGCGTAGAGCTTCTTCGTCGCGGCCACCCGTCGACCTTATCCCGCCGCGAATACGTCGGCGCTAGGGTCCATCTGTGAAATTGCGCTGGCCCGATGCGGTGTTCCTGTTCCTGCTCGGAGCCGTGGCGTCGTTGGTCGGCGACCACAGCCACGTCGTCACGGGCACCACCGAATACCTCTCCGACGCCGTGCCGTTCGTGTTCAGCAGCCCGCTGTGGTTTCCCGCCCTCGTCGCACTGGCGACCGTCTCGGTCGCCGAAATCCGACTGCATATGCCATCGCTTCGCGCCGATGTCACCCCGCGCCAAGGGCTTGCGGGCGTGGCCGCCGTCCTCGGCATCTACGTGACCACCGCGCTGGTGCACACCGCGCCGGCCGTGCCGGTCAACGTGCTCATCTACGCGCTCGCGGTGATCACCTGGTGTGCGCTGGGCGACCGGTGGGGCGCGGTCTGCGGCGTGATCGCCGCCGTGGTCGGTCCTGTGGTCGAGATCGTGGTCGCCGCTGCGGGACTCGCGCGATACGCCGATGACTCCGACGCGTTGTTCGGAGTCGCGCCATGGCTGCCCGCGCTGTACTTCGCATTCGGCGTGACGGTCGCGCTCCTTGCTGAGATCTTTGCGTCGAGATACACACCTTCCGCACAGCGTGTACCCAACTGAGCAGGCGTAGCGCCGAAGTCGGCTCGGAAAACGAGTAACGAAGTCCGACAACGACTTTGGAGTATCGACATGAAGAATAGTCTCATCAGATTCACAGCTGGATTGGGAATAGCCGCAGCGATCGGCGTGGCCACACTCGGTATCGGCACCGCCACCGCGAACGCCGCGCCGGCCACAGCAGTGCATACGGAATTCGCCGAGTGGGGTCACGGGTGGGGGCACGGGCCAGGCCCGTGGCGGCCGGGACCGCGGCACTGGGGCGGCTATGGCTACGGACCGCCGCCATGCGTCAGCGGGCCGTTGGGCTTCGTCAACGTCTGCGCTTAGCGGGTCGATCGGACATTCGAAATTCGCTCTGACTCGCCATTCGGAGAAGAATCACGACGTAATCACAGCAGTTCGGCGAAGGTGATGTTAGCTGCATAGTCGTCTAGGCTTGATACCTATGTGTGGAATCGTCGGCTACGTCGGCTCGCGGGACGCTCGCCAAGTGGTCGTCGACGCCTTGCGCCGGATGGAGTACCGCGGATACGACTCCTCCGGGGTCGCCCTGCTCGACGGTGCGGGAGGCCTGACGGTGCGTAGGCGCGCCGGTCGTCTGGCCAATCTCGAGGCCGCACTGGCCGAAACCGACACCGCCGACCTCACCGGTACCACGGGCCTCGGCCACACCCGGTGGGCCACCCACGGCAGGCCGACCGACCGCAACGCCCACCCGCACCGCGACGCGTCGGGCAAGATCGCGGTCGTCCACAACGGCATCATCGAGAACTACGCGGGCCTGCGCCGCGAACTGGAAGCCGACGGCGTCGAGTTCGCCAGCGACACCGACACCGAAGTCGCCGTGCACCTCGTCGCCCGCGAATACCGCAACGGCGAAACCGCAGGCGATTTCACGCGCTCGGTGTTCGCCGTGCTGCCGCGGCTGGAGGGTCACTTCACGTTGGTGTTCGCCAACGCCGACGATGCGGGCACGATCGTCGCCGCCCGCCGGTCCACACCTTTGGTCCTCGGTGTCGGCGACGGCGAGATGTTCATCGGGTCCGATGTCGCGGCGTTCATCGAGCACACCCGCGACGCCGTCGAACTCGGCCAGGACCAGGCCGTCGTGGTCACCGCCGACGGCTACCGCATCACCGACTTCCACGGCGAGGACGTGAGCGACTACCGCCCGTTCCACATCGACTGGGATCTGTCTGCCGCCGAGAAGGGCGGATACGAGTACTTCATGCTCAAGGAGATCGCCGAGCAACCCGCCGCGGTCTCCGACACCCTGCTCGGCCACTTCGTCGGCGGCCGCATCGTGCTCGACGAGCAGCGCCTCTCCGATCAGGAGCTGCGCGAGATCGACAAGGTCTTCATCGTCGCCTGCGGCACCGCGTATCACTCCGGCCTGCTGGCCAAGTACGCCATCGAGCACTGGACGCGGCTGCCCGTCGAGGTCGAACTCGCCAGCGAGTTCCGCTACCGCGACCCGGTGCTGGACCGCAGCACGCTCGTCATCGCCATCTCGCAGTCCGGTGAGACCGCCGACACGCTGGAAGCCGTACGGCACGCCAAGGACCAGAAGGCCAAGGTGCTGGCGATCTGCAACACCAACGGCAGCCAGATCCCCCGTGAATGCGATGCCGTGCTCTACACCCGCGCCGGGCCGGAGATCGGCGTCGCGTCGACCAAGACTTTCCTGGCGCAGATCGCCGCCAACTACCTTGTCGGCCTTGCGCTCGCCCAAGCCAGGGGCACCAAGTACCCCGACGAGGTCGAGCGCGAATACCGCGAGCTGGAGGCGATGCCGGAACTGGTGAAGCGGGTGCTGTCCACCGTCGAACCCGTCTCGGCGCTGGCGCATCGGTTCGCGACATCGCAGACCGTGCTGTTCCTCGGCCGCCACGTGGGCTATCCCGTCGCCCTGGAAGGTGCGCTCAAGCTCAAGGAACTGGCCTACATGCACGCGGAGGGTTTCGCGGCGGGTGAGCTCAAGCACGGGCCGATCGCGCTGATCGAGGACAATCTGCCCGTCATCGTGGTGATGCCGTCACCGAAGAACGCGGTGACGCTGCACGCCAAGCTGTTGTCGAACATCCGCGAGATCCAGGCCCGTGGTGCGCTGACGATCGTGATCGCCGAGGAAGGCGATGACACCGTGCGGCCCTACGCCGATCATCTGATCGAAATCCCCTCGGTGTCGACGCTTCTGCAGCCGCTGCTCTCGACGATCCCGCTGCAGGTGTTCGCCGCCGGGGTCGCTCAGGCCCGCGGTTACGACGTCGACAAGCCACGCAACCTGGCCAAGTCGGTCACCGTCGAGTAGGGGTGCGGACGCGGCGCAGGGTCGGGCGGTTCCGGAGCGCTTCTGCGCACGACCGTTTCCTGGCTGTCTATGACGCGGCGATGGCCGATCTGCCTGCGCACGAAACCATGGACGCCGCAACGTCGTTCGGTACCGTCCGGGCGTACCGGTTCGAAGGGCCCGGCGACCGCGCGCCCGTGGTGCTGCTCCCCGGGCGCAACGCGTCGACGCCAATGTGGGCGGGCAACATCCCGTCGCTGATGCGGCACCGGACGATCATCTCGGTCGATCTGCTCGGTGAGGCCGGAATGTCGGTGCAGGACAAGCCTGTTGGCGATGCCGAGGACGAAGCGCGCTGGCTCGACGATGCGCTCGCGGGCCTGGGCCTCGATGCCGTTCATCTCCTCGGCGTCTCGATCGGCGGCTGGACCGCGACCAACTGCGCCATCCACAGGTCCAACCGAATCGCGTCGGTGACGCTGCTGGATCCCGTGATGACGTTCGCGCGCGTCCCGCTGAAAGCCATCCTCGCCTCGCTGCTGCTCTTTCCGGCCGGAGTGCCCACAGCCCTGAGACAACGTGTGCTGAGCTGGATTTCGGGTGGGGCCGACGCCGGCGACTCCGTTTCGGAAGCCGCGCTGATCTCGGCCGCGGCGAAGGAGTTCGTCATCGCCAAGCCGATGCCGAAGCTCTTCACCGATGACCAGCTGCGGTCCTTGTCGCTACCGGTGTTGGCGTTGATCGCGGGACGCAGCGTCATGCTCGATCCTGCTGTCGCCTCCGCCAGGGCAAGAAGTCTTCTGCCGCGCGGACAGGTGGAGGTGTGGCCGGAAGCCTCGCATGCGATCAACGGCGAGTACGCCGAGGAAATCGCGCAGCGTGCCCACCAGTTCTGGGATGAGGTCGACGCCACCTAGCTCAGTGGTGGTCGAAACCGGCTGGACGCGTTGACAACTCGGTGGACCTATTGTCGAGTTCACCCGGCGCGATGACCTGGGTCTGTTCGAGGACGTCCTGCAGCGCGGCTGCCCAGCTCTGCCAGTACGGACGGTCCTCGTCGGCGCCGATCCGCGCGATCAGCCGTTCCCGGAAGGTCTCCCAGTCGTATACGCCCGACCGGCATGCGGCGACGGCGAGCCCGAACACCCGCCGCTCCCACGGTGCCGCGAACACGATCTCGCCGTTGTCGCGCGGCGGCGAAACCGGCCCGTCGAGATCGGCGTCGATGTCGCCGGTGTCAGCCATGGTCCTCGGGCGACAACGCGTGGCCCACGCCGATCATCGAATCGCGGGTGACGAGTCGAGCCAGCTGTTCCTCGTCGAAACCGTCGGTGCCCGAAGGCCGCTCGGGCACAACGAGATAACGCGCCTCCGCGGAACTGTCCCAGACCCTGATGAGAACGTTGGGCGGTACGTCGAGGCCCATCTCGGCGAGCACAGCGCGCGGCTGGGCGACCATGCGCGAGCGGTAGGCGGGCGACTTGTACCAGGCCGGTGGCAGCCCGAGCACCGGCCACGGGTAGCAGGAGCACAGCGTGCACACCACCACGTTGTGAACGGCCGGCGTGTTGGGCACCGCGACCACCATGTGGCCTTCGGGTCCGCCGAAGCCCAGTTCGGCGACGGCGCGGGTGCCGTCGGCCAGCAGACGTCGCATATAGGCCGGGTCGCTCCAGGCGCGGGCTACCACCTTGGCCCCGTTGAGCGGCCCCACGTTGGTCTCGTAGTGGTCGACCACCTTGTCGATGACGGCGGGGTCGACGATGCCCTTCTCGGTCAGCAGCGCCTCGAGCGCTTCGACCCTGGTCGCCATCGGGTCGGTCATAGCGGCGCCAGATAGGACTCGTACAGGTCGACCCGCACCTCCGTGCCGGGTTCGGCGTCGTCGCCCCACAGGTCCTCGCCCTGAAAAGCCACCGTGTAGAGGTGCTCGGGCAACGCGCGCCTGCCCACAACGACGGCGTCCGGCAGCGCCGTGGCGCCCAGGTGGGCTACCACCACGCCGGGCTTGCCCGTCACATAGCCGGGCTGTCTCGTATACGGCGTCGCGCGGGTGTCCCGCACGCGCACGCGGTCGCCGGTCGTGAACTGGCGACGGCGCAGCGCAGGCCGCGCGGTACCCAGCAGTCGGGGCAGCACCCGCCCCGCGAACCACGCCGAGAGGCTGGGACGCAGCAGGGTGCGCAGGGCGCGCGTGGTGGCCGAAAGGCGCAGGTCGGAGACGCCTCGCGAGCCTTCTGGCCCTGGCCGACCGGCGACTCGGGCGTCGACTTCGCCGGGCGCCAGATAGCCGGCCTTTTCGAGCATGGCCTCGAACGCACCCAGCCATCGGCCGTAATAGCTCGACAGGTACACGTCGGCCGGCAGTTGCTCCATCGCGAAGCGCAGTTTGTCGACATTGCCGCCGAACAACGGTTCGATAAAAAATGAGAGGCCGAACACACGGCCTTCCCATGGCGCGTGGAACGTCGGCTCGTCGGATTCCCGCTCAACCTGGCCGAAGAACTCCGTTCGGCCGCCCATGTCGCTCGGCGCGGTCACGGGCGCGACCATAACAAAAGGGTGGCGGCCCGAGCGGCGAATGACAGGCCCGGGGGGCGGGGTTTTACCATGTACCGATGAGCACGGCTTCCAACCCATCCTCCGGCACACGGGAACGCGCCCACGCCTTCCGGGACTTCATCGAGGAGCGCTACGCCGAATGGGAGAGCGAATTCGGTGACGGCGTGCACTTCAGGCGCACTACCTCGTTCGATCCCAAAAAGTAGTCATTCGGGCTGAGTCCCGCGGCTGTCGAGCCTGCGCAGCACCAGGTCGGCGATGGTCGGGTCGGTTCCCGACCGGGTGCGGCTGTTCACCACCGCATCCCGGGCCGCGGCCAGCATCTCGTCCTTGATCGCGTTCACGGTTACCGAGTCTCCGGCGCGGTCGGCGGTGCGCTGTGCCGACTCGCCGTCGCGGCCGTCGGGTGCGTATCCGAGCGAATGCCACATCCGGTCGGCGTTCTCCCTGGCCTGCTCGATGACGTCGCCGTCGGCGTTCTCCTCGGTGTGGAGTTCGTCGAGCCGACGAAACCCCGCCTCTCTGGCGCGTCGCAGAATCTCCTGTTCAGCCTCATCACGCTCGTCGTCCGCCGCGCTCACCCGCAGTCGCCGCACCAGCCACGGCAGCGTCAGGCCCTGCAGCAGCAGGGTGACGGCGATGACGACGAACGCGATGAAGATCAGCCGGTCACGTTCCGGGAAGTTCGGCGGCAGCGCCAAGGCCGCCACCAGCGTCACGACACCCCGCATGCCGGCCCAGGACGCGACGGTCATCTCCCGCCAACCGACGGGCTCGGCGAGGTCGTCGTTGCGGCGGCGACGCAGCTTCTCGTCGATGGTGGCGACGGGAAAGATCCACAGGAAGCGCACGACGATCACCACCGCCGTCACGATCGCCGCTTGACCGATCAGCATGTGCAGCTGACCGTCAACTTGATTGGCGACCGCGCGCAGCTCGAGCCCGACGAACGCGAACGCCGCGCCCGTGACCAGCAATTCGATGATTTCCCACGTGGTGCCCGCGACAAGGCGTGTCTGCGACGACTCGGCGTCGCCGTAGCGGTCCAGGGCGAGTGCGACCGTCACGACCGCCAGCACCCCGCTGCCGTGTGCGGCGTCGGCGGCGGCGTAGGCGGCGAACGGTACGAGCAGGATCAGCGCGCTGCCCGCGGGGTGGGCGGGCAGCTTCTTGACGAGCAGACGCGTCAGCGCCGCCGTCGCCACGCCGACCACGACGCCGACCACGACGGCCAGGCCGAGCGTCTTGCCGCCGTGCCACGGCGAGAACGCGCCGGTGAGGGTCGCGGCGACGGCGACGTCGTAGAACACCAGAGCCGTCGCGTCGTTGGACAGCCCCTCGCCCTCGAGGATGGTCCGCAGCCGGTGCGGCAGGCCCAGCTTGCGGGCCACGGCAGTGGCGGCGACCGGGTCAGGCGGCGCCACCGCAGCCCCGAGGGCGAGCGCGGCGACCAGCGGAAGACCGGGGATCAGCGCCTGCAGGGTGAACCCGACCGCGAAGGCCGTCACCGCCACCAGCGCGACCGCCAGCAGCAGGATCGGCCTGCGGTTGTCCAGGAATTCGCGCCACGACGTGCGCCTGGCGGCGGCGAACAACAGCGGCGGCAGAACCAGAGGAAGCAGCAGTTCGGGGTTGATCTCGAGCATCGGCAACCCGGGCACGAACGCGAGCGCCAGACCGAACATCAACAGCAGCACCGGGTAGGGGATGGCGATCCGTTCGGCGACGGGGGCGAGCACCACAGTCGCGGCCATCAGCACCAGAAGCAGTGTCAAGGCAGCCAAGCGGCAACAACTCCCATCTCGCCGACCAGTGTGAACGCCGCAGGACGGATTCCCGTTATCCCCGGTTCGAATCCAACCGAGATATAACGTGATGTGAACCGCATTTGCGGTGCGGACACATGTGCGAGCGGACGGGGGCTGGTGCGGTACTACTACTCCGCTGATGCGATCCGCGAAGCCGAGGCACCGCTGCTGGCGTCGCTGCCCGACGGCGCGCTGATGCGGCGGGCGGCAAACGGTCTGGCCGTCGCGATCGCCCGTGAACTGGTGATGCGGACCGGCGGGGTCGCCGGCCGGTCGGTGTGCGCGGTCGTCGGCTCCGGTGACAACGGTGGCGACGCATTGTGGGCGGCGACGTTCCTGCGCCGCCGCGGCGCCGCTGCCACCGCAGTGCTGCTCGACCCCGAACGCACCCACGCCAAGGCGCTGGCCGCGTTCCGGAAGGCAGGCGGGCGGGTGGTGGAAAGTGTGCCTGCGACAACCGATCTGGTGATCGACGGCGTCGTCGGAATCTCCGGCAAAGGCCCGCTGCGACCGGCCGCGGCCGAGGTGTTCGCCGCGGTCGACGAGGCGGGGATCCCTGTCGTCGCTGTCGACATCCCCAGCGGTGTCGACGTTCACACCGGGGCGGTCAGCGGCCCCGCCGTGCGCGCTGCGCTCACCGTCACCTTCGGCGGGCTGAAACCCGTTCACGCACTGGGTGACTGCGGCCGTGTCGAGCTGGTCGACATCGGCCTCGACCTGCCGCCGTCGGACATGATGAGCTTCGAGGCCGCCGACGTCGCCGCGCGCTGGCCGGCGCCGGGGCCCAAGGACGACAAGTACACCCAGGGTGTCACCGGCGTGCTGGCAGGCTCGGCCACCTACCCCGGCGCAGCCGTGTTGTGCACGGGGGCCGCCGTGGCGGCGACATCCGGCATGGTGCGTTACGCGGGTAGCGCGGCGCAGCAGGTGCTTTCGCACTGGCCCGAGGTCATCGCGTCACCGTCACCCGCAGCAGCAGGCCGGGTGCAGGCCTGGGCCGTCGGTCCGGGTCTGGGCACCGACGAGGTCGGCGCCGCCGCGCTGTGGTTCGCCCTCGACACCGATCTGCCGGTGATCGCCGACGCGGACGCGCTGACAATCCTGGCCGCGCACCCCGATCTGCTCGCCGACCGCACCGCGCCGACGGTGCTGACGCCGCATGCAGGCGAGTTCGCTCGGTTGGCCGGTGCACCGCCGGGCGACGACCGCGTGGCAGCCACTCGCAGGTTGGCCGATCAATTCGGCGCGACTGTGCTGCTGAAGGGAAACGTGACCGTCATCGCCGAGCCAGGCGGTTCGGTCTACCTCAACCCCGCAGGGCAGTCTTGGGCGGCCACCGCCGGATCCGGTGACGTGCTGTCGGGCATCATCGGCGCGCTGTTGGCCGCCGGACTACCCGCCGGCGAAGCCGCCGCGGCCGCTGCGTTCGTGCATGCCTGCGCCGCCAACCTGTCGGCCGCCGATCCCGGCCCGCGGGCCACCCCCACGTCCGCATCGCGCATCCTGGCGCACGTCCGTACCGCCATCGCCCGTCTATAGCCGCCCAACGAGAGGATTCTTCATGCCCCCCAACAAGCATTCCCGCGGACCGGTGATCACACCGGCGTACACCGGGCGGATGGCCATGGCTCCCGTACCGGCGCTGCGGATGCCCGACGAGAGCATGAATCCCGATGCGGCCTACCGGTTCATCCACGACGAGCTGATGCTCGACGGCAGCTCGCGGTTGAACCTCGCGACGTTCGTGACGACGTGGATGGACCCGCAGGCCGAGAAGCTGATGGCCGAGACGTTCGACAAGAACATGATCGACAAGGACGAGTACCCAGCCACCGCCGCCATCGAAGCCCGCTGTGTGTCAATGGTGGCCGACCTGTTCCACGCCGAAGGCCTGCGCGACGACGACCCGTCAAGCGCGACAGGCGTTTCCACGATCGGGTCCAGCGAGGCGGTCATGCTCGCAGGTCTCGCGATGAGCTGGCGGTGGCGGGAACAGGTCGGCAAGCGCACGCGAGGAGCAGATCAGAAAGATGCCTGGCGGCAGCGCAGGCCGAACCTGGTGCTGGGTTCCAACGTGCAGGTCGTGTGGGAGAAGTTCTGCCGCTACTTCGATGTCGAACCGCGCTACCTGCCGATGGAGAAGGGCCGCTACGTCATCACCCCCGAGCAGGTGCTGGAAAACATCGACGAGGACACCATCGGTGTGGTCGCGATCCTTGGCACGACGTACACCGGTGAACTCGAACCCATCGCCGAGATATGCCAGGCGCTGGACAAGCTGGCCGCCGACGGCGGCCTCGATGTCCCGGTGCACGTCGACGCGGCCAGCGGTGGTTTCGTCGTCCCGTTCGTGCACCCCGACCTCGCCTGGGACTTTCGGCTGCCGCGCGTGGTGTCGATCAACGTCAGCGGGCACAAGTACGGACTGACCTATCCCGGTATCGGGTTCGTGGTGTGGCGCAGCCCCGAATACCTGCCGGAAGACCTGGTGTTCCGGGTCAACTACCTCGGCGGCGACATGCCGACGTTCACGCTGAACTTCTCGCGGCCCGGCAATCAGGTGGTCGGTCAGTACTACAACTTCCTTCGGTTGGGCCGGGAGGGCTACGGGCAGGTGATGGGATCGCTGTCGCAGACCGCGCGCTGGCTGGGGGACCAGCTCAGGGAGAGTGAGCATTTCGAGCTGATCTCCGACGGGTCGGCGATCCCGGTGGTCGCCTTCCGGCTGAAGGGCGACCCCGGCTACACGGAGTTCGACATCTCTCACTCACTGCGCTCGTACGGCTGGCAGGTGCCGGCCTACACCATGCCCGAGAACGCGACCGACGTCTCGGTGCTGCGAATCGTGGTGCGCGAAGGCTTCTCGATGGACCTCGCGCGAGCGCTCCGCGACGACATCACGACCGTGCTCAAGTCGCTCGACGAACTCAAGCCGGCGGGCCATTTCAACAAAGTCCAGCCGTTCGCGCACTGACGGGATTATTGACGGCAGCGACAAATAATGGTTGCAGACGTGGCGCCACGTCGAGTCTGCAGACAGATCGCGATTGCGTGCCCAGGAGCGATCTGGCCGCAGTTCCGAGGGACAAAGCGGGGGTCTGGGACAATCGGCGATGGTGACAACCGAGCCGACGAATTCCCCGACGCCCAGCGCGAACGCTGAGGCGGCGGTCGACCTCGCCGCGATCGGGCACAACGTGCGGCTGCTGCGCGAGCGAGCGGGCACGGCGCAGGTGATGGCCGTCGTCAAGGCCGACGGCTACGGACACGGCGCCACGCAGGTCGCGCGGGCCGCGTTGGCCGCAGGCGCCGCCGAACTCGGTGTCGCGACGATCCCCGAGGCCCTCGCCCTGCGCCGCGACGGCATCACCGCCCCGGTGTTGTCCTGGCTGCATCCCCAAGGCACCGACTTCGCGCCTGCGTTGCAGTCGGGCATCCAGGTGGCGCTGTCGTCGCCGCGGCAGCTCGACGATCTGCTGGCCGCGGCCAAGCTCACCGGCGTCACCGCCGACGTCACGGTGAAGGTGGACACCGGGCTGAACCGCAACGGCGTCAGCCCCGCGGAGTTTCCGTCGATGTTGACGACGCTGGCCCGCGCGGTCGCCGACGAGGCGATCCGGCTGCGCGGCATCATGTCCCACCTCGCCCACGGCGACGAGCCGGACAACCCCGTCAACGACAAGCAGGCGCAGCGGCTCGACGACATGCGCAAGCAGGCGCGCGACCAGGGTGTGGAGTTCGAGATCGCGCACCTGTCCAACTCGCCGGCGGCGATGACGCGACCCGACCTGGCATACGACCTGGTGCGACCCGGCATCGCGGTGTACGGCCTCAGCCCCATCCCGGAGCGCGGCGACATGGGCCTGCGGCCGGCCATGACGCTGAAATGCACTGTCGCACTGGTCAAATCGGTGAGTGCGGGCGAAGGCGTGTCCTACGGGCACACGTGGGTCGCAGACCGGGACACCACGGTCGCGCTTCTGCCCCTCGGATATGCCGACGGTGTGTTCCGACCGCTCAGCGGACGGATGAGCGTGCTCATCAACGGCCGACTGCGGCCGAACGTCGGCAGGATCTGCATGGACCAGTTCGTCGTCGACCTCGGCCCCGACCCGGGTGACGTCAGCGAGGGCGACGAGGCGATCCTGTTCGGGCCGGGGACCAATGGTGAACCCACCGCACAGGATTGGGCCGACCTGCTCGGCACCATCAACTACGAGGTCGCCACCAGCCCGCGAGGCCGGGTCGTCAGGTCCTACGTCGGTGCGCCGGCGAAAGGCGCGGCCGGTGAGCGGTAACGACCCGAAACGGCTGCGGCGCAGGGCGAACGCGGGCTTGTTGGCGGGTGTGGCGGGGCTTGCCGCCGTTGGCTCCATCGCGGGCGTGACGATCGCGCGTTCGATGACGCGCCGCACCACGAGCGAAGACGCGTACGCGGGCGAGGACTTCGAACTCCTCGACGCCGACCGCAGTTCGGTGGTGACCACCGCGGACGGCGTCGACCTCGCGGTGCGCGAAGTCGGACCCGCGAATGCGCCGCTGACAGTGGTGTTCTCACACGGATTCTGTCTGCGCATGGCAGCCTTCCACTTCCAGCGGGTCCGGCTCGAACAGGAGTGGGGCGAGCAGGTGCGCATGGTGTTCTACGACCAGCGCGGACACGGCCAGTCGGCCGAAGCGCCGCCGGACACCTACACGATCGAGCAGTTGGGCCGCGACCTGGAGGCCGTGCTGGCCGCCACGGCGCCGAAGGGCCCGGTGGTGCTCGTCGGGCATTCGATGGGCGGCATGACCGTGCTGTCGCACGCCCGCCAGTACCCGCAGCGCTATCCGACCCGCATCGTCGGCGTGGCGCTGATCTCCTCGGCTGCCGAGGGCGTCGCGCGCGCACCCGTCGCGGAGATCCTGAAGAACCCGGCACTGGAAGCCGTCCGGTTCGCGGCCCGCTACGCACCAAAGACCGTGCACCGCGCCAGAGGCGCCGCCAAGCGGGTCGTCGCACCGATTCTGCGAACGGCTTCCTACGGCGATGCGAAGGTCAGCCCGAGCGTCGTCGCGTTCTCCGAGAAGATGATGCACGGCACGCCCATCGTCACCCTCGTCGAGTTCCTGCACGCGCTGGAGGTGCACGACGAGGAGGCTGGCCTGCACACGCTGGCATCGGTGCCGACCCTGATCGCCTGCGGGGACCGCGACCTCATCACGCCGGTCGAACATTCGGAGGCGATGGCCGCGGCGCTGCCGAACTCTGAACTGGTCATCGCCCGGCGCGCAGGACATCTCGTGCAGCTCGAGCAGCCCGACGTGATCAACGACGCGCTGGTCCGGCTGGTCGAGCGGGCGACACCGTCGAAGCTCGTCGCGCTGACTCGACGGATACGCGAGCGGGCACGGCCCCATGGCTGAGCAGCCGAGCGGCACCGCGGAATTGCCCACCGCCGAAGACACCCGGGCGCTCGGGGCCAAGCTCGGGCGCCAGCTGCGCGCGGGCGACGTCGTGGTGCTGTCGGGCCCGTTGGGTGCCGGAAAAACGGTGCTGGCCAAGGGGATCGCCGATGCGATGGACGTCGAGGGCCCGGTGACGTCGCCGACCTTCGTGCTGGCCCGGGTGCACCGGCCGCGACAGCCAGGAACGCCGGCGATGGTGCACGTCGACATGTACCGGCTGCTCGACCATCCCGGGGCCGACCTGCTGGGCGAGCTCGATTCGCTGGATTTGGACACCGACCTCGCCGACGCGGTCGTCGTCGTCGAGTGGGGGGAAGGGATCGTCGAGCGACTGTCGGAGCGGCACCTCGACATCCGGCTGGAGCGCGCAGCGGATACCGAAGTGCGGACGGCGATCTGGCGATGGAGCCGGCCATGACGAACGTCGTGCTCGCCATCGACACCGGGACGCCCGCGGTCACCGCGGGAATCGTGCGCCGTGACGGCGAGAGCATCGACGTGCTCGCCGAACGCGTGACGGTCGACGCCCGAGCGCACGCCGAGCAGCTCACCCCCAATGTGCTGGCCGCGCTCGCCGATGCCGGGCTCGTCGTCACAGATCTGGACACGGTTGTGGTGGGTTGCGGCCCAGGTCCTTTCACGGGGCTTCGCGTGGGTATGGCCACCGCCGCCGCCTACGGGCAGGCACTCGGTATCCCGGTGTACGGCGTGTGCAGCCTCGACGCGATCGGCGTCGACACCGCGGGGAACGTGCTCGTGGTCACCGACGCGCGGCGTCGCGAGGTGTACTGGGCGCGCTACCGCGACGGCTCGCGCACCGACGGGCCCGCGGTCAGCGCACCCGCCGACGTGCCGACCGACGTTGACGCCGTTGCCGGTTCGCCCGAGCACGCGGCGCTGTTCGCGCTGCCGAGACAGCCCGCCGTCTACCCGACGGTGTCGGGCCTGGTGCGAGCCGTCGATTGGGCGTCCCCGCCGCAGCCGCTCGTTCCGCTGTATCTGCGCAGACCCGACGCGAAGCCGCAAGCCGTGCCGCCGGCGGTGACGCCATGACGGTCGTCTACGACGACTTGAGGCCGGCCGACGCCGCGCGCTGCGCCGAACTCGAGGCGCAACTGTTCGACGGCGACGACCCGTGGCCCGCGGCCGCCTTTGTGCGCGAACTGGCCGCACCCCACATCCACTACGTCGCGGCCCGTGCCGACGACAAGCTCGTCGGCTACGGGGGGATCGCACGGCTCGGCCGAAAGCCGCCGTACGAGTACGAGATTCACACCATCGGCGTCGACCCGGCCTATCAGGGCCAGGGGATCGGCCGCGAAATGCTTGCGCGGCTGCTGAACATCGCAGGCGACGACACGGTGTATCTGGAGGTGCGGACCGACAACGCGGCGGCGATCGCGATGTATGAGAGCGCCGGCTTCGTCAACGTCGGGCTGCGTAAGCGCTACTACCGGGTCAGCGGCGCCGACGCCTACACCATGCAACGCCCCGCCCGAGGAGGTTCGACATGACGACCATCCTGGCCATCGAAAGCTCCTGCGACGAAACCGGAATCGGCATCGCTGAGCTGGCCGCGGACGGCACCGTGACAC
Organism: Mycolicibacterium sp. 120270; assembly: GCA_033741175.1. Taxonomy (GTDB): domain Bacteria; phylum Actinomycetota; class Actinomycetes; order Mycobacteriales; family Mycobacteriaceae; genus Mycobacterium. The sequence continues at coordinate 26,914 of JAWQNE010000008.1, read as the reverse complement.
TGCTCGCCGACGAGGTGGCCTCCAGCGTCGACGAACACGCGAGGTTCGGCGGCGTGGTGCCCGAGATCGCGTCGCGCGCACACCTCGAGGCGTTGGGCCCGACGATGCGTCGCGCGCTGGACGCGGCGGGCATCGCCAAACCCGACGTCGTCGCGGCCACCATCGGACCCGGCCTGGCCGGGGCCCTGCTGGTCGGCGTTGCCGCCGCCAAGGCGTACGCCGTCGCCTGGCAGGTGCCGTTCTATGCGGTCAACCACCTCGGTGGCCATCTGGCCGCCGACGTCTACGACCATGGGCCGCTGCCGGAATGCGTCGGGCTGCTGGTGTCCGGCGGCCACACCAACCTCCTGCATGTGCGGTCGCTGGCCGAGCCGATCGAGGAGTTGGGCAGCACGGTCGACGACGCAGCGGGGGAGGCCTACGACAAGATCGCGCGCCTGCTCGGCCTCGGTTATCCGGGCGGCAAGGTGCTCGACGACCTTGCCCGCGAGGGCGACCGCGATGCGGTCACGTTCCCGCGCGGTATGACCGGACCGCGCGACGACCCGTACGCGTTCAGCTTCTCCGGGCTCAAGACGGCCGTCGCACGCTACGTCGAGAAGAACCCGACCGCGTCGCAGGCCGACATCGCCGCCGGGTTCCAGGAGGCGGTCGCCGACGTGCTGACCATGAAGGCGGTGCGGGCATGCACGGATCTCGGTGTGTCGACGCTGCTGATCGCGGGCGGAGTGGCGGCCAACTCGCGGCTGCGCGAATTGGCCGAACAGCGTTGCGCGGCAAACGGTTTGATACTACGGATTCCGAGGCCGCGGCTGTGCACCGACAACGGCGCGATGATCGCGTCGTTCGCGGCGCACCTGGTCGCGGCGGGCGCGCCGCCGTCGCCGCTCGATGTCGCAAGCGACCCGGGTCTGCCCGTCGTGAAAGGACAGCTGTGACAAGTGCCGAGGACCGGCTGGCGATCACCGATCTGCTGTACCGATACGCCGAACTCATCGATGCGGGCGACTTCGACGGCGTCGGCGCGCTGCTGGCCCGGTCCACGTTCGGCGGCTCCGGATCGGGATCGGTCTCCGGCGCACAGAACATCGCAAACCTGTTCGCGATGACCACCCGCCGCTATCCTGATCACGGAAACACTCCGCGGACAAGGCATTTGGTGCTCAACCCGATCGTCGAGAGCGACGGCGTCGGCGTCGCAGCCAGCCGATCGACGTTCTGCGTCGTGCAGGACACCGAAACCGTGCCGATCCAACCGATCGTCGTAGGCCGCTACTACGACAGGTTCGGCCGCGACGACGCGGGGTGGTATTTCACCGAGCGCAAGGTCGAGATCCAGATGATCGGCGACGTATCGGCTCACCTCATGGTGGATCCGAAGGCGTTCGAGGGGTAATCGCCGTGCACTACGACCTCCGCCTGCGGCCCGCGCAACCGGCCACGCCCGAACCCGACGCGTTCACGATCCACCGGCGCGAGGTGCCGCCGACCGAGGGCCGCGACGGGTTGTCGCTGGCGTTCGTGCAGGAAGGCGTCGGCGGGTATCCGTTGGTGCTGCTGCACGGCTATCCGGAGACCAAGCGCATCTGGTGGCGCAACATCGGCCCCCTCGCCGATGCCGGCTACGAGGTGATCGCACTCGATCTGCGCGGGTACGGCGATTCGGACCTGTCCGCCGAGGACGTCTACGACCTCGCGGCCTGGAGTCGCGACATCTACCTGCTGGTCCATGACGTACTCGGGCACGAACGCTGCGGGGTGGTCGGCGGCGACCTCGGCGGCGCGATCGCATGCGACCTTCTGCAACGCTACCCGGGCTTCGTCGACAAGCTGGTGTTCTTCGACTCGGTGCCGCCGTTGGTCTTCGAGGACTTCGCCGCCGCGGGCATCGACGTCTCGTCGATCCGTGCGATCAGTGACGGACCGACGAGCGACTACCGGTACCTGCAGGGCGTGACACCCGACGAGCTGGCGGCCGAACTCGACACCCCCGCCAAGCGGCGGCGGTACGTGGGCGGGATGTACGGCCACCGGCTGTGGGCGTCCCCCGGCACGTTCACCGCCGCAGACGTCGATTTCATGACCGAGCCGTTTTCCACCCAGGATCGGATGCGGGCGGGCTGGGCGGCCTATCAGCTGATGCACGGGCGCAAGGTCAGCGAGCCGCCGATCCTCGATCGCAAGGTCGACGTGCCGACGTTGCTGCTCTACGGCATGGACGACCAGGTCGTCGGCCCGGATTTCCTGCACACCTGCGAGGTGGCGTTCACCGACCGCACCGGACCCGTCGTCCTGCCCGGCGCGGGCCACTTCCTGCAGTGGGAGCGTGCCGACCTGTTCAACCCGCTGGTCATCTCGTATTTCGGCGATCTGCGTGTTCGCCACAGGCAATAGGCATGGGGGGACCTTGAGTGCTAGCACTCTCATGTATAGAGTGCTAGGTGGCAAGCGGCCACGCCCTCGATCCGGCACCCGCGACGACGGCGCGAGGGCACGGACGCATGCCAATACCTACTAGAAGCTGCAACCCGAACTACTGGAAGGGCTCAATCGTGGCGAGCGTGAACATCAAGCCACTCGAGGACAAGATCCTCGTACAGGCCAACGAGGCCGAGACCACGACCGCGTCCGGTCTGGTCATCCCGGACACCGCCAAGGAGAAGCCGCAGGAAGGCACCGTCGTCGCAGTTGGCCCCGGCCGCTGGGATGAGGACGGCGAGAAGCGGATCCCCCTGGATGTGTCCGAGGGCGACACCGTCATCTACAGCAAGTACGGCGGCACCGAGATCAAGTACAACGGCGAGGAGTACCTGATTCTCTCGGCCCGCGACGTGCTGGCCATCGTCAACAAGTAACGACGAACGTGACCGCCCCGGCGATCCCCGCGTACAGCGGCGGATTACCGGGGCGTCATGCATAGAGGACGGACACGCATGGCAAAAGAAATTGAATTCAACGAAACTGCGCGCCGCGCAATGGAATCCGGCGTCGACAAGCTTGCCGACGCAGTCCGGGTGACGCTCGGCCCGCGCGGTCGGCACGTGGTGCTGGCCAAGGCCTTCGGCGGCCCGGTGGTCACCAACGACGGCGTCACCATCGCCCGCGAGATCGAACTGGAAGACCCGTTCGAGAACCTGGGCGCGCAGTTGGTGAAGTCGGTGGCCACCAAGACCAACGACGTCGCAGGCGACGGCACGACGACCGCGACCGTGTTGGCGCAGGCGCTGGTGAGGGCGGGTCTTCGCAACGTCGCCGCCGGCGCCAACCCGATCGCGCTCGGCTCGGGTATCAGCAAGGCGGCCGACGCGGTGTCCGAGGCACTGCTGGCTTCGGCCACCCCGGTGTCGGACAAGAAGGGGATCGCCCAGGTCGCCACGGTCTCGTCGCGTGACGAAGAAATCGGCGAGCTGGTCGGCGAGGCGATGACCAAGGTCGGCGCCGACGGCGTCGTCAGCGTCGAGGAGTCCTCGACGCTGAACACCGAATTGGAGGTCACCGACGGCGTCGGCTTCGACAAGGGCTTCATCTCGGCGTACTTCATCACCGACTTCGACACCCAGGAAGCGGTGCTCGAGGACGCGCTGGTGCTGCTGCACCGCGACAAGATCAGCTCGTTGCCCGACCTGCTGCCGCTGCTGGAGAAGGTCGCCGAGGCGGGCAAGCCGCTGCTGATCGTCGCCGAGGACGTCGAGGGCGAAGCGCTGTCGACGCTAGTCGTCAACGCGATCCGCAAGACGCTGAAGGCCGTCGCGGTCAAGGCGCCGTTCTTCGGTGACCGCCGCAAGGCGTTCCTGGAGGATCTCGCGATCGTGACCGGTGGCCAGGTCGTCAACCCAGACGTCGGGTTGGTGCTGCGTGAGGTCGGCCTCGAGGTGCTCGGGTCGGCCCGTCGAGTGGTGGTCACCAAGGACCAGACGGTGATCGTCGACGGCGGTGGCACGAAGGACGCCATCGAGGCCCGCAAGGCTCAGCTGCGTGCCGAGATCGAGACGAGCGACTCCGACTGGGATCGCGAGAAGCTCGAGGAGCGGCTGGCGAAGCTGGCAGGCGGCGTGGCGGTCATCAAGGTCGGTGCGGCCACCGAGACGGCGCTGAAGGAGCGCAAGGAAAGCGTGGAGGACGCGGTGGCAGCCGCCAAGGCCGCGGTCGAGGAGGGCATCGTCACCGGTGGTGGCGCGGCGCTCGTCCAGGCCCGGTCTGCGCTCAAGTCGCTGAAGGAATCGCTTTCCGGCGACGAGGCGCTCGGGGTCGACGTGTTCGCCTCGGCGCTGTCGGCTCCGCTGTACTGGATCGCGACCAATGCCGGCCTCGACGGGCACGTCGTGGTCAACAAGGTCGGCGAGCTGCCCGCGGGCCATGGCTTCAACGCCCAGACGCTGGAGTACGGCGACCTCGTCGCCGCCGGTGTCGTCGACCCGGCCAAGGTCACGCGCTCGGCGGTGCTCAACGCCGCTTCGGTGGCTCGGATGGTGCTCACCACCGAGACCGCTGTTGTCGAGAAAGTAAGCCAAGAAGAGGATGACCACGGCCATGGCCACGGCCACGGGCACGGGCATCACCACCATCACTAGGTGACTGCATAAAGGGAGCACCCTCGGTCCTGATGGGCCGGGGGTGTTCTGTCTCGGTGACCGGCTGCCGCTGCCGGAGTGGACGCAGGGGACACGAGCAGCTCGCCGAAAGAGATCCAAGCGTGGCAAGAGGCTGCCGCCGCCGAGCGGCGCAAAAGGGGCGTCCGGACCCGGTTTGAGTCGGGCCACACCACCCACTGGAGGCGCTAAGTACCAGATGACCTCTGAGGCAAGGCGCGAGGTTCTCGCGGAGGCGATGTCTTGGCTGGCGCAGTCGTGACGGGCGCGCAGCAAACTTGCGCGATCAAACAAGCGGTTGTGATACTGCTGGGAATCACCTGAAACGGGCGACGTGGGTCGGGGAGACCGGGGAAGAGTGATATGTGGATCAAAACGGTGCTGGCGACGGCGGGACTGTTAGCCGCTTCAGGGACGGGAGCCGCCATTGTTGCCGCGCCGGCACTAGCCACACCGCCGCCCGTTTACCAGGCGTGTGACCCGCCAGTCGGAATCGTCGTTATCGAATCGGTGTACACGCCGGGCGGCTATCCCGCCGAAGTAGACCGACTCCTTGATGCTCACCCCGGAGCACTGTGGTTACGGACGGATCAGTCTTGTCCGTCGCTGCGCCAAGCCACCGAGACCGGTGATCCGATTTACGCGGTGTACCGCGTCGCCGGTTACACCGAAGCTGACATATGCGCTGCTGTCAGGACTGAGGGCGGTCGTGCCTACGGCAAGTGGCTTGACACAGTGCACCCTCCCGACTACGTCGTTCCGTGTTCCGCGACCCCTGCGCCTGTTGCGCCGCCGCCGGTTAATCCGCCTCCGGTTGTGGTTGATACGCCCTACGTCCCTTACATACCCGCCCCTAGCCTCAACGCTCCGAGCGGCAGCTGCACTTGGGTCGACGGCTACACCAGGAGAGATGGCACACGCGTTCGTGGCCATTGGCGGGGATGCTGACTGGCGTGCTCCCCGCAAGTTCGCCTTAGCTACCTGCGCTAGATCTCAGGCAGCACCCGGAAGTTACCAACCAAGCAGTGCACTCGCATCAAGAGTAAGAGACGGTCGTACCCCGAGCCGGATGGCCCTGACCGTCCAGTATCCGGGTAGGGGGCTCGGGCCGCCCTGAGTCGCCTTCGCCTCCCGGATGCTGTGAAGGTAGCCGACGCCCTTGACCGTGATCTGTTGCCGCACGGCGGCATACAGAGCCTCGAGGGGCCTCGTCGTATAGCTGTTCCACTAGAAGGCGGCACCCTCTATCGGGAGGGTGCCGCCCTTCGTTTCTTTAACGAACTTGGTGCCGGTTGCCGACCATTGGATCAGGCGGGGCACTTGCATGATGACTCGCTCGATGCGAGGGAGTCGCTTGCCGGCCGCGCATCGGTGTCTGGTCGCCAGTCGAAGGGGAAGTGCTTGCTCGAACCGCCTCGATGCTGGTGTGACCAATCGAAGCCGGTTGCCTCGTCCTTCTCGACGACGCCCCATGTGGCGACCTGTCCCGGACCGACCTCGGAGCCCGGGGCATTTGTTGTAGTAACCCGCCGGTCGGGATCTGCTGTCGGCCCAGTAAGCGCGGCAACATGCAGGTCGACCTTTCCGGGAATTTCAGCCCTCCAGTAAGCCAAGTCATCAGCGGCGTCGAATGAGATGGGGGCATATTCGACTCCGCGTAAATCCTCGATGAGTGAGGCGAATTGAGCTGGCCAGCCGCCCTCCTTCCCGGTGAAGATGCGCTCCAGGGCATCTCGCTGCACGTCGTCAGCGCGTTCGTCGACGTAGAACATAAGACGCATCTTGGCGTTCGGGTCACCGACCCACATATTGCCGGTTAACTCGCCGAGGGATATGACGTTCAATCCGCTGAGGTCGACGCCGCCGAAGTGGCCGTCACGCACATGCCAGACGAGGGTGAACAGGCAGTCGCCGTGCGTCGGCTCTTGGGCGAAGCTACAGGGGCAGGGCAGCTTGCAGCTGCAGACGTCGAACCAGTCGCCCTGAAGATGCCAGTCGATAGCTGTTGTTGTGGTTGTCATAACCGTCTCCTCGTTTATATACCCCAGGGGGGTACCCGGTAGTTGGACAGTAACCGTCAGGAACTCTCGCCGCAAGTACCCCCGGGGGGTATTTTCGTTGAATGAAACCGCACGTTCCACGCCGTTGCCAGGAACGGGCAGCGGTCCGTGGCGTCGTGTCGCCCGCCCCCTTAACGATCAACGAGCAGGTGTAATCGAGGGCGACATTGGGGGAGTGACTTGTCCGTGCCATTGAACAGCTCGTTGCACAGTCGGATCGTTTGCCTGGCCGACCGACGAACCGGCCTAGCGGTCCATTGCCGTTCGGGTTCCCATGAGCGCGATTTTGCAGTGAACTTTCAAACGGACCTTGGTTATGCAGGCCTCGTGGAGCTTCGCAGCGGAATGAGGGCCTGGCAGGCGGAGGGCCGACGGATGATGGACGCCTGAGCGGTACTCGCACGCGGCGGCAATTCGCAGCGGTTCTGTCGAACTTAGAACGCGGGACGCGACAAACGCCCTCGCTCGTCTTCCTAGACCTGGGGCACAAGCGCTTTCGCATGGCTTGGTCCTGGGCTTGCTTGCGTTAACTCATCAGCGACCGACACCACTAATCCGCCTAGCATGAATGCCACGATGACGGCTACCAGCGCGCCGGTGCTGAATGCGGGAATGAATCGCCTTGCGCCCGTCGATGTTTCCTCTGCACCGTGGTACTGGTGGGTGAGGGCGTGCCCCTTGCCCCGCTGCAATAGCACCCGATTGACGGGATAGGCGGCGAAAAAGGCAGCGGTGAGCGCAATCATCATGCCGACCCAGAAGATCGGGTTCACCAGGCCCGCATTCATAGCTCCCGGAATAACCGCCATTACGAGGTTGTCAACAACCTCCATCGTGAGGATCGACAACGTATCCGCCGCGAGGACCACGCTGAGTGCGGCCCCCAAAGCCAAACCTGCTTTGAGCAGCGGCAGCGTCGACAGCGAGTAGCCGAAGACGAAGGCCAGTGCCACCGCGAGGGCAATGGTCGCCAGGTTCGACAAGCCGAGTGCCGTCCCGATAATGAGTCCGACGATCTCGCCGATGGCACAGCCGGTTAAGCAGTGCAACGTCGCACTGACGGCCATCCGATTCACGCTGCCCATGTCGTGGTGTCCATGGTTACTTTCATCGTGGCCGTGGGTGGCTCCATGCGGGGATGGCTTATTCATGCTGGTCCTTCGAGTCGAAGATGGCGCGAACGTCAGACCCGTGGCGTCGACGCTTCCCGTATTGGCTAGCGCGCAGATCGCGAAACGCGCCACAACGCGACGTGTCCGAATTGCTTCATAGGAGGTCGATGCTCCAGCCGGTATGGCTGCTATTGACGCCCACCTCCCTTTAGGCCAATATACCCTGTGGGGGTATACGGGGCGACCGTACGCTGGCCGCCCAGCATTGGCAAGCTCTTGGTTCAGCGGCTGCGGCGACATGCAGCCCGACACGCGAACGGGTGACACCGGCCGGTGCGATCGCCTAGGCGCCAGCACTATGTGAGCGGGACCGTTACCCGGACCTCGCTTTACCGAACCTTTATCGAAGGTCTAAGCAAGCCACATCGGACGCCGTGACACTGGAATCACCTGCCAGCGAGGGCCTTCAGAGTCCGTGTAGCCCCGCAAGCGATACAACCCCAGAGGACACAGATGCCGAAGGCACGCCGGGCCGCAGCCCGGCCTCCGCGACGTTGGTTAAGCGCAGCGCCGCTGTTCGCTGTTGCATTGTTAACCCTCGTAGCATGTAGCACCGCTGCGCCTTCGGCGCCGCCGCCACAGGTGATCGCCGAAAAGGGCACCCCCTACGAGGATCTGCTCGTCCCGGAATTACAAGCGTCGGTAACGGACGGCGCGATCGGGGTCACAGTCGAAACACCGATCACCGTCACGGCGGGCGATGGGGTCTTAGGGACCGTCAGCCTCATCAACGAAGTCGGCCGTCCCGTCGCCGGCCAGGTGGGTCCCGATGGGACGGCGTGGTCTTCGGCTGAACCGCTCGGCTACAACAAGCGATACACCCTCGTTGCCGAGGCTTTGGGGCTGGGCGGGGTCGTGCGTAACACGATGACCTTTGAAACTCATTCTCCGGAAAATCTAACGATGCCGTACCTGCTGCCGAACGACGGTGAAGTAGTCGGAGTGGGGCAGCCGGTAGCCGTCAGATTCGACGAGCCTATAAGTGATCGCAATGCCGCTCAGCGAGCGATCTCAGTAACAGCCACCCCTCCGGTCGAGGGCGCCTTCTATTGGCTCAGCGATCGCGAGGTCCGCTGGCGTCCAGCGCAGTATTGGAAACCAGGAACGGCGGTGGAGGTGCGGGTCAACGCCTACGGGGTCAACTTTGGTAACGGGTTGTTCGGGCAGGACGACGCCGCCACGCGTTTCACGATCGGTGACGAGGTTATCGCCGTCGCAGACGACGCCACTAAGACTCTTACGGTTCGCCGCAACGGGCAGATCGAGAAGACTATGCCTATGTCAATGGGCAAGGACAGAACCCCGACTGATAACGGAAAGTACATCATCGGCGACCGCTACTCGTTCCTGGTCATGGACTCGTCCACATACGGTGTTCCTGTCAACTCACCCGACGGCTACCGTACGGAGGTCGAATGGGCGACCCAGATGTCGTATAGCGGGATCTACGTTCATTCAGCGCCGTGGTCCGTGGGCAGTCAAGGCGTTTCGAACGTCAGTCATGGATGCCTCAACGTCAATCCCGCCAATGCCCGCTGGTTCTATGACAACACCAAGCGCGGAGACATCGTGGAAGTAATCAACACGGTGGGCCCAGCACTTTCCGGTATAGACGGCCTGGGGGACTGGAACATCCCTTGGGAGCAATGGAGCGCTGGCAACGCAGCCGTCTAACTTCACGCGGTACCGTGCTTTCCTAAGTCGCGCGAGGCGGATTTCCGATCGCGCGCGACCAACGCCTCGCGGCCGTGATGACGTGGGCGCCGTTGCCGTCGCTCGACCGTTTCCATCCACGACGCCCTGTGTTCCTTCCGCCGACGATCAAACCGCTCCTAAACCGGAACGCCATTGCCCCAGAAGCCGAAACTCCTGGGGCACTGGACTGCCGGGCTCAGCAGGTCGCGTCGACGTAGACGGTCGTGTACTTGACTCTTTCGACTGTCTGGTCCCGCCTGTTGCGCTTGAGTTCGGTCACCTCCTGGCCCTGGCGAACACCTCTGACAGTGCATTGATCTAACGGGGCGTGGCCGAGCTTGTTCACGATCACTTTGAAACCTTGCCCTTCGAGCGAGGCCACCGTATCTGCTGCCGACCGCGGGCCGCTGGGCGCAGCCGACGCTGCCGCAGTGCCCACGATGGTCGCTGTACTCAAGGCGACAGCAACAGCTGTGAGGAATGTCTTCATCAGTTCTCCGATCTGTAAGCGTCCGAAGCTAAATACGTTGCAGCTACGTACGTAGTTACTTAGTAGATAATTCCAATGCTAGTCCGTGTCGCTTTTCTGGGGGGTACATTGCCATCCCGTTCAGGCGTCGACTAGGTAACGCTATTCGATTGTCTCGCAGGCTTTTACAAGATTGGTGCGGCCTCGATAAGTGTGTTGTTCAGATGCACGTCCGACATGGCGACTTGGCGCACATCTAGGCTGTGCTCGGCGGTTTCAGCTACTGCCGTTCTGCAGTCAACGCGGCGAGGAGTAGTTGTTCGCGTCAAGCGGTGCGCGATGCCGCACTTGGCACCTCGGGGACCAAACGTCCGCTGCGGTCGAGCCGGTAGAGCGCCGCGGCAGCCAGCAACCCGACCCCTGTCAACGCGACCCAGATGAGTTCTTCAAGGCCGGCAGTGCGGGCGGCCTGCATCAGCGCGCCGGTGGCTAGATTGCCCGCCAGAATGCCGATGCCGACGATCGTGTTGTAGAAGCCGTAGTGCGTACCGACCAATCGGTTATTGGCCAGCGAGACCACGGTGTCCATCTCGAAAGGAAACACCGCCGCGGAGCCGACGGCAAGCACAGCTGCTACGACGACGAGCGCGATGATGGCGGCGAGCTCGCCGAACCGTTCTCCGTTGGGGAATGCGATCATCGGCGTGAAGGCGGCTGCAAGGATCAGCATTCCGATGACCAGCGAGTGCCCCGATCCCCAGCGCTTGGTGAACCATCGGGTGATGCGTAGCTGTCCTGCCACGGCCACTAGGCCTGACACGACGAAGACCATTGCAACAACGAGTGATTCGTGAGCCGGCACGAGGGTTTTCGCGTGCAAAGGCAGGGCGAGATACACCTGGAAGGACAGAACGTAGGAGCCGATCATCGCTGTGGAGAACAGGAGGAAGGACCGGTTTGTGAGGACGGTCCGCCAATCTTGCAGGACGGTGGTCCTCTCGGTTGGCGGAGTCGCCCGATGCTGCGGCAAGGCGAAGAGTTGGGCCACGGTCAGGAATGCGAAGACAGCCGCCGCCGAGGCCGCGACTATGCGGAAGTCGAAGGCCAACAGTGCAAGCCCAACCAACGGGCCGGCCAGCATTCCCGCTTGATAAAAGATGTTGAAGGTCGCGAACGCTTCGACGCGTCGTGGCCCTGAATCGGCGGCGAGGTAGGCGCGTACAGCCGGATTGAACAGGGCACCCGCGAACCCTGTTGCCGCGGAGGCGATCAGCACTGCGGGCAACGAGTCGGCAACAACTAGCAATGCGAATCCGCCGGTACGCAGTATGCATCCGGCAACGATCAACGGCTTGTAACCGAGACGGTCAGCGAGCGTGCCGCCAACGATGAACATGCCCTGCTGCGAGAAGTTCCGCACTCCAAGTACTAGTCCGATCGACCACGCGGCAAGGCCAAGCGGACCGGCGAGGTATCCCGCGAGATAGGGCATGAGCATGTAGAAACCGAGGTTGATACCGAACTGATTGATCATCAGCATCCGGCTGGGCCAGCCGAAGCTACGAAACTGCGCCGTGAAGCTCATAGTGAGACCGCTGTCGGATCTGTGACTGATGACGTTCGTGTCCAGGACCTGACCACATGGTTGCGTGGATCGGCGGTGAATTCTGGATTCCGCGGCGGACTGCCCGAAAGCAGCCCGTGGACGTCGCAGTAGTCGTCGTTATAGATGGTGTCGAAGTACCGTTGTGGCCCATCGGGAAAGACCGCCGCGATGGTTGCGTTCGATGGATTCGTCCTCGCGAGCCAACCCGCTACCAAGGCGACGGCGCCGACACTCCAGCCACCTGTGGCGTAGTGGGTAGAGGCCAGTTTGCGGCATGCCCACACGGCCTCTCTGGGAGCGACCCAGTGCACCTCGTTGAAGGCGGCGTAATCCACGTTGCGAGGGTAAATACTCGACCCCAGCCCTCGCATCAGCCGAGTTCTTGCAGGCTGGCCAAAAATGGTTGAGCCGATCGTGTCCACACCGATGAGCTGCAGATCGGGATTGGTTTCGCGGAGCACGCGCGCAATCCCGGCCGAATGGCCGCCGGTGCCAACCGAGCAGACCAGTATGTCGATCGCGCCCAGCTGCGCCGATAGCTCTTCTGCAAGTCCCCGATAGGCGTCGACGTTGTCGGGATTGTTGTATTGATCGGGGTACCAGGCTTCCGGGTCTGATTCGAGGATTTCCACCACTCGATCGCGTCGTGCCTGCTGCCATCCGCCTTCAGGGTGCGGTTCGGAGACGACATCGACATCAGCACCGTAGGCGGTCAGCATCCGGGAAATGATTGGTTCGAGTCCGGGATCAGTGACGAGAGTGACCGGATGGCCGTATACGGTGCCGGCCAAGGCCAGGCCCAGTCCCAGCGTGCCGCTTGTCGACTCGACGATCCTGCTGCCCGGCCGTAAATCACCGCGGGCGCGGCCTCTTTCGACCATATGCATCGCGGGACGGTCTTTCATCCCGCCAGGGTTAAACCCTTCGAGCTTGGCCCAAAACCCGCGGCTGTCGTCGGTGAACGGCGCCGAGATCCTCAGGACAGGCGTATTTCCTATCATCGTGCCCGGCTGGTCGAAGCGACGCAGGCGTTGATGTTGGATCGCGTAGTGGTGGGGTGAGTGAACGGACAGAGCATGGCTCATGAACGTGGGTCACTTTCGGTGATGCCACGACGTTCCTTGCCGCGGCGGCTGACACGAGTAGCGGACACCGACTCACGTCGTAGGGACGGCGAGCCTGGCGCTACCCGATCAGCGGCGCGCGATGCAGAGCCGAAGCAGCAGTTGCTGTCCGGCGACAGAGCCACCACGTCTTGGGGGACCTCGGATGACAGCATGCGAGCCTGTCACCCACGAGGAGAATGCGGCACCTATAACGGCGACGAGGCCGATGGCGGCCAGCAGCGTCACCGTGCGCGGCAAGGCCGCTTCGGCGAACGTGTCAGGTGTGACGGTGACGGATCCGTCCTGCACGTGTGGGTGCTCCACGACGACTGGAAAGTCGCTAGAAATACTGGATGTCAGCGCATGGGGGCCATGATGTGCGGGATGCTCTTGCTCGGCGAGTTTCCACCCGGTGGCTGAGATCAGTACAACGAACGCGACCAAGACGGCGACGACGGTGTTCCGTCGCGCATCAAGGGGAGCGTCGTTGTACCTCACAATGTAGCCGACTGTAGCAGCGAATCGAGCCCGAATTGAGGACCCGCCGATTCGACGCCATCTCGTGATCGCGCCGCAATGAGCGTGTGTTGGTGATTCGCCGCGCTTGACGGCGAGCTTGATAAGTCGGCCGAGTGTTATTGCCCAGTAACGCTTTTGACAAAATCTATATTTTGCAGGCGCGGTATCCATGCTGGTTATCTACGGTTTTTCTACGTAGGTTTACAGTCGCTTACCTGATTCGACATTCACTGGATATGCTGCTGCCTCCCAGCGTGGCTCCGCCTTCTGCTCGTATCGGTGCGGCGGTGCGGCGTCATCGCCACAGCCAAGTGTGTGATGGGAATCACAGCGGAAGCTAGGCGCCTGTTAAGAGGGCGGTCGCGTCCATCCGCCCCTTTCTCGAACAGACGTAAGCCGCTACGCGCGTGACGCAGCAGTTGGCCTGGCGAACGCTAGGCGGCCACTCAGTGGTGACACAGCAGCTCGATGAGGGCAGGCGCGCTGAGCATCGTCGTCATAGAGAGCGCGAGCAGCAGTCTCTGGCCCCACTTGGCACGCTCGCGCGCAGGCTGAGCGAGCCGCATCGCCCGCGCTGCCACAGCGGTGCTCGCCGCCGCTAGTCCGTCGGCCGGGATCGGGTGGCCCGGCGCAGCCATGGCGAGCATTCCGCCCAGGATGGGGTCGACGCCGTGCCGCCGAGCAGCGGCGTCGTCGGCACACATCTCCAATAGCTCAGCAACAGCGGAAACAGTGTGTTGTGTTAAGGGCAGTCTTGGCAGGACCACAGCCATTGCTCGCAGCACCATAAGTAGCTGGTGGTGCCGACCCGCGATATGTGCCTGCTCATGGGCCAAGACAGCCGCCAACTCGGGTCGGGGCAAAGACGACCATGCAGCGCTCGTCACCACGATCGCAGGTGGGCGCCCGGACACGCAGTAGGCCGCCGACTTTTGGGCGTCGACAACGACAACGCCGGGGCGTGTGGTGCGTCGACCCACCAACAGCACTTCGTTGGCGTGTTCGCGGCTTCGCGACCTCAGCCGTCTGACCAACCGACCGGTTCTGACAAAGAAAAGGACCGACAATGTGATGCCAGCGATCGCCAACGCGATGGAGCCACTCAGGCCGGGGAGGCCCCCGTGCTCGGAAAGACCGAACAGTTCCAGACACAGCGTCACCGCCGATGTGCCCTTCAGACCGTCGATCGCGGCAACACCGATGAGCACTACGGCGGTAACCCAGGCAATGACCGTCATTGCGATCGCGGTCAACCAGGCCGCCACCCCCATCTGAGGGCTAATGCCGGACTTGGTGAGCCGTGTAAGTATTGCTGGAGAAAGCCAGGCCAGCGCGGCGCCGTACACGAGGAGCCATAACCCCGTAGTCATCTCCGTCGGTTTCCGTTACGACGCAAGGCCGAGCGCAACTGCGCCGATTCTTCAGCGCTCATCTGGTCGAGGAAGAAGGCCAATACCGCATTCGTATCACCGCCGGTCTCGAACGCGGCCCGCATCAATCGCGCGGACCGCTCTTCACGGCTCATCACAGCTCGGTAAAAGTACGCCTTACCGCTGCGTTCACGGCTCAACCACTCCTTGCGATGCAGGTTGTCCATCGTCGACATCACGGTCGTGTAGGCGATCTGGCGGTCAGCAGAGAGTTCATCAAAAATCTGACGCACTGTCACGGGGTCCTCGTAGTCCCAAATGAGGTCCATGATGACGGCTTCTAGGTCACCGAAACCTCGCTGCTGCATGGCGCGCTCCCCATCGACGCGGTCGCATCCACCGCGTCAGTCGATTGATCTTTCGACACAATGTATCTGCCGTTCCGCTGCGGCGTTCGTGACGCGCAAGTACGTCGAAACAGTTTTGATTGTGTGAAGATCTGCTCAAGACGTCAGCTAGATCGCTTCACCAGCCCCCACTCATGACACGAGCAGGCAACATAGGGTCATGGTTGGCCCGCGATTGTCTCGACAGCCTTCGTTTCGCGCCCTGGTGGTCGATGATGAAGCGCCGCTCGCCGAGGTGGTCGCTAGCTACCTGGAACGTGAGCATTTCGAAGCCCTTATCGCAGGCAACGGTGCAGACGCGATCACAATCGCTCGCGAACTCGACCCAGATGTCGTCATTCTCGATCTCGGGCTTCCCGGCATTGACGGCTTGGAAGTATGCCGGCAACTGCGAACGTTCTCCGACGCATACGTGGTCATGTTGACGGCTCGTGACACGGAATTGGATACCGTTCTCGGCCTCACAGTCGGCGCCGACGACTACGTCACCAAACCATTCAGTCCGCGGGAACTGGTCGCACGAATCAGAGCCATGCTTCGAAGGCCACGCACGATGCCGGTCGGGGATGCTTCGGCGCCGCCGATTCCTGCCGCGCCGCCACGACACTTCGGTGCACTCACAATCAACGTGGCAGCCCGCGAAGTGATGATCGCCGGTGACGCGATACTTCTCACTCGAACGGAGTTCGACCTTCTCGAAGCGTTGTCCGCTAGGCCCGGCGTCGTCCTCAGCCGCCGCCAACTTCTCGAAGCCATTCGTGACGACGCGTGGGTTGGTAATGACCACCTGATCGATGTGCATGTTGGTCACCTCCGCCGCAAGCTGGGCGATGACGCGGCAGCACCGCGCTACATCGTCACGGTTCGGGGCGTCGGTTATCGGATGGGGACAGGACAATGACTCCCGGCGCGGCGGGAGACGCCGCATTGCGGCCGTTACGGCGTCGGCATGGCTTCGGCGTCCGACTCCTTTTGGCGCAAGCGATGGTCTTGTTTGCAGGGGTTTTCACAACGGCGGTGATCGCCGCGATCGTCGGTCCGCCGCTGTTTCGCGAGCATCTTCACCGCGCCGGTGTGCCCGCCAACTCAATGGAAGAGGTTCATGCTGAAGAGGCCTACGCCTACGCCACGGTCTTATCGGTCGGTGGGGCTCTGGCGGTGTCGGCACTAACCGCTCTCGCTGTCAGTTGGTATATCAGTCACCGGCTGCAACGCTCCGTTAACGAAGTCGCTTCTGCAGCAGCGTCGGTAGCACAGGGGCGCTACGACATTCGGGTCTCGCCGCCAGAATTGGGCGACGACTTCGAGGCGCTCGCCAGTGCCTTCAACCAGATGGCGTCGCGACTCCAAGCGGTCGACGCCAATCGCCGCCGCTTGTTCAGCGATCTCGCACATGAAATCCGCACTCCGGTATCTGTTCTCGAGGCATACATGGAAGCACTCGAAGACGGTGTACGAACTCTTGATCCAGCGACCACCGCGATGTTGCGCGATCAGACCCGCCGACTTGTACGGTTTTCCGCAGACTTGGCAGCTCTGGCGCAGGCCGAGGACAGCTCACATTCGATGGAACCAATCCTGGTGAATGTCGAAGGCGTGGTCAAGAAGGTGGTGACTGCATCCGCAGAACGCTATGCCGCCAAGGATGTTTGCTTGCATATGGGTAGTGAAGGACAGGCCCTGGTCATGGGCGATTCCCAACGCCTTGAACAAGTCATCGGTAACCTACTGGATAACGCGCTGCGCCACACGCCCTCCGGCGGCAGCGTCGATGTGACCACCGCGGTGGACTCCGACTCCGTCGAAGTGTCAGTCGTTGATACGGGTGAGGGAATCACCGCGGAACACATTCCACACGTCTTCGAACGTTTCTACCGAGCCGACGCCGCACGTGACCGCGACCATGGCGGCGCCGGCATCGGATTGGCCATCGCGAAAGCGTTGGTAGAAGCCCACGGCGGCAGCATCAGCGCCCGCAGCGATGGCCCAGACCAGGGATGCGCCTTCGCTGTGCGGCTGCCGAAGGCATCTCCAGGGAAGGATTCAGCGGCCGCAATGACCACCGCAGGCCTCTGAGGTTGGGCCTATTCGGCCCAGCAGCGGACTTACAGGGACTGCAGCAGCTGCTGCATCGAAGCAATTTCGTCCTGCTGGGAAGAGGCGATGTTACGCGCCATGTCGATGGCAGCGGCATTCTCGCCGTTGTCAATCTCGTTCTGTGACATGGAGATAGCGCCCTCATGGTGCTTGATCATCTGGGTGAGGAAAAGTCGGCTGGCCTCGGTGCCTTGTGCGTTCTGAAGCGCCGTCATATCGGCGGGTGACATCATCCCCTGACCGCTCATCCCCGGCATATTTCCGTGGCCTGGCATGCCGCTCATCCCGGGCATGCCACCATCGCCCGACATGTCATGACCCGGCATCCCGGGCATTTCACCCTCGCTGGGCATCTCGCTGCTCATCGGTGGCATCGGTGCAACACCCCAGTCGCTCAGCCAACCTCTCATCGTCTCGATCTCAGGCGCCTGGGCCGCCTTGATCTTCTCCGCCAATGAAACAACCTGAGGATCTATGCCTTCCTTGGCCAGCAGCATGTCACTCATCTCCACCGCCTGTTGATGATGAGGAATCATGCCCTGGGCGAACATCACATCAGCGTCGTTGTGCCCCTGGGCATCCGCTGGGGCCACATTCATTGACGACGGCGCTGACGTCACGGCTAGGCTGGACGATGACTGTGTGTTCGACTCTGAATTGCTACACGCGCCAACGGTGACAATTGCTGTGGCAGCGACGATCGCAACCGCGATTTGCTTGGTTTGCACCACTCGACCTCTTTCGTTTGTGTCCACTCGCGCGTCAGCGCGCGACGAAGCGCATGACGTCTCGCCGTCTACAGTCCGCCGTCGGCGTATTCGTTGTTTCGATGTTTGATGAAGACTTCGTAAAGGTGCGTCCGATAATCAAATATGGCTCGGTAGTGGCGTCGCAGGTCAGCGGTATTTCGCTCGGAGATGCGCGACCCGCCGACCCCTGGCTGCACCCATCTACGGACTTAACCCGTAGACTGTGCCTTCGCTGAGAAAGGTGCGGATCCGACAGGCAATCGGTAGCTGATCGCATGTGGAGAGGTGACGTGAACCTTAACGATCATCCTTCTCCCCGGTCGAGTTTCAAACCGCGACAAGGCCTTTCGATGCCACGTCGAAGGACTGCAACTCACAGATGGAGGTCGTCGGTGTTGAGGATTCTCGGACGCATTGTCGGGATTTTCGTGCTTAGTGGGCTGGCCGCTCTGCTCGCAAGCCCGTCAGCGACCGCTCATGTGGACGCCATCCTCGATGGTGGGGGACCAGGGGAGACGGGCCTGATCACGCTGCGGGTCCCCGGCGAGCGAAATAAGCCCGCCACCACCAAGGTAGAAGTGCGGATTCCCGACGACGTTCAGATCCGCACGGTGCTGGCTCAGCCGGTTCCGGGATGGCGACTCGATATCAAAAAGAAGAAACCCAATCCGCCGATGTACAGAGACGACGGCACACCCGTCGACGAGGTGGTCAGCTCCGTGACGTGGACGGCAACGGGTCCGGGAATCCAGCGGGGGGAATTCGACGATTTCGTCCTGGAAGCCGGACCGCTACCTGATGTCGAATCCTTGGCCCTGCCCACATATCAGACCTTCGTCGATGGGACCACCGACGCCTGGACCGAACCGGCACCCGAAGGGAGCGACCCGGAGTTCCCGGTGCCCTCAGTAAATCTCGGGGCGAGTTCGGACGTAGGATCGAGTGCCGGGGGTGGCATGACTTCGGTGATCGCCTGGACCGCGCTGGGTTTTGCCGTAATCGCCGTCGCGCTGGGCATTTTCTCGATAGATCGGGCACGCCGATCCGCGCATCCTGCCTCGCCAAGCGCCGAGCCTTCGCCCGAGCGTTCCGCGTTTACGGAGTAGCAGCCTCCCGGTCCCTCGGCGGACTCGCGGTGCCCAACCTAACGAATCGTGTACTCAAACCATCACTGGGACGGACCAATTCATGCGTAGAAGCTGCGTTTGCCTAGTAACGAGCGCAATAGGAGCAGCTGTCCTGGTGGCAGCGTGTGGCTCTGCACCCGCGCCCCCAAACTCATCCGATGCTGTGCAATCGCCCTCCGCGCAGACGCCGGCCGCCTCGCCTACGACCAGTGCTGATGCCGGGACGGTTATCGATGTCACGGTCGACAAGGGTGTGGCAACACCTACCAACGCGGAGGCTCAGGCTGTAGCCGGACAGCCGATCGTGCTACAGGTGACGAGCGACGCCGTGGACAGCCTGCACGTGCACTCGGTACCCGAACACGTCTTCGAGGTGGCAGCCGCCCCAGGGCAACGCTTCGAGTTCACCGTCGACATTCCCGGTCGCGTCGCCGTGGAACTGCACGACCTGCATGTCACGGTCGTCACCATCGAAGTCCGGCCTTGATCAGCGAAGCTACTGAGACGGTCCTCGCACACGGTGTAGGCGGATCGACTGACCTCCCAGTGCCCCTGCCGTATGCGCTGATTGGGGCCGCATGGGCGTTGGCTGCGACCTTCGCGGTGGTAGCAGTGGCGTGGAGGACGCCACGGTTCGACCCGGCGAAGCCCGGGCGGGAGTTACCGACATGGGTGACTGCTGTCGTCGATTCGCCACTCGTCCGATGGTTCTTCGCGGCTGCTGCCGCGACCTTCTCCTTATGGGTGGCCGTGGCCGCGATCTGGGGCCCCCAGGGCAGCGACAACGCCTTACCGGGTGCGTTTTATGTGCTGCTGTGGGTTGGTCTGGTAGCCGTCTCGGTCGTCGTCGGCCCAATATGGCGAGTGATCTCGCCGGTACGCACTATGTGGCGACTCGTCCACGCTGAGCGACAGGGCGCGACACCCTCAAAGGGGCGTATGCAATACCGAGCGGGCTGGGGCTACTGGCCCGGCGTGGTGGGGCTGTTCGCGTTCGTGTGGCTGGAGTTAGCGAGTTCCGATCCGGGCTCGCTGACGGCTATCAAGATCTGGGTCCTCATCTACCTCCTTGCGATGCTGGTTGGCGCAGCATTCTTTGGAACGACTTGGTTCGCCCGGGCCGACCCGTTCGAGGTGTACAGCGTGACCGTCTCGCGGCTGGCACCTTTCAGGAGAAATCGCGCGACAGGGCGCATCGTCCTTGGGAACCCGCTGGATCATCTACCCACCATGCCGGTCCGATCAGGCACCGTCGCGGTGATGGCGGTGCTCCTCGGATCAACCGCGTTCGACAGCTTCTCCCAGTCCGCAACCTTCAGCAACTTCGTCAACCGCAACGCCGCAGCCATTCCGTTCGTCGGTGATGTCGCGGGGGGAACGGTACTCCGCACGTTCGGGCTAATTCTTTTCGTGCTTGCGGTCGGTGTGACGTTTTCGGTTGCGGCACGCGCGGCCGCTGGTGTAAGTCGGGAGCAACGCCGTGAGTTGCCAGGCCTACTCGCTCACAGTCTGATTCCGATAGTCGTGGGCTACATTTTCGCGCACTATCTCTCCTACCTCGTCGAGCGAGGCCAGGAGACAATCGTGCGGCTGGCTGACCCGTTTGGTAGGGGCTGGCACCTACTCGGCCTGGACTCCGGCGACGTGCAGTACTTCCTTTCCCTCAACCCGACACTGCTGTGGACGATCAAGGTTGCCTCCGTGGTCATCGGACACATGCTGGCGGTAATCGCCGCGCACGACAAGGCGCTGCGGGTGCTGCCAGTAGGCCATCAATTGACCGGCCAGCTGGCAATGATGCTGACGATGGTCGGCTATACCTTTGCCGGCCTGTATCTACTGTTCGGCGCTTGACCTCAACCCGAGATCTATCGAGACACGGCGTTACTGCCTCGTTCACATGATGCATCCCGCCGAGCGGCACCACTATCTGTCAATGCTGTCATAACGCACGTCGGGCTCTCATCTTTAACTACTATCGAGGTACGTAGATCGAGTCGAGGTAAACCCGAAGGTGTTGACTGGGAGGAGTTTCTATGGACATGGCAATGTGCGCGTGTTGTGAAGCCATGGCTGCTGCGACAGCTTGTTGTCCGGGCGGTCCGCCTATGCCAGTGATGCCGCCCCCGCCCCCGCCGCCGCCGATGTAAAGAACCTTCCGAAGCAGGCGGCGCGACTCGACTCAATGAACCATCACCGTCAAGAGCCGTGCCCGCGCCGCCGAGCGCGTCTGTGGAGGACAGTCGCTGGCATTTCGGCCGCAATAGTGATCGCTGCGGTGATAGGTGTTGTTCTTGCAGTCAAAGATTCGGGAGTGTCTGCGCTATCGAAGGACGATGCCGCGCAGCAGCGTTGCGAGGTTGACGTCAGTAATCGCCTAGCCTCACCTGCAACCGCGCAGATTTCGGAGATCGACGCCAGAAGCGATGTGCTGGATACCAACAGCCGGGATTTGTTCTCGTTGCTAGACCCTCCACTTAAGGGGACCGATCAATCTCGCATCGAAGTCTGGAATGTGGCCGGCATTGTGCTTTCAAAGAACGACTACGGGAGCACGACGCGGACGCCCTTCACCTGCCGCGCCTACTTCCTCGACGGCGACCTGGTGCACACCCTTGTCCTCCTGGATCATCACCATTGACTCCATTGGTCCGCGCCGCAGTCGACGCCTTAGCGCTGGAGGTTGGCTGTCCCTCTCGAAGAACGAACATCCCCGCGGACGCCAAGAACTCTAGTTCGCGCAGACCGACAATCAAGGCGAAGTCTGCGTGTCCGCAGCGAGAGCACGGCTGG
Organism: Mycolicibacterium sp. 120270; assembly: GCA_033741175.1. Lineage (GTDB taxonomy): Bacteria > Actinomycetota > Actinomycetes > Mycobacteriales > Mycobacteriaceae > Mycobacterium. The sequence goes on along the minus strand of JAWQNE010000008.1, from coordinate 5,155 downwards.
GAGCCTTCAGAAAGTAATTGCTACGGTAAGTTACAGTAAAAGTTGAAAACCCGTACACGATTGCTCGGCCGCATAACCGACCGGTCGAAGGCGGGCCCGGGAGGGGGATCCCCCTGGGGGTACTGCCAATTTCTGTCTGCGCTGGCTAGGGCGGCGTGGCGAGCTAACTTGCCGGCAGAAGTAGCGTGACAGGCCGTCTGGTCTGCAACGCGCTCCTGGACTGCACGCCCGAGCAGGGCACCAGCGGTGCTCGGCGACCTCCCCGAGCAACTCCTCGCTGAGCCGTGCCTCCAGCCTCGAGTGCGGCCCTGGCATCGACCAACGCTGCTATCCGGAACCCACTCAAGCTCGCGGACGATGCCGACCCACAGAGTGGCGTGGTTATTCGACCACGCGACCGGACTCCGTCATTCGCACGACTTGATCAACCTGGCCTGGGCGTCTCATAACCAAGGATCTGCGACGCTACCGTGGGTTTGACTGTGGGACAGAAACCGCCAAGGTGGCCGATTTTTCGCCGTGAGTTCACGTTCGTCGGCACGACAGTGATATGCGCCATCGCGTTTCCACTCCAATGTCCAGATCCACGGCCAGATGGTCACACCCAAACGCAACCGTGGTAGGGGGTTGCGGACACGCCGGGGACATGTTCATCGATCCTCTCTTGGCGACAATTACGACGCCGCGGCGGTCGCGTTGCGCTCGCCGTTCAAATGTGCAAGGCCCGCGACGATTTCGGGCTTGTCCGACTGGAGGCTGTGACGCCAACCGACATTGCGCAATGGATAGTGGTTGATGAGTACCAGCACTTCGTCCACGTTGGCGATCCCTGCGTATGCGGAGCTGATCGCCGCCTCGATCTTCTGAACCAGGGTGCGGTTGGCGTCCAGACTGACGAGTTCCGGCACTTCCAGCGAGCACACCGGACGCACCGGCTCTGCCTGCACACGCCCGTCTTGCGCGACGTTCTCCTCTGCATATTCCCGCAGCCATCCGCGCGTGTCGGGAAAGTGGTAGGCCTCGTCGAGTGCGTCGTGAATCTCTTTGAGCATCTTCTGCTTGGCGTCCCGGCCTGCGCCGGCCGGCGCCTCGATGGTGAATACAGGCATGGCTCGTCTCCTTGGTGAATGGTGCTGACACTGACACTTGGACAATACAACGCAACAGTTGGAAAAACCAACTATAAAATTTGATTGTACGATTAGTGCTGGTAGGATGACGTTGTGGTAGGCAGACGCAAGTACGAAGACGGGTGCGCCGTCGCCCAGGCGTTGGATGTGATCGGCGAGCGTTGGGCGCTACTGGTGGTGCGCGACTTGCTTTTGGGCCCCAAGCGCTTCACGGATCTCCTGGCAGGGTTGCCAGGTGCAAGCTCCGATGTCGTCGCGCAGCGGTTGCGCGACCTCTGTGAGGCCGGCGTCGTCCGCCGTCGAAGGCTTGCGCCGCCGGCGAATATCTGGGTCTACGAGCTGACCTCCTGGGGCGCCGATCTGGAAGGCGTAATCCTCGGGCTCGCGGGATGGGTCCACCAGTCGCCGCGCATGCGCTACGACCTTCCGTTGAGTGTTGATTCGGCGATGTTGTCGCTCAAGATGCTCTTCGACCATGCGGCGGCACGTGATATCCGGACGACGATCGCTCTACATCTCGGCGACGAGCGGTTCTCGGTGCGTGTCGACGACGGCAATCTGACCATCGCGCGCGCGGAGGCCGATAATCCAGACGCGATCCTCGTTACCGACCCGGCCTCGCTGTTGTCCCTCATGCGCGCCCGACAGTCACTGGATGAACTCGTTGCGGTCGGCCATCTCCAGACGTCGGGTGACCGGTTGGCGCTCGAACAGTTCGTGCAGTTGTTTCCGGTACCGGATCAATCAGGCGCTGAGGCGTGACAAGCCGGACACGGTCATAAACGAACGTATAGTCACTGCACGTTGGCGGCCATACTGGGCTGTCGGCTGAATGGACACCAGTCGGTAGACGCCGGCCAACCCGCCGGGGTTTTTTGTTAAGCAGACTCGCGCCCAGATGTGCTGCTTTGCAGCGCAAATCCGTACAAGGGTGAGCGCTCGACCCCTAGTCTCCGGGCATGTACCGCATCTGGCAATGGGCGTGGGACCGGTTTGGCGCGAGACATCGCTGGGCGGGTCTCGCCGTCATATTGCCGGCAGGATTGCCGATCTACCTGTTCTGGTCGTTCCTCATCGTCGCTGTCGAAGGCTCCCGTCACTACGTCGAGGCCTCCGTCGTCACCCTCGGAGCCCTGCTGGCGCTGAATCTGTACGCGGGCTTCGCCGACCGCAAGTGCTATCGGCCCGTCGAGCAATGGGTGGCCGGCCACGACGTCGATCGGGCAACAGCGCTGAAGGCTTCATACAGCTTCGCCCGGAGAGCGTTTTCCCGCTCGCTGTGGTTAGCCGCGGTCGGCTTCGCCCTGATGTCGGTGATCGTGGGTGCAGTCGCCGGAGCGGGCGGACCGCGACTTGCCCAATATGGGGTCCTGGGCGCCGCGATCGGAACGGCGACGTATCTCATCAGTCTGCACAGCATGTTGGAGGCAACAGCTCGGCCTGCACGGGTCGCGATCGCCGGCGACACGAGCATCGGGGACTCCTTACCCCGCGCCCGCCCGACGATCGCCGCGTGGTCGAACATGACGGTCCTGGGGGTTGCGTTCATTTTCTCCGTTGAGAGCGCGATGTTGGTTAGCGCGATCGTTGGGGCCAGCCCGCCGCCGTTTCTATTTCTCGGAATCGGCATTGCTTTGACAGTCGGGTTCGGAATTCCGCTAGCCGTCGGCATCGGATTCTCACCGTCTATGCGGCCGATTCGAGATCTCGCGGAGGGGACAAAACGTGTCGCGGCCGGTGACTACGGCAGGCGCGTTCCGGTGGTTCAGGATGACGATCTCGGAGTGCTGGCGGCGTCGTTCAACCGCATGCAGGCGGGATTGGCTGAGCGGCAACGACTTCAACAGGCGTTCGGTGCCTATGTCGATCCCGCTCTCGCCGCGCGGCTCCTTGAGCAAGGTGATGATGTGTTCACCGGTGAGCGCCGCGAGGTGACGGTGATGTTCGTAGACATCCGTGACTTCACTCCGTTCGCCGAGGCCAACACGGCCGAGGACACTGTTGCGCGCCTCAACGCGTTGTTCGCGATTGTGGTGCCAGCCGTCGTGGACGCGGGAGGACATGTCAACAAGTTCCTCGGCGACGGCGCGATGGCCGTCTTCGGCGCACCCAACGATCTTGCGAATCATGCCGATGCCGCAGTGAGCGCCGCTGTGCGGATTCACCGCCTCGTCGCCGAGCGGTTCGGCGGCGAGCTTCGGATCGGCATCGGGATCAACACTGGTGTGGTGATCGCCGGCACCATTGGCGGCGGACCTCATCTCGAGTTCAGCCTCATCGGCGACACGACCAACGTCGCGGCCCGCGTTGAGCAGCTCACCAAAGCCACCGGCGACGCCATCCTCGTCACCGAGCGAACCGTTGACGCCCTGGTTTCTCGGCCACCCGGACTCGTTGACCGGGGCGCTCACCCACTAAAGGGCAAGTCGGCCCCAACCGTGGTCTTCGGCCTTGACCCAGTCGTCACGCATTCGCGTCGCCTCGTCTGAGTACCGAACCCTCGCCACGGCCACGGGTATTTTTTGTTGGCTGCATCGAACGTGCAGCCACTGCGAAAATGTGGCCGATATTTCGCCGTGAGTTCACGTTCGTCGGCGCGCCGACGGTTGCCTGCTCCGCCAACGGGATCACGGTTTCGAAGTGATGCAGGCTCGCTCGCGGTTGCCGAAGTATGAGTCAGTGCAAACCTGCACGCACGTCATCGACGACATTCCTGACCGCGGCGACGACCAAGGCGGGGGCGAAGGGAAAGTCGGCTGCCGTGCAACTCTTCGGACTCGACCCGGCGATGGCCCGTTGAGGCTTCAGCACTCTGAGGTCGCGATCAGCACCGCGTGGTTTCCTTCGGTGTCACACGGAACAGCTTCTCCGGATACTCCGGGTCCGGGTGGTCGACCGACGTTCGCGCGGTCGTGACGTGTGATCTGTCGATCGTCGTGACAGCATGCATGGGCGCAGACTCCTAGCGGTTCTTTGAATGGGGGTTGCGCCCAGGATCTCGAGCGAAATGACAAGGCAGCGATACCCGTCGGCGTGGCAAATGATTCGTTTCTGTGGCGAACGACACCCGGATCCGGCAACCCGGGCCCCTCGCGGTTCGCGATCAGGGCCCGGGCAACCAGCATCAACCCAAGGGTTACGCGTCGTCGTGGTGTCGACTGCCGGACTTGGCAAGGCCGCGGCTGACCATGTAGCCGACGCTGAGGACCACCACATACAGCCATGCCTGGTCGGCTCGGAAGTAGTCTTCGTGCGCATCGGTCGTGCCGACCGTCAAGGAGGCAAGGAGCACCCCGATGGTGGCAACGATGAAGACGATGAACTCGGTCGTCTTGTAGAACGCCTTCGTTTCGTCGCCGCGTGAGACGGTGACCCGGGCGGGCTGCGGATCTGCAGTGACGCCACGCGCGTTAGACGAGTCGGCGCGACGGGCTGCGGTCGGATTGTTTGTGGTCATGAATATCTCCTCTTGTGCCGTCACGTATGTCGACGGCATGAATTAGGTTGCGAGGCCTCAGAAAAGGCAGCGGCGCGTGGCTCTGGAACAGGGCTGTGTCAGCCGTAGTTATCGGCAACGCGCCCAGTCATGGTCGGGCAGAACGACAGTCGTCCCAAGTGACTGGCTGAGTGAAAGCGTCCGGTGGCGAGCGACAAGCTCACGGCATAGGTTTCAAGACCGCCCGGACGAGAATTGATGCTGCTGACTCGAAGCACCAACGAGTTCAACGTACCCGCTGGTAACTCAATTGACCTAATCCGCCTTGCTTTGCGCAGCTCACGAGCGCACACGGTTGTACGGTTTCGGCCCGCAATCCCGTACGTGGGTGAGCGCTCGGTCTGCGGCTAGCTATTGCTGAATTGTGCTTGAGCAATGGCCAACCGGAGTACGCTGCCACCGTCACAAGGAGTCGATCATGAACGGATTCCGACGGTCAAGTCCAGGGACGTGGTGTACGACGTCGTCGTGTGATTCTTCGAGGTGATGGTTCAGGCGGTCAGTGCCGCGGGGGTGGCCTCCTGTTCGG
>JAWQNE010000007.1:0-296596 GCA_033741175.1 Mycolicibacterium sp. 120270 | reverse complement strand
CGCCGATGATACTACCCAACCCGGGTGGAAAAGTAGGACACCGCCGAACACAACATCAGAATCGCCCCCCACACACGTGGGGGGCGATTCCCTTTCTGCTCAATCGAAAAGCGTTGGCATAGCTGGCTTTCGGCTCTTCTCCATCGCAAGCAATGTGCGTTTGCGGTCCAACCCGCCGCCGTAACCGGTGAGGCTGCCGTTGGCGCCGATGACCCGGTGGCACGGCACGATGATGCCGATGGGGTTGTGTCCGTTGGCCAGTCCGACCGCGCGGAATGCGCCGGGCGAGCCGATTTGAGCGGCGATCTCTCCGTACGACCGTGTTTCGCCATAGGGAATCGTCAGCAGTGCGGTCCAAACCTTGCGCTGAAACGGTGTCCCGACCATGTCGAGTTCCAGGTCGAAGTCGAAAAGCTCACCGGCAAAATAAGACTCGAGCTGCTCGACGGCCTCGGGGAAGGCGTTGTCGTCGGATTCCCAGCCGTCATGGCTGGGTTCATAGGTCTGGTCGACCATCCGAAGATGCATCAGCCGCCCATCACGGCCTGCGAGGGTGAGCAGTCCCACCGGGCTGTCGACAGTCCGGAACTGAATCGCTGACATCACTTCTCCTTAGGCGGCCACTGGTTCACCGCATGGTCGAGTGCGGTCCAGAGGTGTTGTGCGGCATACGATCTCCACGGGCGCCAGCGTTGGCTGTGCGCGGTGAACGCCCTGGCATCCTCCGGCAGTCCGATCTGCTTGGCGGCAACCAGCACACCCAGGTCGGTGGCGGGGAACGCATCGGGATCACCGAGGCCGCGCATGGCGATGACCTCGGCGGTCCACGGCCCGACTCCGGGCAGGGCCAGCAGTTGCTCGCGGGCCCGGTTCCAGTCGCAGCCGGCGTCGAGTGACACATCACCGTCTGCGAGCGCCTTGACCAGCGAGGTCAGGGTGCGCTGCCGTGACTTCGGAAACGCCAGATGCGCCGGGTCTATCTCGGCGAGATGCTCGATCGCCGGGAACACGTGCGTGAGGCCGCCGCCGCTGTCGCTCAGTGGCTGGCCGTATGCGGCAGCGATTCGGCCCGCGTGGGTGCGTGCTGCCTTCACCGACACCTGCTGGCCCAGGACGACACGCAGGGCAAGTTCGGGTTCGTCGACGGTGCGCGGGATCCGCTGTCCTGGCGCCTTGGCGACCAACGCACTCAGATCCGGATCGGCGCCCAGCATGTCGACGACGGCCTCGGGGTCGGCGTCGAGGTCGAGCAGGCGCCTGCACCGGGCGATGGCGGTGGCGAGATCGCGGAAGTCATCCAACACCAGCGTGCAGCGCACGTGGTCGGGTTCCGGTGTGAGGCTGGCGATTCCGTTTCCCGCGGGCAGCCGCAACGTGCGCCGGTATGCACCGTCGCGAACTTCCTCCACGCCGGGAACCGCGCATGCGGCGAGGTGGCCGAACAACCCCTCGTACGCGAACGGAGTGCGAACCGGCAACCGCAGCGACACCGAGCCCGTCGATACCGCTTCGCCGCGGCCGAACTTGGCCCGCGCCCGGGTACGCAACTGCGTGGGCGTGAGGGCGCACACCGTGCGGACCGTGTCGTTGAACTGCCGGATGGACGAGAAGCCGGCCGCAAACGCCACATCGCTGAACGGAAGATCGGTCGTCTCGATGAGCACCCGCGCGGTCTGCGTCCGCTGCGCACGCGCCAGGGCCAGCGGGTTCGCGCCGACCTCAGCCTGCAGCAGCCGCTCGAGCTGCCGGGTGGTGTAGCCGACGCGGGCCGCCAGCCCGGTCACCCCCTCGCGGTCCACGGTGCCGTCGGCGATCAACCGCATCGCCCTGGCCACCACGTCGCCGCGCACATTCCACTCCGGGGAGCCGGGTGAGGCATCTGGACGACACCGCTTGCATGCCCGGAATCCCGCGCGCTGGGCAGCGGCGGCGGTGGGATAGAAACGCACGTTGCGGGCGAACGGCGGCCGCACCGGGCAGCTGGGCCTGCAGTAGATCTTGGTGGTGAGCACGGCGGTGACGAACCAGCCGTCGAACCGGGCGTCCTTGGACTGCACGGCCCGGTAGCAGCGTTCGAAATCCTCGTGCACACCTAGACACTTACACGCCACCACCGACATGACTGGCGGAAAACCGACATCAACGTCAGGGCCTGGCCGATGACTTGTTCGGGGTACCTCGGTCTACATAGGGCAACCGATCTGACCGTAGTGGTGGAGGCTTTGTGACCAGAACCAATCTCTCGATGTCGATCTCTGCCGACGGCTACGTCGCCGGCCCGGGCCAGTGCGAGGAACATCCGCTCGGTATCGGCGGCGAACAGCTTCACGGGTGGCATCTGGGGCCGAACAAGAATCACCCCGTCAACAAGCAGGTGGTCGCCGACATGATGGATGGCATGGGCGCGACGATCATGGGCCGCAACATGTTCGGCCCGATTCGCGGGGAGTGGGGGGACTCGGGCTGGCGTGGGTGGTGGGGTGACGAACCGCCGTACCACTGTCCGGTGTTCGTCCTGACCCACTATCCGCACGATCCGATCGAGATGGCAGGCGGGACGACCTTTCGCTTCGTCACCGACGGGATCGAGTCGGCTTACGCCCAGGCGGAGGCCGTTGCGGGCGATCGCCCCATCTCGATTGCCGGAGGCGCCTCCTGCGCCGGGCAGGCGATCGCAGCGGGGCTGGTCGACGAGATCGACCTCCAGGTCAACCCGGTCATTCTGGGTTCGGGTGAGCGGCTGCTGGACGGGTTCGAAGCGGGTCAGCCCGGCCTCGAGCTCGTCCGCGTGCTTGAAGCCCCTGGTGTCGCGCACTTGCGCTACCGCGTCATCCGCTGAGCCCGTTGGGTCTAGCATCCGGTCCGTGGCCGAACTCGTACAGCGTTACCTCGACCGGATCCGTGAAACACACGCCGATGTGACAGAGGGGGCGCTGGCGGACTACATCCCAGAACTGTCTCGCGTCGACCCGAACGGTTTCGGGCTCTCGGTTTCCTCGTCCGACGGCTTTATCTACGAATCGGGCGACGCGGGAACGCTTTTCACGATTCAGTCGATCTCGAAACCATTCACCTACGCACTGGCACTGGACCAGGTGGGCGCCTCCGCCGTCGACGCCAAGATCGGCGTCGAGCCCTCCGGCGAGGCGTTCAACGAGATCAGCGTCGACCCTGTGACGAAGATCCCGAAGAACCCGATGATCAACGCGGGCGCCATCGCGGCGGTGTCGCTGATCCCAGCGACGAGCCCCGACGAGCGATTCGCGATGATTCAGGACTTCTATTCGGGCTTCGCGGGCCGACGCCTCGAACTGGATCACGAGGTGTACGCCTCAGAGAGGGCCACCGGCAGCCGCAACCGCGCCATCGGCTACATGCTGCAGAGCTTCGGAGTGCTTGACGACGACCCCGACGAGGTCCTCGACGTGTACTACCGCCAATGCTCGCTACTGGTCAACTCCACCGATCTGGCCAGAATGGCGGTCACGCTGGCCCGTGGCGGGATCAACCCGCAGACCGGGCGTCGCATCACCGATCCGTCGGTCGTGAAGCGGGCGCTGGCCGTCATGGTCACCTGTGGCATGTACGACGCCGCAGGTGACTGGGTCAGCGCCGTCGGGATGCCCGCCAAGAGCGGGGTGGGTGGCGGCATCGTCGCTGCGCTGCCAGGGCAGTTGGGCATCGGCGTGTACTCGCCGCGGTTGGACGACAAGGGCAACAGCGTTCGTGGGGTCCGCGTCTGCCAGAGCCTATCCGAGCAGTTGGGACTGCACTTCTTGACGGTGTCGCGTGACTCGCGGGCCACCCTGCGCGCGGTGTACCGGCCGCGCGACAACATCCGGGTCTACGAGGCGCACGGCGACCTGCTCTTCTCCGGCGCCGAGCAGGTGGTGCGCACCGTGGCCCGAGACCGTGGCAACTTCGACGTTGCCATCCTTGACGTCTCCCGCGTGGACGACATCGATGACGCCGCCAGGTCGCTGCTGGCCGATATGGCGGCCGGATTGCGGGCCGAGGGCAAGGCGGGCTACCTCGTCGACCCCGACCGGATCGTCCTTGACGTCGATATCGGGTCCGAGCAGGTCCGGTACAGCCGCGTGGACGACGCCGTTTCGGCGGCCGTCGAATGGTTGGGTCGCGGATTCTCGCGCTAGCCGGGCTGGCAGACTGTCTGCGTGGCACAGATAACCTTGCGTGGAAATCCGATCAACACCGTCGGTGAGCTTCCAGCTGTCGGTTCGCCGGCACCCGGCTTCGCGCTGACGGGCACCGACCTTGGTGAAGTCAGCGACGAGCAGTTCGGTGGTAAGCCGTTCCTGCTCAACATCTTTCCGTCGGTCGACACCCCGGTGTGCGCGTCGAGCGTCCGCACGTTCAACGAACGGGCCGCGGCAAGCGGCCTCAGTGTCGTCTGCGTGTCGAAGGACCTGCCGTTCGCGCAGAACCGATTCTGCGGAGCGGAAGGCATCGAGAACGTCACGACCGCCTCGGCGTTCCGCAGCGACTTCGGCGAGAAGTATGGCGTGACCATCGCCGACGGCCCGATGGCCGGTTTGCTCGCACGGGCCGTGGTCGTCGTCGGCGCCGACGGGAACGTCGCCTATTCGGAGCTCGTACCCGAGATCGCCCAGGAGCCGGATTACGACGCGGCGATCGCCGCATCTGGTTCCTAGCACCAGGTCGTTTACCAGCCACTCAGCGGTTGCCCGATGTCGGCGTCGGCGACGGGGTAGCGGTCGCCTTCGCCGCCGCGGCGGCCGCGGCTCCCGCCGGGCTTTCCAACGAGTTGCCCGGCTTGGTCGCCGAGGCGAGCGCTGCGTCGCAATTCAGCGAAAGCATCGTTTGCTTCGTCGGCGCGGCGCTGGTGTTCTCCGGCGGCGGCACGATCCGGTCCTGCTGATGAGTGACGATGCAGTCGTCGCGCTGAATCTGGTCGCCAACGGTCGTCTCGACCACTTCGGTGTACCCAGCGCCGGCCAGTGCGCCCTTGGCGTCCGAGTATTTCTGGCCCACCACCGACGGTGACGAGGCGGCCTGCGCCGGCGCTGCGATGACCACGGCCGCCGCAACGCCTGCGGACGCGGCGGTCAAGCCGCTCACACCACGGATCGTCAACCGGCGAAACCTCTGTCCGACAATTAATCCCATATTCCATGGTGGCTCGTGCGTTGTTACCCATGTGTTTCCGCGGGCTGTGACTGTCGTCGGCGTTTCCGTAAACCTCGGTTCGAGTCGTTGCCGCCGATGATCGCACCGGCGTACGACCGATTGTATGAACGACGTGCAGATCAGACGACTGTTGGCAATCGCCGGAATGGTCGCCTTCGGAACCGCTGTCGGGCTGAATCTGCAGCCAACGGCGGCAAGTCATATCGCAGGTGGGTCGGGCGACTCGTCCACCATGGGCCAGTACACGTCCCCTGTCGTGCCCGCCATGTCGTTGAACCCGACGGCAATGTCGTTGGGGGCAACGGCTACGGCGTCACCGGCCAAGGCCGCCACCGCCATCGCCGAGGCCACGCCGACGCTCAAGGCCTCGCCCGCGCCGGAATGTGTGAACAACGGGCAGTGCCCATGACCCTCATGACACGAATGTGCTTGTATCACAATATCAGCGGGGTGGTTCGCCATTCGTCGAGAACGCTCTTCAGCCCGTCGGCCAGCAGCGGCAATTGCGGTATCAGTGTCAGGCAGGCGACAAACTGAAGTCTTCGACCGGCATCCATGACCCGCTGCATCCGCGGGTCTGTTCGTCGTAGCCCGCGCTGCACGGCGGCAATGTCGTACTGGGCGACGGCATCCGGTCCCATCATCGCGAGGTCCCATTCCACCGGGCCCAATGCGACGTCTTCGAAGTCGGAGAAGCGAATACCGCTTCTAGTTCGAATCACGTTGTGCGACGGCCCGTCTCCTTGGATCGGCTGGACGCCGACGTCGGGGAAAGCCGCTTCGAATTTCGTTCGGTCGGACAGGACGGATCGCAGCGTCTCGTACTCATCGCGGGCCCGCTTGACCTCCGCAGGGCTGAGGAGGTCGACGTCGTCGAGCACCGCGAATATCTCCGGTAGTCCGCGGTTGAACGGTGCCAGGAACGGCAGCGGGCCCGGATAGCCCGCGATGCGCGCGTGAAGTTCCGCGCTCCAGTCGACGTCGACGCCGCTGTAGGGCTCGTGGTCATCGGCGACGTCGGCCAGCTCCCAGAACGTCATCGAGAAGCCGTCGCGTCGCACAGGCACACGCGGCACCCGCCGAGACGGCGGCACCACAGGCACGCCCTGCTCGTCGAGCCAGGCGGCGACGTCGAGTTCGCGCTGTTGCCGTGCCGACTGGTCATCGGGTCCCGTGCCTGCCGTCAGCACCACCGGGATGCGTGCCACCACGGGTTCGGGCGCGAGGTGGACGACGACGGAGAACAGATCGTGCAGGACCTCCGGATGGTCGACCCGTAGGCCGAGTTCGCGCGCTGCGTCGACGGCGGCGTTGGTAGCGCGTCGGGTGCGATCGGCCAATTGCTCGGCCGTCATCGTCCTCACAGGAGCCACGGTGCCACTCGGCGGCTAGACCGGAAGGGCCAGCCTCGTCGGCTCGTCGTAGCCGCGCAGGATCACGCTATCGCCGAGCCTCCAGTGCGCGCGCTCCTCCTCGGTGGCGGATTCCACCGCGTCCGCCGCGGCCAGCAGGCGGGTCGGCGCATCCTTGGCCAGCTCGCAGAGCCGCGCGGCCTCGTTCACCGGCTCGCCGATGACCGTGTACTCGAAGCGCTCCCTGGCGCCGAGGTTTCCCGCCACTGCCTCGCCGGAGGCCACCCCGACGCCGGCTTCACACTCCGGCACTTCCTCGCGGATACGCCGGGCGATGGCCCGGCTCGCGGCCAACGCCTCGGTCTCCGGGCTGTCGAGATGGTTCGGGGCGCCGAACACCGCCAGTGCGGCGTCGCCCTCGAACTTGTTCACGAACCCGTGGTGGCGATCGACCTCCTCGACGATCACCGCGAAGAAGCGGTTCAACAGCTCGACGACCTCTTTCGCACGCCGCGAGGTCACCAGCTGGGTCGAGCCGATGACGTCGACGAAGATCACCGCGACATGGCGCTCCTCCCCGCCGAGTTCGGGGCGCTCCTTCTCCGCTGCTGCGGCAACCTCGCGGCCGACATGCCTGCCGAACAGGTCACGCAGGCGCTCCCGCTGCTTGAGGCCTTCTACCATCGCGTTGAACCCGCGCTGCAGCTCGCCCAGCTCGGTACCATCGAAAACGACCACCCGGCAGTCGAAGTCGCCGTTCTCTACGTGCTCGAGCGCGGCCCGCACGACCCGCACCGGCGTCGCGGTCAGCCACGACAGCAGCCACATCAGGACCGCGCCGAAGATGAGGGTCGCTGCGGCGATGCTCAGGACGGCAAAGGCGAACTGGGTTTGGGTCAGGTTCTGCAACGCCAACGCGAATATCGCCGTCACGGCGATCCCGAGCACCGGCACGCCAGAACCGAGCAGCCAGACGAGCATCGTTCGGCCCATGATTCCGTCGGTGAGCCGGTGCGGCGGGGGACCGGCCTCGAGGGCTTGCGCGGCGACCGGGCGAAGCGCGAATTCGGTGATCATGTAGCAACCCGTGGCCACCAGAACGCCGGGGAAGCTGACCGCGAACAGGAACCGCGGGATGAAATCCGTGTCGTGCAATCCGTAAAGGAGGGTCAGCAGCGCCGTGCCCCCACCCCAGAGCACAAGAACCATGCGGGCCACCCGCCACGGCGCCAGGAACGCGTTGCGGTGGTCTTCACGGTTGGGCGGTCGCTCCTCGATGGCCCAACGCAGTGAGCGCACGATCCGCCGGGTCACCCAGAACGTGCCCGTGCCCAGCGCCAGAGCGATGTAGCCGGGGACCACCGCGAAGGTCAACCATGCGGGGGCGTCGTTGAAGACGCTGGGCACCGGGAAAGCGAATGCCACCAGCAGCGATGCCACGATGATGCCCAGCATGTTCGTGAACAGGATGAAGACGGTCAGGATGATTTGGATACGCACCCGCCTGCGGGCCTGGCTCTCGGTTTCCCGGCCCAGCAGCCATGACCCGTAATCGGGCGTCGTGGACAGCCGACCGCTCTGCCGGGTCACGGCCTCTGCGAGCCGGCCCATCAGGTGTGCGACGCTCTTCTTCGAGTTCATCCCGTGTCAGCCTAATTTGCCGAAGCTACGGACCTAAGGTTGGACCGTGCGTCTCGTAATCGCTCAGTGCACCGTCGACTACGTGGGGCGTCTGACCGCCCATCTGCCCTCCGCCCGCCGGCTACTGCTGATCAAGGCAGATGGATCGGTCAGCGTGCACGCCGACGATCGCGCGTACAAGCCGCTGAACTGGATGAGCCCGCCCTGCTGGATGACGGTGGAGGCCGCCGATGACGCACCGGTGTGGGTGGTCGAGAACAAGGCAGGCGAGCAGTTGCGCATCACGGTCGAGGAAATCGAGCACGACTCCAGCCACGAGTTGGGCGTCGACCCGGGCTTGGTGAAGGACGGAGTCGAGGCGCATCTGCAGAAGCTGTTGGCGGAGCACGTCGAACTGCTCGGCGCGGGCTACACGTTGGTGCGCCGCGAGTACATGACGCCCATCGGGCCCGTCGACCTTCTCTGCCGCGATGAGCAGGGTCGCTCGGTGGCCGTCGAGATCAAGCGGCGCGGAGAGATCGACGGGGTCGAACAGCTGACCCGCTATCTCGAGCTGCTCAACCGTGATTCCGTGCTGGCCCCGGTCAGCGGCGTTTTCGCGGCGCAGCAGATCAAGCCGCAGGCGCGTACTCTCGCCGTCGATCGCGGCATCCGTTGTGTGACTTTGGACTACGACCAGATGCGCGGGATGGACGACTCCGAATTCCGGCTCTTCTGATGGCCAGACGTCGGGCCGGTGGCCGCAAGCGGTCGCCTCCGCCGCTGCCCGCGCCGCGTCGAATCGAAACCGGGCCGGACGGTTACGACTACGAAGTTCGTCCGATCGCGGCGGCCAGGGCCACCAAGATTTATCGCTGCCCGGGCTGTGACAATGAAATCAGGCCTGGCACAGCGCATCTCGTGGTGTGGCAGACCGACTTCGGTGAGTCGGCGATGGATGATCGACGCCACTGGCATACGCCGTGCTGGCAGAACCGCGCAACGCGGGGGCCGACGCGCCGGTGGTCGTGAAGGTCAGTGAGTGTCGGCCGCCGGCTCGACGAGCTCGATCAGCACGCCGCCGGCATCCTTCGGATGGATGAAGTTGATCCGCGAATTCGCGGTGCCGCGACGAGGTGCGTCGTAGAGCAGCCGCACACCCTCTTCGCGCAACCGTTCGGCAAGCGCATCGATGTCGCTGGTGCGGTAGGCCAACTGCTGCAAGCCGGGGCCGCGCTTGTCGATGAACTTGGCGATCGTCGAAGTCTCGTCCAGCGGCGACATCAGCTGGATCTGCGCGCTGCCGACCGCCGCGCCACGCACGGACAGCATGGCCTCGCGGACACCCTGTTCTTCGTTGATTTCCTCGTGCAGCACAATCATGCCGAGGTGATCGTGATACCACTTGATCGCGGCGTCCAGGTCGGGCACCGCAATCCCCACGTGATCAATCGCCGTCACGAGGGCGCTGTGCAGCGCGGGACGTGCGTCTACGTGTTCAGTGGTCATAACGTCACGGTAACCTTGAGACAGATGTTTGCGGAATGTGTCATGGGCCACAGCACTGTGTACCCACTCCCGGGAGGTAGTAATGACGACGTCGGTGATTGTTGCTGGGGCCCGCACCCCGGTGGGCAAGTTGATGGGTTCGCTGAAGGACTTCTCGGGTAGCGATCTGGGCGCCATCGCCATCAAGGGGGCGCTGGAAAAGGCTGGTGTAGCCGCCTCTGCCGTCGATTACGTGATCATGGGCCAGGTGTTGACCGCGGGCGCCGGCCAGATGCCCGCCAGGCAGGCCGCGGTGGCTGCCGGAATTGGCTGGGACGTGCCTTCGCTGACGATCAACAAGATGTGCCTTTCGGGTATCGACGCCATTGCGCTGGCCGATCAGCTGATCCGCGCGGGTGAGTTCGACGTCGTGGTGGCCGGCGGGCAGGAGTCGATGACCCAGGCGCCGCACCTGCTGATGGGTAGCCGATCGGGCTACAAGTACGGCGACGTCACGGTGCTCGACCATCTGGCCTACGACGGCCTGCACGACGTGTTCACCGACCAGCCGATGGGTGCGTTGACCGAGCAGCGCAACGACGAGGACAAGTTCACCCGTCTCGAGCAGGACGAGTTTGCTGCCGCGTCGCACCAAAAGGCCGCTGCGGCATGGAAAGACGGCGTCTACGCCGACGAGGTCGTGCCGGTGAAGATCCCGCAGCGCAAGGGTGACCCGTTGGAGTTCAACGAGGACGAGGGCATCCGCGCCAACACCACCGTGGACTCGCTGGCGGGCCTGAAGCCCGCATTCCGAAAGGACGGCACCATCACCGCAGGCTCGGCGTCGCAGATCTCCGACGGCGCGGCCGCCGTTGTCGTGATGAGCAAGGACAAGGCCGAAGAGCTCGGGCTGACATGGCTCGCGGAGATCGGCGCCCACGGCGTTGTCGCAGGCCCGGACTCGACCCTGCAGAGTCAGCCTGCCAACGCCATCAAGAAAGCCATTGCGCGCGAGGGCATCACCGTCGATCAGCTCGACGTCATCGAGATCAATGAGGCGTTCGCCGCGGTCGCGCTGGCGTCGACGAAAGAGCTGGGCGTCGACCCCGCGAAGGTGAACGTCAACGGCGGCGCGATCGCCATCGGACACCCGATTGGGATGTCGGGCGCCCGCATCACCCTGCACGCGGCCCTCGAGCTGGCACGGCGCGGTTCCGGATACGCCGTCGCCGCACTCTGCGGTGCGGGCGGCCAAGGAGATGCGCTGATTTTGCGGGCCGGCTGAGCGTCTACGACGGCTTGTAGTAATCGAGCCCGGTTTCGGGCACAATGGCGCCATGACGAGCGCCTTCGACCTTCGCACGCGTGTCGGCTGGTTCCGCCTCATCGCCTTCGCCGAGGCGGTCAGCTGGGTGGGACTGCTGGCCGGGATGTACTTCAAGTACCTCGGCACGCCGCGTACAGAGATCGGCGTCAAGATCTTCGGGATGGCGCACGGCCTGATCTTCGTCGCCTTCGTGGTGGCCGGACTGCTGGTCGGGATCGCCCTTCGGTGGACGCTCGGCACGTGGTTGCTGGCGTTGCTGGCAAGCGTCGTACCGCTGTGCAGTGTGATCTTCCTCATATGGGCCGATCGGACCGGCCGAATGGGCTCCGCGGGCGGGTTTGTCGGCGTCGGTGAACCACTCGGTTCGCTACCGGAAACGACGTGACAGACTTGAGGACGTGACTCGTCCCCGTCCTTCCGCCGGGCCAGGGCCCTCCATCGCCGGCGCTGTCGATCTCTCCGCCCTGAAGCAGCGCGCGACGTCGCCGAGTGGGTCCGGGCAGGGTTCCTCCGCACTTCCGGGTGTGGAAGTCGCCGAGGCCAATTTCGAAGCCGAAGTGCTGCAGAAGTCCAATCAGGTGCCGGTCGTGGTGCTGCTCTGGTCGCCGCGCAGCGACGCCAGCGTGCAGTTGGGCAACATCCTCGGCAGCCTGCACGCCGAAGACGGCGGCAAGTGGTCGCTGGTCACCGTCAACGTCGATACGACACCCCGGGTGGCACAGATCTTCGGGGTGAAGGGCGTGCCGACGGTCGTCGCGCTGGCGGCCGGACAACCGCTGTCGAGCTTCGAGGGCCCGCAGCCCCCGGATCAACTGCGCGGCTGGCTGAACTCGCTGCTGAACGCGACCGCCGGAAAGCTCAGCGGTGGTGGCGAAGCCGGTGAGGAGCAGGTCGACCCGGAATTGGCGCAAGCCCGCGAGTATCTGGATGCCGGTGACTTCGCGGCCGCGCAGAGCGCTTATCAGAAGATCCTCGATGCCAACCCCGCGCACGAAGAGGCCAAGGCCGCGGTGCGCCAGATCGCCTTCCTCAGCCGGGCATCCGCGCAGTCGCCGGAGGCGATCGCGACGGCCGACGCCGCCCCCGACGACATCGAAGCGGCGTTCGCCGCGGCGGACGCCGAGATTCTTCAGCAGAACGTCACGGCGGCCTTCGATCGGTTGATCCGCCTTGTGCAACGCACCGCGGGCGACGACCGCACGAAGGTGCGCACCCGGTTGATCGAGCTGTTCGACCTGTTCGACCCGGCCGACCCCGAGGTCATCGCGGCCAGGCGCAAGCTGGCCAACGCGCTGTACTGACCCTGTCCTGGTGCGCCGAGACCGACAAAATGGCGCGATCTACTCGCACTTTCGCGCCCAAATGTCGGTTTGGGCATTAGTCGGCGGGCTCGGGCTCGAACCACAGCGCGGCCAGCGGCGGCAACACCATCACCGCCGAGGCTGGGCGTCCGTGCCACGGCTCGTCGGTTGCCTCGACTGCGCCGTAATTGCCGATCCCCGACCCGTTGTAGATGTCGGAGTCGGTGTTGAGGACTTCTCGCCAGGTGCCGGCGTGCGGCAGGCCGAGCCGGTACTGGCTGTGCTCGGAACCCGAGAAGTTGAAGACGCACGCCATCATCGAGCCGTCGTCGCCGAAGCGCAGGAAGCTCAGCACGTTGTTGGCGGAGTCATTGGCGTCGATCCACGAATAGCCCTCCGGCCGCGTGTCCTGCGACCACAGCGCGCGCCGCGTCCGGTAGATGTCGTTGGCATCGCGCATCATCCGCTGGATGCCGCTGGAGAAGCTGTTCTCGTCCAACTGATACCAGTCGAGGCCGCGCTCCTCTGACCACTCCGCGCGCTGCCCGAATTCCTGGCCCATGAACAGCAGTTGCTTGCCGGGGTGGGCCCACTGGTAGGCCAGCAGGTTGCGCAACCCGGCCGCCTTGTTGTGATCGTTGCCCGGCATCCGGCCCCAGAGCGTGCCCTTGCCGTGCACCACTTCGTCGTGGCTGATGGGCAGGACGTAGTTCTCGCTGTAGGCATACAGCATCGAGAACGTGATCTCGTGGTGGTGATAGCTGCGGTGGATCGGGTCACGCTTGATGAACTCCAGCGTGTCGTTCATCCATCCCATGTTCCACTTCATCGAGAAGCCAAGCCCGCCAAGGTTTGTCGGCCGGGTGACGCCCGGCCAGGATGTCGACTCCTCGGCGATCGTGACGATACCGGGCGCGACCTTGTGCACGGTGGCGTTCATCTCCTGGAGGAACTGCACCGCCTCGAGGTTCTCGCGGCCGCCGTACATGTTCGGCGTCCAGCCGCCCTCGGGCCGGGAGTAGTCCAGATAGAGCATGGACGCCACGGCATCCACGCGTAGCCCGTCGATGTGGAACTCCTGCAGCCAGTACAGCGCGTTGGCGACCAGGAAGTTGCGCACCTCCGCGCGGCCGAAGTCGAAAACGTAGGTGCCCCAGTCCAACTGCTCGCCACGGTGGGGGTCGGAGTGCTCGTAGAGCGGCGTTCCGTCGAAGCGGCCGAGGGCCCATGCGTCCTTGGGGAAGTGGGCGGGCACCCAGTCCATGATCACGCCGATCCCCGCCTGGTGCAGCGTGTCGACCAGATAGCGGAAATCGTCGGGTGTGCCGAGTCGCGAGGTCGGCGCGTAGTAGGACGTCACCTGGTAGCCCCACGAGCCGCCGAACGGGTGCTCTGCGACCGGCATCAGCTCGACATGCGTGAACCCCTGGGCGACAACGTATTCGGTCAGCTCTTCGGCAAGCTGGCGATAGTTCAGGCCCGGCCGCCACGACATCAGGTGCACCTCGTAGGTGCTCATCGGCTCGAAAACCGGGTTCTGCGCGGCGCGGCGGGTCATCCAGGCGTTATCGCCCCAGGTGTAGTCGCTCGTGGTCACCCGCGACGCCGTCTGAGGTGGTACCTCGGTGGCGAACGCCATCGGGTCGGCTCGTTCGGTCACCGAGCCGTCGGCGCCGTGCACGCGGAACTTGTAGTTGCCGCCGATCGGAAACCCGGGCCAGAACAACTCCCACACTCCGGTGGACCCGAGCACCCGCAGGGGCGCGGAGTCACCGTCCCAGTGGTTGAAGTCACCGATCAGGCTGACGCCCTTGGCATTGGGCGCCCACACCGCGAAGGACACGCCCTCGACGACTCCATCCGCGGTCTGAAAGCTGCGCGGGTGCGCGCCCATGATGTCCCAGAGGCGTTCGTGGCGGCCCTCGGAGAACAGGTGCAGGTCGAGTTCGCCAAGAGTGGGCAGGAACCGGTAGGCATCGGCGACGGTGTGTGGTTCGCCGCCGCCTTCATAGCTCACCTGCAGCCGATAGTCGATGAGGTCGGTGAACGGCAGTGCCACCGCGAACAACCCGGAGTCGATGTGGGAGAACTCATATCGCTTGTCGCCGATCAGCGCAGCCACCTCGACGGCATGCGGCCGATACGTGCGGATCACGGTGTGGTCGCCGTACTCGTGCGCGCCGAGGATCGAATGCGGGTTGTGGTGCTGGCCCGTGAACAGCAGGTTGAGGTCACTCTGGTCAGGCCGCAGGTGCGGGCTGGTGAGTTCGTTCGTGCGAGTCATCTATCCGTCACTTCCCTCATTCCCTGCGAAGCAGGGCGTGTCGTTGCTCCGGTGGGATACTCGGCATGTTGAAGATGTGCGCGACCGCCCTGGCCGGGTCGAGTCGCACGTAGTTCGCCTGTCCCCATTGGTATTCGTCACCGCTGATCTCATCGCGTACCCAGAAGCGGTCGTACGGCTCCATCCCCAACGCGCCCATATCGAGCCACACGGTCGCCTCTTCGGTTCCGAACGGGTTCAGCGTCACCACCACCAGCACACAGTCGCCGGTCACCGGGTCGAACTTGCTGTAGGCCAGCAGCGCGTCGTTGTCGACATGGTGGAACTTCAGCGTTCGCAGCTCTCGCAATGCGGGGTGGAGCCGCCGAATCTCGTTGAGCCTGCCCAGGAACGGCTCGAGCGACTCGCCGCGGGCCAGCGCGGCTTCGAAGTCACGCGGCCGCAACTCGTATTTCTCCGAGTCCAGGTATTCCTCGCTGCCCTCGCGGACCGCGCGATGTTCGAACAGTTCGTAGCCGGAGTAGACGCCCCATGCCGGGCTGAAGGTCGACGCGAGCACCGCGCGGATGGCGAACATGCCGGGACCGCCGTGCTGCAGGCTCTCGTGCAGGATGTCGGGCGTGTTGACGAACAGGTTGGGGCGGGCGTAGTCGGCGTGTTCGACGATCTGCTCGCCGAACTCGATCAGTTCCCACTTGGCCGTGCGCCAGGTGAAGTAGCTGTAGGACTGCGTGAAGCCCAGCTTGGCCAGCCCGTAGAGGCGGGCCGGCCTCGTGAACGCCTCGGAGAGGAACAGCACGTCCGGGTCGGCCGCCTTGACCTGTCCGATGAGCCACGCCCAGAAGTTCGGCGGCTTCGTGTGCGGATTGTCGACACGAAAGATCTTGACGCCGTGGCTGATCCAATGCCGCACCACCCGTAGCACCTCGTTGTAGATGCCTGCGGGGTCGTTGTCGAAGTTGATCGGGTAGATGTCCTGATACTTCTTCGGCGGATTCTCCGCATACGCGATGGTTCCGTCCGGCAGCACCGTGAACCATTCCGGGTGCTCCTTGGCCCACGGATGGTCGGGTGCGGCCTGCAGCGCCAGATCGAGCGCCACCTCCAGGCCCTGGTCGCGGGCGGCGGTGACGAAGTCGTCGAAGTCCTCGATCGTGCCGAGTTGCGGGTGCACGGCGTCGTGGCCGCCTTCAACGCTGCCGATCGCCCACGGCGAGCCGACGTCCTTGGGCGCGGCGGTGACGGAGTTGTTGCGCCCCTTGCGGTGCACTTTGCCGATCGGATGGACCGGCGGCAGGTACACAACGTCGAAGCCCATCTTCGCGATGCGCGGCAACGCTTTCGCTGCGGTGGCGAATGTGCCGTGAACCGGGTTGCCCTTCTTGTCCCAGCCGCCGGTCGACCGCGGAAACATCTCGTACCAGGCGCTGAACCGGGCTGCGGGCCGGTCAACCCAAACGCCGTAGGCGTCGCCGCGGGTGATCTGGTCGCGCAGCGGATACTGCGCCAGCAACGCGGTCACCTCGTCGGACAGCGCCAGCCCTGCCCGGCTGAACGGGTCTCCCGGCTTGCGCAGGTTCTCGGCGGCCTCGATCAGCGGATCGCGCATCCCGCGAGGCAGGCCGGTGGCGGCCCGCTCGAGCAGGCGCGCGCCGACGATCAGATCGTTGGACAGTTCGGTTTCGCTCTGTCCGGCGTCGAGTTTGGCGATGATGGCGCGTCGCCACGTCGCGATCGGGTCGCCCCAGCCGTCGACCCGGAAAGTCCACAGGCCGACGTCGTCGGGGCGGAACTCGCCGTGGAACACGTCAGGCGTACGGCCGAGAGTCATCGGGATGGCCTGCGGTTTCTTCCGCACCGACGGCGTCACCACGGTCTCGATGGGCACCGGCTGGGGGGGCCGCTCGATGGCGGGGCCGTCAGCCAGTTGTGGGTAGGCGGTGCCGTGATAGCGCACCACGAGCGTCGCGGCGACCGCGTCGTGTCCTTCGCGCCATACCGTCGCCCGCACCGGCACCACCTCGCCCACGACGGCCTTGGCGGGATAGCGTCCTCCGGACACCACAGGTGCGACGTCATCGATCGCGATACGACCGGCCACCTACCCACTCCTTCATGGCGCGGCCCGCGGTAGGGCCGCTGTCGTCTGGACTTCGTTTACAGCCTCGTCGCGCCCTATACCCACCGTAGTGTCCGGCCGAACCACACGCTGGTGAACGACCGCCGCTGACGAAGTCTGCGCACCGGCAGATCATCAGTAAGGTTGGATCGCGTGAAAGCCCTCCGTCGGTTCACGGTCCGCGCGCATCTTCCCGAGCGTCTGCTCGCGCTGGAGCCGCTGTCGGTCAACCTCCGCTGGTCATGGGACAAGCCGACCCAGGAGCTGTTCGAGGCGATCGATCCGGCGTTGTGGAAGCAGGTCGGCTGCGACCCGGTGGCGTTGCTCGGCCAGGTCACTCCGGAACGGCTGGACGAACTCGCCGTCGACGAGTCGTTCGTCGGGCGGCTGGACCACATCGCCCGCGAGCTCGACGACTACCTGCAGCGCCCGCTCTGGTACCAGGAGCGTGCCGCCGAGGGTGCCGAGATGCCCAACGGCATCGCGTACTTCTCGATGGAGTTCGGGGTGGCCGAAGTCCTGCCGAACTACTCCGGCGGCCTCGGCATCCTCGCGGGCGACCATCTGAAGTCGGCGTCGGATCTCGGCCTGCCGCTGATCGCGGTCGGTCTGTACTACCGGTCCGGATACTTCCGCCAGTCGCTGACCGCCGACGGGTGGCAGAAGGAGAACTATCCGTCGCTGGATCCGCAGGGTCTGCCGCTGCGCCTGTTGACCGACCGGCAGGGCGACCCGGTGCTGGTCGAGCTGGCGATGCCCGACGGTGCGCAGCTGAGGGCGCGGGTCTGGGTGGCCCAGGTTGGCCGAATTCCGTTGCTGCTGTTGGATTCCGACATCCCGGAGAACGAGCATGACCTCCGCAGCGTGACCGACCGGCTGTACGGCGGCGACCAGGAGCACCGGATCAAACAGGAGATCCTGGCCGGCGTCGGTGGAGTGCGGGCGATTCGCGCGTTCACCGAGATCGAGGGCCTGCCCACGCCCGAGGTCTTCCACATGAACGAGGGCCACGCCGGATTCCTCGGCGTCGAGCGGATCCGCGAGCTGATCGAGTCCGGCCTCGACTTCGACACCGCGCTGACCGTGGTGCGGTCGTCGACGGTGTTCACCACCCACACCCCCGTCGCCGCGGGCATAGACCGCTTCCCTGTGGAGATGGTGAAGCGCTACTTCGGCAGCGGGGAGGGCAACCCCCCGGGCGGCGCATCGCGGCTGCTGCCCGGCGTCCCGCTCGACCGGGTGATCGCGTTCGGCGTGGAGGACGACCCGTCGAAGTTCAACATGGCGCACATGGGCCTTCGGCTCGCGCAGCGCGCCAACGGTGTTTCGCTTCTGCACGGCCGGGTCAGCCGCGAGATGTTCAAAGAGCTGTGGCCGGGTTTCGATCCGGCTGAGGTGCCGATCGGCTCGATCACCAACGGTGTGCACGCCCCGACGTGGGCGGCGCCGCAGTGGCTCGAGCTCGGCCGCGAGCTGTCCGGGGGAGAGCTGCCGACCGAGCCCGCCGTGTGGGAGCCCAGAATGTGGCAACGGCTGCAGCAGGTCGACCCTGGGCATCTGTGGTGGATCAGGTCGCAGCTTCGCGAGGCGCTGGTCAACGACGTTCGTGAGCGACTGCGCAGGTCGTGGCACGAGCGTGGCGCATCGGACGCCGAATTGGGTTGGATCGCAACGGCATTCGATCCGAATGTGCTGACGGTGGGCTTTGCCCGCCGGGTTCCGACCTACAAGCGGCTGACGCTGATGCTGCGCGACCCGGAGCGGCTGGAGAAACTGCTGCTCGACGAGAAGCAGCCCATCCAATTGATCGTGGCAGGCAAGTCGCACCCCGCCGACGAGGGCGGCAAGGCGTTGATCCAGCAGGTGGTGCGCTTCGCCGACCGGCCGGAGGTGCGGCACCGCATCGCCTTCCTGCCGGACTACGACATGTCGATGGCCCGCCAGCTGTACTACGGCTGCGACGTCTGGCTGAACAATCCGCTGCGACCGCTCGAGGCATGCGGCACATCGGGGATGAAGAGTGCGCTCAACGGCGGCCTGAACCTGTCCATCCGCGACGGCTGGTGGGACGAGTGGTATGACGGCGAAAACGGTTGGGAGATACCAACCGCCGACGGCCTGGTCGATGAAGGCCGGCGCGACGACCTGGAGGCCGCGGCGCTCTACAACCTGATCGAGCGCTCGGTGGCGCCCAAGTTCTACGACCGCGACGACCGCGGCGTGCCCGTGCGTTGGGTCGAGATGGTCCGGCACACGCTGGAGGTGCTCGGACCGAAGGTGCTGGCGTCGCGGATGGTGCGCGACTACACCGAGAAGTATTACGCGCCTGCCGCGCAGTCACTGCGCAGGACGGTCGAACCGCTCGAAGAGGGTGGCGTACCTTTCGGCGCCGCATGGGATTTGGCCAATTACCGCCAGCGCGCGCAGGAGGCGTGGCCGAAAATCCAGATCACCGACGTCGACAGCACGGGGCTGCCCGACACCCCGCTGCTCGGTTCGGAACTGACGCTCACTGCGACCGTGCAGCTCGCCGGGCTGCGGCCCGACGAAGTGTCCGTCCAGGCGGTGCTCGGCCGGGTCGACAGCACCGACGCACTGGTCAACCCGGTCATCGTGCCGATGGCGCACACCGGCACGGCCGACGGCGACAACGAGACCTTTTCGACGACGACGCCGTTGCCGGTCGCCGGGCCCGTCGGCTACACGGTCCGCGTGCTGCCGCACCACCCGCTGCTGGCGTCGGACACCGAACTGGGACTGGTCACGCTGGCCTGACCGAGCAATTTGCCGAAGTCCTCGTCGGAGCGGATTTGCGTCGATGTAAGTTCCGTTGATGCTCCGTTGCGCAACCCTGTTGGCCACCTGCGCGGTGGCGTTCGCCTTCATTGCTCCGGCATCGGCCGATCCCGAGGCCGAACCCGTCGTCGACGCCGCTGATGTCGTGCCCGCGCCTCCCGAGGGCGCGCCGCCACCCGAGGGACCTGCGGACCTCGTCGAGTCGTCGCCGCCTGCCACGACCAAGTCGCCCGACGGCTGGACGCTCACAGTGTCGGCCAAGGACGAGACGCAGAGGGTGATCCAGCCGCTGACGACCGCGGTCTCGACTCGGGAGTACGAGGTCGGCGGGCTCTTCAACGCCAAGATGGAGGGGCCCGAGGAGGCCGATCCGCCGGAGGGCACGTTCGAGGTCGGCTATCAGATCGGCTGCGGTATCGACATGAGCACGTCCAACGGCGTGGTGATGAGCGGCAGCCTCGGTTTCACCCCTGGTCTTGGCATCGCGGGTCTCGGCGCGGGCACGCCGGTGGGCATACCGACGTTCCTGACCCCCATCAGCGGGTCGCTGGCAGTCGCGCTGAAGCCCGGCATCATCAACGTCGTCCCGGTCAGCAAGAAAGAATTCACAGGCGCCGAGCCGTGGATTCAGATCACCGGCTTCCGGGTCAAGATCGACGGCTGCGTCGGCGAGTCCTTCATCCGTTCGTATGCGTTCCTGACCCGGTCGACGGACGTCTCGGACGCCATCCTCGGCTATTACGGGGTGACGAAGAAGGTCTAGGGGAAGCGCTTGAAGCAGCGCTCCTCGTCGCCGAGCACGCCGACGCGGAACGCGTCCATCCGCGAGAACCCCGACGGCACCGTGTCGCCGTTCACGTCGCTGGCGGCCAGGCCGTTGGTGAGCAGACCGGAGACCGCCTCGTCGAGGTCGCCGGCGGTCAGGGCCACCGTGTTGCCGTCCGCGGTGGTGATCGGATCGGTCATCTTGGTGGTGGCGACCCCGGTCAGGCAGGCGGTGCGCAGCGCGGCTTCGGCGCTGTCCAGAACCAGTGCGCCACGGTCGTGCTGGACAGCCAACATGTACCGGGAGACGAGGACGGAGTAGGCGGTGTTGTCGCCCGACACCACGCCGCCGTTGTCGTTGATGTCCTGCCCCGACGGCATGCCGAGTTGCTCCAACTCCGCCATGTCGACGGCGATCGTGTTGGTCGCCGGGCAGAACGAGACCGGCGGACTGGGGCGTGCGTCGGGGCAGCCTTGGGCCGAACCCGCCTCGAGGCTGAGTTTCGGCGGGTCGGCCGGTGCAAACAGTTGCCCCAACGCATCGAAGACCGCCCTCACCGACTCCTCGCTGACAGGCCATTCGCCGGTCTGGTTCTGCTGCAAGGCCACCGGCAGATCGCCACGCCGCTGCATGACCTCCTTCTCGTCGATCCGCGCGCACGACGCAGCACCGTCGATGAACCCGAACTGAAACGCGGTGATCCGTTCGAAGGCCGATCCGTGGTCGTTGGCACCCGGTATGAACATGTCCTCGCTCAGCACCGGGTCGCGAAACGAAATCACCGCCGCCAGTAGGCTGTTGAGCCCGTCGCCGGTGCTCAGCGTGAACCGGTCCGAGTTCCCCTCGGCCACCCAGCGCATGTATGCGCCCGCGAAGCAGTCGGACTGCTGCTCGGAGACCAACGTGGACTTGTTCTTGTCATCCAACCGGGCAAGATGCTGGATGGCGTGGCCGTACTCGTGCGCCAGCACCTGGGTGACGGCGAGGTCGCCGAACCTGTCTCTCCTGTCGGGCAACAGGCGCCCGCGGTCCCACCCGATGGTGCGGTTGGGGAAGCAGTAGCCTGCGTTCTCCAACCCGTAGGTATCGTGACCGCAGAATCCGAAACTCTCGTATCCACTTGCGTCCCAGGAGACCAACTGCTTCACCGGGATGAAGCCGTCGTCGTCGAAAGTCTCGGGGTAGGCGATTTCCCAGAAGTCCTCGATGTCGCTGACCGAGGCGGCGGCAAGTTCGTCGATCTCACCGCCGTCTGTGTTCTCGACCTCGCGGGACGGCGGTTTGGCGCCGGGTCTCAGCCCGCTGGGCCCGTCGACGGCGGGCATGCCAGCCACTTTGAACGGATCGTCGAATACGGAGACCGCCGTGCCCTGGACCGTGGTCGAACAGGATGCGACGAACAATGCCGCGCTGACCGCCAGCACAGCAGCGGTGCAAAAACGTCGGCTCATGGCGTCACGATAATGCGGCGTTGGCCGTGTGGAGCCGTTCCAGCGCTTGTCGAACCAGGACGGCGTCGGTGGTGGCCCAGAATGGCGGCAGGGATGCGCGCAGGTAGCCGGAGTAGCGCGCGGTCGCCATGCGGGAGTCCAGCACCGCCACCACGCCGCGGTCGTCGGTGCGCCGCAGCAGCCTGCCCGCGCCCTGGGCCAGCAGCAGGGCGGCGTGGCTGGCCGCGACCTCCATGAATCCGTTGCCGCCCCTGGCGCCGACCGCGCGCTGACGCGCCGAGAGAAGCGGATCATCGGGACGCGGGAACGGTATTCGGTCGATCAGCACCAGCGACAGTGACGGCCCTGGCACGTCGACACCCTGCCACAGCGACAGCGTGCCGAACAGTGACGTCGACGGGTCTTCGGCGAATTGCGTGACCAGGGCCGACGTGGTGTCGTCGCCCTGGCACAACACCGGGGTCTGCAGTCGTTCGCGCATGACCTCCGCGGCGGCCCGCGCGGCCCGCATCGACGAGAAGAGCCCGAGGGTGCGTCCGCCCGCGGCGGCGACGAGTGCTTCGATCTCGTCGAGTTGCTCGGCAGATCCCGTGCCGTCGCGCCCGGGCGGCGGCAAATGCGCTGCGACGTAGAGGATTCCGGACTTGGCGTGTTCGAACGGTGATCCGACGTCGATGCCGCGCCAGGCCGGCGGGTCGTCTCCGGCCGTCAATCCCCATGCCGCGGCCATCGCGTCGAACGAACCGCCGACGGTCAGCGTCGCCGATGTCAGCACCGCGGTGGACTGCTCGAACAACCTGTTGCGCAACAGACCCGCAACCGACAGCGGCGCCACCCGCAGCACCGCCCGGATGCTTCCGCGGTTTTCCTCATGCTCGAGCCACACCACGTCATCGCGGTTCGGGATCTCGGGCACGAACGACGCCACGATGCGCGTCGCGGTGTCGCTGATGTCCGACAGCGCCGTCACCGCCTCCGCGCGCGCCGATGCCGCCTTCGGATCCGACGGCGACGTGTCGATCGCCGACCGGACCCTGCTCGCGGCGTCCCGAAGCGCGGTCAGATAGGTCGTCATGTCGTCGTCGAGGCGGTCGATGCGTCCCGGCGCGCCGTCGTGGAGCGCTGACACGAACGTCGCCGTCGCGGCCTCCAGCCGTTGCGCCAGTTCGGGTTCGACGAGACGGGCGGCGCGGCGGTGGGCAGCGCCGAGGACGGCGTTGGACAGTTCGGCGGTCGCCACGCCGGTGACCCGGTCGGCCAGTTCGTGCGCCTCGTCGACGACGATCAGCCGGTGTTCGGGCAGCACCGCGGCATCGGAGATGGCGTCGATGGCCAGGAGGGCGTGGTTGGTGACGACGACATCGGCGTGGCCTGCGGTGTCACGCGCCTTCTCGGCGAAGCAGTCGGTACCGAACGGGCACCGCGATGCGCCGATGCACTCGCGTGCCGACACGCTCACCTGAGCCCACGACCGGTCCGGGACGCCGGGGGTGAGCTCGTCGCGGTCGCCGGTCTCGGTGCTCGACGACCATTTGGTGAGCCGCTGCACGTCGCGCCCGAGCGCGGTTGTAGCCGCCGCGTCGAACAGCTCCTCCTGCGGTACGTCGTCCGGTTCCACCGCGCTACCGTTGTGAATCTTGTTCAGGCACAGGTAGTTTCCCCGCCCCTTCAGAAGGGCGAACTTCGGCCGTCTCGGCAGCGCGTCGGCCAGCGAGTCAGCGAGTGCAGGCAGATCGCGGTCGACGAGCTGACGCTGCAGCGCAATGGTCGCCGTCGACACCACCACCGGTTCGTCGGTGGCCACGGCGCGGGCGATCGCAGGCACCAGGTAGGCGAGCGATTTGCCGGTGCCGGTGCCGGCCTGCACGGCCAGATGTTCGCCGGAGTCGAAGGCGTGGGCGACGGCCTCGGCCATCTGGACCTGACCGCTGCGCTCGCGCCCGCCGAGCGCGGCGACCGCGGTGGCAAGCAGTTCGGTGACGGGAGCTGCGTCGGGCGTGGCTCCTCCTAATTGCCTCTGCCGGCCGGTGGAATTATCCGGGTCGGGAT
Source organism: Mycolicibacterium sp. 120270 (assembly GCA_033741175.1). Taxonomy (GTDB): domain Bacteria; phylum Actinomycetota; class Actinomycetes; order Mycobacteriales; family Mycobacteriaceae; genus Mycobacterium. The sequence goes on along the minus strand of JAWQNE010000007.1, from coordinate 272,874 downwards.
CGCCGCATCGCCGCGGGACAGCTTCAGGCCATCCCACGGCAGGCTGTGCAGCCCGGCCTTCACTCTGTCGCGGGCCGCGGTGAGGCTCAGATCGGCGACGGGCTCGCCGTTCTCGACGAGCGGGACGGTCAGGTCCCGGGCGACGAATTCGGACTCCGGCGTGGGCCCCGCCGCGGGATAGACGACCTCCTCGACGATCGTCCCCGACGGCTTGGCCAGCCGCATCGCCCTCTTACGGCCGCCATGCGACTGCTTGTGCAGGCTCCGCTTCTCCACGGCCATCCCGTCCACCTCGACCAGTTTGTAGACCATGCTCGCGGTGGGGGCGCCCGAACCCGTCACCACCGAGGTGCCCACGCCGTAGATGTCGACGGGCTCCGCGCGCAGCCCGGCGATCGCGAACTCGTCGAGGTCACCCGAGACCACGATCCGCGTCTTGGTCGCGCCGAGGCTGTCGAGCTGGGCACGAACTTGGCGGGCCATCACCCCGAGGTCACCGGAGTCGATGCGGACCGCGCCCAGTTCCGGTCCGGCAGCCTCGACCGCGTTGGCGACCCCTTTGGTGATGTCGTAGGTGTCGACCAGCAGGGTCGTGCCGACGCCGAGCGCATCGACCTGGGCCCGAAATGCCGCCTTCTCGTCGGGGCCCTCGGTGGTGGTGTGCAGCAGGGTGAACGCGTGAGCGCTGGTGCCCAGCGCGGGAACGCCGTAGCGGCGCTGCGCTTCGAGGTTGGACGAACCGTCGAATCCGGCGAGATAGGCCGCCCGCGCGGCCGCGACGGCGGCCTGCTCGTGGGTGCGTCGGGAGCCCATCTCGATCAACGTGCGGCCTTCGGCGGCCATGGCCATCCTCGCCGCGGCCGACGCGATCGCGGTGTCGTGGTTCAGGATCGACAGCGCCAGCGTCTCGAGCACGACGCATTCGCCGAACGTGCCGTGCACCGCGAGCACCGGCGAGCCGGGAAAGTACAGCTCGCCTTCGGCGTACCCGTCGACCTCTCCGCGGAAGCGGTAGTCGGCCAGATACGCCAGCGTTTCGGTGTTCAGGAAGTCCGAAAGGGATTCCAGCGCGGCATCATTGAACGTGAAGTCGGCCAGTGCCTCCACGAACCGAGCGGTGCCCGCGACGACGCCGTAGCGCCGCCCCTCGGGCAGCCTGCGGGCGAAAACCTCGAACGTCGTGCGCCGGTGCGCCGTCCCATCCCGCAGCGCCGCCGCAAGCATGGTCAGCTCGTATTTGTCAGTCAGCAGCGCCGCTGTCATCCCGCAACCGTAACCGTTCTCCGGCCCGGTTAGGCCCCGGCTATTCTGGGCACATGGTTACCCCAGCGAAGACCCGGCCGGGAACTCGCGAGGAGACGCACACAAATGTCTCCGAGGACACCGAGGCCCCGTGGGTGACCGTGGTCTGGGACGACCCCGTCAACCTGATGACCTACGTGACCTACGTCTTCCAGAAATTGTTCGGGTACAGCGAGCCGCACGCCACCAAGCTGATGTTGCAGGTGCACAACGAAGGCAAGGCGGTGGTGTCCGCGGGCAGCCGCGAGTCGATGGAAGTCGACGTCTCCAAGCTGCATGCGGCGGGCTTGTGGGCGACCATGCAACACGACCGCTGAAGACGGAGCCGGGACGCAACTGTGCGCAAGTGGAAACGGGTCGACACCGCACACGGCCCGCGCTTTCGATCGTCGCTGGCCGCGCACGAGGCGGGATTGCTCGAGAGCCTGGTGACATCGATGCTCGCGATGTTGGAGGAGCGCGAATCATCCTCGCCCCCAGATGAACTCGAGGCGATCACCGGTTTGAAGACGGGCAACTCGCGGCCACCGGAGGACGAGACGATGAAGCGGCTGCTGCCCGACTTCTTCCGTCCGCACAACGACCATCCCGCAGGCTCGGGCACCGCCGAGAGCCTGAACAGCGCGCTGCGCAGCCTGCATGAGCCAGAGATCATTGCCGCCAAACGCGATGCGGCGCAACGGGTTCTGGCCACGGTGCCGAACGGCGGCGGCCGGTTCGAGCTGACCGAGGATGATGCGCATGCCTGGGCGGCTGCGGTCAACGACGTCCGCCTGGCGCTCGGGACCATGCTCGACATCGGCCCCGACGGCCCTGACCGGCTGCCGCCCGACCATCCGATGGCCGGGCATTTCGACGTCTACCAGTGGTTGACGGTGTTGCAGGAATACCTGGTTCTCGGGTTGATGGGCAAGTCATGAGCTCGATCACCGATGTCGGCGGTATCCGCGTCGGCCAGCACCAACTGATCGACGCCGAAGTGACGCTCGGGTCGGGATGGGCCAGCGGCACGACCGTCGTGCTGACCCCGCCGGGCACGGTCGGCGCCGTCGACGGCCGCGGCGGCGCGCCGGGCACCAGGGAGACCGATCTGCTCGACCCGATCAACTCCGTCCGCCACGTCGACGCGGTGGTGCTCAGCGGCGGCAGTGCGTACGGGCTCGCGGCGGCCGACGGTGTGATGCGGTGGCTCGAGGAGAACGGCCGCGGCGTCGCGATGGACGGGGGAGTCGTGCCGATCGTGCCCGCCGCGGTGGTCTTCGACCTGCCCGTCGGCGGCTGGGACTGCCGACCGACCGCCGAGTTCGGCTACCGCGCCGCGGAGAGCGCATCCGATGAGGTGGCCGTCGGCACCGTCGGTGCCGGCACCGGCGCTCGGGTCGGCGTGCTCAAGGGCGGGGTGGGCACCGCGTCGCTCAAGCTCACCGACATCGGCGTGACGGTCGGGGCGATCGTCGTGGTCAACGCCGCGGGCGACGCCGTCGACCCGGCGACCGGGCTGCCGTGGCAGGCCGATCAGATCGCGGAGTTCGGCCTGGTTCCGCCGCCGCACGACCAGCTGGCCGGCTACGCCGACCGGCGTACCGAGCTGAGCCCGCTCAACACCACGATCGCGGTCATCGCCACGGATGCCGTGATGAGCCCGGCCGCGTGCCGGCGGGTCGCCGTCGCGGCCCACGACGGCCTGGCCCGCACCATCCGGCCGTGTCACACGCCGCTGGATGGCGATACGGTGTTCGCGCTGGCCACGGGCGCCGTCGAGGTGCCCCCGGATCCCGAGACGCCTGCCTCGATGAGCCCGGAGGTGCCGTTGATCACCGCTGTCGGCGCCGCGGCGGCAGATGTACTGGCCCGCGCGGTGCTCGTCGGGGTGCTTGCGGCAGAGTCGGTAGCCGGAATACCGACGTACCGGGACATGTTGCCCGGAGCGTTCACGGGGCCTGCTCGATGAGGAAGGGGATGTGTACGTGCTGGTGATACGCGCCGACCTGGTCGACGCCATGGTCGCGCACGCCCGCGCCGACCATCCCGATGAGGCGTGCGGTGTGCTCGCCGGGCCTGAGGGCTCCGACCGCCCCGAGCGACACATCGCCATGCTCAACGCCGAACGGTCGCCGACTTTCTATCGCTTCGATTCGATGGAGCAGTTGAAGGTCTGGCGGGAGATGGACGACGCCGACGAGGTGCCCGTCGTCATCTACCACTCGCACACCGCGACCGAGGCGTATCCCAGCCGCACCGACATCTCCTATGCGTCGGAACCCGACGCCCACTATGTTCTGGTGTCCACCCGCGACCCCGACGAGCACGAGCTGCGCAGCTACCGCATCGTCGACGGCGTCGTCACCGAGGAACCCGTGACCATCGTCGAGCAGTACGAGAAATAAGAAGGAATGACAGACCCATGACAGTCACCGTTTCCGTCCCGACCATCCTGCGCAGCCACACCGGTGGTGAGAAGCGGGTCAGCGCGTCGGGCAACACCCTGCAGGCCGTGATCAGCGACCTGGAGTCCAACTACTCGGGTATCTCGGAACGACTTGTCGAGAACGGCAAGCTGCACCGGTTCGTGAACATCTACGTCAACGACGAGGACGTGCGCTTCTCGGGTGGCCTCGACACCGAAATCTCTGACGGCGACTCGGTCACGATCCTGCCCGCCGTGGCCGGAGGGTGAGTAGGCGTCGTATGACGCGGTACGACTCGCTTCTCGAAGCGCTCGGCAACACGCCGCTGGTCGGCCTGCGTCGGCTGTCGCCGCGCTGGGACGACGCAGACGGCGAGCCGCATGTTCGCTTGTGGGCCAAGCTCGAGGACCGCAACCCGACCGGATCCATCAAGGACCGGCCGGCGCTGCGGATGATCGAACAGGCCGAACGCGACGGGCTGCTCGAGCCGGGCGCCACGATCCTGGAGCCGACGAGCGGCAACACCGGCATCTCGCTGGCGATGGCCGCGCTGCTCAAGGGCTACAAAATGATCTGCGTGATGCCGGAGAACACATCGATCGAGCGACGGCAGCTGCTCGAGTTGTACGGCGCCCGCATCATCTTCTCGCCCGCCGAGGGCGGGTCGAATACGGCCGTGGCGCACGCCAAGGAACTCGCCGCGCAGAACCCCGCCTGGGTGATGCTCTACCAGTACGGCAACCCGGCCAACACCGACGCGCACTACGAGGGCACCGGGCCCGAACTGCTGGCCGACCTGCCGGAGATCACGCATTTCGTCGCGGGACTCGGCACCACGGGCACGTTGATGGGCACCGGCCGCTTTCTGCGCGAGCATGTGCCCGACATCCAGATCGTGGCCGCCGAACCGCGCTACGGCGAGGGCGTCTACGCGCTGCGCAACATCGACGAGGGCTTCATCCCCGAGTTGTACGACGAAAGCGTGCTGACCACGCGGTTCTCGGTCGGGTCGTTCGACGCGATCAAACGCACCCGCGAACTCGTGCAGATCGAGGGCATCTTCGCGGGCATCTCGACCGGCGCGGTGCTGCACGCGGCGCTGGGCGTGGCGGCCAAGGCCGTCAAGGCCAACGAGCGCGCCGACATCGCGTTCGTCGTCGCCGACGCGGGCTGGAAGTATCTGTCGACCGGCGCATACGCCGGTAGCCTTGACGAAGCGGAAGACGCTTTGGAAGGGCAGTTGTGGGCGTAGGTGGACCGGGTTACGGGATGCAGCAGCCTGCGCCGTCGAAGAAGCGGCCGGCCTGGATGGTCGGTGGCGTCACGATCGTCAGCTTCATCGTTCTGCTCTACGTCATCGAACTGTTCGACTCGCTGGCCGACCACCGCCTCGATGAGAACGGCATCCGGCCGCTGGAGACCGACGGCCTGACGGGCATCATCTTCGCGCCGCTGCTGCACTCGAACTGGGATCACCTGATCGCCAACACGGTGCCTGCGCTCATCCTCGGCTTCCTGATGACGCTGGCCGGGATGTCGCGCTTCATCTTCGCGACGGCGATCGTCTGGATCCTCGGCGGCCTCGGCACGTGGCTGATCGGCAACGTCGGCGCGCACTGCCCTTATGTCGGGGTGCGCTGCGAAACCAACCACATCGGGGCATCGGGGTTGATCTTCGGCTGGCTCGCGTTCCTCATCGTGTTCGGGTTCTTCACCCGCAAGGTGTGGGAGATCGTCGTCGGCATCATCGTCCTGTTCGTCTACGGCGGCGTCCTGCTCGGTGTGCTTCCCGGCACGCCAGGCGTGTCGTGGCAGGGGCATCTGTGTGGTGCGATCGCAGGCGTGATCGCCGCGTACCTGCTGTCCGGACCGGAGCGGAAGGCGCGTGAGGCCCGCAGACGCACGCCGCTGCCGAACTACGGCACGTGAGTACCGCGTCCCCAGCCGAAGGGCGGGGGCCCCACGCGCCTGTCGGGGTCTTCGACTCCGGCGTGGGCGGACTGACCGTCGCACGGGCGATCATCGATCAACTGCCCGATGAGAACATCGTCTACGTCGGTGACACCGGCAACGGTCCCTATGGGCCGCTGACCATTCCCGAGATCCGGGCGCACGCGCTCGCGATCGGCGACGACCTGGTGGCGCGCGGCGTGAAGGCGTTGGTGATCGCCTGCAACAGCGCGTCGTCGGCGTGCCTGCGGGATGCCCGCGAACGCTATGCGCCGGTGCCGGTCGTCGAGGTGATCCTGCCTGCAGTGCGCCGCGCGGTGGCGACGACGCGCAACGGCCGTATCGGCGTGATCGGCACCGAGGCCACGATCGCGTCCGGCGCCTATCAGGATGCGTTCGCCGCCGCGCGCGACATCGAGGTGACCGGGGTGGCGTGCCCGCGCTTCGTCGACTTCGTCGAGCGCGGCGTCACCAGCGGACGGCAGGTGCTCGGTCTGGCCGAGGGCTATCTCGAACCGCTGCACCGCGCGGACGTCGACACGCTGGTGCTGGGCTGCACGCACTATCCGATGTTGTCGGGGCTCATCCAGTTGGCGATGGGTGACTCGGTGACCTTGGTATCCAGCGCCGAGGAGACCGCCAAAGAGCTGCTGCGGGTGCTCACCGAACTCGATTTGCTTCGCCCGCACGACGCTGCGCCTGCGCGACGGCAGTTCGAGGCGACGGGCGATCCTGAGGCGTTCACCACACTTGCAGCCCGGTTCCTTGGTCCGTCTCTGGACGGTGTTCGACCTGTTCAGCGTCACGTCGGCGCACAATGATCACGTTCTATGCGCGATCCGGTGATGTTTTCGTCATCCGGCTTGTGGGCATGGCAAGCTAGTGGATGTGCGAATCACCGTACTCGGTTGCTCCGGCAGTGTTGTCGGGCCTGATTCGCCAGCGTCGGGATATTTGTTGACCGCGCCCGACACCCCGCCCATCGTCATCGATTTCGGCGGCGGCGTGCTCGGTGCGTTGCAGCGGCATGCCGATCCCAACTCGGTGCACGTTTTGCTGTCGCACCTGCACGCCGACCATTGTCTGGATCTGCCGGGCCTGTTCGTCTGGCGGCGTTATCACCCGTCGCCCGCGCCGGAGCGCGGTTTGATGTACGGCCCGAAGAAGACGTGGGCTCGCCTCGGTGCGGCGTCGTCGCCCGAGGGTGCCGAAATCGACGACTTCAGCGACATCTTCGACATCCGGCACTGGGTGGACAGGGAGCCGGTGCAGATCGGTGCGCTGACCGTCGAACCGCGATTGGTGTGCCATCCGACGGAGTCCTACGGGATGCGGATCACCGATCCCTCGGGAGCGACGTTCGTCTACAGCGGTGACACCGGCGCATGTGATGCGCTCGTCGACCTGGCGCGCGGCGCCGACGTGTTCCTCTGCGAGGCGTCGTGGACACACGATCCGTCGCGGCCGCCGAATCTCCACCTCTCCGGCACAGAGGCGGGTCAGGCAGCGGCGCGGGCCGGGGTGGTGGAATTGTTGTTGACGCACATTCCGCCGTGGACGTCCCGCGAGGACGTGATCAGCGAGGCGAAAGCCGAGTTCGACGGACCCGTGCACGCGGTGGTGTGCGGCGAGTCCTTCCCTGTCACCCGGCATTTCTGACGTAGGCACCGGCTAGGGTTGGCGAGTGTCCAGACGCGAAGACGGTCGACTCGACCACGAGTTGCGGCCGGTGGTCATCACACGAGGGTTCACTTCTCATCCGGCGGGTTCGGTACTCGTCGAGTTCGGCGAGACCCGGGTCATGTGCACGGCAAGCGTCACCGAGGGCGTGCCGCGCTGGCGCAAGGGGTCGGGGCAGGGCTGGCTGACAGCGGAGTACGCGATGCTGCCCGCGGCCACCCATGATCGGTCCGACCGTGAGTCGGTCAAGGGCAGGCTCGGGGGCCGCACCCAGGAAATCAGCCGGCTGATCGGCCGGTCGCTGCGCGCCTGCATCGACTTGGCGGCGCTGGGGGAGAACACCATCGCGATCGACTGCGATGTGTTGCAGGCCGACGGAGGTACCCGCACGGCGGCCATCACCGGCGCCTACGTGGCTCTGGCCGATGCGGTGACATGGCTGGCCGCGGCGGGCAAGCTCGCCGATCCGAGGCCGCTGTCGTGCGCCATCGCGGCGGTCAGCGTCGGGGTGGTCGACGGACGGGTTCGGACCGACCTGCCGTACTCCGAGGACTCCCGCGCCGAGGTCGACATGAACGTCGTCGCCACCGACACCGGCACCCTGGTCGAGATCCAGGGCACCGGTGAGGGCGCCACGTTCCCGCGGTCGACGCTGGACAAGCTGCTCGATGCGGCGCTCGCCGCGTGCGAGCAGTTGTTCGCCATCCAGCGTGAGGCGTTGGAGAAGCCGTATCCGGGTGTGCTGCCCCAGTCCGATACGCCACCGAAGAAGGCGTTCGGAAGCTGATCCGATGAAAACGACCAAGCGACTCGACGGAAAGCTGATCGGCCAACTTTTCTTGGGCGCGTTGGGTCTGCTGTTGACGGCGGTCGGGGCCTGGGGCTATTTCGCCGGGCAGAACGACAAGATCGCAGGCGGGGTCTTCGTCGTGTTCGGTGTGCTCGCCGTCCTCGCCGCCGCGTTCTATCTGCGCGTCGATCACTTGGTCGAACTCGGTCTTCTGCGAATCCCACACATCAGGGCGCGTCGCGGCGAGTCGCAACTCCAGGAGGGCCGGGTAATCGCAGCCGGCGATCTGGAGGAAGCGCGGACTGCACTGCGGCAGACGTTGGCTCGATTCCACGTTTCCACGGACGCGGGCGCCAGCGGTCTGGTGCTCGCCGATGACGCGGTTTTCGCGATTGCGGCGATGGCACCTCATGAACAAGCCGCGGTCGTCGGCGAATTGGCGCGGATGAGTAGTGCGGGCTACCAGATGGATCTCGACCTTCGTGAAATCCCTCGCGGCGATGGGGCGCGGACCTACCGCATGCATCGACTGCCCGATTCCGACATCAGGGTTTGGTACCGGCAGAAGAGCGATTCCGAACCGCACGCACTGTTCGTGACCGTCGTCGAAAAGACGGACAGAGATAACTAGTGTGACCGAACTGCTGGTCGCCAGTCGCAATCGCAAGAAGCTGGCTGAATTGCGGCGTGTGCTCGACGCGGCGGGCATCTCGAGCCTGACGTTGCTGTCGCTGGACGACGTGGCGCCGTTCGACGAAGCACCGGAAACGGGTGCGACGTTCGAAGAGAACGCACTGTCGAAAGCCCGTGATGCGTTCAAGGCGACCGGATTCGCCAGCGTCGCAGACGATTCCGGGCTGGAGGTGGACGCACTCAACGGCATGCCCGGTGTGATGTCGGCGCGCTGGTCCGGGGTGCACGGCGAAGACGCCGCGAACACCGCGCTACTTCTGGCGCAACTTCGCGACGTTCCCGACGAGCGACGCGGCGCTGCCTTCGTTTCGGCGTGTGCCTTGGTGTACGAGGCGGACGGCGGCGCGCAGGAGATCGTGGTGCGCGGTACGTGGCGCGGGTCTATTGCGCGAGAAGCGAAGGGCGACGGCGGATTTGGCTATGATCCGGTGTTCGTTCCGGAAGGATCGTCACGGACGGCCGCGGAGCTGACCCCCGAGGAGAAGGACGCGGTGTCACACCGCGGGCGGGCGTTGGCGCTGTTGCTTCCTGCGCTGGCGAAGCTGGCGTGACCGGGCGGTCTTCGCGTGTGAACCGGTGCAGTGCCCACGCAAGAGGGATGGTCAATGCAAGCGTGGTGGCATAGAGGCCGGCCATCGAGCCGGTGAACAGGGGCCACCGGAGGACCAGCGACATCGTCACCGCCATGATCGGGACGTGCAGCAGGAAGATCTCGTAGGAGATCTCGCCGAGCCAGACCATCGGTCGGCTGCTCAACGCGCGCGTGTATGCGTCATCTCGCTGGTTCAGCGCGAGCGGGCCGACGACGAGCATCGCGATCGTCGCGTAGAGAAGCGCTTTGGTGACCGGGGCCCAGGCGGGGTCGGCACCGACGATGACACCGCCGAGCGGCGTCGCGGCGACGAGATACAACGCGCCGGCGATCGGCAGTGTTGTGCGGGCGCGCCAGCGCGTGCCGAGGGTGCCGAGGACCGCCAAGGCCATGCCACCGACAAAGCTGGCGAGATGGGCAGGCAGCCACATGCCCGCCGAGTTGGGAAGCAGGTCGGTGGTGTTCGCGATGACGAGCCATATGGGCGTCACCGCGGCCAGCGCGGCCAACCTCATGAGCGTGGCGCGGGGTTGCCATTTTCCTGTTCGCCGCAACAGCACGTAGGCCAAGCCGGGTAGGGCAGCGTAGAACGAGACCTCGACCGCGAGGCTCCACATCTGCGACAGGCCGGTGTGCAGGTAGGTCACCAGAAAGTTGTCGGTGTAGATCTGCGTGAGGGTGAGGTACCGAAGCAGCCCGAGCCAGCTCTGCCCGGGATTCGGGCCCGGCGTGAAGACGGTGTAGACGGCGAAGGTGGCCAGCACCGCGACCACGTACGCAGGCATGATCCTGCGCCACCGGCGCCGGGCGTAGTGGGCGAGTGAGGGGGGCGGCGATGCGGTCGCCGCGGCCGTCACCCACGGGCGAAACAGCAGGAACCCGGCAAGCGCGAAGAAGATCGCGATGCCGATCTCCAGTCGCGCGTAGATCGCGCCGAGGTAGCCGTGGGTGAGCTGACCGGTGGCGAAGGCGGCGTGGGTGCCGACGACGAGGAGCGCCGCAACGGCTCGCACGCCGGTGAGCGCAGGGACATGGGATCGGAGGCTGCCGCGCGGAGATGTGCGGTTGCCGCGCACCTCCGGGCTGGCTGACACTGCGTAGAGTCTAGCTAAGGAGTCTGTTAGGCGCGCTAAGCAACCGTTGCCATCGGCGTCAGATGCCGAACTTGGCCTTGATGTCCTTTGTCTGGAAGTGCTCGACAATGATGCCGACTAGCGGGATGGTGCCCGCGAGCAGCACGCCGATGGTCTTGGCGATCGGCCAGCGCACCTTGACTGCCAGGTTTGCGGTGAAGAGCAGGTAGACGAAGTAGACCCAGCCGTGCACGACGGCGATCCAGTTCAGGCCCTCGACGCCGTAGGCGTACTTCGCGACCATCTCGTAGCAGAGCAGGATGAGCCACAGACCGGTGGTCCATGCCATCACGCGGTAGCCGACGAGGGCTTTGCGGATCGTTTCGACGGGGACGATCGGGGCGGGCGTTTCTGTCACGATTCCTTGTCTTTCTCGGCCAGCTCGGCAAGGTAGGCGTTGTACTCCCGCAGCGCGGGGTCATCGTCTGATTGTGTCGTGGGTTTGGGTCTTTCGGGCAGCAGGCCGGCGGGGATCTCGGTGGCTGAGTCGTGGTGCACCGGCTGGGGAGGGGCGTCTTCGAGGCGGACGAACTTGTAGTAGCCGTAGACGCAGAACGCGGCGAAGGCGGGCCATTGCAGGGCGTAGCCGAGGTTCTGGAAGCTGCCGGAGGCGGACTCGTAGCGGGTCCACTGCCACCAGGCCAACGCTAGGCAGCCCGCGGCGGCGACGATCACCAGCAGGATGAGCGCCGGCCTCCTACGCCGTGTAGTGGACACCATTCAACGGTACCGCGCGGGTCTTCGGCCCGACGAATGCGTCTAGCTGCCTGGTTGCCGACTTGCGGTAGATGGAGACGATCTTCTTGGTGGACCGGGTCCAGGGGATTTCGAGCCTGTCGAGGGCAGCCGTGAACAAGCCGATGATGTCCTCGGACATGTTCGAGAAGTGGTATCGGACGCTGGCGACCCCGCGGTCGTTGGCGACGACGCGGCAGCCGTCGCTGTGGATCAGTCCGAGGACGAACTCTTTGGTTTCCCGGTCGACGATCGCCTGCTGCCACGGCTCGAGGACGATGCGCCTGTCGTGCTTCTTGCCGGGGCCGTGTTGGGGGAACAGGCACGGCCAGTGCTTGGACAGAAGGTATACATCTACGCACCCCACTCTGTTAACTATCCCGGCGCGCTGACCGGGCATCAGCATGTCGATTGCCTGCCGACAGCGAGCGATGATCGCGGGGTATTTCTTGTCGAGCGTGATCCTCAGGCTCCAGACCCGCCCAAGCCGTGAGATGCATCCGTCGCCGAGGTAGAGGCCGAGGAGGTAAGAGTACGGCTTCGGCGCAATGTCGCCGAATTGGTGATCGAAACCGCATTTCGACGACCCCGCGTAGTTTCGCCGCGCAATTGCCGGCTTGGCGCGCATGTCGCGAACGGTCCTGCGCGGAATGCCTGTCCGCCGGGAAATTTCGCAGTCGTTCAGTCCGGCCGCGACGAACTTCTGCACCTGCTCAAACTCTTCGGCCGACCGCACGACACCGAATGTATTGACCGCCGCCGACATTTTTGCTCCGGTACGGGCGGTACCATTTCAGCGCTCAAGCGCGAGTGTCGGAACTGGCAGACGAGATAGATTTAGGTTCTATTGTCCGAAAGGGCGTGGGGGTTCGAGTCCCCCCTCGCGCACTGTTATGCGAGCGATTTCTGCACCAGGGTCGTTGGCGCGCCGCTTTCACGACCCTCGTGCAGAAATCCGCGAACGGCGCATCGGTTGATGCCGCGTTTGAGACGCGCTTGCTTTGGCAAGATCATACGAATGAAGACTTTCGTTCGTCGCATCGCGACCGCCGCCGCGGTTGGCCTGGCTCCGCTGGCGTTCGTCACCGTCATCTCACCGGCGGTCAGCTCTGCCGACTGTGTGCCCGGCCTCGAGTGGTGGGATCCCGTCGCCAACGTGTGCCGTCCGACCGGCGCCCCGGCGAAGAACTGCCTGCCCAACGGCTGGTGGGATCCGACGATCAGCGACTGCAGGCCGTTCTAGCCGACCTTTATCCCTAGGCGATCCGCGGGGGTCTCGCCTTCCTGGGCCTGTTTGCCGAAGCACACGAGGCTGCCGACGAAGGTGCAGAACGCGGCGATGACGGCGACCGCCGCGACGAGGGCCTGGTCGGCACTCCAGCTGGCGATGCTGACAGCGATCGCGATCACCGATGCGATGTTCAAAAACAGTCCCGTAGTGGCGATTGCCTCAGATGCTGGCGCGTCCATCGATGCGGGCCGCTCGGCCATGACGTTCTCCCCCAGTGGCTCACGGAACAGGTCGGAGTCTTGTTGCCCCTTTTTGACGGCACTGAAACCTACCAGGAGAAAATTGTTTGCGGCGGGCTTATCGGGGCTGGATCGGGAACCCATTCTGTTCGGCCAGTTCGCGCAACTGCTTGAGGGCATGGCGTCGCCCGCGGCCTGCCTCGGGGACGAAGATCCCCGCCCACAACCCCTCTGCGCCCGGCGTCCTGCAGGCCTCGCGTGCGCACGCCCAGCGGCGCGGGCATGCGCGGCACAGCGCCTTCGCGCCATCGTCGGCCGTTGTCATCCATCGATCGGGGTCGCTTGTACAGGCGAACGTCGACTCGTCTTCCAAAACCATCGAGCTCACGGACTTTCCCCTCCCGCTCAGGCCGTGGCGCGCAATACGTGTGTATTGCGATCACAATATGTCCGTACTGTAGACACCATACGCATGTATTGTCTACTGTTAGCCGGTGACCACCGAGAATGAGGGACGATGACAGTGCTTCCGGACGCCACGCGCGTCCGCCCGGACACCTCTCCCATCGAACGAATCCGCACCGCGGCCATGAAGAGCTTCGCGACCCAGGGCTTCGCGAACACATCGCTTCGTGCGGTCGCCGCCGCGGCGGGTGTGTCACTCGGTCTCGTGCAACACCATTTCGCCACCAAGGACGGCTTGATCAAGGCGGTCGACGACCATGTGCTCACCGTGGTGATCACGCACATCACGCGCGAGATCCCCGCAGGCACTACGGACTCCGTGGCCGAGATCGGTGATCGCGTAACGCGAATGATCGCCGAGATGCCCGACATCGTCGATTACATCGGCCGCGCCCTGATCGACGGCCGACCCGTCGGCTACACGATTTTCGATGCCCTACTGAATTCCGGTACCGCCCGATGGAATCAACGCGGTGAACGCGGCGAGACCCGCCCTGACCTCGATCTGACGTGGGCTGCGGTCAATTCGCTTGTGCTGGCCCTCGGTACCTTCATTCTGCGCGGCCACATCGAACGCAATCTGCCCGAGCCGTTGACCAGTCCGGCCCAGCTTCAACGCTGGCAGGCGTCGGTCACCATGCTTCTGCGTGAAGGGCTCCTTCGGCGGCCCGAGTAGTTCAAACCCGTTCGCCGACAATCCTTTTCCGGTACGTCGACGGCGTCTCCCCGCTGAACTGAGTGAAGGCGCGGGTGAACGAGCTCAGGCTGTCGAAGCCGACCGCAGTCGACGTCTCCTGAACCGTCTGCCCCGGTGAGGCCAGCAGTGCCATCGCCCGCAGCATGCGGGCGTGCAGCAGGTACGTGCGCCACGAGAGCCCGAGTTCATCGTGGAAGAGGCGACGGAGGGTGCGCTCGGACACCGCGACCGCGCGGCTCACCGCGTCGGCGGTCGCCGACTGCAGATGCTCCTTGGTGTACGTCATCGCCGCGGCGACGATCGGATGCTCGGAGGTCGGGAGGCTCAGCGGCGCTTCGTGATCCAGCGCTTCGACGACGAGATCGGCGAGGGTGCGGAAGAACCCGTCGGACACCTCGTCACCGTGTGAGCGGTCGATCGGCCAGCGCAGCGCATAGATCATCATCTCCCGGATCAGCGGTGACACCGCAAGGATTCGCGCGCGGTCGCCGCCGTTGGGGATCATCTGAGCGTCGAACATCACGGCGACGGTCCGCACGGCGGGCGCCATCGTCGCCTGGTGTTCGAGCCCGGCCGGAATCCATGCCGCCTGCTGTGGTGGCAGCAGGTAGTGCGCCGACGCGGTCTCGACCTCGACGACGCCGCCGATCGCGTACTCGATCTGGTGCACCTCGTGCGAGTGCCAACCGGTGATCAGCCCTTCGCCCTCGTACAGGTAGCTGCCGCCGAGCGCGCGTCCGCCGCGCCGCAGCTCGATGACGCGGCCGCTACCTTTGGCCGGTTCGGATAAACCTCTGTCCGATAGCGCAGAGCCGGTCATGGCATTACACGGTACTTGTTAGATATGCAGACCGACGACCTGATCCTGGTGAGCATCGACGACCACGTTGTCGAGCCGCCCGACATGTTCCTCAACCACGTGCCGGCCAAGTACAAGGACGAGGCGCCGATCGTCGTCACCGACGAAAAAGGCGTCGACCAGTGGATGTATCAGGGCAGGCCGCAGGGCGTCAGCGGGCTCAACGCCGTCGTGTCATGGCCGGCAGAGGAATGGGGACGCGACCCCGCCGGCTTCGCCGAGATGCGGCCCGGCGTGTACGACGTACACGAGCGTGTCCGCGACATGAACCGCAACGGCATCCTCGCCTCGATGTGCTTTCCGACGTTCACCGGCTTCTCCGCCCGCCACCTCAACATGCACCGCGAGCACGTCACGCTGGTGATGGTGTCGGCGTACAACGACTGGCACATCGACGAGTGGGCGGGCAGCTATCCCGACCGGTTCATCCCGATCGCGGTGCTGCCGACCTGGAACCCCGAAGCCATGTGCGCCGAGATCCGCCGTGTCGCCGCCAAGGGCTGCCGCGCCGTGACCATGCCGGAACTTCCTCATCTGGAGGGACTTCCGAGCTATCACGACGAGGAGTACTGGGGCCCGCTGTTCCGCACGCTGTCGGAGGAGAACGTGGTGATGTGCCTGCACATCGGCACCGGCTTCGGCGCGATCAGCATGGCCCCGAACGCGCCGATCGACAACCTGATCATCCTGGCCACCCAGGTGTCGGCGATGTGCGCGCAGGATCTGTTGTGGGGGCCGGCGATGCGCAACTACCCCGACCTGAAGTTCGCGTTCTCCGAGGGCGGCATCGGCTGGATCCCGTTCTACCTCGACCGCAGCGACCGCCACTACACGAACCAGAAGTGGCTGCGCCGCGACTTCGGCGACAAGCTGCCCAGCGATGTCTTCCGCGAGCACTCACTGGCCTGCTACGTCACCGACAAGGCGTCGCTGAAGCTGCGCCACGAGATCGGCATCGACATCATCGCGTGGGAGTGCGACTACCCGCACTCGGACTGCTTCTGGCCCGACGCGCCCGAGCAGGTGCTGGCCGAGTTGACTGCCGCGGGTGCCGACGACTCCGACATCAACAAGATCACGTGGCAGAACGCGTGCAACTTCTTCAGCTGGGACCCGTTCGCGCGCACGCCCCGCGAGCAGGCCAACGTCGGCGCGCTGCGCGCCAAGGGTGCCGACGTCGACGTCTCGATCCGTCCGCGTGCCGAGTGGGCGCGGCTCTACGAGCAGAAGCAGCTCGCGAAGGCGTGACTTGGGCGCGCTGGGTCACGCTAAGCGTGACCAGCCGCGCCGAAATCGCTACTGCAGCGCGATCGAATCGCCCTGCACCACGATGGCTTTGGCGTCCAACGGGCGTTTGGCAGGCCCCTTGGCGACGGTGCCGTCGAGGTTGAAGCTGCTGCCGTGGCAGGGGCAGTTGATCGAGGCGCCCAACACCTCGGCGACTGTGCATCCGGCATGTGTGCAGACCGCGGAGAAGCCGTTGAACGTCCCCGCGACGGGTTGGGTGATCACGACGTCGTCGACGATGACCCCGGAGCCGACGGGCACGTCGGCGGTGTTGACGATCGCCTGGCGCGCGACCACCGGCTGGCCCGGTTCGGCGGCGGTCTGCGGGGGTGGTGGTCGGTGCGGCCGAGGGTGCGGCAGGCGGCTTGCCGTAGGTCGCGCAGCCCGCGATTGTGGTGGCGGCCAACGACATTCCAGTGCTGATCAGCGCCTGGCGGCGGGAGATGAACATATCCGAGCCTTTCAGAACGTGACGCCGGTGGTCTGGAAGAACCACAGTGCCGAAGTGAGCCAGACGTAGACGAGCACGAAGAACAGCAGGCCGCCGACGATCGGAATCACCCACGGGCGAAGGCCTTTGCGGGTGAGCAGCAACATCTTCGTGACGAACACGCCGTAGAAGAAGCACCCGAACAGCGAGTGGAAGAACACCCGGGAGTCACCCGACTGGAAGCCCAGCGCGTACAGGCAGTGCACGGCGACGGGCACGGTGGCGAGGACGGCCAGGCGACCCGACCACACGTGTGCGGTGGCGATCCACGACGGCATCCGACCGCCGGGGATCAGGCGGTACATCGCGAACGCCGAAGCCAACTGGAACAGCGCCAGCGTCACCGCCAGCGTGGCGAGCCACGACTTGACCGCGGTGCCGCTGGAGAATCCGGCCACACTCACCGAGAAGAACTGCGGGTCGTGGATGCGGCCGAACGCGCCAAGACCGACGGCGACCGCGGCGCCGACGAGAACAGCCACCAGGACCGCGACTCCGCCGCCGCGGTTTGCAGCCGGCGTTGGACGCGTCGGCGCCCGGTCGCTGTAGTACGCGGGATCAGAAGACACTGGTCTCACCCGGCACGGCCGTGAAATCCCAGCTCTTCTCGCCGAGCCGAAGGTTGCCGACGACGGTGTTACCGCGGTGGCTTCCCTCGAGCCGGCTGAGCTTGTCGGCGCTGGCCAGGTCCAGCACCCCGTTGACGGCGCTGCCCGAAAGCCAGACTTCGATGTCTTCGTTGTCGCAGGCATAAGCCCAGGCCTTGGTGCCGGCCACCCTGATCTCCAGCGCGAGGTTGCCGCTCTTGATCGGGAGGTCGGCGACGAAGTCCTCCTGGGCGCCGAACGGCAGGGGCGCAGGCGGGACCGGGGCGGGGCGCACGGCAGGCGCCGTATTGGTCGGAGCCGCCGCGGGCGCTGTCACCGCGGCGGGCTGCGGCGCAGGATCGGACTGCTCGTTGGCGTTCACCAGCCACAGCCCGCCGCCGAGAAAGGCCACTGCGCCGAGGGTTGCGATGGGTCCGTTGATCTTCATGGGATGAGGATGCGCTCGCGCAGACCAGCGCCGCATGAAGAATTCGTGGAGATCGCGTGGAGATTGCCGACTAGCCGTCGACGACAACCGTCAGCGCGTTATCGCTGCGTTCGACCCGCATCCCGGCCTTGCGCGCGACCGCCGCCACCTTGGCTGCGCTGTCGGGTTCGGCCCTGCTGGCCACCAGCGCCCGCGCGAGCCTGCCTTTGTGAGCCTTGTTGAAGTGGCTGACGACGGTGCGCGTGCCGTCGGCTTTCTCCGAGACGACGTCCACGTGCACCGCGCCGGGCAGCCTGCCCAGCGCCGCGTACGACCCCGACCGCAGATCGACGACGAGTTCGTCCGACGCGAGGTCGGCCAACACCGCATCCAGCGGGGCTCGCCAGCGCGCGGTCAACGTCCCCTTGCTCGGCAGCTTTGACGACGCCGACAGCCGGTAGGCCGGGATCAGGTCGTCGGCCCGCACCAGGCCGAAGAGCGCAGAACCGATCGCGAGCCGCGCATGCGCGCGGGAAAGGGCTGTGCGGCCGAGCGATTCGATATCCAACGCGTCGTACAGCACGCCGGTGTACCGGTTGATCGCGGGCAGGGTCGGCGACGTCTTCAGTGCGGCGTTGCGCTCTATCTCATGATCCTGGGACGCCGAGATTCCAAGGGCTTTCCTGCACGCCGGAGCATCGGCGGCCAGCGCCACCAGTTCGTCGACGAGCGCGCCGCGCACCGGCGTCAACTCGGGAAAATTCAGCGCGTCGAGGCGAAGCGCAGGGCCGTCGCCTCCGGCCCGCTTGGTCTCCGACGGCGGCAGCAACACGATCACGAGCGAAAAGGGTATCGGTACCCACCCTGGTCGTATCTTTACAAAGATGCGGATCATCGACGCCGACGGGCACGTCGCGGAGGGAGCATCGCTGGCGGTCGAGGCGATGCAACGCTGGCCGGAGCACATCGTGCCGCGCACGGATACGCCGGGCCTGGTCATCGAAGGGCGCAACTATCCCGAATCCAGCGGACCGGGGGCGGGGTGCCCGACCGAACACGGCATCTCCGCCGCCGAGGGGATCAACTGCCGGTCGGCCGACGGAGTGCTCGGCGATGCCGACCGCGACCACATCGACACCATGGTGCTCTATCCGAGCCTGGGGTTGTGCACGCCGACGCTCGAGGACCCCGCGTTCGCCGCGGGCTTCGCGCGCCTCTACAACGAGTGGATCGCCGACTACTGCAAGTCGTCGAACGGCAGGTTGCACGGGATAGCCGTCACGCCGATCGAGCACGGGGACGTGGCGATCGACATCATGCGCGAGGCAAAGGACCTCGGCCTGGTGGCGACCCACATGCCGCCTGCGTTGAAGACCCGCAACCTCGATCATCCCGACCTCGACCCGTTCTATGCCGCCGCGGTTGAACTCGACATGCCGCTCGGGGTGCACGGCGCACCAGGAGTGCATCTCCCCAAGATCGGCGTCGACCGGTTCACGAATTACATTCAGGTGCATTGCATCAGCTTTCCGTTCGACCAGATGACGGCGATGACGGCGCTGGTGTCGGGCGGCGTCTTCGACCGTCACCCCGGCCTGCGCGTCGCGTTTCTCGAAGCGGGCGTCGGGTGGGTGCCGTTCTTCATCGACCGCCTGCACGAGCACTTCGAAAAGCGGGGTGACTGGATCGAAGGCGGCTGGCAGTGCGACCCACAGGAGTATCTCGAGGCGGGCAATATCTGGGCGACCTGCGAGCCCGAGGAACCGATCCTGCCGGGCGTCATCGACGTCCTCGGCGATGACTTCATCATGTTCGCCAGCGACTACCCCCACTGGGACGGCGAATGGCCGGAAAGCACAAAACATTTGCGCACCCGGCCCGACATCAGCGAGGACACCCGCGCCAAGATCGGTGGTCGCAACGCTCAACGCTTCTACGGCCTCAACTGACCGTCTGACGGGCGGTCTCAATCAGCAGACCTGGTCAGCGCCCCTTCGCCCGTCTCGCTATTTTTGCTATTTTAGAGACCGGGCCGCCGATGAGGGGTGAGCAGATTGACCAGAACGCGCTGGACGCCGCTGCCGGTGCCATGGGCGGTTCAGTCGGTTGACAGGATCCCCAAGCAGCGCTATTACGACCCCGAGTTCTACGCCGTGGAAACCGAACTGTTCTGGCCCCGCGTCTGGCAGATGGCCTGCCGGCTGGAGGAGATCCCCAAGCCCGGCGACTTCGTCGAATACGAGATTCTCGACCAGTCCGTCATCGTGGTGCGTGTCGACGCGGCCACAGTGCGTGCCTACTACAACTCCTGTCGGCACCGCGGCATGAAACTGGTGGAGGGCAGCGGATCTCGGCGCAGCCTGGTGTGCCCGTTCCACGGATGGTGCTGGGGCCTCGACGGCAAGAACACATTCGTGCTGAGGTCCGAGGAGTTCGACGAAAGCAACTTGTGCGCCGAGGATCTCGCGCTTGCATCGGTGCGATGTGAGCTCTGGGGCGGGTGCGCGTGGATCAATCTCGACGCCGACGCGCCCCCGCTGATGGACTGCATCGAACCGTTCGCCTCCAAGCACGACGAGTGGAACGTCTCGGCGTTGCGTGTGGAGTGGTGGAAGTTGTGTCTGCTTCCGGTGAATTGGAAACTCGCGACGGCGGCTTTCATGGAGGGCTACCACGTACCGCAGACGCATCCGCAACTACTGCCGTCCGCGCACACTCCCGAGACGTCCACAGTGCACCCGCTGATCGAGACGAGCCTGCACTTCATGCGAACGTTGGGCTCGGGCATGGGCGGTATGACGCATGAGAACGACATCCGGATCGCCGAAGGGCTGCAACACATGTCGCTGCCCGACGACCCCGCCGAGGCGATGGCCGTCTGGCGGGGCGCGGTCAACGACGCCGTCACGGCGTGGCATCGCGCCCGCGGTTGCGACTTCCCCGACCTGAACGACCTGGACCGGCGCGGGGTGCTCGAGCCGATCGGGTTCTGCTTCCCGCACTATTTCCTTCTGCCGCAGTACAGCAGTGCGTCCTCGTACCGCATCCGCCCGCTCGGGCCCGAGCAGACGCTGTTCGAGGTCTGGTCGCTGACGCGGTTCCCGAACGACCAATCGCAGGGCAGACCGATTCCACCCGAACCGCTCGCACCGGACGACCCGAGCTGGCCGACGATCCCGGCGCAGGACTTCTCCAACCTGCCCAAGCAGCAGAAAGGCCTGCACGCCAGGGGATTCGAATACATGCGGCTGTCGGACCGGATCGAAGGGCTGATCTCGAACTACGAGCGCGTCATCGACGGGTTCCTCGCCGGGCTGCCCTATGAGCGGCTGGTGCCCGCGATCCAGGCCACCAACACCACAATCGACGTACCGGTCGCCGACCTCGGTTTGTCGCAGACGGTTACTGCCTTATGAAGTGGGACAAGTCGGTCGACCTTCTCATCGCGGGAAGTGGCGGCGGCGGAATGGTGGCCGCGCTCGCCGCGGTCGACGCGGATATCGAGCCGCTCGTCGTCGAGAAGCAGGACCTCATCGGCGGTTCCACCGGCATGTCGGGCGGCATGGTGTGGCTGCCGGACAACCCGCTCATGCGTGCCGAGGGCATACCTGATTCCCGCGAGGACGGTCTGGCGTACTTCGACGCCGTTGTCGGCGACATCGGCGAAGCCTCCTCGCCTGCACGACGTGAGACGTTCCTCAACGCCGGCTATCAGATGATCGACTTCCTGCTGCGTAAGGGCGTTCGGCTGGTCCGCTGCCCGGGCTGGAGTGACTACTACCCCAACCACAAGGGCGGCAACTCCGCGGGCAGGTCCGTCGAAGGGGTGCCGTTCGACTCGGCGGCACTCGGCGATTGGCGTGACAGGGTGCAGCCGTCCATGGCCAAGAACTACGGGTTCGTGGTCAAGACCAACGAGCTGCGCGCGGTGCAGTACTTCAACCGGTCGCCGCGTGCGTTCGCGGTGGCGATGCGGGTGTTTGCGCGGACCAGATCGGCCAAGCTCCGCAGACGCGACCTGATGACCAACGGCGCGTCGATGATCGGTCAGATCCTGAAAGCACTGATCGATGAGACGGCTGAACCGCCGGTGTGGACCAATGCCGCGATGGAGGACCTCGTCGTCGAGGACGGTTGCGTCGTCGGCGCGCGGGTAAGCCACAACGGCTCATCGATGAATGTTCAAGCGCGCAAGGGAGTTCTGCTCGCGGCGGGCGGTTTCAGTCGCAACGCGGAGATGCGTCGGTGCTACAGCGGTGACCAACCCAACGACGGCTCCTGGTCGATAGCCAATGCCGGTGACACGGGCGAGGTACTGCAGACGGCGATGAACCTGGGCGCCAAGACCGACCTGCTCGACGAGGCGTGGTGGCTGCCGATGGTCTTCATCTCCGACCCCGTGGCCGCCTCGCTCGGGTCCGGACGACAGCGGCCCGGCGCCATCTACGTCGACGGGTCGGGCAAGCGGTTCTGCAATGAGTCGAACTCCTATGTCGAGGTGGGCAAGGCGATGTATGCCAACAAGGCGGTGCCGTGCTGGCAGGTCTTCGACGAGGGCTACGTCGGACGTTACGTGTCCGGGGCCAACCCTCTGAAGAAGCGCACGCTGTCGGAGTCGCTGATCGAGCAGGGTACGGTCAAGCGCGCCGACACGCTCGCCGAGTTGGCGCGACAGATCGATGTCCCGCCCGACGCCCTGACCGAAACGGTGAAGCGCTTCAACGAGTTTGCGGCCAAGGGCGAGGACCCCGACTTCGGGCGTGGTCAGTCCTCGTACAACATCTGTCTCGGTGACCCGGGGTACAAGCCCAACGCCGCACTCGGGCCGATCGATCGCGCGCCGTTCTACGCCGCCCGCGTGTTTCCCGCCGACGTCGGCACCTGCGGGGGACTGGTCACCAACGAGCATGCGCAGGTGCTCAACGAGCGCGGCGAGGTGATCGACGGCTTGTACGCGACGGGCAACATCACCGCGACGGTAATGGGCAGGACGTATCTCGGGGCGGGCGGCAGCATCGCCAACACGATGGTGTTCGGCTATGTCGCCGCCCTCCACGCCGCAGGCCGCTGACTTTCTCCCGCGAGCAGACGCAAACTCGCATGGTTTGGCGCGGATCTGTGCGATTTTACGTCTGCTCGCCGGGAGAAATCTCCCCGTCGGCGATGAAATCCTTTGGTGTCAAACCTGAGTCGATGAGCTGACGGCGGCGGGCCTGCACATCGGACGCCGCGCCCACCATGTTCGTCATCACGTGGCTCATCTGCAGGTGCACCCGCATACCCATCAACTCGTAGGCGCGCTTGACGTTGCTCTTCACCGCCATCAGGGTGGTCAGCGGGACCTGTGCGACCCTGCGGGCCATCTCCTCGACGGTGTCCTCGAGTTCATCCCTCGACACCACCTTGTTCAGCAGGCCCCACTCGAGCGCCTCCTGCGCCGACAGCGTCGGCGCCAGCAGCAGCCAGTCC
Source organism: Mycolicibacterium sp. 120270 (assembly GCA_033741175.1). Taxonomy (GTDB): domain Bacteria; phylum Actinomycetota; class Actinomycetes; order Mycobacteriales; family Mycobacteriaceae; genus Mycobacterium. Next base: position 249,840 of record JAWQNE010000007.1, on the reverse strand, counting down.
ATCGTCCGATGCCAGTTCATCATCAGCCACGGCTCGATCATGGTGTGGCCGCCCGGTTCGCCGAGGCTCTGGGCCAGCGGCATCTGGAAGTACGCGTCCTCCGACGCCACGCAGAAGTCGGTCAACAGCCCCAGATAGATGCCGCCGCCCATGCAGTAGCCGTGGATCTGCGAGATGGTGGGTTTGGGGAACTCCCACAGATACAGCGTCGGCCACAGGAACAGGTCGGCGGTGCCCTTGTACAGATCCTCGAACGTATCCCCGAAATCCGGGTAGGGGTTCTCGTCGGGACCCCACCTCGCGACGTGCCCGCCGCAGAAGCCCTTCCCGTTGGCCTTCAGGATGACGACCTTGATCTCCTTGTCGCGGTCGGCTTCATGCAGGCAGGCGTCGACCTCCTGCACGAGGCCGGCGTCCTTGGTGTTGGCCTTGTCCGGTCGATTCAGGATGATCCGAGCGATCGGTGGTTCACGCTCGTAGATGACCGACTCGAGCTCGCGCCGCTGAAGTGCCATGGGCCCCTCCTGTCAGAGAATCGCGCCGCTGTCCTTGGCCGCGGAGATGTCGTCCCAGTCCAGGTCGAGCTCCAGCAGGACCTCCTCGGTGTGCTGTCCATGTTCGGGAGCGCGGGCGGAATGCGGGGGTGTTTCGTCGAATTGCACTGGAGCGGCGACGATCTGGTATTCGACGCCGTTGTCGTCGACGTTGGGGACGACGTAGCCGTTGGGGATCACCTGCGGGTCGTGGAGAGTCTCCTTCGGGGTCGCCAGCGCCGCCCACACGCCGGGTTCGTCGGCGAGCGCCTCGCGCCAGTACGCCAGATCCTCGCTGGCGAGCCTCTCGCCGACGAGCTTGCATGCCTCCTCGGCGTTGGCGATGAGGTTGCTCGATGGGACGAAGCGCTCGTCGATGGCCAGTTCCGGCAGGCCGATTCGCTCGCAGAAGCCGGCCCAGAACCTGTCAGGCTGCAGGAATACCATCTGCAGCCACCTGCCGTCGCGCGTCTTGTATCGGTTCACCAACGGGTTGATCGCCAATCCGGGTGGGGCGCCGGGGATCCCGTCGATGCCGAACAGGTCGGCCACCGAGATCGACGGTGCGATCGTCCACATCGCCTGTGCCAGAAGCGAGGAGTCGACGATGGACGGTTCGCCGGTGCGCTCCCGGTGGAACAGCGCCGCGCACACGCCGCCGGCGAGGGTGATACCGCCCTGCAGGTCACCGAAGCCGGGGCCCTGCACCGCTGGCGTCTCGGTGCCGAACGGCGTCAGCGTGTAGGCCACCCCGCCGCGGGACAGGTAGGTGGCCGCGTCGAAGCCGCCCTTGTCGCGGTCGGGTCCACGCACACCGGCGCCGGTGCCGCGGGCGATGATGATGTTCGGGTTGAACGAGCGGATGTCCTCGACACTGAGCCGTGCCCGCTCCAGTGCGCCGGGACGCCAATTGGTCAGGAACACATCGGCGGTGGCCAGCAGCCGGCCGAAATACTCCCGGCCGGTGTCGGTCTTGATGTCGATGCCGACGCTGCGCTTACCGCGGTTGCCGATCTCGAGGATGAAGTCGACGTCGGCGCGCGCGTTCTGCCGGGTGAAGCCGCCGATCACCAGCGCCCGGCCCGGGTCACCGGCTTTGACGTCCTCCACCTTGATGACGTCGGCGCCCCAGTCCGCCAGCGCCGCACCCGCAGACGGCACATACGTCCACGATGCGAGCTCGACGACCCGGACACCGCTCAGAACCTGGCTCATTGCAACACCTTTCGATCCAGCTCGCCGACGAGTTGCGCGCCGACCTCGTCGAGATAGCGGTCGGCCGCGCCGAACAGAGCGCTCCAGCCCAGCAGGCGTTTGAGATAGAGGTGGGCGTCGTGCTCCCACGTGAAGCCGATGCCACCGAAGACCTGGATCGCGGTGTCGCCGACGCCGGCCAGCCGACCCGCGAATGCCTTGGCGCGCAGCGCGGCCAGATGTCGCTCCGTCGACTCGGCCGCATCGGCGGCCCACAGCGCATGGATGACGCCGCTGCGGGCCAGCTCGACGGCCTCGTACATGTCGACGCACAGATGTTGGACGGCCTGGAAGCTGCCGATCGGCTGGCCGAACTGCCTGCGCACCTTCGCGTAGTCGACAGCCAGTTTCATCACCGCGCCAGCGGCGCCGACCGCGTCGGCCGCCCGCGCGATGATGACGTCGTCGAATATGGCGTCGACCACGTGGTCGGACGCGTCGGCCAGACGTTGTGCGGGCGCGCCGTTCAATGCGATGTCGAACGACTTGTGCGTCGGGTCGACGTGCTCCCGCCGCGTTACGGCGACTCGGTCCGAGGCGGGATCGACGGAGTAGAGCGCGGTGCCGTCCGGCCCGTCCGCCAGGATCAGGAGCACCGTGGCCGCCGCGGCGTCGGGCACCGCAGTCAGGTCGCCGCGCAGCGAGGCGCCGTCGTCCGTCGGCCGCGGCCCTGTCAGCCCGCCGACCGTGGCGATGACCGTGCCGTCTGCGATTCCTGCAAGCAGCCCGGCGTTCGCCCCGGTCCGCACCAGCGCACGCGTCGCGGCGACCGCGCTCGACCACCACGGCCCGGGATACAGTGCTGCGCCGAGTTCCTCGGCGACGACGCCGGCTTCGACCATGGTCATGCCTGCACCGTCGTGCTCCAGCGGGACGAGCACGCCCGTCGCGCCGAGGTCGGCAAGGCCACGCCACACCTCGTCGGTGGTGCCCCTCGGATCGTCGAGCATCGGGCGCACATGCGCTGCCACCGTGGCCTTTTCGGCGAGGAACTGCCGCACCGTGTCGCGGAGCGCGACCTGTTCGTCTGTCAGCTCGAGATTCATCGGCGCGGCAACCCCAGCACGCGCGTGGCGGTGATGCCCTTGTTGATCTGCGTCGTGCCGCCCGCGATCGTCAGCGACCGCGTCGAGAGCCGCCGGTCCACCCAGCGTTGCGCCGAGGGGTCCGAGCCGAGCACGTCGAACGCGAGCGCGGCGACATCCTGACCCAACTCCGCCCAGACGCTCTTGGCGAGGCTGGCCGATCCGAGCGCGTCGCCGCCGTGCAGCGTCGCCGAGATGGACCGTTTGCACAACAACTCGAGGTAGGAGACCCGCACGGCGAGGTCGCCGAGCCTGCGCACGGTGGCGCTGTCCTCGAGCGCAGGCCTGCCATTGATGCGGTGTTCTGCCAGGTCGGTGACAAGGTCTGCCAATTGCACTTCGACCTGGGCATACAGCCGCGCCGCACCGGCGCGCTCATGGCTGAGCGTGGTGGTGGCGACCTGCCAGCCTGCGTTGAGCGGGCCGAGCAGAGCATCGGCGGGCACCCGGACGTCATTGAGGAACACCTCGGCGAAATCGGCTGCCCCGTTCAGCGTCACCAGCGGCCGGGCTTCGATGCCCGGCAGCGTCATGTCGACGATGAGGCAGGAGATGCCCTTGTGCTTGGGCGCCTCGGGGTCGGTGCGGACATACAGCTGGCACCAGTCGGCGCGATGGCCGAGTGACGTCCAGATTTTCTGGCCGGTGACCACGAAGTCGTCGCCGTCGCGGACGGCGCGGGTGCGTAGCGAGGCGAGGTCGGAACCGGCTTCAGGTTCCGACATGCCCTGACACCAGATGTCGTCGGCGCGCACCATGCGCGGGAGCAGCGTGCGCTTCTGCCCGTCGGTGCCGTACTGCATGATCGCCGGGGCGATGTTGTTCATCCCGATCACGTTGAGCGGCACCGGAGCTCGCGCCCGCGTCGTCTCCTCTGCATAGACCAATTGCTCGAGCACCGTCGCGCCGCGGCCGCCGTAGTCGTGCGGCCACGACACCGCACCCCAGCCCGCGTCGGCCACGGCCGCATCCCACGCCCGCAACGTGTCGAACGCCGCGGCGTCGCGTCCGCGCCCCCTGTCGGCGGCCCTGACGGTCTCGGTCAGGTTCGCTGAGAGCCACGAGCGCAGTTCCTTGCGGAACTGTTCCACCTCCGCCGGATACGAGAAGTCCACGTTGTCCTGTTCGAGATCGAGCCGATTGGCATCTTTATAATTTTAGGTAGTATAGCTACCTCTGCGAAGTGACTCGAAGGTTCGGCGAACCGGCTCGTGCGGGCAGTCAAGGAGGGGTGGCGATGGGCAGGGTCGGCGGAAAGGTGGCTCTGATCAGCGGGGAGACCAACAAGCCGTGGGCGGGCGGGTAGGGGCTGGCGTGGCCAGAGGAATCATCTACCTGGAGACCAGGCCGGTGTCGCCGGACCGCGTAGACGAATACCACAAGTGGTACAACGACACTCACCTCGCCGAGATCTGCTCGGTGGACGGCATCATCTCCGCTCGCCGCTTCGCGCCGACCGACGGGGAGGGGCCGTTCATCGCCATCTACGAACTCGAGTGCGATGACCTCGATGCCGTGGTCGACCGTCTCGGCGAACTCGGCAGAAGCGGCAGGATGTCCTCGCTCGAACTCCTCGACATGACGACACCTCCGATCCCGAAGGTCTACCGCGAGATCGGCTCGTATTCGAAATGACGCGCGACAAAGCGGATGCCCGTGGCTGAGTTCATCATTCGCATCCCGCGCATCTCTGTCGCCGTTTCGGAAGCCGAACTGACCGAGATCCTCGTCGAGGCGGGCGAATACGTCGAAGAGGGCACGCCGATCTACACCCTCGCAACCGAGAAAGTGGAGCAGGAGATCGAAGCCGGTGCGTCGGGCACCGTGCAGTGGACGGGCACGGTCGGTACGACCTACGACATCGGCGCCGAAATCGGCGTCATCACGTCATAACGAAGAGGAGTGCATACATGGATCTGAACGAGACCCGCGAGCGGATCATCTACGAGAAGGCGGGGGCGATCGCGAAGATCACGCTGAACTGGCCCGAGAAGGCCAACGCCCAGGACCAGAAACTCGCCGAGGAGGTCGACGCCGCACTGCTGGACGCCGACCGCGACTACGACATCAAGGTCTTGGTGCTCAAGGCCAACGGAAAGGGCTTCTGCTCTGGGCACGCGATCGGCAACAACGCCGTCGACTATCCGGCGTTCGTCGAGGGCGCCATGAAGATGGGCCACCCGTGGAAGCCGCAGTCCGATCTCTTCGTCAAGCCGACGCTGAACCTGTGGGAGTTCTCCAAGCCGACGATTGCGCAGGTGCACGGCTACTGCGTCGGTGGCGGCACCCACATGGGCCTGACCACCGACATCGTGATCGCCTCCGAGGATGCCTACTTCTCCTATCCGCCGTTGCAGGGATTCGGCATGCCCTCGGGCGAATGCTCAATCGAGCCATGGGTTTTCATGAACTGGCGGCGGGCGGCCTACTACCTGTACACCGCGGAGACCGTCGATGCGCACAAGGCGCTCGAGTACGGACTCGTCAACGAGGTGGTCAAGCGTGAGGACCTCGAGGCCAGGGTCGACGCGATCGCCAGGCAGATCTCACAGGCGCCGATGACCACGCTGTTGGCCACCAAGGCCAACATCAAGCGCGCGTGGGAGATGATGGGCATGCGTGTGCACTGGCAGAGCTCGAACGACCTGGTCGCGTTGGCGTCGATCAGCCGGGACGTGCAGGAGCTGATCCAGCAGGTGTTCAAGGACAAGATCCTGCCGTCGGAGATGGCCAAGCGGCAGGCCGCCGCATCCGACAACGGCGCGGCGGCCACGTAGGGCCCGTGAACCTCGCCGATCATGCCGCCGAGTCGCCCGCGCTGATCGTCACCGACGGCGGCACAGTCACCTACGGTGAGCTGTTGGAACGGAGCCGGCGCGTCGCGGCCCTGCTGCACGAGGCGGGGCTGCGACGAGGCGACGGCGTCGCACTTGTGTTGCCCAATCGGCCGGAGTTCTTCGAGGTCACCTGGGCCTGCCAGCTTTCCGGGCTGTACTACAGCGCGGTGAACACCCACTTCACCCCCGATGAGGTGGCCTACGTCGTCGACGACTCCGACGCCAAAGCTGTCTTCATCGATGCGTCGATGGTCGAACTGGGGGACCGGATCACCGCCGAAAACGGCGGCGTCGACGTCCACCTGAGCGTAGGCGGCGACCTGCCGGGATGGCGGTCATACGACGACGCCCTGGCCGAAGCCGGTGCGGCGCCGCCGGTCTCGGACGGATCGGAGATGCTGTACTCGTCCGGTACCACCGGGCGGCCCAAGGCCGTTCGGCGCCCGCTACCCGAGGACGGCCAGGGGTCGTGGGCCCAGAAGGTCCTGGAGTACTCGCTGCGCGAGCGCTACGGCATGACACAGGCAAGCGTCTACCTCTCACCGGCACCCCTCTACCACGCCGCGGGCGTCAACTACACGATGGCGGTGCACCGCGTCGGCGCCGCGTCAATCATCATGAGGAAGTTCGACGCCGAAACGGTGCTGCGCATGATCGACGAACACCGGGTCACCCATGCCCAGTTCGTGCCCACCATGTTCGTGCGGTTGCTCAAGCTGCCCGCCGCCGTGCGCAACAGGTACGACGTGTCCAGCCTGCGGTGCGTCATCCACGCGGCGGCACCGTGCCCGGTCGACGTGAAGTACAGGATGATGCAGTGGTTCGGCCCGATCATCCACGAGTACTACGGGGGCACAGAAGGATTCGCGGGCACCACTATCGGGCCCGAGGAGTGGCTCGCCCATCCCGGGTCCGTCGGCAAGCCATTCAGTCCAGTACACGTGCTCGACGAGGACGGTGCCGAACTGCCCGCGGGGCAGGCGGGTGAGCTCTACTTCGAGGGTGGCCCCGCCTTCGAGTACTTCAAGGACCCGGCGAAGACGGCGTCGGTGGCCAACGACCGCGGCTGGCGTTCCCTCGGCGACATGGGATACGTCGGCGACGACGGCTACCTCTACCTCACCGACCGTTCGACGTTCACGATCGTCTCGGGTGGAGTGAACATCTATCCGCAGGAGGCCGAGAACGTTCTCGTCATGCACCCCAAGCTCGTCGACGCGGCGGTGTTCGGGGTGCCGAACGAGGAGTTCGGTGAAGAGGTCAAGGCCGTCGTCCAGCCGGCCGACGGCGTGCAGCCAGGACCCGAGCTCGAGGCGGAGCTGATCGACTACTGCCGCGCGCGTCTGGCGACCTACAAGTGTCCCCGCACGGTCGACTTCGACGCCGAGTTGCCGCGCGACCCCAACGGCAAGCTCTACAAGCGGCGCATCCGCGATCGCTACTGGCAGGACCGCCCGTCGCGCATCTTGTGACCGCGCGTCAGTCCAGGCTGAAATCGATGACGCCGCGGACGATCTCGCCGTTCAGCTGATCGCGGTAGCCCTCGTTGATGTCGTCGAGGCGATAAGTGCGGGTGATCATCTCGTCGAGCTGCAGCAGTCCCGTCTCGTACAGCTTGGCGAACCGGGCGACGTCGACCCGCGGATTGCACGACCCCAGCACCGTGCCGACCAGGCTCTTGTTCCACAGGATGAACTCCTGCAGGTTGATCGCGATCGAGCTCGTGGTCGTGGCGGTCATCCCGGTCAGCACACACGTCCCGCCCTTTCGCGTCAGGCTCAGCGCCGCCTGCACGTCGTCACCATGGATCAGTGACGGTGACACCACCACGCTGTCCGCCATCACGCCGTGCGTCAGATCGCGGACCAGGTCGGTGGCCTCTTCGGTGGTCGAGACGCTGTGTGTGGCCCCGAATTTCAGCGCGGACTTCTGCTTGAACTCCACCGGATCGACCGCGATGATCTGTGCCGCGCCGTTGATGCGTGCGCCCTGCAGCGCGCCGGTCCCGATTCCGCCGACGCCGATGACGACAACGGTGTCGCCGGTCTTCACCTTTGCCCGGTTCTCCGCCGAGCCGTAGCCAGTGGGGATCCCGCACGACAACAACGCCATCGGCAGCAGCGGAAGGTGGGGATCGATCTTGACTATCGAATCTGTAGAAACGACAGTGTGTTTCGAGAACGCGCCGACCTTGGACAGATGGCCGAGATTACGACCGTCGGCTGTGTGATGGCGAAAGGTGCCGTCGGTCGGCATACCGGGAATCATCACCTGCGCACCCATATCGCAAATGTACTCCATACCAGAACTGCACCACCGGCACGTGCCGCAGACCGCGACGAACGACGTCACGACATGGTCGCCCGGCGCGAAACCGGTGACACCGTCACCGACTTCGAGCACCACGCCGGAGCCTTCATGGCCGCCGATCATCGGGAACATGCCGGGCAGACCGAAGGATTCCATCACTTCGTTGGGTACGGACATGTCGCCGTTGCGGATGTGCTCATCGGAGTGGCACAGACCCGCGGCAGCCATCTCGATCAGGACTTCACCGGCCTTCGGGGGATCGAGTTCGAACTCCTCGACCGACCACTGCTGACCCATGTCATGCAGGATCGCTGCGCGGGTTCTCATGCGACAGGACGGAACGTCACGGGAAGGTGCTTGGGGGAGCGGAACGGCATCCCGGCGATCTTGGTGTCCTCATCCTCGAACAGCTGTAGGTCCGTCACCCGATCGAAGAGGCTGGTCAGCATCGCCCTCGTCTCGACCCGGGCCAGGTGCATGCCGAGACAGCTGTGGATGCCGCCCGCGAACGAGATGTGCGCTCGTCGCGGCCGACGGATGTCGAACTTGTCGGCGTTCTCCCAGCGGTTCTCGTCGCGGTTGGCCGAGCCGATACACAGGTTGACCTGAGAGCCCTTCGCGATCGGTACGCCGTGGATCTCGACGTCCTGATTTGTGTTGCGCGGCACCGAGACCAAAGGCGTCTCGTAGCGCAGCCCTTCTTCCATCGCCGCCGGGATCAGGTCGCGGTTGTGCTCCAGGTCGCGGAGTTGCTCGGGATGTGTGAGGAGCAGGTAGAGCAGGTTGCTGGACGACCGGTAGGTCGTTTCCAGCCCCGCGGGCAGCAGCAGTCGCAGGAACGAGATGATCGCCTCGTCGGTCAGCTTCTCGCCGTCGATCTCCGCCGAGACGAGGTCGCCGATGATGTCGTCGGTCATCTTGCTGCGACGCTGGTCGACCTGGTCCTGGAAATAGGTGCCGAGTTCTACCGAAGCATTCAGGCCCGCCTCGATGTCCTCGGTGATCGAGATGAGATCCAGTGAAAGCCGCCGGAACAGCTCCAGATCCTCCTGCGGCAGGCCGAGCAGTGCCGCGGTGACGCGGGTGGGGAATTCGAACGTGATCGCCTTGATCAGATCGGCTTCGCCGTCGTCTTTGATCTCGTCGACCAGCTTGTCGCAGATGGGGTCGATGACCTCGGGTTCCCACTGCGCGAGCGCGCTCTGCCGGAAGGCCTTCGCGACGAGGCTGCGGTGGTCGTGATGCTGCTTTCCGTGCATGCCCAGGATGGTTGGTCCGAAGACGAGGCCGATCGTGTTGTTGTACATCTCCGAGCCGTAGACGTCGTCGTCGCGGAACGCGGCGAACACGCTGTCGAAGTCGAACAGCGTCCATTCCTCGGCGGACATCAGTTCGGGCGGCATCACCTCCGACGTCATGATCGTGCCGCGCCACACGGGCTCGGTCTTGCGCATGTACTCGAAGAAGCCGTAAGGGTCGCTCGTCACATCCGGGATATCGGGCTTGTCGTGCGGTTCCGTGCTGAGCGTCACAGTGCCTCCCGGACAACAGTGTCTAGCGGGTCGTTCGCTCTATCTTTACTATTTTAGTATTCTAGGTCAAGGGAATCCGAAAGGGACGTGGATGCAACGCCGTCCGGTGTGCGCGATCGAAGACTTGCCTCCCGGGAGCATGAAATTGGTCGAGGCGGGCAAGTTCGGCGTGGGCGTCTACAACATCGGTGGCTCGCTCTACGCCATCGCCAATTACTGCTCGCACGAGGGCGCGCCACTGTGCGCCGGCTACGTCGTCGGCACCACCGAGTTCGCGCCTGATGCGCCGGATGGGGTGCGGTATGTGCGGGAGGGTCAGATCGCGCGCTGCCCCTGGCACAACTGGGAGTTCGACATCACCACCGGTGTGAACCTCGCCGACCCGACCAAGCGGGTCCGCACCTACGAGGTCGACGTTGCCGACGGGCAGGTGTACCTGACCGCATGATCATTGACACGAATGTGCAGCCGAATTTCCGCTACAACTCCGAGATCCGGCGCTACATCTCGTCAGCACACAAGCTGAGGGCCATTCCCGACGTCGAGCAGCAGTGGTATCAGGCGCCAGGCGGCGACTACCGGCAGGACCTCTACGGCGACGGGTACCCCGGCTCCGACCCCGACACCGTTTCACGCCACCTGTTCGAGGAGAGTGGCGCCGACTTCGCCGTCCTGAACCCGCCGACGCGCGGCAACATCGCCGACTATCTGCTCAACAGTCGAATCTGCGCGGCGGTCAACGACTGGCTGATCGACCGCTGGCTCGAACCCGACAGCGCCAACCGATTCCTCGGCACCATCAGGGTGAACCCCGAAGACGTCAAAGGAGCGGTCGCCGAAATCGGGCGGCTTGCCGACCATCCGAAGATGGTGCAGGTCGGCGTGCCGCTGCAGTCGCGCGAGCCCTACGGGAAGCCGGTCTTCGAGCCGATCTGGGAGGCCGCCGCCGCGCGCGGACTGCCGGTCGCCGTCCATATCAACGGCGGCAACGGCGTCGACTACCCGCCGACCTTCGCCGGCCACGCCTACACGTATCCCGGCTACGCGGCGTTCATGCCGCTGAACTCGTTCGTGCATCTCGCGACGCTGATCATCGAAGGCGTCTTCGGCAGACATCCGGATCTGCGATTCGTCTTCGCCGACGGTGGCTACGACCTGCTGACCCCGTTGATGTGGCGGCTCGACACGTTCTGGATGTCGATGCGCGACCAGACGCCGTGGGTGGACCGCTATCCCAGCGAGTACTTGCACAGCCACGTCCGCTACTGCACGTCGGCCTTGGATGGGCCGACCGACGAGAGCCACGCCGACCGGTGGATGGATTTCACCGACAAGGCCGATCTGCTGATGTACGGCTCGGCCTACCCCCACTGGTCGACCACCGGACCCGATGCCGCCGTTGCGGGCCTGTCGGAGGAGAAGCGGCAAAAGGTGCTGTGGCGCAATGCAAGTGACCTCTACGGTGTCGCCGCGGACCTGGAAGGGACCAGGGCATGACCACGCTCGAACGGACGCAGGAGGGCGTCGCCCAGGACGTCGCGGTGACGATCGTCGACACCGACGTGCATCCGCTCCCGGTGTCGGCCGAGGTGCTGAAGTCCTATGCGCCGCCGCAGTGGAAGGACAGGCTCTGGCCGACCGGCAACACCGTATCGCCGATGTCCTACTTCTACGACACACCTGATGCGTACAAGACGAGTTCGCTGCGTGTCGACGCGACACCGCCCAACGGCGGCGCCGCGGGAAGCGATCCGGATTTCGCCGCTCGACAACTTCTGGTCGACGCGGGTGTGAGCATCGCGATGCTCGAGCCCATGTGTGACGCGCAGCTGCCGGAGGCGGAGCACGTTCTCAAGGCCACCTACAACGACTGGCTGGCCGACGTGTGGCTCGGCGACAACAACTGGCACGGACGCTGGCGCGGGGCGATCAGCATCACTGCGCAGGAGCCCGTCCGAGCCGCGCGCGAGATCGAGCGGTGGGCCGGCCATCCGTACATGGCGGAGGTGTTGATGACGCCGCAGACACGCGGAATCCCATTCGGCAGCCCGCATTTCGACCCGATCTACGAGGCTGCGGCACGCAACGGGCTGCCGGTCGCGACGCATCTGATGGGGCAGACGCCGTACGAGCTGATTCCGATCTATCCCGTCGGCAACCCCGCGCACTGGCACGACTTCTTCGCGTCATGGCCGCTGCTCTACGTCTCGCATCTGATGAGCCTGGTGTTCGACGGCGCCTTCGATCGCCATCCTGACCTGAGGGTGGTGTTCGTCGAGGGCGGGTTCACGTGGGCAATGCCGGTGATGTCGCGCATGGACCGAATCTGGGAGCATCGCAAGCCCGATTTACCGCACGTCCGGCGCAAGCCCTCCGACTATGTCCGCGAGCACGTTCGGTTCACCACGCAGCCGCTCGAGGACGTCAACGTCGCGGTGTATCGGGAGTACATCGAGATGATGGGCCTCGGTGACAACATCATGTTCTCCACCGATTACCCGCACTGGAGCTATGACGCGCCTGACTGGGCGATCCGGCGGTTCCCCGCCGATCAGCGCGAGCGGATCATGCGTGGCAACGCGACCGCGCTGTATGACCTCCCGGCAACGGTCAAAGCGCTCTAGCCGGAATCATTTGGTGCGCGCGGCGCGACGCTCCGCGCCCAGTGGCACGATCGGTGCGCGGGCGTGAGGACCGCGCGTGATCGCGTGCAGCCGGATCTCCGGAACATCCACCGACGGGTCGAGGGTGTCCAGCCACGCGACGGCGTCGGCGATGTCGGTCGCCCGGATCGCCCACATCTCGAACGGAACGTCTTGCAGCATCTCGGTTTCCACGGGCCCGGGCGTGACGATGTGGACGTTGATGCCGTCGCGGTCGACCTCCTGCGCCAGTGCGGCGGCGAACGCGTTCATGCCCGCTTTCGACGCGGAGTACGCAGTCCTGGCCATCATCGGTTCGTGTGCGGCCGACGACGAGATGAACACGAATCGCGAACCCGGTTGCATCCGTGGCAGCGCCGCCGAGGTGACTACGAAGCACGAGTCGAGGTTGGCCGACATCGTCTCCCGCCACTGCTCGAAAGTCTGCTTGCGGGCATACGTTCCGCCGAGCACACCGGATGCGTGCACGAGCAGGTCAATGTCGCCGGCCTCCTCGACAGCGGGTGCGAACTTCTCCGGATCGCTGGCGTCGGCGACGACATAGCGCGCGTTGAACTCCTGGGCGGCGGCGCGCAGCGGTTCCTCCCGACGCGCGGTCAGTACGACGTCATAGCCGAGATCGGCGAGCCTGCGTCCGCACTCCTTGCCGATGCCGCCGCTTCCGCCGGTGATCAACGCCGTACGCACACAGCACCTTTCAGTGCTGGCGACGGGCCAGCGCCTGCGGCGACAGCGCGACGATCCGCTGTTCGGGATCGCCCGCGCTGAAGTATGTCTGGGTGTCGGCGATGTGGCGGGCGGCGAGCTTGCGCGCGCGCTCCCCGTCACCCGCCTCGATCGCATCCGTCAACTTGGTGTGCACGCCGAGTGCGATACGCCGCTTGCTCATCGACGGGTACTCGCCGCGCGCCGCGGTCTCCTTGGCCCAGATGTTCAGGTGACCGGTCCACAGCGTCTCGAGGCTGCCCACGACCGCGATCATGGTGTGGTTGCCGCAGCCGCGGACGACCTCGTCGTGGAACTGACCGCCGATCTCGGTGAATTTGGCGCCGTCCTCGATGTGCTCGGCCATCGAGTCGTTGATCTCTTTGAGCTTCGGGATCAGGGTCTCGCCGCGGTCCGGCCGGCGCGCCGCCAGCGCCGCGCACATCGGCTCGAGTTCCTGCAGGGCGGTGCCGAGGTCGGCCAACGGCACGGTGTCGCTCTGCAGGAGCAGGCCGAGCATGTAGGCGGCACTGGCCTTGGCGGGTGCGTGCACGACGGCGCCGCCCCGGTTGCCGCGGCGGACCGACACCAGGCCCTCGGTTTCCAGGATCCGCAACGCTTCCCGCAACGAGACGAGGCTGACGTTGAACTGCTCGACGAGGATCTCCTGGCGCGGCAGCAGGTCGCCGTCGGCCAACTCGCCGTCGATGATCTGCCTGCGGAGTTCGTCGGCGACGATCTCGGCCGTCCTGCGGGCTCCGAGCCTGCGGCGGGCCTCGGGGCCGATACCCAAAGTTGTCATTTGCAGCCAATGCTAACAGCGATAGGCGCGCTACCAGGGGTTGACGGGGTCGCTATCCGACAAAAGTTACTAAGATGACAAAGAAACCGGCCGCGGGAGGTTGTGCGCGTGAGCGACGGGGCATCCACTCCGATCGACGATCTGCGCGTCGTGGAGATCAGCAACCGTATCGCGGGCGCCTACTGCGGCAAACTGCTGGTCGATGCGGGCGCCGACGTGGTGAAGGTCGAACCCGGCACCGGTGATCCGCTGCGCCGCTTCGCCGCCACCGGGGCCACGCTCGCCGACGGTGAAGCCGCGCCGGTGTTCAGCTACCTGTGCGCGGGGAAACGAAGCGTCACAACCCTTTCCGATGAGCTACTGGCCTGGGCCGACATCGTGGTCGTCACCGGCGACCGCAGGGGTGCCACCGAGTTGGGGATCGACCCGGCACGGCTGACCGAGGCAAGGCCCGAGTGCGTCGTCGTCACCATCTCGGACTTCGGCTGGACCGGGCCGTGGTCGCAGCGCCCGGCGACCGAGTTCACCCTGCAGGCCGCATCCGGGCTGACCGGCTTCCGCGGAGACCCCGCGGGCCCACCGATCTCCATCGGCGGTGAGCTGGGCGAATACATGGGCGGCGCGTGGGCGGCCTACGGTGCGACGGCGCTGCGCCGCCGCGTCGGCAAAGGGGGACCGGGCGGCCATCTCGACATGTCGATGCTCGAAGCCATCACGCTGATGCAGAGCAGCGAGTGGCTGCATTCGCAGTTGCTTCAGCGTCCACCCGTCAAACGTTCGGTCGAGGTGCCGTCGATCGAGCCGGCCAAGGACGGTTATGTCGGTATCAGCATGGTCACCGGCCAGCAGTGGCTCGACTTCGCGGCGATGGTCGGCTGCGAGGAGTTCACCGAGATCCCGCAGCTGAGGTTCCAGATCGGACGGTGGGACTACCGCGACTGGATCCGCGAGCGGATCGACCCGTGGATGCGCGAGCGCACGGTCGACGAAATCGTCGAACTCGGCCAGCTCTTCCGGTTGCCGCTCGCCCCGCTCGGCAACGGCTCGGCCATCCCCGATATGGACCACCTGAAGACACGCGGTGTCTACATCGGCAATCCCGCGGGTTTCCGCCAGCCCCGCGCGCCCTGGCTGATGTCGGCCGCAGGGCAGGCGCCGGTGCGCGCCGCCCCTGCGGTAGGGGAGGCTGACGCCGTATCAGGCTGGGAGGCAAGGCAATCCGAGCCGCGCACCGGCGTGGCCGACATGCCGCTCGCCGGTGTGCGGGTGGTGGACTTCACGGCGTTCTGGGCCGGGCCTGCGGCGTCGAACGCGCTCGCGGCGTTCGGCGCGGACGTCATCAAGATCGAGTCGATCCAGCGGCCGGACGGTATTCGATACTCAGGCGGGATGCGCACCGACGTCGATGACTGGTGGGAGTACGGCTGGGTGTTCCATGCGATGAACACCAACAAGCGGTCGGTCACCCTCGACCTGCAGTCTCAGGACGGGCTGCGGCTGGTCAGACAGCTGGTGCAGCAGGCCGACGTGGTCATCGAGAATTTCTCGCCGCGGGTGATGGAGCAGTTCGGCCTCGGCGCCGACGCGCTGCTCGAACTCAACCCGGCCGCCGTCGTTGTGCGGATGCCTGCCTTCGGATTGTCAGGTCCGTGGCGGGACCGCGTCGGATTCGCGCCGACGATGGAGCAGATCGCCGGGCTCGCATGGGTGACCGGCATGCCCGACGGCCCACCCGTCGCGCCGCGCGGCGCCTGCGATCCGCTGGCCGGGACGCACGCGGCGTTCGCGACGCTTGCGGCCCTGGAGTTCGCCGATCGGACGGGGCGCGGCCAGCTCGTCGAGGTGCCGATGATCGAGACGGTGCTCAACGTGACCGCCGTTCAGACGATCGAATTCGAAGTTTTCGGGTCGATCATGGAGCGCCGAGGCAATCGCGGGCACTCCGGCGCCGATCAGGATGTGTACCGGTGCGCGGGGGAGGATGCCTGGGTCGCGGTCAGCGTGCAGACGCCCGCTCAGCGCGCCGCGCTGACCGAGCTCATCGGCCACGACGATGCTGACGTCGCCCAGTGGCTGGCCACTCAGGAAGCGGAGCTTGTCGCCGAAAAGCTTGCAGCGGTGGGTATTCCGGCGGCTGTGGTGATCTCGCCGTCGTTGGTGACCGAGAATCCGCAACTGATGCACCGCGGTTTCTTCGAGCGCCTCGAGCATCCGCGTACCGGCGAAGGACTGTATCCGTGTCCACCTTTCGCGCGGTTGGCCGGCGCAGAGCGGTGGCTGCATCGCACACCGCCGACGCTGGGGGAGCACAACGAGGAGGTGCTGACCGAATTGTGCGGGCTCACCACGGCCGACCTGGACCGCCTGTCCGCGAACGGGGTCATCGGGACGCGCCCCAAAGGCGCCTAACGGCTCGCCCAAATGTCGGTTTGGGCGCGGAAATGGCCCAAAATCACGCCCATTTGTCGGGTTGGGCGTGGTGTGGAAGCGTCTAGCGCGGCGCTACTGTGATCGGCAGCGCGTCGAAAATCGTCATGTTGTTGGTGAGGTTCGGGTAGGTGACCTGCGGCGTACCCAGGCTGATGTCACCTGCGCGACAGAGCAATTCGTCGAGCACGGCCCGGATTTCGGCGCGGGCCAGCATCGCGCCAAGGCAGTGGTGCGGGCCGCCGCCCCCGAACGCCACGTGCGGGTTCTCGGTTCTGCCGATGTCGAAGGCGAACGGGTCGTCGAAGGCCTCCTCGTCGCGGTTGGCCGAACGCAACATCGCCACCACCCGCTCGCCCTTCGGGATCGTGATGCCGTCCATCTCCACGTCGACCTTGGTGCTGCGCGTCCAGAACGTGACCGGGGACGCCCAGCGCAACACCTCTTCGACGGCGCCGGACCGGACGGCTTCGTCCTCGCGGTACCGCTGGATCTGCTCCGGGTTCGCGACGAAGGCCTGAAGCCCTGACGCCAAGGCGTTCTTGGTGGTGTCGCTACCCGCGAAGGCGATGACGAAGAAGAAGATCTCCAACTCGTTGGTCGGTATCGACAGCTCATCCCCGTTCTCGTCAGTGACGATCGCCGTCGTCAGCGTGCTCCAGATGTCGTCGGTCGGGTTGCGCCGCTTCTCGGCGGTGAGTTCGAGCGCGTAGCCGAAGATCTTGCCGAACAACTCCATCGAGTTCTGCTGGGCGACAGGATCTTCTGACGGCGCGACCTTGAGGATGCGGTCAAGGGTGTCGAAGATGTCCGGCCGGTCCTCGTCCGGAATGCCGATGATGTCGCCGATCACCGACATCGGCAGCACGTCGGCGACATCGGCGATCCAGTCGCCACCGCCTGCCAAAAGCAGTCCGTCGACCATCGCGGCGGCACGCCTGCGAATACCGTCCTCGAGCTTGCCGATCGCCTTGGGCGTGAACGCATGCGAGAGCACACGGCGACGCTTGAGCAGTTCCGGTGGATCCATGTTGATGATGGTCGGCGCGGAACCGACGACCCCGACGCCCTGGATGAGGGGTCCCTCGGAGGCGGTGAACGAGTCGGTGTCGCGGTGGATGCGTTGCGCGTGCCGGTGCTTGGTGGCCATCCAGAAGTCCCGTTTGACGGACCGGGCCACACCGTCGGTCAGCCCGTGCCGGAAAAGCGGGCGATTCCGTCGTAGGTCGGCGAACAGTTCGTCGGGAAAGCCGTTCCGCCACAAAGCGGGATCCGACAGGTCGAACGGTGTGGTCGTCGGCATGCAAGCTCCTGGTTCGACTGTCCTTGACCTAGAATGCTTAAAATAGTAACAATAGACCGCGAATAGCGTCTGACCTGGACAAATATCGTGCGGACGGAGATGGCATGACGAACACGATCGACGGTCCCACCATCGATCCGTCGGAGCGTGAGTTCGGTCCCAGCGGTATCAGCCTCTCGAAGTATCGCTTCCCGACGGGATGGTTCATCGTCGGATTCGCCTCCGACCTGGCGCCGGGTCAGGTGAAGCGGGCGCACTATTTCGGCGAGGAACTGGTGATGTTCCGCACCAAGTCCGGCAATGTGAACGTGCTCGACGCCTACTGCCTGCATCTCGGCGCGAACATGGGCGTCGGCGGGACCGTCGAGGGCGAGCACATCGTCTGCCCGTGGCATGGCTGGGAGTGGCGGGGTGACGGCACCAACGCGCTGATCCCGTACAGCAAGATCGGCTGCAAGCAGAACGTCAAGATCAAGAGCTACCCGGTGCAGGAGTGGTACGGGTTCATCGTCGTATGGCATGAGCGCCACGGCAGGGCGCCGTACTGGCAACCACCGGTGCTCCCCGAGTTGGAGACCGACGAGTACTACCCGCTGCACCCGCATTCCCGGATGCTCAACCGGGTCAAGGTACATGCGCAGATGATCATCGAGAACGCGGCCGACCCGTATCACGTCCAGTTCGTACACAAGGCCGACAGCGCGGCCAACACAACGTCTTTCAATACCGACGGCTACCACCTGCACGCGACGGTGACCGCCAACTTCGGCGGCGGCCGCGCGTCGACCTGGCTGACGCCCAACGGTCCGGTCGACGCCAGCATCATCTACGACAACTACTCGCTCGGACTCGGCATCGTGCGGTTTCCCAAGGAGCTCGTGGCGACCATCGAGGTGACCGGCCAAACCCCGGTCGACGAGGACTACACCGACTACTTCTACACGCAGGCATCGGTCCGCGAACCCGGTGACACCGGCGACAAACCCGCCGGCCGCGCAGCGAAATTCCTCGCGCTGCAGCAGGAAGTCATCAAACAGGACTTTTTCACCTGGGAGAACATGAAGTACCTGGAGAAGCCGAACCTCGCACCCGAGGAGGCCCGTGACTACGCCGCTCTTCGGCGGTGGGCGCACCGGTTCTACCCGGGGGAGGAGCCTTCGCCCCTCGACTTCGGGTACACCACCACCGGTGACCCGGATCCGGCGGCGGCGGGTGCCTGACCACCGCAGGCGCGACGGGCCGATCGGCCCGTTGCAGTTCGGCGTCGAGCGGTTCACGATCCCCGACGTGCTGGATGTGCGCGCCGAGCAGTTCGGCGACCGCGTGATGATGTCCATCGCCGGCACGCCGGTGACGTTCGCGCAGATGCGGGACCGCTCGCGCGCGGCCGCGAATCTGTTGACAGACAACGGTGTCACGAGGGGTGACACCGTCGCGCTGTTCACGGCGACGTGCCCGGAGTGGGTGTACTTCTGGCTCGGTGCCGCGCGGGTCGGGGCGGTGACGGCGGCGGTCAACGTCGCCAACAAGGACGACTTTCTTGCGCACGCTCTGCGGTTGGCGCGCGCCAAGGTCGTCGTCACCGATGCCGAACGGAGCGCCCGTCTCGACGAGGTCCTCGACCGGGTGGAGACCGTGAAGACCGTTCTGGTCGTGGATGATTCGCTGTCGGATGCATTGCGGCGGGCACCAGGAACTCCGCCTGACGTCGATCCGGCCGGCCCCGACGAGCTGGCCGCGTTGTTCTTCACCTCCGGTACGACGGGACCGTCGAAGGCCGTCGCCACGACGTGGCACTACCTGTTCTCGGCGGCCGCGGGCGTGGCCGCGGCCTGGGAGCTCGACGCCGGTGACGTGGTGTGGAGCGCCATGCCGCTGTTCCACTTGAGTGCGGCGCCGTCGGTGCTGGTGCCGTTGCTACTGGGGTCGACGACGGTTCTGTCGGCGGCGTTCCGCCCGAGCGCGGTGTGGGACGAGATCCGCGCCTGCGGCGCGGCAGGTTTCGCGGGTGCGGGCGCCATGGTGTCGATGTTGTGGAACCAGCCACCCGACCTGCGTGACGCGCAGTTGCCGCTGAGGTTCATCTCGGCCGCGCCGATCTCCGCCGACATGTACGGGGCGATCGAACAGCGCTACGACGTGAAGGTCGTGACGATGTACGGCATGACCGAGGCGTTCCCGCTCGCCTACAAGGCCGTCTCCGAGCCCGGCGTTCCTGGCACATCGGGGCAGGCGAACCCGGCCTTCGATGTGCGCATCGTCGACGGCGACGGCAAACCGCTGCCCGTCGGGTCGGTCGGTGAGATCGCCTGCAAACCCAAGTCTGCGAATTCGATGAGCTTGGGGTACGTCGATTCCACTGCGACAGACACCGCGTTGGTGGTCACGCCGCACCCCGAGTGGTTCCGCACTGGAGACCTCGGCAGTCTCGACGACGATGCCAACCTCACCTTCGTCGACCGTGCCAAGGACTCGCTGCGGCGACGCGGCGAGAACGTGTCCTCGGTCGAGGTCGAGACAACGGTGATGCGACATCCCGCCGTCGCGGAAGCGGCCGCGGTCGCGGTGCCGAGCGACCTCGGCGAGGACGACATCCTGGTCGTCGTAACCCTGGTGCCGGGCGCGCAGATCGACTACGCCGAGTTGCTGGACTTCTGCTCGGCGCGGATGCCCTACTTCTGTGTTCCGCGATATCTGGAAGTGGTCGACGAGATACCGAAGAACATCATCGGCCGGGTGCGCAAGGACGTGTTGCGCACCAGGGGCCTCGGCGAAGATGCCTGGGACCGCGAAGATCACGGGTACGTACTCAGCCGCTAGGACGGAGAAGCGCAATGACGATGACCTATCAGCAGGAGTTCGTGCTCGCCGGGTTGGCCGGGCGGGCAGCGATCCTGAACCTGAACGCTCGGCACAACCGCTTGTTCTCCGCAGGTGACTTCGGTGGCTGGGTTGCGACTTTCCGGCACGCAGGCGCGACGGTCGTCCGCGGCGGTGAGACTTTCACCAACCTGCGCGATGCCTTCGACGGCGGCGACGGCAAGCGGTTGGTGACCGTCGACCATGAGATCACCGTCGACGGCGTCGACGCCACGCAGACCTGCGTCGCACTGCTCTTCGTCGGAACGGTCCTGCATGCCACCGGCGTCTACCGCGACTGTCTCATCTATGAGCGTGGGGGATGGTATTACACCTCCCGCGAACTCGAATGGGACGCCGTACCAAGCAAAGACGCGCTCGGAGTATGACCGACGCCATCCGCTACGAGGTCGCGTTCGGCAGCTATGAGGATGCCCTGCGCATGGTCGGCGTGCGCAGCGAGCCGAGGTATGCGGGCACGGCGGTGAGCGGGGACCGCATCCAGCATTTCGCGTCGATGGTGCAGGACGGCAACCCGGCGTACTGGGATGCGGAGTTCGCCGGTCAGCTGTGGGGTGGGCTTGTCGCGCCGCCTGCGATGTTGATGGGTTGGCTCATTCCGCCGCCGTGGCTGCCGGACGGGCAGAAACCGGTTCCGTCGATCGCGATCCGTGTCCCGCTGCCGGGCACCACGTTCATCAACGCGTCCAACGACGTCGAACTCTTTCCACCGATCCTCGAGGGTGATCGCCTTCATGTCGTCGAGGAGGTGGTATCGGTTTCGGCGGAGAAGCGGACGAAGGTCGGCGTCGGCCATTTCGTGGAGACCTGTGACAGGTACTACCGCGACGACGGTTCGCTGGTCGCGACGAACCGAAACACGTTGTTCCGCTTCACTCCTGCGGAGGCGGAATGACGTCGTACCGCAGGTTGGTGTGGAGCGATGTCGATGTGCCGACCGACCTCGCCGAGGTCGTCGACCACCTCACCTATCAGCGCGTGGTGATGAATCCCGGCGCGACGTGGGACTACTTTCCCGGCCACTACGATCCGCACTACGCCCGAAGCCACGGCCATCCCACAATCTTCGTGAACACGATGCACGTCGCCGGCTTCATCGACCGGATAGCGACGGACTGGGCGGGGCCCTACAGCCGGGTGGTGCGCCGCAAGGTGTCGCTGATCGGCTCGATCTACGCGGGCGACTCGATGGTCGGCCGGGGTCGGGTCGTCGACAAACGGCGGGAGAAGGCCGGTGACACGATGCGCGACCTCGTGGATCTGGAGATCGCGGTCTTCAATCAACGCAACGAACTCTGCTGCCCCGCCGAGGTCACGCTGGAACTGGTCTAGGCGGTCGGCAATTCGCCCATCGTCACGGTCGACTGCACCTCGGTGTACTGCGCGAGGCCTTCCGGCCCGAACTCGCGGCCGATACCGGACTGTTTGAAGCCGCCAAACGGCGCGCTGGTGTCGAGTTGATACATGTTGATTCCGTATGTACCGGTGCGGATTTCGGCGGCGATCTGCAGACCGCGTGCGACATCGGTCGTCCACACCGAGCCGGCAAGGCCGTAGTCGCTGTCGTTGGCAATGCGGATGGCGTCGGATTCGTCGGTGTACGTCAACACGGTGAGCACCGGGCCGAAGATCTCCTCGCGGGCGATCTTCATGTCGTTGGTCGCGCCGGTGAACAACGTGGGCCGCACGTACCAGCCGCGGTCGTACGGCTTGTCAGCGCCGCCCACAACGACTTTCGCGCCTTCGTCTATGCCGGACTGGATGTAGCCCCGCACGCGCTCCTGCTGGCGCTGCGCGACGAGAGGCCCGATGTCGGTGGACTCGTCGGCCGGATCCCCGACCGCCAGACCGGACACCATATCGGCGAGCGCGTCGACGGCTTCGTCGTGTCTACGCTCGCTGACCAGGATGCGCGTCTGCGCGACGCACGCCTGGCCGTTGTTCATCAGGCCGGCCATCTTGAGGTGATTGACCGTGTGCTCGATGTCCGCGTCGTCGAGGATGATCGCCGCCGACTTCCCGCCTAGTTCCAGGCTGACGCGTTTGAGCTGTTCACCGCACACGGCGGCGATGTGTCTGCCGGTGGCCGACGATCCGGTGAATGCGATCTTGTCCACGCCGGGATGGCGGACCAACGCCTCGCCGGCCTCGCGGCCGCCCGGAACGATCGACACCACCCCCTCCGGCAGGTCGAGGTCGGCCAGCATCTCCGCCAGCCACATCGCGTCCAGCGGCGTCTCCGGCGCGGGCTTGACGACGACGGTGCAACCGGCGATCAGCGCCGGGATCATCTTCGGCATGATCAGCACCTGGGGCACGTTCCACGGGACGATCGCGCCGACGACGCCGACGGGTGCCCGCCGCACCTGCACCTGCCCGAACAGTCCCTGTCTGCGCTCGATCCAGCCGAAGTCCTTGGCGGTGGCCAGCGTCAGATACATCTGCGACAGCGCGCCGTTCGCCTGTCCGAGCCTGCTGAACGTTCGCGGCGACCCCATCTCGGCGGTGATGAGGTCGGCCATGTCGTCCGCGTGCGCGGCGTAGACCTCGGCCAACTTCTCGACCTTCGCCATCCGCTCGGAAACCGGCAGCCGCGGCCAGGATCCGTGGTCGAATGCGGTCCGCGCGGCCGACACCGCCCGATCGACGTCCTCCGGAGCGGCCTCCGGAGTTTCTCCGATCGGTTTCTCGGTGTGCGGGGATATCACCGAGATTCGCCGGTCGGTGGCGGGCGCCCGCCAGCGTCCGCCGATGAAGAGCTTGTCGTAGGACGTCGATTTCACGCGTTGCCCTCCCGACAACCATGGGCTCTCATGGCGTTACCGCCCGTCAGGCTAAAGTTGCTATTACTGCTAACATAGCAAAAAAGGATCTGGGAGTGTCCGTGGGTGATGACTGGCGTCGGTATCCGTTCCAACTGGTCCCCGGCGACCCGCATTTCGTCTTCCCGGCTGCCGAGGCCAACCACCCCATGTGCGAGTCGGACACCTGGTACCTCGCCGGCGAACTGACCGCCGATTCCGGTCGCCGGTTCGCCTTCTTCACGATCTACAACAAGAACCGGCCCGGGCTTGCGCTTTCTCGCTCCTCGCGTGCGCGGCCGATCGTCGCGGACTTCTACACACTCGCGCTGTTCGACCTCGACAACGGCACCTACGGCACCTACACCGACTACGACATGCCGGGTACCAACAAGAACGGCTCGACAGCGCCCAAGATGTCGATGGCCGACGAGCGTCTGGACCTGGCCTACGAGTGCAGCGCCGGTACCGCCATCTGGCGGACGTCCCGCGACGAGCATGGCGAACTGGTGCCCTACACCTACGAATTCAGCCTGTTCGGAACCGACCATCACGGCGAAGCGATGCGGCTGGACCTGGAGGTGACACCGTCGCGGCCGCCTGTGCCACTGGGGGCAGGGGCCCACAACGGGGTCATCGAGTGCTTCGGACAATCGACCACGTACTCGTACTTCCAGACACGTATGACGATGAAGGGGACGCTGTCGTGGGGATCGGTGCAGGAACCGGTCACCGGCAGCGCGGGCCACGTCGATCGGCAGTGGTTTCCGCTGGTCGCCAACGACGGCGGCGCGACAGGTGACATTCGGTCCCGCGGGCACGAGTGGCGCACGATCAACCTGGACAACGGCGTGGACATCAGCATCTGGCGGCAGTTCGACCGCACGAAACACAATGCGCCGCAGCCATTCACCGGCGCGACCGTCAGCGCGCCCGACGCCGGACCCGAGTACGCCGACGATATCGAGGTGGACATCACCAGCTATGTGCGCTGGCCGGAAGATATCCGCACCCTCGTCCCGCCTCCGGCTAAGGTGCGGTATCTCTCCGATCGTCATCGTTTGACGTCGCACAAGCTCGACATGGACCTGAGGGCGGAGCCCTTGGTGCCCGCCCCTGCGCATCTTCTGCCGCTGGAGTACATGGCGGGTCCGTACCGGTACGAGGGCACCTATCGCGGCGAAGCCGTCAAGGGCTTTGCGTTCTACGAACGGTCGATGGCCCTGTACCGGGACTGGGAACTGGAAGATGTGCTGGAGGTGGCTGAAGCCGGTGAGCGCGACGAGGTGGCGCGGCTCATCGAGCAGCAGCGCTGATCGCGTTCGCCCAAATCTGGTGCCGGTGCTGCAATCCCGGCTCGTTACGCCCGAACACCAGGTGCTCCCTGACGCCCGACGCGAGGTTGGCCTGAAGCTTTTCGACGAGCGCGTAATCCTCGTCGCGGACGGTGCCGTGGGCGTACTCGAAGACCGCCTGCGCTCCCGCGGCGACCGACTCGTCGGAGATGTCCAGCGGCGTCGAGTTCTGGTGAACCGTGATCGACCGCCCGGGAACGTCGCCCGGATACACCCGGAACAGTTCGCCGTTGGCGATGGTCGCCGAGAGCACGATGTTGGGGAACAGCGCGTAGATCACGACCATGTTCTGCAACGGGTCCCACTGCTCTTCGTCGACGCTGTCAAGGTCGAGAATGCCGTTGAGCGGGAACACCAACCGGTGGTGAGGGCCGAACGAGTCGAACACGGTGCAGTTGCTGCGCGCGATGGTCGCGAACGTGGTCTTGTGCACGGTCGCGAAGTGGTAGTTCTCGGCGAAGGTGTCGATGGCGAGCTTCCAGTTGATCGCCGAGTCCAAAACCTTCTCGCCCAGCGGCGACCAGCGCCCGATGCCCCACGAGTCCAGTTCGTCGGCCAGCGGCCCCAGGAAGTCGGGGATGTCGAGCGTGGCGTTCGGATCGAGCGCGACCCAGAGGAAGCCCGCACACTCGGTTGCCGGTAATTCGGTCAATCTGGCGCTGTCCATTGAGCTCTCGGGGAAACCCTCCTTACCGGGAACGCCGACCAGGTTGCCGTCGAGGTCGTAGTTCCATGCGTGGTACGGACACACCAGCCGCCGCGCCGACCCGCAGCCTTCGGCGATCTGCGACTGCCGGTGCAGGCAGACGTTCTCGAAGGCCTTCACCGACCCGTCGGCCGTCCGGGTCAGCAGGATCGAGCGACCCATCACGGTTTTCGTGGCATACGAGCCGGGCACCGGTAGTTCGGAGACGTAGCCGACGAGTTGGGGGCTGGCCAGCAGCATCTCGATGTCCTGCGCGTGGCGGTCCGCCGAGGTGTACGTATCCGCGCGCACCCGGTACTCGGCAGAGGCCAGGTCGGTCGTCTTGTCCCGCGCCAGCTTGAGTGCGCGTCCGGTCAGGTCGACGAGCTGATCGCGGTGCATAGCGGTATTTTATTGTTTTTATAAAGATTGTGAAGTCCGGCAGTCTTCGAGCCGGGTTGTCCGAGGTCAGCTAGTTGATCGTGACACCCGCATCGACCTTGAACTGCAGTCCCGTGACGAAGCGTGATTCGTCGGAGATCAGAAACAGCACCGCATTGCTGACGTCCACGGGCTCGACGCAAGGCGTCGGCATGGCGTTGATGAAAAGCGGTACCAGGTCCGACCGTTCACCGCCGAGAGCTTTGCCGAGGGAATCCGGCAGCATCCCCGTGTGCGCCCCGGTGGGATGCACGGAATTGACCCGGATGCTGTGTGCGGCGAGCTCGTTGGCGAGCGACAGCGTCAACCCGATGACGCCGTGCTTGGCCGCCGTGTAGGGCGTCTGCAGGGGAAATCCTGCGATTGCACCTGCCGAACTGATGTTCACAAGACTTCCGCCGCCCTGCTCGAGCAGATGTGGAATCGCTGTGGCGCACGTGTTCCACGCGCCGATGAGGTTGACGTCGACCACGATGCGCCAGTCCTCGGATGTCGTCTCGTGCCAAGGTCCGCCCGTCAGAACACCGGCGTTGGCGACCGCCCCGTCCAACCCGCCTAATTGGGCAACCCCGTCATCGACCGCTGCGCGAAGCGCCGCCTCGTCACGGACGTCGACGATATGGCTTACGCACCGGCGACCGAGGTCGGCGACCAACCGCACCGTCTCGGCCAAGTCGTCCTCGGTCGCCAAGGGGTAATCGATCTGAGGAAGCGACCGGCAGATGTCGATGAGTATTAGGTCCGCACCCTCCTCGGCCAGTCTGACAGCGTGGCTGCGCCCGAGGCCTCGGGCAGCGCCCGTTATCAGCACTCGCTTGCCCGCGACCCGTCCGGTTGCTGAAGCGCTCACCACATCAAGCCGCGGATGATCTCTGCCTGCGGAATGTCCTCCACAGCGATCAGTCCACTTGGGGCGCGGCAGATCCAGTCGATCGCGTTCACCACCCGCGCCGCCGTGGCCAGGCACCCCGCCTCGGTGACATCAAGCCCCGGGTGCGACACATTCGTATTGAGTTCGACGCGCGGGTCTCCTTCGACCACGACGCGATGCACGCCTGGCTGGCCGTCGGGCGGATAGGGCCAGTCCGGCGCCGTTGTATTGGTCAATCGTGTGATGTGTTCCATGGTGATGACGGGAGCGCCATCTCGGACGCCCTCGACCGCGAACTTGACCGCGGCCATCTGACCCGGCTCCACCGTCGCCATCTTGCACACGATCCTTTTATCGGTGTACCACGGCTCGATGCGCTGACGAACTTCGTCGAGTTCAACCCCCAGCTGGTCGGCAAGGTTGCGCACCGCTCCGCCCCACATCGTGACCAGGACACCGGGTAGAAAGAGCATGGGGGTGTCGTCATCGGGGCCGACGCCGAAACCCATTTGCTTGCCGGTGAATTCGAAGTCATCGTAATTCGCGTAGTCGAAGATCTCCTGAACCGTGATCGATCGGGCCCTGGCAGCAAGACTCAGAGCGGCGTGCACTTCGGTGTCACCGGAGTAGCCGGGATCGATCCCGTTGACGTATAGCGAGGCATTGCCCGTCTTGCAGGCTTCTTCCAGAGGTACGCGAAGCCAATCGTCCGCCTGCCGTGGGGTGACAAGCCACACCATCGATGTCGCGGCGATATTGATCCCCGCCGAGAGGAACTTCGACATCTGCTCGATGACTTCCATCGGCCGTGTCTCACCTTGCGCGGTGTAGACGACACAATCCGGCTCGAGCGCAATGAGTGCATCGATGTCATCGGTGGCGATGATGCCGGTCGGCTCCGTCAATCCGCACAGTTCGGCGGCGTCGCGCCCGATCTTGTTCGGACTGGCCGCATGCACACCGACCAACTCGAGGTCAGGACGTCCGATGATCGCCTTCAGCGAGTGAACGCCGACGTTCCCGGTGGAGAACTGAACGACTCTACGCATATCTGGATTGTCCTTGCTCGGCTAGTGGGAACCAGCGGTTGTTGAATTGTCGAAGCCGATACCCGGCGAGTGCTGCTCATCTAACGACTTCTGTTGACTTAAGTCAATAAAGCGGCCGGCACGGAGACGGCTTCGGGACGGTAGAGTCGCCGTATGGCAGTGGTAGGCAGGCCGTCCGCCCGAGAAGCGAAGCGTTTACAGACCCGCGAGCGACTGATGGGAGCCGCGATCGCCGAGTTCAAGCGCGCGGGTATGGCGGAGGCTGACGTCGGCGCGATCGTCACGGCCGCGGGTGTCGCTCACGGCACGTTCTTCTTCCATTTTCCGACAAAGGAGCATGTCCTTCTCGAGTTGGAACGCCGCGAAGAGGAGCGGATCGCCAAGCAGTTGGCTCGCGCGACCGGTTCCGACAACGACCTCGCGTCGACGCTGAAAGAGGCCGTTCGGTTGGTCATGGGGCTCGAACGCCGACTCGGCGCTGTTCTTTTCAAAGACTTTCTGGCATTGCATTTTTCGCAGACACGTCCGATGTCGGACGAAAGTCGGCAGCATCCTGTGATCGTAGAGGTGGCGCAGGTGATCGAGCGGGCTCAGCAGCGGGGTGAGGTGGACCCGGCCGTGATCCCGATGAACAGTGCGGTCTTCTTTCTGCTGGGTCTCTACGCGTTGTTGACGACGACCCATAACTGGCCGGGCCAGAACGCGATGATCGAGGACTACGTGTCGAGGACGCTTCGGAGCATGGCTCCGTAGAGGCAATTGACTTGGACAACTAGTTGACTATAGTCAGTCAACATGAATTTGCCCACACTGAGGTTGGGCCGTCATCCACATGCCGTGCCGCAGGCACAGCAGACCGGAAGCGGTCTGGACGAGCACATGGCGGCGTCACAGGCGGCGCAGCGACGCGCGGACAAATGGTTGATCTCGGGCAGCATCCTCATCGGCTCCGTAGCCCTGGGAATCTTCGGTCTGCCGCTTTTTCTGCGTGGTGTGTGGCTGATGCGCAAGGCGCAGCGCGATGGGCTCACCGTCCGGCCGATGCTTGTGACACTGATCGGCTATCTGGTCATCATCGATGCGGCCATCAACAGCGTGGGTTGGGCGCTCGATCTGGCCGCCAACCATACGATCCTGGCCCGAATCCTGTTGAACGGCTGGGGCGCGATGTTCGACGCCGGCTACTTCTGGCACTACAACGAGTTGTGGCTCGGCGGTGCGGCGGGCCCAGGCGAGAAGGCCATGGAAGTCGGGATGATCCTGACCGTTTGGACCATGCGGATCGCCGCTGCCATCGGGTTCCTGCAGATGAAGCGCTGGGGGCACCAGTGGATGATCGTCACCTGCTGGATGGGCGTGCTCATCTGGTGCCTCTACGTCTTCAACATGACGATGTACGCCGATGTGCGCTACGCGGGCGTCATCTTCCCGGTCATCGGCTGGTGGCTCTACGACATCTTCTACATCACCCCATTCCTGGCGATTCCATACCTGCACTCGGTCAACCGGGAGATCTTCTCCGACTGACAGTCAGTGACTGCACTCATTGACTTCGGTCAGTATCTGGGCTACAAAGGGCGGACCATGACGACTCAGGTCAAGCAATCGGTGCGTGAGGTTCGCCGATTACAGACGCGGGAACGCATACTCGGCGCAGCCATCGCCGAGTTCAAGAGGGCCGGGATGTCGGGTGCCGACGTGAATGCGATTGCCGCGGCCGCGGGCGTGGCCCACGGAACCTTCTTCTTTCACTTCCCCAGTAAGGAGCACGTCCTGCTCGAGTTGGAAAGTCGCGAGGAGGCCCGGATGGCGGCCGAGTTCGCTGACTTCCTCGACGGGGCGCACACCCTGGCGGCTGCACTGAGCGAAGCCGTCAATCTGGTGACCGGACTGGAGCAACGATTCGGGCCGATTCTCTTCGAAGAAATTCTCGCTCTGCACTTCTCGCCGACCCGGCCGACGAAGGACGAGTGGGCCGACCATCCGATGATCGTGCTCCTGGTCGCCGAGATCGAACGAGCGCGCTGCGACGGCGAAGTGCATCCGGCGGTCGACGCGTTCTACAGCGCCGCCTTTTTCCTTCTCGGCGTCTACGGGACGCTCACGACGACGAAAAATTCCGAAACCCGCCACACGATGCTGACCAAGTTGGTCGACACCGCTGTTCGCGGCCTGGAAATTCGATGAGTAACTCGATCGGCTAGGAGGCCAGACGTGGATTGGGTATGGGAGATTCTGCGATACGTCGCAGCCTGGGGCGGAACCGGGTTGATCATCTGGTTCTGGTATTGGATGTTCTCGAATATCGGCACGTTCTAGGTGACCCACCGATATGTCTGAGCTCTCCGATTCACACGCGCTCGCAATCGAGCGCAGTTGTGCCGTCACGGCCGTAGCCCTCAGCGAGCGACGCCGCGAGGGTGTTCGTTTGGTGAGCGGCCAACGACGAGATTTCGGTCTGAGCTCCACCCTCGACTTCGTCCATGTGCCGTACCCGCCACCGATACGCGACTGGACCCGTAGGTCGTTGACATGCGGTGTCGCGCTTCAATGTTCACCGTCCAAAGAGCGGATCTTCGGCTATCGCTTGAATGAGTTGTCGGCACGAGAGCTGAGCGCGCTCACTCTCGTCGAGGCGAGTGTGGCGCTTGGCTGGATCGCGGATAACTGGCCCGGGCTGCTTTCCGAACTGCGACGGCTGCTGCCTGACCTCGCGGTCGGCTCGGGAGAGATGGACGCCCAAGAGATGCTCAATCGCGCTGTCGCGCTGGCACGGACGTCGCAACCACTGCTCATCGATCCCTTGCTGGGCAGCTTTCCGCGGGCCGTCACCGATCCGCAGGGACTCACCGACAAACTCCGCCGAAGCCTTGGCAGGATGCCATGGACCACGACGCAGAAGCGACTGCCGCGGGCGCATTCGATTCCGGTCGGCGGAGACGGTGGCGTGCGCAATCCCAACCTGCCGCCGCCGAGTCGGCCGCAGGACAACGATCTCGACGTCACGCCGGAACATCGCCCTGGCATTCCGTATCCCGAATGGAATGCGTGGACGCAGAGCTTCATGGCAGACCACGTCGCGGTGCTCGAACGCCCGCATACGAGTCGACAGCGCCATCTGGTGACGGCTTCGGCCGATCTGCGGAGATGGTTCTCTGAACACACCCACCGCGCCATGAAGAACCGCCTGGAAGACGGCTCGGACCTCGACGTCAGTGAATACGTCAGCCACTACATCGACTTGACCACCGGTGAGGCGATCGAACCTCGCATATTTCGCGATCTGCTGCCCAGCAGTCGCGATGTCACCACCGCGCTGCTGCTCGACGGCAGCTCGTCGTTGGGTGTGCACGGCGGCCGGATCTTCAAGCTCGAATTGGCCTGTGCCGACGCGCTTTCGCAGGCCATGACGCTTGCCCGGGAGCGTCATGGCATCTTCGTGTTCACGGGTAACACCCGCCACCGGGTCGAGGTCTCCTGCCTGAAGGACTTCGAGGATCGCCGGTTCGTGCCACCGGGCGGTCTCGGCCTCGCCACCGGTGGATACACCAGGCTCGGGGCTCCGCTCCGCCACCTGACCAGTCGTCTGCTCGCCCAGTCCTCGGAGCGACGCCTCCTGATAGTGATCGGGGACGGCTTGATCTCCGACGAGGGCTACGAGGGCCGCTATGCCTGGGCCGATGCAGCGCATGCCGTCGAGGAAGCGAAAGACGCCGGCGTCAGCATGTACTACGTCGGCGTCGGTCCCGTGCGGGTCGATCCTCTACCGGAGGTGTTCGGACCGCGCCGATCGCAACGCATTCGGCGCGTCGAAGAGCTTCCACGAGTACTTGCCCATGTTCATCGAGAGTTGGTGGCTGCGTGACCGATACGTATTACTCGAACGGCAACGAGGTTCAGCTGTTTGAGCAGGCCTATCACCGACACCTGCCGGTGATGCTGACCGGCCCGACAGGTTGCGGCAAGACCCGACTGGTCGAACACATGGGCCTGCTCTTGCGACGCCCGGTGGTGACCATCAGTTGTCACGACGATCTGACCAGCTCTGATCTCGTCGGCAGGTTCATGGTCACCGGCGGAGACGTGGTGTGGACGGACGGCCCGCTCACCAGGGCGGTCAAGGCCGGAGCGATCTGCTATCTGGACGAGGTCGTTGAGGCACGCCACGATTCGCTTGCGATTCTGCACTCGCTGACCGATCACCGCCGGGCCCTGTACTTGGATCGCGCAGGCGAGGTTGTCCATGCGCCCGACGACTTCATGCTCGTGTGCTCCTACAACCCTGCCTACCGAAGTTCCCTCAAGGAATTGAAACCGTCGTTCCGGCAACGCTTCGTCACCTTGCCGATGCGCTACCTCCCGCCGGAGCGCGAAGCCCAGGTGATCGTCAATGAAGCGGGTATCAGCTCCGATTCGGCCAAGCGGCTCGTGCAGTGCGCAAACGCCATCCGGTCAGCCGACGAGGCGTTCCACTTCGAGCCTCCGTCGACCAGGGTGCTCGTGACCGCTGCGCAGTTGATCGCCGCAGGAGCAACCGAATTGGAGGCCGCCGAGGCGTGCATCCTCGCGCCTTTGTCGAGTGACGGTGCGATCTCAGAAGGTCTGCGGGAAGTTGCGGCAGCAAGCCTCGCCGACGTCGACAACTCGAGCGCAACACGGTAAGGGAAGGGGTTCGCCGCACCATGGATCAAAAGGAACAGAAACGTAAGAGAGCGCTGATCGTACTGCAGATCGTGGTCTACGGCTATCTGCTGATCATGTTCGGCATCCAGCTCTACATGTCGTTCGCCCGGGGTTGGTGGGACCTGTGAACGTGCCACTGCTGAACCGCTTTTCGGGGTCCAAGACCCCCGCGCCGGCTCAGGGCACCGTAAGTCTCGACGAGCACCAGGAACAATCGCGGCTGGCCCAACGACGGGCCGACAAATGGATGATCGTGGGCGCCGCGCTGATGGGCATGTGGGCACCGGGCATCTTCGGGCTGCCGATCTTCCTGCGCGGCGTATGGCTGCAACGAGAAGCGGCCCGCGCCGGTCTGTCGATGCGACCGATGATCGTCACGCTGATCGGTTACCTCGTCCTGATCGACGGCATGCTCAACAGTCTCGGCTGGGCCCTCGATCTCGTCGCCAACCACACCTTGATCAACCGCGTTCTGATGGTGGGCTGGGGCGCGATGTTCGACGCCGGCTATTTCTGGCACTACAACGAATTCTGGGTGGGCGGTGCTGCCGCCCCCGGCGAGAAGTCCATGGTGTTCGGAATGATTCTCACGGTTTTCGCGATGCGATGCGCCGCGGCGATCGGCTTCCTGCAGATGAAGCGCTGGGGACATCAGTGGATGATCATCACGTGCTGGATGGGCGTGCTCATCTGGTGTCTCTACGTGTTCAACATGACCATGTATGCGGATGTGCGCTATGCCGGTGTGGTCTTCCCGGTCATCGGCTGGTGGCTCTACGACATCTTCTACATCACGCCCTTCCTGGCGATTCCGTACCTGCACACGGTCAATCGCGAAATCTTCTCCGACTGAACAGCTTCAAGGAGCCGATATGACCACACCCACCGACACCGAATCGAAGCCCTCCGAGGAACTGCCGCCCGGCACAACGCCGTACTACGCGCGGATGCACAAATACATCAAGCGCGGGGTACTCGTCTGCCTTGTCGCCTTGGTCATCGAGGGCGCCTTCACATTGCCGTTCATGGCGGTGTACTACGGCTACCCGACATTGAGCCTGACCGAGATCTGCAGCGAGCTTCTGAAGGTCCGGTACTCCGACGACTCCCTGGAATGCAAGGTGCCATACCCGCCGTTGGGGCCCCCTGAGGGGGCTGAGGGGAAGGACACCGCCCAAGATGAATGGGGTGTCCAGCCTGTCCCGAAGTACAACAGAATCGGCTGGCGTGAACTGGTGCGGATTCACGAGGAGCGTGAAGCCCGTCAGGCCGCCGAACAGCAAGGCACTCCGGGCCCGTGACCCGCCCAGCCGAGGAGCACGCGGACAACTGGGATCTGCGCCACGAGGATTTCAACGAAAACGACTTCCTGTACCGGGTGTACGAGGTGATGCGGGGCCGGGACGGGTTCCCCCACACCGACGTACCGTTCCTGTCCGCCACCCCGGGCGGTGCTTGGGTGGCGGTGCGGTACGCGGACTGCTACAAGATCCTGCAGGACTGGGAGCACTTCTCCAGTAATCCGACACCCGAGGCATCCGAACAGCTCGCGGGCGATCTCGTCATCACACTTGACCCGCCACGGCAGCAGAAGTTCCGCAAGGTGCTCAACCCGTACTTCTCGCCCGCCCGGATGAAGGCTCTCACACCCCAGATCCGCGATGAGACAGATCGATTGATCGACGACTTCATCGAGCGCGGTGAAGGCGATCTGGCCGACGTCGCCTGGCGCCAACCCGGAATCGTCTTCTTCAAGTACCTGCTCGGCATGCCGATCGACGACGTGCCGCTGTGCATCGAGCTCACCGACGACGCACTGAACGGGGCGACCGAGGACGCGCGGATGGCCGCATGGGGCGGCCTCTACCAGCACATCCACAACGCCGTGTCGGCGCGCATCGAAGCGCCGCCGCAGGACGACATGATCGACGTCCTGCTGGCAGCCGAGATCGACGGTGAGAAGCTGGCGTTCAACGATGCCGTAGCCAACGCCATGCTCCTCGTACAGGCCGGGCTCGAGACGACGGCGAGTGCCATGTCGTTCGCCTTCCACTACCTCGGCACGCATCCCGACGAACGTGACCGGCTCATCCGCGAACCCGACATCATGCCGCGCGCCGTCGAGGAGCTGATCCGGTTCGGCGGGTCGATTCACGGGATTCCTCGAACCGTCGCCAAGGAAGCCGAACTGAACGGCCACCGGTTCTGCCCCGGCGAATCGGTCATCGTCAACTACGCATCAGCGAACCGCGACAGCGACGAGTTCCCCGACGCCGATCGCTGCATCCTCGACCGGCAGGCCAACCGGCACCTCGGCTTCGGGGCGGGTGTGCACCGCTGTCTGGGGTCCAACCTGGCGCGGCTGGAATTCCGCATCGGCATCGAACAGGTGCTGACCCGGCTACCCGACTACACGATCGCATCCGACGCCGACGCGGTGTTCCACGGCAACTCCGTCACCCGCGGGTTCCGAAGGCTCCCAGTTGTCTTCAGCCCCGGCCCGCGATCGGCGGCCTGTCCGGAAGGTGTCGTCAATGTCTGAGAAGACCTACCGCGTCGTCCAATGGATGACGGGCGATGTCGGACAGGTGGGTGTCAGGCACTTCGCCGACAATCCGGTGTTCGACCTCGTCGGCGTACTGGTGCACACACCAGAGAAGGTCGGCAAGGATGCGGGCGAGATCGCAGGCATTCCGCCGATCGGGGTCATCGCGACCGACGACGCTGAGTCCATCATCGCGATGGACGCCGACTGCGTCTTCTACACGCCGATCATCATGGACGTCGACACCGTCTGCCGACTGTTGCGATCCGGCAAGAACGTCGTCACCACGAGCGGCTTCTTCCATCCGACGGACGACTTCCGCGAGGGCGGCGACATGATCCGCGCCGCCAGCCAACACGGCGGGACGTCCTTTCATGCCGGCGGCATTCATCCCGGCTACGCCGGCGACATCCTTCCGCTCACCCTTGCGCGGATCGTCAACAGGATCGACAAGATCCGGGTGGTCGAGGTTGTCAACGTTCTCTCCGATGCAGCGCTCGACCACATCGACTGGCTGGGCTTCGGCAAGGACAAAAATAAGTTCCTCACCGAGCCAACGATTCTCGGGCTCGGCGTGACGTTCTTCGCCCAGTCGATGCACATGGTCGCCGACGGCCTGGGCGTGACGATCGACGAGGTGACCTCGGATCTGCAGGCCGCTGTCGCCGTCGACGACATCACCCACGAACTGGGCGTCATCCCGCGCGGTACGGTCGCCGCGCAGCGACACCACTGGACGGCACACGTCGACGGCAGGCCGCTCATCGAGTTCCACGCGCTCTACACCACCACCAGCGCCGACAACCTCGACCCGCCGTGGGACTTCGGGAAGACGCGCTACCGCATCGTCATCGACGGCGACCCGCCGACCGAACTCACCCTCCAAGGCCTCGAGCATCCCGACGGCACGTTCTCCCATCCGGGCTATGACTGGACCGCCATGGGCGCCATCAACGCGATACCCGATGTCTGCGACGCCGCTCCCGGTTGGCTGACGCACCTCGACCTCGGTCTCGTCCAGCCGAGAGGCCTGGTGCGGAAATGACTTCCAACTCGGAAGCTTCTCTGCACCATGTCGTCTTCGCCGTGGCAGCCGACCGGCAGGTGGCGGTCGCAAAGATGTTCACCGAACTCGGATTCACATTCAACACAGCTGAACTGGCCGAACTCGGCGTCACCGTCGCACTGGACTGGGATCGAGGCATCGAGTTGATCAGCCCGATGGCCGGCTCGACGGCGCCGGTGGCCGCTTCGGTGAACGATTTTCTCAACCGCAGCGGCGACGGGGTGTACACCGTCGTGCTGCGGGTGCCGGATGCCACGAGAGCCGAATCCGTCGCAGAGCGTTACGGGTCGACCGTACGCTTCCGGCAGAGCTTCGAGGGCGAAGGGTCCTACCTCCACGAAATCGATTTGTCCGTATTCGGATTACCGCTGACCCTGCTAGGCACAAACGTCCCATGACCGCCAAGCCAAGCGTCTTCGAGGCCGGGCTGCCGACGCTGCAGTACGACCTCACAGATACTCCGCAGGACATCTATCCGCAGTTTCAGGAAGCGCAGCAGGCCGCGCCGATCGCGCTCGGCCCCATCGGACCCGAGGTGCTGTCCTACGACCTCGCCCGTACGGTGCTGCGGGATCCGCGTTTCGTGGTTCCGACCGGCATCCACCTCTCGGCGCACGGCATCACATCGGGCGAACTGTGGGACAGGGTGACTCGCAGCATCCTGAACATGGAGGGTGAAGAGCACCGGCGATTGCGCGGCCTGGTTTCGCGGGCGTTCACGCCGCGGGCGACACAGCGGATGCACGACACCATCCACGCTGTCATCAACGAGCTCATCGACAACGTCATCGACTCCGGCCGTTGCGAATTCGTCGCCGACATCGCCCGGCCATATCCCATACCCGTCATCTGCGCGCTGTTCGGGGCGCCTCGTGAAGACTGGCAGAAGTTCTCCCGGTGGGCGGAGGACATCTTCAAGATCGTCAGCTTCGACTGCGACCTCGCCGAAGAGGAGCCCGTCGTGCTCAAGGCGTGGGACGAGTTCGACGACTACATCGACCAGATGGTCGCCCAACGCAGGCATCGCTTGACCGATGACCTGCTCTCCGAGCTGATCCGGATCGAAGACGGCGGTGACCGGCTCGACGCCGCCGAGCTTCGGATGCTGGCCTTCAGCATCCTCGTGGCCGGAACCGATACCACCCGCAGCCAGCTCGCAGCGTCGATGCAGGTGCTGTGCGACCACCCCGACCAGTGGGCACTTCTTCGCGCCCGCCCCGATTTGGCCATGCGTGCCGTCGAGGAGACGATGCGTCACTCCCCGTCGATGTGTTCCACCGTCCGCAGCGCCGTCGACGATGTGGAGATCGGCGAGTACACCTTTCCCGCAGGATCTTTCATCCTCGTCAACACATACGCGGCGAATCGGGATGCGACAATCTACGGCCACCCAACACGGTTCGACATCACCCGCGACGATCCGCCGCCGATCCTGACGTTCGGAGGCGGCGTGCACTACTGCCTCGGTGCCAACCTCGCGCGGCTCGAGTTGTCCGAAGCGCTGAAGGATCTTTCTGCGCGCCTGCACGACCCGCGTTGCGTGGGAACGGTGCCATGGAAACCACTGCTCGGCCTGAGTGGGCCGACGAGTCTGCAGATGGAGTTCGGGAGATGAGTTCACTGTCCGAAGCAGCGCCGGTCGCCGCCGCACGCGAGGTCATTCCGTTTCGGGAACGCAAGGGCGACATCGTCTTGTGGCTCTTCTTCCTGGTCAACGTCACGTTCGTGACCTACCAGGCCGATATCGAGCAACTCGTCATCCGCGACCCCGACAACTTCACGTATCCGGTGTGGCCGCCGCGCTACATGGTCGACTTCCTGCATTGGTACTTCGCGAACTTCGACCCGCTGCTGTACGAGCGGCCGGTGTGGTACACCACGATAGTCATCATCGACCAAGTGGTGTTCGGCCCCTTCTATATCGCTGCGCTGTATGCGTTTTGGAAGGGTAAGGAGTGGATCCGCAACTGGTCGATCATCTGGGCATCGGTGATGCTCACCACCGTCACCATCATTCTCGGCGAGGAGATCGCGGGGCCGTACGCCAGCGATCATCTGGCACTGGTGTTCGCCACGAACGCGGGTTGGCTGATCGTGCCGATCTGGGTGCTGATCCGGATGTGGCGGGAGCATCCGTTCACCCGGCCCGTCACGACTGCAGTCGAGAACCGGCCATGACATCGTTCGCGGAGCGATACGGGCCGTGGGCCGTCGTCGCCGGCGCGTCCGAGGGGCTCGGGGAAGCGTTCGCGCGAGGCTGCGCGGTCAGGGGCTTGAACGTCGTACTCATCGCGCGGCGGGTCGAGCTGGCCCAGCAGCTTGCCGACGATATCGCAGCGACGACCGGCGTACAGACACGCGCGATCTGCGCCGATCTGGCCGACCGCGAGAACCTCGACTGCATCCTGGCCGATCTCGCCGACGTCGATGTCGGGCTGCTCATATACAACGCCGCGTTCTCCGTCGTCGGACCGTTCTGGAACTTCGACATCGACACCCATCTCAAGGAAATCGACGTCAATGTGCGCGGACCGCTGGTGCTCAGCCACGGCTTCGGCGCGCGGTTCCGCGCCAGAGGCCGCGGCGGGATCATCCTGCTGTCGTCGATGGGCGCGCTTCAGGGCATGGTTCGAGTGGCGAACTACTCCGCCACCAAGGCCTACAACCTCGTTCTCGCCGAGGGTCTTTGGGCCGAGCTGCGCGACGACGGGGTGGACGTCCTCGTCAGCTGCGCGGGAGCGACCCGCACCCCGAACTATGTGGCGTCGGAACCGGAGGATGCGCACGTGCCGGTCCAGGAGCCAGAGCAGGTCGCCACCGAGACCTTGAATGCGCTTGGTAAGAAGCCGACTGTGTTCCCCGCACCCGTACTGCGTTTCACACACTTCGCGTTCCGCCACTTGATGGGCCGACGGACCGCGGTTCGGCTGATGGCTTATGCGAGCAACCGCACATACAAGGAGCAGGGCAGCTACAGCACCGGCGACCGCGGATGAGCCACAAGGTCGACAGATACACAAAGGAGTGGCCATGCTCATTGATCGCAAAGTTCTCATCACCGGCGCCACCGGCCAGATTGCGGGTCCCATTGCCGAGAACTTCGCCGAGAACAACGAGGTATGGTGCGCAGCCAGGTTTTCCAACCCGGCACGTAAGACGGAACTCGAGGCGCTGGGTATGAAAACGGTGCTGTGGGACATGGACTCGGGCGACATGTCGGCCTTGCCTGACGACTTCACGCACGTGGTGCATTCGGCGCTTCATGTGAGCCCGGACTATGACGAGTCCATCACCCACAACGCCGAGGCGTCCGCGCTGTTGATGCAACATTGCAGAAAGGCCGAGGCATTTCTGCATGTTTCCAGTACCTGTGTGTACAAGCGCCATGACGACCACCCCAACCACTTGTACAGCGAGACGGATCCGCTGGGCGGCCTCGCCAGTTATGCCGAGGTATATCCGGTGATCAAGTTGACGTCTGAAGGGTCGGTTCGTGCCGCAGCGCGAATGCTCGACCTACCGACAACCATTGCGCGAATGAATGTCGGGTACAGCTGGACGGGGCACGGTGGCTTACCGGTCATGATGTATCACACGATGAAGGCAGGCCAGCCATGGCCCGTGCCCATCGGTTACTACAATCTGGGCTCGCCGATCGGCGGTGTCGACATTGGCGCACAGGCGCACAAGCTTCTCGAAATTGCCTCGGTCCCAGCGACGGTCGTGAATTGGGGCGGCGATGACGTCGTTTCAGACCGTGAGATGGGTGAGTATGTGGCCGAGCTGACCGGCATCACTGTCAACCTCGCGGAGAGCCCGATCAACTTCGACTCCTTCCCCTCGGACAACAGTCGCCGCGAGCAGCTCATCGGCAAATGTTCGGTGCACTGGAAGGACGGAGTCCGCGATACGTTCGAGCGCCTCGGATTGCTCCCCAGCTAGTCGCGGACCCGAAATTCGCACTCAATCCGTCACCAGTTTGCGCAACGGACGTCCGGAGGTCTCGCGCATCGTCATCACCGTCGCGAGCGTGATGACCGCGGCGACCATCAGGTAATAGGCGGGTGCGAGATCGTTGCCGGTGCGGGCGGTCAGCCAGGTCGCCACATAGGGGGCCGTCCCTCCGAACAACGCGACCGAGACGTTATAGCCGATCGAGTAGGCGCCCGAGCGGACCTTGGTCGCGAACAGTTCAGCCCCGGCGGCCAGCGACGACGCCACGAACACCGCCTCGATCGCGGCCAGCCCGGCATGGCCGGCGATCGCCGCCGCGAGTGACCCCGAAGTCAGCAGCAGGAACAGGGGATAGGCACCCACGATGAACCCGATCGAGCCCGCGATCAGCAGCGGCTTGCGCCCGATGCGGTCGGACAGCGCGCCCAGCGGCGGGATGAGAACGAGCGCGACGATGCTGGCGATGGTGATCGAGATGAACGCATCCATCTTGGTCAGCCCCAGCGTCTTGGTGAAGTAGCTCGGCAGGAACGTGAACACGATGTAGAAGCCGACGTTGTGGACGACGACCAGCCCGAAGATCTGCAGGATGGGGCGCCACGATGTCGTGAGCGCCTCCCGCAGCGGCGACTCCGACACCTCGCCTTCGTCGCGCAGTTCCTCGAATTCGGGTGTGTCGCGCAGCTTCAACCGGATGTAGAGTCCGACGCCGCCGAGCACGCCTGCCAACAGGAACGGTATGCGCCAACCGTAGGAGTTCATCGCGGCCTCCGGCAGCACTGCCTCGAGCACGGTGACGGTGATCGACCCGAGCAGGAAGCCGACGACGACGGACCACACCAGGAACGAGACGATGAATCCGCGGTGCCGGTCGGATGCGTACTCGGCGAGGAAGCATGCGCCGCTGCCATATTCGCCGCCTGCCGAAAACCCCTGTAGGCAACGAAGAAGCAGCAGGATGAGCGGGGCGGCGACGCCGATGGTGTCGTAGCTGGGCACCAGCCCGATCGCGAACGTCGATCCCGACATCAGCAGGATGACGATCGCCAGCACCCGTTGCCTGCCGATGCGGTCGGCCAACGGCCCGAAGAAGAAACCGCCGAGCGGTCTCATGAAGAAGGCCGCCGCAAAGATCGCAAAGGTGTTGAGCAGGGCGACGGTGTCGTTGCCCGACGGGAAGAACTTGTCGGCGATGTAGGTCGCCAGCACGCTGTAAACGGCGAAGTCGAACCACTCGACGGCGTTTCCGATCGCCGCTCCCCGCACCGCTTTTCGGGTATCCGAGGAGTCCCGATGCGGGATCGTCTGGTCATGCACGGTCATCGAGCGCCTCCTGGGAATCGAATTCGGCGTGCGGTCGGTCGGTGATGAACATGCGGCCGGGTGCGTGGAAGATCGCAAGTGAGGCCTCGGCCTCCACCACGGCGACCTGGGGCGTGACCCCGCACGCCCAGAACACCGGGACGTCACCGGCTTCGAGCGCCACCGGGTCGCCGAAGTCCGGCGCACCGAGATCCGCGATGCCGATGGCGGCAGGATCACCGATGTGCACCGGCGCTCCGTGCATCGCGGGGAACCGGGAGGAGATCTCCACCGCCGACGCGATGTGCTTCGGCGCAAACGGTCTCATCGACACGACCAGCGGCCCTGCGAAGGGTCCCGCGGCCGTGCATTGACGGTCGGTGACGTACATGGCCACGTTGACGCCCTGGCGTTGATGAGCCAGCGGCAGACCGGCGGAGGCGAGGGCCCATTCAAACGTGAAGGAGCAGCCGAGCAGGAAGCTGACCAGGTCGTCGCGCCAATACCCGGTCACATCGGTCGGTTCGTCGACGAGCCTGCCGTCGATGAACACGCGGTAACGCGGGATGTCGGTGCGCAGATCTGCCAACCGTGAGAGCGTCGTCGGATACGGTGAGCCGGTGTCGGTGACCGCGAGCACCGGGCACGGCTTGGGGTTGCGCACGCAGAAGCGCAGAAAGTCGAGGGCGTGGTCGACAGGTAGAACCACCAGGTTGGCCTGGGCGAACCCGGACGCCAGCCCGCTGGTCAGGCCGGTGTGCTCACCGATGCGGATGCGCGCGCACGCGTCGGCCAGTTCGGAGGCCGCGGCGTCCCGCAACAACGGTGTGTGCCCGCCCATGGGGCGGAGGTTCCCGCTGCAGGGGGTTAACTAACGTCCGTGCGCGCAGGTCGGGCCCGCCACGGGCCCGGCATCAGGCAGACGGAGACGGCCGAGACCACCGACACCGCGATCAGATAGCCCACGATGGCGTCGCTGCTCTTCGTCGCGTTGTACAGCGCGGCCGCGACGGTAGGGGCGAACGCCGAACCGACCACCTGGGACAGCGTGTAGCCGATCGAGACGCCGCTGTAGCGCACGTCGGCGTCGAACGCCATCGCGAACAACGCACCGGTGACACCTGCCGCAGGCGCCATCGCCAACCCGAACACCAGAATCAGCGCGACGAGGAAGAGCACCGGTCGTCCGGTGTTGATCAGCGCGAAGACCGGGCCGATGGATATCGCCATTGCAACGACGCCCGACAGGAAGAGCGGCTTGCGGCCGACACGGTCGGACAACGACCCGAAGAGCGGATACATCACCACCGCGACGACGGCCGCGACGAAGACGCCGAACAGCGCCCAGGTCCGGTCGATCTTGGCGACGGTCGTGCCGTAGGCGACGAGGTAGGCGACGCAGATGTAGGCGAAAACGCCTTGCGACAGGTAACTTCCGGCCACGAGCAGGATTTGGCGCCAGTGCTTGCGGAACGCCTCCGCGATAGGTGTGCGGGCGACGCTCGACGTCTCGCTCAACTCGGCGAAGTCCGGACTTTCGGTGAGCGTCAGCCGGATCACCAGCCCGATGACGATCAGCACCGCACTGAAGAGGAAGGGCAGCCGCCAGCCCCAGGACAGGAACGCGTCGTCGGGAAGTTGCGACGCGAGGAAGAACGCCAGCGTCGCACTGGCAGTGCCTGCGGGCGCGCCCATCTGGGGAAAAGCGCCGTAGAACCCTTTGCGTTCGGTCGAGGCGTGCTCGACGGCCATCAGCGTGGCCCCGCCCCATTCGCCGCCGACGGCGAAGCCCTGCGCCAGCCGCAGCACGGTCAGCAGGACCGGCGCCGCGATCCCGATCTGCGCGTACGTCGGGAGCAGGCCGATCAGCACTGTCGAAACGCCCATGCCGACAAGCGAATACACCAGCATCCGCTTGCGTCCGAGCCGGTCGCCGAAGTGACCGAACACGATGCCGCCGAGCGGCCTGGCGACGAAACCGACGCCGAACGTCGCAAACGACAGCAGAACACCCGATGCGGGCGATGCGTTGGGGAAG
Source organism: Mycolicibacterium sp. 120270 (assembly GCA_033741175.1). GTDB lineage: Bacteria > Actinomycetota > Actinomycetes > Mycobacteriales > Mycobacteriaceae > Mycobacterium. The sequence goes on along the minus strand of JAWQNE010000007.1, from coordinate 206,719 downwards.
AACAGTTTCGGGAAGACGAGTGCCGCCGCCGTCCCGTAGATGAGGAAGTCGTAGAACTCGACCGTGGTCCCGATGAAGCTGGCCACGGCGACGCGCAGCGGAGACACTTGCGTCCCCGCCGACTGCGTCGACATCAGGTCAGTCGCTGGCCGGCAGTGGCTTGGCTTCCTTGATCGACAGCGGCGTGGTTCCGATCGACAGCGTGCCCTTGCCCGCCTTGGTCACGAGCACTTCGGCGCCGGTGTCGTCGACGTAGCGCTTGCCCATCAGGTTGCCGTCGGCCAACGATTCGTCGAGCGTGAGATCGGAATTCACCTCGTCGCCGATCGGCACCATCGGGGCGCCGCCGGCGCGCAGGTCGTCGAGGCTGTCGGACGACCGCACGACGATGACCTGGGTGTCGCAGACTTGGCTCTGCAGACGCGTGCCGTTCTTGATCATGCTGGCTCCTTACTGGCGTTCAGCTCGCTGACGAGTTCGCGGCGCAGCACCTTGCCGGTCGCGTTGGTGGGCAGTTCATCACGGAACACCACCTTGTCGGGGGTTCGTGACCCGCGCAGTTGCCCGCGCACGAAGCCACGGAGATCTTCGACGTCGGGCGACGCCCCATCGGCGGGCACCACGACGGCCACGATGATCTGCCCCCACTGTGGATCGTCGGCGCCGACCACCGCGCAGTCGTGGACGTGTGGGTGTTCGACGAGCACGTCCTCGATCTCGGCGGGCGCGATGTTCTCGCCGCCGCGGATGATGGTGTCGTCGGATCGGCCGCCGATGAACAGGTATCCGTCCTCGTCGAGGTAGGCCACGTCCTTGGTGGGGAACCAGCCTTCGTCGTCGAGCACCGAGCCGATGCCGGTGTACTTTCCGGACACCTGCTCCCCGCGGACGAACAGTTCGCCGGGTTCGCCTGCGCCCAGGACGCTTCCGTCCTCCGCGCGAATCTGTACCTCGACGGTGGGCACCGGCTGACCCACCGAACCCAGCCTGCGCGCGACCTTGTCGTCCGAGGCGGCGAGGGCGACACGGTGATCATCGGGGGTGAGAACGGCGATGGTCGAGCTGGTCTCGGTCAGGCCGTAGGCGTTGACGAAGCCGACCTCGGGCAGCAGCGACAACGCCTTGCGCACCAACGGAAGTGCGACCTTCGACCCGCCGTAGGCCAACGAGCGAAGCGTCGGCAAGGCGACCTGTTCGGCCTCCAACACCGCGACGATCCGATCGAGCATGGTCGGTACCACGGTGGCCGATGTGACACCCTCGTCGGCGACCAGTCGCACCCACTCGCGGGCGTCGAAACTAGTCAGGTACACCATCTTTCGGCCCGCATACAGATTCGACAGCGCCGCGCTGACACCGGCGATGTGATACGGCGGGACACAGATCAGCGCAGCGTCCTCGGGGGCCGCAGCACCGAATTCGACGGTTCCGGTGATGTAGCTGGTCAGGTTGTTGTGAGTGAGTTCGACCGCCTTCGGGCGCGACGTGGTGCCCGACGTGAACAGCACGACGGCGACGCTGTCGGGGTCGGCGAACTCGGCGGCGGGTTCTGCCGTGCGCGCCGCGGCGATGAACTCGTCCGAGGAGACCACTTTCATGCCCGCGCCGGCCACGACGTCGACGTACTCTGCATCGGCGATCACCAGCGGGGTCGGCAGTCGGTCGATCAACTCGCGCAAACCGTCTGCGCTCAAGCGGTAATTGAGTGGGGTCACCGGTACCGCGGCGCGGGCGGCGGCGAACAACAACAGCGGCAGCATCACGCCGCCGGTGCCGACGTAGGCGACGTGCTGTGCGCCGGATGCGGCGATCACCCCCGCGCCGCCGTCGGCGAGCGTGCTGAGTTCGTCGGTCGTCAGACGCGTGTCGCCGGAAACCAGCGCGGTCCGGTCCGGATCGCTCGAGGAGGCCATCTCGAGCAGCAGGGAGATGCTCATGATTTGTCGACGAAGATATCAAGGATGGGGTCGTCGCCGCCCCCATAGCCGGACAGGTCGGTGACACCCGCATCGGTCAGCACCTGCGAGTCGATGAAGCATTTGCCGTTCACGTCGGCGGGCGGGCGGGAGAAGATCTCGACTGCCGCGTCACCCATGATCTGCGGATCACGGGACCGCTCGGCCAGCTTGTCTCCGTCGGCCAGGTTCGCCACCGCCGACGTCGCGATGTAGGTCTCCGGCCACAGGCAGGAGAAGCCGATCCCCGCGTCGGCGTATTCGGCGGCCCAGCCCAGCGACAGCAGCGTCATACCGTATTTCGACAGCGTGTAGGACGGATGTGTGCCGAGCCAGTGCGGGTTCATGTTGAGCGGCGGGGCCAGCGTCAGGACATGAGCGGCTGTCGACTTCTTCAGGTACGGTAGCGCCGCCCTGGTCAGCAGGAACGTCCCCCTGACGTTGATGTCCATCATCAGGTCGAATTTCTTGGCCGTCAGCTTCTCGGTCGGCTCGGTGGCGATAGCGCTGGCGTTGTTCACGGCGATGTCGACGCCGCCGAAATGCTCGACAGCGGTCTCGACGGTGCGTGCCACGTCCTCCTCGTTGCGGACGTCGCCGACCACGGCCACACCCTTGCCGCCTGCCGCCTCGATCTCGGCCACCGCGGTGTGGACGGTGCCGGGCAGTTTGGGATGCGGTTCGGCGGTCTTGGCCAGCAGCACGATGTTGGCGCCGCGGCGGGCCGCGCCCAGTGCGATGGCCAACCCGATCCCACGGCTGGCGCCGGAGATGACGAGGGTGCGATCGGTGAACGTATGGCTGGACGGCTCTGTCATCGGCCTCCTGTCGACGAAGCCTCACCCTAACAAATCGGTATTGGCGTTCTCATTTTACGCAAGTGCCATAATCACTGTGTACGGGGTCTTCTCCCGTGCTCGTGGCGCCTGCGCATGCCCTCTCCCATGCGTATTTCCGGCGTGCGGTATTGGCATTCTCATTTTTTGCAAGTACGTTATCCACTGATGACCGAGCCTGTTCAGACCCCTTCCGGCATCCCGCTAGAGCCCGCGTACGGGCCCGGCGACCGGACCGCTGAGCCGCCGCCGCCGGGAACCTATCCGTTCACCCGCGGCAACTTCGCCAGCGGCTACCGAGGGAAGCTGTGGACCTTCCGCCAGTATTCGGGTTTCGGCACCGCCGAGGAGTCCAACCGTCGGTACCGGTACCTGCTGGACCAGGGCGGAACCGGGCTGTCGGTTGCGCTGGACCTGCCGACGCAGTGCGGCTTCGACTCCGATGACCCCGAGGTCAGCGAAGAGGTCGGCCGGGTCGGCGTCGCGGTCGACACATTGGCTGATGCCGAGATCCTGTTCGACGGCATTCCGCTGGACAAGATCAGCACCAGCTTCACGATCAACGGCACCGCAGCGATCCTGCTGGCGTTCTATGTCGCGGCCGCAGAGAAGAAGGGTGTGCCGAGGGAGAAGCTCACCGGCACCATCCAGAACGACATCCTCAAGGAGTACGCCTCCCGGGGTACGTGGATCTGGCCGCCGGAGCCGTCGCTGCGGCTGATCGCCGACACCATCGAGTTCTGCGCTGCCGAGGTGCCCCGGTTCAACGCGATCTCGGTGGCGGGCGCGCACTTCCGCGACGCAGGCGCCAACGCCGTGCAGGAGATGGCGTTCACCCTCGCCGACGGCGTCACCTACTGCGACACCGTCGTCGAGCGCGGCCGGATGACCATCGACAAGTTCGCGCCGCAGATCTCGTTCTTCTTCTACACGCACGGCGACTTCTTCGAGGAGATCGCCAAGTACCGGGCGGGCAGACGGCGCTGGGCGACGATCGTGCGGGAGCGCTACGGCGCCACCAACGACAAGGCGTCGATGTTCCGCTTCGGATGTGTGTCCGGCGGCGCCTCGCTGTACGGGCCGCAGGCGCAGAACAACATCGTGCGCGTCGCCTACGAGGCGATGGCGTCGGTGCTCGGCGGTGTGCAGTCGATGTTCACCGCCGCATGGGACGAGCCGTTCGCGCTGCCCACCGAGGAGAGCGCGACGCTGGCGCTGCGCACGCAGCAGATCCTCGCCTACGAGACGGGTGTGGCGGCGGTCGCCGACCCCCTCGGCGGCTCGTATTTCGTTGAGGCGCTTACGGATGCCACCGAGGAGAAGATCATCGAGATCATGGCCGATCTCGAGAGCCACGGCGGCATGGTGCGGGCGATCGAGGACGGATACCTGCAGGGGCTGATCGCCGACGAGGCGTTCAAGATCCACCAGGAAGTCGAGTCGGGCGTGCGGCCTGTCGTCGGGGTGAACAAGTTCGTCACCGACGAGTCCACCCCCGACGTGTCGATGTACGAACTCGACGCCGAGGGCCGCGACGTCCAACTCAAGCGGCTGTCGAAGGTCAAGGCGGATCGCGATTCCGGCGCCGTCGCCGCGAGTCTCGCTGCGCTGTCGCGCGCGGCGGAAGGCGATGACAACCTGATGCATCACCTGATCGACTGCGCCAACAACTACTGCACGGTGGGAGAGATGGTGAACGCGCTGAAAAAGGTCTGGGGCGAGTTCCAGCAGCCGGTGGTGTTCTAGTTGGCCGCGCACGCAAGGAGCAAATGATGGCCGCGCACGCGAGGAGCAAATAATGGCTGTGCGGGTTTTGGTGGGGAAGCCGGGTCTGGACGGCCACGACCGCGGCGCGAAGATCGTTGCCCGCACGCTGCGCGACGCCGGGTTCGAGGTCATCTACACCGGTATCCGGCAGCGCATCGAGGACATCGTGTCGATCGCGTTGCAGGAGGACGTGGCGCTGGTCGGCCTGAGCATCCTTTCCGGTGCGCATGTCGCGTTGACCACGCGGACCGTCGAGGCGTTGCGGGCCGCGGACGCCGGTGACATCGCCGTCGTCGTCGGCGGCACGATTCCCGAAGCCGATGTGCCGAAGCTGCTGTCCGCCGGTGCGGCGGCGGTGTTTCCGACCGGCACACCGCTGGAAACCCTTGTGCGCGATGTGCGTGCGTTGACGGAGAAGGCGGGGGAGTCCGCATGAGGCACGGGTGGGCGAAACGGGGTGGGCTATGAGACTGGGCGTGATGATCGGCGCCGAGCGCGGGGATATGACGCGCAAGGTGACCAAGCTGGTCGCCGACATCAAATGGGCCGAGGAGGCCGGGCTCGACACCGCGTGGATGCCGCAGGTGCCCGACGATTTCGACGCCCTGACCATGGTGGCGTTGATGGCCGCCAACACCTCGCGCATCGAGCTGGGTACAGCGGTGGTGCCACTGCAGGCCCAGCACCCGATCGCCCTTGCCCGGCAGGCGCTTTCGGTGCACGCCATGGCGTCGGGACGGCTGGCGCTCGGCGTCGGTCCATCGCATCACTGGATCGTGCGCGACATGCTCGGCCTTCCCTACGACAAGCCGGCCGCCTACACCCGCGACTACTTCGAGGTGCTCAACGCCGCGATCGGCGGGCCAGGACCCGTCGACGTCGAGAACGAGTCGTTCACCGTGCACAATCCGACCGTGCTGGCCGCCGAGACACCGATGCCGGTGTTGGTCGCCGCGCTCGGCCCGGTGATGCTGCAGATCGCGGGTGAGCATGCCGACGGCACCGTGCTGTGGATGGCCGACGAGAAGGCCATCGGCGAGCACATCGCGCCGAAGATCACCAAGGCCGCCGCCGACGCGGGTCGGCCCGCGCCCCGCATCGTCGCGGGCATCCCGGTGTGTCTGTGCGCCAACTCCGAGATCGACGCCGCCAAGGCCCGCGCCAACCGCATACTCGCCGAGGCCGAGACGTCGCCCAACTACCAGCGACTGCTGGACCGCGGTGACGCCCGGGATGTCGGCGATCTGTGCGCCGCGGGCGACGAGGAGGCGATCCTCGCGCGCTTTCGCCAGTTCGCGGATGCCGGCGTCACCGATCTGTCCGTGCGGTTGCTGCCGATCGGAGACAATCGCGACCAGCTCATTGCGTCGAAATACCGAACTCGCGAGGTGATTTCGCAGCTCGCGGCTGAAGTACGATGAGCGCTTGCGCGAAGAGCGACCTAGTACGATGAGCGGACGATGAACGCGGGACCGCTGGCGGGTATTCGCATACTCGAGGTCGGCGTCATGCTCGCCGGCCCGTACGCCACCATGCTGCTGGCCGACCTCGGCGCCGAGGTCATCAAGATCGAGCCGCCGGGCGGTGAGATCTCCCGGCAGGTCCGAGACAGCTACTTCGCCAGCCTGAACCGCAACAAGCAGAGCATCTGCATCGATCTCCGGTCGGAAGAAGGACAGCGGCAACTGGCCGAACTTGCCGCCAAATCGCATGCGCTGCTGGTGAATATGAAGCCGTCGGCGATTCGTCGGCTCGGGCTGACCTACGACGCGCTGCGGCAGTACAACGAGAAGATCGTCTGCGTCGCACTGACCGGATTCGGGTTGGACGGTGGCGACGATCCGGCGTTCGACTACGTGATCCAGGCGGCCACCGGGGTGGCGGCGATGACGGGCGATCCGGACGGTCCGCCCACGCTGCCCGGCTACTCGGCGGCCGACAACTCCACCGGGCTGACCGCTGCACTCGGTCTTGTCTCGCAGATCGTGTCGGGCCGTGGCGGGCAGGTCGATGTCTCGCTGCGCGACGTGATGTTCTCGCAGCTGAACTACCACGCAGCGGCGTATCTCAACGATGGGATCGAACCGCAGCGGCACCCGAACGGGGCCCACTCGTTTTACGTTCCCGCGCAACTGTTTCCAACCGCGGACGGCTATCTCGCGCTGTTCATCACCCACGACGGATTCTGGAAATCGTTCGCCGGGGAGGCAGGCATATCGGGGTTCGAGACGATGGCGGAGCGCTCGGCGAAACGCGATGAGGTCCTCGCTGTCGTCATCGCGGCACTCGCCACCGACACCGCAAAGAACTGGGAAGCTCGGCTGCGTCCGCTCGGCATCCCCTCAGCCGCCGTGCGCAGTCTGCCCGACGCGCTGGAGGCGACGCCGGAAGTGGTGGTCTCAGCGGGCGAGTTCCGACTGGTGGCGAGCCCCATCCGGGTCTCCGGCTACGAGCCCGAGTACCGGCCGGCGCCGGCCTTCGACGAACACGCTCACTCGTATTCGACGGTCACCGAGTCCGTTTCCGGCACACCCTGACAGGTGAGGATGTACCCGTCGGCCACCTCGTCGTCATCCAGTGCGTCGTTGACGCGCATGGTGACCTTGCCCTCGATCAATTTGGCCATGCAGGTGCCGCAGTTGCCGGCCTCGCAGCTGAACGGCGGCGACAGGCCCGCGCGTCGGGCGCTCTCCAGGACTGTCTCGTTCTCGACACGGGGAACCGAGGCCTTCTGCCGGTCGAGCAGGATCGTCACGGTCCCCTCGACAGCCATCTGACCAACTCCTTGCGCCATTGAGATTCTGCTTGTACGAGAATACTATTCTCACCCTAGGATAGTGTGTTCTCCGGATGGTCCGCAAACGCTACCGAAGGGCGGGTGACAGCAGTGAACGGGCTGGCCGCGCTGGCCTTCGACGACCGTGAATACACGCTGGCCGAGCTCGACGAACTGACCAACGGGCTGGCCACCACGCTGGAGCACCGTGGGGTGCGGCGGGGCGACCGGGTCGCGCTGATGTCGTCCAACCGGCCCGAGTTCGTCATCGCGCTGCGCGCCATCTGGCGACTGGGCGCGGCGGCGGTGCTGCTCAGCCCCGCATGGCGGGTGACCGAGGTTGCGAACGCGCTGGCGTTGACCAGGCCGTCGCATGCCGTCGGCGACCATCCCGTGCTCGCCGCGGCGATGCCGATGCTGTCGCTTGACGAGCCGATCACCCCCGGCCGACGGCCGTTCGAGCCGCCACCCGCCGACGCCGACGCGCTGTTCGTGTTCAGTTCTGGCACGACCGGCATGCCCAAGGCGGTGCGCCACACGCACGGGGCATTCGCGGTCGCGGTGCGGCACTGGCGGGACGCGCTGGGGCTGACGGCGTCGGACCGCATGCAGATCGTGACACCGCCTTCGCACATCCTCGGACTGCTGAACATCGTCATGGCGCTGGACACCGGCGCCTGGATCCGATTGCACCGGCGCTTCGACATCGACCAGATGCTTCACCACATCGAGGCCGACCGGATCACCATCGAGATGGCGGTGGCGCCGATTGCGCTGGCGTTGGCCGCGCACCCGAAACTGGACTCCTATGACCTCTCGTCGCTGCGCTACGTCATGTGGTGCGCGACGCCGGTGACCGAGAGCGTTGCCGAGGCCGTCACCGCACGCGCAGGCGTGAACTGGGTCACCGCATACGGCACCAGCGAATTACCGGTGCTCACTTGTAACTCCCTGACGGGCGCCGAACTCGATACCGTTGGCAGGGCGGTACCCGGGGTCGAACTTCGCATCGTGTCGCTGGAAGACGGGACGCCCGTGGCGACCGGTGAGGTCGGCGAGATCCAGGCTCGATCGTCTTCGGTGATGGCCGGCTATCTGCCGGATGAGGCGACGGCACAGGCATTTTCAGATGGCTGGTACCGCACCGGCGATGTCGGCTGGATGGACGCCGACGGCTGGCTTCGCATCACCGACCGTGCGAAAGAGATGATCAAGGTCAGAGGTTTCCAGGTGGCCCCCGCCGAGATCGAGGCGCTGCTGCACGGGCATCCGGCCGTCGACGACTGTGCGGTGTTCGGTGTCGACGACGTCGCCGACGGCGAAGCGGTCGTCGCCGCGGTCGCGACGCACAAATCGGTGGACGCCGATGAGCTCATCGCCTTGGTGGCCGATCGGCTCGCGTCTTATAAACAGTTGAAGCGGGTCGTGTTCGTACCCGAGATCCCGCGACTTCCTTCCGGAAAGGTGTTGCGCCGAGTGTTGAAGGAGCAGCATGGATGTCCGTCTGACGGCTGAACAGCGGCAATTGCGCGAAGCCGCCGCCGAATTGGCCGACGACCTCGGACCGGGGTCGGTCGCCGACCTCGACGACGCCAATCGCATCGCAAGGTTGGAGAAGGCCGTCGACGGAACCGGCTTTCGCACCCTGCGCTCGGACGGCGCCTCCGGCGTCGAGGTGGCCATCGTCGCGGAGGAGTTCGCGAGCGGCCTGGTCGATGTGCCGTTCATCGGACCGGTGCTGGCCGACGATCTGGCCCGCCGGATCGGCAAACCGCTCGCGTCGGCACCCGATATCTCGTCGGTTGATCTCACGGAAAGCCTTGCCGGAGTGGCCGAGTCACCAGCCGAACTGGATGCACTATCGCCGGAGGATGCTGCTCGCTGGCATGCGCTCGCGCTGACGGCGACGACAGCCGACATCGTGGGCGCCGCACGCGGCACGTTGACCCTGGCCACCGAGTACGCCAAGGTGCGCGAGCAGTACGGTGCGACGATTGGTTCCTACCAGGCGATCGGTCATCTGCTGGCCGAGGGCTTGGCGTTGATAGAAGGCTGCACCAGCGTTCTGCGGCATGCCGCATGGGCCGTTGACGAACTGCCTGTCGATGCGGCAGTCGAAGCGGGTCGGGTGGCCAAGATCTACTGTGCCCGTTCAGCATTGACGGTGTGCGAGACGTCCATTCAGGTGCATGGCGGTATCGGCAATACCTGGGAATGCCTCGCGCACGTGTATCTGCGCCGGGTGCTCGGCGCGACCGAGGCATGGCCGGCGAAACTGGAGGAGTTGACCATTGGACTTTCGTGACTCGCCGGAGGAGGCAGCATTCCGCGAGCGGTTGCGCGGTTGGCTGACCGAGCAGAAGGGCAAGTTCCCGACTTCGGGGGACGAGTACTGGGCCAAGGCAGGGGAGTGGCACGTCGCCCTGTATGAGGCCGGCTTCTTCGGCACGTCGTGGCCGAAGGCGTACGGGGGTCAGGATCTACCGCCGGTGTACGACGTGATCGTCGACGAAGAGATTGCCAAGGCGGGAGCGCCCGCCCGACCCAGCCTGGGATACCTGGTGGTCGGATTGAGCCATCACGGGAGCGAGGAACTGCGGCAACGGTTTCTGCCCGGGATGATCAACGGCACCGAGCGCTGGTGTCAGGGCTTCAGCGAGCCCGGCGCAGGGTCGGATCTGGCCTCGTTGACGACGACCGCGGTGCGCGACGGAGACGAGTACGTCATCACCGGCCACAAGATCTGGACCAGTTACTCCGATGTGGCCGACTGGTGCCTCGTGCTGGCCCGCACGGACAAGGATGTGCCGAAGCACAAGGGCATCTCGGCGTTCATCGTGTCGATGCACCAACCCGGAATCGTGCAACGCCCGCTGAAGATGATCAGCGGCGTCACCAAGGAGTTCGGCCAGGTCGAGTTCGACGGCGCACGGGTGCCCGCGGCCAACATGGTCGGCGCGCCGGGTGACGGATGGAAGCTCGCGATGACCGTGGTCAGCCACGAGCGCGAGCCCTCGACACTGGGCTTCTCCGCGCGCTACGGAAAGACGGTGCGCCAGTTGGCGTCCCGCATCGGAGGGCCACCACCCGAAGAGCTGTCATGGGCTTGGGTGCAGACCGAGATGCTGAGATTGCACGTGCGCAGGCGGCTGTCGGAGCAACTCGACGGGCTTACGCACGGCCCGCAGGGATCACTGGACAAGCTGCTGATGACGTGGGTCGAGCAGTCGGTCGGACACGCCGCATTGAAGACGGTCGGGTCCAACGACGAGGAGATGTTCGGCGCCTACATGTACAGCCGCGCGCAGAGCGTGATGGGCGGCACCAGCCAGATTCAGAAGAACATCATCGCGCAACGGATTCTCGGATTGGGGAACTAGATGTACGACATGCCAGACGAAATCGACGTCAAGGCCGACGGCGCCCTGCGCATCATCACCCTGAACCGACCCGATGCGCTCAACGCCGTCAACGACAACCTGCACGTCGGCCTGGCCAGGATCTGGGAGGCGCTCAACGAGGACGTGACCGCGCGAGCCGCCGTCGTCACCGGTGCGGGCCGGGCGTTCTCGGCGGGCGGCGACTTCAACTACCTCGACGAGCTTCGCAACGATGAAGCGTTGCGGCAGAAGACGATCAAGCACGGCCGCGACCTCGTCATCGGAATGGTGCGCTGCCGCATCCCGGTGATCGCGGCCGTCAACGGGCCCGCGGTCGGCCTGGGTTGCAGCCTGGCCGCATTGTCCGACATCGTCTACATCTCCGAGACCGCGCACTTCGCCGACCCGCACGTGCAGATCGGCCTCGTCGCAGCCGACGGCGGCCCGCTGGTGTGGGGCTCGCAGATCAGCCTGCTGCAGGCCAAGGAGTTCGCGCTGACCGGCGTGCGGATCAAGGCCCAGCGTGCCGTCGAACTCGGGCTTGCCAACCACGTCGTGGAAGACCCTCTCGCAGAAGCGATCGCGTGCGCGAAGAAGCTTCTGGAGCTGCCTCAGCAGGCGGTGGAAGCCACCAAGCGACTGATGAACATCCAGCTCGAGCAGGCCGTGATGGCCTCGCTCGACTACGCGAACCTCGCCGAGTACGTGTCGTTCGGCACCGCCGACTTCAACAAGATCGTCGACGGCCTGATCGCCAAGGACAAGTAAGGCTCACGACACGCAGTTGCCGGACGTCTCGAAGACGTCCTGGTTGCCCGTGACCCGCTGTCCACAGACCCCGATCACGGTGCTGCGGACAGGCACGGGAAACACCGTCGCTGCGCGCGAATAGACGTAAGTCCTCCCACCATCGGGGTAGATGGCGCCGTCGGAACTGTTGGAAACCCTGCCGCCGACGGCAATCACATTGGTCCACTCGCCGTGCGCCATAGCGGTGCCGCCGATCGCCATCACCTGGTTGTCGTGGTCGTCCTCGTACGGGTGTGTCGTGTAATGGTCGAGAAACCCTGCGTGGCCGTCGAGCGCGAAGACGTTGTTCCCGGTCCTGTTCTGTCCAACAGCCGTCGCGCTCGCTGGCTTGAAGATGCTGATCGCCAGCGCCTTGTTGTCGTTCGACGCGTTGGCCTGCGCACCGCTGGGTGAGTTGTCGCCGATCCCGATCGGAGCACCGGGGCCGGCGTCGTAGGAGATGCCCGGTAGCGCATTGGCCGCGCCTGCCCCGAACATTCCCGCCGCGCCGACTCCGGCGGCCAGCGCCGAACCGATGGCCAGCCTGCGGATGAATTCTCTGTCGAACATCAAAGTGCCCCTTCCCGAGGGTCGCGGGCGCGACCGTTGACCTCGTCGTCGATGGTCGCGACCGGTCCATAGGGGCGTATTCAGTAGTGGACTACTGCACTTGCTGCGTTCTGCCGGCGGGGGCACCTACCGCTCGCCAGCTGGGGGCACCTCCCGCTTGCGGCGATTCGCTCGCGGCGATTCCTTCACGTGGATTCAAAGGGGTATCGCATGCGGACATCCTCGTTAACGTCGCAAACGTTGATTCTGCAATCACTTTCGAGGGGACGACTTCATGACCGTTGCGACGGATACCGCATTGCAGGTGGCTCCGCTGTCGGGGCACACGGGGGCACTGATCACTGGTGTGGACCTGTCCGAGCCACTGTCGGAGGACGCGACGACTGCGATCCGAGAGGCACTTCACCAGTGGAAGGTGGTGTTCTTCCGCGACCAGAACCTGGACCACGCTGCGCAGATCGCATTCGGCGCACAATTCGGTGACGTGACACCGGGACATCCGTACGAAGGTGATTCGGCGCCTCCGGAGTTCCCACAGATCCACACGGTGTCACCCGCGGCGTACAACCACCGGTACGGCAAGCAGTACCGAAAGAAGCAGAGTCCCAACGGCCCCAAGTGGCATGCCGACGTCACGCCGCTGATCAACCCGCCGTCGCATTCGATTCTGCGTGCCGAGACCGTTCCGCCGTACGGCGGCGACACGCAGTTCGTCAACGTCGCCGCGGTCTACAAGGGACTCTCCGAACCCGTGCGTGCCTTCATCGACGAACTACGGGCCGAGCACCGCTTCGGCGCGGACGTCTCCGCTGACCGCAGCACCGAGAAGATCGGCGATCTGGTGCGCTCCAACCCGCTGGCCACGATCCATCCGGTGGTGCGCGTCCATCCCGAAACCGGTGAGCGCGTGGTGTACGTGAACCCGTCGTTCACCCGGGAGATCGTCGATCTAGCGCCGCGCGAGAGCCGCCACGTCTTGGACCTGCTCTTCGAAGAGATTGGCCGCCCCGAATATTCGGTGCGGTTCAAGTGGGCCCCGGGAAGCGTGGCGTTCTGGGACAACCGCGCCGCGTTGCACCTCGCGCCGCAGGACTTCGAACACGTCGAAGGCGATCGCGTACTGCACCGCATCACGCTGGTCGGCGATGTGCCCGTCGGCGTCGACGGCCGTCCGTCGGAGTCCATTTCGGGCGAGTATTTCGGGGCCGCCTGACATGGCTACCGTGCTCTCCCGCCCCCGAGGACCGACGAAGGAGGCGAGCGCGGCGCGCGGCCCTGTGCTCGTCGATCCGCGGGCGTCGATCGGCAGTCGTCGGCGGCGTGAGTTCGTGCCGCGGCCCATTCAGCGCCTACTGGGACCGGTGCTACTTGTCGCGCTGTGGCAGATACTATCCACCACAGGGGTTTTCGACGCCCGCACGGTACCTCCGCCCACGCGGGTGGTGAGTGCGGCCCTCGATCTCATCGCTGACGGATCGTTGCAGGACCACCTTCTGACGAGCCTGCTGCGGGTCGGTTACGGCCTGGTGTTCGGGATAGCGCTCGGTTTGAGCCTTGCGCTGGTCGCCGGTCTGTCGCGGGTCGGCGAGAACTTCGTCGACGCCAACATGGAAGTGCTGCGCGCGATTCCGAATTTCGCCCTCGTGCCACTGCTCATCGTCTGGTTCGGCATCAGCGAGGTTCCCAAGGTCACGCTGATAACGCTGGCTGTCGCGGTGGCCATCTACATCAACACCTTCAGCGCGATTCGCAGCGTCGACGCGGGCCTGGTCGAGGCCGCCCGGTCGTTCGGCGCAGGCCGGGCCGAGTTGATCTATCGCGTGATCGTGCCCGGATCGCTGCCCGGATTCCTTGTCGGGCTTCGTCTTGCGCTGACGGCATCGTGGCTTTCGCTGATCTTCGCCGAGACGATCAACGCGAAGAAGGGTCTCGGCCGGATGATGACCGACGCCCGCGAGTACTTCCACATCGACGTCGTGTTCGTGTTGATCGCGGTGTATGCGCTCCTCGGCCTGCTGTCGATTCTCATCGTCCGCTTCCTGGAGCAGCGGTTGCTCACCTGGAGACGTGCCTATGACGGCGACTGACCTCGCGACGGACACCGTTGTGGTGGCCCGCGGCATCCGAAAGAAGTTCGGCGACAACGTCGTTCTCGACGGCCTCGATGTGAACATCAGGGCGGGCGAGTTCGTTGCCCTGCTGGGCCGCAGCGGTTCGGGCAAGAGCACATTCCTGCGGGCGCTAGGCGGGCTGGATGCCGAATTCGACGGTGAACTGCGGGTGCCCGAACGCCAGGCCGTCGTCTTCCAGGAACCGAGACTGTTGCCGTGGCAGCGCGTGTTGACGAATGTGACAGTCGGCTTGCCCGCCACCGGGGCGGTCCGCGAACAGGCACGCGTGGCACTCGGCGAGGTGAACCTCGCCGACAAGGCCAAGGTCTGGCCGCGGACGCTGTCGGGTGGGGAAGCGCAGCGTGTCGCACTGGCGCGGGCCCTGGTCCGGGAACCCGAGCTGCTGCTGCTCGATGAGCCGTTCGGCGCGCTCGACGCGCTCACCCGGATCAAGATGCACGCGCTGCTCGTCGCCCTGTGTCGACGTCATCAGCCCGCGGTGCTGCTGGTCACCCACGATGTCGACGAGGCGATCCTGCTTGCCGACCGGGTGATCGTGCTGACCGAAGGAGCAATCTCCCTTGACGTGGAAGTGACCGTACCCGCACCGCGGCTGCGGGATTCCCGCGAGTTCGCGACGTTGCGACGCCGCCTGCTCGCCGAACTCGGCGTAGCCGAGGAAGTTCAACTCTGAACACCGTGCCCTGCGCACCTGATTCAGGATTACGAATGCCGAATATTCGCCATGCGCGATGGAAATTGACTGGACTGCTTGCCGTTTCGCTGCTGATGTCCGCATGCGGGCTGTCCGACGACGGTGAGGACACCGCGATCGACTCGGTGAAGATCGCGTCCAAGACAGACGTGCCCGCGGGCACCAAACTCGTCGTCGCCGAGCAGAACGACACGCAGTCGCTGCCCTGGAATCTGGCCGACGCAGGCAAGGACGCGCCGTATACGGTCGAGTTCGCCGACTTCAGCGGCGGTGCCGCGGTCATCGAGGCACTTCGGTCCGGCGCGGCCGACGTCGGATCCATCGGTGAGGCACCGGTGCCCATCGCCGTCGACAGCGGCGTCACAGATCTGGTCACCGTTGCCCTGCAGGCGAATCCGGGCACCAGCGGGGGGTACTACCTGGTGGCCAAACCCGACAGCGGGGTCACCAAGATCGAGGACCTGCGCGGTAAGCGCGTCGCCTATCCGCCGGGTTCGGGACGCCACATGATCACCGCCGCACTGCTCAAACAGCACGGACTGGACCTCAAAACGGACGTTCAGCCGGTGGAACTGGCCGGCGCTGAGGTCGTGCCGACGTTCGCGGCGGGCGCCGTCGACGCCGCCATCGTGCTTGGCAACCAGTACTACCAACTCGGGGAGCCACCGATTCTCGGCGACGGAACGGGCATCAACACCGGAATCCAGTCCATCATCGTGCGCAAGGACACCCTCGAGGATCCCGTCAAGGTGGCTGCCATCGGCGACTACGTCGGCCGGGCTGTTGCGGCCAACAACTGGAAGGACTCGAACGTCGACACGTGGATCGAGGAGTACTACGTCAAGGAGCAGGGCATCACCTTCGACCAGGGCAAAAAGCTCTACGAAGAGGACGGCCTGGCCACGTACTACCCGATCGACGACGCGTCAACGGGCCTCTTCCAGAAGGTGGCCGACGGACTCTACGACACCGAAACGACCAAGACTCACGTCGACCTCAAGCCCTACGTCGACGGCCGCTACAACGACATCGTCAACGCGCAGAACGAGCTCGACGGTGTGACATCCAAACCGATCAACACGTAACCACAAGGGGGAGCACAAAATATGACACAGGCACTGCAAGCCATCGACGTCCGTCCGCAATCGGGATGGACGGGCGCCGAGATCCACGGCGTCGACCTCACCAAGCCGTTGGACGAACTGCAGATCGCAGAGATCCGCGCCGCGCTGCTGAAGTGGAAGGTGGTGTTCTTCCGAGACCAGTTCATCGATCACGACGACCATTTGCGGTTCGCGTCGGCGTTCGGCGCACCCACGCCCGCGCATCCGCTGTTCGACTCCATCCCGGATCCGAACTATCCGACCATCTACCCGATCTTCCGCGACCGGTTCAAGGCCAGGTACGGCACCAGCCGTGGGTTCGACAAGCCGCACTGGCACGCCGATGTGACGGCAGCGGTCAATCCGCCTGCGGCGTCGATCCTGCGCGCGGAGGTCATCCCGCCGTACGGTGGCGACACCCAGTGGTCGAACACCGTCGCGGCGTATGCAGGGCTCTCGGCTCCGCTGCAGCAGCTGGCCGACAAACTCCGCGCAGTGCACAGGTTTTCGCCGCCGGACGGGACGACGGCGACCGAGGACTACGAGCGGCGGGTGAACCGGCGGCCGCTGCTGACGGAGCATCCCGTCGTGCGGATCCATCCCGAGACCGGTGAGAAGGCGCTCTACGTCAACCCCGGGTTCACGACTCACATTGTCGGCGTGTCACCGCACGAGAGCCGACGGCTGCTCGGGCTGTTCTACGACGAGTTGGTTCGTCCCGAGTACACGGTGCGCTTCAAGTGGGAGCCCGGCAGCATCGCGTTCTGGGACAACCGATCCACGGTGCACCTCGCGCCGACCGACCTCACGCTGGATCACGACCGCAGGCTGTACCGCGTGACGCTGGTCGGCGATGTGCCGAAGGGTCCGGACGGTCAGCAGTCGGTTGCCCTCGACGGAGAACCCTTCGAAGCCATCTAGTCTTGCCCGCGAGCAGACGCAAACTCGCGCGAAATGCAGCGAGTGAGTGCGAGTTTGCGTCTGCTCGGCACTAGAAGGTGAGGGATTCGGAGCGTTGGATGGTGCCGGTGACTCCGCCTGCGTCCTGGTGGGCCAGGCGGATCACGGCCTCGGCCATCGCTTCCGGCGGTTCGACCATCTCCTCCGGTATCTCCATATCGGCACCGCCCGCCTGCCAGCCTTCGGTCAGCACGACGCGCGACGGGCTCAAGCAGTTGACCGCGATGTTGTCGGGCTTCAGGTCAGCGGCCAACCCGGTGTAGAGCCTCTCGACGCCTGCCTTGGACACCCAGTACGCGTTGGCTCCGTCCATCGTGACGCCGGTTGTGGTGATCGCGATCAACGATCCGCCGCCGCGCGCCCGCACATGCGGGATGACGGCCTTGGTGACGAGGAAGACGCCGGTCAGGTTGACGTCGAGGCACAGCTGCCAGCGTTTGAGCGGGGTGGACTCGATCGGGCCGAGCCACAGCACGCCCGCGCTGGCGACGAGGATGTCGATTCCGCCGAACTCGGCGACCGTCGCGGCCACCGCCTCTTCGACGGAGTCCTCCTTGGTGACATCGCACGGCACCGCGAGTGCGCGACCACCCGCCGACGAAATGCTCTCGGCGACAGAGTGAATCGTGCCCGGCAGCTTGCCCGTCTTTTGCGAACGTGCGGCGACCGCGACCGCGGCACCCTCGCGGGCCAGAGCCCTGGCGACCGTCGCGCCGATGCCACGGCTGGCACCGGCCACGAAGGCCGTCTTACCCGTCAGCGTCACTTCGGCGGGAAGCGCAGCGCTCCGTCGAGGCGAATGATCTCGCCGTTGAGGTAGTCGTTTTCGATGATGCTCTGCGCCAGCTGCGCGTACTCGGTCGAACGGCCCATCCGCTTCGGGAACGGCACCTGCGGACCCCAGTACTGCTCGAGCTGGTCGGCGGCCTTGCCGTAGGCGGGCGTGTTGATCGTGCCGGGCGCGATGGTGTTCACGCGGATGCCCAGAGGCGACAGATCGCGCGCCGCGACGAGCGTCATGCCGAGCACACCGCCCTTGGCCGCCGAGTAGGGGAGCTGACCGATCTGGCCCTCGTATCCCGCGATCGATGCGGTGTTGACGATGACGCCGCGCCCACCCTCTTCCAGCGGTTCGGATTTCGCGATCTCGGCTGCCGCCAGCCGCATCACGTTGAACACCGCCGTCAGATAGAACTCGATCGTCTTCTTGAAACCGTCGAGGTCCAGCGGGGACCCGTCCTTGCCGATCAGCCGACCGCCGCTGGCAGGACCGCCGTGGGTGTCGACCGAGATTCGCAGCGGACCCAGGGCCGCAGCTTCGGCGATCGCCGCGTTGACGGACTCCTCCGACGTGGCGTCGGTCGGCACGTACCGGACGCCGAGCTCGCTTTCGAGCGCTTTGCCCTTGTCGTCGGCGAGGTCGGCAACAACGACCTTGGCACCCGCACCGTGCAGCCTGCGCACGGTCGCCTCACCGAGGCCGCCCGCGCCGCCCACCACAATCGCGGAGCTACCGGCGATTTGCATATGGTTCCCCTTCTTGCAACTGGCACTCTCGATCAGAGAGAATAGCATTCTCGCGCCGATCGAAACGGAGTCGTCCAATGCCGGAAGCCGTCATCGTCTCTGCCCTGCGTACGCCGATCGGAACGGCGATGAAGGGCACGCTGCGCGACACCGACGCCTATCAACTCGCCGAGCACGTGGTCGGCAGCGCCGCCGCGGACCTCGACGGAACGGCGATCGACGACGTCATCCTCGGCGAGGGCCTCTACGGAGGCGGCGTCGTGGCGCGGCACGCCGCGATCACCGCAGGGCTCACCTCGGTTCCCGGTCTGGCCCAGAACCGGCATTGCGCCGCGGGCCAGGCCGCTGTGCAGAGCGCCGCGGCGAGCATCCGCGCGGGCATGGATCAGCTGATCATCGCCGGCGGGGTGAACTCCGCGTCGACATCGCCGCGGTTCAAGCGCCGCGCGGGCGAGGAGATGGTCGACTGGTTCCCGCCGACCCATCCCGACCGGCCGGACGCGCCGAACATGGACATGTCGATCACGGTCGGCTGGAACGCCGCGGTCAAGGCGGGCGTGAGCCGCGAGGAGATGGACGAATGGGCGTTGGGCTCGCACCGCAAGGCGATTGCCGCCATCGACGAGGGGCGCTTCAAAGAAGAGATCGTGCCGATCGAGACGCCGCACGCCCTTTTCGAGGTCGACGAGCATCCGCGCCGCGACACCAGCATCGAGAAACTCGCCGCGCTGAAGCCCCTGCACCCCGAGATCGAGGGGTTCTCGATCACCGCGGGTAACGCGTGTGGCGCCAACGACGGCGCAGCCGCGCTCGTCGTCGCGAGCGACCGGCTCGGGCTGCCTGCGCTCGCGACGGTGAAGGCGTGGGCGTCGGTCGGCGTCGATCCGGCGTCGACAGGGTTGGCGCCCGTCGAGGCGATTCCCAAAGCGCTTGGCCGCGCTCGTCTTTCGGTCTCCGACGTCGACCTGTTCGAGATCAACGAGGCCTTCGCGTCGATGTGCGTCGCGACCATCAAGCTGCTCGACATCGACCCGGCCATCGTCAACGTCAGCGGCAGCGGTTGCTCGCTCGGTCACCCGGTGGCCGCTACCGGCGCCCGCATGCTCGTCACGCTGGTGCACGAACTGCGAAGGCGCGGTGGCGGAATCGGAGTGGCCGCGATGTGTGCGGGCGG
Source organism: Mycolicibacterium sp. 120270 (assembly GCA_033741175.1). Lineage (GTDB taxonomy): Bacteria > Actinomycetota > Actinomycetes > Mycobacteriales > Mycobacteriaceae > Mycobacterium. Next base: position 187,056 of record JAWQNE010000007.1, on the reverse strand, counting down.
CGGAATGGGTTCGGCAACCGTCATCGAAGTTCCGGCCCCGTAGTCCATCATCGACCAATGACCATCGACGAGCTCATCACCGCGGCGCGCAACGGGTCCACCCGAGCGGCGGGCCGGTTGTTGAGCCTTGTCGAAAGCGCCCGCCGCGACGAAGTTCTCGAGGCACTCGGCGCGACGACGCCGCCGCAGATCATCGGAGTGACCGGTCCGCCGGGAGCGGGCAAGTCCACCACGGTCGCCGCCCTGGTCACCGCGTACCGCACGCGCGGCAAGCGGGTCGCGGTGCTCGCCGTCGATCCGTCGTCGCCCTACAGCGGCGGCGCGCTTCTCGGTGACCGGATCCGGATGGCGGCCCACATCAACGACCCCGACGTGCTCATCCGCTCGGTCGCCGCCCGCGGTCACCTCGGTGGGTTGGCCGCCGCCGTGCCTGCCGCGACGCGGTTGCTGGCCACGCTCGCCTACGACCTGATCATGCTCGAGACTGTCGGCGTCGGGCAGTCGGAGATCGAGATCGCCGCGATCGCCGACCCGACCGTCGTCGTCCTCAATCCCGGTGCGGGAGACGCGGTTCAGGCTGCCAAGGCGGGCCTGCTCGAGGTCGCCGACATCGTCGTGGTGAACAAGGCCGACCGCGAGGGTGCCGACCAGACGGTGCGGGATCTTCGCGCCGAGACCAAGGCGCCGATCCTCAAGGCCATCGCCGCGCAAGCCGACGGCATCGCCGAACTGGTCGACGCGATCGAGGCGCACGCCCGGGCCGACAGTCCCGAGCGCCGCAGGGCCCGCGCCCGCGCGCAGATCCTGTCGCTCGCGCAGACGCAGTTGCGCAGCCACGCCGACCTCGACCGGCTTGCCGAACTCGTCGCCGACGGCCGGTCCGATCCCTATACGGCGGCGGAACAGCTGTTCGCCATCCCGGCAAAGCCCTGAAGTGATAAGAGTGCGACAACGGAACGGAGCGAAGTTGTGAGCGTAACGAGTCCAACGGTTTCGGATGATCCTGTCGTCTTCGATCCCTACTCCGACGACTACTTCGACTCGCCCTTCGAGACCTACCGGCGAATGCGCGACGAGGCGCCGCTGTACTACAGCGACAAATACGACTTCTGGGCGTTGACGCGCTACGCCGACGTCGCGGCGGCGATCAAGGACCACCAGACGTTCTCGTCGGCCAAGGGCGTCACGCTCGACATGGTGAAGGCCGCTGCGAAGGGCGAAAGCTCCCTCGGCAAGATCATCATCAGCCTGGATCCGCCCGAGCACGAGCGGATGCGCAAGCTGGTCAATCGCGTCTTCACGCCGCGCGCCGTCACTGCGCTGGAATCGCTTGTCCGAGAGACCATCGACCGCTACGCGAGCCAACTGGACCCGAAGTCGTTCGACGCGGTCGAGGACTTCGCCGCGCTGTTCCCCGTCGAGGTCATCACGTCGATGCTCGGGGTGCCCGCCGCTGACCGGCAGATGCTCCGGCACTGGCTCGACATCAGCCTCGAGCGCAACCAGGGCATGGGGATGTCGCAGGAGAGCATGGAAGCCGTGATGAAGTCCGGCGCCTACTACTACGAGCTCATTCAGGAACGCCGGAAGAAGCCGCAGGACGACATGATCAGCCGCCTCATCGAGACCGAGGTCACCGATGACGGCGAGACCCGACGTCTCGACGACATCGAGATCACCGGCTTCTGCACGATGCTCGGCGGTGCGGGCGCCGAGACCGTCACGAAACTGGTCGGCAACGCCGTCGTGGTGTTCGCCGACAACCCCGACCAGTGGCGGATGCTGCAGGAGGACCGCAGCAAGATACCCGCGGCATTCGAGGAACTGCTGCGCTACGAGGGTCCGTCGCAGTACCAGATCCGCACCCCGACACGGGATGTCACCATGTACGACGAGACGATTCCCGAGGGCGCACCGGTCCTGCTGATCAACGGGTCGGCCAGCCGTGACGAACGGTTCTTCCCCGACGCCGACCGCTTCGACATCAATCGTGAGCGCAAGGTCGGCTACAACCTGAACTTCGGCTACGGCATCCACAGCTGCCTCGGCGCGGCGCTGGCACGGATGGAGGGCCGGATGGCGATCGACACGCTGCTCGACCTGATCCCCGACTACGACATCGACCGTTCAGGTCTGCAGCGCGTGCACATGACGAACGTGCTGGGCTGGTGCAACGTGCCGGTGCGTGGCGCCCAGACGACGGACAGATGAGTAAGCGGTCAGGCCGGCGAGAGGGCAGAGCACCGCGCTGAGTCACATCGATCGACGTTTGGTAGACAATCCGCGAGAGAATCTCGTCAAAACGTTGATCGGTGAGACTGATGCGGCCGGTGTTTCAACGGGTTACGAAACCGGCTTGCCCGTCGCCGCCGCGACGCCGGCCCGGAACCCGAAAACCATTGCGGGTCCGATGGTTCCGCCTGCGCCCCCGTAAGCCTTTCCGGTTGCACCCGCCATCGCGTTGCCCGCGGCGTACAGGCCGGGTATCGGTCTGCCGCTGACATGCAGCACCCGACCGTCCCGGTCGGTTCGCGGTCCGCCCTTGGTGCCCATCGCGCCGACGGTGACCGGAACCGCGTAGTACGGCGGCGTGTCGATCGGTCCGAGCGTCTTACCCGCTGTCGTCGGGGCGTCGTTGTCGCCCCAGTACCCGTCGTATGCACTGGAACCGCGGCCGAAGTCCGGATCGGTCTCGCCGGCCACGTTCTCGTTCCACGCCTGCAAAGTGCGGGCGAGGCCGTCGGCGTCGATACCGGTCTTCTCGCTCAGTTCGGCGAGGTCGCGCGACTGGCAGAACCACGCGGGAACGGGGCCGTCGGGTTCGACGCCGAGGAAGCCGTACCGCTTGAGGTGTTGATCGTCGAACACGATCCACGCCGGGTCGTTGACGTAGCCGTGGCGCGGGTCCAGATGGTGGAACGGCCCCGCCATCGAGTTGTATTCGCCTGCCTCGTTGAGGAATCTCTTGCCCGCCCGGTTGACGATGATGCTGCGCGGCCGCGTCCGCTCCAACCGCACACTGCGGCTACGCGGCTTTCCCTGGAACGTGTCGCCGGGGATCTGGATGATCGGCACCCACCATGCCTCACCCATGTTGGCGAGAGCGGCGCCGTGCGCCATCGCCATCCGCAACCCGTCACCGGTGTTGTTCGGCGGTGAGACCGGCCCGTGCATCGGTCCGCGTAGGAACGCCTCCACCAGCGCCTCATCCCACTCGAAGCCGCCGGTGCCCAGCACCACGCCGGCGCGGGCGCGGACCCGAACATCCTTGCCGTCCTGGTTGATTCGCACTCCGACGATCGCCCCGTCGGCGGCGATCAGTTCGAGGGCGCGCGCCGAGGTGACAGGGACGACACCGCGGTCGAGCAGACCCTTCAGCAGAGCGGCGATCAGCGCGGTTCCCGCGACGCAGTAGTCACCGTCGGAGTTGTCAACGGCGGCGTGGATGCGGGCCCGTGTTTCGGCGTCGATGCCGACATTGCTGAAATCGGCGGGGAAGGACGTGATCCTGTCCTTCCACTCGCCGAGCCGGGCCAGGTCGAACGGTTTGGCGTTCAGCGAGCGGCCGCCGGTCGGCCGACCACCGGGCAGTTCGGGTTTGTAATCGGGGAATCCCTCGGCGATCTCGAACTGCAGCTCACTGTTCTGCTCGACGAAGTCCAGCATCTTCGGACCGGTGTGCACGAACGTCTCGACGAGTTCGCGATCCATCACGCCGAGCGACTGCGCCTCCAGGTATCGCAGCGCGTCGGCTTCGGTCAGTTCGCCGGCGGGAGACCGGTTGTGTGCCGGTATCCAGACAATGCCGCCGGACACCGCGGTGGTTCCGCCCACCGTCGCGGCCTTCTCGTACACCGCCACGGATGCGCCGTTGGTTGCGGCGGCCAGTGCTGCCGTCAGGCCCGCACCGCCGCTGCCCAGCACGACGACGTCGACTTCGTTGTCCCACTCGGTCACCGTTGCTCACCCTTCTGCGCAGGCTGACCCTCAGTTGAGGATCGCGGATAATTCGTTGGCCGCCTTGATGACTGACTCTCTGCCGTGCAGCACGACGTCCTCGCGATGAGAGATCAGGTTGATGCACGTCGGCGGCGAGGGCGGACTGCGTTTGACGGGCACGGCGAGGCCGTAGGTGTTCGGTTCGATCTCGCCGTGGGTGATGACCCAGCCCTGCTTACGGGTCTGCGGGACGAGATCCCGCTCGCCCGGCCGTGGCGGCATGCTGGCCAGCAGTGCGATTCCGGCCGCCCCGCGCTCCAGCGGGTAGCGGCTGCCTTCGTGAAACGACAGTTGGTAGAAGACGTTCGTCGGCACGATCACCGCGATGGCGACCTGCTGATCGCCCTCGGCGATGAGCAGCGAGACCGTGGTCCCCAGCTCATCGGCCAGCGAGCGCAGGGTCGGCAGGCTCAGCTGGCGGACGTTGTTGTCGAACGACGCGCCGAGCACCGCAAGCGCCGACGCCGAGCGGTACCTGCCGTCTTCGCCCTTGGCCACGAACCGGTACTGCGCGAGCGTGGTCAGCAGGCGGTAGGCGATCGTCCGGTGCACCCCGATGTCGTCGGCGACCTGCTGGGCCGTCAAACCGTTGGGAGAGGCGGCGACCAGCTGCAGCGCGGCTAGTCCGCGGGCGAGGGTCTGCGATCCGGGAGCACCGGTCGCCGCGGCGCCTGCGCTGCTGGACTTCGGCATCGCGCCCTCCTTGACAGACCGAATTCCGAGAGTGATGCTCTGACTATAGTGCACGTACATGTGCGATAAATGAGCAGAGTGCTTACAAATCACGAGAATTCGATTCTCGTCGTCAAGAGAGGTGACGGGGTGTCTGAGCACGAAAGCGTCTGGAGCGATCTCCAGGGCGTGGCGTTCTCGCAGGGCTACCTCGATGCGGGCGGGGTGCGCACCCGTTATCTGCACGCGGGCGACGAGAGCAAGCCGGCGGTGGTGTTCCTGCACGGCTCCGGCGGCCACGCCGAGGCCTACGTCCGCAACCTCGAGGCGCACGCCGAGCACTTCTCGACCTGGTCGATCGACATGCTCGGGCACGGGTACACCGACAAGCCCGGCCACCCGCTCGAGGTACACCACTACGTCTCACACCTGATCGACTTCTTCGACGCCATCGGGGCGGAGCGGGTCCATCTGAGCGGGGAGTCGCTCGGTGGCTGGGTGGCGTCGCGCGCCGCCATCGACCATCCCGACCGGATCGACCATCTCGTGCTCAACACCGCGGGCGGCTCGCAGGCCGACCCCGAGGTGATGAAGCGCATCATCACACTGTCGATGGCCGCGGTCGAAGCGCCCACCTGGGAGACGGTGCAGGCCAGGATCAAATGGCTGATGGCCGACAAGAGCAAGGGCTACGACGACATCGTCGCCAGCAGGCAGCGGATCTACCGCCAACCCGGCTTCATCGACGCCATGCGCGACATCATGGCGTTGCAGGACCCGGAGATCCGGGCCCGTAACCTGCTGGGGGCAGGCGAGTACGGCGCGATCGAAGCGCCGACGCTCGTCGTGTGGACAAGCGACGATCCGACAGCAGACGTCACGGAGGGCAAGCGGATCGCATCGATGATTCCCGGCGCCCGGTTCGAGTTGATGCCCGGTTGCGGCCACTGGCCTCAGTATGAGGACCCCAAGGCCTTCAACAGGCTGCACCTGGACTTCCTGCTGGGACGCTGACCATGGCAGAGAATTTCGACGTCGTTATCGTCGGGGGCGGCCCCGTCGGTCTCACCCTGGCCAACATCCTTGGCCTACAGGGTGTTCGCGCCCTCGTCGTCGACGAACGCGACAGCCTGATCGACTACCCGCGCGGCGTCGGACTCGACGACGAGGCATTGCGCACGTTCCAGTCGATCGGCTTGGTCGACCAGGTCCTGCCGCACACCGTGCCCAACCAGATCCTGCGCTTCTTCGACGCGAAGCGGAAACTGCTCGCCGAGATGGCCCCGCCGGACGCGCGATTCGGATGGCCGAAACGCAACGGCTTCGTACAACCGATGGTGGACGCCGAACTGCTCGCCGGCCTCGACCGCTTCGACCACGTCGAGGTGCGCTGGGGTCATCGGATGGAGAACTGCACCGAGACGCCCGACGGCGTCACCGTCGAATTCGCCGACGGCCGCGACCCGGTGACCGCGCGCTACGTCGTCGGATGCGACGGCGGCAGGAGCGCCACCCGACGTTTGATGGGGGTGCCGTTCGACGGCACCACCTCCTCGACACGTTGGTTGGTCGTCGACTGCGCCAACGATCCGCTCGGCCATCCCAACAGCGAGGTCGGCGCCGATCCCGCGCGACCGTACGTGTCGATCTCGATCGCGCACGGTATCCGGCGGTTCGAGTTCATGATTCACGCCAACGAGTCCGACGAGGAAGCCGACAGCCCGGCGTTCGTCAGGCGCATGCTGGCCCAGATGGTCCCCGACCCGGAGCGCGTCGACATCATCAGGCACCGGGTGTACACGCATCACTCGCGGATCGCGGGCGCATTCCGGCAGGGGCGCTTGATGATCGCGGGCGATGCGGCGCATCTGATGCCGGTCTGGCAGGGCCAGGGCTACAACAGCGGCATCCGCGACGCCGCCAACCTCGGCTGGAAGCTGGCCGCGGTGGTCAACGGGCAGGCCGAGGACGCGCTGCTGGACACCTACGACGTCGAACGGCGCAAGCACGCGCGGGCGATGATCGACCTGTCCACGATGGTCGGTCGGGTCATCTCGCCGACGAACCGGCGCGTTGCCGCACTGCGGGACAAGGTGATTCACGGCGCCTCGCTGGTGCCCTCGCTGAAGCGGTACGTGCTCGAGATGCGCTTCAAGCCGATGCCGCGATACGAGCAGGGCGCCGTGTGGCACTTCGAGCCGCGCTCGGAGAACTCCCCGACGGGCACGCTGTTCATCCAGCCGCGCGTGGACACCAGGGATCAGCAGAACGTCCTGCTCGACGATGTCCTCGGCACCGGATTCGCTGTGCTGTGCTGGAGCAACAACCCGCGCGCGCTGCTCGGGGAGGCGTTTGATCGGTGGAAGGCGTTGGGCGCCAGGTTCGTCGCCGCCCGGCCGATGACACAACTGCACTGGACCGGACACGACGACCCGGACGTCGTCATCGTCGGCGACCGCACTGGCGCGCTCAAGGCCTGGTTCGACGCGCACACCGATTCCGTGCTGTTCCTGCGGCCCGACCGGTGCATCGCGGGCGCCTGCATCGCGCAGCGGGCGCCCGAACTCAGCGCAGCTCTGTTCAAGGTTCTCTACCTGACCCAGGGAGGAGGTAAAGGTGCCACTGACCCTGTGCTGTATGTCCCACAGCCCACTTCTGAATCTTCCGGGACCGTCGGCTGAACTCCTCGACTCCATCAACGGCGCACTCGCCGATGCGCGGGAGTGCGTGCGCGCCTACGACCCCGAACTCGTCGTCATCTTCTCCCCGGACCACTACAACGGCGTCTTCTACCGGATGATGCCGCCGTTCTGCATCAGCATGAAGGCGAGCGGCGTCGGTGACTACGGCACCCAGGAAGGTCCGCTGAATGTGCCGGAGGACATCGCAACCGAGCTGGCGGAGGCGGTTCTCGGCGCCGACGTCGACGTCGCGGTCTCGGCCAGCATGGACGTCGACCACGGCACCGTGCAGCCGCTGCAGACCCTCTTCGGCGATGCGGCCGCCAAGCCTGTCATCCCGATCTTCATCAACTCGGTGGCCACACCGCTTGGCCCCCTTCGCCGTTCGCGGGCCCTCGGCACGGCCGTCGGCAACTACCTGGCGACGCTGGACAAGCGGGTGCTCGTGATCGGCTCCGGCGGCCTGTCCCACGACCCGCCCGTCCCGACGCTTGCGACGGCCCCGCCCGCGGCGCTGGGCCGCATCGTGCTGGGCGAGCCGATGTCGCCAGAACAGCGGCAGGCACGTCAGGCAGCGGTGATCGAGGCCGCGGACAACTTCGCGCACGGCGAGAGCCCACTGCAGCCGCTGAATCCCGAATGGGATCACCGGTTCCTGGAAATCGTTGACAGCGGCCATCTCTCCGATGTCGACGGCTGGTCCGTGTCATGGATGGCGCACGAGGCGGGTAACTCCGCGCACGAAGTGCGCACGTGGGTCGCCGCGTTCGCGGCGCTCGCCGCACAGGGCCCGTATGTGACCGAGAACCGCTTCTACCGCGCGGCTCCCGAGCTGATCGCGGGATTCGCCGTCCGGACGGCGGTGCCTGCGTCATGACCACAGGCGATTTCGATACGACCGTCGACGTGCTCGTCGTCGGCTCCGGCGGTGGGGGCATGACCGCCGCACTCACCGCGAACGCCGCCGGACTCGACGCGTTGGTGGTCGAGAAGTCGGCGCACTTCGGCGGATCGACCGCGCTGTCGGGCGGAGGCATCTGGGTGCCCGGTGCGCCGTCGCAGCGCAAGGCCGGACACGTTCCCGACCCCGACGGCGTCTTCCAGTACCTGAAGACGATCACCGACGGACTCGTCAGCGACGCCCGGCTGCGGCAGTACGTGGACGCGGCGCCGAAGATGATGGAGTTCCTCGAGAGCCGCAGCCACTGGTTCGAGTTCGTCTGGAAACCCGGGTACGCCGACTACTACCCGGAGTTGCCCGGTGGATCCGAACTCGGCAGCACCATCAACGTGCCCGCGATCGACCTGCGCAAACTCGGCGAAGAGGAGCAGAATCTCTTGCAGCCGCTCGCGCTGGCGCCGAGGGGAATCTGGTTCGCGCCCAAGGATCTTCGGCTGTTCTACCAGGTACGGCAGAACTGGCGGGGCAAGGCCGTGCTAGTCAAGCTGATCTGGCGGATGTTGCGGGCGCGGCTGTTCGGAGACCGGATGGCCGCGATCGGACAGTCGCTGGCCGCTCGGTTGCGGCTGGCGATGAAGGAGCACGGTATCCCGCTGTGGCTCAACTCGCCGATGACGGAGTTGATCACCGACGTCGACGGCGCGGTGGTCGGTGCGGTCGTCGAACGCGACGGCAGACCGCACCGCATCGCAGCGCGCGGCGGCGTCATCCTCGCCGCGGGCGGGTTCGACCACGACATGGAGTGGCGCAGACAGCACCTGCCGGTGCTCCAGAAGGATTGGAGCTTCGGCAATCCCGCCTCGATGGGTGACGGCATCCGGGCAGGGGAGAAGGTCGGCGGTTCGACCGACCTGCTCGACGAGGCGTGGTGGTTCCCGGCCATGTGCTGGCCCGACGGTCGCCTGCAGTTCATGCTCAACGAGCGCATGATGCCCGCACAGTTCGTCGTCAACGGCGAGGGCAGGCGCTTCATCAACGAAGCGGCGCCCTACATGGACTTCGCGCACGCGATGATCGACGGCCAGAACTCCGGTGTCACGCACATCCCGTGCTGGCTGATCACCGACATCAGGTCGTTCCACCGCTACGTGGTCGGCGGTCACCTGCCGATCCCCAAGGTGCCGTTCGCGCCGGTGCCGACCGGCTGGAAGGTGCCGAAGGCCTGGCTGGATTCCGGGATCGTCAAGCAGGCGAACAGCTTCGAAAAGCTCGCCGCCGAGATCGGCGTGCCGCAGGCACAGCTGCGCCAGACCGCGGAGCGTTTCAACGCGATGGCACGCAAGGGCCACGACGACGACTTCAACCGCGGCGACTCCAAGTACGACAACTACTATGGCGACCCCACGCTGCCGAACCCCAACCTCTATCCGCTCGGTAAGCCGCCGTATCTGGCATTCCAGATCATTCTCGGCGACCTCGGCACCTCGGGCGGCCTGCGGACCGATGAGTTCGCCCGGGTGCTGCGCGCCGACGACACCATGGTGAAGGGCCTCTACGCGGTGGGTAACACGTCGGCCGCCGTCATGGGCCGCAGCTACGCGGGCGCGGGCGCGACCATCGGTCCCGCCATGACGTTCGGCTATGTCGCCGCCAAGCACATCGAAGACCAGCTGCCGGATGCCGGTGGCGCGCAGTCAGATTCGTCACTCGATTCGCATCGAAAGGTAACCAAATGAAGATCTCGCTGTTCTACGAATTCCCGCTGCCGCGGCCGTGGAGTGACGATGACGAACACAAGCTCTTCCAGGACGGCCTCGACGAGGTGGAGGCCGCCGACAAGGCCGGCTTCTCCACGGTGTGGCTGACCGAGCACCATTTCCTCGAGGAGTACTGCCACTCCACCGCACCCGAGATCTTCCTGTCCGCGGCCAGCCAGCGCACCAAAGACATTCGGCTCGGCTTCGGCATCATGCATCTGCCGCCGGCGGTCAACCACCCGGCGCGCGTCGCGGAGCGGGTGTCGACGCTGGACCTGATCTCCAACGGGCGCGTCGAGTTCGGCACCGGCGAGTCGTCATCCGTCGGCGAACTCGGCGGGTTCGGGATCGATCCCGCGGACAAGCGCAAGATGTGGGAGGAGGCGCTCGAGGTCTCCATCCGGTGCATGATCGAGGAGCCCTTCACCGGCTTCAAGGGTGAGCACATCGAGATGCCGCCGCGCAACGTGGTTCCCAAGCCGTTGCAGAAGCCGCACCCGCCGGTGTGGGTGGCCTGTACGCGTCCTGCGTCGGTGTCGATGGCCGCACAGAAGGGTCTCGGCGCGCTGAGCTTCGCCTACACCGGCCCAGGGCCGCTGGCCGAGCGGGTGAACGGGTACTACAAGGAGTTCGAGGAGTCGGCCGCACCGGTCACCCCGCAGATGAACCCCAACATCCTGGCCATCGGCGGCGACCTGTCGATGATGGTCGCCCCTACCGACGAGCAGGCCATCGAGCGGCTCGGCAAGGGCGGCGGCTTCTTCGCGTTCGGCATCATGCACTACTACATGACCGGCATGCACACGCCGGGCCGGACCGGGGTGTGGCAGCGCCATCTCGAGGAGATCGAGAAGGACCCCAGCATCGTCTACGGCCCCGACCGCGGCCCGATCGGCAGCCCGGCGACCGTGCGCGAATTCCTCCGCGGCTACGAAGAGAGCGGCGTCGATGAGCTGATCCTGCTGCTGACGCCGCGCAGGCACGAGGAGACCATGGAGTCCATCGAGTTGATGGGCAAAGAGGTGCTTCCGGAGTTCATCGAGCGGCATGAGAAGTCGGCCGCCGAGAAGGCGAAGCGGATGGAGCCCATCCTCGAGAAGGCGGAGGCGCGCCGGCCCGCGTCGAACGCACCGGAGTTCGACGAGACCTACGCATTCGGCGGGCTGCCCACCGGCCGGGAGAACTACACCGCCAACGAGGTGTCCCTGGCGATGGACGAGATGAACGCGGGCATCGAAGCGGCTGCGGCGAAGCTCAAGTCGGGGCAGGGTTGGGACAGCAGGAATCCTTCTGCGGACGCGAACAAGAAATAGGGCATGGGACGGATCGACGATCTCTGGCGCTACGACGGCAAGCGGGTAGTCGTCACCGGCTGCGCGTCGGGCATCGGTGAGCACGTCGCCAGGCAGCTCACCGAACTCGGCGCCGAGGTCGTCGGCCTCGATCTGCGTCGGCCGGCCCTGCAGCTCAAGGAGTTCCACGAGATCGACCTGTCCGACGAGGCGTCCATCGACCAGGCCGTCGCAGCCGTTGGCGGGCAGGTCGACGCGCTGTTCAACATCGCGGGGGTGTCGTCGGGCATCGGTGATCCGCTGCGCGTGGTGCGGATCAACTTCCTCGGCACGCGGTATTTCACGGAGTCACTGATCCCGCTGATGCCTGCCGGCTCGGCGATCGCGAGCGTGTCGTCGCTGGCGGCGTCCGCCTACCGGGAGAACGCCGTCGTCACGGCCGGGTTGCTGGACACCTCGACGATGGCCGAGGGAATCCAGTGGTGTGAGCGCAACCCGCAGCCGGTCAAGGACGGCGGCGGCTACCGGCTCGCCAAGGAGGCGCTCATCCTGTACGCGATGGCCAACGTCGGCGTGCTGGGCGCCAAGGGCATTCGCATCAACTGCACAGCACCCGGCGTCACGGATACACCGATCCTCGACCAGTTGCGCAGCGCCTACGGCCAGGAGTTCCTGGACTCGTTCACCACCCCCCTCGGTCGGGCGGCGGAATCCGACGAGCAGGCCAGCGTGCTGGTGTTTCTCAACAGCGCTGCGGCGCGCTACATCAGCGGCCAGGTGATCTTCGTCGACGGTGGTGCGGTCGCCGAGCGCGTGATCGGCGATATCTCGGACGAGCGGAAGAGGAAACATGGCCAGCCTGAGTGACTTTCGGCGTGTCGCCGACGACGTCCGCAACTGGGGCCGGTGGGGCGATGACGACGAACTCGGCACGTTGAACCTCATCACCGCCGATAAAGTCGCCCAAGCCGCCGGACTCGTCAAGCACGGCAAGGTGTTTCCGCTCGGCGTGGACTTCGGGTCGTCGGGCCCGCAGGGCGCGTTCCACTACCGGCAGAACCCGACCCATGTGATGACCGTCGACGGCGGCGATGCCAAGACGCTGATGGAGTTCGGGCCCAAGTGGTTGCAGAACCCGTCTGCGGTCCAGCTGAGCAGCTACTCCGAGGCCGGGCCGATGCGCTTCAACGACGACCTGATCATCATGCCGCTGCAGGCCGCCACCCAGTGGGATGCGCTGTCGCACGTCTACTACGAGGACAAGCTGTACAACGGGTTTCCGGCGAATTCGGTGACCAGCCTCGGCGCCTTCCACTGCGGCATCGACAAGGTAGACGGCAAGGGCATCACGTCGCGCGGCGTGCTGCTCGACATCTGCCGCCTCCGCGGTGTCGAAACGTTCTGCGAGCTGGGCGATCCCATCACGCCCGCCGAACTCGACGAGGCCGCGCGCACCCAGGGCGTCACGATCGAAAGCGGTGACATCGTGTTGGTGCGTACCGGGTGGTGGGCACGGTTCCTGGAAACCGGGGACGGCGCCGAACCCGGTGCGGGCCTGGATTGGACGTGCGCATCGTGGCTGCACGACCACGAGGTGGCCGCCGTAGCCGCGGACAACCTGATGGTCGAGAACCCGGCGTCCGGGGTGGACGGCGCGATCCTGCCGATGCACATGCTGTGCCTGCGCGACATGGGGCTGATGCTCGGCGAGTACTGGGACCTCAATGCATTGGCCGCCGACTGCGCCGCCGACGGCGTCTACGAATTCCAGCTCATCGCGCCGCCGCTCCGGGTGACCGGCGCGGTCGGCTCACCGGTGAATCCCATTGCGATCAAGTAGGTGACAATGATGTCCACAACCACGGCAATTGGTGGCGCGCCGCTCGTCGTCGGGCTCGGCGGAACGCTGAGGGCCAACTCGTCGACCGAGCGGGCACTGCGTTACTGCCTGGCCTCCGTCGAACGCCAGGGAGGGCGCACGAGGTTCTTCAGCGGGCCCGAGCTCGACCTCCCCATGTACGCCCCGCATGAGTTGGAGCGCACCCCGAAGGCGCTCGAGTTGGTCAGCGCGTTGCGTGACGCCGATGCCGTCGTCGTCGGCTCACCCGGCTATCACGGCGCCATCTCCGGTTTGGTGAAGAACGCACTGGACTACATCGAGGACCTGCGCGAGGACCCGCGGGTCTACCTCGACAACACGCCGTGGGGGTGCATCAGCTGCGCATTCGGCTGGCAGGCCGCCGTCGGCACACTGGGCCAACTGCGTTCGATCGGGCATGCGTTGCGGGCCTGGCCGACACCGTTGGGTGTCGCGATCAACTCGGCGGACAAGATCTGGGACGAGTCGGGTGAGCTGGTCGACGAGACCGTCCGAGGTCAGCTCGACATGCTGGCGACCCAGGTGCTCGCGCACGCCCGCGCCGCGTGGGAACCGGCGTGACCCAGCGCAAGTCCATCCTTGTCGATGGGCTGACCACCGGCTATCTCGAAGCGGGACAAGGGGATCCGGTCGTGCTGCTGCACGGCGGCGAATTCGGCGTCAGCGCCGACATCGGCTGGGAACGCAACATCGCCGCGCTGGCTGACCATTACCGGGTGCTGGCGCTCGACATGCTGGGGTTCGGCGAGTCGGCCAAGGTGATCGACTTCAACGACGGCCGTGGCATGCGGATCCGGCACATCGCGCGGTTCTGCGATGCGGTCGGTATCGAGACCGCGCACTTCGTCGGGAACTCGATGGGCGCGGTCAACCTCTTCGTCGACGCGACCTCCGAGGCACCGCTGCTGCCCGCCCGCAGCCTGACGATGATCTGCGGCGGCGGCGAGATCCAGCGCAACGAGTATTCGGCGGCGCTGTACGACTACGACGCCACCCTGGCAGGCATGCGGCGCATCGTCGAGGCGCTGTTCTTCCGCAAGGCCTATCCCAACGACGACGCGTATGTTCAGCGGCGATACGAGTCCAGCATTGCGCCGGGTGCGTGGGAAGCGTTGGCTGCGGCCAGGTTTCGGCGGCCGGGCCTTGAGCCGCCGCCGCTGCCGTCGAGCAAGCGGGCCTACGACCGCATCGCGGTGCCCACGCTGGTGGTCGAGGGCGCCGAGGACAAACTGCTGCCCGACGGTTGGGCGGCGGAGATCGCGGCGCAGATCCCGCACGGCCGCTCCGCGGTCATCGAGCGGGCCGGCCACTGTCCGCAGATCGAACAGCCCGACGCGGTGAACGAACTGCTGTTGGATTTCCTCAAGAATGTGAGTGAGCTCTGATGGCGTTATTCCGTCGCCGAGATCGACGTTTTGGCGCGAGTTACTCGCACTTTTGCGCCCAAATGTCGGTTTGGGCGAGAAGGGGAACGAGTTAGGTGAGCAACGAACTCGAAGGCAAGGTTGCAGTCGTCACCGGCGGCGCGTCGGGGCTCGGCGAGGGTCTGGCGCGGAGGTTCGCCGCGGAGGGCGCCAGGGTGTTGATCGCCGACATCGACGGCGACGCAGGCACGGCGCTTGCCGAGGACATCGGCGCCAACGCCGTGTTCGTCGAGGCCGACGTCGCCGAACTGGACCAGGTCAGCGGCCTGGTGACCACCGCTGTCGAGAAGTTCGGCGATCTGCATGTGATGGTCAACAACGCAGGCGTGTCGGGCACCATGCACCGAAGCCTGTTCGACGACGACCTCGCCGACTTCGACAAGATCATGGCCGTCAACCTGCGTGCCGTGATGGCCGGCACCCGCGATGCGGCGCGGCACATGCGCGACGCCGGCCACGGCGGATCGATCGTCAACATCACCTCGATCGGCGGCATCCTGGCCGGCGGCGGCGTGCAGACCTACCGCGCGTCGAAGGCCGCCGTCATCCAGTTCACGAAGTCGGCCGCGATTGAATTGGCGCACTACGAGATTCGCGTCAACGCCATCGCGCCGGGCAACATCCGCACCGCGATCGTGCGCAAGTCCGCGGCGGGGGAGGACCTCGAGAAGCTCGAGGAGTTCGAGGCGAAGATCCGCGAGACGATGCGCAACGATCGCCCACTCAAGCGCGAGGGCACGGCCGATGACGTCGCCGAGGCGGCCCTGTACTTCGCCACCGATCGCTCGCGCTACGTGACGGGCACCGTGCTGCCGGTCGACGGCGGCGCAGTCGCAGGCAAAGTGATCGTCCGCAAGCCGAAACCGTGACTGTTTTAAATCAGTCGCTTGACTTAATCGGCTCGGGCGGGTTGACTGTGACCGTGACCACTGCCAGAGCGGTGCGCGCCGATCGCGCGAGCAATACCCAAGAGGCGATCCTGAAGGCGGCCGAGCGGCTCTATGCGGAGCACGGCGTCTTCGCGGTATCGAATCGCCAGGTCAGCGAGGCGGCCGGGCAGGGAAACAACGCCGCCGTCGGTTACCACTTCGGCACCAAGACCGACCTCGTCCGCGCCATCGAACAGAAGCACCGCGCGTCCATCGAGCAACTGCTCGAGCGCATGGTGGCCGACATCGGTGACTCCACAGACCTGCGCGACTGGATCACCTGCATGGTCTGCTCGCTGACCGAGCACCTGGCTCAACTGGGCAACCCGACGTGGTACGCGCGGTTCGCGGCCCAGGCGCTGGCCGATCCCGAGTACCAGAAGATCGTGGTTCGCGACGCGCTCGCATCTCCGTCGCTCGTCCAGGTGGTCGAGGGCATCACCCGGTGTCTGCCCGACCTGCCGATGGAGGTGGTGACAGAACGCAACATCATGGTGCGCAACCTGATGATGCACACCTGCGCCGACTTCGAGCGGGCCTTCGCCGACGGCGACGGTGTGCCACGCACCAGTTGGGCGGCGGTCGCGTCGGGCCTGATCGATGCGATCGTCGGGCTCTGGCAGGCACCCGTGACGGAACATCCATGAAAGTGACTGTCGACCAAGACAAGTGCGTGTCGTCGGGCCAGTGCGTGCTGAACGCCGCTGACGTCTTCGACCAGCGCGACGATGACGGCGTCGTCCTCCTGCTCAACGACAGCCCCACATCAGATCAAGCAACGAACGTCCGCAATGCAGCCGCGGCCTGCCCGGCCCTGGCCATCGACATCGAGGAATGACGAGGGTTCATGTCCGAAACACTGACCGCCAGCGACTCCGGCCTGACCGCCGACGTTCCCGACTACCCGATGGAACGCGATGCTCGGTGCCCGTTCGCGCCGCCGCCGCAGATGCTGAAGATGAACGAGACGAAACCGCTTTCCCGCGTGCGCATCTGGGACGGCAGCACGCCGTGGCTGGTCACCGGGCACGCGGTTGCGCGGGAGTTGTTCGCCGACGCGCGGGTGAGCGTGGACGACCGTCGTGAAGGCTTCCCGCACTGGAACGAGCACATGCTCGCGACCGTGCACAAGCGCCCGCGGTCGGTGTTCACCTCCGACGCCGAGGAGCACACCCGCTTCCGGCGGATGCTGTCCAAGCCGTTCACCTTCAAACGCGTCGAAGGCCTGCGGCCCGCGATCCAAGAGGTCACCGACGAGTGCATCGATGCGATCCTGGCCGGACCCCAGCCCGCCGACATGGTGTCCAAGCTGGCCCTGCCGGTGCCGACCCGGGTGATCAGCGAGATGCTCGGCGTCCCATACGAAGACCACGAGTTCTTCCAGGAGCACGCCAACGCCGGGCTGGCCCGCTACGCGGCCGCGGACGCCATGCAGAAGGGCGCGTTCAGCCTGCACCAGTACCTGATCAACCTCGTCCAAGAGAAGCAGGCCAACCCATCCGAGGACGCGGTGTCCGACCTCGCGGAGCGGGTCACCGCGGGCGAGATCAGCGTCAAGGAAGCCGCCCAACTCGGCACCGGCCTCTTGATCGCCGGCCACGAAACCACCGCCAACATGATCGGCATCGGCATCCTGGCGCTGCTGGAGAACCCGGAGCAGGCTGCGCTGCTTAGGGATTCGGATGATCCGAAGTTCATCGCCAACGCCGTCGAAGAGCTGATGCGCTACCTGTCGATCATCCAGACCGGCCAGCGCCGCATCGCGATCGAGGACATCGAGATCGGCGGCGAGACCATCCGCGCGGGCGAGGGCATCATCCTCGACCTCGCCCCCGCCAACTGGGACGCCTCGGTCTATCCCGAGCCCGACAAGCTCGACCTGGGCCGCGACGTCGGCCAGCAACTCGGCTTCGGATACGGCCGCCACCAGTGCGTCGGCCAGCAGCTTGCGCGCGCCGAGATGCAGATCGTGTTCCCGACCCTGCTCAAGCGCATCCCCACGATGAAGCTGGCGATTCCGATCGAGGAGGTGCCGTTCAAACACGACCGGCTCGCCTACGGCGTCTACGAACTTCCGGTCAGCTGGTAACCGGCACCGGCACAACAGAATCAACTTCCCCGACAGCCCGATTGGAGTACCCACGATGTCCAGCCCGACTGCAACTCTCTACCCTCCCGAGGGCTTCGGCGCACCCAAGTACCGCAAGGGGCACGCCACGGGCGACTACGGCTTGCCTGCGGGCACCGAGATCTTCTCCGCCGACAACCACATCTCGGTGGCCGACGACATCTTCTACGATCGCTTCCCCGAGGAACTGAAGGGCGCCGCACCTCGGATCTGGTACGAGGACGGCGCATACATGGTCGGCATGAAGGGCAAGGCGTGGACCGGCGGTGACTTCGGTCGGGTGCTCATGCAGTACGACGACCTCGCAGGCGCAGCGACGAACAACATCGAGGCGCGGGTCCGCGAACTCAAAGAGGACGGCATCGACAAGGAACTCGCGTTCCCCAACGCCGTGCTCGCACTGTTCCATTATCCCGACAAGGCGCTGCGCGAGCGGGTTTTCCGGATCTACAACGAGCACATCGCCGACCTGCAGGAGCGCAGCAAGGGGCACTTCTACGGGGTGGGTCTGATCAACTGGTGGGACCCCAAGGGGACCCGCAGCACGATCGAAGAGTTGAAGTCGTTGGGTCTGAAGACATTCCTGCTTCCGCTCAACCCCGGTAAGGACGACGACGGCAACATCTACGACTACGGCAGCACCGACATGGACGCGGTGTGGGACGAGATCGAGGCGTCGGGTGTGCCGGTCAGCCACCACATCGGCGAGACGCCACCCAAGACGCCGTGCCAGCACAACAGCGTCGTGGTCGGAATGATGGTCAACGTCGACTCGTTCCGCGAGCAGTTCGCCAAGTACGTGTTCTCCGGCATCCTCGACCGT
The DNA here is from genome assembly GCA_033741175.1 of Mycolicibacterium sp. 120270. GTDB lineage: Bacteria > Actinomycetota > Actinomycetes > Mycobacteriales > Mycobacteriaceae > Mycobacterium. The sequence continues at coordinate 168,571 of JAWQNE010000007.1, read as the reverse complement.
CATCCGAGCCTGAAGATCGGTTGGTTCGAAGGCGGAATCGCCTGGGTGCCAACGGCGCTGCAGGACGCCGAGCACATGCTGGCCTCCTATCGGCACATGTTCAACCACGAGTTGACCCACGATGTCAGGCACTACTGGAAAGAGCACATGAGCGCGTCGTTCATGGTCGACCCGCTCGGGCTCGAGCTGATCGACAAGATCGGGGTGGACAACGTGATGTGGTCCTCGGACTACCCGCACAACGAATCGACGTTCGGCTACTCGGAGAAGTCGCTGAAGACCGTCGTCGATGCCGTCGGACCGGAGGCTGCGACAAAGATCGTCAGCACCAACATCAAGAACTTCCTGGGCGTCGAATGACCGCGATCGCGACAGCGGGTAGCACCGCCATCGATATTCCCGACATTCCCGACACCGCGCGTATGTACCGCGAATGCGGGGCCAGGCTGCGCGATGCCATGAAGGAGAAGGGCGTCGACGCGCTCGTCCTGCTCGGCAATGGCAACGTCGTGTACGCCACCGGCGTCAGCTGGCGGCTGCTGGACGCGGGACTCTCCCATGTCGAGCGCCCGGTGGCGATAGTGCTCGCCGACGACGAGCACCCGCACCTGTTCATGCCGCTGCGCGAAGGGTCGGCGCCCGAGATCGAGGTGCCCGCCGACCATGTGCACGGCCCGCTGTACCTCGAATTCGACGAGGGCGTCGAGCATTTCGCCAGGGTGCTGGCCGACCTGGTGCCCGCCGGCGCGTCCGTCGCCGTCGACGAACTGACCGGCGCCATGCGTCGTGCGCAGGCCACGCTGTTCCCTGCGGGCCCGCCGTCGGATGCCGCACAGGTCGTCGGCCCGGCGAAGCTGGTCAAGACCGCCGACCAGATCTCGTGCGTCCGCAACGCCTGCCGCATCACCGAAGAGGCGATGGTCGACGTGCAGAAGGCACTCGCACCCGGCGTGCGCCAGGTCGACCTGTCCGCGGCGTTCGTCAGGCGCGCCTTCGAGTTGGGTGCGACCGCAAACATGCTCGAGGCGATCTGGCAGGTGATGCCGACCACGAAAACCAGTGGTGCCGTGTGGACCACCACCGGCGACCTGGCGCTGCCGCTGCTGACCACCGAACGCGAACTCGCGCGCGGTGACGTGCTGTGGACCGATGTCAGCATCACCTACAACGGCTACTGCTCGGACTTCGGCCGCACCTGGCTGGTCGGCGACGAGCCGTCAGATCGCCAGCACGCCCAGTACGAGAAGTGGCGCGAGATACTCGACGCCGTGCTTGCGGTCACCAAGGCCGGCGCGACATCGGGTGACCTGGCGCGCGCAGGAATCGCCGCCAACGGCGGAAAGAAGCCGTGGCTGCCGCACTTCTACCTGGGGCACGGCATCGGCACCAACGCCGCCGAGATGCCGATGATCGGAACCGATCTCGGCGAGGAGTTCGACGACAACTTCGTGTTCCCTGCCCGAATGCTGCTGGTGCTCGAGCCGGTGGTCTGGGAGGACGGCACGGGCGGCTACCGAAGCGAGGAGATCGTGGTGATCACCGAGGACGGCAACATGCGAATCACGGACTATCCGTACACCCCGTACGGGCGGCCCTGATGGCACTGGAAATCCTGCCTGACGCAAAGGCATTGCGCACCGGTCGGCGCGAGCGGGTGCTGACTCAGATGGCCGAGCACGACATCGACATCCTCGTGCTGGGCCGTCAGGCCAACGTCCGCTATGTGACCGGCGCGCCGCAGCTGTGGGTGGCGGGCACCCGGCCCTTCAGGCCGATCTGTGAGGTGATCCGCGAGACCGGCGACATCCACCTGAACAGCACCTGGGACGAGGGCATCCCCGACGAGATCGGTCACGACCATCTCTACGGGTTGGCGTGGAACCCGATTACGCTGATCGAGGTGCTCAAGAAGCTGCCCGGCGCCGCGACCGTGCGGCGGGTCGGAACCGATTCACTGACACCGACATTCGCGCAGCTGCTGCCGATGGCGTTTCCGGCAGCCGAACTCGTCGACGCCGAGCCTGCGCTGCGTGCGGCGCGCCGGATCAAGACCGCAGACGAGATCGGTGTGCTCCGCGGTGCGCTCGGGGTCGCGGAGCGCGCACTGGAGACCGCCCGCGCCGAGCTTGCGCCGGGCGTCACCGAGCGCACCCTCACTGGCGCGTTGATGGAGGCGATGGCGGCGGGCGGCATCACCACGCCTGCCACGCAGGACGGTGCGTGGATCACGCCGAAGGACCACTCATGGCGACGGGACTCCGCCGAGGGTCGGGTCGCCGAGGGTGACCTGGTGGCGCTGTCGGCGGGTGCATTGGCCGACGGCTATGTCGGCGAGGTCGGGCGCACCTGGCCTGTCGGCGACGTGCCCGACGCCGACGAACTCTTCCGACGCTCGAATGCGTTGTGGGAACGCCTGATCGAGGCATGTCGACCCGGTGGTGTGGCGACCGATCTGCTATCCGCCTACGAGGCCGCGGGTGAGGCGCTGCCCGCGACGCCCGTCGCGCACGGGCTCGGTCTCGGCTTCGACCCGCCGGTGATCTCGGCGGATCTGCCCGCGACGAGCGCCGAGGAGCGCCTCGAACCGGGCATGGTGCTGGCGGTCACCGGGTACGTGTGGCAACCCGGCGTCGGCGCGGTGTTCTCCAGGGACGCCGTGCTGATCCGCGACGACGGAGCCGAGGTGCTCACGTCGAGCCCGACATATGGCGCCGTAGAGGCGACGGCCTGAGCCGGGGACGACGATGGCGTCAGGCGAACGACCGCCGCCCGAGGAGATCGTCCTCTACGACAAGGACCCGGCGACGAAGATCGCGACGATCACGTTCAACCGTCCCGACCACTTGAACGCGCCGACATCGGCGGCCCGGTTGCGGTACGCCGACCTGCTGCGGGGTGCCAACGTCGACGACGACGTCAAGGTCGTCGTGATCCGGGGTCTCGGTGACGATTTCGGCAGCGGCGCCGATCTGCCCGACTTCATGGCCGGGACCGAGGAAGACCGGCTCGCCGAACTGCGGGTCGACGACCCGGACGTCACGTACCCGCCGCAGGGCAGCTTCCGTCACGGCGCGACGATGGGGCAGTGGTACGCCAACGCGGCGGCGGGCAACCGGGCACTGCAGGAGTTCAAGAAGATCAGCATCGTAGAGGCCAAGGGCTATTGCTACGGCTGGCACTTCTACCAGTGCGCGGACGCCGATCTGGTGATCGCCAGCGACGACGCGCTGTTCGGCCACCCGTCGTTCCGCTACTACGGCTGGGGTCCGCGGATGTGGACGTGGGTGCTGACGATGGGCCTGCGGCCGTTCCAGGAGATGGTGTTCACCGGACGGCCGTTCACGGCGCAGGAGATGAAGGAATGCAACTTCCTCAACAAGGTCGTCGCACGCGACCAGCTCGAAGCCGAGGTGGAGAAGTACGCGCAGGCGTGTGCACGTAATCGCCCTGTGGACACCGTGTTTCAGCAGAAGGTCTTCTTCGAGGTCGTCAAGCAGTTCCAGGGCGAGTACATGGGCAGCGTGCTTGCCGCGATGTTCGAGTCGATGGGCAGCACGGTCCGCCATGATGCGGGTGACTTCGCGTTGGGCGATGCCATCGACGCCGGGCTTGCCGACTCCGTCAACGACAACGACGCGAAGTTCCCGCCGGAGTTCCGGTTGAGCAAGTCGAACCGGAAGAAGAAGAACTAGATGCTTGCACTCGACGGGTACACCGTCGTCGACCTGTCCGTCGGTATCGCAGGCGGATACTGCTCGAAGCTGCTGGTCGACGGCGGTGCCACCGTCGTCAAAGTCGAGCCACCCGAAGGGGATCCGCTGCGTCGGTGGTCGGCGTCGGGCGCCGAGATCGCGCCCGGTGACGACGGTGCACTGTTCAGCTTCCTGGCGTGCTCGAAACACAGCGTCGTCGTCGACCCGCACGATTTCGACGACGTGGCCATGCTGCGGAGGCTGGTCGAAACGGCCGACGCAGTGGTGTGGTCGCGAGGCACGGCGATCGTCCAACTCGAGGAGTTCGCCGCCGCAGCGCTCGCCGACGCTCATCCCGACGTGACCGTCAGCGCGATCACCCCGTTCGGGCTGGACGGGCCGTGGGCCGACAAACCCGCGACCGAGTTCACGACGCAGGCGTGGTCGGGCGGTGTGATCGGCCTCGGCCGCGGGTCACAGGACCGCGCACCGCTGTTCGTCGCGGGGCAGATCGGCGAATGGCTTGCGGGCGCGTATGCCGCCGCTGGGACGATGGCGGTGTCGTCCGGTCTCGTCGACGTCTCGATGTTGGAAGCCCAGATACTGGGCCTCACTTACTATTCCGTGTCGTTCAACGATGCGCTCGGCCGGCCGTTCCGCGACCGCCGTCGGCTTACCATCCCGGGCGTGGCGACCGCTGCCGACGGTCTTGTGGCGCTGGGCTGCGGCACCGCGCAGCAATGGTTCGACCTGTGCGCGATGACCGGACACGACGACTGGATCGACGAAGAGTCCGAGCTGTCGATCACCGAGCAGGCCAACATCCACGCCGAGGAGATCTATGCGTGGGTGCGTGAGAACACCGTCGAGGAGATTCTCGATCTCTCCTCGGCATTTCGGATCCCCAATGCACCGGTCGGCAACGGCGAGAATGTCACCGCGTTCGAGCAGTTCGTCGAACGCGGCACGTTCGTCACCAACCCCCGCGACGGCTTCACCCAGCCGGGCGCGCCGTATCGCACCAGCCCGCAACTCCTGCGAGCGCCCCGACCCGCTCCGCGCCTCGGCGAACACACCGACCACTACCGCCCAAACCGACACACGGGCGCGCAAAAGGCCCAAAATCGCGCCCAATTGTCGGTTTCGGCGCAAGGGGCATTGCCGTTCGAGGGCGTGCGCGTGCTCGACATGACGAGTTTCTGGGCTGGGCCGTCGTGCACGCACGTGCTCGCCCAACTCGGCGCCGAGGTGATCCACGTCGAGTCCACCGCGCGACCGGACGGAACCCGGTTGATCGCGGGCGTGCCGATGTCGGAGGACCAGTGGTGGGAGCGCTCGCCGATCTTCACTGGGCTGAACACCAACAAGAAGAGCGTGACGCTGGACATCCGCAAGCCCCGTGGAGTCGAACTGTTGCATCGGCTCGTGTCGACGTGCGACGTCATCGTCGAGAACTACACGCCGAGGGTGCTCGACCAGATCGGCCTCGACTTCGACACGGTCGCACGTCTGCGCCCCGACGCCATCATGATGCGGATGCCGGGATTCGGGCTCGACGGGCCGTGGCGGGACAAGCCGGCGTTCGCCTACATCATCGAGGACGCGTCCGGGATCACTTGGCTGACCGGCTATCCGGATCAGAATCCGGTCGAGCCGTACGCCGTCGGCGACCCGAACGCGGGTGTGCACGGCCTCAACGCGCTGATGCTCGCCCTCGCGCATCGGCGCCGCACCGGGGAGGGTGTGCGGATCGAGGCGGCCATGGTCGACGCGGCGCTCAACGTCGCCGCGGAACAGGTCATCGAATACTCCGCCTACGGCAACCTGCTGCAGCGCCAGGGCAATCGCGCGCCTACCGCCGCCCCGCAGAATCTCTATCGCACAAGTGAACCCGACGAGTTCAGCAGGCCCGACGACTGGGTGGCGATCGCGGTGGCGACCGACGAGCAGTGGGCGAGCCTCGTCGCCGCCCTCGGGCACCCCGAGTGGGCCACCGACGACCTCGCGTGCGCCGCCGGGCGACGCCTGCGCCACGACGAGATCGACGAACACCTCGGCAGCTGGTGCGGCAACCGCACCGGTGACGAGATCGTTCAGACCCTATGGGATGCAGGCGTGCCCGTCGCCAAGGTGATGCAACCGCACCGAGTCGCCGACCTTCCGCAACTCGAGCACCGCGGCTTCTACGAGCGCGTCGACCACCCGGTGAACCCCACTGCGCGGCACAGTACGCTTCCGATGCGGATCTCGACCGGGCCGAGTCGCTTCCACAAGACACCCGCGCCGCTGCTGGGCGAACACAACAGCGAGGTGCTCTGCGGTCTTGGCCTCAGCGACGATGAGATAGCCGAACTCGCCGAGGAGGGCATCATCGGAACGGCCCCGGCAGGCCTTGGCATCCGCACCACCAAGACTGGTTAACTCGACTGATGGCCATCGATCCGTCGAACATCCTGCTGACCGGGCGAGTCGCGGTCGTCACCGGCGGGGGAGAGGGTATCGGGCGCGGCATCGCGGCGGGCCTCGCGGCCTTCGGTGCGAAGGTCGCGATCTGGGAGCGCAATCCCGACACGTGCGCGTCGACGGCCGAAAGCCTTGGCGTGCTTGGCATCGTGGCCGACGTCCGCGACGGCGAGCAGGTCGATGCGGCGCTGCAGCGCACCGCCGACGAACTGGGGACGGTGAGCATCCTCGTCAACAATGCCGGCGGAAGCTTCGTGTCGCCGCTGCTGGAAACCACCGAGAACGGCTGGGACGCGTTGTACCGGGCGAACCTGCGCCACGTGCTGCTCTGCACGCAGCGGGTGGCGCAGCGTCTGGTGGCGGCGGACCTGCCGGGAAGCATCATCAACGTGACGTCCATCGAGGGCGTGCGCGCGGCACCGGGATACGCGGCCTACGCCGCGGCCAAGGCGGGCGTCATCAACTACACCAAGACCGCCGCGCTGGAGTTGGCCAACCGAGGCATCCGCGTGAACGCGCTCGCCCCGGATCTGACCGTCACCGAAGGGCTGCTGCGGCTCGCGGCGGACGGCATCACCGAAAGCGCACGACACATGATCCCGATGGCGCGTGCCGGACATGTCGACGAAATAGCAGGCGCAGCAGTGTTTCTCGCATCGGATATGGCCAGCTACATCACCGGCCAGACCATCCACGTCGACGGCGGAACGCATGCCGCGAGCGGGTGGCACCACAACCCGCAGACCGGCGACTACCAGCTGGGTCCCTAGCTCGGCGCCCACCGCCTGTCCAGACAGGGATCGCCGAGCTTGGCCGCGATGGCGCCCCACAGATCGGCGTACGTACCCGGCGCGTTGCGGTAGGCGGCCCTGCGGGCCAGGAAGACGCGCGCGGCGGGTGCGACGAGTCGCAGAAGGAGGCGTTTCCACCCCATCCGCTCACTCATCTCGGCGAGCACGGCCGGCCACGAATGATGTTGGAAGCGCAGCGCCTCCTGCGCCCGCGCGGTGTCCATCCAGTCGGTGAGGAACCAGCCGTCGTCGTCGTTCGGATCACCGGGGCGGCCCTCGGGCAGCACGCCCGGTAGCCCGAGTGCGGCTACCAGCGCGGGCCCGACGTCGCGCTGCAGCAGCTTGTGCGAGTCGTCGCCCGCGATCAGCAGGATCTCACCCGCCACATCTGCGGTCGTGGCCGCCGCGAATGCGACGCCGACGTCGCGGACGTCGACGGTGTGAATCCGGCCGTCGGTGGGCAGCGCGCTTTCCATGAAGATGCCGTCGGCGGTCAGCGGCAGGGCGCTGAAGTTCGGGCTCATCACACCGCCGAGTCGCAGCACCACCCACTCCAGACTCGACTCCCGGACGAACTGCTCGGCCTCGAACTTCGTGTTGCTGTACAGCTCGAACGGCCGGGGCGGGGTGTCGGCGCGAACGACATCGGTCACGCGGTGCGGATTGCGCGAGCCGTACACGGCATTGCTGGACGCCTGCACGAACCGCGGCGGATCCGGCAGCGCCTCGGCCGCGCGCACCAAGGCGGCCGTGGCGTCGACGTTCACCCTCCGGGCGAGCCCGGGGTTCTTGTACAGCGGCGGCGGGATGACGGCGGCGAGGTGCACGATCACCGATGGCGACACCTCGGCGACCAGGCGCGTGACCTCGTCAGCATTCGTGAGGTCAGCCCAGCGCACTGCCACGCCGTCAGGCAGGGCGCCTGCCTTCTTGCGGTTGGCGGGGGTGTCGAGGTCAGCGACAGTGACCGAGCGGCCCGCGGCCGACAGCTGCTTGACCGTCTCGGACCCGACCAGCCCGAAGCCGCCCGTCACAAGAACCGTGCCTGTCATCCGTCCCCCTCGATGGAAATGACATTCTCTCTATCGAAGAGTATCATATCCGCAGGTGACTCCGGTCCATGCGTACGCCGGGCCCGCCTTGGGTATGACGATGCAAACACAAGGACGCGGGAGACACTATGGGTGACACCGAGGTTGACTCCATCGGGAAAGAGGCTGCCGCCAAGTGGGACCCGGTCTTCACCGAGCAGATCAAGAACCTCCTCGGTCCCGTCGCCAAGCGTTACTTCCGTGCCGAGGTGCGCGGCCTCGACGCCGTCCCGGCCGCCGGCGGGGCGCTGCTGGTGTCGAACCACTCCGGCGGAATGCTGACGCCCGACGTGATCGTGTTCGCGCCGGCCTTCTACGACAAGTTCGGCTTCGACCGCCCCGTGTTCACGCTCGGGCATTCGGCGCTGTTCGTCGGGCCGATAGGCGACTGGCTGCATCGCGCCGGGGTCATTGAGGCGAACCGGCGCAATGCCGAGAAGGCCCTCAACGCGGGTGCGCTGGTGCTGGTGTTCCCCGGCGGCGACTACGACTCCTACCGGCCCACGTTCGAGAACAAGATCGACTTCGCGGGCAGAACCGGTTATGTGCGAACCGCGATCGAGAGCGGTGTTCCGATCGTGCCGATGGTGTCCATCGGCGCGCAGGAAACGCAACTGTTCCTCACCCGGGGAAACTGGTTGGCCAAGCGGATCGGCCTGAAGCGACTGCGCGCCGAGATCCTGCCCGTCAGCTTCGGGTTCCCCTTCGGGCTCAGCGTGTTCTTCCCGGCGAACCTGCCGCTGCCGACCAAGATCGTCACCCAGGTGCTCGACCCGATCGACGTGGTCGCGGAGTTCGGCGAGGATCCCGACATCGACGCCGTCGACGCCCATGTCCGTCACGTGATGCAGACCGCGCTCGACGAACTCGCGCGCGAGCGCCGCTTCCCGATCCTCGGCTAGCCGGTGGGCTCGACCGGCGCCATCGCGGTGCCGACCGTGCTCAGTTCGGCGGGAAGCCCTGCGGCGGCCCGGATTTCGACGAGGCCGTGGATCATTGCGTCGGTGGCCTCGTGGATGTCGTCGAACGTCTGATCGTCGGACAGGATCGAGATGTCGACCTGGTCGACGTAACTCCAGACCGTCATGTTGAATGCGCTGCCCGACGACAGAATGCCGATCGAGTAGATCTCGCTCACTGGGGCGCCGCCGATGTGCCCCCGCTGGCGTGGACCCGGCACGTTGGACACGGCGACGTTCATGATGCTGTTGTGCGCCGCGCGTTTCGACTGCCACCGGAACAGGGGAGGCGCAAAGGACGGCGGCAGATACTCCATGAACCTGCCCTGCAGTTCCGGCCCCATCAACTCGTAGTTCTCCTTGGCCCGCGATGCCGCGACCGACGTCAAACGGACCCGTTCGAGCGGATCGTCGATGTGAACCGGAAGGGACACAGACAGGCCGCCGATCTCGTTGCCGGTGATCCTGTCCATCGACTTGTCGGTCGCCACCGGCACCGACGCGAGGATCGGACGGTCCGCGCGACCGTCGTAGCGCAACAACAGTTCTCGCAGTCCGCCCGCAGCCGTCGCAAGCACGATGTCGTTGAACGTCACGCCGAGGTGCTTGGCGGTGTCCTTGACGTCGGCCAGCGCCAGCGAGGCCGTCGCGAACGTCCGAACCGGTGAGACGACGTGGTTGAGGAATGTCGGTGGTGTCTTGAACATCTTCGCCATGTCCGGTTGCTCGCCGTATTCGCGCGACCGCCTGCGCACCCGAGCGAATCCCCGTGCGGCGTCGCGCATCAGGCCGGGCAACGCGGCCAGATTCTGGACGTGGTCTCGGCCCGCGGTCCGCAGAAGCTCGGCCCGCGCCGGGGGAGCGCAGGTGGTGTAATCGTCACGCTCGTCCTGTTCGGAGCCGGTGAGATCCATCAGCCGGGCGAGCAGGTTGGCCGACGCGACACCGTCGGCCAGGGTGTGATGGACCTTGCCGATCAACGCGAATCGGTTGTCGGCCAGCCCCTCGGCGAAATGGAACTCCCACAGCGGACGGCCGCGATCCAGCCGCGTGCTGGCGATGTCGCCGATGACTTCGTCGAGTTGGCGTCTGCCGCCCGGGTTCGGGACGTGCACTCGGCGCAGGTGGTAGTCGAGGTCGACCTCGCAGTTCTCCAGCCACATCGGATGGTGCATCTTCCACGGGATGTCGACGAGTCGGTACCGCAGCGGATCGAGCAGGTGCAGGCGGCGCTGGATCGTACGGCGGAAGATCTCGAAGCTGTAGTCGCCGTCGTACTCCGTTGCGTCGATCACCGCGATCTTGAGCGTGTGCGTGTGCAGGTTGGGCGTCTCGCTGTACAGGAGCATGGCGTCCATGCCGTTGAGTCGCTTCACGCCCACCCCGTTTCGCCGTCGAAAGCTCCATGCAACCATCCGGGTGGCCGCGGGCCGGGCGGTTTGGGTGAGTCAGTGAGTCCAGCCCTCTGCGATTTGCTCCTCGAACGCGCGCTCGATGCGGTCGAACCGCCGTCGGATCGAGTCTCGGGAGGCCCGGTGGGGCAGGATGTACAGCCGGTTCGCGATGACGGCGTCGGCCGTCAGGCGCGCAACGTCCTCGGGTCCCACGTCCTCGTCGGTCGGCGTCACCACGGCGGCAAGCCCTTGCACGGCTTCGTCGGTGTGGCTGGTGCGCGTGCCGTAGTCGCCGCTTCTCGTGCGCTCGGAGTTGGTCATGATCGGGGTGTCGAGGATCATCGGGCACAGCACCGAGACGCCGATGCCCTGGCTCTTCAGCTCGCGCGACAAGCTCTCGGCCAGTGCGACGACGCCGAACTTGGCGACGCAGTAGGGCCCGAGTCCGGCGTTGCTGACCATGCCTGCGAACGACGACGTGAACAACATGTGGCGGTCCCCGCCTTGTTCGATCATCCGCGGCAGGAACGCCTCGACACCGTGGATCGGGCCCCACAGGTCGACGTCGATCACCCAGCGCCAGTCGCCGTGGGTGACGTCTGAGATGGGGGCCGCATAGGCGATGCCGGCGTTGTTGAAGACCAGGTTCACCTCACCGAGCAGGCGGAAGGATTCATCGGCCAGGTGCTCGACGGCCTCGAGGTTGGTGACGTCGCACACGACGCCGTGCGCCTCGGCGCCGTCGGCGCGCAGTCCCTCGACGGCCGCGTCGAGCGCCCCTTGGTTGATGTCCGCCAGCACGACGCGAGCGCCGCGCCGGGTGAACTCCTGTGCGCAGGCCAAGCCGATGCCGCTCGCACCGCCGGTGATTACTGCGCCGCGTCCCTCGAATGTCTCCACGGCGCGAACACTAGGTGATGGCGTCGATGGCCGCGCGCGTATCGAGGTCCATGTAGGCCGCGGCGTAGCGCTGCGCCAGCGCCAGGCAGATCTCCGCGCTCTGCCAGGCGTCGCCGCCGGACAGCGTCGCCATCCAGATCGCCAGCCCGTGCGCGACAGAGGCCCGATAGCGAAGCAATATCTCCTCGCGGCTGGGCATTTCGCTCGGGGGCAGCGTCAGCGCGCCGCGGTACTCGTCGAGCAGATCCCGTTCGCTGCGGCGTCTGTCCTCGATCGTCAGCGCGCCCTGCAGGAAGTATCCGAGGTCCAGCGACCAGTTGCCGCGGCGCACCATCTGCCAGTCCAGGAAGCCGACGTCGTCGTCGGGCAGCACATAGGTGTTGCCGATGTGCGGGTCGCCGTGGAGCGCGGGCGATGTGCAGCGGGGCGTACTGCATTCCCTCGAACGCGACGAACACTTCGACCCAGCCGAGCGCGGCGTTGCCCGTGAGCCGGTCGCCCCAGAACGCGCTGTGCAGCCGGGCCAGGCCGCGCACGCCGTTGGCGACCTGCTCGACGGACATCGGCCTGGTGGAGTCACGCGGATCGGCGCCGCGGGTGACGACCCGACAGCTCCGCAAGCGTCACCGACGGGCTACTTGAGGCAGCTGCCGCCGTCGACCGGCAACGTCACGCCGGTGATGTAACGCGCCTCGTCGGATGCCAGGAACAGCACCGCGTTCGCGATGTCCTCCGGCTCCACCCAGCCGATCGGCAGCGTGTGCATCAGCTGCCCGACGACCTTCATGTCGTCCGGACCCGGGTTCTCCAGGTCGGGACGGAAGAGCTTCATCGTGCCGTCGTTCATGAACAGCGGGGTGTTCACGTTGGTCGGATGCACCGAGTTGACGCGGATGTTCTGCGCGCCCAACTCGACCGCGAAGGTCCGCATCAGGCCGACCACACCGTGCTTGGCCGCCACGTAGTGGCCGGTGTGCGGGTAGGCCTTCAGGCCGCCGACCGAGCTGGTCAGGATGATCGAGCCGCCGCGCCCGCCGGCGAGGATATGGGGCACACCGGCTTTCACCGTCTTCCAGACGCCACCGAGGTTGACGTCGATCATGTCGGTCCAGTCGCCCTCGCTGGTCTTGTCCAGCGTCTCACCGCCGTTACCGATGCCTGCGTTGGCGACGATGATGTCCAGCCGGCCGAGCTGCTGGACGCCCGCGTCGACCGCGGCCTTGAGCGCGTCGAAGTCGCGGGTGTCGACCTCTGCGGTGTAGACGCGCCGGTTGAGTCCCTTGACCAGATCGGCGGTCTCGGCGAGATCCTCCGGTGTGGACAGCGGAATCCGAACGCTGTCGATCTGCTTACAGATGTCGATCGCGATGATGTCGGCGCCCTCTTCGGCGAGTCGCACCGCGTGGGCACGGCCCTGTCCGCGGGCTGCACCGGTGATGAAAGCAACCTTGCCTTCAACACGTCCTGTCATATTTCAACCTCAATTCGTCGTCGGTGGAGAGGATTTCAATTCAGTACAGCCGGCATTGACTCCCAGCCGCGGACAGTCGATGTGGGGGAGAGCGTGGCGTTGGTCATGTCGATGTCCCATTCGGGGAAGCGCTTGAGGATCTCCTCGAGGGCGACCCGGCCCTCGAGGCGGGCGAGCGCCGAGCCGAGGCAGTAGTGGGTGCCGACGCTGAACGCGAGGTGCTGACGGACCTCGCGGTGGATGTCGAAAACGTCGCCGTCGGGCGGGAATTGGCGATGGTCGCGCACGGCGGCGCCGATCAGCATCATCATCACGCTGCCCTCGGGCACGATCCGGTCGTACCACTCGACATCGCGCGTCACATAGCGGGCCACGTGCGGTGCGGGCGGCTCGTAACGCAGCAGCTCCTCGATGGCCTGCGGGATCAGCGCCGGGTTCTCGACGAGCTCGCGACGCTGATCGGGATGCTCGGCCAAAACCTTTCCGGCCCAGCCGATCAGACGCGTGGTGGTCTCGTTGCCCGCGCCCGCGACCACGTTCAGGTACGTCAGCAGTTCCTGGCGGGTCAGGTGACGGGTGGTGCCGGTCTCGTCGACGAACTCGGCGTTGAGCAGTTCGGTCATGATGTCGTCGGACGGATGATCGGCCCGCCAGTCGATGTAGGTCTCGAACATCTCGCCGAGCACCATGCTGCCGCCGCTTTCGGTGTCCATCGGCTTGCCGGCCTCGGTGCGCAGCTGCGCATTGGCGTGGTCGCGGATCATCTCCTGGTCGTCTTCGGGGATGCCGAGCAGCGCGCTGATCACCCTCATGGGCATCTGCGCGCCCAGGTCGGCCACGAAGTCGAACCGGTCAGCCCCGACCAACGGGTCGAGGCTCTGCGCGCAGAACTCCCGGATCACGGGCTCCAGGGCGTTGATCTTGCGCGGCGTGAACATCCGTGCGAGCAGCTTTCGATGGATGTCGTGAATCGGCGGGTCCTCGAAAATGACCGTGCCGGGCGGGATCTCGATGTTCGCCTTGATCAGCTCGATGATCGCGCCGCGCGCCGAGCTGTACGTCTCGTGGTCCACCAACGCCTTGTTCACATCGGCGAAGCGGCTGACGGCGTAGAAGTCGTGTTGCTCGTTGTAATACAGCGGCGCCTCTTCGCGGAGCCTGCGGAACGTCGGATACGGGTCGGCGTTGATCTCGACGTCGTAGGGGTCGAAGTAGACGTCGCTCGTCTGCGCTTCTGTGGTGCTGACGGTCACGGTGTCGCCTTTCGCAGAGACCGGGGCGGCATAAGACAGATGGCCTGCACCTGTCTCACAAACTCTGTCACCAGCGTCGCATCGGTGTCAATGTCACGATACTTTTTCGCAATTTATACTCTCCGCTTAGTAGAACGGCCTTCTCGTGTTGCCGGGCGGCTCATGTTGCGACCCTCACAAGCGCCTCCTGGCCATACGACGCGACCAGGACGCCGTCCTCGGTCAGGATGTCGCCGCGGCCGAAGCAGCGACCGTGCGCAAAGACAGGGCTGTGCTGGCGCAGCAGCAGCCACTCGTCGGTGCGGAACGGCCGGTGGAACCACAGGGTGTGGGTCGTGACCGCCGAGGCGAACTGCGTGCCGTTGCCGCGCTGGCCCAAACCGTCCATCGGGCGCAGCGCCGTACCGATCAGCGTCAGGTCGGTGGCGTAGGCCGCCAGCGCGGGGGCCAGTGCCGGATCGACATCGGGTGTGCGCATCCAGAACTCGAACTCCGGCGGTCCGGTGGTGGTCAGGTTGAGATCGACGGTCGCGCGCGTCTCCCACGGCAGAAGGTCAAGCGCGAGTTGGTTTTCGGGGCCCAGAACCGGCGGGACGGCCGCGACCTCCTGGTGTTCGGGTCCGCCCTCGACGACGTGCATGCAGATCGAGCTGGTGGCCAGCACGCGCACGTCGCCGTCAGCGGTCTTCTGGCGTCCCGTGACCGTCAGCGTCGCGAACGAACGGCCCTCGTGGTGGCGGATCACCTCGAAGGTCACCGGCTGATCGGCGTGGCCCTCCCGGGCGAAGATCGTGTGCAGCGACTTGACGGTCTTGTCTGGGCACACACTGCGCGCCGCCTGGATGAGTTGACCGAGCAGCTGGCCACCGAACACCCGGTAGTACTCGAGCTGTTGGTTGCGGCCCGTGAACGAGGCGGACACGGTTGCCGAGGCGGTGGCGTCGACCGGCGCTTCAGCGAGCTCGAGGCACTGGAGAAGGTCGGTCCACAGATCGGGCACAGCCGCAAGTGTAAGCCGAATTCTTCGAGTGCGAGAACGTAGTTCTCAACTAGCCGGCGAAGCCCTTCGAGCAGAAATCCCAGACCTCGTCGGCGGTGATGGGATGGCCCTGTTCGTCGTCCTCGTCGCCGCTGGACTGCGCGGCGTTGAACATGACGGTCTGCATCGTCATCGCCGCCATCCGCTTCGGATTGATGTTCGGACGGAGCTTTCCCGCCGCGGCGGCGTCTTCCATCAGCTCCGTGAGCAGGGCGAGAAGCGGTGCGTGGGCGATTTTGACCTCGGATGGGTGTGACACCAGCAGCCGGGGTGCGAAGTCGGTGAACAGCGGTCGCTTGGCGGTCGGATCCGGTCGCGATGACTCGAACAGCAGTTGGATGGCGACCTTCAGCCGCTCCATCGGGTCGTCATGGCTGCCCGTGGCGGCGCGGATCTGGTCGGCCGAGCGGCTCAGCGCGTCCTCGAACAGCGCGAGCAGGAGCTCATGTTTACCGTCGAACTGCAGGTAGAAGCTGCGCAATGACTGACGGGAGCGGTCGACGACCTCCTGCACTGTGAAGTCCGTGCTGCCCTTTTCGATGATGATCGCCTGGGCGGCGTCGAGGAATCGTTGAACCCGCTGTGCGGCCCGCAGCTTTGCCGTCTTGATCGACCGTTCGACCGCGCGCTGCTTCCAGGCGGGCTCTTCGCTGGGGCTTGTCACCGGCGGCTCGGATGCTTGCCGATTGGTGAGAACATGAACTGACTGTACCGGAGAACGTCTTGCCATTGCGGTCCTCGACCCCCTCGCGGCCAACGTGTCGGAGATTGTAACTTTCTCAGCATGAGAATACTATTCTCATCCTATTCATGATGGAAGTCCCTCAAAATCGAGGACCGGCCGGGAGTCCTGTGCAGCTCAACTTTGACGCCGACGTCGAGGCCTTTCGCGCCGAGTTCGCCGCCTTCCTCGACCAGCATTTGCCGCCCGAGGCCGAAGCGCTCGATAGATCGTGGTCCAGCAGTCACGTGCCGGAATGGGCCCGTCGCTGGCAGCGGCTGATGTTCGACAACGGCTGGCTGGTGCCCGGCAACGCGCCGGAGTTCGGCGGGCGGAATGCGACGATCCTGCAGCAGTATGCGTACCAACTCGAACTCTCTCGACGGCGGGTGTACCAGACCTACAACCCGCAAGGCGTCGGCATTATTGCCGCGTCGCTGATTTCGTACGGCACCAGCGAGCAGCAGCAGAAGTGGGCGGTGCCGATCCTGCGGGCCGAGATCACCGCCTCGCTCGGGATGAGCGAACCGGGGGCGGGCTCGGATCTGGCTTCGCTGAGCACCAAGGCCATTCGTGACGGCGATCACTACGTCGTCAACGGGCAGAAGGTGTGGACGTCGGGCGCCCACGACGCCGATGTGCTGCTGGCGTTTGTGCGGACTGATCCCGATGCGCCCAAGCACAAGGGCATCAGCGCGCTGATGATCCCCACCGACCTGCCCGGCGTGGTGCGAAGGCCGTTCGCATCCGCGTGCGGCAAGGACGACCTCGACTTCAACGAGGTGTTCTTCAACGATGTGCGGGTGCCCGTCGAAAACCTCGTCGGACCGCTGAACGAGGGCTGGCGGGTCGCGAACGGATCGCTGGGCCACGAGCGAAACATGTTGTGGCTCAGCTACGCCGACCGGTTGCAGGAACTCGTCGAGGACCATCCGCGCGCGACGGCGCGCGACCGTGACAACTACGCCAGGCTGGTGATGGACAACCAGGCGCTGCGTCTGCTCGGTTCGATCGCGCTGTCGAGGGCGGCACGTGGAGACGAGGATGCCGGCGCGCTGTCGGTGCTCAAGCTGTTCGGTTCCGAGGCGTCGCAGTTGGCGTCGGAGTACGCCTTGGATGCCATCGGCCCCGAGGCGCTGCGCCATCCGGCCGTCAGCGGCCCGTACTCCGCGTATCACCTCGACCTGTACCGGTCCGGTTGGTTCGAGCGCTACATCAGGTCCTTCGGCGGCACCATCGCCGGCGGCACCTCCGAGATCCAGCGCAACATCATCGCCCAGCGACTGCTCGGGCTGCCCCGCAACTAAGAGGATCGACCATGTACATCGACTATGAGGTCAGCGACCGCATCGCGACGATCACGCTCAACCGGCCCGAGGCGGCCAATGCGCAGAACCCGGAACTGCTCGACGAACACGACGCGGCGTGGACCCGCGCCGCCGAGGACAACGAGGTGTCGGTGATCGTGTTGCGCGCCAACGGGAAACACTTCTCGGCCGGTCCCGACCTACGCGGCGGCGGGCCACTGCCGGACAAGATCACGCTGGAGTTCATCATCCAGCACGAGGCCAAGCGGTACCTGGAGTACACGCTGCGTTGGCGCAACGTGCCGAAGCCGTCGATCGCGGCGGTCCAGGGCCGGTGCATCTCAGGCGGGCTGCTGCTGTGCTGGCCTTGCGACCTCATCATCGCCGCCGACGACGCGCAGTTCTCCGATCCCGTCGTGCTGATGGGCATCGGCGGCGTCGAATATCACGGCCATACTTGGGAATTGGGCCCGCGCAAAGCGAAGGAGATTCTGTTCACCGGCCGTGCAATGACCGCCGACGAGGTGGCTGCCACCGGGATGGTCAACAAGGTCGTGCCGCGCGACGAGCTCGACAGCGAGACGCGGGCGCTGGCCGAGCAGATCGCCAAGATGTCGCCGTTCGCACTGCGACAGGCCAAGCGCGCCGTCAACCAGACGCTCGACGTGCAGGGGTTCTACGCGGCGATCCAGTCGGTGTTCGACATCCACCAGACCGGCCACGGCAACGCGCTGAGCGTCGGCGGCTGGCCGGTGCTGGTGAACCTCGACGAGATGAAAGCCAACATCAAGTAGCTGGCGCCGGGTAGCGGGTCACCTCCTCCCGCGAGCAGACGCAAATGCATGCGACACGCCGAGCAAATTGATGCTTTTGCGTCTGCTCGCGAGGGAAACAGGCCCTATAGGTGGGCGAGGCGCGGGGCGCTGCCGCGGGCCCGCAGACCCGCGCCTGCCTTGCGAGTCAATTCCTTTGAGCTGCCGAGCAGTCCGTCCAGCACCAGCACCCGCTTCACGTGAAGCTGTAGGTCGTGCTCCTCGGTGAAGCCGATACCGCCGAGCACCTGCTGGCAGTGCTTGGCCGCCGTCAGCGCGGCCTTGCCCGCCGCCGCCTTGGCGAGCAGCGCGGTCAGATCCGGATTGTCCACGCCGGGCAGCGCCAGCGCCGCTTCCGCACCCTCGATCGCCACTAACGTCTCCGCCAACCGATGCCGCACGGCCTGAAACGCCGCGATCGGCTTACCGAACTGCACGCGGTCCAACGCATGCTGGCGCGCCAGGCTGAGCATCGCCCTCGCCGAGCCGACCAGCCACCAGCCGACGGCGATCCGGGCTTCCGCCACCCGAATCGGATAGCCCTCGTCCTCGCGGCGCAGCGGCAAGCCACCGAGTGCGGTGCCCGCACCGCCGGTACGGTCCCAGATCACCCACGTGTTGCCCGCGTACGGCAGCGGCAACTCCACGGGGTTGCCGATCTCATTGCCCGTGGCGTGCAGCACCACATCGACGAGAACCGAAGCATGCGAACCGGTTTCACCCAACAGCCGAAACACCAGCGGAACCGCCACGTCGGGCATGTCGGTCAGCATGTCCGCCCAGCCGAGCTCGGTCAGCGCCGCGTCGAGGTCGGGCCCCGACTTCGCCAGCATGGTCTTGCGCAGCGCGTCCTCGAGCAGGTCGAGTTCAGAGTTTTCGGCCACGATCACTCCTTGCCCAGGTCCAGCAACCGGCGCGCGATGATGTTGCGCTGCACCTCGGCCGTGCCGCCGTAGATTGTCGCCGCGCGCGAGTACAGGTACTCGGTGCGCCACGGGGTGTCATCGAGTTCGATTGCGCCGGGCAGCAGATCGCGCGCGGTGTCGTAGAGGCGCTGCTCGGTGCCTGCGAGCAACACCTTGTCGATCGACGTGTCCGGCCCCAGCTTCTCGCCGTTTCCGAGACGGTGCTGGGTGGCCTGCGACCGGCAGCGCAGCATGTGCAGGGCCAGATACGCCTCGCCCATCTCCGAATCCACCGCCTGTCCTTGGCTTTTCACCTCGGCGATCAACGCGTCGAAGCGCGAGTAGAGGTAGGCGATGCGCTGCCAGAAGCATGTCGAGCGTTCATACGGCAGCAGATCCATCGCCAACCGCCAGCCGTCGCCCACCTCGCCGAGCATGCGGTCGGCGGGCACCACCACGTCGTCGAAGTACACCTCGCAGAACTCGTCGACGTCGTGCATGGTGCGCAGCGGACGCACTGTCACCCCCGGGCTGTCCAGGTCGACGAAGAATGCCGTGATCGCCTCGTGGTTGGGGGTGTCCGGCCCGCCGGTACGGGTGAGCAGCACACACCGCGTGGCGTACTGCGCGAAGCTGGTCCACACCTTCTGGCCGTTGATGACCCAGTCGTCGCCGCGCTGTTCGGCGCGCGTCGTCAACGAGGCGAGATCGCTTCCCGAGCCCGGCTCGGAGAACCCCTGGCACCACGACTCCTGGCCCGACAGCAGCCGGGGCACCATTTCTGCGGCGAGTTCCGGTCGCGCGTAGTCGATCATGGTCGGCGTCAGCACGTCGAGCATCGAATACGGTCCGGGATGGTCGATTCCGCGGCCGACGATCTCCTCGCCGACGATCGCGCGCAGAATGTCCGGACCGCCGAGTCCGCCTGCCGACTCCGGCCAGCCATAGCGCATCCAGCCGGCGTCGTACAGCGCCTTCAACACTCGTAGGTGCTGGGCCTGATGCGCATCGAGGGAGTCGTCACCCGGGGGAGGGGTCAGGTCGTTCTCGTCGAGCCAGGCCATCAACTGCTCTCGGAACTCGGCGGGCTCGAACAAATCCGTCATCCCGCTTCCGGCCTCCCGATGGCGTGCGGGCGACCTGAGTCGTGCTCGCCGCTGCGCCGGATGAACGTCATGGCACGGGTTTTCAGCCGCCAGCCGTCGTCGGTGCGGACATAGGTGTCGTTGTAGTAGCCGATGCGCATGTCGTGCTTGGAGTGCTCGATGAAGCACAGCGGCTGGGTGCCCGTCGCCTTGTCCGGGTCAGCCTCATCGAGGTGTACCAGCGAGGTGCCCGTCATGAACAACCCCTTCGGCGCGGCATCGACGAGTTCGGGAAAGCGGGCCAGCGTGTAGGTCGACCCGAACGCGCTGTACGTGCCGTCCGGGGTGAACACGGAGATCAGCCCGTCGATATCGCCCTGGGTGATCGTGACAGCGTATTTCGCCAGCAGCTGTTGGATCTCGACGAGGTCGTCAGTCCTTGTCGGCTGTGTCATTCTTGAAAACCTTTCCGCCCTTCATGACGAAGTTGACGTTACGGGTAACGGTGATGTCGGCCAACGGGTCTCCCGGCACCGCGATGATGTCGGCCAGATAGCCTTCGGCGATCCGACCCAGGTCCGGCTTGTCGATCAGGTCCGCCGCCACGACGGTAGCCGCCCGAAGCACTGCATCGGCGGGCAACCCCCACTCGACCAGGGTGACGAGTTCGTCGGCATTCTTACCGTGGGGGATGGCTGGCGCGTCGGTGCCGACGGCGATCTTCGCCCCCGCCTCGTAGGCCGCCTTGATCGACGTGCGCGCTTTCGGAAACATCTCGGCGGCCTTGTCCTGTAACTCCTTCGGCGCGCGAGACACGTCCATCGCCTCCGCCAGCCGCCTGGTGCTGACCAGGAACCGGTCGTTGTCGACGAGCATCTTGATGGCCTCGTCATCCATCAGGAAACCGTGCTCGATGCAGTCGATACCGCATTCGACGGCATGCTTGACCGCTTCCGCGCCGTGGGTGTGCGCCGCCACCTTCAGCCCGCGCCGGTGCGCCTCGTCGACGATGGCGCGCAGTTCTTCGTCCGAATAGTGTTGCGCGCCCGCTTCTCCCGTCAGCGACATCACGCCGCCCGATACACACACCTTGATCAGCTGTGCGCCGTGCTTGATCTGGTAGCGCACCGCCTTGCGGATCTCGTCGACGCCGTTGGCGATGCCCTCTTCGACCGTGAGCTCGAGGGCCCCAGGCATGAAGGCCGCGAACATCGTCGGGTCGAGGTGTCCGCCCGTCGGCGTGATGGCGTGGCCCGCCGGTATCACCCTCGGCCCGTCGATCCAGCCGGCGTCGATGGCCTTGCCCAACGCCACGTCCAGCAGGTAACCGCCGGTCTTGACGAACAGCCCCAGGTTTCGGACGGTGGTGAACCCGGCCCGCAGTGTCCGCCTGGCGTTGCCGACCGCCCGCAGCATCCGGGTCGGAGGGTCGTCCTGCACCTGCGACAGGCCCGGGTTCTCGCCACGCCCGCCCATCAGGAGGTTGACCTCCATGTCCATCAGGCCGGGCAACAGAATGGCGTCACCGAGGTCGATGACGTCGCCTGCGGCCTCACCGCCGACGGAGGTGATCCGATCGTCTTCGACGACGACGATGCCGGGCCGGATGATCTCGCCGGCGTCGACGTCGAGCAGACCCGCCGCTCGCAGCGTCAGCACCTCTAGACCACCGGCTCCTTGATGCATGTGATGTATGTTGCGCCACTGTCGAGAACGCGGGGCTGCTTCCACACTTCAACCGGGAACGACACGTTCACCAGCGACTGC
Source organism: Mycolicibacterium sp. 120270 (assembly GCA_033741175.1). Taxonomy (GTDB): domain Bacteria; phylum Actinomycetota; class Actinomycetes; order Mycobacteriales; family Mycobacteriaceae; genus Mycobacterium. Next base: position 146,921 of record JAWQNE010000007.1, on the reverse strand, counting down.
ATCATGTGGATCAGCGCCTTGGCGTCATCGGGCATGCCGTCCAACGGGAACCTGGCGTCGCAGTACTCCATAACGGCCTCGAGCCGAGGAAACGCGGTGTCGTAGAACTCCTGCATCTCGGCCATGGTCGAGGACAGCCTCTTCTGGTAGCGCTCTTCCTCGGTGGGCAGGCACCAGTCGGTGAACCGCTCGAGGTCGGCAAACTCCTCTGGCAGCTTAGGCATTGATCGAGTCCTTCTCGCTCGTCGTCGAGGTGGCGTGGCCATTGGCATCGCCGTTGGCCAGACCCTTCTCCTTCTTGTATGCGTTGACGTAGTCCCATGCCGTCTTGTGCAGGTGACGCAGCAGGATCTCCTGGTCGCAGAGCGGGAACTCCTTGACGACACCGGTGCTGATCTGCGTCTGCGTGGCCTCCAGGGTGTTGGCGTCCTGGAATGCGTACTCCTTGAACGTCACCGCCGCCAGTTCGTGCGCGAGTCGTTCGCGGGTGTTGGTGGCAGGCACGAAGTACAGGGTGCACTCGAAGATGTGCTTGTCTACATCGGTCGGCCAATAGTGGTAGGTGAGATACCAGCCCGGCGCCCACAACAGCAGCGTGAAGTTCGGGAAGAACTCGAATGAGTCCTGACCCCATGAGTGGTGGCGCGACGGGTTGACGGCTGGCGGCAACTCGTCGGGCAGGATGCCCTTGATCTTCGGCCGGTCCCACGGTCCGAACAGGCCGCTGTGCAGCACGCGTTCGATCGGCTTGACCATGCTCTCGTCCTTCGGCGGGCTCATGCCGCCCCAGGACGAGATCATCGAGTGCCTGCCCTTGATGTCGTAGTGCAGCGCCTCGAAGCCGAAGCTGGCCAGCTTCTCGGCCTCCTCCTTGACCGCCTGCTTCATGTGCAGCACCGGTGCGTGGTAGAACTCGACGAACGCGTCGATGAACAGCTTCCAGTTCGAATTGACCTCGGCCCGATAGGAATAGGTCTCGGTCATCTCGTGGAACGGGTAGCCCTCCAACCCCTTCGCGAAATCGCCGAGGTAGTCGATCAACGGCTCCGCATCGTTGTCGAAGTTGATGAAGATGAAGCCTTCCCACACCTCGCAGCGCACCGGAACCAGGCCGAACTTCGCCTTGTCCAGGTCGAAGAACTCGTCCTCCTGCTGCACGAACGTCAGGTCGCCCTTGAGGCTGTAGCGCCACGCGTGGTACTTGCAGGTGAACTGACGGCACGTGCCCGCGGTCTCTTCACCGGGAAAGTCGTTCCAGACCAACTTGTTTCCGCGGTGACGGCACATGTTGTAGAAGGCGCGCACCTCGTTGTCGGTGTCCTTGACGATGACCACCGACGTGCCTGCACCCGCCGACGGCATCTCGCGGGTGAAGTAGCTGCCCTTGCGTGGAAGCCGTTCCACTCGACCGACATTCAGCCAGCACTTCCGGAAGATGGCCTGCTGCTCGAGCTTCCACTGCTCGGGATCGATGGAGTCGGTGTAGTCGACCGGTGCGGTGCCCAGTTCGGGCCAGTTCTCGGTCCAGCTACCAGCGGCCGGTTTGGGGAAAAATGCCACGGTGGTTACCTCTCTTGTTCCAGCTCGACGCCGAAGGTTTTCAAAGCCATGGACACGGTCACGTAACAGCCGACCGTGAAGACGAAGTCCATCCGCTGTCGCGTGTCGAAACGCTCGCCCAGCGCCGCCCACGTCGCATCGGACAGGTTGTACTTCTCGAGGAGTTCGTCCACCGCGGCGATCACCGTGCGATCGAAGGCGTCGCCGGCCTCGCCGCGCTGAACGGCTGCGATGTCGTCGGAGGTGAGACCTTCGCGCAGCCCCATCTTGACGTGCTGCACCCATTCGTATTCCGAATCGGTGCGGTGAGCCACCCGCAGGATCGCCAGCTCGCGCAGCCGGGGCGGCAGCGTCGAGTTGAATAGCAGGTGCACGTTGAACTTCAGGAACTCCTTGGTCAGATCCGGATGGTTGACGAAGGTGCCCAGGATGTTGCTGGCGTTTTCGGGGTTGCGCCGGTCCTGGGGGAGCATCACGGCCAGCGCGCGGTCGACGGCGTCGTCCCACTGATCCGCAGGCAGCGGCGGCACTCGCACAGCCTTCTCCTCTCCGGACTGAGAATCAGGTTCTCATTTCCGACTAATACATTTCCACCTTTTGGCCGGATGGTCAATCCCTGTGGGTCGGACGCGCCGCCGCACCAAACATTTGTCCCGCGTTATGGTGGGAGAATACGGCTCGGACATTGATTCTCGCGCGGCGAGAAGCTAGTTTCCCTAGATAGAGAACTACGGCGGCGACTACGGTGGTGGCCAGAGGGAAGGGAGCCCCATGAACAAAGAAGACATGATTCTGATCAGCGTCGATGACCACATCGTCGAACCGCCGGACATGTTCAAGAACCACCTGGCCAAGAAGTACCTCGACGACGCACCGCGGCTGGTGCACAACCCCGACGGGTCCGACACCTGGCAGTTCCGCGACGTGGTGATCCCCAACGTCGCGTTGAACGCGGTGGCCGGGCGGCCGAAGGAGGAGTACGGGCTGGAGCCCCAGGGACTCGACGAGATCCGGCCCGGCTGCTACAAGGTCGACGAACGCATCAAGGACATGAACGCCGGCGGCATTCTGGGCTCGATGTGCTTCCCGTCCTTCCCCGGTTTCGCCGGCCGGCTGTTCGCCACCGAGGATCCGGAGTTCTCCCTGGCGTTGGTGCAGGCCTACAACGACTGGCACGTCGAGGAGTGGTGCGGGGAGTACCCGGCGCGGTTCATTCCGATGACGCTGCCGGTTATCTGGGATCCCGAGGCCTGCGCCAACGAGATCCGCCGCAACGCCAAACGCGGTGTGCACTCGCTGACGTTCACCGAGAACCCGGCGGCGATGGGCTACCCGAGCTTCCACGATTTCGATCACTGGAAGCCGATGTGGGACGCCCTCGTCGACACCGACACCGTGCTCAACGTGCACATCGGCTCCTCGGGCCGGCTCGCGATCACCGCGCCCGACGCGCCGATGGACGTGATGATCACATTGCAGCCGATGAACATCGTGCAGGCCGCCGCGGATCTCCTGTGGTCGCGGCCGATCAAGGAATACCCCGACCTGAAGATCGCGCTGTCCGAGGGCGGTACGGGCTGGATTCCATACTTCCTCGAGCGTGCCGACCGCACCTATGAGATGCACTCCACCTGGACCGGTCAGGACTTCAAGGGCAAGAAGCCCAGCGAGGTGTTCCGCGAGCACTTCCTGACCTGCTTCATCTCCGATCATGTCGGGGTGCAGCTGCGCAACGACGTCGGTATCGACAACATCTGCTGGGAGGCCGACTACCCGCACAGCGACTCGATGTGGCCCGGCGCGCCAGAACAGCTCGACGAGGTCCTCAAAGAGCACAACGTGCCCGACGACGAGATCAACAAGATGACGTACGAGAACGCGTGTCGCTGGTATCACTGGGACCCGTTCACGCACATCTCCAAAGAGCAGGCCACCGTCGGTGCGCTGCGCAAAGCCGCCGGAGATCACGACGTCTCCATCCAGGCCCTGTCCAAGAAGGAGAAGACCGGCGCGACATTCGCCGACTTCGCGGCAAACGCCAAGGAGCTGACCGGCAACAAGGACTGAACAAGTCCGCTGGGCGACAGTGCGCCGGTGCGCGAAATGCCTGACCGCACCGGCGCATTGAGCTGTGTGCCGACGATATTTAAGGAGTGGGTTGTGTCGGGTGGAATGAGTTTCGAGCTGACCGAGGATCAGGAGCTGATCCGTAAGTCCGTTGCGGAGTTGGCGGGCAAGTTCGACGATCACTACTGGATGGAAAAGGACCAGGCGCACGAATTCCCGCAGGAGTTCTACGACGCGATCGCCAAGGGCGGCTGGCTCGGCATGACCATCCCCGAGGAGTACGGCGGCCACGGCCTCGGCATCACCGAGGCGACGCTGCTGCTGGAGGAGGTCGCTCGCTCCGGGGCGGCGATGAACGGCGCCAGCGCCATCCACCTCTCCATCTTCGGCATGCAGCCCGTGGTCAAGCACGGCTCGGAGGAACTCAAGAAGGCGACGCTGCCCCGCATCGTCAATGGCGACCTGCACGTCTGCTTCGGGGTCACCGAACCCGGTGCGGGCCTTGACACCTCGCGGATCACCACATTCGCCAAGCGCGAAGGTGACCACTACCGCGTCAACGGCAGAAAGGTGTGGATCTCCAAGGCGCTCGAGTCGGAGAAGATCCTGCTGCTGACCCGCACCACGCCGTATGACGAGGTGACGAAGAAGACCGACGGCATGACGCTGTTCCTCACCGACCTCGACGGCGACCACGTCGACATCCGGCCGATCAACAAGATGGGCCGAAACGCGGTGAGTTCCAACGAGGTCTTCATCGACGACCTGATGGTGCCCGTCGGGGACCGCGTCGGCGAAGAGGGCAAAGGTTTCTCCTACATCCTCGACGGGCTCAACCCCGAGCGGATGCTGATCGCCGCCGAAGCGCTCGGGATCGGGCGGGTCGCGCTGGAGAAGGCCGTCAAGTACGGCAACGAGCGCGTCGTGTTCAACCGGCCGATCGGCATGAACCAGGGCTTGCAGTTTCCGCTCGCGGACTCACTGGCCCGCCTCGACGCCGCCGAACTGGTGTTGCGCAAGGCGACATGGCTCTACGACAACGGCAAACCCTGCGGCCGCGAAGCGAACACCGCCAAATACCTGTGCGCCGACGCCGGATTCGGCGCCGCCGACCGCGCGCTGCAGTTGCATGGCGGTATGGGATATTCGGAGGAGTACAACGTGTCGCGGTACTTCCGCGAATCACGTCTGATGAAGATCGCACCGGTGAGCCAGGAGATGATTCTCAACTTCCTGGGCGAGCACGTGCTGGGGATGCCGAGGAGCTACTGAGTTGGGCAATTTCGACTGCGGAATGGTGATGTGACGACCGCTGATTCCGCGCCGCTGGCAGGCGTCACCGTCGTCGCCATGGAACAAGCGGTCGCCGCGCCGATGTGCACCCGCGTCCTGGCCGACTTCGGCGCTCGAGTGATCAAGGTGGAGAACCCCAACGGCGGTGACTTCGCCCGCGACTACGACGACGTCGTCAACGGTCCCGGCGGCCTTGCGGCGCACTTCGTCTGGTGTAACCGCGGCAAGGAGTCGGTCACGCTCAACACGAAATCGCCTGCCGGGTTGGACATTCTGCACCGGTTGCTCGACAACGCCGATGCGTTCGTGTCCAATCTCGCGCCGGGAGCCACTGCCCGGCTGGGCATCTCGGCATCCGACCTCGCCCAGCGATACCCCAACGTCATCCCCGTCGAGATCGACGGCTATGGCCCAGGCGGGCCGATTTCCCACAAACGTGCCTACGACCTTCTGATTCAGGCCGAAGGCGGCTCGTGCGCCGTCACCGGATACCCCGGTATGCCCGCCAAACCGGGTCCGGCGATGGCCGACTTCACCACCGGCCTCTACGCCGCGCTCTCGATCATGGCGTTGCTGTACTCGCGTGACCGCCGCGAAGGACCCGCTCCGGCTGTCGCGCTGAGCCTGTTCGACGTGCTGACCGATGTCATGGGCTATCAACTGACGTACACCCAGCACTCCGGGATCGACCAGGAACCTCTCGGCGTCGGCTCGCCCGCGGTCGCGCCGTACGGCGCGTTTCCCACGCGCGACGGGCAGACGGTGGTGCTCGGCACCACCAACGACCGGGAGTGGCAGCGCGTCGCCCGTGAGATCATCGACCGGCCCGACCTGGCTGAGGATCCCCGCTTCGCCACCAATCTCGGTCGGTGCGCGCACCGCGAGATCCTGGAGGAAGCCATCGGATCGTGGTGTGCTCAACACGATCTGGCGCACATCCAGAAGGTGGCCGACGAGGCGGGCATCGGGAACTCCCGCTACAACCTGCCCAGTGAGGTGGTCGAGCACCCGCAGCTGAAGGCCCGCAACCGGTGGCGCGAGGTGGATACCGCCAAGGGGCCGATCCAGGCGCTGCTGCCCCCGCCGGTGATCGACGGTTACGATCCGCCGATGGGTGCGATACCCGGCCTGGGCCAGCACACCGACGCTGTCCTGGCGGAACTCGGTTTCGGTCGGGACAAGATCGCCGAGCTGCGTGAGCAGGGTGCCATCGGGCCGGCGTATCGCTCGTGAGGAATGGAGACGATTAATGCGTGAAACGGTCATCGTCGAAGCGGTTCGCACACCGGTCGGCAAGCGCAACGGTGGATTGTCCGAGATGCACGCCGCCGACCTGTCGGCCCTGGTGCTCACCGCGCTGGTGGAACGCGCGGGTGTCGATCCAGAGATCATCGACGACGTGGTGTGGGGCTGCGTATCCCAGGTCGGCGACCAGTCGAGCAACATCGGCCGTTATTCGGTGCTCGCCGCGGGATGGCCGGAGCACATTCCGGGCACGACGGTCAACCGCGCCTGCGGCTCGAGCCAGCAGGCGCTGGATTTCGCCGTGCATGCGGTGATGTCGGGGCAGCAGGACGTCGTCGTCGCCGGCGGCGTCGAGGTGATGAGCCGGGTGCCGCTGGGTGCCGCGCGCGCCACCGGCATGCCGTACGGGCCGAAAGTGCTTGAGCGCTACGGAGATTTCTCCTTCAACCAAGGCATCTCGGCGGAGATGATCGCCGAGAAGTGGGGCTTATCGCGCACCCAACTCGACGAGTACTCCGCGCAGTCGCATGAGCGCGCTGCGGCCGCGCAGGACGCGGGCGCCTTCGAGACCCAGATGATCTCCGTCTTCACCGGCGGCGAACCCGTCATCGCCGACGAAGGCGTGCGGCGCGGCACCAGCGTCGAAAAGCTCGCCGGCCTCAAGCCGGCGTTCAAGGAGGACGGGGTCATCCACGCGGGCAACTCGTCTCAGATCTCCGACGGTGCGGCCGCCCTGCTCGTGACGACCGCCGAGAACGCGGTGACGATGGGGCTGAATCCCATTGCGCGTTACCGCGCGGGTGCCGTCACCGGGGCGGACCCGATACTGATGCTGACCGGCCCGATCCCGGCCACCGAGAAGGTGCTCCACAAGGCGGGACTCGGCATCGACGAGATCGGCGTGTTCGAGGTGAACGAGGCGTTCGCGCCTGTCCCGCTGGCGTGGCTGGAGGAAACCGGCGCCGACGAGAAGCGTCTGAACCCGCTCGGCGGCGCGATCGCACTCGGCCATCCGCTCGGCGCGTCGGGCGCGGTGCTGATGACGCGGATGCTGAACCACATGCGCGACAACGGAATTCGGTACGGGCTGCAGACGATGTGCGAGGGCGGCGGCACGGCCAACGCCACCGTTGTAGAACTCATCGCCTGACGGGAGGACGCCGCGTGCGTAGAGACCTGTTCACCGAGGACCACGAGGCGTTCCGCGAACTCGCCCGCGACTTCGTCGAGAAAGAGGTTGTGCCGCACTATCCCGAATGGGAGAAGGGCGGCCGGATGCCTCGCGAGGTGTTCAAGCACATGGGGTCGCTCGGCATGCTCGGCATGGCCATCGCGGAGGAGTACGGCGGCGGCGGCGCACCCGACTACCGCTACAACGTCGTGCTGCAGGAAGAGGCCGCGAAAGCGCTTGTGACGCTGTCGACGGTGCGCACACAACTCGAGGTGATCCTGCCGTACTTCCTGCACTACGCGAACTCCGAACAGCGCAAGCGGTGGTTTCCCGGGCTCGCGGCGGGGGAGTTGCTCACCGCGATCGCGATGACCGAACCCGGCACCGGTTCGGACCTGGCCGGGATGCGGACCAACGCCGTGCGCGACGGCGACGACTGGATCATCAACGGCGCCAAGACATTCATCACCGGTGGAATGCAGGCCGACCTGGTCATCGTGGTGGCCCGCACCTCGACCGATCCCGACAACCGCCGCAAGGGTTTGACGCTGTTCGTCGTCGAGGACGGCATGCCCGGGTTCACGCGCGGACGTGAGCTCGAGAAGATGGGCTGCAAGGTTCAGGACACCGCCGAGTTGTCCTTCGTCGACGTGCGGGTATCCGCCGCGAACATGCTCGGCGAAGAAGGTGAGGCGTTCAGCTATCTCGGCCACAACCTGCCGCAGGAGCGACTCACCGTCGCCGTCGGGTCGGTTGCGCAGGCTAGATCGGCGATTGCGGCCGCCATCGACTACACCAAGAACCGCAAGGCATTCGGTACGCCGGTGGCGTCGTTCCAAAATACGAAGTTCGAGCTGGCCGCCTGCTCAACCGAGGTCGAGGCGGGCCAGGCGATGGTCGACCGGGCGATCGCGCTGCACGTCGAAGGTGAGCTGTCGGCAGCCGACGCCGCGCGGGTGAAGCTGTTCTGCACCGAGATGCAGCAGCGCGTGATCGACCGGTGTCTGCAGCTGTTCGGCGGCTACGGCTACATGATGGAGTACCCGATCGCCCGTCTCTACACCGATGCCAGGGTGGCCCGGATCTACGCCGGGACCAGCGAGGTGATGAAGGTGATCATCGCCAAGTCGCTTGGCCTGTAAGTCGCATCAGGGCACCTTAGGCTTGACCTCCTCGATCACCCACTGCGCATAGTCGAGGTATTCGTCAACGCTCCTGACCGGCGGCAGGGGTACGGCGCTGACCGTCACCCCTTGCTCCCCAAGCCAACTCAGACGCTCCACGATCTCCTCGCCGCTCATGCCGGGACGACCGTTGGGATCATCGCGCGCCACATGGCCTTCGCCTACGCGGGTAGTGCCCAGGCCATGCACGACGTCGAACGGCCTGCCGTCGAATTCCGGTTGTGACTTGATGAAATCGACCCGTTCGGCGATACGGCCGCGCTCTGAAAACGGCACCCCGAGCAGCTCGAATTCCCGCGCGAGCCAACCCACCCCGAATGTGACCATCATCCGCCCGCTGCTCATCCAGTCGGCGGTAGCCAGCGCCTTGGCGAGCACGATCGGATGTTGAAGCGGCAGCACGGTGATGCAGGAGTTCAGCCGGATCCGTTCTGTCGCGCCCGCGAGGTAGGCCTGGGCGACCGTCGACTGCAGGTAGTGGGGTCCCGACAACTCGACATGATCGTTCGGGATCGCGAAATGTTCTGGCACGGCGATCATTTCGTAGCCCCACTCGTCCGCGCACTTGGCCATCCGGGTCTGGTCTGAACCCGTGACGGTCGCTTCCCACGGCTGCATCATCGCTTTGAGCCGCAGCATATGCGGAAGGTTGAACACGAGTTTCATGAGAACTCCCCGGTTTGTCGACCGATCAGGAGCGTCGCACCGATCGCGACGTGTGTCAACCGGCTGTTGTCAGTGCTGCCAGTTGCCGGTCGATGAATTTCCGCATCTCGTCGTGCCCGAGCGTGACGCCGACCGCGCTCTCGTTGCACAGGCTGCGGGCGATCTGGGCGATGAGCATCGAGACGACGACCGGCGGATACTCGTCGAGATCGACGCCCCTGGCGCGCAGGGCGACGGTGACCGCGGCGGTTTCGATGTCGCGGACGCGTTCGGCATACGCCTTCAGCTCGGTACGTATCACTTTGCGATGGTTGGCAAGCGCCATGAATTCGGTGTTGAGCCCGATCATCGGTGAGTCACTGTTGATCTGCCACAGCGTGCGCAACGGATCGTCATCGGTGAGCGCCGCGCGCATGTTCTGCAGAGAGGCTTCCGCTCCGGCGCGCAGCACCTCCACGAAGAGGTCGTCCATCGAGGGAAAGTAGTAGTAGACCAGCGCTTGTTTGACGCCGGCCTCAGCGGCGACGCGCCGGGATGTGGCCGCGGCATAGCCTTCATCGCGCATGATCTTCGCGGTCGCCTCGATCAGCCGCCGGCGTGCGCCCGTGTCGCCGTTCTTGCCGTGTCCGGTGTAAGACATCAGCCCTTCTCCGCTCGATTGCTTGACCGTCGGTCGAGCCTCATGGTACGCATGGCGCATCCTAACAGGCTGATCGATCGATCAGGATGCACTCTGACTGCCGCAGTACCGAGCACGACCGAAAGGGCTACGCCGATGACTGATCTCGCAACGGTGGACTACTTCTCGGATCACGCGATCAGTCAGGATCCCTATGAGTACTGGGATCACATGCGCGAGCAGGGCCCGGTGTTTCGCGAGCCGGTCCATGGCGTCGTCGCAGTCACCGGCTATGAGGAAACGCTGGCCGCCTTCAAAGACCACGACTCGTTCTCGGCGGTGAACGCAATCGGCGGCCCGTTCCCGCCGTTGCCCTTCGAACCTGAGGGTGACGACATCACCGAGCAGATCGAGGCGCACAGGCATCTGTTCCCCATCCATGAGCACATGGTGGTGATGGATCCGCCCGCCCACGAACGGGCCCGCTCGCTGTTGAGCAAGTTGCTGACGCCGCGGCGGCTCAAAGAGAACGAGGAGTTCATGTGGCGTCTGGTCGATGACCAACTCGACCAGTTCATCGCCGACGGCAGGTGTGAGTTCCTGTCGCAGTATGCGAAACCCTTTGCCACGTCAGCAATCATCGATCTGCTCGGTGTGCCGGAGCCCGATCGTCCCGAGTTCCTCGCGGCGCTCGGTGCCGACCGGTCCGCAAGAGGTCGGGTGGGATCGCTCGACGGGGCGCCGGTGGGCCGCGATCCGCTGAAGTACCTCGACGACAAGTTCGCCGGATACCTTGCCGACCGGCGCCGCGAACCGCGCGACGACGTGTTGTCCGGAATGGCAACCGCGCGCTATCCCGACGGTTCGATTCCCGATCTGACCGAGGTGGTCAAACCGGCGACGTTTCTGTTCGCGGCCGGGCAGGAGACGGTCACCAAACTGCTCAGCGCGGCGGTGCAAACCTTGGGCGACCTACCCGAGTACCAGCAGACACTCCGCGAACATCCCGACCGCATACCTGCGTTCATCGAGGAATCGCTTCGGATGCACTCGCCGACCAAGGTCGACTTCCGGCTCGTCCGCAAGAGCACCAAGCTCGGTGGCGTCGCCCTGCCTGCCGGCACGATCGTGATGCTGTGCCTCGGGGCCGCCAACCGCGATCCGCGCAAGTTCCCGGATCCACACGAGTTCCGACCCGACCGCAAGAACGTGCGCGAACACATCGCGTTCGGCCGCGGTATCCACACCTGCGCAGGCGCGCCGTTGGCTCGCGTCGAGGGCCGGATCACCATCCGGCGCCTCCTCGACCGCCTACGTGATATCCGGATCGACGCTGATCAGCACGGCCCGATGCGGCGTCGCCGCTACGCCTACGAACCGACATTCCTGCTGCGCGGGCTCACCGAACTGCACATTGAATTCACCCCGTCGGCCTGATCGTGGGTCGCGTCAAGGGCTCTGACCTGCGGTGTGACGGCCGTCAAAAGCTTTTTGCGCTGAGACCCTTGTCACAGACGGCAAACCTACCTAGTGTGTGTTCACTAGGTTGGTTGATCGAAGGAGATCCGTGGCAGCCCCGGGCCAGTCGGTTCCTCACGCGAGCACTCGTCAGCGCCCCTACGAGACGCTTCTCGCCAAAGGCGAGGACCGTCGTCAGCGCATTCTCGGCGTCGCCGAGCGGTTGCTGGCCCGCAACGGATGGCGTGGCACCTCACTTGCCCAGATCGCCAAGGAGGCCGGGGTGTCGCCCGCGGGCCTTCTGCACCACTTCGAGTCCAAGGAGCAACTGCTCAACGCGGTGCTCGACGCCCGCGACGAGGACGACGCGATCCATGCCGACTACCAGACCGGCGACCTCATCACCGAAATCAAGCGGGTACCGCAGCGCTTCGACCGGGCGCCGGAACTCGTCGGCACCTTCACCGTGCTGCTGGTCGAGAACATCGCCCCCGACGCGCCGCTGCACGACCGCCTGCACAAGCGGTACCGCGCCGCCATCGACATCCTGACCGGAAACATCGAAAACGGTCAGCGGCTCGGAAAGTACCGCCCGGATTGTGATGCGGCCACCAAGGCCGTCGAGATACTCGCCTTCATCAACGGAATGGAGACCCTATGGTTACTCGACCCATCGATACCGCTCACCGAGGCGTTCGAGGGATACGCGGAGTCGCTGGAGGCCGCCTTGGTGCCACGGAGCTCGACATGAGGTACCGGCTTGACGTGGTGGCGGCCAATGCCGTTGACGCGGTCAAGTTCGCGGGCGGCTGGATGTACGACCGCGTGATGGCCGGCTGGGACGTCACCGTGCTGTTGGCCGACCGCACCGATGATCGCCCCTTGCACGTCCTGGGCGTCGGCACGTCGGATCTCGATTCCGCACTGGCGTTGTGGGCCGACCGGCCGCACCCGCAGACGGTCGCGGTGGCCGCTGACCTCTTCGCGAGCAACGAGCGGGTCCGCGAAGGAGTGCTCGGCGCTCTCGAGCAGGGACTCACCGAGGTGACGCTGTGGGGCGACGACTTGCCCGCCGAACTCGACGACAGCGTCGGGCGGGTAGTGCACCGGCTGAGCGCTGCGGCAAGGGCTTTCAAGAGTCAGGCGCTGAGGGCCGCAGCCGACAGCGCCGCCGTCACCGGGACCGAGACCTTCCGCTGCGGCGTTATGGTGAAGCCGTCGGTCGCCGCGGATCTCATTCCCGCGAGCTGATATCGATCAACACCTTGCCGACGGCCTTCCCGTCGGCGACAAGTCGCAGCGCGCTTGACGTTTCGGCGAGCGGGTACACCGCGCCGATGTGGGGTGCGACCCTGCCGGTGATGAGCAGCTCACGCAATTCGGTTTCGTTGCGTGCGAATTCGTCGGGGGGAACATCCTGGAATTGGAACCCCTGCACGGTCACACCCTTCACCAGGACGAGGTTGAGCGGGATGCGGGGGATGACCCCGGACGCGTAGCCGATCGTGACGAATCTGCCTCCGCGGCGCAGCGCCCGCAGCGCGGGTTCGCTCACCTCGCCCCCCACGGGGTCCAGTACGGCGACGGCGCCATCGGGCAGGGCGTTCCGCAATGCGGCGCGCAAGTCACCCGAGCGGTGATCGATGACGTCCTGTGCCCCGTACGACGCTGCCGCCTCGAGCTTTTCGGCCGATGATGCGACGGCCGTCACGTCGGCGCCCAGTGCGACCGCCAACTGCACGGCGGCAAGGCCGACACCGCCGCCTGCGCCGAGCACGATCACCGCATCACCCGCGCCGACCCGCGCGACGGACCGCAGTGTGTGATATGCCGTCCGGTGGGCGACGCCGAAAGCCGCCGCGGTGCGGTCCTCGACGCCGTCGGGTATGCGTGCCAATCCGTCGGCCGCCACCGCGATCTCTTCGGCGAACGCACCGAACATCTGCGTCCCGGTGACCCGGGCGCCGACCACGAAATCACTTGCGCCGTCGCCTGTGTCGACGACGACGCCCGCGAACTCGCTGCCGACGATGAACGGCGGCGGCACGCTGATCTGGTACTTGTTCGCGACCAGGAGAACGTCGGGGTAGTTGACGGCTGCGGCGGCGACCCGCACCCGCACTTGGCCCGCCTCGAGCGGCTGTGAGGGCCTCTCGACAATCCGGACGATCTCCGGCGGCCCGTACTCCGAGCAGACCGCGGCGCGGATCACCTGTAGTCGCTGGATTCGGCGAGGTCGGCCGCCGAACGCATCAGGTCGACGATGATCGGGCCGTACGCCAGCAGCTTCTCGTTGTCACCTGCTCGCTGATATCCCTGCTCGAGCACGATCGCAAGCTTCCATTTCGCGAGCACGAGGTAATAGTCGAGATCATCGACCTGCCTTCCGGAGACCTTGGCGTAGTGCTCGATCACCTCTGTCCGCGAGGGCATTCCGCGCATGTCGACATAACTCATCGCCGACGGTGCATTCGTATTCTCCGGCCAGCTCTGCACCATCCATCCCAAGTCAAGCTTCGGGTCACCGACGGTGCCCATCTCCCAGTCCACGATCGCGGCCAGTTGCGCCGGTGCACCGTGGCGGTACATCACGTTCGCGAACTGGTAGTCGCCGTGCATCAGGCCGGGGATGAAGTCGAGCGGCCGATGGTTGCGCAGCCAGTCGGTCGCGGTGTCAAGCCCCTCGATCTCGCGGCCCTTGATCCGCTCGAAGAACCCGATCCACCGGTCGACCTGGCGTTCGTGAAAGCCGTCCGGTCGTCCGAGGTCGCTCAAGCCCCTGGCTTTCCAGTCCACCTTGGACAGCAGCGCAATGCCTTCTGCGAGTTGATATGCCAACCCCTGCCGCGCAGTCATGTCGGTGTCGAACGGCGCGGGCCACCGCCGTTGGTCGAGGTCCATCGGCGACCAGCCGTCGACGAACCCCATCAGGTAGAAGGGCCTGCCGAGGACGGCCGCGTCGGGGCAGACGCCTACCGCGGCGGTGTGCGGAACCTCGGTTCCGTCGAGCGCCTCGATGATCCGCCACTCCCGCAGGATGCCCTTGTCGCGGTCCGGCGGGGCGTCCGGCGGCGGCATCCGCAGCACGCAGTCGTGCTCGCCGCGGCGGATCCGGTAGATGACGTTCTGCGTACCGCCGGAGAGGAAGTCGGCCTCCAGCGGCTCACCTTTACCGGGCAGGCCTTCGCCGTCCATCCAGTCGGCGAGGCGGGTCTCGTCGATGCTCGGCTGGCTCACAGGTTGCCCACCTCGTGCTCGAGATAGGCGGCGAACTTCTCCTGGGCCGCTTCGCGTTTGCGCGGTATCCACTGCGTCGGCCAGACGTCGTCACTCGGCTGGTAGTCGCGCAGCACCTGCTTGGCGACCGTCGCCTTGTGCACCTCCGTCGGGCCGTCGGCGAGTCCCATCACCGCGGCGCCGGTGACCATCGACATGAACGGCACATCGTCGGTGACTCCGAGCGCGCCGTGGACTTGCATTGCCCGCCAAGCGATGTCGTGCAGAACCGTCGGCATGACGACCTTGACCGCGGCGATGTCCTTGCGCACCTTCTTGTAGTCGTTGTACTTGTCGATCTCCCACGCGGCGTAGAGCACCATCAACCGGAACTGCAGCAACTGCGCGTAGGAATCGGCGATGTAGCCCTGCACGAACTGCTTGTCGGACAGTCGGCTGCCCTGGGTTTCACGGCTCAGTGCGCGTTCACACATCATGTCGAGCGCGCTGCTGGCCAGGCCGATGGTGCGCATGGCGTGGTGGATGCGGCCACCGCCGAGCCTCGTTTGGGCGATGACGAACGCCTGGCCTTCGCCGCCGAGCAGCGCTTCCGCCGGTACGCGAACGTTGTCGTAGTGGATCAGCGCGTGCGAGCCCTCACCCTCGCTCTCGCCGTGCAGTCCCAGGTTGCGAACGATCTTCACGCCGGGGGTGTCCGTCGGCACCAGGAACATCGACATACCCTGGTAAGCGCTGACTTCGGGATTGGTCACCACCATCACGATCAAGAACGCCGCGGTCTTGGCGTTGGACGAGAAGAACTTCCAGCCGTTGATGACCCAGTCGTCGCCGTCGCGCACGGCCTGCGTGGTGAACTGCGTGGGATCGGCGCCGGCGTGCGGTTCGGTCATCGAGTAACAGGAGAACAACTCGCCGTCGAGCAGGGGCCGCAGGTATTTCCGCTTCTGCTCTTCGGTGCCGTAGTGCGCGAGGATCTCGGCGTTGCCGGTATCGGGCGCCTGGCAGCCGAAGATGATCGGCGCCCACTGTGACCGGCCGAGGATCTCGTTGAGCAGGGCCAGCTTGAGTTGTCCATAGCCCTGACCGCCGAGCTCCGGGCCGAGGTGTGTGGCCCACAGACCGCGTCGTCTGACCTCCTCCTTCAAGGGGTCGATGACCTTGCGCAGGTTGTCATCCGGCGGGGTGAACTGCAGGTGAGGAAAGGCGAGGTCGAGCGGTTCGATCTCCTCGCGGACGAACTCGTCGACCCAGTCGAGCTCCTTCTGGTACTCGGGGTCGGTTTCGAAATCCCACGCCATCGTGTGTCTCCTTAACCTCGGGGCTGTTGGTTGAATCCGGCGATCAGCGCTGCGATGTCGCCCGCCACGACGTCGGCGAAGGACTGCTTGCCGAAGCCGCCGAGCGCCCAGTGCCGCACGCCCTCGCTGACGTGCATCTGGGCCAGCCTCGACAGGCGGCCGACGTCGACGTGCGCGACCAGCTTGCCGTCGGCCTTCGCCGTGGCGAACAACTCGCCGAACATGTCGGCGTCGGTGTCGTCGGGTCGTTCTCCGGTCAGGATGCGCTGTTCCTGGCGGTACCCCTCGAGGATGGTCTCGACGATGAGGTCGCGTGGGTTGCGGGCCATCGAGCGTTCGAGGCTGCGCAGCGCCTTGCCGATGACGGCGTCGACGTCGTACTCGCCGCCGGCCAACTCCTGATGCACGGTCTTCTGCGCGGCGCGGGTGGACAGCAGGCCCACCTCGAAAAGGATGTCCTCTTTGGCCGGAAAGTAGAAGTAGAAGAGCGCGCGGGAGACCCCTGCTGCCCGGCAGATGTCGGCGACCGTCGTCTTCGCGTAGCCGTTCGTGCGCCAGAGCGCCATCGCCGCCTGGACCAACGACCGCTTGGTCTCGGTCGACCGCGCGCGCTGGAAGGATGCGCGGCGTTGACTACCGTCAGCAACCGGCGCTGCGCTGCTCCTGGGCACAGCGGCACTGTAGCAGCCAAATTGGCCGTTGAAAATAGTTAACGCGTGTCTAACTATCTAGCCGGCATCCAACTCCGACACCAGCGACGCGACGAAGGACTGAGTGCGCTGACGCGACGCGCGGCGTTGCTCGGCGTCGTCGCCGAGTGGGACCACCCGCACGGCCAGATCGGTGACGCCTGCGTCGCGGTAACGATGCAGACGCGCCAGCACCGTCGACTCGTCGCCCGCGGCCATGGTGTCGCCGACGTCCTCGGCGTCGCCGTGCTCGAGCAGGCGGACGTAGTTCGGCGAGAAGTCGGCGTGCCCGAGCACCTCGCTGGCGTAGCCGCGGGCGTCGTCGACCTCGTCTTCGGCGCACAACGCGACCGGTACGCCTGCGACGACACGGATTTCGCGTCGCCCCGCCGAGGCGGCCGCCTTGGTGATGCGTGGGACGACGTACTCACCGATCGCGCGTTCGTCCGCCATCCAGAGGATCGTTCCGCCGGTCCGCTCGCCGGCGATTAGCAGCATCGTCGGGCCGAGCGCGGCGATCAGCACGGGCGTATCGAACGCGTCGGTGACGTCGACCGGGCTGTGCACGCGGTAGCTGTCGTTGTCGACGGCCACCGCGCCCGGCCCGCCGAACGCCGCGTCGAGCACGTCGAGGTAGTCGCGGACCAGCTTGGCCGGTTTGTCGTAGGGCAGCCCGAGTTGGTCGGCGATGATCCAGTGGTGCGACGGGCCGACGCCGAGCGTGAACCTGCCCGCACACGCCACCTGGGTCGTCATCGCCTGCTGGGCGAGGATCAGCGGATGGCGGGTCTGCAGCGGTACGACAGCCGTCCCGATCTCGATCCGCTCGGTGACCTGACCCAGCAGTGCGACCGACGTCATCGCGTCGATATAGCCGGGTACCTGGGGAATCCAGAACGATGCCAACCCCTGCGCTTCTGCGGTCCTGCCGTCGTCGAGCAGGCCGGCCAGCCGGTCCGCCCGTGGTCGTTCCTTGTCGGATCCGACCATCAAGCCGACGCGCATCCAAACCTCCTATGGCACATAGCGATCCCACTGGTACGACACGACCGGATGGAAGGGGCCGGCCAGCAGTGGCTCGACGTCTTCCTCACGCCAGCGGGCGGTGAGTACGGGCCGTAACCGCTCGGCGACCGCGACAGGGTCGTCGTCGAGGAAGCAGTACGTGAGCAGCTGTCCGGCCTGCGCGCTCGCGAGGCGCTCGTCGACATCCTGTGACGCCACCGACCACATGCCGCCGATCCCCTCGACGTCGACGAGTTCCGTCGGTGGTGGGCCGCCCGACTCCAGGACCAGGTAGACACCGGTCGCGGGCCACCACGGCAATACGTCGGTGCCGACCTTGATCCGCGGCGCCGCCAGCTTGTGCGCGACCGCGTAGACGCCGCGCTGTACGGGTGGC
The DNA here is from genome assembly GCA_033741175.1 of Mycolicibacterium sp. 120270. Classification (GTDB taxonomy): domain Bacteria; phylum Actinomycetota; class Actinomycetes; order Mycobacteriales; family Mycobacteriaceae; genus Mycobacterium. The sequence continues at coordinate 129,032 of JAWQNE010000007.1, read as the reverse complement.
AGCAGCGGCAGCTTGCGGTCCGCGCGCCCCAGCGCCGACGACAGTTCGAGAAACGGTGTGAGCCCGCTCTGATCGGTGAAGAAGTACGTCATCACATGGTCGATGTCGTCGAACGGCGCTTCGCTGTGCGCGCGTGCGGCCCGGCAGGCGGGCGTCGACACCAGCCGTAAGGATGCGCGCACGCCGGCCAACCGATGCTGTTCGGGCCGGTGGTCGAGCGTGTGCCAGCGCAGATAGTCGGCGTCGCGGCCGTCGGGGTGGCGCCGCGCCATCGAAACGAACAGCGTGCCGATGTCGCCGCGGCCGGTGGCGAGAACGCCGTCCTCGTCGTCGGACGGGATTCCCGGAAGCGTCATTTCGGGCCTCGGGACAGTTCGATTTCGGGATGGCGGGCGGCGATCATGCGCCGAAAGCCTTCGCGCCACGGCGTTTTCGTTCGGCCGAGAACCTCGTGCATGTACGTGACATCGGGCCACAACGGCGTGTGCGCGTCGGAGGTGTACTCGAACACCGGCTCGACGCCGACGAGCTCGCCCATGTAGGCGCAGTAATCCTCGACGCTGACGGTCTCGCTGCCGGCCCAGTTGACGACGATCGGGGGAGTATCGGCGACCTCCATCGCGCGGATGCCCAGTTCGACATAGTCGTCCTCGTAGATCGGGTTGTAGTTGTTCGGCCTGTCAGGGTGCAGCCGAATCGGCTTGCCCGCCAACATCGCATCGAGGCGGTCGGCGGGTGCGCCGCCCTCCGGCCCGTAGGTGGAGCAGATCCGGATGATGGTCAGCGGAATGTCGTACTGCTCGGCGACCCACGTACACACCGACTCCCCGGCGATCTTCGAGAAGCTGTAGTTGGGCCGTAGCGGTACGCCGGGCGGGTCGGATTCGCGGAGAGGTCGGCGGCCCTGGTAGCCGTAGACCGATCCGGTCGAGCAGAACACGAAGCCCTTGACCGTTCGGCAGTGAAGCAGCAGCGCGCCGGAGTTGTGCGCGTTCGTCGTGACGCAGCGGGTCCAGTCGTCGGTGCCGGGGTCGACGGCGGCGTGGAAGACGTAGTCGAAATCGTCGGGCAGTGTCGCGAAGTCGGGTTGCGCCATGTCGAGGGCGATCGGGGTGACGCCGACCGCCGTCAGCTTGTCCCGATCCTTCGGGGCCCACAGGCGTGCGGCGCCCCACACCTCGTTGTGCTCGGCGAGGGCGCGGGCGATGGGGAAGGCGATCTTGCCGGTTGCGCCGGTGATCAGGATCTTCTCGCCATCGAGCACCCATCAGTCATAGCGCATCACCACCGAAATGTTAAGTACTTGATATGTTGGGGCGGTGCAGCTGCGGTTCGATGACGAGGTCGAGGCCTTCCGCGCCGAGTTCGTCGCGTTCCTCGACGAGCATCTGCCGCCTGAGGCCGAGGCGGCCGCCGAGCGGTCACGGTCGACGTCGCACGTACCGGAGTGGTCGAGGCGCTGGCAGCGGCTGCTGTTCGACCACGGCTGGCTGCTGCCGGGTAACCCGCCGGAGTTCGGCGGCCGGAATGCGGGCATCCTCGAGCAGTTCGTGCACCGCGAGGAACTGTCGAAGCGGCGCATCTATCACGCGTTCAACCCGCAGGGCGTCGGCATCATCGCGGCGTCGCTGCTGTCGTTCGGCACCGACGAGCAGAAGCAGCGCTGGGCGGTGCCCATTCTGCGCGCCGAGATCACCGCGTCGCTCGGGATGAGTGAGCCCGACGCGGGTTCCGACCTGGCCGGCCTGGCCACGCGGGCGGTGCTGGACGGCGACCATTTCGTCGTCAACGGTCAGAAGGTCTGGACGTCGGGTGCGCATGACGCCGACGTGATCCTCGCGTTCGTCCGCACCGATCCCGACGCCCCCAAGCACAAAGGCATCAGCGCGCTGCTGATACCGACCGACACACCTGGTGTCACCTGCCGGCCGTTCGCGTGCGTCTACGACCGCGACGACCTGGATTTCAACGAAGTGTTCCTGACCGATGTCGTTGTGCCGCAAGAGAATCTGGTTGGTCCGCTGAGCGGCGGCTGGAAGGTGGCGAACGGGTCGCTCGGCCACGAGCGCACGATGATGTGGCTGCAGTTCGCCAATCGGTTGGGTCAGACGCTGGAGAGCTTCCGCCCCGCCGGTTCGCTACAACGTGACGAATATGCCCGCATCGCAATGGATTACCAGGCCTTGAGGCTGCTCGGCTCTGCTGCGCTGGCGCGCGCCGCGCGAGGTGAGGGCGACACCGCCGGCCTGTCGGTTCTCAAGGTGCTCGGTTCCGAGGCCGAACAGAGCGCGTACCGCCACGTCCTCGAGGCGACGGGCGTCGACGCGCTGGCCGACCCGGCGATGACCGCGCCGTACAACCCGTACAGCCCCGGCCAGTTCACGGCGGGCTGGTTCACCCGTTACATCGGCAGTTTCGCCGGAACGATCGCAGGCGGCACGTCGGAGATCCAGCGCAACATCATCGCCCAACACGTGCTCAAGCTGCCTGCGCGGTGAGGTCAGACCTTCGGTAGAGCATCGGCCCCGACCGGCCGGCGCACATCGGCGGCTGATTTGCCTGGTCAGCGGCTTGTCAGGGTGCCGGTCTAGTATCGCACGTATGTTCGATCTGACGGGGGCCGGTGAGGCGGAGTTGATCGATGAGATCGCCCGCCTGGAGCGCACGAAATCGGCGGCTGCTGCCGGTCAGGCCCGGTTGACCGCGGTGCTGGCCGACAAGCGCCGCCACGCCGAAGCCGCCGCAGGGGTGCCGCGCGCCAAGCAGTGCCGCGGGCTGGCCGGCGAGGTCGCATTGGCCCGCCATGACTCGCCGACCCGCGGTGGGCGGCATCTGGGGTTTGCCACCGCGTTGGTGTTCGAGATGCCCCACACCCTGGCCGCGCTGGAATGCGGGGCGCTCTCGGAATGGCGGGCCACCCTGATCGTGCGGGAATCGGCCTGTCTGAGCGTCGAGGACCGCCGCGCCCTGGATGCCGAGATGTGCGCCGATATCAGCGCACTGGACGGGCTGGGTGATAAGCGGATCACCGCCAGGGCCAAGGAGATCGCCTACCGGCTGGATCCCCAAGCGGTGGTCGAGCGGGCGGCCAAGGCCGAATCCGAACGCACCGTGACCATCCGCCCGGCCCCTGATGCGATGGCCTACCTCAGCGTGCTGCTGCCGATGGCCAAAGGCGTCGGGGTGTACGCCGCGCTGCGGCGCGCGGCCGACACCACCTTTGATGAGCGCAGCCGCGGGCAGGTGATGGCCGACACCGCCTACGAACGCATCACCGGCCGGCCCGCCCAGGTCGCCGACCCGGTCGCGGTGGAGATGATGATCAGCGATGAAACCCTGCTCGGCGGCGACGACACCCCGGCAGTGATCGCCGGCTACGGACCCATCCCGGCCGCAGTGGCCCGCCGCCTGATCGACAACGCCGTGGGCGACCAGCGATCACGGGCCACCCTGCGCCGGCTCTACCGCCACCCCAAATCCGGGGCGCTGGTGGCGATGGAATCCCGGGCCCGGATCTTCCCCAAAGCCCTAGCGAAATTCATCGACCTGCGCGATCAGAGCTGCCGCACCCCCTACTGCGACGCCCCGATCCGCCACCACGACCACGCCCAACCCCACCACCGCGGCGGAACCACCAGCGCCGTCAATGGGCTCGGCGAATGCGAACACTGCAACTACACCAAAGAAACCCCCGGCTGGCAGGTCAACACCACCACCGACGAAACCGGGGTGCACAGCGCCGAATTCACCACCCCCACCCAACACCGATACCGATCCACCGCCCCACCCACACCCGGCACACCCACCATCGAAATCACCGAACTCGAAGTCAGAATCGGCATCGCACTCGCCCAATACAAAGCCGCCTAATCCGGCGGATACGCGGGCAGCGCTCGAACTCGGGTATGACGCTGCCGCGAAGTCGCGGCGGAGCAATATCAACTACTTGTGATTGTGGGTCGAAGCAGATACCGTCGCCACAACAGCCCCGCAGATTGGAGAAGACGATGGCGCGTTTTCCCAAACCGGCAGAAGGCAGTTGGACCCAGCACTACCCGCAGCTGGGAACTGAGCCGGTGTCGTATGAGGACTCGATCAGCCCGGAGTTCTACGAAGCCGAGCGCAAGGCGGTGTTCAAGCGCGCGTGGCTCAACGTCGGGAGGGTCGAACAACTCCCGCGCAAGGGCAGTTACTTCACCAAGGAACTGAAGGTCGTCAACACGTCGATCATCCTGGTGCGCAACAACGCGGGCGAAGTGAAGGCGTTTCACAACATCTGCAGGCATCGCGGCAACAAGCTGGTGTGGAACGACATGCCGCTGGAGGAGACGAGCGGCTTCTGCAAGCAGTTCACCTGCAAGTACCACGCCTGGCGCTACGACCTCGACGGCAACCTGACGTTCGTCCAGCAAGAAGGCGAGTTCTTCGACCTCGACAAGAGCCGCTACGGACTGGTCCCGGTGCACTGCGACGTGTGGGAAGGTTTCATCTTCGTCAACTTCGCCGCCGAACCCGAGCAGAGCCTGCGCGAGTTCCTCGGCCCGATGATCACCGGCCTCGAAGGCTATCCGTTCAGCGAGATGACATCCCGGTTCTATTACCGCTCGGAGGTCAAGGCCAACTGGAAGCTCTACATGGACGCGTTCCAGGAGTTCTATCACGCACCCGTGTTGCACGCGAACCAGTCACCGGCCAAGTACTCCAAGGCCGCCGCGGAAGCCGGCTTCGAGGCGCCGCACTATCGGATCGATGGCCCGCACCGGTTGGTCAGCACGTCGGGTGTCCGCGCATGGGAGATGGACTCCGAGATGCGCAAACCGATCGAGGACATCTGTCAGAGTGGGCTGTTCGGGCCATGGGACGCAGCGGATCTCGGCGAGATGCCCGAGGGGCTCAACCCCGCCAAATGCGATCCGTGGGGCCTTGATTCGTTCCAGTTGTTCCCGAACTTCGTGATCCTGATCTGGGGCCAAGGGTGGTATCTGACCTACCACTACTGGCCGACGTCGTTCAACACGCACATCTTCGAGGGAACGCTGTACTTCCCCGCACCGCGCACGCCCAGGGAGCGCATCGCACAGGAACTGGCCGCGGTGTCCTTCAAGGAGTACGGGCTGCAGGACGCGAACACACTCGAGGCGACGCAGACGATGATCGAATCGCAAGTCGTCGACAAGTTCCTGCTCTGCGACCAGGAGGTGCTCATCCGCCACCTGCATCAGGAAACCGCCGCGTGGGTGGACGACTACCAGCGCAAGACCGCGGGGGTCTAGGGGTATGACCGCAAAGCTGCCGACCGAATTCGCCGACCTCGAACCGTTCACCGACTGGTGCCTGCCCACCGAGCCCGAGCGCTACGCCAAGCGGCTGGCCAGTTCGATGGCCGAAATGCAGGCGTTCTACGACGCGATCACACCGCGTGCGGAGGAGGCCATCTCCTACTGCGACAAGTTCCCGCTCGACGATCTCCCCGAAGACGTGCTGAACCTCATGCACCTGCTCTATTCGATGATCATGGTGTCGTTCCCGGTCGAGTGCTGGAAGCAGCCACGCGTCCCGGATTCCGGTGCGGCATCGCTGGATTGCCTTTCCGAACCGGTGCCGTGACGGGAGCGACCGTCCTGCGCGCCGCGCGCTGGGCAGATGTCGAAACAGGCGAGGTGCGCTCGCCTGCGGTCGTGGTGGTCGACGGGGACCGTATCCAATCGGTGAATCCCGCCGACGTACCCGTTGATTCGACCGAGATCGATCTCGGTGACGTCACGCTGCTGCCGGGCCTGATGGACATGGAGCTCAACCTGCTCATCGGGGGACCGGGCGGGCCCGAGGGTCTGCCCAGCCCGATGCACGGTGTGCAGGACGACCCCGTCTACCGCACGTTGCGTGGCGCGGTGAACGCGCGCACCACGCTGGAGGCGGGCTTCACGACGGTGCGCAATCTCGGGCTTATGGTGAAAACCGGCGGCTACCTGCTTGACGTCGCACTGCAGCGCGCGATCGACGAGGGCTGGCACGTCGGGCCTCGCATCTATCCCGCCGGGCACGCCGTCACGCCATACGGCGGGCATCTCGATCCGACGGTGTTCCAACGCCTGGCGCCGGGAATCATGCCGCTGTCGGTCGCCGAGGGCATCGCCAACGGCGTCGATGACGTCCGCGCGTGCGTGCGCTACCAGATCCGGCACGGCGCCAAGCTGATCAAGGTCTCCGCCTCAGGCGGCGTGATGTCGCACAGCACCGCACCCGGCGCGCAGCAGTACTCCGACGACGAGTTCGCCGCGATCGCCGACGAGGCCCATCGCGCCGGTGTCCGCGTTGCCGCGCATGCGGTGGGGGACAGCGCCATTCGGGCGTGCATCCGCGCGGGCATCGACTGCATCGAGCACGGCTTCCTCGCCTCCGACGAGACCATCCAGATGATGGTCGACCACGACACGTTCCTCGTGTCGACGACCTACCTCACCGAGGCGATGGCGGTCGACCGCATCGCCCCCGAACTACGCAAGAAGGCCAAGGAGGTCTTCCCGCGGGCACAGGCCATGCTGCCGAAGGCGATCGCCGCCGGGGTGCGGATCGCCTGCGGAACAGATGCGCCGGCAATTCCCCACGGGCAGAACGCCAAAGAGCTCTGCGCGCTCGTCGACCGCGGTATGAGCCCGATGCAGGCGCTGCGCGCGGCGACCATCACCAGCGCGGAGCTGATCGAGGCCGATGACGAGCTCGGCCGCATCGCACCCGGGTACCTCGCCGACATCATCGCCGTGCCCGGCGATCCGTCCAAGGACATCACCACCACGCTCGACGTGCGGTTCGTGATGAAAAGTGGAACGGTCTACAAGCGGTAGCGGAGGAAGTGAGCGACGTGGAACAGACCGACAACATTCTCTGGCTGCTCAAGCAGGCGTGGTACTTCTCGCTCACAAAGGTCAACGACGCGGTCAGCGACCATGGCGTCAGCACCGCGCAGATCGGCATGCTGCGCCAACTGGCCACCGAGCCGGGACTGTCCGGTGCCGACCTGGCCCGCCGTCTGCTGATCAGCCCGCAGGGAGTCCAGCTCGCGCTCAAGGAACTCGAGCGACGCGGGCTTGTGGAGCGTAAACAGGACCCGCAACACGGCCGAATTCTGCAGGCCTTCCTGACCGACCAGGGGCGCAAGGTCGCCGAGGCGGTGGTCAGCGACGCGATCGCTGCCCACGCCGAAGTCTTCGGTGTCCTCACCGCCGAGGAGCAGGAAACCCTGCGTGACCTGCTTGGCCGGGTGATCGAGCAGGGCACTGGCCACAAACTGCACACCGACCACATCGGGCCGTGAGCGCAGCAGTTGATACGAATGACAAGTACTTGATAATGTTGTCGGTGATGAGCGAAGACAGCGCGACCGAGGTCGCCGTCGTTGCGACCGAAGAGGTCGTCATCGAACTCGATGGAAAGACGACCACTGCGAAGTACCGCACCGGCGACACGCTGCTGCAGGTGGCGCGCTCGCAGGCGCTGCAGGCGCCGTACTCATGCGAAACCGGTTCCTGCGGAACCTGTATGGGTCTGATCCGCGAAGGCAGCGCCCGGATGGTGAACAACGACGCCCTCGAGGACGACGAAGTGGCCGAGGGCTACGTGTTGACGTGTCAGGCGTTGCCGACCAGCCGGATAGTGCGGGTGACCTATGACTACTGAGGACACCAGCCGGGTGGCGGTGGTGACGGGCGGCGCGTCCGGGATGGGCGAGGCGACCTGTCACGAACTCGGTCGGCGCGGGCGCAAGGTGGCCGTGCTCGACATCGACGGCCAAGCCGCGCAACGGGTTTGCGATGACCTGCGGTCGGACGGGGTGACTGCGCTTGGCGTCGCCGCCGACGTGACCGACCGTGCGGCGATCGAGGAGGCGTTCGCCAAGGTCCGCTCCGAACTCGGCCCGGTGCACATCCTGGTCACCAGCGCGGGCCTGGTGGACTTTGCGCCGTTCGCCGAGATCACCGTCGAAGCCTGGGAGCGCCTGATCGCGGTCAACCTGACCGGCACGTTTCACTGCTGCCAGGTCGCGGTGCCCGACATGCTGGAGGCCGGCTGGGGCCGCATCGTGATGATCTCGTCGTCGAGCGCGCAACGCGGCTCGCCGAAGATGGCGCACTACGCCGCCAGCAAGGGCGCGCTGCTGTCGCTGACCAAATCGCTTGCCCGCGAATACGGCTCGCAGGGCATCACGGTCAACAACATTCCGCCGTCGGGGATCGAGACGCCGATGCAGCACCAAGGACAGGCTGCCGGTCATCTGCCGTCCAACGAGAAGATGGCGGCGGCCATCCCGGTCGGCCATCTCGGCACCGCCGACGACATCGCGGCCGCGGTCGGGTTTCTGTGCTCCGAACGGGCCGGCTTCATCACCGGCCAGGTGCTGGGCGTCAACGGTGGGCAGGTGCTGTGAGAGCGGAAGGGGAGAACTCGCATGGGTAAATGGCCGAAACCCGCAGAGGGCAGTTGGACCGAGCACTACCCGGAACTCGGGACCGGTCCCGTGTCTTTCCGCGACTCGACATCGCCGGAGTTCTACGAACTCGAACGCGACGCCATCTTCAAGAGGGCCTGGCTCAATGTCGGTCGGGTGGAGGAACTTCCGCGTGTCGGCAGCTATTTCACCAAGGAGATCGACGCCGCCAAGACGTCGGTGATCATCGTCAAGGGCAAGGACCAGACGATCCGGGCGTTCTACAACGTCTGCAGGCACCGCGGAAACAAGCTGGTGTGGAACGACTTTCCCAACGAGGAGGTGGCAGGCGCATGTCGGCAGTTCACCTGCAAGTACCACGGCTGGCGCTATGACCTCGAGGGGCAGTTGACGTTCGTCCAGCAGCCCGGCGAGTTCTTCGACCTCGACCCGTCGCAGTACGGGCTGCGGCGGGTGAACTGCGACATCTGGAACGGCTTCATCTTCATCAACCTCGATCCCGAGCCGCGCCAGACCCTGCGTGAGTTCCTCGGCCCGATGATCACCGCGCTCGACGACTATCCGTTCGAGATGATGACCGAGCGTTACGATTTCGTCGCCCACAACAACAGTAACTGGAAGATCTTCGCCGACGCCTTCCAGGAGTATTACCACGTCCCGTCGCTGCACAGCCAGCAGGTGCCCTCTGCGGTACGTCAACCGAATGCCACGTTCGAGTGCGGCCACTTCCAGATCGACGGGCCGCATCGGCTGGTCTCGACGGCGGGCACCCGCCGATGGCTGCTCGACCCCGAGTACATGTACCCCGTCGAACGGGTGACGCGCAGCGGGCTGGTCGGGCCGTGGCGGACACCGGAGACGCACCAGTCCGCGGGCCTCAACCCCGGTGGCATCGAACCGTGGGGGATCACCAACTTCCAGATCTTCCCCAACCTCGAGATCCTCATCTACCACGGCTGGTACCTGCTGTACCGCTACTGGCCGACTTCGCACAACACCCATAAGTTCGAGGCGTACAACGCATTTCACCCCGCCCGCACGGTCCGCGAGCGCATCGAGCACGAAGTGGCATCGGTGGTGCTCAAGGAGTTCGCCCTGCAGGACGCGGGCATGCTGGGCGGCACGCAGGCGGCGTTGGAATACGGCGTCGTCGACGACTTCCCGCTCAACGACCAGGAGATCCTGGTCCGCCATCTGCACAAGGTGGCCGTCGACCGGGTCGAAGAGTACAAGCGCGAGCGCACCCTGGCGGAGGTCTGACAATGTCTGCCAAACGTCTTCCCCCGGCGTTCGCCGAACTCGAGCGGTTCGCCGACAAGTGGTGTCTGCCAACCGAACCCGAGCGGTGGGAGGCCCGGCTGTCCACGCCGATGCTCGAGCTGCGCGAGTTCTACGATGCATTCACCCCTCGGTTCGAGGAGGCCATCGACTACTGCGACAAGTTCCCGCTCGACGACCTGCCCGACGACGTGCTGAACCTGCTGCACCTGGTCTACTCGATGATCATGGTGTCCATGGCCATCGAGGTCTTCGGCCAGCAGAAGCCCACCGACTCCGCCGACGCCGTCATCAACCGAGTGGGAGCGCCGGTGCCATGAGCCTGCTGACGATCAACAAGCTCACCGAATCCGTCGGCGCGGAGGTGCTCGGCGTCGACTCCGACCGGCTGGCCGGCGACGAGTCGCTTGCCGCCGCGGTCCTCGAGGCGCTCGAGCGCAACGGCGTGCTCGTCTTTCCCGGGCTCGGACTGGAACCCGAAGCGCAGGTGGCGTTCTGCCGTCAGCTCGGCGACGTCGACCACTCCTCCGACGGACATCATCCCGTCGCGGGGATCTATCCCGTCACCTTGGACAAGTCCAAGAACGCCTCCGCCGACTACCTGCGCGCGACCTTCGACTGGCACATCGACGGCTGCACCCCGACCGACGACACGGTCCCGCAGATGGCCACGGTGCTCTCGGCCAAGCAGGTCGCCGAGTCCGGCGGCGAGACCGAGTTCGCGAGTTCATATGCGGCGTACGACGCACTGTCCGAGGCCGAGAAGCAGCGGTTCGCGTCGTTGCGCGTCGTGCATTCGCTGGAGGCGTCCCAGCGGCGGATCACCCCCGACCCGTCACCCGAGGTGCTGGCCAAGTGGCGGGCCAGGCCGACGCACACCCATCCGCTGGTGTGGACACACCGCAGCGAGCGGCGGTCGCTGGTGCTCGGCGCGTCGGCCGACTACATCGTCGACATGGATCGCGACGAGGGCAGGGCCCTGCTGGCCGAACTGCTCGACCGCGCCACCGGCGCCGGCAAGGTGTACAGCCACACCTGGTCGGTCGGGGACACCGTCATCTGGGACAACCGCGGCGTGCTGCATCGCGCGACGCCCTACGACCCCGATTCGCCGCGATTGATGCTGCGCACGACCGTGCTCGGGGACGAGCCGATCCAGTAGCCGACCCTCTCGTTGACGGCGGCCGAGCACTATGGAAATCTGATACCCACAGATGAGAATCACATTCTCTTCAGCCGAGATCATGGAGTAGCAATGTCGGAGGACCTCACCTCGGTCGACTTCTTCCGGGACGGCCGTCTGACGGACGATCCGTACACCTTCTACGCGGCGCTTCGCGACAAGTGCCCGGTCACCCGGGAGAGCCACTACGGCGTGACCATGGTGACCGGCTGGCAGGAGGCCGTCGACGTCTACAACGACGCCGAGACGTTCTCGTCCTGCATCTCGGTGACCGGCCCGTTCCCCGGGTTTCCGGTACCGCTGGAGGGCGACGACGTCACCGAGCTGATCGAGAAGCACCGCGACGAGATTCCGTTCAGCGACCAGCTGCCGACGCTCGACCCGCCGACCCACACCAACCACCGCGCCTTGCTGATGCGGCTGATCACGCCCAAGCGCCTCAAGGAGAACGAGGACGCGATGTGGCAGCTCGCCGACGACATCCTCGACGACTTCCTCGCGCCTGCGGACGCGAGGAGCGATTCAGGCACCGGTGAAGGCGAGTTCATCAAGGGCTTCGCCGGACCGTTCACCCTGCGGGTCATCGCCGACCTGCTCGGCGTTCCCGAGGAGGACCGCCCCGAACTCCTCGAGCGGCTGGCCCGCGGCACCCACGGCAGCGGCCTGGGCAATGCGGACAAGGCACTGGCCAAGACGCCGCTGGAGTACCTCTACGACGTGTTCGCCGAATACGTCGAGGACCGGCGCAGGGAGCCGCGGGACGACGTGCTGACCGGGCTTGCCACCGCGACCTTCCCGGACGGCGCCACGCCGGAGGTCGGCGACGTCGTGCGGGTGGCGACCAACGTGTTCTCGGCGGGGCAGGAGACCACGGTGCGGCTGCTGTCCACCGCGCTGAAGGTGATCGGCGACCGACCCGACATCCAGCAGAGGCTGCGCAACGACCGCAGCCTGCTGCCGAACTTCATCGAAGAGTGCCTGCGTATCGAGAGCCCCGTCAAGGGTGACTTCCGGTTGTCGAGGACACCGACGACGATCGGCGACGAGGCGCTGGCCGCGGGCTGCACGGTGATGGTGGTCAACGGCGCGGCCAATCGCGATCCGCGCCGGTTCGAGGACCCCGACACGTTCGATCCCGAACGCAAGAACGCCCGCCAGCACCTAGCATTCGGCCGTGGCATCCACAGCTGCCCGGGCGCGCCGCTGGCCCGCGCGGAGACGCGGGTCGGGCTAGAACGGCTGCTGGACCGGACCACCGACATCCGGATCAGCGAGGCGCATCACGGTCCCGCGGACAACCGTCGCTACCAATACATTCCGACATACATCCTGCGCGGCCTCACCGAACTGCATCTCGAGTTCGACCTCACTGGAGGTGAGTCATGAAGGTGTCCGTCGACGAGGACCGGTGCCGCGGCCACGGCATGTGCCTGACGCTGTGCCCGGAGGTCTTCTCCATGACCGACGACGGCTATGCGATCGCCGATCCCGAAGAGGTGCCGGCAGGCCTCGAGGACGCGGCCAAGGAGGCCATCGTCAACTGCCCCGAACAAGCGATCTTCGAAAAAGACTGAGGAAACAGGAGATTCGAGTGCCAAAAGGCTATGTGGTCATCACCGAGGACGTGAAGGATCCCGCGGGCATGGGCGAGTACGCCAAGCTCGCCAGCAAGACGATGGCGGACGCGAAGATCCTCGCCTTCGACACCAACGCCGAGCAGATCGAGGGAGAGTGGCACGGTACCCAGACCGTCCTGCTCGAGTTCGAGTCGGTGGAGGCCGCCCGCGAGTGGTACAACTCCGACGCCTACCAGGAGGCACTGAAGCTGCGGCAGGCGGCCGCCCACTGCAACGGCGCCATCCTGCACGGTCTGGGCTGACAGCTCCGCCCTACTCGGGCCCAAATGTCGGTTTGGGCGTTCGGGGTTGACGCGCGGTTATTCGTCGCGGATCGAGATGGCCTGCCTCGGGCACTGCCGCACCGATTCGCGGATCCGCTCTTCGTTGTCGGGGGTGACCTCGTCCTGCAGCACGTGCAGGTAGTCCTCCTCGTCGAGGTCGAAGACCTCGGGGATGATGCCCATGCAGACCCCATTGCTCTCACACAGGCCGAAATCGACTTCGATTTTTTGTGTCATTTCAGAACCCTCACAGGGACGTGCTTCCAACCGATCACATTCTGCATCTGCACCCGCGTGCAGTTGTCGTAATCGACCTCGTACCGCGGCATGAAATCGAGCAGTCGCTCCAGGGCGATCGTGCTCTCCAACCGAGCCAGGGCCGCGCCGAGGCAGCTGTGAATCCCGTAGCCCAAGCCCAGGTTCTGCGCCTCGGTACGGTCGCGGTTGATGTCGAACGTGTCGGCATCGGTCCACGCGCGTTCGTCCCGGTTGGCCGACCCGCCGATGAGGAACACCGGGCTGCCCTCCGGGATTGTCGTGCCGTGCAGGTGGACATCCTTCATCGAGCGCCGCACCTGATACTGCGACGGGGCTTCGTAGCGAAGCAGTTCCTCGACGGCGGCCGGAATCTTGCTGCGGTCCTCCTGGAGTTCCTGCCACTGGTCCTGGTGCTTGCCGAACAGGTACACCGCATTGCCGACCAGTTTCGTCACCGTCTCGGCGCCTGCGCCGCCGAGAAGGCTTGCGAATGCCGCGATCTCGATGTCGTCGAGCTTGTCCATCGTGCCGTCTTCGCGCTGGACCTCGGCCTGCACCAGCTTGGTGAAGAGATCGTTGCCCGGATCGGCGCGTCGCTTGGCCACAAGGTCGAAGTAGAACATCGCCTGTTCGACGTTGGCCTGCATGGCCTTCTCGCCGACGTCGACCTGGCCGACCTCGCGGGTAAGCGAGTCGTCGATCCAGTGCCTGACCTGCTGCGCCTGGTCGTCGGGCACGCCGAGCATCGTGGTGATCACCTCGACCGGGAACGGCGCGGTGAACTCCTGTACGGCATCGAACTCATCGCCCTCGATGCGCCCGATGTACTTTTCCACCTTGTCGATGACGTTGTCGCGCTGTGCCTGGATCGCACGCGGGGTGAACACCTTGTTGAGCAGGCTTCGCATGTTCCTGTGCTCGGGCGGGTCCATGAAGATGATCATGCGAAGCCCGGTCTCCGACGGCATGCCGTTGCGGATGGTGGCCAGGTCGACGCCGTACTTCGAAGAGTAGGTCTCGAAGTCCTTGAACCCAGGCGCGACGTCCTCGTGCCGGCTCAACGCGTAGAAGTCGTGCTCCTCGTTGTAGTAGACCGGCGCCTCGTCGCGCATCCGGCGGTAGGTCTCGTAAGCCCCGTTGAAGAAGTCCTCCGAGAACGGGTCGAATACGAGCTTCGCCTTGGTCATAAACGCTCCTGAGCTGCACGGATAAGTCAATATCCATTACGAACGGCTGTTGACTTGTAACCTTAGCGGTAATGGCGTTTTCATAAAAGAGAATGAGACATTCAAGAAATGTGTCTCATCGGCGCAGGCCCGCGTCGACCACGCCGTCCAGCGCTCCGAGATCGGCGCGTAGCGCGGTCAGCGACTGGCGGACCACCGCCACGTCCTTGCCGATGAAGCCGCCGACGGCGTCGGCGAAGGCGGCCGTCGATCCCGCCCGCGCGATCATGCCCAGCGCGCGGCTGTCCGCGCTGCCGTGGGTGAGCGCGTCGAGCAAGTCGGGTTCGGCGATGCCGAGCAGACCACCGAGTCGCGCGCCCTCGGCGACGAGCCCGATCTGCGCGGCGAACAACGCGTTGTTGATCAGCTTGACCGACTGACCCGCACCCAGGCCCCCGACATGCAGCACCGGGTCGCCGTAGCAGGCAAGCAACGGACGTACGCGTTGCACGGCGTCGTCGTCGCCGCCGACGAACAGCGTCACCTGTCCGGCGGCCACATCGTGCGGCCCGCCGCTGACCGGCGCATCGAGGACGGCGACGCCATTGCCTGCGATCGCCTCGGCGGTGCGGGGGCTTCCCGTCGTGTGCAGGACGAGCACCGCGTCGGGCGACGTGGCGGCGACGAGGCCGTCGTCCAGGCAGACGCGCTGCACCTGTTCGTCGGTGAACACGCAGACGATGACGGCGGCAGCGCCGTCGGCCACCTCGGCCAGGTCTGCTGCGGCGTGCGCGCCCAAATCCTCGATGGCCCGGTACTTCTCGGGTGTGCGGCAGAGAACGCGGACCTCGTGTCCGGCCTTCGCGAGTCGCTGCACCATCGGGGCGCCCATGCGCCCGGCACCGACGAAGCCAACGCGTGTCATCGCGGGTGTTCCATCGCATCAAGAGCCGCGTCGGCGGCGTCGAACACCGCACCCTTGGGCGCCGACGCGCTGTCGGCGAGGCTGGCGGCGTGCCGAACGTCTTTCTGCAGCAGGGCGCCCGCGTGCTGTGCGAGCGCGTCCAGCGTGCCGCCGAAGCCGGCGATGCTGCCGAGTGCCTTGCTGGTCGCCGAACCGTTGCCCAGCACCTCGCACAGCCGACTGCGGTCGATGCCAAGGGATTCGCCGAGTTCCAGGGTGCTGATCGCACTGCCGACGTTGGCGGTGAACAGCACGTTGTTCAAGATCTTGGCGACCTGCCCGCTGCCGGGGGGGCCGAGGTGCACGATGGGGTCGGCGTAGGTCGCGAACACCGGGTGGCAGCGATCGACGGCCTCCGCGTCACCGCCGACCATGACCAGCAGCTTGCCTTCGGCGGCCGCAGGCGCACCGCCGCTCACCGGAGCGTCGATCAGCGAAACGCCCTGCTCTGCGGCCGATTCGGCCAGCTCCCTGCACGTGTCGGGATGAACGGTGCTGTGCACGGCCACGATTGCGCCCGACGCCAGCCCTGCGAGTACGCCGGTGTCGCCGCGCAGCACTTCACGGACGTCGTTGTCGCCCACCACGCATATGCACACCAGATCGCTTGTGGCGGCCAACTCGGCCGGCGACTGCGCTGTCTTCGCGGCGGTGTCGGCGAACGGTTCGAGGGTCGCCGGTCTGCGTGCCCACAGCGTGAGGTCGAAGCCACCCTCGGCGATCCGGCGCGCCATCGGCGCCCCCTGGCTGCCCAACCCGATGAAGCCGACGCGCATCAACCCGCCTCCAACTCGTTGCGTGCGGCGCATTCGTCGACGAACGCCAGCACCCTGCGGTGGTATTCGTCCGCCGTCCAGCCAACGCTGAGATTGTGTCCGCTGTCGGGCATTTCGTTGACGACGACCCGTGGCGAGGACGTGAACAGCGCGGCGACGGCATCGGCGGCCTCCCGAGTGGAATCCCACACCTGCTCGTGTTCGGCAACGCTGAACTCGACAGGCACCGTGACCCGGCTCGCGACCTCCGGGAAGTCGCGGCGCGGCCAGTTCGCCGTCACATCGGCTTCATACGGTGCGCCTGGCGCGGAGAGTCCGCCGGTCAGCACTTCGGGCGGATAGTTGTCGGTCGGCTGCCACAGCAGATCCCGCAGGCCCGCAGGGCGCGACGTGACGGTCGCGGCGCCGATGATGGCCTTCGCGTCCTCGCTGTAGCGAAGCCCGGTCCCCGACAGCGCGACGCCCAGAATGTCCGACGCGCGGTCGTCGACCGCCATCCGCAGTCCCAGCTCACAACCAGCCGAATGCGCCAGCACGAAAAGCCCGGCACCGCGCGATGTTTCACCGAGGATCTTGTCCACCGCGCCCAGTGCGAAGCCGACCCGCGCCGCGGGATCCTTCATCCGGTCGTGGTAGAACGCCGACGCGCCGTAGCCGGGGCGGTCCAGTGCGATGGCCGTGACGCCGTCGGTGGCAGCCGCGCGCAGCAGCGACAGCTCGGGATGGCCCGGGCAGTCGTAGTACGCCGCCGACGTGGCCCCGCCGTGAATGGCCACGATCACCGCCTTGGGGTCGGGCACCGCCGCGACCAACGCCGACATCGGCACGCCGTCGACGAGGACGACGCGCGGGCGTGGCGTGCTGCTCAACCGTCGGTCCGCAGCAGAATCGCCCCGCTCGGCGTCAGGCCGCCGCTGCTGACGACGCCGACTCGCGCGTCTTTCACCTGGCGCTCGCCGGCGTCACCGCGCAGTTGGACGACTGCCTCGTGGATCAGCCCCATGCCGTGCGTGCGTCCGTGCGACAGCTGGCCGCCGTGGGTGTTCAACGGGATCACACCGTCGCGGGCGATGGCCTTACCGCCGTCGAGGAAGTCCCGCGCCTCGCCGATGCCGCAGAAGCCGAGCCCCTCCAACCATGACAGGCAGTTGAACGTGAAACCGTCGTACAGCTCGGCGACGTCGACGTCGCTGGGCCGCAGCGACGTTCGCGTCCACATGTGTGCGGACTGCCCGAGCACCTGCGGCTCGTGCGTCAGCGTGGTCTGGTCCCAGTCGGTCCGTTCGACGATCTGGGTGCCGACGGCCTCGAACAGCACCGGCTTGTGCGGCAGATCCTTGGCGGCGTCGACGGCCGACACGACGACGGCGACCGCGCCGTCACACGGCACGTCGCAGTCGTAGAGCCCGAACGGCGTGGTGATCGGCCGCGCGTTCATGTAGTCGTCCATGGTCATCGGATCGCGGTAGATCGCCGTCGGGTTCAGCGCCGCATTCGCTCTCTGATTCAACGCGATCCAGCCGAGCGTCTCCTTCGTGGTGCCGTACCGGTCGAAGTGCCGCTGTGCGTTGAGTGCCAAAGTGTGCGCGGCCGAGGTCGCACCGAACGGCATCTGCCAGCTCGAGGTGCGCGCACCGCCCGGCGGCGACATCTTGCCTTCCTTCATCAACTGGCCGAAGGTCGCCTCCCACAGCGTGCGGAAGCACAGCACGTGTCGGGCCATACCCGTCGCGATCGCCATCACCGCCGCGATCAACGAGCCGCCGGGTCCGAAGGTGTCCATCCCGCCGTTGATCCACGCCGGACGCAGACCGAGCGCGCCTTCGAGCGCGGTGACCCCGCCCTCACCCATACCCGCGATGTCGAGCCCCGGATACGTTGAGAGACCGTCGATGTCGTCGAACGTCAGGCCCGCGTCGGCCACCGCCTGCTGGCAGGCGTCGATCGTCAGCGACAGCGGCGGCACCATCTGTCGCCTGCCGATCTTCGACATGCCGATCCCGGTGATCGCCGCGGCATCCTCGAACTTCTTCCCGGTCAGCATCGGCGAGACGTGCTTGCCGAAGTCCTGCGGTGCGATCTCGTCGACGGCCTGCGGCCCCGTCTTCCTCTCCGGCGTCGGGGCGAAGACCGGAAGCCAGACGGTGCCGATCGCGTCCTCGAGCTTCTCGAACTGGACCGCCACGGTCTGGCCGAGTTCGAGGTCGTCGGGTTCGCAGTCAACGATGTTGGTGGTCAGCCGGACCCGAGGGTCCTCGACGATCGCGACCTGGGCGACGACGTAGGGCGGTGGAAGATCGGGGAAGCCGAACCTGTGGTTGACCGTGAAGGCCGACAGCGTCGCCTCACCCGACACGTCGCGCACGCCCATGTTGCGGCCGCGGCAGTACCTGCACACCGGCTGCGGAGGGTGGATCAGCGCGTCGCAGTCCCTGCACTCCTGGATGCGTAGCACGCCGTCGGCGCCCGCGGTCCAGAAGAACTCGTTCTGCGTGTTGACTTCTGGCAGTGTTCGTGTCATCGAATGAATTCCGATATCGCTTCGTTGTCGTTGATCGCAGGATCGGGTTCCGGTGCTTCGACGGCATCGGAGTGTGCGGCCCCGTCACGGGAGGGCCGACGTTCGCCCATCTCGATGATGGCGTGCACAGGGCAGTCCAGCAGTGCCCGCATCACCGCGCCCTGGTCTGCCTCGGGGATCTCGCCATTACCCTCCAACGACGCGTATCCCCAGTCGTCGAGCGAGAAATACTCCGGCGCATGTTTGGCGCACAGGCCGAAGCCGTCGCACATCGTCCGGTCGAGACGGATCCTCATAGCACTGCCTCGATCTCGTAGGGCCGCAAGGCTTTGTAGGCGCCTGCGCGACACGTTTCGCAGTCGTTGTTCAGGTGCCGCTCGACCACCTGCGGGAACGCCGACAGCAGGCTGGCCGCCACGTTCGTCGCGGCGTCCAGCGTGGCGCACGCACCGCGCCCCCGCAGCACCACCGACCAGCGCTCCAGCCGCGCGAGATCCTCACCGGTGGCCACGCCGTCGCGGAGTGCCTCGGTGACGGCCGACATCGCCGCCGTGCCGTTGAAGCACGATCCGCACTGGCCCGCGTTCTCGCGGTCGAAGTACGACATCACCGCCGCCGCAACGGCCAACGGGCAGTCGTCGGTGAGGATGGTGATGGCACCGCATCCGAGCCCGCTGTCGAGCCTGCGCAGTGACTCATGGTCGAGCGTGATGTCGAGGACGTCGCGGTTCAGCAGACCGGCGAAGTATCCGCCCATCAGCACGCCGGCCACCTGATCGGCAGGCACACCATGGAATTCGAGCAGATCGGCGAACGGCAGACCGTGCGGGATCTCGTATAGTGCCGCGGGCCGTCCCGCGCCGGTGATCGTCGCAAGGAACGTTCCCGGGGATGCCGATGTGCCCTGCTGACGGAACGCCTCGGCGCCGTGGCGCGCGATGAACGGGATCAGCGCGAGGGTCTCGACGTTGCTCACGATCGTCGGCAGGCCACCGACGCCCTCCTCGAACGGCCGCGGCGGCTTGTCCGTCGGTTTGGCCGGTCCGCCGTTGAGCGCACGCACCGCGGCGCTCTCCTCGCCCGCGACGTATCCGGCCGCCACCGTCAGCACGTCGATCGACAGCCCGCCGAGCACCTCGTCGTCGAGTTCGGCGAGCGCGGACCGCACGGAGTCGGCGGCGAACCGATCGGAGACGTAGACGTGCGCGCGCTCGGCGGACACCATCTGCGCCGCGAGCCGGAGGCCGTCGAGCACCAGATGGGGACGATTCCGCAGCAGCCAGCGGTCCTTGATCGAGGCGGGCTCGCCCTCTTCACCGTTGGCGACCACCACCGCGCCGCCGGCCTCTCGGCCGTTGTCCCGGACCGTCTTCAGCTTGACTGCCAGCGGGAACGCTGCTCCTCCCCGGCCGAGCACCCCGGACAGGTCGATCTGGCTGAGCAGGCCGTCGGAGGCGTCGACCCGTTGATATCCGCCCGCGGCGCGGTAGTCGGCGTAATCCTCTGCGCCCGTGCGCAGCAGCCGCGCCTCGATGCCCGGCCACACCGTCACCGCGAGATCGGCTGTGGCCGTCATGACGTCCTCCCGCCCACGGTTAGGGTTGCGGACATGAGAACCGCGGTGGTGCGTGTGCAGGTGGACCCCGCCGGCCGGCTGCTGCCCGACCAGTTAACGGACGGCATGGCAGACCTCCGCGCTCTTGTCGACGCGACCGATATCGAGGTGCTGGACAACAACATCGCCGCCATGCCCGCCGGTCGCAGGGAAGTGCAACTGCTGATGCGAGGCAGCGACGCCGAGGAGTTGAAGCGAACCGCGGTTGCGTTGTGCGCCAAGGCGTTCGGCACCGAACCCGTCGCCGGCGTGGTCACCTACGTCAGCAGAGGTACCGACGACGATGCACACGGAGTGCTCGCCGGATTCGGGCTGACAGGTGAGATCACCCGCACGACGGGAGAAGAAGGACTCGACATCGTCTCGGTGACGCTGCGCAAATCCGATCTGGAGCGCGTGCCGGAGAGCAGAATTCACACCGCACTGGAGGCGTCCCTCAACTGCGAAGTGCACATCCGAACCGTTTGAGATCATTTCTCGTCCAGGAACTTCAAGATCTCAGGGGCGGCCTGCACCCACGTGTCGAACAGACAGAACTTCTTGCCCCCGCTCGCGGCGAACTTCTCGCCCGCACGCTCCCACGCGTCCTCCGGCCACGGCGGGTCGATCAGCTTCGACCCCTTGATGAGACAGCTCA
This sequence comes from Mycolicibacterium sp. 120270, assembly GCA_033741175.1. Classification (GTDB taxonomy): domain Bacteria; phylum Actinomycetota; class Actinomycetes; order Mycobacteriales; family Mycobacteriaceae; genus Mycobacterium. Next base: position 108,288 of record JAWQNE010000007.1, on the reverse strand, counting down.
CCTCCAACGACGTGCGCTTGGGGTGATCCCAGTCGTTCTCGCCGCCACGGATGATCAACGTCGGCACCTTGATGTTGTCGAACATCTCGTCCTCGACGCCGGGAATGGTCTGACCCGGCTTGGAGACGAACGCGTTGAGCCAGCGCAACATCACCTTGAGGAATTCGTCGACGTCCAGGGCGCGGAACCGCGCCTCGTTGGCCGGGTTCTCGGCAATGCGCTGCTTCCACTCAGCGACCTGCAGGAGGCCGTTGATGCCCGCGCCCCGTGCCGCGAGGATGCTGGGGACCACGTAGTGGCCGCCGAGGACGAACGAACCGTACACACCGCCGACGATGTTCCACACCACCAGCTTTCGCACGATCTCCGGGTAGAGCATCGTGGTCAGCATCGAGTCGCGGGCTCCGCCGGACCCGCCCGCGATGATGCACGGCCCGATGTCGAGGCCGGTGATCAACGCGTGCAGCGTCTCGGCGCGCATGTGTGACTCGCTCTTGCCGTAGAACTGCACGTCGGACTTGCCGCAGTTCGGCCGGTCCCACAGCAGCACGCGATAGCCGCCCTTGACCAACGCGTTCGCCAGCGGTCGCAGGCCGGGGATGTCCTTGCTGAACCGGCCGCCGGGCGTGAGGGCGATGAAATCGCCTTCCTTGCCGAGGATCTCGTAGACGACGTTGCCGCCGTTGATCTCCATGACCTTCTCGCCGCGCTTGAGCTTGGGGCCGGCGCTCTCAGTAGTGGTCATGCTTGCACCAGCACCTCGTTGCCAACGACCCGCACCGGATAGGTGCGGATGCTCCACTCGGGTTTGACCGCCGTCGTACCTGTTGCGAGCTCGAATCCCCATTGGTGCCAGGGGCAGTAGATGAACTCGAGATCGCGGACCATGACGGCGTCACCGGGCACCTCCTCGTTGACGACGGTGCGACCGCGCGCCCGCCCGGAGCACAGCGGACCGCCCTCGTGCGGGCAGTAGTTCGCGATGGCGTAGAACGTGCCGTTGACGTTGTACACGCCGACACCGTGGCGGCCGATCGGCACCAGTTTGTGCTTGCCCGGCGGGATTTCGTCGACGGTGGCGACGACATGCTCACGCCCCTGTGCCAACCGGGGCGGTTTCGACTCCTCTGCCACCGTCTCAGAACACCCGAACTTGGCCCTCGAGGGCCGGGACAGTTTCTGGAAGGTGGTAGGTCGCAATGCCGTTGCGGAACATCACGGCCTCGCGGGCGTGCTCCGGCAAGTGCTTGACCAGCCAGCGCGGGTCGTCGAACGTCCAGTGCGGATAGTCCGAGCTGAACAGCAGGATCTTCTCGCACTCCATCCACTCGAACGCCCGGCTGAGTTCGGTCTTGTCCTCCGGGTAGTCCAGCGGCTGCGTGGTGAACTTGATGTGGTCCTTCACGTATTCCGACGGCTTGCGCTTGATGTCCACCCACGACTTGCGGGCCTCGTAGATGGCGTCCATCCGCCACATCAGCGGCAGGATCCAGGTGAAAGCGTGCTCCACCAACACGATTCGCAGGCTGGGGAAGCGGTCGAAGACCCCGTCGAAGATGAGGCTCATCACCTGGTTGGCCGCCAGCAGCGAGTAGGTGACCATGAAATCGTGGTTGTAGCTGGGGAAGCCGACCGGCGGCTGCGGCAGTTCCTCGTGATGGCTGCGCGACAGGTGGCAGCTGACCGTGATGTCGTGTTTGGTCGCCGCCGCCCAGATCGGGTCGTACTTCGGATCGCCCCATGACGGGCGCGGCTCGGCCTTGATCAGGATCTGGCCCATGTAGGGGTGTCCCGCCCAACGCTCGATCTCGCGCACGGAGGCCTCGGGCTCCTCGATCGCGAGGCAGATCGACCCGCGCCAGCGCTCGTGCCAGTTGTTGTGGCTATCCAGCCAGTGGTTGGCCTGCCAGTCGTTGAGCGCACAGTTCATCGCATGGTTGGCCTCGCGGAACCGGGCCGGGTACGCGGCCGGTTCGAGGATGGCGATGTCGGCGCCGGCCTCCATGATCAGCTGTTTGAACGCCAGGTCCGGATCGCTGCCGGGGAACTGGCCGTCGGCGGGGAAGGTGTCCACACGCATCGCATAGGCGTGCGCGTAGTCGGGTGCGTCGTAGTAGATCTGATCGCCGATCTTGCGCGTCAGGAAGTACTTGCTGCGCCACGGTTCGGGGATGTACTGCGTCAGCTCGCCGGACTTCGGCACGGGGTGCACGTCGGAGTCGACGCACCGAACGGCGATGCGCTCGGCCGCGGGCTTTCGCTCTGTTGCTGTCACCGTCATCGCGGTCTCCTTTGATTGAAGCCTCTGGCTATCACTGTGCGCTCACACCTGCCCCGACGTCTATCCCGTACAGTTCCGCGGCGTTTCGCCAGCACAGCTTGTCGCGCTGGTCGGCGGTGTAGGCACCGGGCACGCGCAGCTTGTTGTCCTGCCAGTGCGGGTAGCTGGAGCCGTACATCACCATGTTCTCCTTGCCGGTGAAGCCCAGCCATTCCCCGGCGAAGTCGACGTCGCCGGGTCCGTCCATCGCGCCCTCGACGAAGTACACGTGGCCCGGCAGATAGTCGCTCGGCATCTTCGGCGCCCACGGCGTCTGCTCGAGGTGAGGACGACCGAAGCAGTCCATCCGCCAGATGAAGGGTGTCAGCAGGTCGGCGGCGCCGTCCGCCCAGACGAATTTCAGCTCCGGCATCCTCTCGAACACGCCCTCGGCGATCATGTTCATCAGGTGGTACAGGTAGTTCAGCGCCATGAAGCCGACGTACTGCTCATAGGTTCTCGTCGTGCCCGACGGCGTCGGGGAGAACTGGGTGCCCGCACCGACCTCGATGTGCACGGCGACCGGCATGCCCGCGTCCACCGCCGCCTCCCACAGCGGCCAGAACTGCGGCTTTCCGTAGACCTCGTGCGACTGCAGCGGAACGCCGATCTGCACGACCTTCGGGTGGTCCTTGTATTTCTCGATCTCGCTCAGCGCACCGGCGATGTCGTCGGGGTTCACCCTGATCGTGCCGCGGAACCGGTCGCGGTAGGACCCGTCGTCGAGCCAGCGCGTCACCATCATCTCGTTGTGGCCCGCGGCGATCGCGGTGCCGAGATGGCGGTCGGGCATCATGCCGCGGGTCATCGGATGCAGGATCGCCACGTCGACGCCGCGCTGCTCGAACAGGTGGCCGCCGACGATATCGGGGTCCGATCCGGGGTACTGGCCGTCGGGGCCTTCGGTGCCGCTTGCGTACTCGCCGCCCGGCGCGCCGTACCAGTCCATCTCGTAGTCGGGAAAGCCGCGGCTGCGGTACGGCTCGGCCATGTAGTTCTTCCGGAGGTCTTTGTTCGACTTCGCGAAGATGTGGACGCTGGCGTCGATAACGGGCGTTCTGGTTCCGTCACTGTGTTCGATCACGAAGGTCGCCTCCGATGCTGATCCGACGACTCCGTCGGCACCTCGAACCCAGTGTAAAGGGAAGTTCTTCAATGGCAAGAATTGGGTTCTCAAGCGTTGCGCTTACTTCTGTGCAGGTCAGAGTGTGCGCTGGTCACGCTCGCGGCGGCCACCACGCGAAATGAGCTAGTCGGATTTGGAGAACAGTTACGACATCTAAGGAGAATGTTATTCTCGTGCGGAACAGGGCGATCGCAGCAGGAGGCGTTGGATGCTACTCGAGTTCGATGCGGACCAGCGGCTGTGGCAGGACACGGTCCGCGATGCCGTTGGCAAGCAGTGTCCGGCATCGCTGGTGCGTGAGGTAGCCGAGAACGGCGTCGACCCCAGTCCGCTGTGGCAGTCCTATATCGATGCGGGCTGGACGGAACTGACCGATCCGGAGAACGCCGTCGAGCTGGCCATCGTGCTCGAGGAGTTGGGACGCGCGACCGACCCGACACCGTTCCTCGCGACGCTGACGCAGTTCGCGCCGCTGGTCGGCGACCGGTTCGACCCGCAGCAGGCCGGTGCGGCCGTCTACGAGGGCATCACCGCCTACCGGGACGCCGACGGATGGGTGCTCGACGGAACGGCGCGCCACGTGCTCGACGCCGACCGCGCGCAGCGGTTGGCGATCGTCACCGACGGCGGCGTCTTTCTCATCAACGCCGACCAGGCCACCGTGCGCCGCAGCAAGGTCTTCGACCCGGTCCTGCACATCGCCGACGTGTCCCTGTCGGATGTGCGGCTGGCCGACACCGAACGACTGCACACCGACGCCGAGAAGGCGCGCCACCTGGCGCTCACCGGAATGGCGATCACCACCGTCGGCGCCTGCCAGCGCATCATCGATCTCGTGCTCGAGCACGTGAAACAGCGCCAGCAGTTCGGCGTCGCGATCGGGTCGTTCCAGGCCGTGCAGCACAAGGCCGTCGACATGCACGTCGCCACCGAGCGGGCCCGCGCGCTCTCGTACTTCGCGGCGTTGACCATCTCGGCCGACGATCCCCGTCGACGGCTTGCGGCCGCGATGGCGAAGGCGTCCGCGGGCGAGGCGCAGGCGCTGGTGTTCCGGCACGGCCTACAGCTTTTCGGCGCAATGGGATTCACGTGGGAGAACGATCTTCAATTCGCCCTCAAACGGGCCAAGGCGGGCGAGCTGCTGCTCGGCGGCGCGGCCGAACATCGCGCGATCATCGCGGAGGAGTTCAATGCAGCTGACTTTTGATTCGGACGTCGAGCAGTTCCGCGCCGAGTTCTCGAAGTTCCTCGACGAGCACACCCCGCCCGAGGCCGAAACGCTGGAGCGGCCGCGCTCGGTGTCGCACATGCCGCAGTGGGCCCGCAAATGGCAGCGGCTGCTGTTCGACAACGGCTGGCTGCTGCCGGCCCAGCCGCCGGAGTTCGGTGGGCGCAACGCGACTATGCTGCAACAGTTCGTGCATCTCGACGAGCTCTGCAGGCGGCGCATCTATCACAGCTTCAACCCACAAGGTGTCAACATCGTTGCCGCATCGCTGATCTCGTTCGGCTCCGACGAGCAGAAGCATCGCTGGGCGGTGCCGGTGCTCAAAGGCGAGCTCACCGCGTCGCTGGGCATGAGCGAGCCGAGCGCCGGTTCAGACCTCGCATCGCTGCGCACCCGCGCGGTGCTCGACGGCGACCATTTCGTCGTCAACGGCCAGAAGGTGTGGACGTCGGGCGCCCACGACGCCGACTTCCTGCTGACGTTCGTGCGCACCGACCCGGACGCCCCCAAGCACAAGGGCATCAGCGCGCTGATCATCCCCACCGACACACCGGGTGTGGTGTGTCGGCCGTTCGCTGACATGACCGGCCAGGAGAACCTCGACTTCAACGAGGTCTTCTTCACCGACGCCAAGGTGCCCGCGGAGAACCTCGTCGGTCCGCTCAACGGCGGGTGGGGGGTCGCCAACGGATCGCTCGGACACGAGCGCACCATGATGTGGCTCGGCTTCGCCGACCGCATCGACAACATGATCGCCGACTTCAAGCCGCGCACCGCGCTGGAACGCGATCAGTACGCCACCACGGTGATGGACTATCAGGCGTTGCGCGCCATGGGATCCGCCGCCCTGGCCAAGGCTGCCCGCGGCGAGATGGACACCGCATCGGTTTCGGTGCTCAAACTCTTCGGTTCCGAGGCCGAGCGGCAGGCGATGGAGAACGCGCTGACCGCCGCCGGCGCCGACGGGTTGATACATCCGGGCACGACGGGACCGTATGAGCACATGAACCTCGACCACTACTTCGCCAGCTGGTTCGAGCGCTACGCCCGCAGCTTCGGCGGCACGATCGCGGGCGGCACCTCGGAGATCCAGCGGAACATCATCGCCACCCAGGTGCTCGGCCTACCGCGGCGCTGAGTCCGGTGCCTGCCACGCTGCTTCTGGAAAGGCCGCGGCCCGGCGTCCTGCTCGTGACGCTGAACCGGCCGAAGCGGCTCAACGCGATCGACGAAGTGCTGCGGCGCGAACTCACCGAGACGCTGGGCTCGGTGGACGACGACGTGCACGCCGTCGTGCTCACCGGCGCGGGACGTGGTTTCTGCTCCGGCATCGACCTGCGCGATTTCGGGCCGGACGCGCCCGACGCCGATGCTCCGGCCAGCGAGCGGCTGCGGTTCCAGGAGTCGATGGCCGCGCTGCCGTCAGCGATACGGGACCTGCCGCAACCGGTCATCGCCGCCGTGAATGGGCCGTGCGTCGGCGCCGGCCTGGCGTTGTGCCTGGCATCCGACATCCGGATCGCCTCGGCGGCAGCCACATTCGGCAACGCCGCGATCCTGCTCGGACTGTCCGGCGCGGAGATGGGGATGAGCTACCACCTTCCGAGAATCGTCGGAACCAGCGTCGCCGCGGACTGGATGCTGACGGGCCGGACGGTGACGGCGGAGGAAGCCGATCGCAGGGGCCTGGTCAGCGAACTCGTCACGCCCGACCGTCTTGTCGACCGGGCGATCGAGCTGGCGTCGACGATCGCGGAGTTGTCGCCGCTCGGAGTGCAATTGACGAAGCGGGCGCTGCAGGTCAACACCGATGCCACGGGTGTGGACGCGGCGATGGAGCTGGAGAACCGCAATCAAGTGCTCAGCCACGCCACCGACGACGCCGCCGCGCGCCGGCAGAAGTGGCAGAAGTGAAGGGCCGCGCTGACCGAGGAAAGGACGATCCATGGCATGGGATTTCGCGACGGACCCGGAATGGGCCGAGCAGCTGGCATGGGTCGACGAATTCGTCCGCTCGGAATGCGAGCCGATCGATCTGATCGTCAAGGAGTCGCACGATCTCAACGATCCGGTGCGGCAAGCGCTCATTCCGCCGCTACAACAGATCGTCAAGGACCGCGGCCTGTGGGCCACCCACCTCGGTCCGCACCTCGGCGGTCCCGGCTACGGCCAGGTGAAGCTGGCGCTGCTCAACGAGATCCTCGGCCGGTCTGAGTGCGCGCCGATCGTATTCGGTTCGCAGGCGCCCGATTCCGGCAACAGCGAGATCCTCGCGCACTACGGCACGCCTGAGCTCAAGGAGCGCTATCTCGAACCGCTGCTGGACAACCGGATCGTGTCCTGCTTCTCGATGACCGAACCCCAGGGTGGTGCCGACCCGAAAGTGTTCACCACCACCGCGGTGGCTGACGGCGACCACTGGGTGATCAACGGGGAGAAGTGGTTCTCGTCGTTCGCGTCGATGGCGTCGTTCATCATCGTGATGGCGATGACCGATCCGGACGCCCCGCCGTACGAACGGTATTCGATGTTCGTCGTCCCCGGCGACACCCCCGGTATCACCGTGCTGCGCGATGTCGGGTTGGGTTACCAGCCGCCCGGCGGCGGCCGCGAGGGCTACGTTCGATACGAAAACGTCAGGGTGCCAGACGATCACATGCTCGGCCCGCGCGGTGGCGCGTTCGTCGTCGCGCAGACCCGTCTGGGCGGTGGCCGCATCCACCACGCGATGCGAACCGTCGGATTGGTCCGGCGCATCTTCGACATGATCTGCGAGCGGGCGGTGTCGCGCTACACCCAAGGTGACATGCTCGCCAACAAGCAGTTGGTTCAGGAGATGGTCGCGGACTCGTGGATGGAGATCGAGGCCTTCCGGCTGCTGACGCTGCAGACCGCTTGGAAGATCGACCAGCACAACAACTACAAGGCCGTGCGCGCCGACATCTCGGCGGTGAAGGCGATGATGCAGAAGGTGCTGCACGACGTCTCGGCGCGGGCCCTGCAACTGCACGGCTCGTTGGGTACGACGCATGAGATGCCGTTCGTGCAGTACCTGGTTGAGTCGTTCGTGCTCGGCCTCGCCGACGGCCCGACCGAGGTGCACAAGGTCACGCTCGCGCGACTGCTGCTCAAGGGCCGCAAGCCCGCGCCCGACGTCTTCCCGTCGGAGCATCTGCTGCGGCTGCGGGAAGCGGCCGAGGCGAAGTTCGCCGACAAGCTGGCCGGGATCAAGCGGTCATGACGACGTCGTGTGCGGGCAAGGTGGCCCTGGTGACCGGGACCAGCCGCGGCCTCGGGAAAGCGATCGCGAAACGGCTCGCAGCGCAGGGCGCGACGATGGCACTCACCGCACGCACGCTGGATCCCGATCCGAAATACCAAGGCTCCCTTCGCCAGACGCTCGAGGAGATCGAGGCCGCGGGCGGGTCGGCGATCGCGGTGCAGGCCGACCTGTCCAAGGTCGAGGACCGCGAACGACTGTTCGGTGAGGTCGTCGACCGCATCGGCGCACCCGACATCCTGGTCAACAACGCCGCGGTCACCTTCCTTCGTCCGCTCGACGAGTTCCCGGACCGCCGCGTGCGCCTGATGATGGAGATGCACGTGCTCGCCCCGCTGCACCTGACCCAATTGGCGATCCCCGCCATGCGCGAGCGGGGGAGTGGCTGGGTGCTGAACGTGACGTCGGTCGGCGGGGACCTGCCCGTCGGACCGCCGTTTTCCGAATTCGACCGCACGGCGGGCTTCGGCATCTACGGCACGGTCAAGGCGGCGCTGAACCGGTTGACGAAGAGCCTCGCCGCCGAGTTGTACGACGACGGCATCGCGGTGAACGCCGCAGCGCCGACGAACCCGGTCGCCACCGAGGGCGCCGGTGCGCTGGATCTGGCCAAGACCGACACCGAGGACATCGAGCTCATCACCAGGACCGCGCTGCTTCTGTGCACCGGCGACCCCAAGACGCTCACCGGCCGCATCGCGCATACGCAGGAGTTCCTGCGCGAGATGGATGCCTAAATAAACTGCTTGATTTAAGTCATCGGCGGGTGTTCACTGAGTCGGTGACCGCCGCAAGGGCCCTCAGCAGTGATCGTTCGTCTGCGACCAGGGAGGCCTTGCTGCTCGCGGCGGAGCGACTGTTCGCCGAACGCGGGATGTACGCCGTGTCGAACCGGCAGATCAGCGAGGCCGCCAACCAGGGCAACAACGCCGCCGCCTGCTATCACTTCGGCACGCGCACCGACCTCTTGCGCGCCATCGAGGCCAAGCACCGCGGCCCGATCGAAGAACTGCGCGGCCAGATGCTTGCGAAGATCGCCGGTTCGACGGAGCTGCGCGACTGGGTCGGGGCGCTGGTGCTCCCGCTGACCGATCACCTCGCGGCGCTCGGCAACCCGAGTTGGTATGCGCGGTTCGCCGCGCAGGCGATGGCCGATCCGGCATACCGCCAGGTCGTCACGAAGGACGCGTTGACCTCACCCGAGCTCGTCGCCGCGATCAACGGGATCAACGACTGCCTGCCCGATATACCCAAACGGGTTCGCTACGAACGGATCTCGATGGCGCGCAACCTGCTGATGCACACCTGCGCCGAACACGAGGGCGAACTGGCCGAGCACGGCGCCGAAGCCAGGTCGCCGTGGCCCGTCGCCGCCGAGGGACTCATCGACGCTATCGCCGGCCTCTGGCAGGCGCCGGTCCATGTCTGAGCCCCGGGAGGTCTTCCACCCGGCAGGCGACGACGCCGACTGGTGCGAAAGCGGCTGGCTCGGCTTCAACATCGCCGAACGCGACATCAACGGTTTCGTCTACTACTTCCACGACGTGCGCACCGGGGTGTCCGGCGGCGGCCCCGCACTGTGGGACCCGAGCGGCGGAGAGGTCTACGACTGCCTGTTCTACGACTGGCGCTGGCGCCAGCCCCCCACCGGCGCACTGGATTTCCGTGACTTCACGCTGCCCAACTCGCTTCGGCACGAGGTCGTCGACCCGATGCGACGCTACCGGTTGTCCTACTCGCAGTTGGGGTTGGACCTCGAACTGGAGTGGAGCGCGCTGATGGACCCGCATGTGCTCGGGCCCGCGTCGCCCGAGCACTGCCATTTCGACCAACCGGGTCGGATGCATGGGACCGCGACGCTCAACGGCGAGCGCCTCGACGTGGAGTGCTACGCCATGCGCGACCGCACCTGGGGCCCGCACCGCCCCGGGGCCCGGCGGCCAGGCGACTACCTGTGGGCGATCGCATCGCCCGAAATGCATTGGCATGCGATCACAATGGCGAGCCGGGAACCTGGTCTGGACACGGTGTTGGGCGGCTACCTGGTGCGTGACGGTGTGCTCGGCGAACTCGTCAAGGGCACGCGACGCGTGCTGGAACGCCGCGCCGGGGCGCCGGCGCGCGTCGTCCTCGACGCCGAAGACGACCGCGGCCGCACACTGCACGCCGAGGGCGACGTGCGGACCGCGCTGCACTGGCTGGGCTGGCCGGGCAGGCTGACGTTCTGGACGCTCACCGAGTGGCGCTGGGACGACGTGGTCGGCTTCGGCGAGGATCAGTAGTTCTTCGCTCGCGAGCAGGCTCGCGCGCCCATTCACCGCCCGCGAGATTGCGATTAGGCAGGGAAAGTGCGAGAGAGGGCCTGCTGGAATGCAATTTCGCGGAGGTCTAGAGGGTGGTCGCCGACGACCCAGCGGTCGCTCACCAGGTCTGCTCGGCTGCGCGCACCAACATCTCGTTGACCGCCACCCGTCGGTCCCGCGTCACCATGTAGACGACGGCGTCGGCGATGTCCTCGGGCCGCAGCTTGACCATGCCCGCAGTCGTCTTCTCCTGCGCTGCACGCGCTTCCGACGACAGGTGCTCGGCGATCTCGGTATGCACGGTGCCCGGTTCCACGAGCCCGACGCGGACCCGCTTGCCGATCAGTTCCTGACGGATGCCCTCGCTGAACGCGTTGACCCCGAACTTTGTCAGCGAGTACACCGCCGTGTTCGGGCGGGCCACCCGGCCGCCGGTGGAACTGATCGTGACGATGTCGGCGACGCCGCGCGGTGAGTCGGCCGCCGCCGCGATCAAGTGGGGTAGCGCCATGCGGGTCGCGTACAGGACACCGTTGACGTTCACCGAGACGAGATCGTCCCAGTCCTTCACCGGTGCCTCGGCGGCAGCGCCCATGCGCAGCAGCCCCGCGTTGTTCACCAATGTGTCGAGCCGGCCCAGTGTCTCGACCGTGGTGACCACCGCGGCGGCGACCTGATCCGGGTCGGTGACGTCGGCCGGTGTCGCCACGGCGGTGCCGCCCGCCGCCTCGATCTCGGCCCTCAACCCGTCGAGGCGCTCGGCGCGCCGGGCCAGCAGTGCGACCGCGGCGCCCTCTGCGACCAGTGCGCGTGCCGTCGCCGCGCCGATGCCGCTGCTCGCGCCGGTGACCAGCGCGACGGTTCCCGCCAGGGGCGTCGTCATCGGCCCTCCAACGCCAGCTCGGTGAAGACGTAGTCATTGTGCTCGCCGAGGGCGGGCGCGCCCTGTTCGATCAGCGACGGGTTACGGGCCATCCGCCACGACGGCCCGAGCACCGGCCGCTGACCTTCGACGTGGTCGGAGACGAACCGTAATGTGCCGCGCTCCCAAAGCGATTCGTCGGCGATGACGTCAAGAGCCGTCGCGCTTTTCGTCGCGGCCACCCCGGCGGCGCGGAGCCGCCGCGCGAGATCGGCGGCGGTGTGGGAACGCGTGAGGTCCTCGAGTGCCCCTGTCCCGAGCACGTCGGCCAAGGAGGCTCGTTCGGCGTCGTCCGCGGCGGCGATGCAGATCCAGCCGTCGGCACAGGGGTAGCAGCCGTGCGGCGACAGGTCGGCGTTGGCGTTGCCGTCCGGCCGCAGGGGCGCTCCGCTCAACGCCTGCTCCGCCACGCTGTCGCCGATCATCGAGGTGAGCACTTCGACGGCGGACACATCCACGAACTGCCCCTCCCCGGTGAGTTCGCGATGCACCAGCGCTGCGATCGCCGCGAACGCTGCGGCGGCACCGACGGTGGAGTCTCCGTAGCGCATGCTCGCACCGAGTGGTGGGCCACCCTCGTAGCCGACGAGCGACGCCAGGCCCGACAACGCCGCGAAGCACGGCGCATAGCCGGTCTGATAGCCCAGCGGCCCGTCGTTGCCCCACATCTTGATCGACACCGACACGATGTCGTGCTTGATCGCGGGCAGGCCTTCGTAGCCGAGGCCGAGGCGCTCCATCGCCCCCGGTCGCAGGTTGTCGATGACGATGTCGCTGTGACCGATGAGATCTCGCAGCCGTTCCATATCCGCGGGTGCTTTGAGATCAAGGTCGACGGACAGGATCTCGGGGTTGATGGACAGGAAGTACGGCGCGTGGTTGATGTCGGTGCCGCCGTACGCGCGCATCTCCTCGGGCCTTGCGGCGCTCTCCACCTTGATCACCTCGGCGCCCAGGAACGCGAGCAACTTGCCCGCGTACGGACCGGCCCACACCTTGGTGAGTTCCACGACGCGGACGCCTTCCAGCGGCCCGCCCCTCGGCGTCCGCGGCGGCTTGAGTTGTGGGTTCTTGACCGACAGCGCCTTTCGCCGCGTCAGGTCCCCGAGCACCGACGCGGAATGCTGCCCGAGCGCCGGTGCGCACGTGCGGATCTCGGCGGGGGAGCGGCTGAGCAGGTACGGCACGGTGGGATAGGACGCCGTGCCGAGCTCAGGATGCGTGACGTCGCGAAAGAAGCCGCGGTGGCGGTACTGCGGATGCGACGCAAGCTCGTCGACGGCGTTGACGGGGACCAGGGGAACGCCGAGACGCTGCGCCTTCTCGGCGACGTCGGTTCGCGTCTGCTCGCGAATCCACGGGGCGAACCCGCGGTGAAACGCCGTGACTTTCTCCGGCGTCACGGAGAACTCCAGCCAGTCGTCGTCGAACTCGTCCAGCCACGGCGGGCGGCCCATAAACTCCTTCAGCGCGGCCCAGTGCGATCCGTTGGTCATGTACAGATAGACGTGCCCGTCGCGGCAGGCGAAGAACGACGCGGGACCCTGCTGGTCGAAGTCGTCGCGGGCGCCCTCCGGCGCGATCTCGCCGGTGATGAACCGGCCGAGGATGCAGTCGGCGCGCGACACCAGCACCGCATGCGCGGACACGTCGATGTATTCGCCGCGGCCATGATGCAGCTGCGCGAACAGACACGCCGCCACGCACAGCGCCGCGTCGAGCCCGACTTCATGGTCCGCCAGAAACCGGCCGGGGCCTTTCAGCGGCGGCAGCGCGGGGTCGGCGTGACTCGGCGTGTGGTATCCCCAGCCGCTGGCATGGAATACGTTGATGCTCTTGGCGTTTCGCCATTCAGCAGGGGCGTCGGCGCCGAACGGCGTCACCGAGCAGAAGACCACATCGGGATGACGGTGAACCAGATTCGACGACGCGTCGTCGTCGATGACGGCATGTGCGGAGGCGAGAAGAGCATCGAGATCCGCTCGATCGAGTTCGACCGAGCGCTTGTTCGTGTTCAGGTACGCGAACAGGCTCGCCGGCGTCAGCCGTCGTGTCGGGCTACCCAGCCCGGCCGGTTCGACCTTGACCACCTCGGCGCCGAGGTCGGCGAGCAGCTTGCCGCAGTACTCGCCGGCCACCGACCCCGACAGCTCGACGACCCGAAAGCCGTTCAATGCCGACATGACGTCAATCGTCAGGGCTTGTTGCGGCCCGAACGGCTCAGCCGCCACTCCGGCGGGAAGTTCATGTCGTTGTCCTTCACCACGTTGTTGAGGCCCTTCTCGAAGGTGCCCTCGGTGAGGTCGACCTCGTTGCTCTGGTCGTTCTGGATCATCGGCAGCATGCCCTCGACCATGCCGGTCAACAGGCTGCCGAAGTACTCACCCTTGTGCTGCTTGTAGAGCTCCAAAAAGGTCTTCTGCACCGCGACGGTGTCGGTGGGACGCGACTTCGAGCACGCAAGGGCGTACTTCTCGGTCTCCTTCTCGAGCTGGTCGCGCGGCACCACGCTGTTGATGAAGCCGCACTCGTACATCTCCTGTGCGCTGAACGGCCGTCCGGTGAAGAGCATTTCGGAGAACTTGCGCAGCCCCATGGTCTCGGCCCACCACCACAGCCGCGGCCCCCATCCGACATAGCGGAACGCCGGATGACCGAACAGCGCGTCGTCGGATGAGATCACGAGATCGGCATCACCTGCCTGGTAGAAGTGCCAGCCGTAGCAGTAGCCCTTGGCCTCGATGATGCTGATCTTGCGCAGTTCCTGAAGTGGTCGGTTACCGGCGCGGGCCTTGGCGTAAAAGTCGGTCACTGTCGACAGATACCGATACGAGCCGCCCGGCGGGTACTTCACGTCGTCGTCGTTGATGGCCAACTCGTGCAGCAGCGGCATCCCGGGGTTCTCCAGCATGCCGCGTTGTTCGGGAAGGTCGCCGCCGCTGCCGAAATCCTCACCCTCACCGCGGATCACGACGACCTTGACGTCGTCGTCGACATTGCACTTGTGGATCAGATCGGCGTAGTTCTGCCGCATGCCCAGCGTGGTGGAGTTCTGCGCCTCCGGGCGGGCGAACGTGATGTAGGCGATCCGGTTCTTCTTGTCCTTCTCGAACTTGATGTACTGTTCGGCTTCCTTCTTCATCTCTTCGTAGTCGTAATCAGGCATACAGACTCCTCGTATCTCGTCTCTTCAATCAGTTCGCTTTGGGTTGTCAGTCTTCCAGTGCCGAAACGCGTTGGGGCTGTTTGTACTCTTTGCTTAATGGGAAGGGCGGTTCGCATGTCTGACTTCGCTTTGCAGCCTGCACATGCGCTGGCAGAGGCCATCAGGCGCGGTGACGTGTCGAGCCGCGAGTTGCTGGAGCATCACCTCGCGCGCGTCGATGCGCTCAACGCGCCGCTCAACGCCGTCGTCACGCTCGATCCGGACGGCGCGAGACGGGCCGCGGACGCCGCCGATGCTTCGCTGGCTCGCGGCGACGAGGTGGGACCGCTGCACGGCGTGCCGATGACGGTCAAGGACACCTATCAGACCGCAGGTATGCGGACCACGTGCGGACTGCCCGCGTGGGATCACGTCCCCGACCGCGACGCCGAGGCGGTCGCCCGACTGCGCGGAGCCGGTGCGGTGATCTTCGGGAAGACCAACACGCCGACGCTGGCCGGGGACTGGCAGACCTACAACGCGATCTTCGGGACCACCAACAACCCGTGGGACACCACGAAGAGCAGCGGCGGGTCGTCGGGCGGCGCGGCGGCCGCGGTCGCGACGGGGCTGACCGCGCTGGAGTTGGGCAGCGACATCGGTGGCTCGATCCGGTTCCCGGCGAACTGGTGCGGCGTGTGCGGTCACAAGCCGACGTGGGGCATCGTGTCGCAGGCAGGCCACCTGCCGCCCGCACCGGGCACGCTGTCGCCGACCGATCTGTCCGTCGTCGGCCCGCTGGCGCGCGATGTGGCCGACCTCGAGACGGCGCTCGGGATCCTCGCGGGGGCGTCCGGCCACGCCGCCGCCGGATGGCGGCTGGAGCTGCCCGCACCCCGCGCGACGGCGCTGCACGACCTGCGGCTGGCGTTCTGGCTCGATGACCCGGCGTATCCGGTCGGCTCGGAGGTGGCGGCGGTGCTCGCCGCCGCAGCCGATGCGGTGCGGGGTGCCGGTGCGCAGGTGACCGATGCACGACCTGCGGTCGTGCTGCCCGACGTGGTGCGGCTCTATCAACAGTTCCTGTATCCGATCCTGTTGTCCACCATGGGCAAACGGTCGTTCGACAACATGGTCGCGATGGCCGAGGCGCTTGCCGATGACGACGACACACCGCTCGCGCGCACCGCGCGGTTCACCACGCAGCGCTACCGGGATTGGGTTTTCGCCGTCGAGAAGCGCGAGCAGTTGCGCGCGCTGATGGCCGATTACTTCGCCGGCGTCGACGCTCTGCTGATGCCGGTGGCGATGGTGCCCGCGATCCCGCACGACCACAGCGATCCGTTCCCGAACCGGGTGATCGACGTCGACGGCGCGGTGCGGCCCTACACCGACCTGATGGCCTGGATCGCGTTGGCGACGCTTGCGCATCTGCCCGCGACCGTCGTCCCCGTCGGCGTCACCGCATCGGGCATGCCGGTCGGCATCCAGATCGTCGGGCCGTATCTCGAGGATCGCACCACGCTGGCCGTCGCCAGGCTCGTCGAGCAGTTGTCGGGCGGTTACGTCCCGCCCCCGGCAGCGTGAACCGCTACAGCCTCTGAAGCGCAAACGTCCAGAACTGCGTCCCCGGCGGACCGCCGAAGCAGCCGACGTCGTAGGTGGAGTTGATCTCCCCGGCCAGCGTGACCTGGTTCCAGGTGTATGTGTCGCGCGACGGCAGCACCTGGCCGAAGGGGCAGCGCAGACCGTCGGGCACATCGACGACCAGCGTGTAGGTGTCCCCGTCGAGGTGCGCCTTGCCGCTGTACTCGTAGTAGTACTTCAGCCGGGATATGCCGTTGATGTCGACGCAGTCCAGCGACTTCTCCGGGATGCACGCGGCGACGCCCCACACCCACGACGCCATGGTGTAGCGGTTGGTGAGCACGTCGTAGTTGCCCAGCATCATCATCGCGTTGGCGGGCGGCGCGGCCACCGTCCCTGCCGCGGTGATCATGAGGGCCGCGATCACAGCCTTCAAGGCAGACACCTGCGTCCTCCGTTCCTCTCGCGTGCTGGCTGCTTATCAAACCACTCGGCCTGACGGCCGGTTCGGTGTTTCAGTCGATAACGGCGGCTTCCTTGCGTTCGGTGATCGGCCTGGCGAGTTCCTGCTCGACGCAGATCCGCTGAAGCTTGTCGAGCGTCTCGTCCAGTCCGGGACCCAGCGGCTTGCCCGGGGTGAAGTTCGCGGGCAGGTGCTTCATGCCCTGGATGACCCCGATGGTCTCGTAATGTTCGGTGCCCTCGGGGTCGCACGCATAGTCGGGCATCCGGTCGAGCACCGCGGTCAGCATCGACTTGAACACCGTCCTTGCGACGTTCGATCCGACGCAGCGGTGCACACCGATGCCGAAGCTGAAGTGCCGGTTGCCCTTCCGGTCGAGCATGATCTCGTTCGGCTCGTCGAACACCGCCGGATCGCGGTTGGCCATCGCCCAGGAGATCCAGAGGCGCTCGCCTTCCTTGAAGCGGGTGCCCTCGAACTCGACGTCGTCGGAGAACGTGCGGCCGTCGCCCGGCGCCGGGGTGAAGTAGCGCAGGAACTCCTCGGTCGCCGGATCGAGCAGGGTCTTGCGTTCGCGGCTGAGCAGTTCGCGCTGATCCGGGTGCTCGGACAACCATTCCAGCGAGTGCGCGGTCAGAGCCGTTGTGGTGTCGAAGCCGCCGCCGATGATCAGGCCCAGGTTGCCCAGGATCTCCAGGTCGGGTGCGGGTTCGCCGTCGATGCGCAGTTGCAGCAGCGCGTTGATCAGGCCGGGACGCGGGTTCTCGCGGACCTCCATCATCGTGTTGATCATGTCGATGCCCATCTGCCGGTTCATCTCGGCGACGCGGGGGGCGTCGGGCGAGTGTTCCGGGGTGGACACCGACAGGTGCGCGGGCTCGCTGTAGACGGGCCACTTCTTGAGTTCGATGCCCATCATCGCGAGCGTCAGGACCGCGGGCACGATGTTGGCGAGGTCGTCGACAAAGTCGATGTGGCCGGATTCGATCTTCTCGTCCAGTGCCGCGCGGACGATCTCGTCGACGAACGGCTGCCACCGCTTGACCGCGGCGGGGGAGAGGTAGGGGTTGAGCGCGCCGCGGTAGAGGCTGTGCTCGGGTTCGTCCATCTCGAGGATGCCGCCGCGCACGACCGTGGCGCGCTGTGCCTTCGGGATCGTGATGCCCTGGTAGCCGTTGCGTTCGCCGTTGATGTCGTGGTCGTTGGACACCGCGGGGCAGCGGGCCAGTTCGAAGACTTCCTTGCTGCCTGCAGCCACCCAGTGCCCGTCGTAGGTGTCCGTCCACGCCATCGGGCACTTGGCGTGCATCTCTTCGGTGATCTTCTCGAACTGCAGCCGGTATTCCGGGGTGTGCCGGTCGAAGTGAAACGTGGGTTGCCTGCGGGCGTTGTCGGCGGTGTTGATCTCGTCGACGCTCAAGGTGTCGTCCCCCTCATTCCTCGATCGAGATGGCCTGCTCGGGACACGACTGCGCGGCCTCGCGCACGACGTCCTCGTGGTCGGCGGGCACGTCCTCGCTCACCGGTGACGAGGTGCCGTCGATGTCGCTGAGAACGAACGAATCCGGCGCGATCATCGCGCACAGCGTGTGCCCCTGGCAGCGTTGCGAATCGACAGAAACCTTCATGATGTCCTCCCGTCCGTCCTACGTGTTTCGCCCGCCGTTGACCCCGAGGATCTGCCCGGTGATGTAGCCGGCCTCTTCGGAGATGAGGAACGAGCAGGCCGCGGCGATGTCCTCGGGCCTGCCCACTCGGCGCACCGGGGTCCGGTCGATGTGCTCCTCGACGGTGCCGCCCAGCAGACCGCGCTCCTCGGACTTGCGAAGCATCGGGGTGTCGATGAACCCCGGCGGCACGGCGTTGACGGTGATGCCCATCGGCCCGTACTCGAGGGCCAGCGACTTCGTCAGCCCGTTCACCGCGGACTTGGCCGCCACGTAGGCCGACATGTAAGGCTGGCCGGACTGCGCGCTCGACGACGAGATGTTGACGATGCGTCCCCAGCCGGCCTCGATCATGTCCGGCAGCACGGCCTGAACGCAGTGGAACACGCCGTTGAGGTTGACGTCGATGACGCGCTGGAAATCCTCGAACGACAGATCGGTGAACCGCTTGAACCGCTCCATGCCCGCCGCGTTCACCAGGATCGTGATCGGTCCGAGTTGTTCGCGCACGGTATCCAGCGCGGCGCCGACCGCGGCCCTGTCGGTCACGTCGGCGGTGTGCGCGAACTTCTCGTCGGATGCGACGAGGTCCAGCGTGGCGACGTGATACCCGTCGGAACGCAGCCGATTGGCGACTGCCAAACCGATACCGGAACCTCCGCCGGTGACGACCGCGGTCTTCACCGGGCCACGTCCGTCTCAACCATCAAGAATCGACCTTTCAGTTTAGGAGAACCGTACTCTCGCATCGTCCAGTATCGCAAGACAAACCGGGGTTAATTGTCGCATCGTTTTCGGCGCCGACGCCGTTATCAGGGCACATGACTAGGCCATCTGCATTCCCTTGAGTTCTCATCGCGCGAATGTATGATTCGCCGAGGATGAGAATGAAGTTTCCATCACACTGAAACTTTGCTGAGGAGGGATGGATGACGGAAGCGTCGACGATCTCGAAAGACACCACACAGGGGGACGCCGACCGGCGGATGCTGATCGACGGCACCTTGGTCGAGACGACGCGGACGTTTCCCTCCATCAACCCGGCCACCGAAGCGGTGGTCGGTCACGCCCCCGACGCGACGGTGGCCGACGCCGAGGCGGCGGTCGCCGCGGCACGGCGCGCATTCGACACCACCGACTGGTCCACCAACACCGAACTGCGGATCCGCTGCCTCGACCAGCTGCACCGGGTCCTGGTCGAACACCGCGACGAGCTCGTCGAGCTCACCGTCGCCGAAGTCGGTGCCACACCTGCGATGTGCGCGGGCGCGCAGTTGGATGCGCCGATCGCGATCGTGCGGTACTACGCGGACCTGCTGAAGACCTATCCGCTCACCGAGGATCTCGGCAACACCGAAAGCCACGGCATGCAGCACCACCGCTGGGTGGAGAAAGAAGCCGCGGGCGTGGTGGCGGCGATCATCGCCTACAACTATCCGACCCAGCTCGCGCTCGCCAAGCTCGCGCCCGCGCTGGCGGCCGGCTGCACTGTCGTCCTCAAGGGCGCGCCGGACACCCCGCTGATCACGCTGGCGCTCGGCGAGCTGATCGCCGAGCACACCGACATCCCGGCCGGTGTCGTCAACGTGCTGTCGGGAACCGACGCGCAGGTCGGGGTCGCGCTGACCAAGAGCCCCGACGTCGACATGATCACCTTCACGGGCTCGACGCCGACCGGTCGGGCGATCATGGCCGCGGCCAGCGAGACGTGCAAACGCGTCTTCCTCGAACTCGGCGGGAAGTCGGCGGCCATCGTGCTCGACGACGCCGACTTCGACACCGCCGCGCTGTTCACCGCGTTCGCCGGGGCCAGCCATTCCGGTCAGGGCTGCGCCATCACGACGCGGGTGCTGGTACCGAGCAAGCACCACGACGAGATCGTCGAGAAGCTGAAGAACAACCTCGAGTTGGTCAACTACGGCAATCCCGCCGAAGAGGGCACCTACACAGGTCCGTTGATCAGCGAGAAGCAGCGCGACAAGGTGCATGCCATGGTGCAGCGCGCGATCGAGGCGGGCGCGACGCTGGTCACCGGCGGAGAAAGGGTGAGCCCGGGCTTCTTCTACAAGCCGACACTTCTCACCGACGTCGACCCGGACAGCGAGATCGCCCAGCACGAGGTGTTCGGCCCGGTGCTGGCCGTGATCCGCTACACCGATGACGACGACGCCGTGGCTATCGCCAACAACTCCATTTACGGACTATCGGGTGCGGTGTTCGGCAGCGAGGAGCGCGCGCTGGCGGTGGCACGCCGGGTCCGCACCGGCACGCTGTCGATCAACGGCGGCATGTTCTTCGGCCCCGACAGCCCGTTCGGCGGATACAAGCAGTCGGGGATCGGCAGGGAGATGGGCGCCGCGGGACTCGAGGAGTTCCTGGAGCGCAAGACGATCGCGACGGTGGTTGGTTAGTTATGGGCAGACCGCTTGAAGGAATCCGCGTCCTCGAGGTCGCGATGTACGGCTTCGTCCCGTCGGCTGGTGCGGTGCTGACCGAGTGGGGCGCCGACGTCATCAAGGTGGAGCACGCGGTCACCGGTGACCCGCAGCGCGGCCTGCGGCAGACCGGGCTGCTGCGCGTCGAGGGCGATCCCAACCCCAACATCGAGCACGCCAACCGCAACAAGCGGAGCATCGGGCTGGACATGTCGGTGCCTGAGGGCAAAGAGGTGCTGCTCGAACTCGCCAAGCGCAGCGACGTGTTCCTGACCAGCTTCCTGCCCGGCCACCGGCAGAAGTTCGGCATCGACGTCGACGACATCCGCGCCGTCAACCCGAAGATCATCTACGCACGCGGCAGTGCGCTCGGACCCCGCGGCGAGGAGTCGGTCAAGGGCGGCTACGACATGACCGCCTTCTGGTGCCGCGCGGGCACAGCGGCCACCATCACCCCACCCGGCACGCCGGGCATGGTCGGCCCGCCCGGACCGGCCTACGGCGACACGATCAGCGGAACCAACCTCGCCGGCGGCATCGCGGCAGCGCTGCTGAAGCGGGAGCGCACCGGCGAGCCGTCGATCGTCGACGTCTCGCTGCTCGGCAGCGGGTTCTGGTCCCTGGGGCACACCGTGGCGCTGACGAAGCACCTCGGCGAGCGCATGGAGGCCTTCCCGCCGGGGGTGCACGGTTCGCCGATCAACCCGCTCGTCGGGCTTTACCCGACCTCGGACGACCGCTACATCTCGTTCGTGATGATGCAGCCGACCAAGTTCTGGGCCGACGTCTGCAAGCACATGGACCTCGACGAGCTCGCCGACGACCCGCGCTTCGCCACCGCCGAGTCGATCGCCGAGAACACCGAAGTGGCCACCGAGATCCTCACCGAGGCGATGTCCAAACGCCCGCTGGCCGAATGGAGTGAACGGTTCACCACGCTGCTCGGCCCGTGGGCGCCTGTCCAGGACACCCTGCAGGCGGTGGAGGACGCGCAGATCCGCGCCAACGAATATCTCGTGCAGGCGGGTGAGCTCGAATTGGTGGCGAATCCGGTGCAGTTTGATGTCACCGCTCCGCAATCCGGCCCCGCGCCGGCGTTCGCAGAGCAAACTGACGAGATCTTGCTGGAACTCGGCATGGATTGGGATCGCATCATCGAACTCAAGACGGCCGGCGCCGTCACCTAGATCACGAAGGACCACATGCCCTACGTCGCATCCATCGGCACCTACCTGCCGTGTTGGGGAGAGGCTCAACACCGGGTGGCCGACGACGACGCAGCGGAAGTTCACGATTATTTCACCCGCATCGAGATGATCAGCTATGAAGATCTGGGCTTCGCCGAGCGTTTCGGCGCCTGCAACGTTCTCGAAGCGAAGGAAACGACCATCGGCGGCGCAATACCCGTGACGATTCTGGAAGGACCGAGCGCCCATGGCAGATAGGTGGTCTCCAGGCATCACGATCGGAAAGAACCTGTCCGGTCCGATGCAGGCCGTTGGTGGTTTGTTCGCGATGAGTAAGGACGCGGTGCGGTTCACGTTTCGGCGGCCGTTTCAGTGGCGGGAGTTTTTGGAGCAGTGTTGGTTCATCTCCCGGGTGTCGTTGGCGCCGACGTTGTTGGTGGCGATTCCGTTCACGGTGTTGGTGAGCTTCACGCTCAACATTTTGTTGCGTGAGTTGGGTGCGGCGGATCTGTCGGGTGCGGGTGCGGCGTTTGGGGCGGTGACGCAGATCGGTCCGTTGGTGACGGTGTTGATCGTGGCGGGTGCGGGGTCCACGGCGATGTGTGCGGATTTGGGGTCGCGCACCATCCGTGAGGAGATCGACGCGATGGAGGTGCTGGGCATCAACCCGGTGCAGCGGTTGGTGACGCCGCGGTTTCTGGCCTCGGGTTTGGTCGCGCTGTTGTTAAACAGTTTGGTGGTGATCATCGGGATCCTGGGTGGTTACACGTTTTCGGTATTCATTCAGGATGTGAATCCGGGCGCGTTCGCGGCGGGGATCACGTTGTTGACCGGGGTGCCGGAGGTGATCATCTCCTGTATCAAGGCGGCGTTGTTCGGTCTGATCGCCGGGTTGGTGGCCTGTTATCGGGGGTTGACGATCTCCGGGGGTGGGGCCAAGGCGGTGGGTAACGCGGTCAACGAGACGGTGGTGTATGCGTTCATGGCGTTGTTCGTGATCAACGTGATCGTGACCGCCATCGGTATCCGGATGACGACGGGATAGGCATGATGGCTGTTCGTGCTGTTTATCCGCGGTTGTTTCGGGAGGCGCGCCGCCCGGTCGATTTCTTCGCCAATATCGGTGATCACGTGTTGTTTTATGGCCGGGCGTTGGCGGGCACGCCGCATGCGGCGATGCATTTCCGTAAGGAGATCATTCGGCTGATCGCCGAGATTTCGATGGGTGCGGGCACGTTGGCGATGATCGGCGGCACCGTGGTGATCGTCGGGTTCTTGACCCTGGCCGCCGGGGGCACGCTGGCGGTGCAGGGTTACAGCAGCCTGGGCAACATCGGGATCGAGGCGCTGACCGGGTTTTTGGCGGCGTTCATCAACGTGCGCATCTCCGCGCCGGTGGTGGCCGGGATCGGGTTGGCGGCCACCTTCGGGGCGGGGGTGACCGCGCAGTTGGGCGCGATGCGGATCAACGAGGAAATCGATGCGCTGGAGTCGATGGCGATCCGGCCGGTGGAGTATCTGGTGTCCACCCGCATCGTGGCCGGCATGATCGCGATCACCCCGTTGTACTCGATCGCGGTGATCCTGTCGTTTGTCGCTTCGCAGTTCACCACGGTGGTGTTGTTCGGCCAGTCCGGTGGTCTGTATGACCACTACTTCAACACGTTTTTGAACCCGATCGATTTGTTGTGGTCGTTTCTGCAGGCGGTGTTGATGGCGATCACCATCTTGTTGATCCACACCTATTACGGCTACTTCGCCACCGGCGGCCCGTCGGGGGTGGGGGTGGCGGTGGGTAATGCGGTGCGCACCTCGCTGGTGGTGGTGGTGTCGGTGACGCTGCTGGTGTCGCTGTCGATCTATGGCTCCAACGGCAACTTCAACCTGTCGGGATAAAGGGGAACACGCGTCGATGAAAGGTAGTGCTGCGCGGCCGCTTGCGGGCCTGGGCCTGTTCCTGGCGCTCGGGCTGATCATCGCCCTGGCCGTCAGCCTGTTCCGCGGCAGCTTCACCGACACCGTGCCCGTCACCGTCATCTCCGACCGCGCAGGCCTGGTGATGGACAAAGACGCCAAGGTGAAGATGCGCGGCGTGCAGGTCGGCAAGGTGTCAGACATCGAGGACAGGGCCGACGGGACAGCGGTTCTGCATCTGGCCATGGATCCCAAGCAGCTCAAGCTGATCCCGTCCAACGTCCTCGTCGACATCACCTCCAACACGGTGTTCGGCGCGAAGTACGTCCAGCTGAACCCGCCGCCGGACCCGTCGCCGGAGAAGCTGCGGGAAGGCCAGGTGATCCAGAGCCAGCACGTGACGGTGGAGATCAACACCGTCTTCCAGCGGCTGGTGACCGTGCTGGACAAGATCGACCCCGCGAAGCTCAACGAGACACTCGGCGCGATCGCGACCGCGTTCAACGGCCAGGGCGACAAGATCGGCCAGACGCTGGTCGACTTCAACGCGCTGCTCGGCAAGATCGAGCCCAGCCTGCCGAACCTGTCGCACGACATCGAGACCTCCGTGCCGGTGTTGAGCGCGTATGCCGACGCGGCTCCGGACCTCGTCTCGACGATCTCGAACACCACGACGGTCAGCAACTCGATCGTCGACCAGCAGCGCAACCTCGACGAGTTCCTGGTCAGCGCAATAGGTTTGGCCGACCTCGGCAACGAGGTGCTCAGCGCCAACCGGCAGGGGCTCACCGAGGTGGCCCAACTCCTCGTGCCGACCAGCGGCATCCTCGCCACGTACCACGACTCGATACGGTGTGGCATCGGCGGCCTCGTGCCGTTCGCCAAGTCGCCGCCGCAGTACTCGCAGATCATCGTGTCGGCGGGCCTGACGCTCGGCGTTGAGCGCTACCGGTATCCGGGCGACCTGCCGAAGGTCGCAGCCAAGAGCGGTGGGGCCAACTACTGCGAGGCGCTCGGCCTGCCCGATCTGCCCGCAAACTTCGTGCCGCCGTTCGTGCTCGGCGACGTCGGCTCCAACCCGGCGCGCTACGGCAACCAGGGCATCCTGCTGAACTCCGACGCATTGAAGAACTGGTTGTTCGGACCGCTCGACGGACCTCCGCGCAACACCGCACAGATTGGACAGCCGGGATGACGCGCTCGACCAGCACGCTCATCAAGTTCACTGCCTTCGGGTTGGTGATGGTTGTGCTGACCGCGTTCCTGTTCATGGTGTTCGGTCAGACGAGAACCGGTGCGACGAACGGATACTCGGCGGTCTTCAACGATGCCTCGCGGCTCGAGCCAGGAGACTCGGTGCGGATCGCGGGCATCCGGGTCGGCACGGTCGGCGATGTGTCATTGATGGCCGACCGCAAGGTCCTCGTCAAGTTCAACACCGACAGAAACATCAAGCTGACCACCGGGACCAAGGCCGCGATCCGCTACCTCAACCTCGTTGGTGACCGCTATATGGAACTGGTCGACTCGCCTGCGGACTCCACGAAGATCATGCCCGCGGATTCGCAGATTCCGGTGGACCGCACCGCGCCAGCGCTGGATCTCGACCTGTTGCTCGGCGGCCTGAAACCCGTTATCCAGGGCCTGAATCCGCAGGACGTGAACGCGCTGACCGGTTCCCTGATCCAGATTTTGCAGGGCCAGGGCGGCACGCTGGAGTCGCTGTTCTCCAAGACGTCGTCGTTCTCGAACTCGCTGGCGGACAACAACCAGGTCATCGAATCGCTGATCGACGAACTGCGCACCACGCTGGACACCCTGTCCGAGGACGGGGAGGACTTCTCCGGAGCCATCGACAAGCTCGAGAGTCTGGTCAACGGGCTTTCGGCGGACCGCGATCCGATCGGCACCGCCATCGAATCCCTCAACAACGGCACGTCGTCGCTGGCCGACCTGCTCGGTCGCGCGAATGATCCGCTGGCAGGCAACATCGACCAGCTCAACAAGCTGGCCCCGATCCTGCAGAACGACAAGGACCGCCTCGACGCCACGCTTCAGCGGCTGCCTGGCATCTACAAGAAGCTGGCCCGGGTGGGCGCCTACGGGGCGTTCTTCCCGTACTACATCTGCGCGGTGACCTTCCGGGCCAGTGATCTTCAGGGCAGGACCGTGGTCTTCCCGTGGGTCAAGCAAGAGGGCGGAAGGTGCAGGGAAGAGTAGATGCAGAAATACCGCGGAAACTCCCTCATCAGGGCCGGCATCATCGGTGTCGTCCTGGCGATGCTCGTCGTGGCGATCGGGCTGCAGCCCGAACGCCTCGTGCAGTGGGCGACGTCCCTGCGCTACCAGGCGCTGTTCACCGAGGCCGGTGGCATCGCCGTCGGCAATGACGTGACGGTGTCGGGCATCAAGGTCGGTTCGGTGTCGTCGGTGGGGCTCGAAAACGGCGACGCGCTGGTCGGTTTCACCATCAATGGCCGCTACGCGCTCGGCTCCGACACCACGGCGCACATTCGCACGGGCACGCTGCTCGGCGAGCGCGTGTTGGCGCTGGAGTCCGCGGGCAGCGGCACGTTGGCGCCCAACACAGTCATCCCGACCTCGCGCACGTCGTCGCCGTACTCGCTGACCGATGCGGTCAACGAGTTGACCAGCAACACCGCGGCCACCGACACCGAGTCGCTGAACCAGTCGCTGGACACCCTTGCGCAGACCCTCGACCAGATCACCCCGCAGTTGGGGCCGACGTTCGACGGGGTCTCCCGGCTCTCGCGGTCGCTGAACAACCGCAACGAGAGCCTGGCGGAGTTGCTGAAGGCCGCCGGCGACGTGACGGGCATCCTGTCCGAGCGCAGCGAGAAGGTCAACGCGCTGATCCTCAACTCCAACGACCTTCTCGGCGTGCTCAACGAGCGCAGGTACGCGATCACCCAACTGCTGTCGGCGACGTCGGCGGTGTCGCAGGAACTCACCACGCTGGTCGCCAACAACGAGAAAGAGTTGGCGCCGACGCTGGAGCGCCTCAACGACGTCACCGCAATGCTCGAGAAGAATCGGGACAACCTCGCGAAGATGCTGCCCGGAGCGGCGAAATACTATCTGACACAAGGCGAGATCGTGGCCAACGGCGCCTACTACAACGCGCTGGTGCCCAACCTGACCTTCGGTCAGCTGCTGCAACCGTTCCTCGACTACGCGTTCGGCTTCCGCCGCGGCGTGAACGCGGGCCAGCCGCCGGACAACGCCGGGCCGCGTGCCGAACTACCGTTCCCCGTCAACAGCATTCCGCAACCAGGAGACCTGCCAAACGATGGAGACCCCG
Source organism: Mycolicibacterium sp. 120270 (assembly GCA_033741175.1). Taxonomy (GTDB): domain Bacteria; phylum Actinomycetota; class Actinomycetes; order Mycobacteriales; family Mycobacteriaceae; genus Mycobacterium. The sequence continues at coordinate 81,389 of JAWQNE010000007.1, read as the reverse complement.
GTGAACCCCAACCGTAAGCGGCTGGTCACCATAGCGGCCGTCGCGCTTGCGGTCGCGTTGGTCGCCGGTGCGGCTTTCCTGGTGCGCCAGGTGTTCTTCGGGCCGAAGTCCATCACCGCGTACTTCCCGACCGCCATCGGCATCTACCCGGGCGACGAGATCCGGGTGTCGGGCGTGAAGGTCGGCAAGATCGACTCGATCACCCCCGAAGGCACGCAGACGAAGATGACGCTCAAGGTCGACCGCGACGTGCCGATCCCGGCGCAGGCCAAGGCCGTCATCGTCGCGCAGAACCTGGTCGCCGCCCGCTATGTGCAGCTCACACCGGCCTACCGCAGCGGCGACGGGCCCACCATGGGCGACGGGGCAGTGATCCCGAGCGATCGCACCGCGGTGCCGGTCGAGTGGGATGACGTGAAGACCCAGTTGACCCGCTTGGCAACCGAACTGGGCCCCAAGGAGCCCGGCCAGGCCGGCGTGTCGGACACCTCGGTCGGACGGTTCGTCGACAGCGCCGCCAACGCGATGGGCGGCAACGGCGACAAGCTTCGGCAGACGCTGGCTCAACTGGCCGGCGTGTCGCGCGTCTTCGCCGAGGGCAGCGGCAACATCGTCGACATCATCAAGAACCTGCAGGTTTTCGTTTCCGCGCTGCGTGACAGCAAGGACCAGATCGTGCTGTTCGAGAACCGGTTGGCGACGTTGTCTTCCGTGCTGAACGACAACAGGTCCAATTTCGATGCGGCCCTGTCGAATCTGTCGGTCGCCATCAGCGAGGTGCAGCGGTTCGTCGCGGGCACCCGTAACCAGACCGCCGAGCAGGTGCAGCGGTTGGGCAACCTGACCCAGATACTCGTCGACCACCGGTTGGCGTTCGAGAACGTCCTGCACATCACGCCCAACGCGATCGCCAACTTCAACAACATCTACTACCCGAACGGCGGGTCGGTGACCGGTGCGTTCTCGCTCGTCAACTTCTCCAACCCCGTCCAGGCCATCTGCGGCATGATCGGCGCTGTCGAGAACACCACCGCACCCGAGACCGCGAAGCTGTGCGCGCAGTACCTCGGCCCTGCGCTGAGGTTGCTGAACTTCAACAACATCCCGTTGCCGATCAACGCCTACCTGCGGCCGGCGACCAACCCCGACCGGATCATCTACACCGATCCGAACCTGCTGCCGGGCGGTCCTGGGCCGCAGGACCCGCCGGAGCCGCCACCGACGGTGTCGGCCTACACCGGCGCGGGCGACATCCCGCCGCCGCCCGGCTGGAACGGGCCGCCGAACACGTGGCAGGGCATCCACGCACCCGGCGGTCCCGAGGCGGCCGCCGTACCGTCGCCCGCCCTGATTCCGAACGCGCCGCCGATCGAAGACCCGGATGTCATCTCCAATCTGCCGGCACAGGGGTCGTCGATCGAGGGGATGCTGCTGCCGCAGACCGCGGCACCGCCCCCTCCTGCGGACCCGAATGCGCCCCTGCTACCTGCCGAAGGGACGCCGAGGCCATGACCCACACAGTGAAGAGGTTGGCCGTCGTCGGCTCGTGCGTCGCGCTGACGGTGACCGGATGCTCGTTCCAGGGGCTGAACTCGCTGCCCCTTCCCGGTGCGGTCGGACGCGGGCCCGACGCCGTCATCTACCACGTCGAAGTGCCGAATGTCGCGACGCTGGAGTCGAATTCGCCGGTCATGATCGACGACGTGGTGATCGGCAGTGTCGGCAAGATGACCGTCGACAACTGGCACGCCGACGTCGAGGTCTCGGTCAAGCCCGACGTCGTGGTGCCTGCCAACGCCGTCGCAACGGTGGGCCAGACCAGCCTGCTGGGTTCGATGCACCTGGCACTCAACCCGCCGCTCGGCGAAAAGCCGAGCGGACGACTGCAACCCGGGGCCACCATCCCGCTGAGCCAGTCGTCGACCTTCCCGTCGACCGAGCAGACACTGTCGTCGCTGTCGGCGGTTGTCAACGGCGGCGGGCTGGGCCAGATCGGCGACATCGTGCACAACTTCAGTGCCGCGGTGAGCGGGCGTGAGCCCGAGATCCGCGAGCTGCTGACCCGGCTGGACAACTTCGTCGGTGTGCTGGATGCCCAGCGCGACAACATCATCGCGTCGATCCAACAACTCAACCGGGTGGCCGGGACGTTCGCCGGGCAGCGTGAGGTGATCGACCGCGCGCTCAAGGAGATCCCGCCCGCCCTCGACGTGCTGATCAAGGAGCGCCCGACGCTGACACAAGCGCTGACGAAGCTCGGCCAGTTCAGCGACACCGCCTCCGGGCTGGTCAACGATGCGGGCGATGACCTGGTGACCGATCTGAAGAACCTGGAACCCGCGCTGAAGGCGCTCGTCGACATCGGCCCCGACCTCAGCTCGGCGTTGATTTGGGCGACTGCCTTCCCGTACGGCCCCGGCTTCGCCGACACCATCACCCGTGGCGACTACATCAACCTGAGCGCGATCTTCGACCTCACCTACCCGCGGTTGAAGAAGACCATCCTGTTGGGCACCCGCTGGGGTGATGAGAACGCGAAACTCATTCCCGCGCCGGGAGATCCGTACTACCTCAACTACTCGTACAACCCGATCTCGGTGCCGATCGCTCCGCCACCGGACGAGGCCCTGCCGCCGCCACCGCCGTCACCCGACGGTGCGCCGCCGCCCATTCCCGGGCCGGTGCTGCCGGTGGCCCCGCCGCCGACCGCGCCGCAGATGGTTCAGACACAGGCCGGACCGGCATCGCCGATATTCGCGGGACCGTACGGTGGCGATGCCCCGCCGCCGGCGGAGCCGATGCCTGCGACTCCCGACGTACCTCCGGCACCGGGAGGCGGTGGCTGATGCTGACGCGTTTCGTCCGAAACCAGTTGATCATCTTCACGATCGCCTCGATCATCGGCGTCGCCGTCATGTTGTTCACCTACATGCAGGTGCCGACCCTGCTCGGGCTGGGCCGCATCAACGTGACGATGAAACTGCCTGCGGCGGGCGGGCTTTACAAGTTCTCCAATGTCACCTACCGCGGTGTGCAGGTCGGCAAGGTCACCGACGTCAAGCTGACCGAGGACGGCGCGGAGGCGACACTGACGCTGGATACCTCGCCGAAGATCCCCGCCGATCTGCAGGCCGAAGTCCGAAGCGTGTCGGCGGTCGGCGAGCAGTATGTCGACCTGCGGCCGCGTACGGACTCCGGGCCCTATCTGAACAACGGTTCGGTGATCGAGAAGGACAACACGTCGATCCCGCAGGCTGTGGGTCCGATGCTCGATCAGTTGAACGCTCTGGTGGACAGCATCCCGCAGGACCGGATCTCGGATCTGCTGGATGAGTCGTTCAAGGCGTTCAACGGCGCGGGGCCCGACTTCCAGTCGTTGCTCGACTCGGCCTCGAAGCTGACCAACGACGTCAACAGCGTCTCGGATCAGGCCAAGGGCCTGATCGATGACAGTGGGCCGCTTCTGGATTCGCAGGCCGAGACCACCGAGCAGATTCGCACGTGGGCACGAAGCCTGTCCGGCGTCACCGAGCAACTGAAGCAGAACGACCCCGAGATCCGCGCCATCCTGCAGAAGGGACCCGGTTTCGCGCAGGAGGTTTCGTCACTGCTGGACCAGGTGAAGCCGACGCTGCCGATCCTGCTGGCGAACCTGACCACGATCAGCCAGATCCTGGTCACCTACAACCCGTCGCTGGAACAGCTGCTGGTGATCTTCCCCGGAATCATCGCCGCGCAGCAGTCGTTCGGCCTTCCGAAGAACAACCCGACCGGTCTGCCGTCGGGTGACTTCGCGCTGACGATCAACGACCCGCCGCCGTGCACGGTCGGGTTCCTGCCGCCGTCGCAGTGGCGCAACCCGGCCGACGAGGAGATCGTCGACACCCCGGATGGGCTGTACTGCAAGCTGCCCCAGGACTCGCCGATCGCGGTCCGCGGCGCCCGCAACTATCCCTGCATGGGTCACCCGGGCAAGCGGGCGCCCACCGTCGAACTGTGCAACGACCCGAGGGGCTATCAGCCGCTGGCGATCCGTCAGCACACGCTCGGGCCGTACCCGATGGATCCGAACCTGATCTCCCAGGGCGTGCCGCTCGACGATCGGGTGGACTTCAACGAGCGCATCCATGCACCGGTGGAGGGCACCCCACTGCCGCCTGGTGTGGGTCCTGGCGCGGCGCCGCCGGATGCCGTTCCGCCGGGCGCGCCGCCACCGCCTGCGGGTCCGCTGCCCGGTCCTGCGCCCGTCGCACCGCCGCCGCCGGCGGGCAACTCGCTCAACGGTGTGCCGATACCCGCGCCCGGCGATGCTCCGCCCGCTGACGGTGCCGCCCCGGTTGCCGCCCCAAGTGCGTTCAACGGCAAGGCCTCTGATGGCCCCTCGGTCGCACTCGCGGGATACGACCCGAAGACAGGCGAGTACATGACGCCCGACGGACAGCTGCAGCAGGTGCAGAACCTGGCTGACGGAGGGTCGCCGAAGTCGTGGAAGGATCTCCTGCCGTTCTGATATCCAGAAGGGGCAGAAGGGCTTAGGAGATCCGCTCCATCCGCACGGGCAGCTCGATGTCCAGCGGTTGGTTCTTGCCGCACGCGCCGGTGTCGGTCTCGGTGATGTTGCGGCCCGCCAGCAGATCGGTGATCCGCAGATCGCGCTCGTTGAGCGCCGGGTTGATTCCCCACACGGTGAACTTCTGATGTCCTGGGGCGAAGGTGCCGTCGGGGCACGGCGCCCAGTTGGGGATCTCGCGGTTGAGGATCCAGTACACCTTCACAAAGTTGATGGGGGCGCTCCAGCCCTTGTCGCTGGTCACCGTTCCCGTGCACTCGAGCGGGCTCACGCAGCTCGACGAGATGGTCCAGTTCTCGATGATGGTCTTCTCGTCGATGAGCACCTGGTTGGTCCGCGCCCACTCGCCGTTGGACATGACACGCCAGGTGCCGTTGAGCTCGATTCCGTAATTCGAGGCCTGCGCCGTCGACGCAATGCCTAGGCTCCCGAGTACGGTCATCGCTGTCGCCGCGACGCCGCCGACGACCCTTAGTGCGCGCATAGCGCCAGCCTAACGCCCCGCAGAGCAATGCTCTCCGAAAGGGAGAATTTCGTTCCCACGATATGTGAGAATGTCAGCGTGCGATCTGTCGTCACGGTGCTTGCCGGAGTGGTCACTGCAAGTCTGCTTTCGATCGCGCCGCCCGCAGCGGCTGAGGAATGCAACTATCCCGACTGCACGCCGGGCATCGCGCCCAACATCGTGCTCGGTTCGTACTGCAACAACTTCTCCTACTACGTGTTCGGGGTGACCAACTGGGGGCGGCTGGTGTTCTGCGGGTCGCCGCGCCGCTACGAGCCGCGCTGGTTCCGCTCGCCGGAGATGCACGGCATCAAGAACCTCGGCGACACCTGCCCGGGCCAGGACGGCGACGTCGCCCAGGCTCCCGACGGCCTGTTCCTGACATGCATCGCCAGGGACGGGTTCACCCGCTGGGAGCGCGGCGACACCTGATCGATGTAGCGGCCGGGGCCGCTACTGCTTCGGGGTGAACTTGATGTTGATCTCGGTCAGCCCGCGCAGGATGAACGTGGGCTCGTAGTTGTAGGCGCGCGTGTTGGCCGGCCCGTGCTTGTCCTCGTCGATCGTGATGTCGTCGAGCCTGTCGAGGAGTCGCTCGATGCTGACCCGGCCCTCGACGCGGGCCAGCGGCGCGCCGGGGCACGAGTGGATTCCGCGGCTGAACGCGATGTGTTCGCGGACATTGCGGCGGTCCAGCTGGAATTCGTGTGGGTTGTCGAACCGGTTCGGGTCCCTGTTCGCCGCGCCGGGGCTGACCATCACCGTGGTGCCCGCCGGAACGGGGGTGTCGCCGAGTTCGGTGGTCTTGCGCGCCATCCGGAACACGCTCTTCACCGGGCTGTCCATCCGCAGGCACTCCTCGATGAAGACCGGGATCAGGCTGCGATCCTCGCGAAGCTGCTGCTGGATGTCGGGCCGGTCGCCGAGCACCCGCATCGCTGCGCTGAGCAGCTTGGCGGTGGTCTCCTGGCCTGCGCCGAAGAGGAAGGTCGCGGTGCGCACGACGTCGACGACCTCGGGGGTGGAGCCGTCGGGGTAGAGCGCGGTGGCTAGGCCGGTGAGCACGTCGTCGCGCGGATTCTTGCGGCGGTCCTCGATGTAGTGGCTGAACTTCTCGTCCGCCCACTCCAGCGGGTTGGCCGCGATCGGCTCGTGGTCCAGCCCGCCGATGTTGGTGCCCGGCCGCTGCGCGCCGAACGCCTCGCGGAACTCCTCGTGGTCCTCCTCGGGCACGCCGAGCAGGTCGGCGACGACGAGCAGGGAGAACGGCCTGCCGTAGGCGGCCAGGAACTCGCACTTGCCGTCCTCGATGAACTCGTCGATGTGACGGTCGGCGAGCCGCCACATGAAGTCCTCGTTCTCCTTGAGCCGCTTGGGGGTCAGCAGCCGGCTCAGCAGCGAGCGCGCATCGGTGTGGTACGGCGGGTCCATCGTCACCATGTGCTCGTACATGGGGATCGCGGTGCGGTGCTCCTCGAGTTGGGCGGTGATGTCGTCGCCCTCGGGAACGAACGGGATCGGTGTGAACGGACCCGCGACCGCGACGCAGGACGAGTAGTTCTCGGTGTCCTTGTAGACGGCGTTGGCGGCCTCCCAGCCGGTGACGGCCAGCACGCCGTTGTTGATCGGACAGCAGGTGGCGCCCTTGGCCCGCAGGTGGTCGAAGTACGGGTGGGGGTCGGGCACGAGAGACGGGTCGGTGAAGTAGTCCACCGAGTCGAAATCTGTGGTCATTGGCTACAGGCCTCCCGGGCGCGAACGGTGATTGTTGTCGAATGACGAAAATATGCTGAGCACCTGCTTAGCATGGTGCTGAGGTCATGGTCAAGGCGACGAGCCCGGTCGCCGTTACGATCGGCGTCTCGGACGGTCGGGTTGGCGGTGGGCGGCGGGGAAGGCGAAGAACAGCAATGGCATCGGAGCGCAGAATCGGGGCGCCGGACGCGAAGAATCGCACCGTGCTGCTCGACGCCGCCGAACGGTTGATGCTCGAGGAGGGCTACGCCGCGGTGACGTCGCGGCGCGTCGCGGAGAAGGCCGGGCTCAAACCCCAGCTCGTGCATTACTACTTCCGCACGATGGGCGACCTCTACCTGGCGGTGTTCCGCCGGCGCGCCGAGCAGGGGCTGGAGGCGCAAGCGCGCGCGTTGAAATCGCCGCAGCCGCTGTGGGCGCTGTGGCGCTACAGCTCCGATCCGAGGATCACCGCCTTCACCGTGGAGTTCATGGCGCTGGCCAGCCACCGTGAGGAGTTGAGGGCCGAGTTCGCCCGCTACGGTGAGATCTTCCGCGAGCGGGAACGTCAGGCGCTGACCGAGGCGTTGCAGCGGCTCGGCATCGACTCCTCGCAGGTGCCGCCGGTGGTCTGGGCGGTGTTCGCGACGAGCCTGTCGCGCGTACTGGTGATGGAAACGGCGTTGGGCATGTCGACCGGGCATGCCGAGACGCTCGAGTTCGTCGAAAGCTGGCTGCGTCAGCTCGAGGGGGAGCCCGTCGACAGCGCGGCGACCGCTGCTACCTGACGGACTCGGACACCTCACCAGGTGCGGATGGAACAGAGCGCTCCCTTGGGGCCCTGGTGCGTCTTGACGACGACGCCGTCGACGGCGAGCACGCAGTGGAAGTTCGGCGCCGCCTGAGAATCGGTTGCGATGCTCGCCGTCACCATCGCCCACGCGTCGGGGTTGGCCAGGCCGACGTCGAGCACCCACTTGTTGTCGGGGCCGAGGTTGGCCTCGATGTTGGGGCTGTAGAGGTAGGGGTTGTGGCTGTACTCGGCCCAGTTCGGCGGGTCGGTGTCGCGGAAGTAGATCTCGGCGCCGTTGTACGGCTGCTCGGTCCACACCGTGTATTTGACCTGTCGCAACGGCGGCGCCGCCGCAGGTTCGGCCTGTGCGACCGCGGCCGGGCCAATGATGGCTCCTGCCAGCAGCGTCGCCAGTGTGACCCGGCCTACCGGAAACATCATTTCCGAATATTAGAACAAGATTTTCGACAGGTATAGCGAATCACTCGTCCAGTCCGATCATCCGCCGTGTCATCTCCTTCAGGTATGCACGCAGCGTGTCACCGTCGACGTCGGCGAGCAAGGGGTGCATGACGGCGACACTGATCGCACTGGACAGCATCGCCGCGTGCAGGCGCGCCTCCTCGCCGGCTTCGGTGCCCAGCAGCGCCGCGTAGAGGCGTTCGATGAAGCGCTGGAACGGTTCGTACTCCGCCTGCAGACGGATGATGACGGGGTCGAACATCGGGATGCTGAACGCTCCGCGACGGGCGATGGCCTGTTCGATCATCCGGTCGAGCAGCACTTCGCGGGCGCGCAGCGGATGGCCTTCGGCCTCGGCGGCCTCGAGTGTCTCCTCGAGCCTGCCCATCTCGCGTTCGGTGATGGCGATGACGATTTCTTCCTTGGTTTTGAACTGGCGGTATACCGCGGCCTTCGTCACGCCCATCTCGTCGGCGATCATCTGCAGCGACGTCCCGCTGACGCCGTGTTCGGAGATGAGTTTGAGCGCCGCGTCCAGCACGCGGGTCTGAGCGGCGGTGCGCTCGATCGCGCTGAACCTGCGGCCGTGCTGGGAGACCGTCACAGCGACGAGGGTATCCGAGGTTTGACCGCTTGGTAGCCGATCGGCTACCGTCCGAGTAGCCGATCGGCAACCAGCGTTCTTCGATGGAGAGGGTTCGGCATGAAGCGAACTGACGGCGAGTTGATCCTGCTGTGCACGCTGCCCGTGGTGGCGTTGATCTGGGTCTCGGCGTTCTTCCTGTTTCCCGGGTTCGTGCACCCGATGTCTCCGACGATGTCCGCCGAGGAGGTCGCGAGCTTCTATCAGGACGAGACGGCGCGCATCCGCTACAGCATGATCCTGTTCAACTGGTTCGGCGTCGGCCTCATCCCGATCGTGATCCTGCTGGCGATGCAGGTCCGCCGGATGGCGTTCCGGACGCCGATCCTGACCTACAGCCTGATCGCCTGCGCGGGCGGTCCGCCGACGCTGTTCCTCGTCGCCAACATGTTCTGGCTGCTCGGCGCGTTCCGACCGGATCGTGCACCGGAACTGACCCAGTTGCTCAACGACCTGGCATGGCTGACCTTCACCCTGCTGGTGCCGTATCTGATCGCCCAATGCCTGCTGTTCGCGCTCGCGATCTTCTGGGACCGGCAGGACCAACCGGTGTTCAAACCCTGGGTGGCGGTGTTCAACCTGGTCATCGCCGTGGCTCTCGCGCCGGCAGCCTTCGCCGCGCTGGCGTCGACGGGGCCGCTGGCCTGGGACGGTGTGCTGTCCTTCTGGCTCAAGAACGTCGCGATAGCGGCGTGGATCGTCGTCATGGGAGTCGTTCTGGCACAGACGATTCGACAGCCGCGTGCAACCGACAGCGTGGCCGCATGAGCGCCTCGACCACCACCGCCAGGTTCATGTGGAACTTCCGCTACCACCCCAAGCGCGAACTGTGGTTCGCGTGGTGGGTGATGGTGATCTTCTATCAGCTGTACGGCGTGCTGTTCTTCTTGGTCACCCGGGTTCAACCGCCGCCGAGCCCTGCGTGGGACACCCCGACGGTCGTGCACTGGCTCGACACCCACGGACTCGGCATCCTCGCCGGGTTCGCCGTCGTGTTCCTGGTCGCGGGAATGTGCGCGCCGATGAACGCGCTGCTGGCCTATTCGATGCGGCGGATGTCGGTGAGCCCGGTATTCGCCTACTCGTATCTGATCATCTACGCACTGGCCGCCATTCCCGGCATGCTGGTGATGGCCATCGCGATGACGGCGGCAGCTTACCGGCCGGACCGCGATCCCGAAATGATCCATTGGCTCTACGATTTCGCGTTCCTGTCGTTCAGCGGCACCATGGGCGTGTTCATGATCGGCTCGCTGGTGTGGCTGGTGGCCGTGCTGCTTGACAAGAACCGCGTGTTCCCGAAGTGGTTCGGCTATCTGAGCCTGTGCAATGCGCTGACCGAGGTCGTCGTGGCGCCCGCGTGGATCTTCCAGAGAGGTGCGTTCGCGTGGAACGGGGCGATCGCCTGGTGGATCAACATGGTGGTCTTCCTTCTCTACACGGCCGTGTTCATCGTTCTGCTGCGCAAGATGATCGAACGGGAGGACTTCGGTACCGGGCCGCTGCCGGACCTTCCGGCCAAGAGCGAAGCGGCGCAGACGGATTCACTGGAGACGGTTCGATGACCGACGTCGCAGAACCGCAGCCCATCGCGGACACAAGGGCGAAGGCCGTACCGGGCCAGCCCGACATGTGGATGTTCGTTCTGTTCGAGACACTGCTGTTCACTGGATACTTTTCGGTCTACCTGGTCTCACGAACCCAGGATCGGCAGCTGTACCTGGAGTCGCAGGCGGACCTGAGCCTGCGCGTCGGCGTCTTCAACACCATTGCGCTGCTGCTGAGTTCGTGGGCCATCGCGCGCTGCGTGCAGGCGGCGCGGGCGCGTGCCTACTCCTCGGCGTTGCGCAACGCCTACCTGACGGTCGCGTTCGCGCTGGTGTTCCTGGTGTCGAAGATCTCCGAGTGGATCACCGAGATCCGCATGGGCAACACGTTCACCAGCAATGAGTTCTTCCAGCACTACTTCTTCTTGACGTCGATCCACTGCATACACGTGCTGATCGGCTTCATCGTGCTCGGTGTCCTGCTCTATCAGTTGAAGAGCCCGCTGCGGAGATCGCAGCAATTGGTCGAAACGTGCGCCACCTATTGGCACACAGTCGATTTCCTGTGGGTCCTGATCTTCGCGTTGCTCTACGTGGTGAGGTGATCCGTGAGCGCCGTATCGAACAAGAGGCTGTTGATCGTCTGGGCGATCCTGACGGCGATGACGTTGGTCTACGTGTGGCTGGACCACTCGGCCGATGAGAGCGGAGCGCTCAAGGCCAGCACCGTCGTCACGGTCAGCGCGATCGTCATCGCGCTGATCAAGGTGCGCATCATCTTTCGGGAGTTCATGGAGGTGCGTCACGCGCCCGCGCTGCTGTGCCGACTGACCGACGGTTGGGTCGTGCTGGTCGGGACGTGTCTGCTCGGCGCGTACTTCGTCGGGGCGGCGATCGTCTAACCCGCAGGCACCGACCAGAAGGCCCGCATCGACGTGATCCTGGCGGCGTCGTCGAACGTCATCACGTCGATGCCGTCGATTCTGGTGTGGGTGTCGCCTGCGATGACCGTCAGCCGAGCCAGAAACGCCGCCTCGTCGCCGTTGATGTGAACCGACAGCAGTTCGACTGAGCGGGTTTGCGTTTCGACGCGACGGTACAGCTCGCGGATCTCGTCGTGTCCTCGTCGCACGCCGCTGCCGACCGGGTCCTCCACCGTGGCATCCGGCGTGTAGAGCGCGGTGATCTCATCTGCGCTGCCCGATGCGAGCAACTCCGCATAGCGGTTGACGGTGTCGGCGACGCTCGCCACGTCCGCGCCGGCTACACCGACAGGATCGTCGCCGACGCGGTGCCCGGCGCACCGTAGACCTGCGCCAGCCCCACCTTCGGCTCGCCAGGCACCTGGCGGTCACCCGCCTCGCCGCGCAGCTGGCGCACCAGCTCGTGCACCTGCCGCAGCCCCGAGGCGCCGATCGGCTCGCCGTTGGCGATCAGCCCGCCGTCGGTGTTGATCGGCATCGTCCCGTGGATCTCGGTGGCGCCGTCGGCCAGCAGCTTCTCCTGCTCGCCGTCGGCGCACAGCCCGGTCTCGGCCATGTGGATGACCTCGGCGCCGGCGTCGGTGTCCTGCAACTGGGCCACGTCGACGTCCTCGGGGCCGATGCCCGCCGCCTCGTAGGCGGCCTTTGCGGCGTACACCGTCGGCGAGACATCCTCGTCGAGCGGCGCGAACGTCGCATGCACCTCGTAGGCGCCGAACGTGCGGGTGCGGATCTCGGTGGCCTTCACATACACCGGCTTGCCGGTGAACTTGTGGGCGATGTCGCCACGGCACATGATCACCGCCGCGGCCCCTTCGTCCGGCGCGCAGAACATGTACTGCGTCAACGGGTAGTTCAACACCGTCGAGTTGAGGATCTCCTCCTCGGAAATCGGCTTGCGGCGGAACGCATTCGGGTTCTTCTCGCCGTTGCGGAAGTTCTTCGCCGCGACCTTGGCGAGGGTCTCCTGGGAGATGCCGTGCTTGTGGATGTAGTGGTTGGCCTTCATGCCGAAGAACTTCGTGGTGACGAACTGACCGTTCTCGGCGTACCACTGGGGTAGTGCCAGCTTGGCCGGGTCGTCGGTGAACGCGCCCCGCGGGTGCTTGTCCAGCCCGATCGCGATGCCGATGTCGTACTTGCCGAGCCGGATGGTGTCGGCCGTCTGCTGGATGGCCGATGCGGCCGTCGCGCAGGCGTTGAAGACGTTGGTGAACGTGATGCCGGTGAGCCCGACCAGGCGGGTCACCGCGTCGGGATTGCTCACCTCGTGGCTGCCGCCGAAGCCGAACTGGATGTCCTTCCACTCCACGCCCGCGTCGTCTAGCGCGGCCTGGATCGCGTCGGCGCCCATCTCCATCGCGGTCTTGTCGAACCGGCCGAAGGGATGCAGGCCCACGCCGATGATGGCTACGTCGTTGGTCATGGCATTCCTCTCTAGACCGGCTGGAAGGCGAACGTGACGAGTTCGTTGCCCTCGTCGTCGGTGGTGAACGGAATCATCGTCAGCTCGACATCCATACCGAACTTCAGCTTCTCCGGGTCGTTCTCGGTCAGCCGACCCTCGACGCGGACGACATCGTCGAGTTGAACGAGCCCGACACCGAACGGGACGAAATCCTTCCCGGTCGGGCCCTTGTACGGGGCGCCGGGCGGGAAGCCCTGCGTCGTCCACGCGACGAGGGTGCCGCGGCGGGGCAGCTTCACCTCGGACATGTCGGCGCCGCTGCACTTGGGGCAGCGCTGCTGAACGGGGAACGTGGTGGCGCCGCACGCACCGCAGCGGCTACCGATCAGCTGCGGGTTCTCGTCGGGCCAGGTAGAGATCTCGGGCGCGAGGGCCTTTTGCTGTGTCGACACCCGGTTGACATTAATCGGAAATGGCATTCTCGTCTAGAGAGAACATGCGGTCCATCACGTCGTGGCCGCGCTGTATCCGGCAACGAGCGCGGCGATGTCGCGGCTGACCACCTCGGCGAACGAGCGGCCTTCGAATCGCCCGGCCGCCCACAGCCTGGCCCCCTCGCTGACCAGCGACTGCGCGACGGTCGCGACGTGGCTGACCGCGAAGTCGCGGGGCAGCTTGCCGTCGGTCACCGCTCGCTCGAATATCTCGGCGAAGATGACCGAGGTCTGCTCGAGGTGGTCGTGGCCGGCGAGCGTCTGGCGATAACCCTCAAGGATCGCCTCGGTCAGTAGTTCGGGGGTGCTGCTGCGCATCGTCGCCTCCAGCGACTCGAGCACGGCGGTGATGACGCCCGCGACGTCGTACGGCTTGGCGAGCCGCGCGATCGCCGCGCGATGTGCGGCTTCGGTCGACACGATCCCGACCTCGAACAGCAGGTCTTCCTTGCGGGGGAAATAGAAGTAGAACAACGCTTTTGACACGCCCGCGGCCCGGCAGATGTCGGCGACGGTGGTGCGCGCGTAACCGTTCGCCCGCCACAACGCGGTGGCAGCGGTGACGAGCGACTGCTTGGTTGCGTGCGATCGCGCCTGCTGAAACGACGCTCTGCGCTGACCTCGGTCAGCAGTCGAATCTTGGGTACTCTGCGGCATTTTCATTGGCTTTCGGCCGTATTGAGTGTTGACCCGAGTCTAACTTATCGGTTAGCCTTTCCGCCGTGGATGCCGATAAGGCGCAGATCACCGAGGTGCTGGTCCGCTACGCCACGGGAATCGACTCGAAGAACTGGCCCTTGTTCCGCACCTGCTGGACAGACGAGGTCGATCTCGACTACGGCGAGCTCGGGACGTTCACCGATCCCGATGCCTTCACCGACTTGTTCGCACAGGTGCACGACCCGATGGGCAACACTTATCACCGGCTCTCGAACTTCGTCATCGATGTCGACGGTGATACGGCGACCGCGCGCACCTACGTGCACGCCGTGCTGATGGTCGCGCCCGGCGACAACGCGCCGTGGGTGGACGTGATCGGCCACTACGACGACGAGCTGGTGCGGGCGAGCGACGGGTGGCGCATCCGCCGTCGGGTGACCTGCACGCCGCGCATGCTGACCGGCGGGGGATCGTCGTTGTGACAGCCGATTTCACGCAGCGGTACGGGCGATGGGCGCTCATCGCGGGCGCGTCCGAGGGAGTCGGGGCCAGCCTGGCCGACCAATTGGCCGAGCGGGGGCTGGATCTCGTGCTGATCGCCCGCAACGGCGCACTTCTGGAAGAGGTTGCCGCCGGCGTTCGCGAGCGGCACGGCGCCGAGGTGCGGCCCCTGGCGTTGGACCTCACCGTGCCGGATGTGTCCGAGCGGGTGGCCGAGGCCACCGACGGGCTCGAAGTCGGATTGGTCATCTACAACGCGGGCGCCGCCAACCGGACGGTGGAGTTCCTCGACGACTCGTTCTCCGACTCGCTACGGCAGATCAAGCTGGCGTGCGTGGGACCCGTTGCGCTGGCGCGGCATTTCGCCCCCGCGATGCGCGAGCGTGGCCGCGGCGGCATCGTGCTGGTGGGGTCGCTCGCCTGCCTGTCCGGAGCGTCGCTGCTGGCGGTGTACTCCGCGGTGAAGGCGTTCAACGTCAACTTCGCCGAGGGGCTGTGGGCCGAATTGCGGCCGCACGGTGTCGACGTCTGCTGCACGCCGCTGGGCCAGACGTACACCGAGGCGTTCCAACGGATGGGTGTGCCGTACGACCCGGACACCGTGATGCTGTCGCAGGATGTGGCGCGGGAAATCATCGACAACATCGGAAACGGCCCGACCTACCCTGTGGGAGAGAGCAACAGAACAATGGCATCGATGGTGTGGACCGTAGACCGACGTACTTTGGTCGAGCTCACCAGCGCGGCATCGCGTGACTTCGCCGCCAAAGAGGGAACTGCGGGCTGATGCGCGCGGTGGTGCTGCGCGGCGGCAAGCTGGAGGTCCGCGAGACCGACGAGCCGGTGCCCGGTCCCGGTGAACTGCTGATCAAACCGCTGAGCGCCGCGATCTGCGCATCGGACGTCCACTACATGGACCATCCGAACTCGGCCGACCGGTTCAAGTGGGACGCCGACCGCGACACGATCATGGGCCACGAGTTCATCGGCGAGGTCGTCGGTCACGGACCGGACTGCTCGGAGGACTTTCCAGTGGGCACGCGCGTGACCAGTCTGCCGATCATGATTCGCCACGGCGAGGAACCGCTCGTGATCGGCCACAACCCCGATGCGCCAGGCGCTTTCGGCGGGCTGATGCTCGTCTCGGAGATGATGGCGCGCAAGGTGCCCGACGGAGTGCCGAACGACTCCGTGGCGCTGGTCGACGCGTTCGCGGTCGGTGAGTTCTATGTCCGGTGTTCGGGGATCAAGCCCGGCGAACTGCCTTTGGTCATCGGTGCGGGTGCGATCGGCCTGTCGACGGTGGCCGCGCTCAAGGCGCGCGGTGTCAGCCCGATCGTGGTCTCCGACTACAGCGACGACCGGCTTGCCTACGCCGAGAAGTTCGGCGCCGACATCCTGGTCAACCCGTCGTCACGCGACCCGTACGAGGTCTGGCGGGAGACGCACCGGGCCAACGACTTTCACACCACCCAGGTTATCTTCGAATGCGTGGGCCGCAACGGCCTGCTGCAGAACATCGTCGACTCGTGCGAGTTCATGGCGCGGGCCTACGTTGCCGGCGGGTGGTACGACGCGGGCACCATCGACTGCACCGCGGCCACGCACAAGGGCATGACGATCCAGTTCGGCGGCGGTCCGCTTCCGCAGGACTGGTACGGGACGCTGGACGCGGTGGCCGACGGGCGGCTGGATCCGTCGCCGAGCATCGGCAGGATCATCGGACTAGACCAAGTGCCTGACGCAATCGATCAAGTGCGCAGGGGGCAGGGGCCGCCGCGCGTCGTCGTCCACCCGAACCCGTCATGACCGTCCTACCCGGGCCGGTGCGCCAGATCGGCTATGTCGTCACCGATCTCGACCAGGCGATCGCCGGTTGGGTCGCGCTCGGCGTCGGGCCCTGGTTCGTCATACGCGATTTGCCACTGGAAGCGCGCTACCGCGGCCGGCCATGCAGCACGACGGTGTCGCTGGCGTTTTCCAACAGCGGAGAGATGCAGATCGAGCTGATCCATCAGCAGGACGCCACGCCGAGCATCTTCACCGAGTTTCTCGACAGCAATGGTCCTGGTGTGCACCAGTTGGCCTATTGGACAACCGATTTCACCGAGACGATGCGCGCCGTCGAGGCGGCGGGCTGGCCTGTGGTGTGGTCCGGTGGCGAAGGCTACGGTGTGCGCTTCGCCTACGTCGAACCGCCGAACGCGCCCGCGGCGGTCATCGAGATCTCCGAGCTCACCGACGCGACGGCGGCCAACGCCATCTTCATCCACGATGCCGCAGCGGAGTGGGACGGCAACAACCCGGTTCGGGAACTCAACGGCTGACGATGCAGCGTCTCTCGGGCTTCGATGCCGCGTTCTGGTTCGGCGAGACATCCCAGTTCCCGCTCAACGGCGGGGGGCTCATGGTCTGTGACCCGTCCGATGCGCCGGACTTCAGCTTCGACACCGTCAGGGAATTCCTCGCCGACCGCTTCCGGGAGCTGGCCCCGCTGCGCTACCGGGTGGCCGGTCATCGGCTCGGTTTCGACAGACCCTGGTTCGTCGAAGATCCGAAGGCCGACCTCGACTTCCACCTTCGTCGCGTTGCCGTACCACCGCCGGGCGGTCGTCGTGAACTCGACGCTCTGGCAAGCCGTCTGATGTCCTATCCGCTGGACCGCACGAGGCCGCTGTGGGAACTCTGGTTCATCGAAGGCGTCGAGAACGGCCGCGTCGCGATACTCAACAAAGTTCACCACGCGCTCGTCGACAGTGAATCGGCCCGGGCGCTCTACGCATCGATATACGGCGATGCCACGCCGCCGTCGACCGCGGAGGGAGACCGATCGACTCGGCTACCCGGCGCCCAGCGGCGGGCGCTCGGCGCGTTGGTCAACATCGTGGTGATGACGCCCTATCGCGTGGTGCGCATCACCCGGCAGAAGCTGGCGCAGCGCCGCGCGCTGCGCGCATTGACCGATACGCCACCGCGACTGTTCGAAGCGCCCGTGACGCGGTTTAACACGCAGACATCGCCGCAGCGGCGAGTCAGCAGCAAGCGGGTTTCACTCGACCGGATCCAGGCCGTCAAGTGTGCCTTCGGGGTGAAGCTCAACGACGTGGTGCTCGCACTGGTCGCCGACGCGCTGCGCCGATACCTGGATGACCGGGGCGAACTCCCGATGCGGCCGCTGGTGGCTCAGATCGGGATATCGCTGCCGGGCAACGACGCCATGGCAGGCAACAACGTCACGTCGGCGACCCTGCGTCTCGCCACGGACGTCGCCGATCCTGCCGAGCGGCTGCGCAGGATCCACGAGTCGACCCAGAACGCCAAGCGGCGGGCCGCGACACTGGCCGCGCACCAGGTGATCCGGGCGACCGACGTGACGCCGCCTGGCTTGTGGGCGTTGATGATCCGGGCCTACGCGGCCAGTCGCATCGGAACGCGCGTCGTGCCCGTCAACGTCGCGATCTCCAACATCCAGGGACCAGAAACTCCGCACCGCATCGCCGGTGCGACCGTGGAGCGCAACACGCCATTCGGACCGCTGAGCCTCAACATCGGACTCAACGTCACCGCCATCACGTACGACGGCTGGGCCGAGTTCGGGTTTGTCTCCACTCCCGAGATCGCCGACGACATCGACGACATGAGCGGCGCTCTGGAGCCGGCGCTACGGGCGTTGGAGCATGCCGCCGGGCTCTGAGGAATGACCCCGCATGGACTCAGGTCCAGGACCACTCGCCGTCGAGCTTCTCGAACGCTTTCTCCGCGAATGCGACGACGACGGCGCGCGGCAGATAGCGGCCCGCGGCCGACGTCACTTTGGTGGGGAGACCGGGTACGACGCGAGTCCTGTTGCGCTGCAATCCGTTCAACGCCGCCTTCGCCGTGTGCTCGGCCGAGACCCACATGAAATCGGGTATCACCCGGTACACCGCGTCGAGCTCGCCGGGCAGCCCGGTCCGCACCGGTCCAGGGGCCAGCAGCGTGACGTGCACGCCGGAACCTCGTAGTTCGCCGTGTAGTGATTCGCTGAAGACGTTGAGGAACGCTTTGGTCGAGGCATAGGTCGCGTTGTTCGGCATCGGGGCGTTGCCCGCTGTGGATCCGGAGAACAGGATGCCCCCTTCGCGGCGGTCGAGCATCCCGGGCAGCACCGCCAGCGCGAGGTCGTGCGCGGCAGACACGTTGAGCTGCACCTGCGCTCGCTCGGCACGGTGGTCGAGATGGGTGAGCGGACCGAGGCTCGCGGTGCCTGCGTTGGCGCACAGGATCGAGATGGGGCGGGCGGCGAGTTCGTCGGCCAGCTCGGCCCGCTGCGTCGGGTCCGCGAGATCCCCCGCGCGCACGTCGACGGTCACTGCGTACTCGTCGGTGAGCCTGATGGCCAGTTCGCGGAGTTTGTCCTCGCGGCGCGCCGTCACGATCAGGTGGTGGCCGCGCGCGGCCAGTTCAGTGGCCAGCGCCCTGCCGATGCCCTGGGAGGCACCGGTGACGACGGCCCGGACGGCCGGCGTGGGAACAGGTATCGGCACGGCGCGAAAGACGTTTACTTGCCGCGCTTCATCACCTTGTCGGCGGCGGCCCAGTGCTCGTCGGCAACCCACAGCCGGGCAAACGCGGCGACCGCCTCGGTGGTGCTGACGCCTCGCATCACGCGCTTGATCTCTCCGGCGGGGCGCTTCGCCAAGGCTTTCGCGATCCTGCGCCACTCGGCGTCGAAGGAGTCGCGGGGGATCAGGTGCTGAACCAGCCCGCTGCTGTGGGCTTCCGGCGCCGTCAGGATCATCCCGGTGCCTGCGAGCAGCAGGGCCTTGCTGAAGCCGACCAGTTCGACGAGCCGCTCGGCTCCGCCCCATGCGGGCATGATCTCCAGGGCCACCTGGTTGAACCCGATCTTGATGTCGTCCGCGGCGATTCGGATGTCGGCGGCGACGGCCACTTCGGCGCCGCCGCCGAGTGCGTGCCCGTTCAGCGCCGCCACTGTCGGCCCGTCGAAGCCCGCGATGCGGTCGCAGATCGAGCGCATGCGCCACGCCATGGCGCCCGCCTCGGCTTCGGTGCGCAGCGCGGCAAGCTCCTTGAGGTCGCCGCCGGACACGAATGCGCGGTCACCCGCGCCGGTGATGACGAGTGCGGCCGCGCCCTCGGCCCCGTCGAGCGCCTTGTCGAACTGGTCCATCGTCTCCAGCGAGATGGCGTTGCGGGCGTGCGGGCGGTCGATGGTGATGACCGCCAGACCGTCGTCGAACTCGAGGTCGACCATCGCTCATTCTCCGTCTGCGGTATTGGCATTCTCTTGAGCGGAGAATAGCATCACGACCGAATGGAGGTGCCGCGGCGCGCGATGCGAAAAATCCCGGAAGAGCTGACCAAACGGTACGAGGCGGAAGGGTGGTGGCGGCCTGAGACCATCGGCGACCTGGTCGCCGACGGGCTGCAGGCGAACCCCGACATCGGCTTCTGGGTGCACTCCACCGTCCGCCCGTACGAAGGCACCTTCGCCGACGCCGAATTGCGGGCGCGTCTGCTGGCCGAAGGGCTGCGCCGGCGCGGCGTCGGACCGGGCGACGCGGTGGCCATCCAGCTGCCGAACTGGATGGAAGCGGCGGTGGCGTTCTGGGCCTCGGCGTTCCTCGGCGCCGTCGTGGTGCCGATCGTGCATTTCTACGGGCGCAGGGAACTGAGCCACATCATCGCCACCGCGCAGCCCAAGGTGTTCATCACCGCCGAGGAGTTCGGCCGGATGAAGTACCAGCCCGACCTGTGCGCCGACGTGCCGATCGTCGCATTGGTCGGCGCCGACGAACTCTCCGGCAACAAGCACGAGAACCGTTTCGACGACCTGCTCGCCGACGAGCCGTTGTTCGGCACTGTCGCCGCCGATCCGGCCTCGCCCGCCCTGATCGCCTTCACCTCGGGCACGACGAGTGCGCCCAAGGGCGTCGTCCACAGCCACCAGACGCTGGGCTTCGAGACCCGCCAGCTGTTGGCGAACTACCCGCCCGACCGCGGCCGACAGCTCACGGCCACCCCCATCGGCCACTTCATCGGCATGCTCAGCGCGTTTTTGATCCCCGTCCTCGAGGGCGCGACGATCGACCTCTGCGACGTCTGGGACCCCGGCATGGTGCTCAAGCTGATCGAGAGCGACGGGCTGTCCGTTGGCGGCGGCCGGCCGTACTTCGTCACCAGCCTGCTCGACCATCCCGACTGCACGCCCGAACACCTCGCGCACTTCAAGACGGTCGGCCTCGGTGGTTCCACAGTGCCCGCGGCGGTCACCCGCAGGCTGGCCGACTTGGGCATGTTCGTGTTCCGGTCCTACGGCAGCTCCGAGCATCCCTCGATCACCGGCTCCGGCCGCGACGCGCCGGAGGACAAGCGGCTCTATACCGACGGCAACGCCCGCCCGGGGGTGGAGATCCGGCTCGGCCCCGATAGCGAGATCTTCAGCCGAGGACCGGATCTGTGCCTGGGCTACACCGATGACGAGTTGACGAAGAAGGCCTTCGACGACGACGGCTGGTATCGCACGGGCGACGTCGGGGTGCTCGACGACGACGGCTACCTCACCATCACCGACCGCAAGGCCGACGTCATCATCCGCGGCGGTGAGAACATCTCGGCCCTCGAGGTGGAAGAGGTACTGCTCGGCATGCCCGCGGTGGCCGAAGCGGTGGTGGTCGCCGCGCCCGACGACCGTTTGGGCGAGCGGACCGCGGCGGTGCTGCGCATCCGCGACGGGCACGTCATGCCGACGCTCGACGAGGTGCGCGAGCACTTCAAGGCGGCGGGCGTGGCGATCCAGAAGTGGCCGGAGCAACTGCACCGCGTCGACGACTATCCGCGCACCGCAAGTGGCAAGGTGCAGAAGTTTCTCGTTCGCCAGAGCATTTCGCCCTGAGGACCCGCGCAGGCCTGATGTTGAGCACGAGCACATTGCGCTGCGCAGCTAGTGAGAATAGGATTCTCCCGAGACGATAAGGAGTGTTTCATGGGCCAGCTGTCGCACCGGGTCGACATACCGTTTCCGCTGTTCGACGCCGACAACCATCTTTATGAGCCGCCGGAGGCGATGACGAAGTACCTCCCCAAGGAGTACAAGGACCTCGTCCAGTACGTCGAGATCAACGGCCGCACCAAGATCGCGCTGCGCGGGGTGATCAGCAACTACATCCCGAACCCCACGTTCAACGTGGTCGCCAGGCCCGGCGCCTGGGAGGAGTACTTCAAGTTCGGCAACCCTGACGGCAAGAGCAAGCGCGAGCTCTTCGGTGAGCCGATGCGCGCCATCCCGGCGTTCTTCGAGCCCGAGCCGCGCGTCAAGGTGATGGACGAACTCGGCGTCGACCGCTCGCTGATGTTCCCGACCCTGGCCAGCCTCATCGAGGAGCGCCTCAGCGACGACCCCGTCGCCATCCACGTCCTCATCCACTCGCTGAACCAGTGGCTGGACGAGGTGTGGGGCTTCAACTACCAGAACCGCATCTTCACCACGCCGGTCATCACGCTGCCGATCGTCGAGAAGGCGATCGAGGAGCTGGAGTGGTGCGTCAAGCGCGGCGCCCGCGCGATCCTGATCCGCCCCGCCCCGGTACCCGGCTTCCGCGGACCGCGGTCGTTCGCGCTTCCGGAGTTCGACCCGTTCTGGGAGCGGGTGGTCCACCACGACGTCTTCGTCGGCATGCACTCGTCGGACAGCGGCTACTCGCGCTACACCTCGGAGTGGGACGGCAAGGCGCAGGAGATGCTGCCCTTCCAGACCAACGCGATGTCGATCCTCAACGAGTGGCGCCCGATCCAGGATGCGGTGGCGTCCTGGGTGATTCACGGCGCGCTGTTCCGGCACCCGAAGCTCAAGGTCGGCATCGTCGAGGCTGGGTCGAAGTGGATGTTCCCGCTGCTCGATTCGATGGCTGAGGTGTGGAAGAAGGCCCCGGAGGCGTTCCTGGGCAACCCGATCGAGGAGATCAAGAACCGCATCTACGTCAGCCCGTTCTACGAGGAGGGCATCGACGACCTGATCAACCTGATCGGTGTCGACCAGGTGCTGTACGGCTCCGACTGGCCGCACCCGGAGGGCCTCGCCGAGCCGACGCACTACGTGACCGCGCTCGAACACCTCTCCGTCGAGGATCAGGCCAAGATCATGGGCGGCAACCTGGGGCGTCTCGTCACCACGTGACGCGTCGTTCGTGGCAGACCATCCCCGAGATGGTCTTGAGCGCAGCGGACCGCTTCGGCGACGCGGAGGCGGTCGTCGACGGTTCGCTGCGCTTGTCATTCACCGAAGTAGTCGACCGGATCCGCTCCGCCGCAGGCGCTTTTAGAAATCTCGGTATCGAAAAGGGTGAGCGCG
Source organism: Mycolicibacterium sp. 120270 (assembly GCA_033741175.1). Taxonomy (GTDB): domain Bacteria; phylum Actinomycetota; class Actinomycetes; order Mycobacteriales; family Mycobacteriaceae; genus Mycobacterium. The sequence goes on along the minus strand of JAWQNE010000007.1, from coordinate 58,736 downwards.
TCGCGGTGTGGGCGCCCAACTCGGCCGAGTGGATGATCGCGGCGTTCGGTCTGCTCACCGCAGGCGGTGTGCTGGTCCCGGTCAACACCCGGTTCAAAACCGAAGAGGCCGCCGACATCATCGGCCGGAGCGGCGCGAAGGCGGTGCTGGTCGAGAAGGGCTTCCTCGGCCAGGACTACGACGCGCCCGCCGGGGTGCCGGTGATCGATCTGAAGTCCGACTTCCTCTCCAGCGGAACGCCTTTCGTCGCAGACATAGAAGGCACCGACATCTCCGACATCATCTACACGTCGGGTACCACCGGCAGGCCCAAGGGTGTGATGATGAACCACCTCCAGAATCTGCGGCTGTACGCCGAATGGTGCGAACTGGCCGACCTGCGCGAGGGCGACCGCTACCTGATGGTCAACCCGTACTTCCACACCTTCGGCTTCAAGGCGGGGTTGATCGCCTCGTTCACCCGCGGCGCGACGATGGTGCCAGTGCCGGTGTTCGACATCGATCGTGTGGTGGACCTGATCGAGGCCGAACGCATCACGATGCTGCCCGGGCCGCCCACGCTGTATCACTCCCTGCTCGCGGTCGAAGACAAGGACAAGCTCAAGACGTTGCGCGCCGGGGTGACGGGGTCGGCCGACATTCCGGTCGAGCTGATCCGGCGCGTCCACGAGGAACTGCCGTTCCAGACGCTGGCGACCGGATACGGGCTGACCGAGGCGGGCACGGTGACACTGTCGCGGCCGGGGGACTCGTTCGAAGACATCGCGACGACCGCGGGCGTACCGTGCGACGGCGTCGAGGTGCGCATCGCCTCCGACGGCGAGGTGCTCGTGCGCGGCTACAGCGTGATGCAGGGCTACCTGGACGACCCCGTCGCGACGGCCGAGGCGATCGACGGTGAGGGTTGGCTGCACACCGGCGACCTCGGCAGGTTCAACCAGGACGGCAGGCTCTTGATCGTCGGCCGCAAGAAGGACATGTTCATCGTCGGCGGTTTCAACGCCTACCCGGCCGAGATCGAGGGCTTCCTGCTCGAGCACCCCGCGGTCGCGCAGGCAGCCGTGGTCGGTGTGCCCGACGACCGCCTTGGGCAGGTCGGCAAGGCGTTCGTTGTGCTCAAGGGGAAGGCCACCGCCGAAGAGCTGGTGTCGTGGAGCCGGGATCGGATGGCTGGTTTCAAGGTGCCCCGATACGTAGAGTTTCTGGACGAGCTGCCGCTGAACGCGACAGGCAAAGTGATGAAGGACCAGTTGATCAAGAGATAGGGCCACGCGCAGGCGCAGGTCGTAAATAGCATTTCCGCAGGAAATGCTCGATTTCAGCGGATCGGCGAATCCTGTATCGTCGCGGCGATACCGAAAATAGAAAATGCCATTCTCATTGAGCACAGTGCTTACCGGACAGGAGGTTGCATGCGGTCCCGGAAGCAGACTCCGCCGGAACTGAACGGCGACCACGTCGACGACGACACGACTAACGAGGCCGGGTCCGTCGACGCGCTCTCGCTGGCGGAGCAGGCGGAAGCCGAGGCCGCCGAGGCCGAGGCCATCGCCGCCGCCGCCAGGGCCCGCGCCCAAGCGCTCCGGCTTCGCAGGGAGGCCGAGGCCGCCAAGGCCGCCGAGACCGTTGCAGCACCCGAGGCCGACGACACCGACGACGCCGCGGAATCCGCGGAGGAACCGACCGGCGAACCCGAACCAGGTCGGCGGGGGATCCACATCCCGCTGCCCACGTGGAAGACGGTCGCCGGCGTGCTCACGGTCCTCGTGATCGCCGCCCTGCTCGCCGTCTCCGGCTACATGTACTGGAACCATCGGCAGGTGCTCGCCGAACAGCAGCGCAGGGCCGAGTTCGAGGCGGCGGCCCGCCAGGGTGTCGTCACGCTGATGTCGCTGGACTACAACAGGGCCAAAGAGGACGTGCAGCGCATCATCGACAACTCGACCGGACAGTTCAAGACCGACTTCCAGAACACCGCAGAGGATTTCGTGAAAGTGGCCGTCGAGTCGAAGGCCGTCACCGAGACCAACGTGACCGCTACCGCAGTCGAATCGATGACCGATGACAGCGCAACCGTTCTGGTCGCCGCCTCGTCGCGGGTCACCAACGCCGCGGGCGCCAAACAGGAACCACGGGCATGGCGGCTCAGCGTGAACCTGGCACGCGACGGCGGACAGTTGAAGCTGGCGAAAGTCGAGTTCGTACCGTGACCGAGGACAAGAACACCCCCGAAGTGGAGACCGCCGACGGCGACGAGCCGGTCTCGACCGCCGTCGAGACCGCGGCCATCGACGCCGAGCCCGAGAAGAAGGCGCAGAAGAAGCCGCGACGCTTCAGGTTAGGCGGCATCGGTCGCGGTGCGAAAAGGCATTGGGCCGCTATCGCGCTCGCGATGGCGCTCGTCGCCGCGGTGGGTGTCACGGCGTGGATGTTCTTCTTCACCTACCAGCCCGACCGGCAGAGCGACGAGGCGGCCATGAAGTCGGCGGTCAACGCGGCATCCGACGGCACCGTGGCGCTGCTGTCGTATTCGCCCGACAGCCTCGATCAGGACTTCGCGACGGCCAAGAGCAAGCTCACCGGCAGCTTCCTGTCGTACTACACCCAGTTCACCGAGCAGATCGTCGCACCGGCCGCCAAACAGAAGGCCGTGAGGACGAAGGCCTCGGTGGTGCGCGCCGCGGTGTCGGAGATCAGCCCGGACAAGGCGGTCGTGCTGGTTTTCATCAACCAGACGACCGAGAGCAAGGACCGGCCCGACGCCAGCTTCATCAACAGCGCGGTGCGGGTGACCATGCAGAAGATCGACGGCGGCTGGCTCATCTCGTCCTTCGACCCGGTGTAGCGCCGTGCGGGGCCGTGCAAGTCGTTGACCTCGGCGCCCCGCCGACCGGTCCGGCGCCGCCCACCGGGGTGATCGTCGCGGTGGGCACCGCCGCCGACATCGCATCGCCCGCTGCGCAGCCGTGGCTCGACCGCGCGTCCTTCACCCTCAGCGAGGACGCCGTCACCGACCGCCGCGTCGTCACCGTTGAATCGACGACGACCGCGCTGACCGAGCTCACCACCCGCTGCGAGATGTGGCCGCAGGCGGCGAGCGTATGCGACGACGTCCTGCGCGGGACCGATCCGCCGGCCTCGACGTTGGCCGGAGTGGTCATCGAGTCGCTGGCGTACTCGACCTTGCAGTCCGGCAGCGAGTTTGCGGCGTGGCTGCAGCAGCGGGGACCCGCCACCGCGCCCGCGTTACCCGATCCGGTTCTCGCCGACCGCGACGGCAACACCCTGCACATCCGGTTCAACCGGCCGTCGCGGCACAACGCCTTTTCCAGCGACGCCCGCGCCGCGCTGCTCGAAGCGCTCGACGTCGCCCGCTACGACCCGGGGGTCGACGAGGTCGTCATCAGCGGTAACGGCCCGTCCTTCTGCAGCGGCGGCGACCTGGCCGAGTTCGGATCGTTCGCCGACCCGGCCAGCGCCCACGTCGTCCGCGTCCGGTACAGCCCCGCGCTGGTTCTCGACGAACTCGCCACCAGGCTGGGTCCACGCTGCGTCGCACGAGTGCACGGTCAGGTGCTCGGCAGCGGGCTGGAGATGGCCGCGTTCTGCGGATGGGTTGAGGCACACCGTGATTCCGCCCTGGGCTTGCCAGAACTCGGCCTCGGGCTGATTCCCGGCGCAGGCGGGACCGTCAGCGTCACACGGCGCATCGGCCGCTGGCGCACGGCCTATCTCGTGCTGTCGGGCCGCACGATCGACGCCGCAACCGCGTTGGGCTGGGGCTTGGTCGATGCGGTGGAGGCGGCGTAGGAACGATGCAGAATGTCTTGGTGAGCTCGTTGGGTATCCCCGACGCTGCGTTGGCCCGTGCGCGGCGGGTCGCCGACGACATCAGCCGCCGCATGGCCGATCTGGGCGGTGCGGTGAGTGTCGACGCCGATGAGATACTCACCGGGCGGGCCGGGCTGCTGGGGCTGGCACCTGCGGGCAGGATCTCGGCGGGTGGCGCGACACGCCTGTTGGCCACCCGGGACGGCTGGTGCGCACTGACGCTCTCGCGCGTCGACGACGTGGAATGCGTTCCCGCGCTGCTGGAAACGAGCGAGCCACCACCGGATCCCTGGACGGCGCTGGCGGGTGCGGCCGCCGAGCGCGATGCGGCCGAGTTCGTCGCACGGGCACGGCTGCTCGACCTGCCCGCCGCGGTGCTCGGCGAGATCTCCTCAGCCCCAACACGATTCGCACCAAGCGGGATCAGCGCGCGGCGACGGATGACCGAACTCCTGGTCGTCGACCTGTCGTCGATGTGGGCAGGCCCGCTGTGCGGGCATCTGCTGGCCGCGGCGGGCGCTACCGTCGTGAAGGTCGAATCGCCCGCCAGACCCGACGGCACCCGTCGCGGCGACCCGCGATTTTTCGACTGGATGAACGCCGCAAAGCTGTCGTATGCCACGGACTTCGGAGCCGACGGGTCATTACGTCGCCTGCTCGAGGCGGCCGACGTGGTGATCGAGGGATCGCGCCCAGCGGCGCTGACCCGTCGCGGTCTCGGAGCCGACCAGGTGTCGGGTCGCCCGGGTCGAGTGTGGTTGCGCGTCACCGGTTACGGCACCGAGGGCGAGCGCGCCGATTGGGTGGCGTTCGGCGACGACGCCGCAGTGGCAGGCGGTCTGGTCGCGCCGGGCCCGGTCTTCGCAGGCGATGCGATCGCCGATCCGCTCAGCGGACTCGAGGCCACGCGGGCGGTGCTCGAGTCGCTGAGACGCGGCGGCGGCGAGGTCGTCGAGGTGGTACTCGCCGAGGTGGCGGCCGACTATGCCGGCGTGCCGCTCACCGTCGACCAGGAGAGCGAGGCGCCGCCGCGCATTCCAGCGCTCCCGCGTGTGCCCGCCGCTGCGCTCGGGGCGGACAATCAGCGGGTACGTGAGATCGTCGAAACCCGGTTGGCGCCATGCTGATCCGACACGGCACGTTGCCGGACGGCCGCATCGCCGACATCCGCGTCGAGGAGCACATCACCGTCATCGCCGGCCGCGTCGAACCCATGCCATCCGAGCGCGTCGTCGACGCCGAGGCCGGTGCGGTGCTGCCGGGATTGCACGACCACCACCTGCATTTGCGTGCGATGGCCGCCGCGCTCGACTCGTTACCGGTCGGACCGCCGCAGGTCCGCACCAGAGAGCAGCTGGCACAAGCGCTGCGAACTGCGCAACCGGGTCCCGACGGCTGGATCCGCGCCGTCGGCTACCACGCATCGGTGGCAGGTGAACTGGACCGGAAGGAGATCGACGCGATCGTCGCCGATACACCGATCCGGATACAGCACCGCAGCGGTGCGATGTGGATACTCAACTCGGCTGCGCTGTCCCGCATCGGGCTCGACGACCACGCCGACGGTCGGCTGCACAGCGCCGACGACTGGGCCGACGCGTTGCCGCGGCGGGGGACGGCGATCGCCGATGTCACCACGCGCCTGGCGCGCTACGGTGTCACCGGAATCACCGATGCCACACCGGATCTCAGCGCAGAGGACGTCGCGATGCTCTCGGTGTCGCACCGACGCGGCGACATTCCGCAGCGGCTGCACTTCCTTGCACCGGGCAAGCGGATCCTGCACGACGACCGGCTCGATGTCGACGAGCTGACGGTATGGGTGGCCGAGCATCACGACAACGACGTCGGTGTCGCGCTGCACTGTGTGACACACGCTCAACTGGTGGTCGCGCTCGCCGCCCTGCACGCCGCGGGTCACCATGACCGCGACCGCATCGAACACGCCGCGATCGTGCCGGACGACATGATCGACGACCTCGTCGATGCGGGGGTCACGGTCGTCACCCAGCCCAACTTCGTCTCCGAACGCGGTGAGCACTATCTGCGCGATGTGCCCACGCACGAGCACTCGCAGCTGTGGCGGCTTGCATCGCTGCTGCGGGCGGGTGTTCCCATGGCCGCCAGCACCGATGCGCCGTTCGGCGGACCGGACCCGTGGGCGGCGATGCGCGCCGCGGTTCACCGCACCACCGCCGGGGGAGACGTCATCGGTCCCGACGAGCGGATCACCGCCGCAGAGGCCCTGAGCCTGTTCTTCGGCCATCCCGACCGCCCGTCGGTGCCCCGCACCGTCGAGGTGGGTCAGCCGGGAGACCTGATGGTGCTCAGCCCGGGCGCCGCTGTGGAGACGCTCGCCTCCGACATGGTCGCGACGACCATCGTCGGCGGACGAATCAGCTAGCTTCGGCCTTCTGCGGCGGCCGCCAGAACAGCACCAGCTGGCCGATGCCGCCCGCGAGGCCGACGCCGGCCGCGATCAGCAGACCCCACCAGCCGTGCAGGAAGTCGTACAGTCCCGTGCCGGAGAACAAGGCGTGGTCGAGGCTGAACCGTCCCGCGCCGAGGCCGGCCAGCGCCACCGCGGCGACGGCGAGCACCAGGTTGTACTCCCAGCCCTCCTTGACGATGAAGAAGCCGTTCGGTCGGTGCACGGTCCAGGCGGCGACCAGCATCAACGCGACGAACCCGGCCGCGGGGATCGGGGTGAGCAGTCCGACGGCCAACCCGAGGCCTGCGGCCATCTCGGTGGTCGCGGCGATGCGTGCGTGCAGCATGCCGGGCTTCATCCCGATGCTTTCGAACCATCCCGCGGTGCCGGGTATCCGGCCGCCGCCGAAGAACTTGTTGTAGCCGTGTGCCGCCATGGTGAGGCCGAGGCACACGCGCAGGATCAAGAGCGCGGTGTCGTACGCGTAGCCGTCCATAGCTGACAAATCTAGTTCACTGTGTAAACCGTGGCACGAGCACCACAGGTCTAATCCTCAGCATGCCGTTCGTAATCCCAGCGTTCGAGCCGCGCCTGCAACGCGTGCACGCCGAGCGCGGCGAAGGCCGCCGTCAAGCTCAGGCAGGTCACGAGTAGGGCGTTCATGGCTCTCTTCCCCTGTGGTTGTTCGCTCTTCATCTATTTGACGATGAAAGCGTAGGAATCGTTCACAGCGACACGCACGAGTAGCGCACTACCCGTTTCCGGCCCGCGCACCCACGAGCACGTCGAGGGCATCGAGGCGAAGGTCGCGGTAGCTGTCTCGGGCGCACGCGCCCCAGTCGTCATGCCAGCCCTCGAGCAGCGCGCCCTCCCGCAGCAGCGGCAGCAGTTCGGCGGCCACGTCGTGATCCGGCCGCGTCTGCGGCCGGTGGCCGAGCAGCTCCCCGATCAGGTCGACGGCATCGAACCAGTCCACCGCAACGTCGAGCCCGACGCCGATCGACTGCGGCGTGACGTCCAGCAGCGCGGCGGCACCCATCGGGCGCAGCCGCCACAACGTGGTGCGCAACCGTGCGGTGGCCCGGTCGGATCGGGTGGTCGGCCACAGTGTCCTGCACACATAACCGCGTGGCACGGGCCTGCGCTTCAGCGCGGCAAGCGCCACCAGGCGCTGACATGACGGTGGCAGATCGAGCAGTTGATCGTCGCGGTAGACCTCAAAGCCTCCCAGCATCGTGATCGTGAACTGTTCCGACATCGCGTGCCGCCTTCCGCAGTGGTGTGCCTCTGCGGTCGATGATGCGAAGCGCAATGCGCAACGGCATGCGTAGTCGACTACCTGTTTATGCGTTCGCGGTAGCGCACCTGGACAGTGCCGCGTCGGCTCGGCACACTCTGCAGGTCATGACCGAGGGCCAGCCGCACACGCCGCAGCGCGTCGAGGTGCACCGGATCCGCAGGATGTCCGGCCGCGACCCCGACGAGCTGCACAGGGTGGCCACCCCGCTGGAGTTGTTGTTCGATCTGACGTTCGTCATCGGGTTCGGCATCGCGGCCTCCGAGTTCGCCCATCAACTCGCCGAGTCCCACGTCAGCGCGGGGCTGGCGGCGTTCGTCTTCGCGACGTTCTCGATCTGCTGGGCGTGGATCAACTTCAGCTGGTTCGCCTCCGCCTACGACACCGATGACTGGGTCTACCGCCTCCTGACGATGCTGCAGATGGTCGGCGTGATCATTCTGGCGCTCGGCCTGCCCGAGATGTACGCCTCGATGGCCGCGGGCGGTCACGTCGAGAACCGGGTGATGGTGGCCGGCTACGTGGTGATGCGAATCGCCCTGGTAGCACAGTGGTTACGCGCCGCCAAGCAGGATCCGCAGCGACGCGCGGCGTGCCTGACGTACGCGGTCGTCGTCAGCGTCGCGCAGATCGGCTGGATCGCGATGATCCCGGTCAGCACATCGATCGCGACGACTTTCCTGTGGGCGGGCCTGTTGGTGGCGTTGGAGCTGTCGGGGCCGTTGCTCGCCGAGCGGCGGATGGGCGGCACACCGTGGCACGCACACCACATCGCCGAACGCTATTCGCTGCTGACCATCATCGCGCTCGGCGAGGGCGTCGTCGGCACCGTCGCCTCGCTGTCGGCGGTTGTGTCGGCCGAGGGGTGGAGTGTGGCCGCTGTCCTGGTTGCGGTGGCGGGCACCGGACTGACGTTCGGTATGTGGTGGTTGTATTTCCTCGTGCCGCAGTCGCGGGTGCTCTCGGTGCGGCGCGATCGATCGTTTCGGTTCGGATACCTGCATCTGCTGGTGTTCGGGTCGATCGTGGCGACCGGCGCCGGACTGCACGCGGCCGCGTACTACGTCGAACACCACTCCGAGTTGGGCGCGGTGAGCACCGTGCTGAGCGTCGCGATCCCGGTCGGGGTCTACATCGCGGCGGTTTATCTGCTGTACATGTCCCTGATCCGTACGCGGATCGCGTTCAACCTGCTGCTTCTGCTGCTCAGTGCCGCCGTCCTGGTCGCTGGTGTTGTCCTGGTCAGCAGGGGGATGTCGATGGCCAACGCGCTGCTGATCGTGATGCTGGCGCCCGCGGTCAGCGTGATCGGATACGAAGCCCGCGGCTACCGCCATGCAGAAGAGGCCATCGAATCGCGTTTAGTGCGCCACAGCGCGGGTAAGTCCCCGTTTTAGCCGTCCGGAGTCGCGACGGTGTCAGCGGTACCGTCTCGCGAGGGCGAGCGTTTGAGGGGTTTGGTCAAGAAGCGGCCACCGTTCACAGGGGCCGGACAAACACTGGCGTGACTTCGGCGGCGCTTGTCGCACTTGCGTCCACAAAGGAGTCCCGATGCCGAAGACGACCCGCAGCGGCACCGCGAAGAAGAGCGAGTTGCCGAGCACGCTGAAGAAGTCGCCCGCCAAGGCGCAACGGACATTCAGCAAGGCCCACGATGCCGCCGTCAAAGAGTACGGCGAAGGTGAGCGGGCTCATCGGACGGCGTACGCCGCGCTGAAGCACAGCTTCGAGAAGGTCGGCGACCACTGGGAACCGAAAGGCAAGAAAGGCCCGTCGGATTCGAGAGCGCGCAGCGGGGGGCCCAATCCGTCCGGGAAATCGGCGGAAGGCGTCGACGCCAACGCATCCAAGAAGCACTTGATGGATGTCGCTCGGCGACTTGATATTCCAGGTCGTTCCACGATGACCAAGGAGCAGTTGGTCGACGCGATCAAGAAGGCCAATCGCCGCGTGAGCTCCCGGAAGAGATAGCTCGGCTATCTCGCCGCGGCGGGCTCTGGCGGATGAGCGTCGAAACCCTCCAACAGGTTTCGCTCTTCTTGTAGCTGTCTGCGGGCTTTTCTGCGGGTGATGAGAATGCCGATGGTCGCAAGCGTCCAGATCGCGTACTGAACCGTCCAGGCCAGCCGGAACGACTCGAACGAGTAGCCGCCGACGGCGCCGATCACCAGCCCCATCGCCTGCATCACCAGCAGAGACGCCAGGAACCCACCCATGTTGACCATGCCCTGGGCGGTGCCGAGGGTGGCGCTGGGGTTGAAGGTGCGCGCGAAGTCGAAGCCCACCATCGAACCGGGGCCGCCGACGGAGATGACGACGACCAGCACGATCAGCAGCCACAGCGGAGCGGCGGTCGGCAGCGCCAGCACGACGGTCCAGACCGCGGCGTTGCTCGCGATGATCGCCAGCACGAGACGCGACCGCCGGTGCGGTCGGCGGCCGGTGAAGATTCCGATGACGATGCCCGCGACGATGGCGGCGACGACCGACAGGGTCAGCAGCGATCCCGCGACGTGGACCGACAGCCCCTGTGCGACTGTCAGGTAGGGCAGTCCCCACATCAGCGCGAACACGGTGACCGAGAACTGGGTGCCCATGTGGGTGAAGAAGCCCAGCCGGGTGCCGGGGCGAAGCCACACGGTCTTGACGCCGGTCCACACCTCGCTGATCGAAGTCGACGGCGGGTCGGCGACGTGCCCGTTCGGGGTGTTCCTGACCACGGCCAGCGTCAGCGCGATGGACACCACGCCGAGCGCGACGACCGACAGATAGGCCGTCGTCCACCCCTCGCCGGCGAGCAGCGCAAGGAAGGGGACGGCCGAAAGCACTTGGCCCAACTGACCGCAGATACCGGTCAGCTGCGTCACCAGCGGCACCTGGTTCGGCCGGAACCAGTGCGGCACCAGACGCAGCACGGAGATGAAAGTGACCGCGTCGCCGAGGCCGACAACGGCGCGCGCGGCGATCGCGGTCGGCAGCGACTCGGTGAATGCGAGCGTCAACTGGCCTGCGGCCATCACCGCAGCGCCGGACACGATCAGGGCCTTGGAGCCGAAGCGGTCGAGCAGCAGGCCCGCGGGCACCTGCGCACCGGCGTACACCACGATCTGCAGGACGACGAAGGATGACAGCACGCCCGGACTGGCGGTGAACCGGTCACCGGCCTCGAGGCCGGAGACGCCGAGCGTGGTGCGGTCGAGGACAGCCACGATGTATGCCAGGAGTCCGGTGGCCCACACGATCCAGGGACGCACGCGAACACTCCTCACCGATGGCTTTGTTTGGGGACGACCGACCCGGTTCATGGTCCCGTAGCGCGCTGTGAATATGCCAATTCATTGCTGGTGAGATCACTCACCGGCGAATCGGGAATAGCCGAGCACGGCTTGCACGAGTTGGCTGGAACCGCATGACCGCGTGGTGACATCAATCACTGTGCGTCCATATCAGCAGATGACCGGCCTTGAGCGACTGCTTTGCGGTCGCGATACCGAAGCAGGTGGAATTCGCTCTTGATCGCTGCGCCGGTATTACAGTGTGCGAATGCGATGTGGTCGCTCCCGCCGACGTCTGGTGCACAGGATTGGCTGAATACCGGCTGGACGACCTCGCGCGGATCTCCGGCGTCAGTGCGCGCAACATCCGCGCCTATCGGGAACGCGGTCTGCTGGACCCGCCGCGGCGCCAAGGGCGTTCGGCGTATTACGACGACTACCACCTGTCCCAGCTGAAGACGATCAACCAACTGCTGCGCAAGGGGTTCACCAGCGCGCACATCGCCGAGTTCTTCGCCCGCATGCGCGAGGGGCACGACCTCGCCGCCATCCTGGGCGTGCAGCAGGCCATCCTCGGCGGCAAGCCTGAGCCCGCCCGTCCAGCGGCGGTCGCCCTCGATCTCGATCCCGGATGCGACGAGGCGCAGCGATTACTGTCGTGCGGCCTCGCTGAGCTGAAAGCGGACTCGCTGTCTCTGACGCATCCGGGGATCGCCGAAATCGTCACGCACGCAACCGATCAGCGGTCGTACATCCAAATGATTCTGCGTGTGGTGGCGTCCACCGAAGGCACGATCGACGAGCTTGCGGCCAACCTCGTCGCCGCGATAGAAGACGCGTTTGCCGCGCGCTACGGTGCGGGATACGTGCCGAGGCCGGACGAGGCGGACGAAGTCGCCGCGCTCATCTCCGACTATCGCGACCTCGGCATGGCCGTGGTCGCCCATCAGCTCGACAGGGCGATGCAACGGCACATGGTTTCGGCTGTGTCGAACTACACCGCGGGCATCGCGACCAATGACTGGAAGCCGACGGAGTAGCGGCTATACCCGTGTCGTCGCCGGATCGCCGCCGAACCGCTGGGCCAGCCACACCGGGATGATCGCGACGAGCGTCAGCGCCGCCGCGACGACATTGATGACAGGGGCTTGATTGGGCCGGAACAGGTTGCCGAAGATCCAGATCGGCAGCGTCTGCACCGTCGGACCGGCGGTGAACGTCGTCACCACGATCTCGTCGAAGCTGAGCGCGAACGCCAGGATCGCGCCCGCGACGAGCGCGCCGCGCATCATCGGGAATGTGACGTAACGGAACGTCTGCCACGGCGACGCCCCGAGATCGGCTGAGGCATCCTCGAGGTTGGCGCCGAGCCTGCGCAGCCGGGCCTGCGTGTTGTTGAACACGATGACGATGCAGAACGTCGCGTGCCCGACGATCACGGTCGACAACCCGAGCATGACGCCGAGCGCCGAGGTGAACGTCGCGTTCAGCGCGATGCCGGTGACGATGCCAGGCAGCGTGATCGGCAGCACGATCAGCAGGCTGACCACCTCGCGGCCGAAGAACCGGTACCGCTGCACCGCGAATGCGGCCATGGTGCCGAGCACCAATGCGATCGCTGTCGCCGCGAGGCCGACCACTACGGAATTGGCCAGCGATTTCCACATGCCCTCGCTGTGCCACGCGGCGACCCACCACTGGGTGGTGAAGCCGGTCGGCGGGAACGCGAACGTGCGCGAGGAGTTGAAGGCGTTGACGAGCACCAGCGCCAACGGGACGTAGAGGAAAAGCACGATCAACGCGGCCCAGCCCCGGACCGCGCGTCGCGCACCACGCGAGAGCATCAGACGTTCTCCAGTGCGCCGGTGCGGCGCATCGCAAGCAGATACAGGATGATCGCGGCCAGCGGAATGATCGACAGCGCGGCGGCGAGCGGCTGGTTGTTGGCGGTCACCAGTTGGCCGTAGATGACATTGCCGAGCATCTGCGTCTTCCCGCCGACGATCGTCACCGCGATGTAGTCACCGAGCGACAGCGAGAAGGTAAAGATCGAGCCGGCGGCGATTCCGGGAAAAACCAACGGCGCCATCACCATTCGCATCGTCGACAGATCGGACGCGCCAAGGTCTGAGCTCGCGTCGATCAGCGCGTCGGGCACCCGGTCGAACGCCGCGAACACCGGGATGACCATGTACGGCAGCCACAGGTACGTCAGCGTGATCACCGTCGCCGCGAGACCGTAGCCCGGTGTGTAACCACCCGCCCAGGCAAGCGGCCCCTCGGGCGAGAGCAGCATGCGCCACGCATACGCCTTCACGAGATAGCTGGCCCACAGCGGGGTCGTCACTGCGATCACCAGCAGCACCCGCATCCGCGGGGAGGCCACCTTCGCCATGTACAGCGCCAGCGGCACCGCGAGCACGATGCAGATCGCCGTCACCAGAAGTGCCACGCCGATGGTCCGCAGGGTGGTGATCCTGAACACCGAGTCGGTGAACGCCGTGACGATGTTGTGGGTGGTGAACTTGTGCACCACCTTGCCGGTGAAGCTATTGGTGCTCCAGAACGCCGAGACCAGCAGCACCGCAAGCGATCCCAGATAGGCCAGCACCAACCAGGCCATCGGCGGGATCAGGAGGAAAGCCAGCGCGATCCGGCGCCGCGCGGGCACCGAGATCGGCTGGCTTTCAATTACCCCTTGATCTGCTGCCACTTGGTGACCCACTCGTCGTAGGTCGTGCAGTTGTCGCCGCTGCCGTCGACACACTGCTTCTGTGGCGTCGTCCAGTAGTGGATCTGTGCGGCGTAGTCGGCGTCGGTGGCGTGGAAGATGTCGCAGAAGTCCTTCTCGGCCGTGAACTCGCACGCCTTCGTCTGTCCTGGCGCCTCACCGAAGTATTCCGCCACCTGCGCGTTGATCTCCGGCGAGGTGATCCAGTCCATCCACTTGTACATGCAGTTGGGATGCGCGGCCTTCGACGAGATCATCCACGTGTCCGACCAACCGGTGGCACCCTCCTTCGGCAGCACGGTGTTCACCTGCACCTTGTTGTCGGCGCCGATCAGGTTCGCGATCACCTGCCACGTGGTGCCGATGACCGAGGTGCCCGACTCGAAGGCCTGCACCTCCTTGGTGTAGTCCGACCAGTACTCGCCGATGTTCTCCCGCTGCTTCTTGAGCAATTCCGTTGCCGCATCGAGTTGTTCGGGGGTCAGCGAATACGGGTCCTTGATGCCCAACTCCGGCTTGGTCTTCGACAGGTACAGCGCCGCGTCGGCGATGTAGATGGGGGAGTCGTAGGCGGTCACCTTGCCCTTGTACTTGTCGGCGCCGTCGAAGACCGCGCCCCAGGAGTTCGGCGCGTCGCGCACGACGTCCAGGTTGTACATCAGCAGGTTCGCGCCCCACCCGTGCGGCACGCCGTACATCTGACCGTCGACGGAGTTCCACGACTTGTCCTTGAGGAAGTCGGAGATGGTCGCGTAGTTGGGCACCAGGTCGGTGTTGACCGGTGCGACGTCGCCCGCGTAGATGAGCCGCAGCGTCGCGTCGCCGGACGCCGAAACACCGTCGTACTGGCCGCTGCGCATCAGCTGGACCATCTCGTCGGATGTGTTCCCCAGCTTGACGTTCACCTGGCAGCCGGTCTTCTTCTCGAACGCGGTCACCCAGTCGACGGCCGGGTCGTTGGACCCGTCCTCGGCATAGCCCGCCCACGCGATCAGGTTGAGTTCGCCCTCACCCTCGCCGACGGACTGCAGCGCTTCGATCTTGGGGGGCGACTCGCCGGAGCCGCCGGAGTCCTCGGAGCCCGAGCATCCGACGACCAGCGCCGCGCACGCGCCGAGGACAAGACCCATCCGAACGGTTGCTTTCATGGCTACTCCTCGTTTGACAGTTGGTGAAGCGCTTTTTCGGGCCACGCCAAGGTGATTGGGGTGCCGTGTTGCAGATCTGACGGAAGCCAGGTGCTTGCGGTCAGCACAGTGGCGGTGAGTGTGACCCCGTCCGCGGTGGTGGCGGCGACCTTCGTGGTGGGCCCGGCGTAGATCACCTCGAGCACGGTCGCCTCGACCGTCCGGACGCCGGGGACCGGATCGGTGTCCGGTGCGAACACCGCGATGCGTTCGGGCCTCACCACGAATGTGCCGGGCCGGCCGACGAGGGCTTGCGCGGCGTCTCCGTCGAGCACGTTGGAGGTGCCTACGAAGTCGGCGACGAACCGGTTCGCCGGGCTCTCGTACACGTCGCGCGCCTTACCCACCTGTTCGATTCGGCCGTTGTTGAAGACCGCGAGGCGGTCGCACAGGGTCAGCGCCTCGTCCTGGTCATGGGTCACGATGACGAAAGTGATGCCGACCTCGCGCTGAATCTCCTTCAGCTCGATCTGCATCTGCTCGCGAAGTTTGAGATCCAGTGCGCCGAGCGGTTCGTCGAGCAGCAGCACTCGCGGCCGCCCGACGAGTGCGCGGGCCAGCGCGACCCGCTGCCGCTGACCTCCGGACAGCTGGGCGGGCTTGCGAGACGCCTCTGTGGTGAGCCGGACCATGTCGAGTGCGTCGGCGGTGCGCTTGCGGCGCTCGGCGCGCGGGATGCCCTTGACCTTCAGCCCGTATTCGACGTTCTGGGCGACGGTCATGTGGGGGAACAGCGCGTATTCCTGGAAGACGGTGTTGACGTCGCGGCGGCGTGCGGGCAGTGCGGTGACGTCGACCCCGCCGAGGCGGATGGCGCCCGCCGTTGGCTGCTCGAAGCCGGCGATCATCCGCAGCACCGTGGTCTTGCCGGAGCCCGACGGGCCGAGAATCGCGAACAGCTCGCCGTCGCCGACGGTCAGGTCGGCGCCCTCGACGGCGACGACCTTGTGCTTGCCGTCGCCGAACTCCTTTCGGACGCCGATCAATTCGATCTGCGGATCGTCAACGGCGGCAGCGGAATCTGCGCGCTCAGCGCTGGCCATCCCCGAGGTCACTGGCAGATCCTACGAATTCCGCGGTCATACTGCAGCACAGTTGCGATTTCGGCGTGATTACCGGCGTTGAGCGCGTGTTTCCACGCCCGAACCGCGTTCAGATGAGTCTGGCGAAGAACGCCCGAATATCGTCGACGAGCAACTCCGGCGTCTCCAGGGCGGCGAAATGCCCGCCGGTGTCGAAGTCGCTCCAAGCCACGATGTTGAAGAGCCGTTCGCCGAAGCGCCGGACGGCCAGGTCCTCGGCGAACACCGCGACCCCCGTCGGTACACCCGAGGGCTCCGGGAGGGTGCGCGCGTGACTGCTCTCGTAGTAGATGTCGGCCGACGAGCCCGCGGTGCCGGTGAACCAGTAGAGCGACACGTTGGCCAGCAGGCGGTCGCGGGGCACCGAATCCTCAGGTAGCTCCTTGGTCGCGTTCGTCCACTCCTTGAACTTCTCGACGATCCAAGCCAGTTGCCCCACAGGCGAATCCGTCAGCCCATAGCTCAGCGTCTGCGGCCGCGTGCTCTGGATCTTGAAGTAGCCGGTCTTCTCGGCCATCCACTCGCGTGCCGTCGCCAACTTGCCGCGTTCGCGCTCGGTGAGCGACGCGAACTCCTCCTCGGACAGGTCCTTGCCCGGCGTGAACCCGAACGCCGCCGCGTTGACGTGCACACCGATCACGCGGTCGCTGGCCAGCCCGCCCATCAACGGCCCGATGAAGGAACCCCAGTCGCCGCCCTGCACGCCATAGCGGTCGTAGCCGAGCCCGGCCATCAACGCCGTGAAGGCCTCCGCCATCCGCAGCGGGGTCCAGCCCGCGCCCGACACCGGCGTCGAGAAGCCGAAGCCGACGAGCGAGGGGATGACGAGGTGGAACGCGTGCGCCGGATCGAGACCGTGCGCCCGCGGGTTGCTCAGCGGGCCGATGATGTCGAGGAACTCGACGACCGAGCCGGGCCAGCCGTGCAGCAGGATCAGCGGTCGCGCGGTCGGCTCCGGCGATTCGACGTGCAGGAAGTGGATCGTCTGGCCGTCGATCTGCGTGCGGAACTGCGGGTGGGAGTTGAGCTCGGCCTCCTGCGCGCGCCAGTCGAATCCGTCGGCCCAGTAGTCCGCCAGCCCTCTGAGGTAGTCGACCGGCACGCCCCGCTGCCACGGTGTGCCCGGCAACTGTTCGGGCCAGCGCGTCGCGGCCAGTCTGCGTTTCAGATCGGCGACGTCGGCGTCGGGTATCGCGATGCGGAACGGCTCGAGGCTCGACTGTGGGCTCACCACGCGATCATGCGTCACCCCCCGCGAACGTTCGTTACCGGTCGAAAAATCCGCCAAGAGTCGACTGGTACGGAACGTTCGCGGGAAGTTGATACAAGTGTGACCAGTGGCGTCAGAGTGAAAAAAGGGGTTTCTGACGTATCCTGTGGCACGTGTTCATGTCCCGACGGGACCTGCTGAAGTGCGCTGCCGCGGCCCCTGCGGTGCTGGCCGCCTCGTCGCTGACGGCGCCGCAGGCATCTGCCGCGCCGCTGGGGATCCTCTTGGACTATGCGGCGGGCGTCATCAAGGCCGCCGACATCCGCGCGTCGGGCGCCCACGGAGCAATCCGCTACGTCTCCGACCGCCGACCCGGCGGCCAGTGGATGTTGGGCAAGCCGATCCAGCTGCCCGAGGCGCGTGACCTCTATCAGAGCGGTTTGAAGATCGTCTCCTGCTACCAGTACGGCAAGCAGGACACCGCCGACTGGCTCGGCGGTCACAACGCCGGCATTTCGCACGCGAAACGGGGCTGGCAGTTACACGTCGCCGCGGGCGGTTCCTACGGTGCGCCGATCTATGCGTCGATCGATGACGACCCGTCATATGAGCAGTACAAGCAGCAGGTCGCGCCGTACCTGCGGGGCTGGGAGACCGTACTGGGCCATCAGCGGGTGGGTGTCTACGCCAACTCGAAGACCATCGAATGGGCCCTTCAGGACGGCCTCGGCTCCTACTTCTGGCAGCACAACTGGGGTTCGCCGAAGGGGTTCACCCACCCCGCCGCGCACCTGCATCAGGTCGAGATCGACAAGCGCAGCGTGGCCGGCATCGGGGTCGACATCAACCATGTGCTCAAGCCGCGGTTCGGTCAGTGGGACTGAAAAGCGCTAAACCTTACCGATCAGTAAGTCTGTCCAGCAAACTTTTGCCGTTGGCTGACACGATTGACACGACGATTTCGTTCTTACTGTCGCGTCAGAAGCACCGCGACCTGCGGCGCAGTCGAGGCGAAATTTTTACATAACGATTTGATAACAGTTGCCCCTTGATCAGCGCTGTTTCACCTACTCGACCGTAACCACGTGCAAGCAGGACGTTTGTCTTGGAAGCCTTCCGCCCGTCCGCGGGCCGGTGTTACCCAATGGGTGGTTACCCGAGCGTAGAACTCGCCAGTAACCATTTCGGGCGGAAAAACGGACCCTGTTCTTATGACACTCTTAGTGCAGCTGGAGTGTCCGAGGGACGGACTCGACCTTTGTGGAAGTGGCCGTCACGACCATCTCCGACGCGGGGATGTGTCCAAGCCAGTCGTGATTCGACGACGAATCGACTGTGACCGCGCAGGGGAGCGGGTCACACAGCCCAGACGCAGACAGCCCCGATACGACGAAGTACGACGCGAGACGCGCACAAAAGCAGGACTGAGGAGATTACGAGACGTGACGATCAATGAGAAACACGACTGGGGTACCCCGGCGGAGCCAGGGGAGGTGTCAGCCGGCCGCGACGACGAATCAGGAGCGCCTCAGTCCAGCCATGCCCTTGTCGATCGTCTGACCGCAGGTGAGCCCTACGCCGTCGCGTTCGGCGGCCAGGGCAGCGCCTGGCTCGAGACCCTGGAAGAGCTGGTGTCCTCGGCGGGTATCGAGGCCGAACTGGCGACGCTGGTCGGCGAGGCCGAGTTGATGCTCGAGCCGATCGCCCGTGAGTTGATCGTGGTGCGCCCGGTCGGGTTTCAGCCGATGCACTGGGTCCGCGCGCTGGCAGGCGAGGACGCCGTGCCGAGCGCCAACCACCTGACGTCGGCGGCCGTCTCGGTGCCCGGCGTGCTGCTCACCCAGATCGCCGCTGTGCGCGCGCTGAGCCGTCAGGGCATGGATCTGGCCGCGACGCCGCCCGTCGCCGTCGCCGGACACTCTCAGGGCGTGCTGGCGGTCGAGGCGCTGGCGGCCAAGGGCACCAAGGACGTCGAGCTGCTGGCCATGGCGCAGCTGATCGGCACCGCAGGCACGCTGGTGGCCCGTCGCCGCGGCATCTCGGTGCTCGGCGACCGCCCGCCGATGATCTCGGTCACCAATGCCGACCCCGAGCGCATCGCCGAGTTGCTCGACGAGTTCGCCCAGGACGTGCGCACGGTGCTGCCACCGGTGCTTTCCATCCGCAACGGCAGGCGCTCCGCCGTCATCACCGGCACGCCCGAGCAGCTGTCGCGCTTCGAGCTCTACTGCCAGCAGATCGCCGAGGCCGAAGAGGCCGAGCGCAAGAACAAGATCCGTGGCGGCGCGGTGTTCGCGCCCGTGTTCGATCCGGTCCAGGTGGAGGTCGGCTTCCACACCCCGCGGCTGTCGGACGCCATCGACATGGTCGGCAACTGGGCGCAGGCCGTCGGGCTCGACGTCGCCGTCGCGCGCGAGATGGCCGAGGCGATCCTGGTGCGCCGGGTCGACTGGGTCAAGGAGATCAACGATCTGCACGAGGCAGGTGCCCGCTGGATCCTGGACCTCGGTCCCGGCGACATCCTCACTCGACTGACCGCGCCGGTGATCCGCGGCCTCGGCATCGGCATCGTGCCCGCGGCCACCCGCGGCGGGCAGCGCAATCTGTTCACCGTCGGAGCGGTGCCCGAGGTGGCCAAGCCGTGGTCGAGCTACGCCCCGAGGCTGGTCACCCTTCCCGACGGTTCGGTGAAGCTGTCGACGAAGTTCACCCGGCTCACCGGCCGCTCGCCGATCCTGCTCGCGGGCATGACCCCGACGACCGTCGACGCAAAGATCGTGGCGGCCGCCGCGAACGCGGGCCACTGGTCGGAGCTGGCAGGCGGCGGACAGGTCACCGAGGAGATCTTCGAGAACCGCATCGCCGAGCTCACCGAACTGCTGGAGCCCGGTCGCGCCGTGCAGTTCAACTCGCTGTTCCTCGACCCGTATCTGTGGAAGCTGCAGGTCGGCGGAAAACGCTTGGTGCAGAAGGCCCGTCAGTCCGGCGCCCCGATCGACGGCGTCGTCGTCAGCGCCGGCATCCCGGAGCTGGAAGAGGCCGTCGCCCTCATCGAGGAACTCAACGAGGTCGGCATCAGCCACGTCGTGTTCAAGCCCGGCACCATCGAGCAGATCCGTTCGGTCATCAGGATCGCCGCCGAGGTGCCCACCCGACCGGTCATCATGCACGTCGAGGGTGGCCGCGCCGGTGGCCACCACTCCTGGGAGGACCTCGACGACCTCCTGCTGGCCACCTACTCCGAACTGCGCTCGCGGTCGAACATCACCGTCTGCGTCGGCGGCGGCATCGGCACCCCCGAGCGCGCGGCCGACTACCTGTCCGGGCGGTGGGCGCAGGACTACGGCTTCCCGCTGATGCCCGTCGACGGCATCCTCGTCGGCACCGCCGCGATGGCGACGCTGGAGGCGACGACCTCGCCGTCGGTCAAGCGGATGCTGGTCGAGACCAAGGGCACCGATCAGTGGATCAGCGCCGGAAAAGCTCAGGGCGGCATGGCTTCCAGCCGCAGCCAGCTCGGCGCCGACATCCACGAGATCGACAACGCCGCATCGCGGTGCGGCCGTCTGCTCGACGAGGTGGCCGGTGACGCTGAGGCGGTCGCCGCGCGTCGCGACGAGATCGTCGCCGCGATGGCCAACACCTGCAAGCCGTACTTCGGCGACGTCGGTGACATGACGTACCTGCAGTGGCTGCAGCGCTACGTCGAACTCGCCATCGGTGACGGTAATAGCACCGCCGACACCGCGGCGCCGGGCAGCCCGTGGCTGGCCGACACCTGGCGCGACCGGTTCGCCGAGATGCTCAAGCGCGCCGAGGCGCGTCTGCACCCGAAGGATTTCGGACCGATCGAGACGTTGTTCAATGATGAAGCGCTGCTGGAGAATCCGCAGCAGGCGATCGCCGCGCTGGTGGAGCGGTTCCCCGACGCCGACACCATCAAGCTGCATCCGGCCGATGTGCCGTTCTTCATCCAGCTCTGCAAGACGCTGGGTAAGCCCGTCAACTTCGTGCCCGTCATCGACAAGGACGTGCGCCGCTGGTGGCGCAGCGACTCGCTGTGGCAGGCCCACGACGCGCGCTACGACGCCGACCAGGTGTGCATCATCCCCGGCACGCAGGCCGTCGCCGGGATCACCAAACTCGATGAGCCGGTCGGCGACCTGCTGGACCGGTTCGAGCAGGCCTCGATCGACGAGGTGCTCGCATCGGGTGTCGAGCCTGTCCCGGTGACCACCCGCCGTCAGGCCCGCGCCGACGTCAGCGGTCCGCTGGCCGTCGTGCTCGACGCGCCCGACGTTCTGTGGGCGGGCCGCGTCTCCATCAACCCGGTGCACCGGATCGCTGAGCCGGCCGAGTGGCAGGTGAACCAAAACCGTTCCGCCACACACCCGTCCACGGGTGCGCGGCTGGAGCTGTCGGCTGACGAGATCGTCACGCTGAGCGTTCCGCTTTCCGGCACCTGGATCACCATCCGGTTCACGCTGCCCGCTTGCACGGTGGACGGCGGCATGCCCGTGGTGACCGTCGAGGACGCCTCGACCGCGATGCGCGCGGTGCTGGCGATCGCCGCGGGCGCCGAGCGCCCCGAGGCGCTGGCACCGGTGGTGAACAACACCGCTTCTGCGGACGTGAGGAGCAAAACGACTTCGGTGACCGTCGCATGGGATCCGGAGAAGGTCGCCGACCACACCGGCGTCACCGCGACGTTCGGCCCACCGTTGGCGCCCGGCCTGCGGGTCGTGCCCGACGCGCTGGTGGGTCTGTGCTGGCCCGCGGTGTTCTCGGTCATCGGTTCGGCCGTCACCGACGAGGGCTTCCCGGTCGTCGAGGGTCTGCTCAGCCTCGTCCACCTCGACCATGCCGCGCACCTGCTGACCGAGCTGCCCAAGACACCTGCCGAATTGACCGTCACCGCAACGGCTTCCGCGGCGAGCGACACCGAGGTCGGCCGCGTCGTGCCCGTTTCGGTCACCATCGCCGACGCCGAGGGCACCGAACTGGCCAAGCTGGAGGAGCGGTTCGCCATCCGCGGCCGCACCGGCGCACTGGAACTCACCGACCCGCCGCGCGCGGGCGGCGCGATGACCGACAATGCGACCGATACGCCGCGCCGTCGTCGCCGCGACGTCACCGTCACCGCGCCCGGCGACATGAGCGCGTTCGCGGTGGTCTCCGGTGACCACAACCCGATCCACACCGACCGTGCGGCTGCACTGCTGGCAGGCCTGGAATCGCCCATCGTGCACGGGATGTGGCTGTCCGCGGCCGCCCAGCAGGTGGTCACCGCCACCGACGGCAAGGCCATCCCGCCTGCGCGGCTCGTGGGTTGGACCGCTCGCTTCCTCGGCATGGTGCTTCCCGGCGACGAGGTCGACATCCGCGTCGACCGCGTCGGAATCGACCGTGGCGCTGAGATCATCGAGGTCGCCGCGCGCGTCGGCTCCGATCTGGTGATGTCGGCGACGGCCCAACTCGCCGCGCCGAAGACGGTATATGCGTTCCCCGGCCAGGGCATTCAGCACAAGGGCATGGGCATGGAGGTCCGCGCCAGGTCCAAGGCCGCCCGCAAGGTGTGGGACTCCGCCGACAAGTTCACCCGCGAGACCCTTGGTTTCTCGGTGCTTCACGTGGTGCGCGACAACCCGACGAGCCTGATCGCCAGCGGCGTGCACTACCAGCATCCAGAAGGCGTGCTCTACCTGACGCAGTTCACCCAGGTCGCGATGGCCACCGTGGCGGCCGCACAGGTCGCCGAGATGCGCGAGCAGGGCGCGTTCGTCGAGGGCGCCATCGCCTGCGGTCACTCCGTCGGCGAGTACACCGCGCTGGCCTGCGTCAGCGGTGTCTACGAACTCGAGGCGCTGCTCGAGGTGGTGTTCCACCGCGGCTCGAAGATGCACGACATCGTGCCGCGCGACGAGTTCGGTCGGTCCAACTACCGACTCGCCGCCATCCGCCCGTCGCAGATCGACCTCGACGACTCCGAGGTCGTCGACTTCGTCGCCGAAATCTCTGAGCGCACAGGCGAATTCCTGCAGATCGTGAACTTCAACCTGCGCGGCTCGCAGTACGCCATCGCGGGTACGGTCCGCGGTCTCGAGGTTCTCGAGGAAGAGGTCGAGAAGCGTCGTCAGCTCACCGGCGGCAAGAGGTCGTTCATCCTGGTGCCGGGCATCGACGTACCGTTCCACTCGTCGGTGCTGCGGGTCGGCGTCGCAGACTTCCGCCGCTCGCTGGAGCGCGTCATGCCGCGCGACAAGGATCCCGAGCTGATCATCGGCCGCTACATCCCCAACCTGGTGCCGCGGCCGTTCACGCTCGACCGCGACTTCATCCAGGAGATCCGGGATCTGGTGCCGGCCGAGCCGCTCGACGAGATCCTCGCCGACTACGACACGTGGCGAAACGAGAAGCCGCGCGAGCTGTGCCGCAAGATCGTGATCGAGCTGCTGGCATGGCAGTTCGCCAGCCCGGTGCGCTGGATCGAGACCCAGGATCTGCTCTTCATCGAGGAGGCCGCGGGCGGTCTCGGTGTCGAACGGTTCGTCGAGATCGGCGTGAAGTCCGCGCCGACCGTCGCCGGTCTGGCCGCCAACACGCTGAAGCTGCCGGAGTATTCGCACAGCACGGTCGAGGTGCTCAACTCCGAGCGCGACGCCGCCGTGCTGTTCGCCAACGACACCGACCCCGTGCACGAGGAGGAGGACGTCGCCGACGAGCCTGCCCCCGCGCAGGAGGCGGCTGCCGAACCGGCCGCCGCAGCGGCCCCGGCTCCGACCGCGCCCGCGGGCGCTCCGGTGCCCGACGACATTCCGTTCGACGCGGCCGACGCCACGATGGCGCTGATCGCGCTGTCGGCGAAGATGCGCATCGACCAGATCGAGCCGCTGGACTCCATCGAGTCGATCACCGACGGTGCGTCGTCGCGACGTAACCAGCTGCTCGTCGACCTCGGCTCTGAGCTGGACCTCGGCGCCATCGACGGCGCCGCCGAGGCCGATCTGGCCGGGCTCAAGGGTCAGGTCACCAAGCTCGCGAGGACGTACAAGCCTTACGGCCCAGTGCTTTCCGATGCGATCAACGACCAGCTTCGCACGGTCCTCGGGCCGTCAGGTAAGCGGCCCGCCGCGATCGCGGAGCGGGTCAAGAAGACCTGGCTGCTCGGTGACGGCTGGGTCAAGCACGTCACCGCGGAGGTCGCGCTCGGCACCCGTGAGGGCACCAGCGTCCGCGGCGGCAGCCTCGGCGGGTTGCACGACGGCGCGCTCGCCGACGCCGCGACCGTCGACAAGGTGATCGACGCCGCTGTGCAGTCGGTGGCGGCCAGGCGCGGTGTCGCGGTGGCGCTGCCGTCGTCCGGCGGCGGCGCGGGCGGCGGCGTCGTCGACTCCGCGGCGCTCAACGAGTTCGCCGAGAAGGTCACCGGCCGCGACGGTGTGCTGGCAACGGCTGCGCGCACGATCCTCAACCAGCTTGGCCTGGACAACACCGTCGCCACCCCGGAGACCGCGACCGACGCCGAGCTCATCGACCTGGTCACCGCCGAACTCGGTTCGGACTGGCCGCGTTTGGTGGCGCCGGTGTTCGACGGCCGCAAGGCGGTGCTGTTCGACGACCGCTGGGCCAGCGCCCGCGAGGACCTGGTCAAGCTGTGGCTGATGGACGAGGACGAGATCGACGCCAACTGGCAGCGGCTCTCGGAGCGGTTCGAGGGTGCCGGCCACATCGTCGGCAAGCAGGCCTCGTGGTGGCAGGGCAAGGCGTTGGCCGCCGGCCGCAACATCCACGCCTCGCTGTTCGGCCGCGCCGC
The DNA here is from genome assembly GCA_033741175.1 of Mycolicibacterium sp. 120270. GTDB lineage: Bacteria > Actinomycetota > Actinomycetes > Mycobacteriales > Mycobacteriaceae > Mycobacterium. The sequence continues at coordinate 33,879 of JAWQNE010000007.1, read as the reverse complement.
GGCCGGCGCGGAGAACCCGGGCAAGGGTCGCTACAGCGACGAAATCGCCGTGGTGACAGGCGCTTCGAAGGGTTCGATCGCGGCCTCGGTGGTCGCCGGCCTGCTCGACGGCGGCGCAACGGTCATCGCGACGACCTCCAAGCTCGACGACAGCCGCCTGGAGTTCTATCGCAACCTGTACCGCGACAACGCCCGCTTCGGCGCGGCGCTGTGGGTGGTGCCCGCGAACATGGCGTCCTACACCGACATCGACGCGCTGGTGGCTTGGGTCGGCAATGAGCAGACCGAAAGCCTTGGGCCGAAGTCGATTCACGTCAAGGACGCCCAGACGCCGACGCTGCTGTTCCCGTTCGCGGCGCCGCGGGTCGCAGGCGATCTGTCGGAGGCGGGTTCGCGCTCCGAGATGGAGATGAAGGTTCTGCTCTGGGCCGTGCAGCGGCTGATCGGCGGGCTGTCACACATCGGCGCCGAGCGCGACATCGCCTCGCGCCTGCATGTGGTGCTGCCGGGTTCGCCCAACCGCGGCATGTTCGGCGGTGACGGCGCCTACGGCGAATCCAAGTCCGCGCTCGACGCGGTCGTGACGCGGTGGAACGCCGAGTCGTCGTGGGCGCAGCGGGTCAGCCTGGCGCACGCGCTGATCGGCTGGACGCGGGGCACCGGGCTGATGGGTGCCAACGACGCGATCGTCAACGCGGTCGAGGAGGCCGGTGTCACCACGTACTCGACCGACGAGATGGCCGCGATGCTGCTCGACCTGTGCAGCGTCGAGTCGAAGGTGGCCGCCGCGCAGCAGCCGCTGAAGGTCGACCTGACCGGTGGGCTCGGCGACATCGACATCGACATGTCGGAGTTGGCCGCCAAGGCGCGCGAGGAGATGGCCGCCGAGTCTGCCGGCGACAGCGAGGAGCAGGACGGCACGATCGCCGCGCTGCCGTCGCCGCCGCGCGGGTTCGCATCGGCGCCGCCGCCGCAGTGGGGCGACCTCGACATCGATCCTGCCGACATGGTGGTCATCGTGGGCGGGGCCGAGCTCGGCCCGTACGGCTCGTCGCGCACCCGCTTCGAGATGGAGGTCGACAATGAACTGTCGGCCGCCGGCGTTCTCGAATTGGCTTGGACCACAGGGCTGATCAAGTGGGAGGACGATCCGAAGCCGGGTTGGTACGACACCGAGACCGGTGACCTGGTCGACGAGTCGGAACTGGTCGAGCGGTATCACGACGCCGTCGTGGAGCGCACCGGCATCCGCGAGTTCGTCGACGACGGCGCGATCGATCCCGATCACGCGTCGCCGCTGCTGGTTTCGGTGTTCCTCGACAAGGACTTCACGTTCGTGGTGTCGTCGGAGGCCGACGCTCGCGCGTTTGTCCAGTTCGATCCGGAGCACACGGTTGCCACGCCGGTGCCCGACAGCAGCGACTGGCAGGTCACCCGCAAGGCGGGCACCGAGATCCGCGTTCCACGGAAGACGAAGCTGTCGCGCACCGTGGGCGGTCAGATCCCGACCGGGTTCGACCCGACGGTGTACGGCATCAGCCCCGACATGAACACGTCGCTGGACCGGGTGGCGGTGTGGAACATCGTCGCGACCGTGGACGCGTTCCTCGGTGCGGGCTTCACGCCGACCGAGCTGATGCGCTGGGTGCACCCCGCGATGGTGGCCAGCACGCAGGGCACCGGTATGGGCGGTATGACGTCGATGCAGACCATGTATCACGGCAACCTGCTCGGCCGTAACAAGCCGAACGACATCCTGCAGGAGGTTCTGCCGAACGTCGTTGCCGCACACGTGATCCAGTCCTATGTCGGCAGCTACGGTTCGATGATCCACCCGGTCGGCGCGTGCGCCACCGCGGCGGTGTCGGTGGAAGAGGGCGTCGACAAGATCAAGCTCGGCAAGGCCGAACTGGTCGTCGCAGGCGGCTTCGACGACCTGACGCTCGAGGCCATCATCGGCTTCGGTGACATGGCGGCCACCGCCGACACCGAGATGATGCGGGCCAGGGGCATCAGCGATTCGAAGTTCTCCCGCGCCAACGACCGTCGTCGGCTCGGCTTCCTCGAGTCGCAGGGCGGCGGCACGATCCTGCTGGCCCGCGGCGACCTCGCGCTGAAGATGGGTCTGCCGGTGCTGGCCGTGGTGGGCTACGCGCAGTCGTTCGCCGACGGCGTGCACACCTCGATTCCGGCGCCCGGCCTCGGCGCGCTGGGCGCGGGCCGCGGGGGCAAGGACTCGCTGATGGCACGGTCGCTGGCCAAGCTCGGCGTCGGCGCCGACGACATCGCGGTGGTGTCCAAGCACGACACCTCCACGCTGGCCAACGACCCGAACGAGACGGAGCTGCACGAGCGGCTTGCCGACTCGATGGGCCGCTCGGACGGCGCGCCGATGTTCGTGGTGTCGCAGAAGAGCCTGACCGGTCACGCCAAGGGCGGCGCGGCGGTGTTCCAGATGATGGGCATGTGCCAGATGCTGCGCGACGGGGTCATCCCGCCCAACCGCAGCCTGGACTGCGTCGACGACGAGATGGCCGGCTCCGAGCACTTCGTGTGGGTGCGTGAGACGCTGCGGCTGGGGGAGAAGTTCCCGCTGAAGGCGGGCCTGATCACCAGCCTCGGCTTCGGCCACGTGTCGGGCGTCATCGCGCTGGTGCACCCGCAGGCGTTCATCGCCGCACTCGACCCCGAGCAGCGGCAGTCCTACCAGGAGCGGGCCAACGCCAGGATCTTCGAGGGCCAGCGCAGGCTGATGTCGGCGATCGCAGGCGGCAAGCCGCTCTACGAACGGCCCGCGAGCAACCGTCGACTCGACGACGAGGCGCCGGAGAACCGCGAAGAGGCCGAGATGCTGCTGGATCCCGCGTCGAGGCTCGGCGAAGACGGGGTGTACACGCGATGAGCGCTTGGGCGAAGAGCAAATAGGGGGAAGCTAGGGTTCCTCCAATGAGCATCGTTGGTGTTGGCATCGACCTGGTTTCGATTCCCGAGTTCGCAGAGCAGGTCGACCAGCCCGGAACGGTGTTCGCGGCGACGTTCACCCCTGGTGAGCGCCGCGACGCCGCGGACAAGAGTTCGTCGGCGGCGCGGCACCTGGCGGCCCGCTGGGCGGCCAAGGAGGCGGTCATCAAGGCGTGGTCGGGGTCGCGGTTCTCGAAGCGGCCGGTGCTGCCGGAAGGCATCCACCGCGACATCGAGGTGGTGACCGATATGTGGGGGCGCCCGCGGGTGCGGTTGACCGGGGCCATCGCGCAGCACCTGGAGAACGTGACGATCCATCTGTCGCTGACGCACGAGGGTGACACGGCCGCGGCGGTCGCCGTCCTCGAGGAGCGTTGAGCCCGCGAGCAGACGCAAATGCACACCTTTTCCTGGGGTTTTGCGTGCATTTGCGTCTGCTCGCGAGGAAAAGGTGACCGACTAACCTCGTACGCATGAGCGATCTGGAGGCGCGCGTGCGCGATGTCCTGCCGTCGGTTCGGCAGGACCTGGAGGATCTGGTCCGTATCCAGTCGGTCGGCGCCGACCCCACGCGCCGCGGAGAAGTGCAGCGCAGCGCCGAAGCGGTCGCAAAGCTGTTGTCAGAGGCGGGGTTCGCCGACGTCCAGACCGTCAGCGAGGGCGGCGCGCCTGCGGTGATCGCCCGGCATCCGGCGCCGGACGGCGCGCCGACGGTGCTGTTGTACGCGCATCACGATGTGCAGCCCGAGGGTGATCCGTCGCAATGGGTTTCGCCGCCGTTCGAACCCACAGAGCGCGACGGCCGCTTGTACGGCCGGGGCAGCGCGGACGACAAGGCAGGCATCGCAACGCATCTCGCCGCGTTCCGCGCACACGACGGCCGGCCGCCGGTCGGTGTGACGGTGTTCGTGGAGGGCGAGGAGGAGATAGGTTCGCCATCGTTGAGCCGATTGTTGGCCGCGCACAAGGACGCACTGGCCGCCGATGTCATCGTGATCGCCGACTCCGACAACTGGACAACCGAGATCCCCGCGCTGACGGTGTCGCTGCGCGGTCTCGCCGATTGCGTCGTCGAGGTCGCCACGCTCGACCACGGCCTGCACTCCGGCCTGTGGGGCGGTGTCGTACCGGACGCGCTCAGCGTGCTTGTGCGGCTGTTGGCGTCGCTGCATGACGACGACGGCAACGTCGCGGTGGAGGGTCTGCACGAGGCGACCGCCGCCGACGTCGACTATCCGAAGGAGCGCGTCCGCGAAGAGTCCGGAATGCTGGAAGGGGTGACCGAGATCGGCACAGGTACCGTGCCGCAACGGCTTTGGGCCAAACCGGCCATCACCGTGATCGGCATCGACACCACACCGATCGCGTCGTCGTCGAATACGTTGATCCCGCGGGCGCGGGCGAAGGTCAGCATGCGGGTAGCGCCGGGCGGGGATGCACGCGCGCATCTGGACGCGCTTACCCGTCATCTCGAAAAGCATGCGCCGTGGGGCGCGCAGGTAACCGTCACGCCTGGCGACATCGGCCAGCCGTATGCGATCGACGCGACCGGCCCGGTCTACGACGCCGCCCGCACGGCATTTCGGCAGGCGTGGGGCCATGAGCCCGTCGACATGGGGATGGGCGGCTCCATTCCGTTCATCGCCGAGTTCGCCGATGCCTTCCCGTCGGCGAAGATCTTGGTCACAGGCGTGGAAGACCCTGGTACACAAGCCCATAGCATCAACGAAAGCCTGGATCTCGGCGTGCTCGAACGCGCCGCGACGGCCGAAGCGCTGCTGTTGGAGAAGCTGGCGTCAGACCGATAGCTCGCGGCGCAGCACACCTCGAGGCGGTCGTGCAGCCAATCGGAATTATTTGCTGAAATAGAAGCCCCTCGCGCGAAGACTGTGATAATGCTGTGCATCCCTCGACATGAGGGGATTAGCCCAGCAGAAGGCGACGAGGATGACGCGACAGCCCTTCGTGCACAAATATCACATGCTCGGCGTCGCGGTGGCGTTGAGCGTCGCCGCCTCCCTCATGGCGCCGGCACACGCGGACCGGATGCTGCCTCTTGCCCCGCCCTGCGCGACCTACGTGTACCCGGAGGGCTTTGCAATCCAGCAAGCCGATGGCTGGCGGGTGGACTTCAAAGGGAACGGGCCGTTTCCAGACGGAGATGCCACCGCCACGAAAGGGGGTCAGACAATGTATGGAGTCGCCAGTGGCGGGATTGAGGGACGCCACGTCGACTTCACCGTCCAATGGAGCACCGGTCCGGTAGGGCAATACACGGGCGACATCGATGAGTCCGGCATCGCGCATGGCACCGGATTCGACGAAGCGCATCCGACATCCTCGTCGACCTGGAACTCCCTGACCGCATTCGAGTGCGTAGGGGCGAAAGAAGTCCGTCCGACGCTGAGCGGGCGGTACCGAGTCGACATCGACGACGCATTCGAACTGGAAGGACACCCATTCCGGTCCAACCAGATCTGGGACATCACGTCAACATGTAGCTCCGAAGACGTGTGCACCGCACAAGTGATCCCCGATCACCATAAATGGACTGGCACTGCCCATTTCAGCATCCCGACCGGCGTTTCGTCGGTTGGCAACTGGAGCATGACGGTGGACCTTCCCGCTGCCGTCACTTGCACCGATGAAAGCGGAACACACCGAATACCTGGGACTTCGGACTACTACTGGGGACCGTTCATGACCGGCAACGACGTACCGACGCAATCGACGGACGGCGGATTGAACTGGAGTCATGGCGCTGGCTGCGGAAAACCCGCGGAAAAAAAGGGGGCGGTTCTGACGATGACGAAGATCAGTTGACGTCAGACCGATAGGTCGCGACGCAGCTTGGCCACATGCCCGGTGGCCTTGATGTTGTACTGCGCGACCTCGATCTTGCCCTTCTCGTCGACGACGAACGTCGACCGGATGACGCCCTGGACGGTCTTGCCGTACATCTTCTTCTCGCCGTAGGCGCCCCACGCCGTCAACGTCTTGCGGTCGGGATCGGACAGCAGCGGGAAGGTGAGCTTCTCGTTGTCGCGGAATTTGGCGAGCTTTTCTGGCTTGTCGGGGGAGATGCCGACGACGTCGAGGCCGGCCTCGTTCAGCTCGGCCAGGTTGTCACGAAAGTCGCACGCCTCCTTGGTGCACCCGGGTGTGGATGCCGCCGGATAGAAGTAGACGATGACCTTGCGGCCGCGGTAGTCGGCCAGCGACACCTTGTTGCCATCGGCGTCGGGCAGGCTGAACGCGGGGGCTTTGTCGCCCACCTCCAGGCGCGGAGTCTGTGCCACCAGTGAACCCTTTCTTCTCTCCCGGTGCGTCGCGGTCGACGTCGGCTGATCTAGGGTAGTGCGGCAAGGCCGCAGTGGACATGGAGGACGACAGTGGTGGATCGAGATCCCGACGCCATCAAGAAGGACATCGATCAGGCCCGCGACCAGTTGGCCCTCACCGTCGATACCCTCGCCGAGCGCGCCAACCCGCAGAGAATCGCCAACGACGTCAAGACGGGCGTCATCAACTTCGTGAAGAAACCGGCCGTTGCGATGTCGCTGGCCGGGTTGGGGGCGGTCCTTGTGGCGCTGATCGTCCGGAAACTCAGGCGTTGATCGGGCCGCTTTCAGCGGCTACGACGATCCCGTAGCCAGTCGGAGAAGGAGAATCCGGGTGGGTTCGCGCTGCGGCCGAGCCGACTGCAATTGCGGATGAGTTCGGGCTCCGGCAAGTCCGTGACCTGTGCAGCAACGAGGCTGGATGCGGGACGGGCCGCCGAATCTGACGCGTGAGTCGCATCGAACGCCAACATCAGCTAAGCCTCCCTTCCCTCGTTCCGCTCACGAATCCTTGCGTTGGCAATAGCTTGCAGCTAACCACAGGCTAACACATCGCGGGGTCTTTCCTGCAGCTTGACTGGGTATCTTGGGGATGATTGATATGTTCCCGTTACTCGGTGGCGGTTCGCTATCCGGATAGCGTAGCGTGCTCCAGCTCACGTACAGCACATATTGTCGATTACGTTGCATTATTCGCCGGAGCTGACGCCGCCCGAACCGATGGCAACCAGCATTCGATGGCAACATCGGCGGATGCAGGCGCCCGTTGCGATCCGGGCCCACGAAGGCAGACGATTTGATCATGGCCAGCGGAAGCATGATTCTCGCGTTTGCCAGGCGATTCCCGGGTACGGTCGGGAGTGGCCGAGGTCACAGCGCTTGAAAGGGCCCGCCATGCGCAAGGCTCTCCGTCCTTACCTGACGGCTGGAGTTGCTGTGATCGGGACCGGCACCCTCGCCATCGCGCCGGTGATCGCGACGCCGCCGGACGTGAAAATCGTCAATCCGGCGGTCCAACGGTCCAAAAGTCCGTTGGAGAACTACGTCGAAACGGTGAGGGAAGCGCTGGAGAACCTGGAAGCCCTGCTGGGATCCGCGCTGGCGCTGCCGTCACCGGCTGGGTGGACCCTCGAACTGGCGCTGAACAACCTGCTGAACGACCCCGACGCCGACGTCCAGCTGTTCGTCGACCAACTCGAAGCCCGCGGCCCCCTCGCCGGCGCGAGCGTCCCTGCGCTGCTCGAGGGCGCGGCCGGTGAGCTTGGCTACGCGGTCGATCAGGCCGCTGCGGGAAACATCGAGCTCGCGATAGTCAGCCTGATGCGGACGTTCGCGACACTTGCACCCGTCGTGGCCGACAAATCGCTCAACGCCGTCACCGGGCCCGTGCTCAGCGGGATCGGATCAACCGCCGTCGCGATTCGGAACATCGTCAACGCGCTCGACGATGCGGAGCCCGGTTCCGGAGAACTCCTCGGCGCACTGATCGCTGCTCCGGCCACGGTGGTCGACGGCGTGCTCAACGGATTCTCCGCCGAGCCTGGCACGGCAGCGTTCCCCGGACTGCCGACGCCGCGGGATCCACTCGATCCGACGGAGCCGGACCCGGCGGCGACGACCAACAGCATCGCGCCGGACGCCAACCGCGCTGTCACACTCGAGGTCAATCCTGGCCCGGGCGGCGCCGAAATCGTCAACCCGAATGCGGCCACGAACGCGAGCGTCATGTCCGATGCAGCCGGGGCCGATGCAGCGCAGGCCCAGCAGCGCCGCCCGAGGCTCTTCGGCGGAGACTCGACGACCCGCGGCGCGCCAGGCGCCGGGCTGAACACCCTGCGCCAAGGCATTCGCGAAGGCATCAGCGACTTCCGCACCGGGATACGGGATGCGGTCAAAACGGTCACCGGCCGGGACGACGATCGAGGCGGCACCACGGGCGACACAGCTGAGTCGCCCTGATCGGTCGCGGCAAGACGACATGTGCTCGGGCGAGCTCAATATGTAGGGAAACACCCGATTTCTCGGCGTTCATATCCGGTTAGCGTCTGAGTCGATGACAGTTCCGGTCCCCTGCTATCTCGTCGAGTGGTATCACTCCGCCGCAACGGAGGAGGGCCTCGACGACACGGCCGCGAAGTTGAGGGACTCCGCGGTGCTGATGTCTGAGCAGGGTTCGACGGTCCGGCTGCTCAATCTGCTCGCGGTGCCGACCGACGAGGTGCTGTTCGCCGTTTTCACCGCCGACTCGGCGAGCGCTGTCGCGGCGGCCTGCGACCAGGCCGGCATCCCGGCTCAGCGTGTGTCCACCGCGACCGAGGTGGATCTGCTACGCCTCCCGTGAGGCGTCGGTCCTCAGGTGGCGTCAGGCCGATATGGCGTCGTAGTCGGGAGTCCAATCGCCGGCAGTCACCTGACCGGCCCCCGCCGTCGGCAGGGTCACCTGGACATTCGAGATCTCGATGAATCCGTACGACGTGAAGTTCTCGTACGCCGTGGCGGAGCTGGTGATCTGGAGTTCCAGATCGTTGTAGTTGTTCGGGTGGGTTGGTGTGCCGTAGGCGTCGGTGTACGTCCACGCGATGGCCTCCATGTCCACGACAGCCTGGCGTTGCGTGCCGTCGAGGGTGACATCGACGGGGGTGACGATGTTGCCGACGACGAGACCCGTGTTCTTGTCGACGATCTGGGCGTACACGTGACGGCTGGTGCCGACACCTGAATAGTCGAAAGTCAGGTGCGGCGATCCGACGACATAGGTCGTGTCCTCGGTCAACGTCGGGGTGATCGGGACGTTGATGGCGTTGCTCGCCGGCGCGCCCAGCCCGAGGGAGTACGGCAAAGGCACCAACGTCTGCGGTCCGGATCCGCCGAGCACGGGGACGATGGGCAGGAGACCGCCGGTGGCTGCCGGATCGGGAACACCGACGAGGGCGGCACCCGTGAAATCGTCGGGCAGCACATCTGACTGCCAGAGATCGCCGTTCTGGTCGACGTATTGGAACTTGGGGATCGGTCCGACCTCGCTGTCGGGCGAGCCGTCTGCCTCCGGCAGGTAGGTGTCCAACCACGCGATCGTGGTCTGGCGCAGGAACGCCTCCTGCTGTGCGAGCTGGGCGTCGTTCATGGTCAGGCAGACCCCGTGACCGCCGCAGTACCAGATCATCTTGACGTCTTCTGCGGGCGTGCCCAGACCTTGCGTGTTCAGGATCGACTGCTGCAGTGGGAACAGCACATCGACGGTGCCCTGGATGAGCATGGCGGGAATGACGATGTCTTGAATGTAGGCGTCGGGGCCGCCGGGCCCGCTGCGGTTCAGAAGTGCTTGTTGGCTCGGCGTCAGGATTCCGAAGATGCCGCCGGTGATGATGCCCGCATAAATTTCGGGGTTGATCCGGGCGCCGTTGAGCACCAAATCGAGCAACAGGAGCGATGAGTACGACGTCTTGAACGCCTCGTTGGTGTAGAGGGATCCGGTCAGGGTGTTCCACGAGATTCCCGGCGTGATCACGTCGATACGCGGGTCGACAGATGAACTCGCCCATTGGATTCCGCCGCCGTAGGATCCGCCGACCATGCCCACCCACGGATCTCCGGTGGCTTCGCTTTCCATGTCGGCGTACGTGTACATGCGATTGTCGACTACCCACGAAATGATGTTCTTGACGTCTTGGCCCTCGAATTCCGGCGAGTCGAGTTCGAGCCGTCCGGTCGAGTTGAACTCGCCTCGCGGGTCCCAGGTGACGACGTTGTAGCCCGCTGAGGTCAGCGCACTGATGCCGGGAACCAACCCGTCGACTGTGCTCGGTGCACTGGGGTCGATGTTGCCTGCGGTCGCCAGGCCTGGCCCGTTGAGAATCGTGGGCGCCTCCGTCGCGGATCCGTCGGCGACTGACCAGGCGGGGAAGTAGTTGGTGCTGATCATCACGCCGTCATCGGACGGCACCATCACGGTGAATGCGACGGGATCACCCTGCTGGTAATCGGGGACGTCGGTGAGGTCCACGGTGATCGAGGTGATCTTCGACCTTCCGATGATCGGCGACAGGACCACATTCACCACTGGCAACTGGTACAGCACGATGAGAACGTCATCGACGAGGTCGCCGATCACTGGAATGCTCGTCAGCGCTTGCGTGAACGGTGTCGTCTCGGCCGCCACGACACGGAAGGTTTCGGAGCCATTGCTGGTGACGGTCGCCAAGTCGGGAAGGAACGAGTAGCTGCCGGTGGTCGGGTCGACGGTGACCTTGCCGCCGCCGCTTGGCTGGCTCACGACGAGGTACATCACTCCCGATTCGGGTGTGTTGGTTCCCCCGATGACTCCGTGGACGAAGGTCGGTGTCGGCGCATATATCAGCGAGTTCGTAGTCGGCGCCAAAAGCGCTGTCGGCGTGTAGGAATCGACTCCGATCTCGCGGCGAGCCGCCCCTGCAACGATCAGGCCGAGCGGGTTGACGCTGGTCGGCGCACCCGGTGTATTGCCCGCGAACGGGTTCAGGCCGCCGAGTACCACCGTCAGGGGACTCGTGGTGCGGACGGCTGTCGAACCCGTTCCCGGGGTCGCCTGCATCGTGCCGAACGGCGCGATGATCCGCGGTGGGGTCCACAGCGGAGTGATCGCAGGCGTCGTCGGTGTCGTGTTGACGGAGCGACCGGCGACGGCCGATGGGGAAGCGATCCAATCCTTCGCCACCGCAGCGCGATTCGCGAACTGGTTGGACACCACGGTGGTTGTCCCCGCGACGCTGGCGTCCTCAGGCTTGCGCGGAGGCGACGCCTCGGCGCCTGCGCTTTCGGCGCGCTCGGAAAGCTGCTCGGACAAGGACGACCCGCTCCCGTTGCGCCGGGTTGTCGACCGCACGACGGTGTTGTCGGCGTCGGTGGCGTTCTCGATGGCGTCTGTCACTCGCTTCGCGGCTTCGGACAGCCGTTTGACGATCGAGGTGGCCGTCAGGGAGTTCGGCGTCGAGCTGTCGGCGCGATGGCGCCCGATGACGTCGAACAGCCGCGGCAGCTTGAAATCGATTGTGCCGGGGTCACCGGTCTCGGCGCCGTTGGTCGTCGTGGTGGTGTTGGTGGTGGTGCCGCTGCTCTCCTCCTGGCCCGCAGGCGTACCGCTACCCGGGTCCTCGCCCTCGGTGGCATGCGCGATGCCCGCCCCGGTGAACACCGCGGACCCCACCCCGAGGGCGACTGCCAGTCCTCCGACCCGACCGATATAGCTCGCAGCGCTCATAGCTTCCTCCTGGGGGCAGGTGAAGACTGAACGCGGCAGAGGCTACGCCTCCGAACAGGGAAAATGGCCAAAATCGAAGAGAAACTTTCGACCACGGCAATTCGATCTTGGCCATCGGGTGTCGGCGACGGCGGGCTACACCGAACTCAATCCAGCTCGGCGAGCACCTTGCGTGCGGCTTCGAGTTCGGCCTCCAGAGCCGCGACCTTGGCGGCCTGCTGGGCGCGCGCCTCTTCGATCAACCCGTCGATCGGGGTGGAGAGGTCCTCGTGCAGTTCCTTGGCCGCACGCGAGACAGCTGCGGCTGCGACCGCGAGGTTGCGGGCCAAAAAGGTGCTGCCCTGCTTGAGCTCGGTGCGCCATTCGCCGTCGGCGGTGCCGGTGACGGTGAGCGTCAGCTCGAGGGTCTTGGTCTTCTTCGCGGGCGTCTTCTTGGCCGGAGCTTTCTTCGGCTTCTCCTTGGCGGGCGCTTCAACGACGGCCGCGTCATCGGCCGGCGGTTCCGTCGGAGAGACGTGTTCGACCGATGTAGGTGAGACGTCGGGCGTGTCGGAGGCGGCAGACGGCGCTTCTGGTGCCAGAGTGTCTACGGTCATCGTCATAGTTGTGGCGAGCTCCTTCTGAACATCCCCCCGCAATCTGCGGGCGGGCCAATGCCATTAGAACATACGTTCGATGACCGCTGCTTCCGACTCGCCGCATTGGCAGGCGAGGACTCCGGCGATCAGCCGATCCGGCGCGATGGTGTGCTCACACGCCCATCTTCAGGGCCGCACCGCCATCGACGAACAGTTGCTGCCCCGTGACATAGCGAGATTCGTCGGACGCGAGGTAGACCACCGCGTGCGAGATGTCCTCCGTCTCGACATAGGGGATCGGCATCGCCTGCAGGATCGGGAAGACCAGTTCGGCGTCTTCGCGTGACGGATCAGGTAGGTCCGGTCGGAACGTCCGATACATCGGAAGGTTGTGCAGCATATCGGTATTGACATTGGTGGGGTGGATTGTGTTGATGCGAATGTTGTGGGGCGCCAACGTGAGTGCGAGGGCCTTCGTGTAGTCGCGCACCATTTTCTTGGCCATGCCGTAGCCCGCGCCGCCGGGGCCTTGCGGCCCTCCGCCGGTCGCCAGATCCTTCTGCTCGACAAGGCCCGCGATCGATCCCGTCACGATGACCGATCCACCCGATGTCAGGTGGTCGAGCCCGACATGAATGGTGTTGACGACGCCCACGAAGTCCACGTCGAAGGCATCGATGAACCCCCGATACGGAATATGGTTGCCCTGCGGGCAGATTCCCGCGTTCGCGACGACGACGTGTAGCCCACCGAGTTCGGCAACCGCATCGTCAAGCACCTTCTTCAGGGTGGGACGGTCGCGCACATCTACTGTCGCAGTGACGACTCGGCGTCCCGCTTTCTCGACCATCCGGGCGGTTTCATCCAGATCGGCCTGCGTGGCCAACGCATACTCGTTGGAGGGGATGTCCGCGCAGATGTCCAGAGCGATGATGTCGGCGCCCTCGTCGGCCATGTGAATAGCATGGCTGCGTCCCTGGCCCCGCGCCGCGCCGGTTATCACGGCCACCTTGCCTGTGAGACGGTTCATTCAACCCTCCATGCAATCGGGACAACCTGGGGCTCGCCGTTGGATAATAGAACACTGAGTGTCTATTTGTCACATAGCGGTGCGCTCGTCGTGACCCATCGATGACGGGTCGCGGCCGAACTCTCGCACCATCGCCTGGATCACGTACGACGCCGCGAGTCGGCCGTCCTGTGTGAACACGTGACCATCACCCTGGACCAGGCCGCGCCCAGCCCAAAATGCGCGATTCGCGTACAACAACCAGTCGGTGACGTCGACATCCTCGTGAAAAGCGACTGTGGCTTTCATGATTCCGGTCGACAGCGTGCGGTGCGCAAGCGCCTCGCCGAAACCGTCGTGTGGCAGCATTCCCGCGGCGATAGTCCAATGTGTGGTCGATTGGGCCAGCAGCGCTGAATGGAGGTACGGCTGCTCTGGTGCCTTGCGAAACCGCACCCAGGCGTTGATCTCCGGCGGGCCGACACGGTTGGGATCCTGGTCGTACGCCCCGTCCACAACGCGTATCTCCCGTCCCGGCATTCCGAAGCCCTCGAACGGCACTGCTTCTGACGGCCCGCCGACGTCGGGCATCGCGACAACGTGCTCGATGACGTCAGGGGCGCCGGCATCGCAGAGCAGGATCGCCGCGCCGCGCAGTGTGCCGTGTTGTGTCGCACGGACCTCGGCCGTCGAGAAGGTTCGACCGTTGCGCAGCATCTCGACGGCGAGATCGACAGGTGCGCCGAACGATGCCGCCTTGGTGAACACCATCGATGCCGACGTGACCCGTTGATCCCGAACAGTTTTCGAGGTGGCGACGATGGCTTCCGCCAGGAGTTGACCTCCCTCGACGACGTCGCGATGAGTTGGCCCGTGGGGCGGGCCGACGAATCGGCCGCCGACCTGTTCTACATCGATGAGTCGCACGAGTTCGTCGGCGTCACCCCAGAGGGGAAACTTGGCGGGCACCGCGGTTCCGTCGGGCCAATGGTCCACCACGACCACCCGCAATCGGTCGTCGTAGAACGAGACATGGCCAGCGATCCCGGCCACCTCCTTCAGCGGGGTGGCATACGTCCAGGCCGCGTTCTCGATCGTGCGCTCATCGGCCGTGAGACTCCAGTAACTCGCCACACCTTTGAAAGGGCACACCGTGGTGCGGTCGGTCGGTGTGAGGTGAGTCCATGTCACATCCGATTGCGGAAAGTACAGCCGGTCAACGTGATCGGTCTCGGAGACGATGAGGCAGTTCTCGCTCTCGGCGAGTAGGAGGTCGCCGAACCACACCTGGCCGACATAGGGGCAGCGCGTCACATCGATCCTGTAGTCGGGGTGCGATGGCCATGCCGACTCCACTTGCGTTGTCATGTCCGCATCGGCCCTGTCGGTGACTTGACGACGATTGACTCCAGCCCTACGTCGGGATGATCGATTGCGCTGGCGAAGATGCCGGCCAGTACATCGGCGACCGCCTCCGGAGTCATCCGACTCTCTTGGACCAGACCGCGGGCCAGCCATTCCGTGAGCGCGGTGTCCAGCACCTCAGGATCGAATGCCGACGTGAAGTCAGTCGGCACGGTGCCGCTCACCTCCACGCAACTGAAGCGGTAACCCGGCTTCTCCAGGCGCCAGGAGACGAGGCAGCGCTCCATCGCCGCCTTGCTCGATGAGTACGCACCGAGCGCGGTGTGTGGACAGCGGACCGAATCCGACGACAGCGCAGCCACAATCGCTGTCGGGGCGAGCGAGGGCAGATGGGCACGGATGAGTTCGTGGACACCGATCACGTTCGTCTCGAACACATCGCGCCAGTCCTGCGCGTCGGTTTCGGTGAACATCTTCAAGGGCGCGTAGCCCGAGCAGATCAAGAGGATGTCGACCTGTCCGAGGGCTTCTCCGGCGGCCGCGCCGAGCCGTGCGCAATCGGATGGGCTGCGAACGTCGGCGGCCACCCTGGTGCCGGTGCCCGCCTCGGCGACGACCTCGTCCAACTTGTCGACTCGCCGCGCAGCGAGCATCAGCTTGGCGCCCTCTTTACCGGCTCGTATGGCGAACGCGCGCCCGATGCCGGCGGAGGCGCCGACCACGACCACCCTCTTGCCGGCAAGTGACCGCTCACCCATGGAATCTCCTTGCACCCGGGCCCGCGCGACCCGTGGGAGAACAGTATTACAAGATATGTCTAATTGCCCATAGGTTGGGTTGCTTGTCAGCGCAAACCGTTGATCGCAAACTTTTCGACATAGCGGCGGACCGTTGCGGGTTTGGCCATGTCGAACGTCTGCGCCTCGTTCACTGTGGAGAAGGAATAGATGATTCGTGCCAGCCATTCGCTTGCGGCGGTGACGTCGATTCCCGCGCCGACTTCACCGCGCTCCTGCGCCTCTCGCACGTATGGGACGAGGAACGCCGTCGTACGCCTGACAGCCGAGTCACCGTCCGAGATCATGTGCCGCATCAGCTCCGCATCGTCGGCCATCAAGCGGTTCCGGGTGCGGTGCTCGAGCAGGATCTTGGCGTGGGTTTCGGCCATGGCGCCGACCTTTTCGGCCAGCGTCGCCTTCTTCGCCATTGCCGCGGCCACTTCTTGGTAGAACTTCTGCGCGCCGAACTCAATCGCCGCGTCGATGAGGATGTTGCGATCCTCGAAATAGCGATAGACGGTTCCGCGTGAGACGTTCGCCATCCGGGCGACATCCTGAACGCTGGTGCGCTGGATCCCGAGCTGGGTGAAGCACTGGTTCGCCGCTGCGAGAATCTGATCCCGGCGGTCGGACTCCTCATGGACGTCGAGCTCGGCTACGACCCGCTCAGTCGACATGTTGCTCCTTGCCCTGAAAACACATTTCAGCCCTCATGCTACGCGACACCAGGTGTTCCGGTGTTCCGCCGCACCGGCGCCGTGAACTGCGATTTCCGGCGCACCGCGTCCCGTTTGCTCCGTCCACGGGGCGGGCGGTCCGCAGACCTACGGACTAAGCATAGTGACACTTAGCGTTCAGTTGTTTACCCTCCCAGAGTATCGGCCGCTGGCGGAATCCGCAGCATCACCGGCACGAAGGGAGCCCCATTGGACCTCGGTGTGAGCGGGCGCAACTTCGTCATCGTCGGCGGGTCCGCCGGGATGGGATATGCCGCCGCTGAGCAGCTTGCCGGTGACGGCGCCAACGTGGCGCTGCTGGCGCGCGACGGTCGACGGGCCGCCGAGAAGGCCAAGCATCTCTCCGATCAGCACGGCGTGCGTGCGGTGGGGATCAGCGTCGATGCCGCGGCGCCGGGTAACGGCGTCGAACGCGCGGTCGACCAAGCCGCCGCGGAACTGGGTCAACTGCGCGGACTCGCCGTGACCGCCGGGCCGATGAAACAACAGGGACCATTTCTTGAACACGGCGATGACTCGTGGGACTGGTACTACCAGATGATTCTGATGGCGACCGTGCGGTCTTGCCGCGCGATCCTTCCGCATCTCCAGCGCAATGGGGGAGGGACGGTGGTGACGACGGCGGCGTACTCGGTGCGCGCACCGAAGATCCTCATTCCGCCTTACAACGCGCTCAAGGCCGCGGTTCTGACGCTGAGCAAGATTCTGGCCAAAACCCATGGCGCCGAGGGGATTCGCATAAACACGGTGTGCCCCGGCCTGTTCGACACCGAGGTCAATGACTTCATCCGGGCGCGGCGGGCCGAAGAATACGGTGTGCCGCTCGAGGATGCCATCTACACACATCTGGCGAGCAACCCGGCATGGAACATGCGGGTGGCCCTCGATCGGGGCGGGCGACCGCATGAGGCCGGTGAGCTCATCGCGTTCATGCTCAGCGATCGGGCGGCCTACATGACCGGGGCGGTGATCAACATCGACGGTGGTACCGACTTCTAGAGCCCGACACGGTCGGCGAGCAGACGGCGGTGGTAGGTGGCGTCGCCCAGCAGATGGCCCGAAGACTTGGCCCGCTTGAAGTACATGTGCGCGGGATGTTCCCAGGTGAACCCGATTCCGCCGTGGATCTGGATATTCGCGGCGGCGACTCGGGCGTAGGTGTCCGAACAATAAGCCTTGGCAAGAGACGCCGCAGCCGGCAGTTCGGCCGCCCCCGTAGCGGCGGCCTGTACCGCGAATTGGGCTACCCCGCGGGCGCATTCGATGTCCAGCATCAAGTCGGCACACTTGTGCCTGATCGCTTGGAACGACCCGATCGGCTTGCCGAACTGCCTGCGGGTCTTTGCGTACTCGACGGCGAGTTCCAGGCATCGCTGCGCGCCCCCGACCTGCTCGATCGCCAATCCGGCGGCGGCGATGTCCAGCGCGTGCGACAGCGCGGGCCACGCCTGTCCCGCGAAACCGATGAGTTCGGCGGGCGTATCGGAGAAGTCGATGCGCGCCTGTCGCCGCGTCGGATCGAGCGTCGACAACTCACGGCGCGTCAAGCGGTCTGTTTCCTCGACGGCGAACAGCGACATCCCTTCCTCAGTCCGCGCTGCGACCAACACCAGGTCCGCGATATGGCCGTCGAGCACGAATGTCTTGGTGCCGCTGAGGATCCAAGCTGATCCCTTCCGGCGCGCTTCTGCCTGAATGCCGTCGGCATCCCATCGACCGGACTGCTCGGTCAACGCCAGGGTGGCGATGGTGGCGCCCGATGCAACGCCCGGCAGGTATCTCGACTTTGCCGTGTCATCGCCGCAGCACATCAGGATGCTGCCCGCCAACACGACAGAGCCGAAGAACGGCCCCGGCAGGAGCGCTCGCCCAGTTTCCTCGATGACCACGCCCAGTTCTGCGTAGCTGAAGCCGCTGCCGCCGAATTCCTCCGGAACCGCCAAGCCCTGCAACCCGAGTTGATCGGCCATCTGCCGCCACACACCCGGGTGGTAACCGTCCGTGGACTCCATGACGCGGCGCACCTCACCCTCAGGCGATTTGAGTTCGAGGAACGCGCGGACCGACCGGCGCAATTCCCGTTGCTCCTCGGTCAGCGCGAAACCGTCAGCGGCACCGATCATCTCAAGGGTTCCTGCGGTCTGCGACGTCTCGTCCTGTGGGGTCTACCCGGGGATCTGCAGCACCACGGCGCAATGCGCGTAGCCACTCGCCGACCGGGGCAGGGGCCCTGACCGGGCTTTCCAAGCGGCCGGGCTCGGCCTTCCAGAACTCCTGCCATGACGGAAATGCATCGTGCAAACCCCCGTCATGCCGTGGTCTACCAGGCCAGCGCATCTTCTGTAAGCCCACAGGTGGATCCGTGATATCGCTTTCGTACCAGAACAGGGGAATCCGCTTGACGAAGTACCAGTGCCCTTCCCGCCGCCGGTAGCTGTCCAGGTATGCGAGCATCTCGATTACCCAGACCGACTCCGTCTCGAGATCGTTGCGTGAATAGACAAGGCCAGTTGCGTTGTCGGCGTCATGGATGTCGATGACGTGGCCGAGCACACCGTGAGCGCTGCCAATCAGATCGCGGCGCATCTCGACGTCGTACCAGTCGCGCAAGGCGGCACGGCCACGGCGCTTACCGGGCACGCGTACATCCTCGACGAAAAGGTTCACCAGCGCGTCGAGGTCGCGCATGTCTAGCGCGACAGCGTATTTGGCGGCCAGCTGACGGATCTCGTCGAGCGCTTCGAGGCGTTCGATACGCGCCTGGAGGTCGGCGAGCGATGCCATCAGAGTTCTCCCGCGGACATCAGCGCCGTCAGTCGTGCCTTGTCGATCTTGTTGGTGGTGGTGTAGGGCAGGCGTTGTGCATCGGGCAGAATCACCCACTTTTTCGGCACTTTATATGCAGCGATTTGCTTACGGCATGCAGCCACAAGATCATCGGCGGACGCAGTACGTCCTTCATTGAGCACCACGGCGGCGCTGACGACCGCGCCCTTGTCCGGGTCGGGGATTCCGACCACGTAGGCGATGCGCACCGCGTCGATACGTCCCAATGCCGCCTCGACTTCTATGGGCGCCACGTTCGTTCCTGACGTCTTGATCATCTCGTCGGTGCGTCCCGCGAAGTACAGGTGACCGTCGTCATCGCGGTAGCCGGCATCCTTGGTGTGCAACCAGCCGTCGCGGTCCACCACCTCATGCCAGTGCTTACCGATCATCCCGCGGAGCAATGCCGTTCCGCGCACACAGATCTCGCCGGTGACCCCGTTGGGAACCTCATTGCCGAGATCGTCGACGATCTTGTGCTGGTAGCCCGGCGCAGCGACCCCGAGCGACCCTCGTTTCGCCTCGGGTAGCTGTTCGTGAGGTGGCCACCACGTGTGTGAACTACAGGTCTCGGTCATTCCCAGTTGCGCAACACGCAGCGAGGGGTCGGAGGCGCGCCGCTCCGGTGCGAGCAGCACCTGCTGATAGCCCTCGCGCAGGTTGGACAAGTCAGTCGAGCCGAAATCGGGATGGTTGGACAGAGCCGGCCCGATATGCGGAAAACCCGTTGTGTAGGTAGCTTTTTCGCTCTCAAGTAATCGCAGAACGTCACCTGCGTCGAACTTGTACTCAGTCAGGATCGTCGCCCCGACCTGCATCGGGCCCAGGAAACCGAAGACCAGGCCGGCGACCCAGAAAAACACCATGGGCACGTAAATTCGGTCGTCGTCATCCCAGCCGTGCGCGGTCGCGATGAACCGGGAGTGCGTAATCGCTGTCCCGTGAGTGTGGATGATGCCCTTGGGGTGCGATGTGGTACCGGAGGTGTAGATGACAAGCAGATCGTCGGTTGCCCGGACAGTCGACTCGCATGCTGTGAGGAAGTCCGTGGAAACCGGTTCGGGCCACGTGCTGGGCCAGCCACGATCGGTGGCACCAAGTGGGAAGACGTTACGCAATTGGGGGAGCCGCTCGATTCTCAACGACCCGCCGGTATCGGCCCAGCTGCCCGCCGCGGCCTCGATGCGGCCCAGTACGTCCTTGCCGAGCAGCTCCTCGACCGCGAGCAGCGTGTGCACATCGGCGTCGCGGAGCACCCAGTGCAACTCGGCAGGCTGAAAGAACGTGTTGATCGGGACGGCGACCGCACCGATGCGCGTGATCGCCAGGAATGCGGTCGCGAAGTCCGGACCGTTCGGTGCCAGTATTCCGACACGCATTCCCTTGGTGACACCCGCGGCGAGCAGGCGGGCCGCCATGTCTGCGGAGCGGATCTCGGCCTCGGCGTAGGTGATTCGTTCGACCGTGCCGTCGTCCCGCGATGAGACGACGAAGTCGCTTGGACCGTTATCTGCGGCGACGGTTGCCAGCATCGCGGGCATCGCCGCTTCGTACGGAAGCGGATCATACTGAAATGTTCGGGCGACGAGGGTCATTCGACCACCCAGCGAGGCTCGCGTTTTTCGGCGAACGCGACCATTCCTTCCCGGTAGTCGGGATGGGTCATCTGATGCTGAAGGACGTAGCGGTATGCGACATCGTTCGCCGCGTGCAGGCCGACATCAAGACTGGTCCACATCGCCTTGATGGAAGTCTGCACGGTGGCAGGTGACAGTTTCGCGATCGACAACGCGATCTCGCGGGCACGCTCTTGCAGCCTGTCCGCGGGCACCACCTCGTTGATGAGCCCGATGTCGTATCCGCGTTGCGCGGTGATGCGACCCTCCTTGGTCATCAATGCCAGCTGCATCACCATCGACAAGGGCATCCGACGCAACAGAACCGCCGGTTCCAGCGCGAACACGTTGCCGACCTTGAGATGAGTGTCGATCAACTCGGCATGCTCCGCGGCGATGATCAGGTCCGAGTCCGCGACCTGGTGCAGCGCGCCGCCGACCGCCATGCCATTGAGCGCGCAAATGACTGGTTTCCAGACGTTGTGGTGCAACCGGGAACCGGGAACCTTGTTCCGGATGCCGCCCTCCGCTGTCGCTTTGATGTCCTGTCCGGCGCAGAACGCTCGGTCCCCGGCTCCGGTGATGATCGCAACGCGGATGTCGGAGTCATCCCGAACCCGCGCCCAGGCCATTCCGAGTTCTGCGCGGGTGAGGTCGTCGGTGGCGTTCAGCCGCTCGGGACGGTTGATCGTGATCGTCGCGACGTGATCGCTGACGTCGAACAGAAGCCTCTTCAAATCCACCGAATCCCCTGCCCTCGAGACGCGACTAGCGCTAAACAGAGTAGCAGAAAGTGTCTCATCGTTCTGTCGGCTGGCATCACGGCATCCACTGCCCGCCGGACACCGAGATCAGCTGACCGGTGAGATGTTTCGCCTCTGGCGAGCAGAGAAACGCGACGGTGTGAGCCACGTCCTGAGGCTCGCCGATTCGTCCCATCAGCGTCGAGGCGCGCATTTCCTCTATCTCGTCGTCGGACTTGCGGGACAGCAGCCATGGCGTGGCAGTGGTCCCGACGACCACCGTGTTGACCCTTATACCGAGTGGGCCCAGTTGCACTGCCATCAGACGGCTGAGGCCCTCCACGCCTGCTTTGGCCGCCGCGTAGGACGGCGGGCCGGTCCGGACCCCATGCGCTGATATCGAGCTGATGTTCACGATCACGCCGGACTTGGCCTCGGCCATCTGCCGCGCGACCACTTGCGACATCACGAATGTGCCTTTGAGGTTGACCGCGACGACTCGGTCCCAGTTCTCGTCCGTTTCGTCGAGGAAGGTTGCAGGCAAGGTCATTCCCGCGTTGTTGACAAGCGCTTGGATGGGGCCGTGCTCGGCGGCCAACACGCGCATCGCCTGCTCGACCGCAGGGCGATCGTTGATCGACAGCTGCAGTGGCACCATCAGTCCGGATCGTGCCGCCGAAGACTCCTCGGCGCGCGCGATCGCCTTGGCGTTCACGTCCACAACCGCGGTTCGATAACCGGCTTCGATCAGGGCCTCGACGATGGCTTCACCGATGCCACGCGCTCCACCTGTGACGATCGCGACCGGTCGCACGTCATCCGACACGACGGCTCCGTCCTTGCTTGGCCTCCCGCTCGATGCGGTTGATCGACGGACGCATCAACCGCACGGCCTCCGACATCATCGCGACGAGATCACCTTTCCCTCCGCCGGATACCCATAGGTCGATTGCCGCACGGTTTGCCCCGTTGATCACCGTGGCGGCCAGTCGCGGTCGCACGTCGACTTCGGCGTCGGTGTCCAGCCACCGCGCCACTTCCGTCGTCATCTGGTCGATCCAGTCGTCGTTGATGCGCAGCATCTTCGCCCGCAGGGAAGGCAGGCTGCCGTACATCGTGGCCCGGAACAGAAAGATGTCCGGCGTGTGGCTGATCGCCGAGGCAACCGCTTCGGATGCTTCGGCCAGCGCACCCCACAACGAGCCGGAACGGGATGCGCGGAATCTTCGGGTGGCTTCCTCGAGGCGATCGGCGTACCCGTGAAAGAGGATGTCGTCCTTGGCGGCGAAGTGGTGGAAGAACGTCCGCGGTGCGACGCCTGCGGCCTCGGAGATCTGCTCGACGGTCGTCTGTTCGTATCCGTTGGCGGTGAACAGCTCGATCGCAGCCGTGATCAGTGCCTCGCGGTTGCGCTGGCCCCGCGCGCGCCGTTGATCCATGGTCAGCATCCGGCAAACGTGGCCGTACCCGAACTGAGCGAGACGACATCGCGTTGCAGGGTCTGAAAACGGACTTCGTGGCCGTCGCGCCATATCTGTGTGCACAACTCCGAACCGAGCATGACCGGCTTCGCGAACCGGCAGCTGATCGACGTCAGCGTCTGCGGATCGCCGTCGCCGACGACGTTGATCAGGGCCCTGGCGGCGAAACCAAGGGTGCACAGGCCGTGTAGGAAAACGTCGTCGAAGCCGAACTTGCGGGCCGCGGCCGGGTCGATGTGCAACGGGTTACGGTCACCGCTGAGCCGGTAGATGGCGGCCTGCTCGGGTCGAACATCGTCCGCGAATACCGCGTCGGGAGCGCCCTGCGGGTCCTCGGCGGCAGCCGGGCCGCGGGTCCCGCCGAAGCCGCCCCCGCCGAGGACCATGGTCTGCGAGGAGGCGCTGAAGAGGGGGCCGTCGTCGTCTACGCCGACGGATGTCACCTCGATGGCAGCATGCTTGCCCTTGTCCCAGACTGCGGTCACCTCAGCGGTGACGCCGACTTCACCGCTCGCGCTCACCGGTCGCTCGAGTCGCAGGGACTGCGCCGAGTGCACGATCGGTAAGGGGCCGAGATTGAGCGTCGCGCGCAGATCCTTGACCGCCCACCAGTTGGCGATCAGCGCGAAGGTGGGAAGTACGGCGGGGCCGGCATGCTCGTCGAGGAGGTGTAGTTCTGCAGGCGGCCGGGCGCCGACTCCCAGCGCGTAGAGGATGACGTCGGTTTCTGTCCACCGGTAGGTCGTCGGAGCCAGGGTGGTGCCGACCAGGGCGTCGGAGAGAGTCACAGGTGCCGTCACGAAGCCTCCAGCCGATGGAACGGATTGACGATATTTGTTCAATCGTGCAATATAGTCGCAGTAACTGCAACTATATTTCCAGCCCGTCCTGATCGGAGGTCGCACGGCATGAGGTTCGGCGTATTCATCCTCGGCGACAAGCCCAATCACCTCAGCCACCAAGAGGTCCTCGCCAACGTGCTGGAGGAGGCCCGGTGGGCTGAAGAACTCGGATACGACGAGATCTGGCTGGCTGAACACCACTTCTCGCCTTACGGCACCCTCGCGGACCTGCCTCTGGTCGCGGCTGCGATTGCCGCACAGACCGAACGGGTCCGGATCGGCACCGCCTGCATGGTGGCCCCCTTCCATGACCCGATCCGCCTCGCCGAGCGCATCGCCATGGTCGACAACCTGAGCGGGGGGCGCTTCGACGCCGGCTTCGGGCGGGGTTATCAGGCGCACGAGTTCAAGGGCTTCGGCATCCCGATGGACGAGGCGACGGCTCGCTACCAGGAATGCGTCGAGATCGTCAGTCTGCTCTTGGCGCAGGAGAACGTCTCGTACGACGGTAAATACTGGCAACTCGAGGACGTGACCATTCATCCGCGGCCAGTGCAGAATCCGATTCCGGTGTGGGGGACGGTGATGAAGACGCCGTCGAGCTTCCAGTGGCTGGCCGACAAGGGATTTGGTGCCATCATCGGAAACCCCTATCAGGTCGACCCGGATCTGCAGGGGGCACTCGACATCTACGTGGAGACCCAGGCGAAGATGGGGCTGGCGGCCGCGACCGGGAACGTCTGGGCACTGCTGAATGCCTTCTGCCACCCCGACGACAACTTTGCGCGGACCTACCCGCGCGACAGCGTCGAGTTGTCGATCCAGACGCACCGGAAGTATTCGAGCCCCTTCGAACGTGGTGGCGACATCCCGGCGGACTACAAGGCATACGCCGACTGGTTCGAGAAGCACGACAAGCAGAGTTACGAGCAGGTGCTGAACTCGCATCTGACGTTGATGGGTGATCCGGACAGAATCATCGAGAAAATGCGTACCGTCATCGACATGGGCTGGCGCAACATCATGCTGCGGATGTCCCGTGGTGGCGCGATGGACCGCGGCAAGGTCTACGAATCGATGAAACTGTTCGCCCAAGAGGTGATCCCGGCGGCGACCGAGCTTGCGGCAGCCCCGGCTTGAGCCGACCGATAGCTGACCGCATCCGCGCGATCCTGGCTCTCGATCCCGCGGCTCCGGCAATCGAGTACCAGGGCGCCTGGATCGATTGGCAGTCGATCTCCGATATCGCGATCGATGTCGAGAACCGTTTGACGAAAGCGGGTTTGGCTGGGGGTTCGCCGGTCGGTGTGATGCTCCGAAACCATCCCGCGATGATCGCGGCGATGCTCGGTGTGCTGTTGGCCGAGAGCTGCGTCGTGACGATCAACCCCTCCCGTGGGGAAGCCGGACTCGCCGCGGATATCTCTGAGTTGATGCTGCCCGTAGTGATCGGCATTGATGCCGACTGGGACAGACCCGGCATTACGGCGGCGGCCACGGGATCGTTGGGTCTGCAAGTCGCCGCTGATCCGGCCGCTGTCGCGACCGTCCGACGTCTGGAAAAGATAGGTCCAGGGCCGTTTCGAAAGGAGCCGGACGGCATCGCGGTCGAGATGCTGACCAGCGGCACTACCGGGCCACCGAAACGAATTCCGCTGTCGTATGAAGCGTTTGAGCACACTGTTGCCGCGGCAGGCGCCCACTACGGGTCGAGCGCAGCTGCGGATCTGCGCCTGCGGTCCGGTGTCGCCATCGTCAGTTCGCCATTGGTGCACATGTCGGGGTTGTTCCGTGCGCTGCTGAACATCTGCGAAGGCCGCAAGATTGCCCTGCTGGAGCGGTTCAAGGTGCAGGAGTTCGTCGACCTTGTCGTCCGTCACCGGCCCAGAGCGGTGAGCCTGGTCCCATCGGCGCTGACGATGGTCTTGGACGCCGCCGTGCCGAAAGAGGTGTTCTCCAGCGTGGATGTGGTCACCTCCGGGACGGCGCCTCTCCCGGTGCCGGTACAGGAGGCGTTCGAAGAACGCTATGAGGTGGCTGTCCTTCCGTCGTACGGCGCCACCGAGTTCGCCGGCGGAGTGGCGGGATGGAATCTCGCCCTTCACCGCGAGTGGGCAAAACTCAAGAGAGGCAGCGTCGGTCGTCCGCAATCCGGTCGTGAGATACGCATCGTGTCCACAGAAGACGGTGCTGAAGTACCCGCGGGTGCGCAGGGCCGGATCGAGGTTCGCACGCGCGGTGGCCAGTGGGTCCGGACCACCGATCTGGGCCGAGTCGATGCCGACGGATTCCTGTTCGTCGACGGCCGCACCGACGATGTGATCAATCGGGGTGGGTTCAAAGTGACACCGGCCGATATCGTGTCGGTGCTTCGCGGCCATCCCGCCGTGCGCGATGCGGGCGTCACCGGGATCGATGACGAACGGCTCGGCTCAGTACCCGTCGGGGCTGTCGAACTCGCCGACGGGGCGCAGATCGACCCGGACGAGCTGCTGGACTACGCGCGCGGACGGCTCGCCAAATACCAGGTGCCCGCGCGGCTGCTGATCGTCGACGCGCTGCCGAGAACCCCATCGCTGAAGGTCAGTCAACCCGAACTGCGCGAACTCTTCGAACAGGAGCGGAAGTGAATCACAGCATCCGAGGCGCCGCCGCAGTGGTTGGTGTCGCCGACGAGGTGTCGTCTTCGGGCGTCATCGATGTGCCACTGCGGGAGCTCGAGGCGCGCGTCATCACCGCCGCGCTGTCCGACGCCGGCTTGTCGCTGCGCGATGTCGACGGTCTGTGCACCTGCACGGGCGGAACCCTGATGCAATCCGTCGAGCTGGCCGAATATCTCGGTATCACACCGAGATTCACTGATGCCACGCAGACCGGTGGCGCGAGCTACGGGTTGTACATCGAACATGCGGCGGCAGCCATCGCCGCAGGTCTGGCCGAAACCATCGTCATCGTCTATGCCTCCACGCCTCGGGCATCGCGGAAGCGCGGCGAGAAGGGACTCGGGGTCTTCGCCACACCCGAGCGGTTGGAGTGGGAAACCCCGTTCGGGGTGATGCTGCCGATCAGCGCCTACGCGCTTGCGGCCAATCGGCACATGGCGACCTACGGCACAACAGCCGAGCAACTCGCGCAGATCGCGGTTGACACGAGAAGGTGGGCCGCGCTGAATCCGCGTGCGCACCTGCGCGACCTGATCACCGTCGACGACGTGCTGGGCTCGGGCTTCCTCGCCGAGCCTGTTCACAAGCTCGAATGCTGCCTGGTCACCGACGGCGCCGCCGCGGTCGTGGTCACCAGCGCCGAGCGGGCCCGCGATCTCGCGCGGCCGCCCGCTTATGTATTGGGGGCGGCGTCGGCGGCGTCGCACGCAATGATCACGCAGATGCCGGATCTCACTGTCACCCCTGGTTCGGTGTCGGGGCCCGCCGCGTTCGAAGCCGCCGCCGTGACTCCGAACCAGATCGACGTCGTGGAGTTGTACGACTCTTTCACCATCACCGTGCTGCTCGCATTGGAGGACCTCGGCTTCTGCAAGAAGGGCGAGGGCGGGCCCTTTGTCGCCGACGGTGTGCTCGCACCGGGCGGTGACCTTCCCGGCCAGACCACCGGGGGTGGACTCGCGTACACCCACCCCGGTGCGTTCGGGGCTTTTCTGCTCGTCGAGGCCACCCGGCAACTGCGCGGAGACTGTGGCGACCGACAGGTTCGGAATGCTCAGACGGCTCTGGCCCACGGAACCGGAGGCGTGCTCTCCGCGACGTCGACGGTCATTCTCGGTACGGAGGCAACCCTGTGAGCGAGACCTTTCCCGTGCCTGAGCCCAGCGCGGTATCCGCCCCGTTCTGGGCGGCGACCGAGAAGCATCAGCTGACGATGCAGCGCTGCGAGTCGTGCGATCGGCTGGTGTGGTATCCGCGATCGGTATGTCCGCGATGTGGTGAGTTCTCACTGCGCTGGGAGCAGCTGTCGGGGCAGGGGGTCGTCTACGCCGTCAGCGTGCATCACCGCCCCGCGCATCCGGCGTTCGCCGACAAGGTGCCGTACTCGGTCGTGCTCGTCGATCTCGACGAGGGTGCTCGGATCATGTCAAACGTATTCGGACCGCCGCCTACCGTCGGGGATTCGGTTTCGGTGGAGTGGATCCCTCTCGACGACGGCAGAAACCTACCGACATTCGAGGTCCGATGAACGACCTGCGACAAATCCGCGAGGAGATCGTGGCGCGCCACATTGCCGGTGAGAACGACCGCGATCTGGAAGCCATCATGGCGACGTTCACTCATCCGCGCTACGAAATCATCCCCAGCGCAACGGTTTACGACGGCGATGAAGCGGTGCGAGAGATGATCCTGCGGCAATGGGACGAGTTGCCGCGGATGCACTACAGCGCGGAGGGTATCTACCACGGCCCAGACGGTCTGATCGTGGAGACCAGGACGACCTGCCCGGGTTCGAAGTTCGACATGCTCAGCGTCAACGTGTTCGGGTTCGAGGGGACGGGGTTGGTCCTCGAACGTTGCTACTTCGACCGGGGTCTGTTCGCGACGCAGTTGGAGGCCCTGGCCCGATAGAACGATTGAACAAATTTCGTCTTGTTGTAGAATCACCGCAGCCGAAGTGCAGGGGCAAGGAGACTCAATGGCCACCCAGTTGGACACCGAGGCGCAGTCATCGACCAGCGATCGCGCGGTCGAGTTGTACCGCCTGATGAGCAAGGTCTACCACGCCGATCAACGAGTCCGAAAGGGTTTGTCGTCGGGGGAGATCTCGATGAGTTACTGGCCGGTGGACGGTCAGGAGGCGATGTCGGCAGGTGCGGCGTTGGCCCTGTCTGACTCTGACCAACTCGTCACCACCTATCGCGGCCTTGGCGACGTCGTCGCCAAGGGCATCGACCTCGGCGGCTACTTCGGCGAGATCCTCGGTCGGGCGACCGGCCTGTCGAAGGGCAAGGCCGGCGCAATGGGCATCTTCGATCCCGACCATGGGATCGCGTGGACCACCGGCATCGTCGGCGCTGGTCCGCTCATTGCCAATGGCATCGCACTGGCCGCGTCGATTCGAAACACCGGACAGGTCGTGCTCGTCAGCTTCGGCGATGGTGCCACCAGCATCGGCTACGTCCACGAAGCCATGAACATGGCAGCGCTGTGGTCGTTGCCCGTGGTGTTCTTCTGCCAGAACAATGCGTGGGCCGAATGCACCGCGATGTCGAGGTATACGCGCACGGCGAAGCTGTCGGACCGGGCCGGCGGCTACGGGATGTCCGGCGTGACGGTGGATGGCACCGATCCGATGCAGGTTTACGCGGCGGTATCGGAAGCCGTCAAACGGGCGCGGTCGGGCGACGGACCGTCGTTTGTCGAAGCCGTCGCCTACCGGTTGCAGGGGCACTACTTCGGCGATGCGATGGGCTATGCGGACCCCGACGAACTTGCGGCCAAACGCGCCGACCCGCCTTTCGCGCGTTATCGGCAGCGCCTGATCGACGAAGAAATCGCCACACCCCAAGACCTCGACCAAATCGACGCAGACCTGTCAACTGAGATCGAGGAAGCGTTCACCTCTGCCCGTGATGCCGCGCCGCCCGACATCGTTGAACTCACCCGCGATGTGTTCTCGGACAACGGAACCCAATTCTCAGCGCATGGGCAGGTCCACGCGACCGTGCCAAGCGGCGAAACCGAGGATCTGGGCCTCGTACAAGCGATCCATCGCACGCTCGACCGTGCGATGGCGTCTGACGAGTCGATCATCCTGCTGGGCGAGGATATCGGCGATCCGTCAGGCGGAGGGATGTTCAAGATCACTTCGGGGCTGTCGACCAAGTACGGCGAGAACCGGGTGTTGGACACTCCCATCGCGGAGTCGTCGATCATCGGGGCCGCTGTCGGGGCTTCGCTTGCCGGAATGCGTCCCGTCGCCGAGTTGATGTTCATGGACTTTCTCGGTGTGGCCATGGACCAGATCGCCAACCACGCGGCGAAGGTCCGCTACATGAGCGGCGGACGTAAGGGCGCTCCGCTGGTGATCCGAACCATGGTGGGAACCGCAGCGGGACCGCAACATTCGCAGGCGTTCGAGGCTTGGGCAATGCACACGCCGGGGCTCAAGGTGGTCTGGCCCAGCACCGCGGCCGACGCAGTCGGCCTGCTCAACGCGTGCCTGCGCGAGAACGACCCGTGCCTGTTCGTCGAGTCGATGAAACTGTTCTACGGCGGTGGCAAGGGTCCTGTGCCGGTAGCCGATTACGTGATCCCGCTCGGGCAGGCCGATGTCAAACGCCCTGGCGCCGATGTCACCGTCTGTACGTACGGCGTGATGGTGCACGCAGCGTTGCAGGCGGCGAACGATCTCGAGGGCAAGGGAGTTTCGGTGGAGGTTGTCGACCTCCGCACGCTGGTGCCGCTCGATCTGGCGACCGTCCTGGAATCCGTTGGAAAGACCAAACGCCTTGTCGTCGCGCATGAGTCGGTCGGTTTCTGCGGGCCGGGCGCCGAGATCGCGGCCGCCGTCGGCACCGAGTTGTTCGGAGAGCTGGCAGCGCCGATCCAGCGGGTCGCAGGGACGTACACCCCGGTTCCTCGTGCCGCGACCCTGGAGGCGGCCTGTCGGCCGGGCGCGGCGCAACTCATCGAGGCGATTGAGAGGATCGTGTGACCGAGATTCGGATGCCCAAACCCGGTGACGCCATCACCGAAGCAGAGGTGACGGAGCTCTATGTGGCCGAGGGCGAGTCCGCGGTCGAGGGTGACCCGCTGTACGCCATCGCCACCGACAAGGTCGAAATGGATATCGAGGCACCGGTATCCGGCGTGGTGACCTGGAAGGTCGAGGTCGGCGGCACCTACGACGTCGGCGAGCTTGTCGCTGTGATCTCGTGACCGGGTTGCCGGACTCCCTGCAAGTCGATCTGGGTGCGCCCGAGTTGATCGGCGAAATCGTCGGCGACACACTCACCGTCACCATCAACCGGCCCGAGAAGCGCAACGCGGTGACCGTCGACGGCTATCACGGCATCAAGCGTGCGGCGATGATCGTCGCAGACGAACCAGGTCTGCAGTTCCTGGTGATCACCGCATCCGGCGACGTGTTCTGCGCCGGCGGCGACATGAACGCGGTAGGCAACCCCGACCGTTCCTGGGACGCGTTCACCGAGGCGTACGACGCGACACCGTTCGAAGTGCTCGGAAAGATCCCCAAAATCGTCGTGTGCGCCGTCAACGGAATCGCGATGGGCGGGGGACTGGTGATGACGCTCTTCGCCGATCTGGTGCTCGCCTCGGAACAGGCCCGGCTGCGGGTGCCGGATCTGACCCGCGGCGTGTACGAGGCGTTCGTCGCCGCACGACTCCCGCAACGCATCGGCACGCTGCGCGCCAACCACATGATCTACGGAAACGACTGGGTCGACGCTGCCGAGGCGGAGCGACTCGGGCTGGTCGGCAAGGTCGTCGCGCATGACACTCTCGCCGCTGAGACCCAAGCGCTCCTGGACCGGGTACGCCAGACGGGCCCGGCCGCGCGGGCTGCGATGAAGCGGGAGATGGCACGCGCGCTGCCCGCAGTCGATGTCAGCGGCTACTGGTCGTCGATCGGAACGTCGGAACAGATCGAGGCGTTCACCGCCTTCCTCGAAAAGCGTTCGCCGCGTTGGTCAGTCAACTCTGATCGCGATGCATTCGTCCACACCCGAAGGCCGGCCTGGTTGCCGTCCGACTCCTGAGAGGAACTGGAATCGTTGATCACCACACGATTCACCGAAGCGTTCGGTATCGAACACCCGATCGTGCAGGGCGGCATGCAATGGGTGGGTCGCGCGGAACTGGCGGCGGCTGTCTCGGATGCAGGCGGACTCGGACTCATCACGGCGCTGACGCAGCCGACGCCGGCCGACCTCGCGAATGAGATCGCGCGTGCACGCGACCTCACCGACAAGCCCTTCGGCGTGAACTTGACGATCCTGCCGACGATCGATCCGCCGCCGTACGACGAGTACCGGCAGGTGATCGTCGATGCAGGAATCAAGATCGTCGAGACGGCCGGGTCGAACCCGGCGCCGCATCTGCCGATGTTCCACGACAACGGAATCAAGGTGCTGCACAAGTGCACCTCGGTGCGGCACGCGGTCAAGGCCCAGAGCCTCGGCGTGGACGGCATCAGCATCGACGGCTTCGAGTGTGCGGGTCATCCCGGAGAGGACGACATCCCGGGTCTGGTCTTGATTCCTGCGGCTGCCAAGGAAATCGAGATTCCGATGATCGCCTCCGGCGGTTTCGCCGACGGGCGCGGTCTGGTCGCCGCACTGGCGCTCGGAGCTGACGGCATCAACATGGGGTCACGGTTCATGTGCACGGTCGAGTCGCCGATCCACCCGAAGGTCAAGGAAGCGATCGTCGCGGGCAGCGAGCTCGACACCGAGCTCATCTTCCGGCAGCTGCGCAACACCGGACGCGTTGCAAGCAACGCGGTGTCGCGTGAGGTCGTCGAGATCCTGAACACGGGCGGCCAATTCGAGGACATCGCTCACTTGGTCGCAGGCAAGCGCGGTGTGAAGGTCTACGAGACCGGGGATCTCGATGCCGGCATCTGGTGGGTCGGGACCGCGATGGGCCTGATCGACGACATCCCGACAGCAGGCGGCCTCGTGTCGCGGATCGTGGCCGACGCCGAGCAGATCATCAACGAACGACTGGCCGGAGCAATCCGATGAGCGAGCTGCCGACCGGAACCGCGGCACGCACCGGATGCGACGAGATCCTGGTCGCCAATGACGGCCCGGTCCGGATCGTCACACTGAACAATCCGGACAATGCGAATGCGGTGAACAACCGGATGCACGGCGCGTTCACCCGGCTGTGGTCCACGCTGGGGGAGGACCCGGATGCGCGCGCCGTCCTGTTGACCGGGACCGGCGACTTCTTCTCCGCGGGAGGCGATCTCGTCGAGTGGCTGCACACCCACGTCGAGAACCCGGTCACCCGTCGCGAGGGTATGCGTGACGCCCGGCGGATCGTGCGCGACATGATCGACTTCCCGCTTCCGATCGTCGCTGCCGTCAACGGCCCTGCGGTCGGGTTCGGCTGCAGCATCGCTGTGCTGTGCGACATCGTGTTGATGTCGGACAAGTCGTTCTTCGCCGACACGCACGTTGCCAGTGGCCTCGTAGCCGGTGACGGCGGTTCGGTGCTCTGGCCGCTGATGATGAGCCTGATGAAAGCCAAGGAGTACCTGCTCCTCGGCGAACGCATCCCCGCCGCAAAAGCCGTCGAACTCGGACTGGCCAACAGGGTGGTGCCGCACGAGTCGATCAAGCAGGAGGGTCTCGCGCTGGCGCACCGGCTGGCTGCTCTTCCTGCGCGTGCGGTTCAGGACACCAAGCGGACGTTGAACCTGCACGCAGAACGCGCGGTCACCGCGATCCTCGACTACGGAATCTCCGCGGAGACAGAGTGTTTCACGACGCCCGAACACCGCGCAGCCATCGACAAGTTCCTCAAGCGATAGCCCGATGTCCGACACCACTGGGCCGCTGGTCCTGCGGGAAGACAGGGACGCTATCGCCGTTCTGATGTTGAACCGTCCCGCCCAACGCAACGCGCTGCGCTACGAGTCGTGGACCGAGTTGTCCGACCAGTTGAACGAGGTAGCGACGGACTCGACGACGGCGGGCGTCGGGCTGGCCGGAGCGGGCGGATTCTTCTGCGCCGGCGGCGATCTGAAGAGCGGCCCCGCTCATGGCGCCGGACCGCTCGGACCGGCCGCGCGCGTCGAGCATGCACAGCGGGTCATGGAACAACTCAAAGCCGTTCCAGTGCCGACGATCGCAGCTGTCGAAGGCGCCGCGGTAGGACTCGGCTGGAGCCTCGCCTTGGCGTGCGATCTCGTCGTCGCCGCCTCGGACGCGTTCTTCAGCGCGCCGTTCGTCGCGCGGGCTGTTGTTCCCGACGGGGGACTGGCGTGGCGGCTCACCCAGCAGGTCGGCAGACACCGTGCGTCGTCGCTGCTCCTGCGTGGCGACCGGCTGACGGCGGCCGACGCGCAGCAGGCTGGACTGGTCACCGACATCACCGACCCCGGGTCGGCGACCGATCGCGCGGTCGCCATCGCCGGCGAACTGGCCGACGCTGATCGCGGAGCGGTGGAAATGACCAAGCGACTCATCAATTCGGCGGAGGCTGCGCAGTTGGCGGCGTTTCACCCGCTCGAACTGGCGATGGCGACGGTGGCCCAGCAGCGCTCCGCTAGTGTCGTGAGTCGTTAATTGTGATCTAGTTGTTAAACTGGGTTGTGCCGACGCCTCACGCTGCCGAGATTGTGTTGACCGCTGATGAGCGGGCCGAGTTGGAGGGGTGGGCCAGG